>JAQWNF010000027.1 GCA_029246415.1 Glaciecola sp.
GAATTGGCAACACAATGGTTATGGATATACAATAATGAAAGACCTAACACAGCAGTTGGTGGTATACCACCAACTGCTGTGTTAAAGGCAGCTTAAGGATCTTCTACAAATGACTGCTGTTTAAAATGGGGGGATTACAAATTGATTTCTGGCGTTAGAGCTGATGTGGGCATCAAAGTATTTGGCGATGATTTGGATCGGTTATTACTTACCGCAAAAGATATTCTAAATATTGTGAAAACCGTAGATGGTGCAGCAGATGCCAGAATGGAACAAGTCACAGGTGTTCCATCTTTATCGGTAATCCCTAAACGCGAAGCACTTGGTAGGTATGGATTGAACGTTACCGAATTGCAAGACTGGGTTGCCACTGCAATAGGGGGGGAATCTGCGGGGATCATTTATGAAGGAGACAGACGATTTGAGTTAGTTGTTCGTCTACCGGAGCAAACTAGAACGGATATTGATGGTTTGAAATTTCTGCCGCTTCCACTTGAGAATGGTAACTATGTGCCACTTGAAGAAGTTGCAGAGCTTAAATCTGAGTCTTTACCTGCTCAAATTAGCCGTGAGAGCGGTAAAAGAAGAGTTGTGGTTACCGTCAATGTTCGTGGTAGAGATTTAGGCGGTTTTGTCAAAGAAGTGAAAGCTAAAATTAATCAGGAAGGAGAAATTCCAGCAGGATACTGGCTTGATTATGGCGGAACCTTTGAACAGCTAGAGTCAGCGAGTAAAAGATTAAGCTTAGTTGTGCCGATCACACTAATTGTTATCTTAGGTATTTTGGTTATTGCATTTGGTTCATTAAAAGATGCATTGATCATTTTCAGTGGTGTACCGTTAGCATTAACTGGGGGCGTAATTTCTCTTTATTTAAGAGACATGCCTTTATCTATTTCGGCAGGTGTCGGCTTCATAGCATTGTCAGGTGTTGCCGTATTAAATGGCTTGGTTATGTTGGCTTTTATTCGAGATCTTTGGCATGAAAAAGGCGACCTTTACGTAGCGATCATTGAAGGTGCCATCATTCGTTTAAGACCTATTTTAATGACGGCACTGGTCGCAAGTTTAGGTTTTATTCCAATGGCGTTAAACACTGGAATTGGTGCAGAAGTGCAACGACCACTAGCAACAGTTGTTATCGGCGGTATTATATCTTCTACAATTTTAACTTTGTTTGTATTGCCTATTTTATATCAATGGGCGCATGGCGCTGAGAGCAGTAAACAGCAATCTGACGAAATTTAAAAACAAAAAAGCAGCTTAATTTATGTTTAAGCTGCTTTTATATTTAATCTTTTTATTTTAATTTTTAAAGTTTAATTCGCATCATCTCGGCAAGTCTCTTTAGGAAACTCAAATTCAATGGTTGTATGAGACAAGCGATAGGCAGAAAGTCTCTTAGCCACTTGTTCCTTAAGTTTAATTAATTCATCAACGTCAATTTTTTCGACTAATTCTATGTGAGCGGTTAATACGTGACTTTCGCCATCTAACGACCAAAAATGCAGATGATGTACGCCATTAACTTCTGGAAGGTTAGTTAGCGACTCTTTTATACTTTCTTGAGTTTCTTCATCTGGCGCGGCCTGAAGAAACAAGACAATTGTTGATTTCAGATTTTTAAAAACATTGAACAAGATAAACAATGTGAAGCCAATAGATAGTAACGGATCTAAAATGGGCAAATCTACAAATAACAGCACAATAGATACAATAAGCACAGCAACCCAGCCAAGTACGTCTTCAAGCAAGTGCCATGTAAGTACTTTTTCATTTAAGGTTTCTCCAGCTTTTAATTTTAATACAGCATATCCGTTAACGGCAACGCCGAGTATCGCTAGCCCTAACATCCCCTCGACAACAGGCATTTCAGGATTGGACAGCCTTGGAATTGCTTCAAATAAAATCCAAATTGAGCCAATGATTAAAACAATACTGTTTATCAATGCGCCAAAGAGTGTAAGTCTACGATAACCATAACTAAACTTATCTGATGCTTCTTTATCTGAAAAACGACTTAAAATCCACGCAAAACCTATGGAAAGACTATCACCAAGATCGTGAACTGCATCTGCCATTATCGCCGTACTGTTAGTGAGCCAACCACCTATAAATTCTATAATAGTGAATGTCACATTAAGGAAAAATGCCCAACCAATACGGTCATCTTTACCATGTTGATGACTATGATTATGGTTGTGCATTTTGCACCTCCAGTACTGTCGTCTTTCTAATGTTGGCGACATTGAAGTTGATCAGGTGACGGATCACTCGTTGATACATCCAACGTTTAACGCCTGACAAATTAGTGCCTTTTTCTTGGTAGAACTTATCAGGAGAGTCATAAAGTCCGAAATCATCATGAATACCTTCTTTTTGAACATAGGTATCAGTTCCGCGCCAATTTATATCTGGAGTAGAGAAGCATTTTGTCGCAACACCATAACCACAAAAGTTATCTTTTTCTTCGCTAAATTTCTGTTGTAACGAAGTGAGATATTGCTCATCCAAGATAAAGCCTTCTAAGTTGATCCAACGTCCATCAAAGTAAACCTCTACCCAACTGTGGATAATGTATTTCGGCGCTAACCAAAAGACATACGTTGGAATAGCACCTTTTTGCAATTGCTGAGCAATGGTGAACCCGTGAAATCGGCATTGAATACCTAACCCTCGTAACAAGGCCATCAGTAAGTTACCTTTGGTATTACATTGTCCGTAACCATCCGCTAAAACATTGCTTGCAGAAATGTCATCGCTTTCATTGTAGCCAAATAATATTTCATCTTTAACAAATTGGTAGGCCGCACCAATTTTGTTGAAATCATCCAAGCTTTTCCACCTTCGTTGATTTATGAGGGATTGGATATTTTTGTGTTCAAAATTGACTATGCTGGTCTTGGTTAGATACTTATCACACATTTTTACCCCTTATTAACTTGTATGCTTTAACTATAAAACCTATAGTAACTATAGAGTCAAGTTTATTGGAAAGGTTTATGAAAATTGGCGAATTATCGAAAACATCAGGCTGTTCAATACAAACAATTAGGTATTATGAAAGAGAAGGGTTGCTTTCAGATCCTGAGCGCTCTGAGGGTAACTTTAGGTTGTATTCCAATAAGGCGTTAAAAGAGCTGGAATTCGTTAAGCATTGTCGCAGCCTCGATATATCTCTTGATGATATCAAACGTCTTATTGAATTAAAGAATAAGCCAGAAGAAAGCTGCTCTAGTGTGAATGAATTGATTAAGCAGCAATTAAATTTAGTCAACAAACGCATGAAAGAATTAAAGGCCTTAAAAAATGAATTACAACATATGGCAAGTACATGCAATTCTGATAATACCATTGAAGGATGCGGTATTATTAAGTCGTTGGATAGTTAATCTAAATTCTGCTTTGAGCTATTCTTAGTCGCAAAGGCAATTATGAAAACCATTGGTAAATTAGCACAATCATTAAATTTAAACGTAGAAACCATTCGTTTTTATGAGCGAGAAGGACTTATTACACAACCTACAAAACCAATATCAGGTTATAGACAATATGACGAAACAATAGCAGGACAACTTAGGTTCATCACAAAAGCCAAAATGCTCGGCTTTACGTTAAAAGAAATTAAATCGCTAATGTCTATGGACAACGACTGCGCTCAAGTTGAGTTATTAAGCCGACAAAAGTTAGCAATCATTCGAGAAAAAATTAGCGACCTTCAACGTTTAGAGAAAGTAATTGTGGATATGACAAATACCTGTATACAAAACGATGATCCAACATATTGCCCTATTATTGATTCATTAAAATGATTGACTCCGTACTCATGTACGGAGTTTAAAGTGCTGGTAATATCAACCAATAGACTTTCAAATGATAAATAAAATTTTAGATAAAGTTGGCTCAGGCGGGGTTTGGCTTGCAGCACTTAGTTGTACAGGGTGTTTCCCTGCACTTGGTTCATTAGCATCAGCGTTGGGGTTAGGTTTTCTTTCTCATTTTGAGGGGATTGCTGTAAATACCTTGTTACCTATATTTGCAACTCTGGCGCTACTAGTAAACTTATACAACTGGCACAAAAATAAAAGCCATACCAGAGCTGCCTTCAGCATTCTTGGGCCTGTAGCAGTGCTATTAACGCTTTATCCTCTTTGGCAATATGATTGGAGCACATACCTATTTTACTTTGGTATTTGCTTAATGGTCGTTATGTCGGTTTTGGATATCGTAAAACCAGTAAGGGAGCAAACATGCAACGTATAGAGCTAAAGTCGACTATTACATGTCCAGAATGTGGGTATAGTAAAATTGAAGAAATGCCGACAAACGCTTGTCAGTGGTATTATGAATGTGAATCGTGCAAAGTTTTGTTAAAACCATTAAAGGGTGACTGCTGTGTTTACTGTTCATATGGAACAGTAAAGTGTCCACCAATTCAGGAAGGACATAATTGTTGCTCTCATACTGGTGATTAATTAGTTATTTTTTCTCGACTATATTCACTAGTCTCCTGTATTAATCAAAATTTTTAAAAGCACCACGGTTTATCATTTACTTAGATATGACTTTAATTTAGTATTGTGATGGTATTTTTCTTAAGAGAACTTTATGTTTAAACCACTTTCAAAAGTCTTAGTTGTTGTAGCTATGCTGATTGCCTTTGTTGGGCAAGCATTGGCTTATACTGCTATGTCTTGTGAAATGTCATCAGGTTCTCACGAATCACACATGAACATGGATCATTCCAAAATGAGTCATCATGAAGGAATGAATCATGGGGATATGAATAAAAGCAGTAATGGTCAATCAGAAGATTGTTGTGACGTTGAATGTATTTGTCCTGCAAATGCTTGCTCATCTACGACAGTCCTAAATTCCAGTATTGATTCGACAGATATTCAAATATTCAGTGAATCTGTAGCTGCTCTGCAATCTAAACAACCTCATTCAATTTCCACTTCCCTTTATCGTCCACCAATTTTTGCCTAATACAGGATTAGTGCGTCCAAATTTCTCGCACATGTAATTAATTTTTCTGTTAGTCAATATAGCGTCGTAGCGCTATAGATATTTTCCAGCGATGTCTGGGGGCAAAAATGATCAATAAGTATTTAAAAATAGCAGTAGTAATGCTGCTTTCACCTGCGTTTGCAAACGCCAACGAACATAACCATGCACACAATAACGACGTAACACCTTTGGAGTTAATCGTTTATAAAACCCCTACTTGTGGGTGTTGTAAAAAATGGATAACTCATATTGAAGACAAAGGGATCGTTGCGCATTCCAAAGATTTCCGAAACATCGGCAACATCAAAACTAAGTATGGTATCAAACCTAATTACCGTTCATGCCACACGGCAGTGAGTAGAAATGGATTTGCCTTTGAAGGTCATATACCTGCTAAATTTATTCAGCAGTTCTTATCAGAAGAACATCCCAATGCGATTGGGCTTTCAGTTCCAGCAATGCCAGTTGGCTCTCCCGGTATGGAAGTCGATGACCGCTTTATGCCATACAACGTGTTAATTCTATTTAAAGATGGAACGAGCAAAGTCTATGCAAAAGTTAAGACATACGAGGAGCAATTCTAATGAAATTGAACTCTTCAAACCTTACTTCACTTTCAACTGCATTAATACTCGGCTTATCTGTATTCTCAGCTCAAGCTGAGAAAGTAGTGTCGCTTGAACAAGCTATCACCTTAGCTCAGCAAAATGATCCTTGGCTTCATGGTAGCCGATTGAAACAAAGTGCAGTTGAAAATAGAAGTATTGCTTCAGGTACTTTGCCTGATCCGAAAGTATCGCTAGGGATAATGAATTTACCAACAGATACTTGGGATTTAGATCAGGAAGGAATGACTCAGCTAAAGGTTGGCGTCTCTCAAATGTTTCCGAGAGGCGACAGTCTAGAGATCAAGAAAGACCAGTTACAAATTGAGTCCACGAAATTTCCACTGTTACGAGAGGATCGTAAAGCTAAGTTGAAAAGCCAAGTGTCACAACTTTGGTTAGATGCTTACTTAGCCCAACAAACTATTAAATTGATTGAAGATGATTGGTCTCTCTTTGAGCAGATGGCGGAAGTGGCTAAAGCTAGCTATTCAAACGTTGTTGGTAAAACTAGACAGCAAGATGTTATTCGTGCTCAGTTGGAAATCGTGCAGTTAGATGACAGATTAACTTCGCAAAAGCAGAAACTAGAAACGACAATCGCTCGTCTCAATGAGTGGCTTCATATTTACGATGCGGATCGTTTGAATGAATCATTCAACTTTGACGCGCAACCATTAGAGTTTAGCGTCTCAAAAGAATTGCCTTCGATTCAATTGAATAATCCAACAGTCCTAAAAGCATCTAATTACTCAAGAAATCTATTGGCTCAGGAGCTTTCGAATCACCCAGCCATACTTGCGATTGATATAAAACGCAAAGCTTCAGAAAAAGGAATTGAGTTAGCCAAACAGCAATATGAGCCGCAATGGGGCGTTAATGCTAGTTATGCCTATCGCGACAATATGCCCTCTGGTGATAGCCGAGCTGATTTATTTTCTGTTGGGGTAACGTTTGATTTACCCTTGTTTACCGAGAACAGACAAGATAAGCAAGTTGCAGCTTCTATTGCAGATTCAGAGACTATTAAAACCGAGAAACTATTACTGACAAAGCAAATGATCAGTGTTTTAGAAAAAGAACTAAGACAGCTTAAACGCTTATCAGATAGACAATCTATCTATCAAGAACAACTCCTTAAACAAACTCATGACCAAGCAGAAGCGTCATTGACAGCCTACACAAATGATGATGGCGATTTTGCCGAAGTTGTTCGAGCAAGAATTGCCGAATTAAATACCAGAATATCAGCTTTAAGAATTGATGTTGACGCACTTAAAACAGTTGCTCGTATCAACTATTTCTTTGCGCATTCTCAATCTAACTCAAATGCTGAACATAAGTCGATGCAAACTTCACACAAAACTAATCAGCACTTATCCAGTCAGCAATTTGGAGAAAAATAATGTCAACGAATACAAAAACAATTATTGCCATCATCATTGGGGCAGCACTTGGTGCTGGAGCATTGAGTTTATATCAAGGTACTGGCTCAAACAGTAATAGTAATGAAGCAACATCAGGAGAAAAAAAGCCTCTGTATTGGGTTGCACCGATGGATTCTAATTACCGCCGGGACAAGCCCGGTAAGTCGCCTATGGGGATGGATCTAATTCCAGTGTATGAGGAAGGATCATCTGGTGATGACTTTGGCCCCGGAGCAGTAAAAATTGCGCCTCATGTAGTGAATAACCTTGGGGTTCGCACTGCACCTGTTGAACTGAAAAATATGCATACTGAAATCTCAACGGTAGGTTATGTTCAATATGATGAAGATAAGCTAATTCATATCCACCCACGGGTTGATGGCTGGATTGATAAACTTTACATCAAAGCAGCAGGTAACCCTGTAGAGAAAGGGCAGCCTCTTTATACACTATATTCTCCTCAGTTAGTTAATGCTCAGGAAGAGCTGTTAATAGCGTTAAAGCGCAACAATAGTTCTTTAATTTCAGCAGCCAAAGATCGCCTAAAAGCGTTACAGCTTTCAGCAGACTTTGTTCAAAAGCTAGAAAAGACACGAAAGGTTCAGCAAACAATTACCTTTTATTCACCACAAGCAGGTGTTGTCGATGGTTTGAAGGTTAGAGAAGGTTTTTATGTAAAGCCGGGAAACACCTTATTAAGCATTGGCCAGCTAGATCAAGTTTGGGTTGAAGCAGAAGTGTTTGAACGTGACGCAGCCTTAATTAAAAAAGGACTTCCTGTATCAATGACACTGGATTATTTACCCGGTGAGGACTGGGCTGGTGTCGTTGATTATGTTTATCCAACATTGAACAGTAAAACACGCACACTCCGAGTGAGATTGAAATTTGATAACACAGACTATCAATTAAAACCAAATATGTTTGCACAAGTCTCTATTCACGCTAATCAAGCTGATAGCACCATCCTCGTGCCTAAAGAAGCCGTTATTAGAACAGGTAAACAGGACAGAGTAGTACTTGCGTTAGGTGATGGGCAATTTAAATCTATTGAAGTGACTATTGGCCGGGTTGATATCGACAGCATCGAAATATTAGACGGCTTAAATGAAGATGACGTTGTGGTGACATCTGCCCAATTCTTGATTGATTCTGAATCAAGTAAAAGCTCTGACTTTAAACGAATGACTCATGATGAAGTGCCTAACTCTGTTTGGATGCAAGGGGATGTTAATAGTGTTATGGCAGGGCACCGCATGGTTAATATTTCACATGGCCCTGCTGAAGCTTGGGATTGGCCTGAAATGGTTATGGATTTTACTGTGGCTGAAAAAGTCGATATTGACTCATTAAAGTCAGGTCAATCTTTGCACTTTGAAGTGAGCAAAACCGAAGACGGTGGATATGAAATTACTGGAATTCATATCATGAGTGAGCCTGAAGTATCATCAGCAACAGTATCTGGTTTGATTAATGCGATTGATATTGATACACGGATTCTAAATATTAGCAGAGGCCCAATAGAGAAATGGGATAGACCTGCTGCGACGATGGATTTTATCATCGCGGACAATATAGAAATGGTTGATTTCAATGTCGGTGATAATGTCACTTTCACTTTTGAGGTTAGAGATGACTTAGTTATCACTGACATTTCTCTTGAATCAGATGAACAACACGGCAAGGAAAATAAAGCTGCTGTTGATCATTCTAATCATTAAGTGGGAGAAAAATAATGATTGAATCAATTATTAGATGGTCTATCGGCAATCGTTTCTTTGTTTTGTTGATTACCTTAATTATCGCGTTTGGTGGTTTGTATTCATTACAAAAAACACCAGTAGATGCACTCCCCGATCTTTCTGATGTGCAGGTGATAATTAAGACGAGCTATCCGGGACAGGCACCACAAGTAGTGCAGGATCAAGTGACATTTCCTCTTACTACAGCGATGTTATCAGTGCCGGGGGCGCAAACTGTTCGTGGTTACTCATTTTTTGGTGATTCCTACGTCTACATTATTTTTGATGACGATACTGATTTGTATTGGGCTAGAAGCAGAGTACTTGAATACTTAAGCCAAGTAGCATCAAGCCTGCCTGATTCGGCAAAACCTCAATTAGGACCTGATGCAACAGGTGTGGGTTGGGTATACATTTACGCTTTAACAGATAAGTCTGGAAACCATGATCTAAGCCAATTAAGAAGCATTCAAGACTGGTTCTTAAAGTATGAACTACAAACTGTTCCGGGCGTGTCCGAAGTTGCCGCCGTTGGTGGTATGGTTAAGCAGTATCAAGTGCAAGTAGATCCTGATAAATTGAGAGCTTACGATATTCCTCTAAGTTTAATACAAATAGCCTTACAAAAAGGGAACAAAGAAACTGGCGCATCCGTTGTGGAAATGGCTGAAGCTGAATATATGGTTACCGCAACGGGGTATATTCAATCAGTTAGTGATATAGAGAAAATCCCACTTGGTATTAACGAACAAGGCACGCCATTGCGTATTGGTGATGTTGCTACCGTTAATTTAGGGCCTCAAATGCGCCGTGGTATCGCAGAGCTTAATGGTGAAGGCGAAGTTGTTGGTGGTGTTGTCGTTATGCGCTTTGGTGAAAACGCTCAACAAACCATAAACGGGGTAAAAGAAAAACTTGAATCGCTTAAATCTTCTCTACCAGAGGGGGTGGAGATTGTCCCTGTTTATGACAGATCGAAGTTAATAGATCGTGCTGTTGATAATCTTTGGAGCAAGTTGCTAGAGGAGCTTGCAGTCGTTGCTATTGTCTGTGTGGCTTTCCTATTTCATCTTCGCTCATCTATTGTGGCAGTTGTTACTCTGCCATTAGGTATCTTGGTGTCGTTCATTATCATGTATATGCAAGGCATCAATGCCAACATTATGTCTTTAGGCGGTATCGCTATTGCGATTGGTGCGATGACTGATGGTGCAATAGTGATGATTGAAAATATGCACAAGCATATGGAGAAAACACCACTAACAGATGAAAATCGCTGGCAAATTGTTGCTAAGGCTGCGAGTGAAGTAGGCCCTGCACTATTTTTTAGCTTACTGATCATTACAGTCTCATTCTTACCTGTATTTATCTTGGAAGCGCAAGAAGGAAGAATGTTCTCTCCGCTCGCCTATACAAAAACCTATGCAATGGCGGCATCAGCAGGTTTGGCGATCACATTGGTGCCTGTTTTGATGGGCTACTTTATTCGAGGCAAAGTTGTTTCTGAAAAGAAAAACCCGTTAAACCGATTATTGATTGCTATCTACATGCCTGTTTTAAAGCAAGTCATGAAGTTTCCAAAATCGACAATAGTAGCAGCAATATTAGTGACTATCGTTGGCTTTTGGCCTGTCGATAAAATTGGTAGTGAATTCATTCCGCCATTGGATGAAGGCGATCTCATGTATATGCCTACTACCTATCCCGGTATTTCAATTGGTAAAGCAAGGGAGTTATTGCAGCAAACAGACAAGCTTATTCGCACTGTGCCAGAAGTTGAAACTGTATTTGGTAAAGTAGGAAGAGCTGAAACTGCAACCGATCCTGCACCTTTAACCATGATTGAAACCTTTATTCAATTGAAGCCACAAGAGCAGTGGCGAGAGGGTGTGACTACTGAATCGTTAAAAGCTGAGTTTGATAAATTGGTTAAGTTTCCGGGCTTAACGAATGCTTGGGTTATGCCAATCAAGACCCGAATCGACATGTTAGCAACAGGCATAAAAACGCCTGTGGGTATTAAAGTCGCCGGACCAGAGCTTGATGTGATTCAGGAAATCGGCCAACAAATAGAGCAAATTTTACCCGAAGTTACAGGCACAGCATCAGTTTACTCAGAGCGAGTTGCAGGTGGACGATATATCAAGGTTGATATTTCACGCGATAAGGCAAGTCGCTTTGGGTTAAACATCGAAGATGTTCAACAAGTGGTTTCTACAGCTATTGGTGGTATGAACGTTACCCAAACGGTAGAAGGTCAAGAGCGTTACCCTGTTAACTTACGCTATCCGCAAGACTATCGAGACTCTCCTGAGCAGCTATCACGATTACCTGTTGTAACACCAAGTGGTCAACGCATTGCACTAGGTGATGTCGCAGATATTCGAGTTGAGAACGGTCCGCCGGGGATTAAGAGTGAAAATGCTCGTTTAAATGGCTGGACGTTTATCGATATAGACGGTGTTGACGTAGGTACTTATGTTGAAAGTGCAAAAATACACTTGGCTAATAATCTAAAACTACCAGCAGGTTATTCAATTACTTGGGCTGGGCAATACGAATATATGGAAAGAGCGAAAGAAAAGCTCACCTATGTATTGCCTTTAACACTCGCCATTATTGTTATTCTACTTTACTTAAACTTCAGAGCGTTTAGTGAGGTGGCTATCATTATCGTTACCTTGCCGATGGCGATGATTGGTGGCTTATGGTTGATGTATCTGGAAGGGTTTAACTTCTCTGTGGCTGTTGGCGTGGGCTTTATTGCTCTAGCTGGGGTAGCGGTTGAGATTGGTGTGATAATGTTGGTCTATCTCAATCAGGCACTTGCTGAGCTTAAGGAAAAAGCTGAAGAGCGAGCTGAACCTATCTCTGATGATGCATATCAAGATGCATTATTGCACGGTGCAGGCTTACGAGTTCGTCCAGTAATGATGACAGTTGCAACAATCATTATCGGCTTGATGCCCATTTTATATGGTACAGGAACAGGTTCGGAGATTATGAGTCGTATTGCTGCACCTATGGTAGGCGGAATGACAAGTGCTGTGCTACTCACTCTTATTGTGCTCCCAGTAATTTACTCAATCGTTAAAAAGCCAGAATTAAACGCCTTTAACAAGGAGCTTTCTAAGGCGGAGCTAAAAAGTAATGCTTAGC
>JAQWNF010000014.1 GCA_029246415.1 Glaciecola sp.
AACTTACTATCATAACAACGAGAATATTTCCCATGGCGATGAATTACGTACCTTTAGATAAAGCCGTACACAAAGATATAAAACTATCTACTAAAAACGATTTTGCATTTACGCAAAACACTCACCTAGCCGCTGCTTCAATCCGTGAATTCGCTGCACTAGCTGGCGCTATTCCAATGGTTTTTATCAAAGATGAACAAACTGGCAATCACCATACAGTGTGTATGTTAGGTATCGAAAAAGAATCTAACCTATTTTTTGCTGAAGGTCGCTGGCAGGCACCGCAAGTACCAATGAATATTCAACGTTACCCATTTGATATCCGTCCTGATAATGGCAATTTAGGTGTATTTATTGATGATGCGTCTGAGTTAATCACTGATGATGGTGCGCCATTATTTACTGCTGAAGGCGAAGCTGCCGATTTATTAAAAAATCGCCTAGAGTTTTTGGACTTCTTAGCTAACTCGGAGCGTTTAACGCAAGAGTTCATTACTAAAGTAGTTGAGCTAGACCTGTTAACAGAAATTGAAATTCGCATGGTTACTGATGCCGGCGAACGTCGTGCCATTACGGGCATGTTAAGCATCGATGAAAACAAATTGTTTAACTTGCCCGACGAAGAGATCTTAACTTTACACAAGAAAGGTTTCTCTGGGGCTATATATGCATTAATGATGTCTTTAAGTCAGCTTAACCGTTTAGTTGAGTTGTCGAACAAGACTGACAAGCCAATTCGTTCATTACAAATTGTTAATTTAGCTGCCGAAGCTGCTGCAAAAGCAAAAGCAGAAAAAGAAGCTGCTGAGAAAGCATAAGCTGACCAGTCAAAACGACTAACTGCTTCATTTTGTTATTAAAAAACCACTGCCTTTGAGCGGTGGTTTTTTTTTGCCTTAGTTCAGTCTGATTGCGACTGATCATTGAGATAACCTTACGGGCTTTTTATTTGTTTATTTGTGTTGACGTGGATCAGATTAGGCAATAAACTCACAAAAGTGGGTAAAAGTGGCAAAAAGTGGATCATTTGAACATTTGAACATATGGACATGTAAATGATAAAAACCTGTGACCAAAACACAATAATACTAATCTTCCACCACGCCATCATTACCAATACGGAGTTTCAATAATACTAAAAAAAAGGGTCTTGGAATGTTCCGCGGCGCAAATGCAATCAATCTAGATGTCAAAGGCAGGGTGGCTATACCAACACGGTATCGTCAGTCATTGCTAGATGATTGTGCCGGGCGTTTGGTGTGTACCATTGATACTGTACAAAGTTGTTTGTTACTTTACCCACTACATGAATGGGAAGAAATCGAGTTAAAACTCCAAAAACTTTCCACCACAAATCCCCATGAACGCCGTATTCGTCGCCTTTTGCTTGGTTATGCCATGGAAGGTGATATGGATAAAAATGGTCGTTTTCATCTCTCTACTCCACTGCGCCAGCACGCTAAACTAGATAAGCAAATTATGCTAGTTGGGCAATTAAATAAATTTGAAATTTGGGATGCTGATGTTTGGCAACAACAAATTGAACAAGATATTCAGACTGAACAGCAAGGTGATTTTGAGCTAACCGAACGCTTACAGGACTTCTCACTATGATGGATCCCGCTCACACGTCGGTGCTATTGCACGAATCAATTGCAGGTTTAGATATTAAACCTGATGGCGTCTATATCGACGCGACTTTTGGCCGAGGTGGGCACTCTAGTCATATACTTAAGGCGCTAGGTAATGACGGAAAGTTGATTGCTTTCGATCGCGATCCTAGTGCTATCAAAGCAGCAGAACGATTCCAAAGCAATCCTAGCTTCTCCATTGTACATAGTGCCTTTGCACAAATGGATGACGTATCGCCAACGAATGAGTTACATGGTCAAGTTGACGGTATTTTGATGGATTTAGGCGTGTCTTCGCCGCAGTTAGACGAATCCGATCGCGGTTTTAGTTTTTTGCGAGATGGACCGTTAGATATGCGTATGGATACAAGCTCTGGGCATAGCGCTGCTGAGTGGTTGATGTATGCGGAAGAGCAAGATATTGCGCAGGTAATTAAAGAGTTTGGTGAAGAAAAATTTGGTAAACGTATCGCTCATGCGATTGTTAATACTCGTGTGCATACCCCGATCACACATACTCTTCAGTTAGCTAAAATCATTGCTGATGCAATGCCAGTTAAAGATAAACATAAACACCCTGCCACACGTGCTTTCCAGGGAATTCGTATTTATATCAATAGCGAATTAGACCAATTACGTGATGGCTTAAAAGCGGCAGTGAAATTGTTAAAACCAGGTGGCCGACTAACTGTTATCAGCTTTCATTCATTAGAAGATCGCATGGTAAAACGTTTTATGCGCGAGCAAAGTAAAGGCAAGCAAGTCCCCCATAATATGCCTGTTATGCAATCAGTGATCGATGCTGACAAAGTGCTTAAACTAGTAGGCAAAGCGACTAAACCGAGTGGCGATGAAATCGCACGAAATCCACGAGCACGGAGTTCGGTGCTGCGGGTGGCAGAAAAACTATGACGCCTCAACGCGCGAGTTTAGTGGATATTATGTTAACGGATTTGACCCGCAATTTTATGCGGGTTTTGTTGTTTTTAGCTGTTATGGCAACGGCCTATGGTGTCGTCCTCAGTGCGCAGCATAATCGCCAGCTTTCAATTGAAGTAGAAGCCTTGATGCAAGAGCAAGACCGATTAGATGTTGAGTGGAGACATTTAGTTTTAGAACAAAGCGCGTTGACTGAACACAACCGAATTGAAACTTTAGTAAATAAGAAATTAAACATGAAGCGTCCCGATGCGGATAGTGAGATTGTGGTGAAAATCGAATGACCAAACAAGCTAAAGCTGAACAAAAGCAACAACAAACGCCAACCACTGTGTATTGGCGTTTTGTGTTTGTTGTAATTTGTATTTGTTTAGTGTTTACCGGGATCGGTGTTCGCGCAGCATATATTCAGGTTATCGAACCCGATCAACTGATTAAACAAGGCGATAACCGAACTAAGCGAGTGCGCGAAGCGGCTGCTCATCGCGGCTTGATCATGGATCGCAACGGTCAAGAGCTCGCAGTGAGCATTCCAGTACAAGCGATTTATGCCGATCCTAAAATCATCGCTCAACAAAATTCACTTGATGATGTACGTCGTTGGGATGCTTTAGCGAAAGTATTAAAAAATGACACTCAAGCGTTAATGGCCAAAGTCAGTAACCCCAAACGCCGTTTTGTGTATTTGCAGCGCCAAGTCACACCTGCAATGGCAAATTATGTGGATGAACTGGATATCCCTGGTGTGTATCTACGCGATGAGTCTCGTCGTTATTATCCTTCTGGTGAAGTATCTGCCCACGTCATTGGTTTTACGAATGTCGATGATAAAGGCATCGAAGGGATCGAATATTTGTTTAACGAATATTTAACCGGTACACCGGATAGACGCTATATTCGTCGTGATGGCAAAGGTCGTCAAATTGAATTGTTAAAAGAAAAAGAAGGCAAAAAAGCCAGTGATTTGGTACTAACCATCGACCAACGCATACAGGCGCTTGCTTACAAAGAAATCAAAAAAGCCTTGACGGTATATCAAGCACGTTCTGCATCTGCACTCGTCATTGATGTAGAAACGGCAGAAGTCCTTGCGATGGTAAACGGACCTTCTTACAACCCAAACAATCGTAAAAATACAGGTGCACATCGCATTCGCAACCGTGTGGTGACAGATGCATTTGAGCCTGGTTCATCAGTAAAGCCTTTGGCTGTACTAAGTGCATTAGAATTCGGCGCGATCAAGAAAGGAGACATCATCGACACCAATCCAGGTTGGATGCGCTTAGGCGGAAGTCGGGTACAAGACAGCCGAAATTACGGTGAATTAGATTTACGCAGTATTATTCAAAAATCAAGCAACATGGGTACAACCAAACTGGCGTTATCTGTACCTAAAGAGTTTTTACTTGATACGTATTACAACATGGGCTTGATGTCTGATACTGGTATGAGTTTATTAGGCGAAAGCGCGGGATTATTTCATGAACGAAGTCGTTGGTCAGACTTTGAATTAGCGACTTTGTCATTTGGCTATGGTCTCTCTGTGACGACAGCACAATTAGGTCGCATGTATACGACACTCGCTAATGGTGGTGCAAACCGAGAGTTAACCATTATTAAAAATGGGCAAAAGAAACCTGCCGAACAAGTATTTAGTGCACACCATACCCAAGCCGTCCTAGAAATGATGGAAAGTGTGACACAACCAGGTGGCTCAGGAACCAAAGCAGCCGTAGCAGGATATCGAGTTGCCGGTAAAACGGGAACTAGTCGAAAAGCGATTGCCGGTGGTTACGGTGATAATTATGTCAATATATTTGCTGGAGTTGCACCAGTTTCTGATCCTCAGATTGTTGTCGTTGTGCTAATCAATGAACCTGGTGGCGACTTATATTATGCAGGGGATACCGCAGCTCCGGTATTTTCAAAAATTATGGGAGGCGCATTGCAGTTATTGAATGTTGCTCCTGATGGTTTAGAAGCAACGAACGTTGCCAATCTCACGTTTAATCAATAAGGTAAAGCTCATGATTAATTTATCATTATCGGATATTGCCCAGCAAGTTAACGGAACCTTAAGTGGTGAGGATCTTGTTGTTAGTGGAGCATCAACTGATACCCGCGCAATAGCGCAAAATGATTTGTTCATCGCCTTAGTGGGTCCTAATTTCAACGGTCATATATTTGCCAATGAAGCCCGTCAAAAAGGGGCGATTGCGATTATTGCTTCTGAGCCTGTGGCTGCGCATATGCCGGTTATTTTAGTTGAAGACACGAAAGTCGCATTGGGCCAACTCGGCGCATACGTTAAACAACAAGTGAATCCTAAAACCGTAGGCATAACTGGTAGTTCAGGCAAAACAACCGTAAAAGAAATGACCACTGCCATCTTGGAACAATGTGGCAGTGTCCTAGCAACAGCGGGTAACTTTAATAATGATATTGGCGTACCACTTACCTTATTACGATTAGAGCCACAGCATGAATTTGCAGTGATCGAAATGGGTGCAAATCATTTAGGTGAAATTGCTTATACCACAAATTTAGTTAAGCCTGATGTAGCCACAATCGTGAATGCTGCGGCGTCACATTTAGAAGGCTTCGGTAGTTTGTTTGGTGTTGCGCGCGCCAAAAGTGAAATATTTAAAGGCCTTGATAAAACAGGCACCGCTTTACTCAATTACGATTCTCAGTTTTATGATTTTTGGCAGGGTAAGTTAACTAATGAGTTTATTTACTCTTTCTCGCTCGAAGCTAAACCAGGCGGCAAAGCAGATTATACCGCGTCACAAGTGGACTTGGCTTTCAATGGTTGTGCACATTTTATCATGCACACTCCTATTGGTGAAATGAACATCGGATTAACTATTCCAGGTATGCATAACGTTAGTAACGCCCTTCTGGCTGCTGCTTTGGCGATAAACGTAGGTGCGAGTTTAGAAAATGTTCGCGACGGATTAGCAACAATGAAAAACGTCAAAGGGCGTTTGGATGTCAAACAATTATCTGAACAAGTCCGCGTTTTGGATGATTCTTATAATGCTAATGTGGCCTCGGTAACAGCAGCTATTAGGCTATTAGCTAGTTACCAAGGACGCAGGATCTTAGTGCTTGGCGATATGGCAGAATTAGGCGATAAAGCTCGCCACTACCATGAGGAAGTCGGAGAGTTAGCGAAACAAGAGGGCATTGATATGCTCTATACCTTGGGCGTACTCAGTCAAAGCGCAAGTTCTGTATATGGCGCTCATGGACAACATTTTTCAGAGATAGAGCCTTTGTTAGCAGCTCTATATACCGAGTTACAAGCCATAGATGAAGATATTACCATTTTGGTTAAAGGCTCACGTTCTGCTCGTATGGAACGCGTTGTTAAAGCATTGGAGGAATCCCCTGTGGGAAAGCTTGATCGCTCAAGGAGGCAACTCGCATGTTGATACTATTAACTAATTGGTTAATACAACTGGATATCGGTTTTAGTGTACTTAACTACCTGACTCTAAGAAGTATCCTTGCGACATTAACATCATTGTTAATGGCAATCTTCATTGGGCCAAAAATGATTCTTTGGTTGCAGCGTTTACAAATCGGACAAACTGTTCGAGATGATGGACCTGAATCACATTTACAAAAAATGGGTACACCGACCATGGGTGGCGTGCTTATTTTAGCGGCTATTAGTGTCAGTGTGTTGTTATGGGCTGACTTAACCAATAAATATGTATGGGTCACGTTAGCGGTGTTACTTGGGTATGGCATCGTAGGGTTTGTCGATGATTATCGCAAGGTCGTACGCAAAGATGCAAAAGGCTTAATTGCGCGTTGGAAATATTTTTGGCAAACGATTATCGCTTTAGCAGTAGCTGTGTATTTGTACTCAACAACCACACAAGCTGAGGAAACCATGCTAGTGGTACCATTTTTCAAAGATGTCTTGCCACAACTAGGATTGATGTATTTAGCACTTGTGTATTTTACCGTTGTAGGGACAAGTAATGCCGTTAATTTAACTGATGGGTTGGATGGGTTAGCCATTGTACCTGTGATATTAGTTGCCGGCGCATTAGCTATATTTGCGTATGTTACGGGTAATGTAAATTTCTCTGAATATTTGCATATTCCACATATTCCTCAGGCCAGCGAACTAGTCATTATTTGTGGAGCTATGATCGGAGCGGGGCTCGGATTTTTATGGTTCAACGCTTATCCCGCTCAAGTATTTATGGGTGATGTAGGCTCGTTAGCGTTAGGGGGCACGTTGGGTATTATCGCCGTGCTCGTTCGCCAAGAAATCGTACTCGTGATCATGGGTGGAATATTTGTTATTGAAACATTGTCGGTCATCATCCAAGTAGGTTCATTTAAGTTACGCGGTAAGCGGGTGTTCAGAATGGCTCCGATTCATCATCATTTTGAATTAAAAGGCTGGCCAGAGCCAAAAGTGATTGTGCGCTTCTGGATCATTTCATTGATTTTAGTTTTGGTTGGATTAGCAACCTTAAAACTAAGATAAACAGGGTATACAAGGTAAAAAGATAAATATGAGTTTTGCGACCACTTCCAATTTACAAGCGATGTTTGCTGCGCGACATGATACCGCGCAGGTACAAATACGCATGTATGATCTTGGACTGGTCATGGTCGCATTAGCCCTGGTGGCACTCGGAATTATTATGGTGGCATCAGCGTCAATGCCTGAAGGTATCGCTAAGTACAATAATCAATACTTCTTCATTATCCGCCATGTGATTTTTAGTTGTATGGCGTTGATCACTGCACTGTTTGTGTTAATGATCCCCATTAGTTGGTGGCAGCGCTTTAATCCGTATCTACTCCTGTTAGCGTTTGGTTTGTTGGTCGCAGTACTATTAGTTGGTCGATCGGTAAATGGTGCTCAGCGCTGGTTAACCCTTGGACCGATAAACATCCAAGCTGCAGAACCGACAAAATTATTCTTTTTTTGTTTTTTAGCCGGATATTTAGAACGCAGATACGCAGAAGTCACCGAAAACATTAAAGGCTTTATCAAGCCCTTGATAGTATTTTTTGTGTTGGGTTTATGCTTGTGGTCACAACCTGATTTAGGCACGACTATAGTGATGTTTATTACTACCTTAGGGCTACTATTCTTAGCGGGTGCCAAATTATGGCAATTCATCGCATTGGTATTTACCGGGATAGTGCTGTTTGTCACTATGATTATTGTAGAAGAATATCGGATGCGTAGGATCACTGCATTTTTAGATCCTTGGGCTGATCCATTTGGTACTGGCTATCAATTAACCCAGTCATTGATGGCATATGGACGAGGCGATTGGTTTGGCCAAGGATTAGGTAACAGTGTGCAAAAGCTACAATTTTTACCTGAAGCGCACACCGATTTTATCGTAGCAATTATTGCAGAAGAATTAGGGTATATCGGGATCATTGTACTCCTAGGCCTAATTTTGACTATGGTCATCAAAGCTTTGTTTTTGGGTAATAGAGCATTGAAGGTACAAATGCCATTTGCAGCCTATTTGGCTTATGGCATCGGAATATGGTTTAGCTTTCAAACATTCGTCAATATCGGTGGCAGTGCCGGATTATTACCAACCAAAGGATTAACCTTGCCGTTAGTCAGCTATGGTGGTTCCAGTATGATCATTATGGCGATTGCCGTAGCATTATTAATTCGCATCGACTTTGAGGTGCGTTGTGCAACATTAGAAGCAGCGAATAAACTAACATCAAAATCTAAATCAAAACGTAAATCAGCAAAAATCGCGAAACCAGTCAAAGCAACGAAACAAGCTGTTACAGACACTAAAGAAAATCATGCAGAAGCTACAATAGATGAGATTGAGCTGGATCCTAATTATATTGATGAGGAGCCGCTGAATGCCTAAGTTACTGATCATGGCAGGTGGCACTGGTGGCCATATATTCCCTGGACTTGCGGTAGGCAAAGCCTTACGTGATGACGGCTGGGAGATTAATTGGCTAGGAACTGCTGATAAAATGGAAGCGACGATCGTGCCTAAACACGATATACCTCTTTATACCATTGCGGTTAAAGGTATTCGCGGGAATGGTATTTTACGCAAATTATCCTTACCAGTAATGCTGTTAAAAGCGGTTTATCAAGCTTATAAACTCATGCTACAGATACAACCCGATGTGGTGTTAGGCATGGGTGGATACGCCAGCGGCCCAGGTGGTATTGCCGCTCGCATACAAGGTATTCCGTTAGTGTTACATGAACAAAATGCGGTTGCAGGCATGACCAATCGGTATTTAGCCAAAATTGCTAAGCGAGTATTGACGGGGTTTGCAAATACACCGTTTGGTATTTCACCAGACAAAATTGAATGGGTAGGTAATCCAGTTCGTGCCGAGATAAGTGCAATTAAAGCCAGTTCAACAGTACCTGATGTGCCTAATATTTTAGTCGTCGGTGGCAGCTTAGGTGCACGGATACTCAACACTAGTTTACCGCAAATATTTGCAGATCTTGCTAAAGAGTTCCACTCCATGCAGATTGTCCATCAAGTGGGGCGTGGCAATGAATCAACTGTGAATGATGCATATACAACAAGCAAGATCAGTTCTTTAGTACAGTTGACGGTAACAGAATTTATTGATGATATGGCAAGTGCAATTGCACAAGCCGATATTATTATTTGCAGAGCAGGTGCGTTGACTGTCGCTGAAGTTGCTTGCGCAGGTCGAGTTGCCTGTTTTGTACCACTTCCAAGTGCAGTTGATGATCATCAAACCGCGAATGCTAAAACATTAAGTGAATATGGTGGAGCAATTTTATGTCCGCAATCACAACTTCCTGATTTAGGAAATACCCTTAGTCAATTACTCTCAGTGCCCGCAGACCGAATTAAAATGGCACAGCGTGCCAATCAATTAGCTAAGCCTGATGCAACTGAGAAAGTGTGTACTATTATTAAGGAGATCGCGGCATGAGTCAGACTAACATAGCGGTCTTATTAGGCGGCAACTCCGCAGAGCGAGAAGTCTCTTTAGCGTCAGGTGAAGCCGTTTATCAAGCGATTGTGGCCTTGGGTTTGCCGGTCATCAAATTTGATCCTAAATATCGTTCGTTAAGTGAGTTACATCAAGAACAGGTTACGCATGTGATGATAATGTTACATGGTCGTGGTGGTGAAGATGGTACTGTTCAAGGCGCACTTGAATGGATGGGCATTCCATATACTGGTACTGGTGTCTTAGGCTCAGCAATTGCGATGGATAAATTGCATACCAAACACGTATGGCAAGCACTAGGATTACCAACTGCGAAGTACTTAGAAATTGATCAGCCCATAACAGATGCCGAAGCGCAAGGTGTAATGGCAACCATTGGCTCGACGTTGATGGTTAAGCCAAGTCATGAAGGCTCGAGTATTGGTATGGCAAAAACGACTACCAGTTCTGAACTGGTTGCGGCGATTGCTGATGCATTAACCTTTGATGAACGCGTCTTAGTTGAACAGTTTATTCAAGGTGCGGAGTACACAGTTAGTATTCTAGCGGGTCAAGCCTTACCAAGTATCTCTATGGTAACGCCGAATACATTTTATGATTACGATGCAAAATATAAGGCTGATACCACTCAATATCATTGTCCGAGTGATTTAACCGAAGCTCAAGAGTTAGCCATAGGCGAGTTAAGTATTCAAGCATTTAATGCTGTTTCTTGTAAGGGCTGGGGGCGTGTTGATTTAATGCGTGACGGGCAAAGTGGAAAATTTGTTTTATTAGAAGTCAACACTGTGCCGGGAATGACACAAAAGAGCTTAGTACCCAAAGCGGCATTACAAGCTGGCTATTCGTTTACTGAATTAGTGAAGTCTATTTTGGTTGATGCATTTGGTGACGTCATTGTGCAAAGTGTAAAATTAGATACATCCGATTCAGAAAAGTTAGTTGCTAAGCAAGAGCATAAATCATGACTGAAATTGAACATTTAAACCGTGAAAAAGTATGGGGCTTGAGTTTTTTAATCTGTGTGTGCATTGGATTGATTTGGGCTGCTGTTGGCTTAACTCAATGGATGCAGGACGAGCAGCAAGTACCTATTAGTCATATCGAAATCAGTGGTAAGTATCAATATATTAACGATCGTGATATCTCTCGTTTAATTGCCAACGATGTGCAAGGGAGCTTTTTTTCAGCGGATATTAATGAAATACACAAAGCGGTTTTGCAACACCCTTGGGTACATCAAGCATCAGTTCGCAAAAAATGGCCAAATACGATCCAAGTATATTTGGTGGAGCAGACACCTGTTGCTATTTGGAATGATGATTTGTTGTTAAATTCCGAAGGTGTGCCGTTTGCTGGAGATATCCAGAACGACAAATTACCGACACTGTTTGGACCTAATGGTGCCGAGAAAACAGCGCTATCAGGCTATAAAGCAATGCAAATGATTTTATCAACGGGTACATTAACTGTTGATAATTTAGTTTTAAGCGAAAGATTTGCTTGGCAGGTACAATTAAACAATGGTATTAAGCTTAATTTGGGTCGCCAAGAGTTTATAAACCGATTACAACGATTTATTAATTTATATCCATTATTGCAACAAGACTCGCGTGCCGTTAATTATGTTGATTTGCGCTATGACACAGGTGCAGCAGTGGGTTGGAAGGTATAACTGAATGACACTAACAGACCAAATTATAGGAATAAATCCATGTCTAAAATAGACAATACCAATCTTGTCGTCGGATTAGATATTGGCACAAATAAAATTAAAGCCGTTGTCGGTGAAATGCTAGATAATGATTTTGTAAGTATTGTTGGAGTTGGCACTTATTCTGCAAAAGGAATGGACAAAGGTGGGGTCAATGATCTAAATCTTGTCGCCCAATCTATTCAACGTGCAATTAATGAAATGGAATTAATGGCAAATTGCAAAGCGACATCCGTTTTAATGGCTATAACGGGTCGACATGTGCAATGTCAGAATGAAACTGGGATGGTGGCAATTAACCATCCTGAAGTAGAACAAGAAGATATTGATAATGTCATTCACACTGCACGTTCTGTTGCCATTCCCGCTGAACGCCGCATGTTGCATGTGTTGCCGCAAGAGTATTCTGTGGATGTACAAGAAGGCGTTAAAAACCCAATTGGCATGTCTGGTGTACGTATGAATGCCAATATTCATATTATTACTTGTGCCGAAGATATGGCGAAAAATTTCATAAAGTGTACCGATCGTGCTGA
This sequence comes from Glaciecola sp., assembly GCA_029246415.1. GTDB lineage: Bacteria > Pseudomonadota > Gammaproteobacteria > Enterobacterales > Alteromonadaceae > Opacimonas. The sequence continues at coordinate 11,799 of JAQWNF010000014.1, forward strand.
GATTACTGTCGATACCATGGTGTTCTCTGCACTAGCTGCAAGTTACTCTGTGTTAACTGATGATGAGCGCGAATTAGGTGTATGTGTGGTCGATATTGGTGCTGGAACGATTGATTTAGTGATTTATTCGAACGGGGCTATTCGTCATTCAGCAGTGATCCCTGTGGCCGGAAATCAAATTACTGGGGACATAGCCAAAATATTTAGAACACCTGTAAACAATGCAGAGGCGCTAAAAGTAAGACATGCCTGTGCGTTGAAAGACATGGTGAGTATGGAAGACACTATCAATGTACCTAGCGTTGGTGGGCGTCCTGCGCGCACAATGTCGCGCCATACACTAGCGGAGGTCATTGAACCTCGCTATCAAGAATTGTTTGAATTGATCCACGAAGAAATTAAAGCAAGTGGTTTAGAAGAACAAATTGCTGCTGGGATTGTATTAACCGGTGGCACAGTAAAAATGGAAGGTGCAGTCGAATTCGCAGAAGAAATATTTCAAATGCCAGTTCGAGTCGGCACCCCGAATAGAATAAAAGGGTTGAGTGACTATGTTAATGATCCAAGTTTCGCAGTAGCGGTTGGATTATTACAATATGGTCGCCAATCTATGGAAGAACAACAAATTTCGCCCAAAATACCTACTGAAAGCGTATTAAGTCGTATAAAAGCATGGTTTAAAGGCGAATTTTAAAATATTAACCTGTATAATAACAAGCATAACCGGAGAACAAATATGTTTGAATTGATGGATGACGACAGTTCAGAAGCTGTAATTAAAGTAATTGGGGTTGGCGGTGGCGGCGGTAACGCTATCGAGCACATGGTTGCCAATAAAATCGAAGGTGTTGAGTTTATCACAGTCAACACTGACGCTCAGGTATTGAAGAAATCACAGGCCGATACTGTGTTACAAATTGGTAATACTGTTACCAAAGGATTAGGCGCAGGCGCTGATCCAAATGTTGGTCGTGAAGCGGCACACGAAGATCGCGAAACGATTCGTCAAAGTATTGACGGTGCTGATATGGTCTTTATTACTGCTGGTATGGGTGGTGGTACTGGTACCGGTGCTGCACCTGAAGTTGCTAAGATTGCCCGTGAAATGGGTGTGCTGAGTGTTGCAGTCGTGACTCGACCATTTGGTTTTGAAGGCAAAAAACGTCTTTCTTATGCCAGCCAAGGTATTGAAGAGCTAGCAAAACACGTGGATTCTTTGATTACTATCCCGAATGACAAATTATTAAAAGTATTAGGTAAAGGCACGCCCTTACTTAAAGCATTTGAAGCGGCTAACGATGTTTTATTAGGTTCGGTTCGTGGTATTGCAGAACTGATTACTAATCCAGGTTTGATTAACGTGGATTTCGCGGATGTAAAAACCGTAATGTCAGAAATGGGTACCGCAATGATGGGTACTGGCGTTGGTAAAGGCGAAGATCGCGCTGAAGAAGCAGCCGAGCAAGCCATAGCTTGTCCATTACTTGAAGACATTGATTTGTCTGGCGCACGTGGTATTTTAGTTAACATTACTGCCGGTCCTGATTTTGCGATTGATGAATATGAAACCGTCGGTAATGCTGTACGTGCCTTTGCATCTGAAAATGCAACTGTGGTAGTGGGTACGGTTATCGATATGAATATGGAAGATGAAATTCGTGTAACGGTTGTTGCTACGGGTATTGGTACAGATAAGCCAGATATTTCTTTAGTTAAAACTGACGCACCTCGTGTAACGTCTGCAGTTAGTTCATCAAGTGCTAGCAATACAAGTAGTGCAGGAAGTAGTGGCTCTCAAGCTGCTATGACGGCTACAAAGCATTTAGAAGATGATATGGCAGACTTGGAATACATTGATATTCCAACGTTTTTACGTAAACAAGCAGACTAACGATTGAGACAAAACTTGACGACTAACTGGTATGACCATATAATATGTCACCAGTTTTCCAAGGCACAACGATGATTAGACAACGTACCATAAAACATTCAGTACAAGAGACCGGCATTGGCTTGCACAAAGGCGAAAAAGTCACAATGACACTTCGCCCTGCACCTGCTAATACGGGTATTGTATTTCGACGTGTGGACTTAATCCCGCATGTTGATATTCCTTCACGCGCTAATGCTGTGAAAGATACTGTTTTGTGTACGTGTATCAGTAATGATAACGGCGTTACTGTGCATACTGTCGAACACCTAGCGTCAGCATTGGCTGGATTAGGTATTGACAATATCATTGTCGAAGTTAATTCACATGAATTGCCGATAATGGACGGCAGCGCTAGTCCATTTGTGTTTTTGTTACAATCAGCGGGCATCGAAGAACTCAATGCGCCAAAGCAATTTTTAAAACTCATCAAGACAGTCCGGGTCGAAGATGGCGATAAGTGGGCAGAGTTAAGCCCGTTTAACGGTTTTAAAGTAGATTTTGCAATTGATTTTGACCACCCTGTGATTAGTCAAACTCGACAGCGAATGGAATTGGATTTTAGTTCTGATTCGTATATTGATCATGTTTCTCGTGCTCGTACCTTTGGTTTTATGCGTGATTTAGAAACAATGAATTCAATGGATCTCGCGTTAGGAGGCAGCATGAACAATGCTGTTGCACTCGACGAGTATCGTGTACTAAACCCTGAAGGGTTACGCTACGACGATGAATTCCTAAAACATAAAGTACTTGATGCTGTCGGTGATTTATATCTTGGCGGTCACAGTATTATAGGTTTGCTCAAAGCATATAAAACAGGTCATGGTCTTAACAACAAGCTACTGAATGCAGTGTTAGAGCAAACCGATGCTTGGGAATATGTAACATACGATGATGAGCGTAGTGCTCCGATTCAATACATAAGTCCGGTAATGGCACTGACCTAAGTCTATATATGATTGGAAGCCCTTTACGATATTGTTCGAAAAGGGCTTTTTTGTTTTTTAATGGTGTAATTTAGTTTATTATCATACACCTTCAATTTTTGTGGAATGTCCCAGGCTAGGATGAAATTAACATTTACTTTAACCCATCAATCTAAGCGTGTAGAACGCACGATAGATGTGCGAAAATGGTTAAGTATGTTAGTGCTAACTACGGTTTTAGTCTTGATTTCTAGTCGTTCAACACACTCTGTTGACGAAAATATACAGCGTGTTCAATTAGTAAAACAAGGCTTGTTAGCACAGCAAGAAATCGTCTTTGCTCTACAGCAAGATAGCAATCTTGAAGTCCAATCATTGGTAAATCAGTTAGCAAAACTAGAACATAAATTACAGTTGTTGAGTATCCAACAAGCTCATCTAGCCAACAATACGAATCAAAAGCTTAATTTTTCTGAAAGAGACCCTGAGGCAAGTGAAGTACTTGCCATACCACCTGAAAAGTTAACCATAGAAACTAAATTAAGCGATTTAAACGAAAAACTCGCTCTGCAGATAAACCAGCTTGACGCCCTTGAAAAAATCCTCAACCACACCCATATAGATAAAGAGCAACGTGTTGCGGGAAGGCCAATTAATAAAGGTTGGTTGTCATCGTATTATGGCATGCGTGATGACCCGTTTACACATGCTCCGACAATGCATAAAGGTATTGATTTTGCTGGCAAAGAAGGTGATGAAGTTATCGCGACTGCGGCTGGTATTGTCACCTGGTCTGGTGAGCGTTATGGCTACGGTAATTTAATCGAAATTGACCATGGCAATGGCTTAGTAACACGCTACGGGCACAATAAAGAACTAACAGCAAGTGTGGGTGAGGTCGTCATAAAAGGCCAAAAAATTGCACTAATCGGGAATACGGGACGCTCAACTGGCGCTCATGTTCATTATGAAATTATCAAGAACGGTACACAGATAGACCCGTTGCCATATGTCTATCGTCAATAATCAACGGAATTAACTAACCCATGTTCACATCAATTGCACGCAAAGTATTCGGTAGTCGCAACGATCGCCTTCTAAAAAAAATTAATAAAGCGAATCAGCAAATTAATGCGTTTGAAGAATCACTCCAAGCATTATCGGATTCTGAGTTACAAGCTAAAACAGCTGAATTTAAAGCCAAAATTAATGATGGGGCGACGCTTGACTCATTGTTACAAGAAGCCTTTGCAGTAGTGCGTGAAGCGAGTGTCCGTGTCTACGGTATGCGTCCATTTGATGTGCAATTAACCGGTGCAACCGTTTTACACCAAGGTAAGATCGCAGAGATGCGCACAGGTGAAGGTAAAACATTAACCTCAACCTTAGCGACCTACTTAAATGCAATTACTGGACGTGGCGTACACGTCATTACGGTCAATGATTATCTTGCAAAACGAGATGCTGATTGGAGTAGAGATTTATTTTCATTCTTAGGCCTAAGCGTAGGCTGTAACATTCCTGGATTAGGACATGAAGAAAAGCGTGCAGCTTATGCTTGCGATATTACCTATGGTACTAACAATGAGTTTGGCTTTGATTATCTGCGCGATAACATGGCATTCAGCCCAAATGATCGCGTACAGCGCGAATTACATTATGCGGTGATTGATGAAGTCGATTCGATCCTGATTGATGAAGCGCGAACGCCATTGATCATTTCAGGTGCAGCTGAAGATAGCTCTGCAATGTACAAGCAAATCAACCTTTTAGTTCCTAAGTTACAACAACAAGAAAAAGAAGATGAAGAAGGTGTTGAAGGCGATGGCCATTTCACAATCGACGAAAAAGGTAAGCAAGTCTATCTAACCGAGAAAGGTCAAATTTACGTTGAAGAGTTATTGCTTGAAGCTGGTGTGTTAGGCGCTGACCAATCTTTATTCTCCTCTGCAAATATCGCTTTATTACAACATGTTAATTCAGCATTAAAAGCACATAAATTATTTACCAAAGACGTAGATTATATTATTAAAGACGATGAGATCGTTATCGTCGATGAGCATACTGGCCGAACAATGGAAGGGCGTCGTTGGTCTGAAGGTTTACACCAAGCAGTAGAAGCAAAAGAAGGTGTGAATATTCAAAATGAAAACCAAACAATGGCTTCTATTACCTTCCAAAACTATTTCCGTTTGTATGACAAGCTCGGTGGGATGACAGGTACAGCCGATACTGAAGCATTCGAATTTCAACACATCTATGGTCTTGAAACGGTGGTTGTTCCTACCAACCGTGGCATGGTCAGAAAAGATATGCCTGATCTTATTTATATGACAGTCGAAGAAAAATATGACGCGATTGTCGAAGATATTTTATCTTGCGTAAAACGCGGTCAGCCTGTTTTAGTCGGTACCGTGTCGATTGAAAATTCAGAGTTGCTTTCAGGCGTTTTGAAAAAACAAAAAATCAAACACAAAGTATTGAATGCAAAATTCCATGAACAAGAAGCCGACATTGTTGCTCAAGCTGGTATGCCAGGTGCGGTCACGATTGCAACAAACATGGCTGGTCGAGGAACAGATATTGTACTAGGTGGTAATTTACAAGTTGAATTAACCGATGTGACTGATGAAGCACAACGAGAAAAAATCACTGCAGCTTGGAAAGAACGTCACGAGGCAGTCTTACAATCCGGCGGCCTACATATTATTGGCACCGAACGCCACGAATCACGTCGTATAGATAACCAGTTACGCGGTCGTTCAGGTCGTCAAGGTGATGCTGGTTCTTCACGTTTTTACCTATCGTTAGATGATGCGCTTATGCGTATATTTGCCTCAGAAAAAATGGGCAATATGATGAAGCGGTTAGGTATGGAAAAGGGCGAAGCTATCGAACATCCTTGGGTTACTCGTGCGATTGAAAATGCACAGCGCAAGGTAGAAGGACGCAACTTTGATATTCGTAAGCAACTTCTAGAATATGATGATGTGGCGAATGACCAACGTAAAGTGATTTATGAACAGCGTAATGAACTGCTAGACGAAGGCGACATTGGCGAGACAATCGCTGCTATCCGTTCTGACGTTATTGATGATGTCGTTAGTCAGTATATCCCACCACAATCTCTTGAAGAAATGTGGGATGTCGCGAACCTTGAAGATCGTTTAAAAGGTGATTTCCACGTTGAGTTGCCAATACAACAATGGCTTGACGAAGACGACAAGTTGTTTGAAGAAAAATTACGCGACAAAATCCACGCTGCGGTAAATGATGCATACCAAGCTAAAGTCGATGTAGTTGGTGAAGATGTGATCCGCCAATTTGAAAAAGCCGTGATGTTACAATCGTTGGATAACCATTGGAAAGAGCATCTTGCTGCGATGGATTATTTACGTCAAGGGATCCATTTGCGTGGTTATGCACAAAAAAATCCGAAACAAGAATACAAGCGTGAATCATTTGAATTGTTTTCTGATATGCTTGAGAATCTAAAAATTGAAGTGATTAGTTTATTAAGTAAGGTCCAAGTTAAAGCTGAATCAGACGTTGAAGAAGTTGAACGTCAGCGACAAGAGGCTGCATCTCAGCCGACGGTTACCAATCATGAAGAGCCGCAAAACTCAGTTCAGATTGGCCATCGTCAAGGCCCTAAAGTGGGTCGTAATGATGCTTGTCCTTGTGGTTCTGGTAAAAAATACAAACAGTGTCACGGTAAACTGTAGTTAATACTATGCCGGTTAAACACATTCATGTTGCGGTTGGTGTGATTCTTGACTCAACGGTTAAGTCACTCCAGCCGATGCAAGTCTACCTGACTCGCCGAGCTGCTGATGTCCATCAAGGTGGTAAATGGGAGTTTCCTGGCGGCAAGGTAGAATGTGGTGAAACAACCTTTTTAGCCTTACAGCGTGAGTTACACGAAGAAATAGGTATAGTCGTGAACAGCAGTGAACACCTTATGGACATTCGCCATGATTATGGTGACAAACAAGTATGGTTAGATATTCATGTAGTAAGTGATTTTTCTGGCGAGCCTTATGGTAAAGAAGGCCAGTTAGGTCAGTGGTTTGCTTTGAGTCAACTTGCACAGCTAGACTTTCCAGAAGCTAACCAACCTATTTTAGATCAACTGTTAAACCAATTTACCATTTAAATTTAAGCGCACTGGCAAAGGCAACTTTGCTCGCTTTATACGCCGCTTCATTGATAAAGTGTGGATAGATAGCTTGGTCGCCTGTGTGAAACACTTCAGTACCATCAAACATTCTAAAGATGGGAGCGCCGACCTCAACTTTGTCATAGTCACGATCTAATAAGCTTTCATGGACTAAGCCTGCCACTTGATTGTCTTCATCGAGTGGAAACTTAACGACATCAAGTAAACGAAATGCTGTAAATTCAGGCTGTTGTGGTTGCGTATTTTGGTTATATAGATCGCAATACGCCAAGATGTGTTCAAGCATCTCTGTGCATTGTAAAAACACATCCATGCGCGATACACCTTGAGGTTGCGCACCTAACTCAAGCATGATCCCGCGCTGTCCAATTGTGCATAAATAGGGGTGTTCTAGATAAGAAATCTCATCTTCTAACAAAATATTTGCACTTGGCATATGGGCCTTAAGATAACCACCCATATTGCGATAGAAAGGGGAATCCTCGAGCAGGATGAGCGTGGCCCCCATGGCTGCAGTGGTATTGTGGATATCAATGACTAAGTCGGTCTTGGAGTGTTGCTTTGGACCTAATTGTTGATTAAGCATCTTGGCAATATTCGATTCACCAAACGAGGTATCCGTACTTGCTAAATTATCGATAGTGAATTGTCGGTTTAAATCAACGTCGACAAAGCGGATGTTGCGCGCAACTGCAGGTTGGTTTGCTATGACGTAAGTAAAATCAAAGGTGTCGGCAAATTGGGTTACGTGAGACTTTTCGAGTGACTGTATAAGATGAATGCCGGTAAGTTCATTACCATGCGTGCCACCAACAATTGCGATGGATTTGATTGAGGACATAAGTGTATCGCTTATTTAAAAAATGATTCAGATTGCTGTGCCAGAAGCGCTTCTATATCTTCGATGTCGGGTAATTCTGAAGGTTGGGCATCGTTATTGGCACCACACGGGATGGCTTTTTCTTCATCAGCCCATTCCCCTAAATCAATCAGTTGGCATTGTTTAGAGCAGAAGGGACGAAACTTCGAGTCTGTACTCCAGACTACGGTAGCTTTACAATTTGGGCATGCAACTTCCATTTAACAACTCGCCATTAAAAAAGTGACAGACTCATCGACCGATGCACTGTCATTATCCTGTTGTGAAAATTTCATAAAACGAACGGCATAGCGATATTTGTTACCACTAAGCGTAGGATAAAACTGAGTATTATTAGCTGTTTCGACTCGAATAAGTTCGACTTTGTTATCTGCAACGCCTTGATAAAAACCATTGGGAACAGAAATTTCAGATAATTCGCTACGACCACGGATAAATTGCAGCGTGGTGCCTACGGCATCTTTTAATACTAATAAAGGTGCAAGCCATTGATTGAAGTTTACCTGTTTAGTGTCTTTGTCCAACGCTAACCAAAAATGTAATTTAGGTAAATCAAAACTACAAGTGGCCCCTGGTATAGAAAATCGCTGACGGATAGCCGTTAAAAATCGGTCTGATTTTAGTTCTTGGCCAACTCGTTTAGAATCTATAAGTTTAGTGGTAATACTGTTGACGAGTTCCACTTGACGCTCAATAAGTTCAACATCTATATTAGGATAGCCCATCCATGCCATTAAGACGTTTTTGTAACTTGCTAAATCGCGCAATAATTCTGTGCGTAAATCAATGCGTTCGATCAATTCTAATAAGGTAAAATAATCACGGAAAAATTGGATTTCAGAATGCTGTTCGCAAATTTTTTCAGGTTGGCTTAATGCCGTAAAAAGGTGTTCAACGCGCAGGTAATTTCGCACTTTTTCATTGAGTGGAAATTCGTATACTACTGGCGTCATGTCTTACTCCTAATTGCGCAGTATGCAATATTCTATAAAAACCGTTATTTTTCAAGATTAATTTTTGAATTTCCGACATTTTTTGCTAATTCTGTATAAAAAACATGTAATTTTCTTACTTGAGCTAAACTATCGGCAATATTTCCTGAATTATCAATAATATCATGGGCTTTAGCGAGTCGGCTTGGACGATCAATTTGAGCGGCAATAATGGCATTAATGGTGTCAATGTCGCTATTATCTCTACTGCTCACGCGAGCGATTTGTGTAGCTTCATTTATATCAACAACTAAGACTCGATCGCATAAAACATCAAGATTGTTTTCGAGCAATAAAGGCACAGATAAAATCGTATATTGGGTTTGCGAAGAGGCCAATTGACGTTCAATTTCGGTGCGAATTAACGGGTGTAACAATGCGTTTAGCCACTCTGTTAAAGTTGAGTCAGCAAATATTAATTTACGCAACTTAGCTCGGTTTACACTTCCTTCGGTAGTGAGTATTTCAGGTCCAAAGCGCTCGATGATAGCTTTTAATCCTTGGCTATTGGGTGCTACCACTTCACGAGCGATAATATCGGCATCAACAATAGTAATACCTAAACGGGCAAACTCATCACTGATGGTGCTTTTGCCACAGCCTATGCCACCGGTTAAGCCTATAATTACCCCACTCATCAGCTCAAGGCCCAAGCTAGGTAAGTTGCTTGAATGACGTCGCCATAAAAAATCGTTAACCATCCTGCGATCCCTAAAAACGGACCAAAGGGCATTGCTTTATGTGGAATGTCACCCGCTTTCAAGGTGTCATCTGCAGTTGTTTTTTTGGATTTAACAGTGGTGGAGCGTTTACTGATAAAAGGAAGCAACAAGCCAAGTACCAAACCAACGACAGAAGAAAGTAAAATGATAATTAACAGATGTTGCCAGCCAACAAACGCACCTAAGGCCGCGAGCAATTTAAAGTCTCCATAGCCCATTCCTTCTTTACCAGTAAGTAATTTGAAGCCCCAGTATATCGACCATAAAATACCATAGCCAAAGATAACACCTAAAAGAGCATCTGGCAGTGCTACAAATACATTATTTAATGCCGCGATTAAACCTAACCAAAGCAGTCCAAGGGTTAAATCGTCAGGTAACAACATATGATCTACATCAATCATGATCATGCTAATCAATAAGAAGCTAGCTAAGATCAATATTAAGGTTTGCAGCGTGACACCAAAATGAATAGCAGTCCAGACGCCGATTAAACCTGTGGCTATTTCAACTAACGGATAGCGGATACTGATGTGTGTGTCGCATTGACTACATCGTCCACGTAAAAATAGGTAGCTAATAATGGGGATGTTCTCCCAGGCGCGTATTTTATGTTGGCACTTAGGGCAAGTAGAGTCTGGTTTTATCAGGTTGAATCGACCTGTGGGTTGGTATTTTTTGATAAAAGATTTAGGTAACTCTGACCCATAATAATCCAATGTTTGTTGTTGCCAATCTCGCTGCATCATGACTGGAATGCGATAAATGACAACATTTAAAAAGCTACCAATAAGTACACAAAAAATAAACACACACACATAAAATACCACGGGAAAACGTGTGAAAATATACATTATTACAGCTAGGTCAAACATCTTTATTGTCCATGAAAAAAATCTATTTTGGAGTCTATCACACAACATTCCCCATTTGGAAAATCGGTAAATACATCGCAATAATCAATCCACCAATTACTACGCCTAATACTGCCATTATCATCGGCTCTAATAAACTCGTTAAGCCATCCACCATATCATCGACCTCAGCTTCATAAATCGTAGCGATTTTAGAAAGCATTTCATCTACTGCGCCGGACTCTTCACCAATCGCAATCATCTGTACCACCATATCTGGAAATACATTGGTGGCACGCATTGCAACATACATTTGCATTCCTGAAGCGACCTCTTTTCTGACAAAACGGATTGCATCGCGGTACACCGCATTGCCCGATGCGTTTGCAGCAGAATCAAGTGCGCTAATTAAGGGGACACCGGCGGCAAATGTTGTGGCCAGCGTGCGAGTAAAGCGTGCAATTGCAGCTTTTTGTAAAATAGGCCCAATGATCGGGATCTTTAATTGTTGGGCATCAACGCGATCACGCAACGCCAGAGATTGTTTGTGCGCTTTTACAAACAGCCAACCTGCACCAGCAATGCCGATTCCGATAAACACACCATAATGCTGAATAAACTCTGACAAGTTTAAGACCATTTGCGTGAAAACCGGTAATTCTGCGCCAAAGCTACTAAATATCGCTTTAAATTGTGGTACCACAAATATTAATAAAATGAGTGTCACAATAAATGCTACCACGACGACTGCAATCGGGTAGAACATCGCTTTTTTAATTTTCGATTTGAGCGCTTCGGCTTTTTCTTTGTATACCGCGACTCGTTCAAAAATGGTTTCAAGGGCGCCAGATTGCTCACCAGTGTCGACTAAGTCACAATATAATTCATCAAATTGATCAGGATGCTTGCGCAACGAGTGGGATACTGGATTACCTGCGCGTACTTCATTGGCGATATCACCTAATATTGTTCTGGCTGATTGTTTAGCATGACCGGTAGCTATCATGTCAATAGTTTGCAAAACACTGACACCAGCACCTAGCATAGTTGCAATCTGGCGAGTAATAATAGCAATGTCTGCTGCGGTGACTTTATCCTTTTTTCGGCCCAACAGTGACACTTGGCGTTTTTTTACTTTTTGTGCTGACACACCCTGACGGCGTAATAAATGTTTCGCCTCGGTTAGTGATTTTGCCGAGAGCTCACCTTTAACCGATTGACCTTTACGATTAGCGCCTTGCCACTTATAAACACTCATTGAATCTGCCATTGAAGCTCGCCTCCAGTAACACCATGATAATTAGGGGGTTACATTGAATTAGGTTACTCTGCTGAAAATCAGTTGAGATAAACTGCATCGGAAAAAAAGCCCAGATGACTGGGCTATTTTCAATACATTAGATTTGATGATTTAACATAAAGTTGCAGGGACACATGCCGCAGCCCAAGTCACTTTACCTGATGCTACCGTTGGCGTTAATGTAAATGTACCTGTACCAGTAATTGAGCTATCGGTTGCTTTTGTTGTAACAATAACGCCATCAGTCGTACCTAAACCAACAATACCTGCTGCAGCCGTAATATCTGCAGGGATACCCGCTGCGCCACCATCACACGTTGTTAATGCACCTGTGACTTGGGCACAGACTTCAACGGCTGATTTGGCTGCGGCTGAGGCGTTGGTGATTTCAGTGAATTTCGCTTTTTGGGTATAGTTTTGATAAGCCGGTAAAGCGATAGCTGCCAAAATACCGATAATGGCGACAACGATCATTAATTCAATTAAAGTAAAACCTTGGTTGTTACGAGTAGTAAACGTTTTCATATTATTTCTCCGCGATATACGCATATTTAAATTAACACTAGTTAGGTTAAATCCGTTTAGGTGATGCTGTATTCATTACTTGATGCTAAGTATATGGAGAAAAGAGGGTTTGCGAAGTATGCAGGATTATACCTATGTCTAGTGGTTCGCACCCTTTGACATAGGCATATGATTTTAATCAATTATTCTTAATGATAAATCGATAGCGTGAATATTTTTAGTTAATGCACCACTTGAAATAAAGTCCACCCCTGTATCTTTTAACTCTGCAATTCTTGCATCAGTAATGTTTCCAGACACTTCAAGTTTACTTTTTCCTGCGTTAATGGCTACTGCCTGATGGATCTGTTTTGTTGAAAAATTATCAAGCATAATGACGTCTGCACCCGCAGAGATAGCTTGTTCTAATTCCTCCAAACTTTCGACTTCAACCTCAATTAAGGTATTTGCTGAGATAACTTTAGCTTGTGCGACAGCATTAGCGATCCCGCCACAAGCAAAGATATGATTTTCTTTAATTAGAAAAGCGTCGTATAAGCCGATGCGATGGTTTTGACCGCGACCACATTGCACTGCGTATTTTTGCGCAAAGCGTAAATTAGGTAAGGTTTTGCGGGTATCCAATAAGGTAATGCCCGAACCTTCAAGCATTCTGACATAAGATTTAGTCACGGTTGCAGTGGCGCTGAGGGTTTGTAGAAAATTTAATGCCACTCGTTCTGCCGTTAATATTGCACGAGCGTTGCCTGTAATGCTTACCAACAAGGTGTCGGGCGATATAGTACTGCCATCTTTGACTTGCCATTCTAGATGTAAGCTAGGATCACATGCTTTAAATGCATATTCAGCCCATGCAATGCCGCTGATCACGGCATCATCACGACAAATAATATGTGCAGTAACATGGGTGTCAGCAGGAATGAGTTGTGCGGTAATGTCATTCGCGGCAATGTGACTGATGGCACCAGTATGTTGATGGGTCAAGACTCCGAGATCTTCAGCTAACGCGTGCTCGACATCTTGTTGCACAATACTCATTGATATGAGGGTGTCGCTAGCCAAATGTTGTGGGTACTGGCTATTAGCTAACGGCGAAGAGGGATCAATATTGCTCATAGGGTAGGGACTTTTATAGTTAGTTGATTGTTTTGTTGACGTAATTCTAAATCTTTTAGGACATTCATGCCTAATAAAATTTTATCCGATTGCATTCCTGGATTAATGTTAGCGCGAATGTTTTGTAGTTCAATGGGACCTAAAGTTAATGAATCTAATAACGTATCAGTGACAAAAACAGAGCCATTGGCAGTTTGTACTGGGTATTGTTGGCCAATCGGCAAATTTAGATTTTGGGCTACTTGCGCTGGGATCGAGACACTTGTCGCACCTGTGTCTAATAAGAATGTGACCGGAACACGATTAATCTGGCCCGATAATACATAATGACCTTGTCGGTTTTGCTCCAAGGTAATACTCGTACCGGCACGTGTGGTTGCATAATTAATATGCTGATTAGGGTTATATTGATTTTCTAAAACCCCATCAAAAACAATTACTAATAATCCAATGACGCTGATCCATGCTGCAATAACCATCCATTTACCATAAGGGTGAGCTTGGCTGTTATTGGGGGGTGTTGCCATTTGCATATCCTTGATTTATTGTATCTTTATCGACAAGAATTATTCTCTATACCATTCACTATATCATAGGTTACTGTTTTGGCTATTTTCTATCCCCAAGCGCAGCTTCATCCGTGTGAACATTTTAATCCACGTCCAGAAGGAAATGCTGGAGAGGTATCGTTATTAGTCATTCACAATATCTCGTTACCGGCAGGGTATTTTGGTGGTAATTACATCAGTCAGTTATTTGCTGGCACATTAGCGAGTACTGCGCACCCGTCTTTTACTGAATTAGAAGGCTTAACGGTGTCTGCCCATGCGTGTATTCGTCGCGATGGCAGCGTGATCCAATATGTCGATTTTATGCAGCGAGCTTGGCATGCTGGGGTTTCGTCATTTCAAGGGCGCAGTAGTTGCAATGATTATAGCATTGGGATTGAGTTAGAAGGCACGGATACTTTGCCATACACCTGTGCACAATATATTGCTCTAGCTGACCTAAGTAATTATATTATCGCGCAATTTCCAAAGATTACAATTGGTCGCATTGTCGGGCATAATGATATTGCTCCGGGTAGAAAAACTGATCCTGGGGTCTCATTTGATTGGTCTCGTTTTCGTCAATCACTTGAGTTTATGAATACCAAAACTAATACCAACACTGATACCAATCAGGACAATAATAAAGGACTCAGCGCATGACATTAATATATCTCTTATTAGCTTTACTTGCCGAAAGGTTGATCAGTAAACCTGATAATTGTCATGGCAATTTTTATATTGATAAATATATTAGTTGGTTGGAACGTAAACAGTATTTAAACACAGCAACCACCGCCTCGGTTATGTGGATGTTATGGCTATTACCTGGTGCCTTATTTGCTATGGCATTGATGATGCTTAACAGCGGACTAATTGATTTTGTCGCCACACTCTTTGTGTTATTTATGGCTGTGGGTTGTCCTGAATTACGCAATACGTATAAGTGTTATTTACAAGCGGCTAATCGGGGCGATATTCAAGCGTGTGATATGTACACTCAGCAGCTAGGTTTGGCTAGTTATGAACCGCGTTCATTTGGCCAGCATCTTATTTGGCTCAACTATCAACGTTACGCCGCGCCAATGATCATGTTTGTGGTATTGGGTGTGTTTGGGGTCATTGCCTATGGTTGTTTGAGGGCATTGCATGGTTATAGCCAAGCCAATAATTTACAGGCACAACCAGCATTAGCAAAAGTTTTGCATGTGATTGATTGGGTGCCTATACGCATTACCGCATTCGGTTTTTTATTGGTGGGGCATTTTTCACGTGCCTTACCCAAATGGATCAGCTTGTTATTTGATACCAACAAGCATGCCAAATTAGTTTTAGCAGAGGTTGCGACGGCAGCCGAAGATGTTACTTGTGCCGATGATGATATTACAACAGAGCCTACAACGTTAGTTCAGCTGGCTAAAAGAAATGTATTATTTATACTCTCAGTTGTTGCTGTTTTAACCTTATCAGGGTTGCTGCCTTAATTACCCAGTCTATTTGGTCTTTTTTGTTTACGCCCTTGATGCCTTGTCAGGGCTTACTTCGCACCATTTAATTTACATTTTTTCTATATTCAACATAAATAAAAACAATAACACCGCTCAAAAAACCAACAATTGGCTTGTTCTTACAATTCATATCAGATAGACTTGATAAAATTTTTTGGTAAATTGGTATTACCAATATTAGAATAACGTTAATTTCTGTTAACATTTGTTTTCGTAATTTTTCAAAATAATAGTGTAAAAAAGAAGAGTATGTCAGGGATAAAACCACAAAAATTATCTGATGTGATAACTGAGCGACTAGAAGCTAAAATTTTAGACGGTACGTTTGTCGCGGGTGAAAAGCTACCTGCTGAGCGTGTCTTGTCCTTAGAATTTAATGTCTCTCGCCCTTCTTTACGTGAAGCAATACAGAATTTACAAGCTAAAGGGTTAGTTGAGCGCAAGCAGGGCGGCGGTACATATGTCAGCCTACGTATCAATTCCAATATGACGGAACCTTTGTTAGCACTCATTGCAGAGCGACCAGAAACCCAATTTGATTTACTTGAATTTCGCCATGCACTTGAAGGTATGGCGGCATTTTATTCCGCATTACGTGGACAGCCTGAAGACTATCAGCATTTACAAGCCGCATTAGCGGGTTTGGATGAGATAGAGCCGACGGCAGATAAAGAGAAAGAAGCCAATGTATTAGGTGAGTTTTATCTCATCATGGCTAAAGCATCACATAACATGGTGTTACAACATGTTATGCGCAGTATGAAAACCATGCTGATTGACAACATCCAACGCAATTTACAAATGTTGGCAGTCAATCCTGAAGCATGTAGCGAAATAGCTCAACAACGCGTTAGTATTGTGGCTGCCATCGTGCAACAAAACCCACAAAAAGCAAGACAAGCAAGCAATGCGCATCTTGCCTTTATTGAAGAAACGTTGTTGAACATTAATCAACGTGATTCTCGGATCCAACGAGTGTTACGGCGTATTGAAACCAATCCAAGTTAAGCAATTATTGCAACTTGGGCATAGTATAAAAGGAAACCACATGACTGATAACAAGCATGTTGATCACGATCCTATCGAAACGCAAGAATGGATTGATTCATTAGAGTCAGTACTTGAAGCGGAAGGGGTAGAACGTGCTCACTATTTACTAGAGAGTATGATTGAGAAAGCACGTCGCAGCGGTGCACATTTGCCGTATGATGCGACTACCGCTTATCTTAACACTATCCCTGCAGGTCAAGAGCCGACCATGCCTGGCGATCAAACTATTGAAACCAAAATTCGTCATGCGATCCGTTGGAACGCGATGATGATGGTGTTACGTGGTTCGAAGAAAGACCTTGAGTTGGGTGGTCATATCTCATCATTTGCGTCTTCTGCTATGTTATACGATGTTGGTTTTAACCATTTCTTCCGTGCACCAAATGACAAAGACGGTGGCGATTATTTATTCGTCCAAGGTCACGTTTCTCCTGGTATTTATTCACGTGCATTCATCGAAGGTCGTTTATCAGCGGGTCAGTTAGATAACTTCCGTCAAGAAGTCGGTGGTGAAGGGATCTCTTCTTATCCTCATCCAAAATTAATGCCTGATTTTTGGCAGTTCCCAACGGTATCTATGGGCTTAGGTCCAATGCAGGCTATTTATTTAGCTCGCTTCTTAAAATACCTAACTAACCGTGGTCTTAAAGATTGTTCAGAGCAGCGCGTCTGGTGCTTTATGGGTGATGGTGAAGTTGATGAGCCAGAATCATTAGGTGCTATAGGTCTTGCTTCACGTGAAGGTCTAGACAACTTAACGTTCGTGATTAACTGTAACTTACAGCGCCTTGACGGTCCTGTTCGTGGTAACGGCAAAATCATCCAAGAACTTGAAGGTACATTCCGTGGCGCAGGATGGGAAGTGTTTAAAGTGGTTTGGGGTCGTTATTGGGATCCATTACTAGCTCGTGATACTACGGGTAAATTATTAGACCTAATGAACGAAACGGTTGATGGTGAATACCAGAACTTTAAAGCGAACGGTGGTAAATACACCCGCGAAAACTTCTTCGGTAAATACCCAGAATTAAAAGAAATGGTTGCGAACATGTCAGATGATGACATTTGGCGTCTAAACCGTGGTGGACATGATCCAGTTAAAGTGTATGCAGCATACAAACGCGCTTCAGAAACTGTCGGTCGTCCACAAGTTATCTTAGCTAAAACCGTAAAAGGTTATGGTATGGGGGCTGCGGGTGAAGGTAAAAACATCGCGCACAACGTTAAAAAAATGGATATCGACTCGGTTAAACATTATCGTGACCGTTTTAATATTCCCGTTTCTGACGAAGAAATAGGTGATTTACCGTATTACAAATTCGATGAAGATAGCCCTGAAATGAAGTATTTACGTGAAAAGCGTGAAGCATTACATGGTTATATGCCTGTACGTTTAGCGAAAAGTACTCATGATCTTCCTGCGCCACCGCTCAAAGCATTTGATGCAGTGACTAAAGGTTCTGGTGAGCGTGAAATCTCTACAACAATGGCGTTTGTACGTGTACTAACAGTACTGTTAAAAGACAAGCAAATGGGTAAAAATGTTGTTCCGATTATCCCTGACGAAGCGCGTACTTTTGGTATGGAAGGTTTGTTCCGTCAAGTTGGTATTTATGCCAACCAAGGTCAAAAATATGTACCACAAGATGCTGACCAAGTTGCTTTCTATCGCGAAGACAAAAAAGGCCAAGTATTACAAGAAGGTATCAATGAGCTAGGTGCAATGGCGTCATTTGTGGCAGCGGGTACATCTTACTCAACTAACGATTTACCGATGTTACCAGTCTACATTTACTACTCAATGTTTGGTTTCCAACGTGTAGGTGATATGGCTTGGGCAGCTGGCGATAGCCAATGTCGTGGTTTCTTAATCGGTGGTACTGCTGGTCGTACAACCCTAAATGGTGAAGGTCTACAGCATCAAGATGGTCATTCACATGTCCAAGCTGGTTTGATCCCTAACTGTATCTCTTATGACCCAACTTATGGTTATGAAGTAGCAGTAATTACTCGTGACGGTACGCGTCGTATGTTAGAAGAGCAAGAAAACGTCTTCTACTACTTGACGGTAATGAACGAAAACTATGTACAACCTGCTATGCCTGAAGGCTGTGAAGAAGGTATTATCCGTGGTCTATACCAATTAGACACAGTGGGTAAAGCTAAAGCTCAAGTCAATTTATTGGGGTCAGGTACAATTTTAGTACAAGTACGTGAAGCAGCTAAAATATTAGCTGAAAAGTACGATGTACAATCACATGTATTCTCAGCAACCTCGTTTAATGAGCTAGGTCGTGATGGTATCGATGCAGATCGCTACAACATGTTACATGCTGATGGCGAACAAAAAGTACCTTATATCACTCAGGTATTATCTAACGTCGGTCATGATGGTCCAACGATTGCCACTACCGATTATATCAAAGCCTATGCTGACCAAGTGCGCGCATTTGTTCCTGGTCAATATCGTGTCTTAGGTACGGATGGTTTTGGTCGTTCTGATAGTCGTGAAAATTTACGTCGTCATTTTGAAGTTGATGCTAACTACATCACGTTTGCCGCACTTTATGAGTTATCTAAGCAAGGCAAATTCGATAAGAAAGCATTAGCAACTGCGATCAAAGACTTAGGTATTGACGCTGATAAAATCAACCCACTTTACGCATAAGGAATAATGTAATGTCTGATATTAAAGATGTATTAGTCCCAGATTTGGGTGAAGATTCGGTTGAGGTGATTGAAATTTGTGTTGCTGTTGGTGACAATGTTGATGCAGAAGATTCAATCATCACGGTTGAAAGCGATAAAGCGTCAATGGATATCCCTGCGCCATTTGCAGGCTCTATTGCTGAAATTTGTGTTGCCGTTGGAGATAAGATTTCTGAAGGTACATTATTAGCAAAAATAAGTGCTGCAGCTTCTGCTGCACCTGCGCCTAGCCCTGCTCCTGCAGCAGAGCCGACTCCTGCACCTGTTGCTGAAGCAGCACCAGTGGCAGCGGCTCCAGTTGCGGCAGCGCCTGCTGGAGAATCTATTATTGAAGTGACTGTGCCGGATATCGGTGGCGACGAAAACGTCGATGTCATTGAAATCTTAGTTGCTGTAGGTGACACTGTTGAAGTTGAAGACGGCCTAGTAACCCTTGAGACTGATAAAGCCTCAATGGATGTCCCATCTCCTCAAGCTGGCGTTATCAAAGCGATGCACTTAAGTGCGGGTGATAAAGTGTCAGAAGGTTCATTAGTTGTGACCTTAGCCGTTGCTGGTGCAGCACCTGTTGCAGCTGAAGCGCCTGTCGCAGCAGCTCAAGCACAACCTGCTGCTGTTGCAAGTGTTAGCGTGATTGAAGTAACTGTGCCGGATATTGGTGGTGACGAAAACGTCGATGTTATTGATGTATTAGTCGCGCCAGGTGATGTTGTTGAAGCGGAAGACGGTCTAATTACGTTAGAAACTGATAAAGCCTCTATGGATGTACCTGCTCCGGAAGCTGGTATCGTTAAAGAAGTACACATTAAAGTGGGCGATAAAGTATCTCAAGGTAGCTTAGTTGTGCATCTTGAAGTAACTAGTAGTGTTGCCGCTCCAGTTACTGCAGCTCCTGCACCAGCAAGCGCTGCACCTGCTCCTGTCGCTGCTCCTGTAGCGCCTAAAGCTCCACCTGTACCTCATCATCCATCGGCTGCACCAATTCAACCGACTGGTAAAGTTCACGCTTCACCATCTGTTCGTCGTGTAGCACGTGAGTTTGGTGTTGATTTAACTCAAGTTAATGGCACGGGTAGTAAAGGACGCATCACCAAAGAAGATGTACAGTCATATGTGAAATATGAACTGTCACGTCCGAAAGCGACTGCTGCAACTGCTGTTGCTGCTGGTAATGGTGGTTTACAAGTCTTAGCAGCACCCAAAGTCGATTTTAGTAAGTTTGGTGAGATTGAAGAAAAAGCGTTATCGCGTATTCAAAAAATCTCAGGCCCGACATTACATCGCAACTGGGTAACTATCCCGCACGTTACACAATTTGACGAAGCTGACATTACAGATATGGAATCATTCCGTAAAGAGCAAAATGTTGTTGCAGAAAAGCGTAAGTTAGGCTTTAAAATTTCGCCATTGGTATTCATCATGAAAGCCGTTGCCGATGCACTTAAAGCGTATCCAACATTTAACTCATCACTATCTGCCGATGGTGAGAGTCTGATATTGAAAAAATATTTCCATATTGGGATAGCCGTTGATACACCTAACGGTCTAGTGGTTCCAGTGGTACGCGATGTCGACCAAAAAGGCATCCATGCGTTATCACAAGAAATCATGGAAATCAGTGTTAAAGCTCGTGATGGCAAATTGAAAGCTGCAGATATGCAAGGTAGTTGTTTTACTATTTCTAGTTTAGGTGGCATTGGTGGTACAGCATTTACACCAATTGTTAATGCACCTGATGTAGCCATTTTGGGCGTCTCTAAATCAGAGATCAAACCAAAGTGGAATGGTAAAGACTTTGAACCTCGTTTAATGTTGCCGTTATCATTGTCATATGACCATCGTGTCATCGATGGTGCATTAGCTGCGCGCTTTGCCGTACATGTTAAGAATGTGTTGGGTGATCTTAGACAGATTATCCTATAAGATTGCACACGAATAAATTAAACCTTTGCCAAATTAAGAGATTTTGAGGTCATAATGAGCGAAATTAAAACGCAACTAGTAGTTTTAGGTGCCGGACCTGGTGGATATTCTGCCGCGTTCCGTGCAGCCGATTTAGGGATTGATACTGTACTTGTTGACGCCCGCGCTACCTTAGGTGGTGTATGTTTGAATGTGGGTTGTATCCCTTCAAAAGCATTACTACACGTAGCTAAAGTTATCAAAGAAGCGAAGCATTTATCTAGTCACGGTGTGTCTTTTGGCGAGCCAGAAATCGACTTAGATAAAGTTCGTGGTTGGAAAGACAGCGTCGTTAGTCAGTTGACTAAAGGCCTAAGTGGTATGTCTAAAATGCGTAAAGTACAACACGTTCAAGGCTTCGGTAAATTTACTGGAAGCAACACCTTGGAAGTGACTGGCGATAAAGGCACGACGACAATTACGTTCGACAACGCAATTATTGCTGCAGGTTCTGAGCCGGTTTCTTTACCATTTATTCCACAAGATGACCGTGTTATTGATTCTACCGGCGCCCTTGAGATGAAAGACATCCCAGGTAAAATGCTAGTATTAGGTGGTGGTATTATCGGTCTAGAAATGGGCACGGTATATCATGCACTAGGCTCTAAAATTGACGTGGTTGAATTTTTAGACCAGTTAATTCCAGCTGCTGATAAAGACATTGTTAAAGTTTACAACAAGACCATCAAAGATACGTTTAACGTTATGTTACAAACTAAAGTAACGGGTGTTGAAGCTAAGAAAGACGGTTTGTATGTTAGCTTTGAAGGCAAACAAGCTCCAGCTGAACCAGTGCGTTATGACAAAGTATTAGTTGCAGTTGGGCGTCGTCCAAACGGTGCTTTAGTTGGCGCTGATGTTGCTGGTGTTGCGGTTGATGAACGTGGCTTTATCAACGTTGATAAGCAAATGCGTACCAACGTACCACATATCTTCGCTATTGGTGATTTAGTTGGTCAACCGATGCTTGCCCACAAAGCGGTTCACGAAGGCCATGTTGCTGCTGAAGTGATTTCTGGTATGAAGCATTACTTCGACCCTAAATGTATCCCTTCTGTTGCGTACACAGAGCCAGAGTTAGCTTGGGTTGGTTTAACAGAGAAAGAAGCTAAAGAACAAGGCGTAAACTACGAAACTGCATCATTCCCATGGGCAGCTTCTGGTCGCGCAATCGCTTCTGATGCGACTGACGGTTTAACTAAGTTAATCTTTGATAAAGATACACATCGTGTGATTGGTGGCGCAATGGTCGGTACTAACGCTGGTGAAATGCTAGGTGAAATCGGTCTTGCGATCGAAATGGGTGCGGATGCAGAAGATATTGCATTAACTATCCATGCTCACCCAACATTGAATGAGTCGATTGGCTTAGCGGCTGAGATATACGAAGGTAGCATTACCGATTTACCGAATCCAAAAGCGAAGAAAAAGTAAGTTTTTTCATAAATTCGAGTAAATAACAAAAAATCCCTAATTCTGGTGACAGGTTAGGGATTTTTTTTGCTAAAATTATCATATCTTGTTTTTAATATGACATATCCATGCGTCAAATAGAGTTATTTACCGTTCCAAGTCCGTGTATTGGTGTCTGTCAGTCAGGTCCGAAAGGCTATTGCACTGGATGTTTTCGTTCGCGTGAAGAACGTGTCAACTGGCTCAAAATCGATGATAACACCAAGAAGATTATTAATGATGCTTGTATGCGTCGAAAACAGTCTTATGCCCGTCGTTTACAAGCTAAGAATCAAACATCCACAGTAATTAGCCAACCCATTCTAAGCTCTTCAGGATCTCAGTCAGATTTGTTTTAGTGCAGTTTAGCTATCGCTTGCTATACTTTTGAAAAAGTTTTTCAATCTTACTAGGTACTTATGCCGTTTACTGAGTATGTACAATTTGCCAATCACACCGGCACTTTGCCCGACATCGCGTTACGCTTACGTGAATTATTAGATGATCCTGCTACTGATGCCCAAGCAATTGGCGATTTAATTGGCATAGATCCTACCTTGAGTGCAAAAGTGCTGCGACTGGCTAATTCTGCTTTATTTCGCTTTCCAGCCCAGATCGATAACATTGCGCGTGCGGTTAATGTCGTCGGCGGTGAGGCGATTTATATGTTAGTCATGGCTGAAACCACCAAAAAAATACAAGCACAATTTACGAATGACTTAGTCGATCCAAGAGCCCATTGGTATAAATCAATATTGACTGGTGTACTAGCGCAGCGCTTAGCAAAGTCACATATAAGAGGTTCAAAACGGTTTTTTGTATTGGGTTTACTCTATCATTTAGGTGAAATGATTACCGCATTACGTGATCCAGATAAATACGCTGGATACATCAATGACACACGAGCATTATCGCCGTGGCGCAAACAACTGCACGCGTTTGGTTTTGATTTTGGCTTGCTCAGTGGTGCAATTTTACAACAATGGCAGCTACCTATGCAGCTATATGCGCCGTTAATGGATACGCATGATAATACCGCTACCCATAAGCCTTTAGAGGAGCGACTGTTGTTACAGGCTAATGGGATAGTATGGTTGCTAGCAGAGCAGGATCTTTGTGAACAAGCCTATATTATTTATAGAGAAGAGCTTAAAATAACGATAGAATATAAAGAGTTAATTGCGCTTTGTGAAGAAGCGCAACAACAAGCACACACTCTTCAAGCATTATTTAGTTAAAAGGAAACTTATGTCCCCGAATAAGGCGTCAATCGCCCTAGTTTTATGCGCACTATTTGCAACCGCGCCAAGTGTTGCTAAAGAAAAAAAACCATTATCGATGGATGGCGAATTTGGTTTGATAATTACTACGGGTAATACAGAAGCGACGTCACTCAGTGCTGGCTTATCGGGGACTCAAGAGCTAGCGGACTGGAGTAATGAATACTCATTAGACGCATTATATAAGCAGGATAAAGTGTCTTCCGGTACTGGTAGTACAACGGAAACAACTGCACAGAAATTCTTTTTATCCGGTCAATCAAACTATAAACTAACCAAAGAAAATCAACGCTTGTTCTTGTTCGGATCGTACGAAGATGACCGTTTCTCTGATTTTAAATATCAGTCTACTGTAGCATTAGGTTGGAACCAAAAGTTATGGGATAACGAAAAGTCGAAATTCAGTTACTCAGTGGGTCCGGGTTATAGTTTTTCTGAAGGTCAAGATGGTACGGACTTAAACAGTGTGATTGTTCGTGCTGCGTTGGAGTATTCTCATAAGCTGTCTGATACCGCTAAGATCAAGCAATCACTATCTTCAGAATTCGGTGAAGCGAACACCAAAACGCGCTCACTAACGTCAGTTTCCGCCACCATCAATGGTGCGCTTTCAATGAAGGTATCGCTTAAATTAGATCATAACACTGATGTGGATGAAGGCAGTGACAATCTTGATACTGAGACGGCTGTGACTTTAGTGTATAGCTTCTTCTAAGCTGACTTTATTATCATAATCGAGCTTTAGCTAGATGAAAAAAAACGCTTAACAGTGCAAACCGTTAAGCGTTTTTATTTTGTCTTAGATAATCTTTGCTTAGTGTAAAATACGCGTTTTAATCGTACCGTTAATCTGGGTTAACTGCGCAAACGCATCATCAGCACGGTCGGTTTCAACGTCAATTACCACATAACCAATATTTTCATTAGTTTGCAGGTATTGTGCTGCGATATTGATGTTTTGTGAAGCGAACGCTTGGTTTATTTGGGTTAATACACCCGGTGCATTTTTGTGAATATGTAATAAACGCGAATGTTTCGCATGACCCGGTAAAGAAACTTCAGGAAAGTTAACAGCTGATAAAGTCGAACCATTATCTGAATACTTGGCTAGTTTACCTGCCACTTCAATGCCGATGTTCTCTTGCGCTTCTTGCGTACTGCCACCTACATGAGGCGTTAATATCACATTATCAAAACGGCGTAATGGTGATTCAAATTCTTCTTGATTAGATTTAGGCTCAACTGGGAACACATCCACGGCGGCACCATTTAGCTTGCCTGACTCTAACGCAGCATCTAACGCGGGGATATCGATTACTGTACCACGTGCAGCATTAATCAAAATTGCACCATCTTTCATTTGCGCAATTTCTGTCGCGCCAATCATGTCTTGTGTGCCTGCATTTTCAGGTACATGCAAACTGACAACATCAGATGTATTGAGTAATTCTTTCATTGTCTTAACTTGGGTTGCATTACCCAGTACTAACTTATCTTCAATATCGAAAAACTGTACGCGCATGCCTAAATGCTCAGCAAGGATGCTTAATTGTGTACCGATGTGACCATAACCAATAATACCCAGTGTTTTACCACGCGCTTCATACGAACCATTGGCGCTTTTGTCCCATTCACCGCGGTGTGCTTTTGCATTTTTAGCAGGAATACCACGTAGTAACAAAATCAACGAACCGAGTACAAGCTCAGCGACTGAACGCGTGTTAGAGAATGGGGCATTAAATACTGGAATACCACGCACTTGTGTGGCGATTAAATCAACTTGGTTAGTACCAATACAAAAGCAACCAACAGCGACTAATTTATTCGCATTAGCGACGACGTTTTCGGTAATTTGAGTGCGTGAACGTAAACCAATAAAGTGTACGTCTTTTACCTTTTCAATGAGCTCATCTTCCGGTAATGAGGTTTTGAGATATTCAATATTACTATATCCATTGTTTTTTAATGTTTCTAGTGCGCTTTCATGCACACCTTCTAGCAATAGAATTTTGATTTTGTCTTTTGGAAGTGAAACCTTACTCATGTGCATTCAGCCTGTTGAAAAAATGTTAAAAAGACATCTAGACGTCTAAATGAATAATTTACCAAAATGTGACCTCGGTGAATAGTCTTTTTTAGTTTTATTTTGTAACTATAGTGACAACTCGGGTTGCATCTATGCTTACAGTGTCACTATGCCGTTGTCAGTACCCACTAGTAATACATCTGCTCCGCGATGAGCAAACAAACCATTGGTAACGACACCGACGATTTGATTGATTTGTGTTTCTAGCTGTCGTGGGTCTAAAATGGTTAAATTATAGACATCTAAGATGACATTTCCGTTGTCGGTGATGACGCCTTCGCGATAGACAGGATCGCCACCGAGTTTTACCAGTTCGCGAGCGACATAACTGCGTGCCATTGGGATGACTTCGACAGGCAATGGAAAGTCACCCAATACGCCAACTTGTTTGGTGTCATCTATGATACAGACAAATGTTTTGGCTACGGCTGCGACGATTTTTTCACGAGTTAATGCTGCACCACCACCTTTGATCATATGTTTGTGTTCGGTTATTTCATCAGCGCCATCAATGTATATATCAAACTGGTCGACACTGTTTAAATCAAACACCTCGATCCCCAGCGCTTTAAGTTGCGCCGTAGAAGCGTCAGAGCTAGAAACCGCACCTTCAATAAGGTGTTTTTTTTCGGCTAGCGCTTCAATAAAATAATTAACGGTAGAACCTGTACCTACACCAACAATATCGTCATTTTTTACGTAAGCCAATGCCGCACGGGCTGCAGCGCGTTTTTTATCATCTTGAGTCATGAGGGTTTCCTATTAAAGGCTAATTATGTAGAGTCGGTTTGTGTAGGGGGATATTACAACAGATTAGGCAATAGTTATGCAATTTTGTTCAGTCGCAATATGCGACATCGGTATATCCCACTGTGCGACAGGAATCGCATCAAGCTGTTGTATGCTATGTGCAAGTCCAATTAGGCTAGGCGCTGACAGAATAGTCTCTGGGGTATAGCCGACACGTTGGTGCTGAGTTAACTGCGCGAGTGTTCGGTCGTAAAACCCGCCACCCATCCCCATGCGGTTACCTTGTGCATCAAATCCTACTAGGGGGACGAATATCGAATTTATTTGATGTAATGGAATGATATTAGCCGTCGTTAATTCAGGCTCAGGGATCCCAAAACGATTAAGTGTCATCTTGCTATCAGCTAAATACTCAACAAATAACAACGTCCCCGTTTTAAACGGGTGTAATACAGGTAGGGCAACGGTTTTTTCTTGTGCCCAAGCTTGTTGAATAATGCATTGTGGCGAAATTTCACCATCATTAGGTAAATATGCAGCGATGATATGACTATCGGCAAAGAGCGGCTGTACTTGCTCAACCAGATGTTGAGCTGCGCTAAGTTGCTGTATTGGGTTGAGGGCATTACGTTTGGCACGCAGTGCAGTGCGCAGTGCGTGCCGAGTAACTTGCTGTTGCTCGCTGAGATTAACCACGATAGCCGTAGGTATCAATAAACAATTGCGTGAGTCGAGTATGATCAACTTTGGTGGCGACATGCACTTGTTGTGCATCAGTCCACAAAGGACTCATGGTTGAACCAGGAGGTGCAATGACTGTTTGACCGCGATCCAGTTCGCTAGTACCAACACGAGCATGCCCGGTAGTAAACTCAAACAAGTCAGGTTGAATCAAATATGCTAGCGGAAATGCGTCATGAAAATAACAGACTCGCTCAGGTAGATCCTGAGAGTAAAAATCCATGTAAAATTGTGACGCATCGCGTACAAAGCTGCCCATGACAGGATTTTTTTCAGCTAAGATTTCAACAAAATCAGGTGCAAATGGAATATCATACGTCACGTCTAGCCCAAACATAGTCAACGCCCAAGGTGCGCCAAAAACGATTTCAGCAGCATGAGCATCATTCCAAATGTTCGCTTCGGCAACAGGGGTGACATTGCCTTTTACAAACGCCGCGCCGCCCATGATATAAACTTGTTTGACCAAGCTAGGTAATTCTGGGCATAAACGTAATGCTAAAGCTAGGTTACCCAAAGGACCGACAGCGACTAAGGTAACTTCGCCCGGATTGGCTTTGACTGTGTCGACAATAAATTGAGCTGATGAACGCGGATCGAGCTCACGCGTCGGTTCGGCAACGGTAATATCGCCAAAGCCATTATCACCATGCACAAAGTGTGCATAGGACGACTCAGGTCCAACCCAAGGCATTCCTACGCCTTGTGTAACAGGCACATCATGTTGTTGTGCAATATCACATAAACGCAATGCATTTTGCGCCGACATCGTCACCGGCACATTACCGTAAACGGTGGTTAAGCCTAGAACTTCAATATCAGGAGACTGAAAGGCAAAAAAGATTGCCATTGCATCATCAATGCCGGGATCGGTATCAAGGATAATTTTATGCTGAGCCATGATTGTGCACCTTTATTTCTATTATGATGATGGTTGTTGTGCTAAAAACGCTTCTACTTCAGCGTATTGTGGGATAGATTGAGCTGCACCTGCTTTAGTCACTGCAAGGGCAGACGCTGCACACGCAAAGCGTAAGGCGGATTTAGCTTGGTGATGTTGGTGATAATGCGCAATGAAATAACCAATAAACGTATCACCAGCAGCTGTCGTGTCAACAGCATCAACGACAAAGGCGGCTACATTGATATCTGGTGTATTATCAGCTTGTTTGCAGATGAGTTTCGCTCCTTTTTTACCCTGAGTGATAATCACTTCCGCATGGGCAAAATGGGTATGGAAAAATGCTTCAATATCGGCCATTTCTGTACATTCAGATAATTCAGCAGCTTCTACTTCGTTGACTATTAACAAATCGATATGGGCAAAGTTTAAGGTTTTAATATCTTGAGTCATCGGTGCAGGGTTAAATGCAACGTTGAGGCCTTTAGCTTTAGCTTGTGCGAGTACTTCAGCAGTGCCAGATGTCTCATTTTGTAATAAGACCCAATCTTTGGGGCTTGAGTCTGTCAGTGCATTACTGATGTCTTGTGTGCTAATTTCACGATTAGCCCCACCGAATAAAAATATCGCATTTTCACCACTCGGCGTGACTTGAATAATAGCATGCCCAGAAGGGGTGTCGGTGCAACGGATAAAACGTCCATTGATACCTTGTTTGATCATTGCTTGTTTGAAATGCACGTCATTTTCATTGATACAGCCAACGTGTAATACATCGACACCAGCATTAGCGAGAGCGATCGACTGATTTGCGCCTTTGCCACCTAAAAGGATTTGGTAAGCGTTGGTATCTAGAGTTTCGCCAGGTTGTACGAAATGATCGACTTGATAAACGTGGTCGATATTAATCGAACCAAAATTAATAACTGCCATGCGATGTTTCCGTATGTTATTAGTATAGTTGGAAGTAAAAAAGTGGAATTGTCATTACAATCAAAGTAAGGAATGTCTCCCAAGATGCCGCAGTCCATATTCGCCCAGAACGCCGAAATGTTCAGGGCGGAAGTATCATCACTACCGTAGGTTTCTCAATACGGGTTGAGCTTACGCAATAGTAGTGGAATCAACCTCCTAAGGTTAAAGCATCGGCCAGGGACATGTATGAACACGCCAACATCCCAGGTGACTTAAAATAGGATAACAAAACTAAGGATGATGTACAGAGATTTTACGTAAATATATTTGCTGACAATAAGGAAAACGGGCACGTTATTTGATAATATTTACTTCATCAAATCCCAAGAGAATGAATAATGAGTAATACCCCAGACTTTTTGACAACGACCGATTTACTCGCCAAGTATGATGTACTCATTGATGGCGCTGAAGTGCACGGAATTATCTGCGGCATGTTATGTGGCGGGATGACATTGGATAACCAGGATTGGATCGCAGTCTTGACGGATGTTGCTAATAACTCTGCGCCGTTCTCGCCTGAATTAGTCATGCATTTACGTGCCTTGTACGACAGTACTGTTACACAATTAACCGATGTGGATTTCGGTTTGGTCATGTGTATCCCTGATACAGATGCAACACTTAGCGATCAAGGTCAGGGGCTGATTTTATGGGTCCAAGGCTTTATGCTTGGTTTTGGCTTGCATCAGCCATCTTTGGACAGCCGTTCAGACGATGTCAAAGAAGGGATCCAAGATTTTTCTGAAATAGCGCGTATGGAAAGTATCGAAGACGAAGATGAAGACACGCAAGCGCAATTATTAATTTTGATTGAACATGTTCGTGTGATTGCGATGAGTTGTTTTAATGAGTGTCAGCCTGCGCGTAAAGCCATGCCGATTGAAACTGATCCAACGGTACACTAATCACATAAAACTAATCAGATGAAGAGTGAACTATGACTAAGATTGCGTTATCAGAATATCAAACTCGCCGCGCTGCAATACTTTCGCAGATGCTGCCTAATAGCGCCTGTGTAGTTGGCTCAGCTCAATCAGTAACACGTAGTAACGATACTGAATATGTCTTTCGCCAAGATAGTTATTTTTGGTATTTAACTGGATTTGATGAGCCTAATAGTACATTGATTTTACTCAAGGATACGTTAGGTCAGACACGCCAAGTCATTTGTTGCCAACCCAAAGATACACAAGCTGAAATATGGCATGGTCGTCGTCTAGGCTGTGATGCTGCAGTGGCAACCTTAGGAGTGGATGAAGCATTTTCTAGTGATACCTTAGCCCAGACCTTATTCTCACTTTTTTCTGGGGTTGATACGGTATACAGTTTGTTTACACAGCCAATACAAGTGCAAATAGATAAATGTATCTTGGAGTTAAAGAGTGTGCCAAAGCAAGGCGAGATAGCACCTACGCAAAAAATCGATTGCCAGGGTTGGCTCGACGCGATGCGTCTGATTAAATCGCCGGCAGAAATCGATATTATGGCCGAAGTTGCCACCATATCGGCACAGGCACACAGTGTCGCGATGCAAGTTTGTCGACCAAACATGAACGAATACCAATTAGAAGCGCATATTCAATTTGAATTTGCTCAGCGTGGTGCGCGTCAACCAGCCTATACAAGCATTGTTGGTGGCGGGGATAACGCGTGTATTTTACATTATACTCAAAACAACCAAGTGTTAAATGCAGGGGAGCTGGTGTTAATTGATGCCGGTGGCGAACTGGAGGGTTATGCGGCGGATATTACTCGGACATTTCCTGTCAATGGGAGGTTTTCTGAAGACCAAGCTGCACTCTATCAAATAGTCCTAGATGCACAAATGGCTGCGATTGAACTGTTACAGCCGAATTCTTTAATCGCCGATGCTAACCAAGTCGTGATTGAAATCATTACTCAGGGCTTGATTGACCTAGGCGTTCTGTCTGGGAGTCTTAAAGATAATATTGATAATTTAACCTATCGCCAATATTTCATGCATGGCTTAGGTCATTATCTAGGATTGGATGTGCATGATGTGGGCGCTTATAGCATTGCAGGGAAAGCATGTCCGTTACAACCCGGCACGCTGATGACTGTTGAGCCTGGAGTTTATATTGCACCTGGTAGCCCTTGTCCAGCTCGCTTCCACGGGATTGGTATTCGCATTGAAGACAATATCGTGATTACCTCATCAGGTAACCGCGTATTGACTGATAAAGTACCAAAAACGATAGCAGCGATTGAAGCATTGATGGCGCAATCCTAAATGACGACTTTGCAAACTGATATCGTAGTGGTGGGCGGCGGCGTAGTGGGCGCATTATTATGCCAAGCCTTGTTGCATGCTCAGTTAGAGTTACATGTGACGCTTGTGACTAATAGCGCGGCTGATACGCCAGTCTACGGCGATGATATTCGCGCGCTAGCATTGAGTCATGATACCTTGTCGCAACTTGCAGCCATGGGGCTCGATACCCATTTTATCAAAAGTCATATAGAGCAAATACATGTTAGCGATCGCGGGAATATCGGGCAGACGCGTTTGTCAGCCCATGAACAAGGGGTCGAAGCTTTAGGTTATGTCACCCAAATTAGTGTATTGGAGCAAGTAATCAATCATGCGTTACATACTAGCGCTACTGACGGGGATGACGAGTTATTTACCCTAGTAGAGCAAGCTCAATGTATCGATATAGATACTCAAAATACTGCTGCCAAGTACTGTTTGCTGGATAATGGCATACGCATACAAGCGCGCGCGATTATCCTTGCGGATGGACAAGTATCGCGTTTAAAAAATACTATCGGCATTGCCAGTAACGTGACCGATTATGGTCAATATGGCGTGGTCGCCATGGTCGGTATAGATCGCTTAGGGCCTACGCGTTATCAGCAACCATTAACGGCATTTGAGCGATTTACCGAGCACGGGCCGTTGGCATTACTGCCTATGTCGCTTGCACCTAAGCTCGACGCACAGAGCAGCGACTCAAATAAGAGTGATGCTCATGACATGCGAATGCATTCGCAGATAAAGCAATATTATTCGTTGGTTTGGTGTACCAATCAGTCTCGTGCCACAGCATTGCAGGGATTGTCTAATGAGGATTTTTTACAAGCATTACAAGATGAATTCGGTGATCGAGCTGGACGTTTTGCTAGTGTGTCGACGCGCCAGTCGTTCCCCCTAAAATTAACGCGCCATGATGATACTCACTCACCAGTGTTATGTATTGGTAATGCTGCTCAAGCTTTACACCCGATTGCTGGTCAAGGGTTTAATTTAGCAGTAAGAGACATTGCGGGTGTTGTCGCCTCGATATCGACATTATCCGAACGTTCGCATTTGGGTAGTTGCACAAATTGGCAAGCAATTAGAGCCAGTCGTGCGAGCGATCGTAATACTATAGTTTCAGCAACAAATACCTTGTTATATGGCTTTTCTAACAATCATTGTCTATTATCATATGCACGTGCGAAAGGATTAACCGCGTTGCATCTGGCTAAACCAATAAAAAAACGGTTAGCAAAAATGGCAATGGGTTATCGATAAACTTTAATTATGACTAAGCTAGTCGATATAATGATTACGACTAAATTCAAGGATGATATTGTATGTATGAAAGTCACTATAGGTTAAATGCCAAACCTTTCCAGTTGACACCAGACCCAAAGTTTTTCTTCGCGAGCAAATGGCACAAACGCGCATTATCTTACTTACAATATGGACTATCACAAGGTGAAGGCTTTATTGTGATTACGGGCGATATAGGTACCGGTAAAACCACTCTCGCCAATAGCTTACTCGCCAATATTGAAACGGATATTGTGGCCGCACAAATTGTGACGCCTAAGTTATCTCCCGACGAAATCGTTAAAATGGTCGCAGCTAAATTTAGCATCGATATCCAAAATAAATCCAAAACTGAAATTTTAAAAGCCCTTGAAGATTATTTGTATTCACTTTCAAAAAAAGGCTTACGAGCATTACTATTAGTCGATGAAGCTCAGAACTTACCTTTAGAAACCATTGAAGAGTTGCGTATGCTGTCTAATTTCCAGCAAGATGGAAAGCCGCTACTACAAAGTTTTCTATTAGGCCAGGAAGAGCTGCAGCCCATTTTACGCGCGCCGAATATGGAGCAATTTCGTCAACGCATCGTCGCATCATGTCACCCAATCATTACTTGAACGAGGGGATACCGTGGTCGGTGTCGACAATATGAATGATTATTATGATGTGTCATTAAAAGAGGCACGTCTTGCATGGATTGCTGATAATCCCAATAGTCAGGCTTTTCGCTTTGTTAAATTAGATGTGGCAGAACAATTAGGCATGCAAACATTATTTGCAGAAGAACGCTTTGACAAAGTCGTGCATCTGGCTGCTCAAGCTGGCGTTAGGTACTCTATTGAGAACCCACACGCATACATTAGCTCGAATGTGGTTGGATTAATGAATGTATTAGAAGGATGTCGTCATAACAAAGTCGCCCATCTAGTGTATGCCTCTTCTAGTTCTGTCTACGGGGCAAATGAATCTATGCCGTTTTCGGTCAGTGATAATGTTGATCATCCTGTATCTTTGTATGCAGCAAGCAAGAAAGCCAATGAATTAATGACTCACACTTATAGCCACTTATATGACTTACCCACAACTGGACTGCGCTTTTTTACTGTGTATGGTCCTTGGGGAAGACCCGATATGGCACCGATTAAATTTACTAAAGCAATTATGGCTGATGAACCCATCCAGGTGTTTAATTATGGTAATCATCGACGAGATTTTACTTATATTGATGATATTGTTTCGGGTGTGTTACACACACTTGATCATACGGCTCAATCAAATCCCAATTGGCAGGGCAGTGCGCCTGATCCTGCAACGTCCAAAGCACCTTGGCGTGTATATAATATTGGCGCACAAACACCGGTTCACCTGCTAAGTTTTATTGAAACCCTAGAGCAAGCCATTGGCAAAGTGGCAGAAAAAGAAATGCTACCGATGCAACCTGGTGATGTGCCAGATACATTTGCTGACGTTGAGGCATTGGTCAATGATGTTGGCTATCGCCCTACCATCGACGTGACAGAAGGCGTACATCGCTTTGTTACTTGGTATAAATCATATTATGGTCAATAACCATAATTAAATATGCAGTAAATGTTACAGGTTCGTGAATCACTGATTTAGATCAATATTTAAAATTATTAAGCCTCTATGATTAGTACACGGATACAATGTACTAGTCATTATTACATCATATCTGTACTCATTATCCATTAAATCTTCTGTATTATTAAAACAAGGTTTTGACACCATGAATAAATTAGGCGTTTCGCTCCGTACTGTATTTTTAACGATGACAATATGCATCTTCGTTGTTGGGTGCAGTAGTCAATTCGCCACTGCGGTTCGTAAAGTGACCTATCCACCTGATTTTACCTACACACCACAGGGAGAATTGCGCTCGGATATGGCTCAGTTAGCGGAGCAAATGGTATTGCTAGATCAAGCTTTGGCTTCAACGGCAGAAGACAGTGATGCAGCTCGTGAAAAACAACGTCAACAAGTGTTATTTACATTGCGCAATATGGGACGCATAGCAACTAGCTTAAAAGCCAGTGAAACAGGGACTAATCACCCTTTTATGCAAGACTATATGCAAGATTTTATAGCTAAAATTGATCAAGCTAGAGGTGGTGCAGCGATTCAACCGCCTCGATATTTTTTCGCGGGTAAATTATCCGGTGGATGTACTAATTGTCACAAGGTTAATCGCTAATCTGCGATTAACCTTGTAGAGTTATCATGATTTAAGCTAATGTTGCTTTCATTTCGCGACGACGTTCATGGAGTAACGGCTCAGTATAACCACTAGGCTGAGTCGTGCCCAATATGATTAAATCACGCGCGGCTTGAAATCCGATTGCGGCATTATAATTAGGACACATTGCAATATACTCAGCATCATCTTTGTTTTGCTCATCCACTAATCGCGCCATCCGTGCTAACGTTTCATCAATCTGTGCGATGCTCACTACACCATGAGTTAACCAGTTAGCGATGTGCTGTGCTGAGATCCGCAATGTTGCCCGATCTTCCATCAAACCCACATTATGTATGTCAGGCACTTTGGAACAGCCAATACCTTGGTGTACCCAGCGCACAACATACCCTAAGATACCTTGGATATTGTTGTCTAATTCAGCTTGGATCTGCTCAGTTGTTAACTTGCGATCCGCTTCAATTAATGGGATATCCAAGATGGTATCAATGCCATCAAAATCACTGTCACTTAATGTTTTTTGCACAGCATACACATCTATTTGATGATAATGCAGTGCATGTAACGTTGCTGCAGTTGGTGATGGAACCCAAGCTGTATTGGCTCCCGATTGTGGATGACCGATTTTAGCACTCATCATATTCGCCATCTGATCAGGGATGGGCCACATGCCTTTACCTATCTGAGCTTTGCCTGACATGCCTGCACGTAATCCAGTGATGACATTGGCTTGTTCGTAAGCATTGATCCAAGGTCGCTGTTTGAGCTCTGCTTTAGGGGCAAAAATACCTTTTTGCATCGACGTATGAATTTCATCGCCTGTGCGGTCAAGAAAGCCAGTATTAATAAATACAACCCGCGCTTTTGCTTGTTCAATACACGCTTTGAGATTGACTGACGTTCGGCGTTCTTCATCCATGATCCCAATTTTGATAGTGTGGCGTTTGAGTGCCAACAGATCTTCAATCGCATTAAACAAATCATCACTAAATTTAACCTCTTCAGGCCCATGCATTTTGGGTTTGACGATATAAATACTGCCCGTTCGTGAATTCACAAACTCGCTGTTGCGATTTAGATCATGCAACGCAATGAGTGACGTGATCACGCCGTCCATGATCCCTTCAAATATAGGCTGTCCATCCAATAAAATTGCATCATTTGTCATTAAATGACCGACATTGCGCACGAACATCAAACTGCGGCCTTTTAATAGGATTGGCTGACTATTTAAGCCATGATATTCACGATCGGCATTCATTTTACGGGTCAGACGCTTGCCGTTTTTTTCCATCTCGATAGACAGAGTACCTTGCATTAATCCGAGCCAATTTTGATAGACGAGGGTTTTATCTTCCGCATCAACGGCTGCCACAGAGTCTTCACAATCCATAATTGTACTGAGTGCTGATTCGACTAATATATCTTTGATATTGGCAGGATCAACTCCACCAATCGGGTGGTTAGCATCAATTTGTAGTTCGATGTGCAAGCCATTATGTTTAATTAAAATAGCAGTTGGCGCGCTTAGCTCACCTTGGTAGCCAATACATTGTTCTGGTGCCGCTAGCCTAGTCTGTGTGGCATCTTGTAAGGTAACAAGTAAGCCAGTTGGAGTCAGGGTATAGCGAACTGCATCTGTGTGTGAGCCGTGTGTCAGCGGTGCTATATCATTTAAATACTGGCGAGCTTGGCTGATGACTGCCTTACCTCTAACAGGATTATAGGACGAGGTCTTTTCGGCACCATTTTCTTGTGATAAGACATCAGTGCCATACAACGCATCATACAAACTACCCCAACGCGCATTGGCAGCGTTGAGTGCATAGCGTGCATTATTAATTGGCACAACTAATTGTGGGCCAGCCATGGTCGCTAATTCAGGATCGACGTCTTGAGTCGAAATGGTAAAATCTTGTGGGGCAGGCACTAAGTACCCTATTTTTTGCAAAAATGCTTTGTAATCTGCAAAAGTATCTTTAGGGTATTGTTGATGATATTGATCGATTTGCGCTTGTAATTGGTCGCGCTTTTCAAGTAGTGCATGATTACGAGGAACAAACTCCGCTAAGATATGCGCAAAGCCATCCCAAAAATCAGCACTTTCAATATTCGTAGAAGGCAACGCGGCTGAATTAATAAAATCAGCCAGCGTTGTATCAATTTGTAGTCTACCGTGAGTGTGATAAGCCATCATCGTAATCCTATTTTGTGGTTATGATAGGACCAGTATATGCCGTAAATTCGATAATGTTTAGATTATAGTGCCTATGATTGGCATTCACGATATTTATGTTTAATGGGTTATTTATTCCACTGTCGATTGCATTATGAGTGAGTCATACGCTCAGCAACATCACCAATTAATCGACGTAACCAAATATGCCCGGCATCATGATGCAACAATGCACTCCACGCCATTTTTAAAGCAATAGGCGGAATATCAAACGGGGGTGGCAAGACCATGATCTCTGGATCATCTTTGAAAATTTTGGCTGCGCGACTAGGAAGTGTGGCAATTAAGTTTTGCGTCTTAGCAAGTTGTAATGCAGCGTGGTAGTGCCGAGTAAAGACACGTATTTGACGTTGTTTACCAAGTTTGGTTAGTTCGGCATCGACCCATCCTAATTTTTGCACTTCGTTAGGATCGATTCCCACACCGATACCAAAACCCGTCTTACTGACCCAGATATGTTGTCCAGACAAGTATGCTTCTAGGTTAAAATTTTCACATCTGGGGTTGTGTCTGTTAAGCACACACGCAAATTGATCGTACCAAATGACTTTTTGATGAAATGACAATGGTAATTCGTCAAAGCGGTTTATCGCCATATCCACGCGACCTTGTTCAACATCGTGAAAGGTGACATCTGAGGGGGTGATCAGATCGAGCGTAATGTTGGGCGCTTTAGAATTTAGCTCCTCAATTAGCTCTAATAATAATGTGGACTCGGCATAATCCGAAGTCATGATCCTAAAAGTACGGGTTGACGTTTCAGGGCTAAATTCGGTTTCAGGTTGGATCGATGACTCAAGTTTACTCAACACATCTCGGATAGTAGGCTGAAGTTCTAAGGCGCGTTTGGTCGGCGTCATGCCTTCGCTAGTTCTCACTAATAATGGATCTTTAAACAGATCGCGCAAGCGTTTTAAGCCATTACTCATTGCCGGTTGAGTAATACTCAATTGATTTGCTGCTTTAGTGACGCTCCCTTCGCGCAGTAATACATCTAAATAAACGAGTAAGTTTAAATCAATTTTGGCAATATTCATGGGGTTGCGATCCTAGCTTTGAGTTTAATACCGTGATGATAAATACCATTATAAACAAATGGCATTAAATATCACTGAGCAATTAGTCTAATGAATGAAGGGCGTATACTTGAATGAGGTAACGTATAAAAAAACCCAGTCGAAACTGGGTTTAGTAAGTTACTTATGTGTCAAAGTGATTAATTAATCAAACTGATTCATCGTGTTATCTTCACCAGACGCTTTGAGTGCTTGGTCACCAGAGAAGTACTCTTTGTGCGTATCACCCAAATCAGAACCCGCCATTGCTTGGTGTTTAACACACGCTAAGCCTTGACGTAATTCTTGACGTTGTACACCTTTCACATAAGCTAGCATGCCTTGGTCGCCGAAGTAACCTTGTGCAAGGTTATCGGTTGATAACGCCGCAGTGTGATAAGTTGGTAGTGTAATCAAATGATGGAAGATCCCCGCCTCACGTGCCGCATCGGCTTGGAATGTTCGGATTTTTTCATCTGCGATTTGTGCT
This sequence comes from Glaciecola sp., assembly GCA_029246415.1. Lineage (GTDB taxonomy): Bacteria > Pseudomonadota > Gammaproteobacteria > Enterobacterales > Alteromonadaceae > Opacimonas. The sequence goes on from JAQWNF010000014.1 coordinate 50,747, forward strand.
AATTCACTGTTATCATACTCAACAGACATTAACGCTGCACGATCATAAGCTGACACATCTTTGCCTTCTTCAACCATAGTATCAAAAATTTGCTGACGGAAGTTTAACGTCCAGTTGAAGGAAGGAGAGTTATTGTAAACTAGTTTTGCATTTGGTACGGTTTGACGAATTGCGTTAACCATCTCTGCGATTTGACCTACGTGCGGCTTTTCAGTTTCAATCCATAATAAATCAGCACCGTTTTGTAATGACGTCACACAATCTAAAACAACACGGTCAAAACCAGTATTATCTTTAAATTTGAACAACCCATTAGGTAAACGAACTGGCTTAACAATTTCATTGTTGAGTTTCATGATCGTGTCGCCGTTTTTAAGCGCAGCTAAATCAGGAACCGGTGTCACTTCTAAGAAATCATTGTACTGCTCAGCTAAATCACCATCATTAGTTGATACTGGGATTTTTTGAGTCAGGCCAGCACCTAATGAATCGGTACGGGCAACAATCACACCATCATCCACACCTAATTCTAAGAAGGCATAACGAACAGCATTAATTTTCGCAAGAAAATCTTCATGTGGAACGGTTACTTTACCGTCTTGGTGACCACATTGTTTTGCGTCTGATACTTGGTTTTCGATTTGGATACAACATGCACCCGCTTCAATCATTTTCTTAGCAAGTAAGTAGGTTGCTTCTTCGTTACCAAAACCTGCATCGATATCTGCGATAATCGGCACGATGTGAGTTTCAAAATTATCGATTTGTGCTTGAATCTCTGCAACATCACCACCAGCGGCTTGAGCGGCATCTAGTTGGTTAAATAAATTACCTAATTCACGTGCATCAGCTTGACGTAAGAAAGTGTATAGCTCTTCGATAAGCGCAGGTACAGAGGTTTTTTCATGCATTGATTGGTCAGGTAAAGGACCGAATTCAGAGCGAAGTGCTGCAACCATCCAACCTGAAAGATATAAATAAGACTTATCAGTCGTACCTTGATGCTTTTTCACGGCTAACATTTTTTGTTGACCGATAAAGCCATGCCAGCAACCTAAAGACTGAGTATATTGTGCAGAATCTGCATCATAGTCTGCCATGTCCTTGCGCATGATGCCTGCAGTGTATTTGGCGATATCCAAACCCGTTTTAAAGCGATTTTGCGTTTTCATGCGTGCGGCAAATTCTGGGCTGATTGCATTCCAACCCGTTCCTTGCTCTTTAATTAACTTTGCAAATGCAGCTTGATCTTGTTGATATTGAGACATAGTCGTTATCCTTTTAGTAATGTGTAGGGCGGTGCAAGCAGGTATAAATAACTAACTGTGCAACTGACTATTTCATCTTAGGGAGTAAATTCAGATAATTAAAATCAATAATCTGCATTACCTTTATTTACCTTGTGAATGTTTTAATAAGGGATGAATGCGAAGCTAATGACGTAATGCTTTTCTCTTATAGCTTGTATTTTTAGGTTTTTAAAAGTTATATAAGCGGTTGGTCGCTCATCCTATAGGAGTAGATAGAGGGTAATATTAATTGATATTATGAATGGTCGTTATGTTTTTCATTCATGAATTTTGTTTTTCACAAGGTGAATTTCACAAGTGGGAAGTCATGTTCATCTCTTGGGAATGGATGAAAAGTACAATATAGTTTCAAGGTTCAGCGTAAGTGGTTACAATAACTATTATTAGTGCACCCAACTCAATTTAGGACGACAACGATATGCAAATTCGATTGATAAAGTTATTTACACTCAGTCTTAGTGCTTTGGCATTAAGTGCTTGTGTAGTCATCACACCTGATATTAAGGTGCAACATGAATTCGATACCGATTTTTCTGCAAAAAGTGGGTCGACGCCCAAAAATATTATTATGATTGTCGCTGATGGCATGGGACCAGCATACACCACTGCATACCGTTATTATGCCGATGATCCAAGTACCGCGGAAATCGACACTACGATTTTTGACCAATGGCATGTTGGTAACTCTTCGACTTATCCTGCGAGTGTGTCTGGTGTGGTGACGGATTCTGCAGCCAGTGCAACGGCCTTAGCTTCTGGAATAAAAAGCTATAATGGTGCAATCGGTATGGATGTTAATAAACAGCCAGTGACATCGGTATTGCACCGTGCCAAAGCGAAAGGCATGAAAACAGGTTTGGCGGTGACCTCTCAAATCGTGCATGCAACCCCTGCAGCTTATGTTGCTCATAATGAATCACGCCAAAACTACAATCAGATTGCCGATAGTTATTTTGATGATCGCATTAACGGTGAGCATAAAGTGGATGTGATGCTAGGTGGTGGGACTAATTATTTTATTCGTGATGATCGCGATGTTCGTCAGCTATTTGTCGAACAGGGGTATCAGTATATTGATAACTATGGGCAGTTATCTTCATTAAGCAACAATACCGGTGCTTTAGGTTTGTTTGCGCCAGTGGGTTTACCTTGGGCGTTAGATGATAGCGATCCTTCTCGTTTGCGCACTATGGCCAAAACAGCGACGCGTTTACTCGAAAACAACCAAGGGTATTTTTTGTTACTCGAAGCGAGTCAAGTCGATTGGGCCGGTCATGGTCGTGATATCAATTCTGCTATGGCTGAGATGCAAGATTTACATGCGATGTTGGAGTGGCTCGCTGAGTATCAAGCTCAGCATCCTGACACATTAGTTGTGCTGACAGCCGATCATAGTACAGGCGGATTGACGCTAGCGGCTAATGGTGAATATCGTTGGGAGCCAGAGTCATTGCACGGGATCACGAGCTCTGTAACCGCGATGATTAAACACTTAGTTAACAGTGAAAAAGAACCAGCAGCGCGCTTAGCATATATTGAACAACAGTTAGGTTTTGCTTTAACCGAAGATGAGCAAAAATCGGTACTTGCTATGGACATGAGTACCAAATCTCGTTCATTGGAAAGTGTTATCAAACAGATCATTGACCGTAAAACGAATACAGGCTGGACAACTTGGGGACATACCGCAGTTGATGTTCAAGTATTTGCGGTAGGACCTGGCGCAGAGCGTTTTGCAGGGCATCAAGATAATACCGACATTGCCAAACGCTTATTTGAGTTGTTAGATTAACTATTAGTATGAGGCGTTTTACTGATTCAAAAACGTATCGACTTCTTGTCCGGTTATTTTTTTCATTTGCATGAAAATGTACATGATAGCGGTGATCAGCATTAACATGCTAGGGATCACAATAACCGGATAACTCAGTGCGGTCATGCGTCCTAATTCTTCTGTATAAGCTTGAGTGCCAGGTTCTGACACTAAAATCCATTTGGCTAAGCCATAGTTAAGGGCTGAAGAAACAAAAAATGACGCCGCAACAATATAATTGCTCACACCAATCTTCTTTTCAAATTCTTCGGTTTTATTTAACTCTGCTAGTGCACTATTGAGTTTCGGCCAATTGATGATGACATCATTGAGTACAAGGATCTTAATCAATGGCTTTTTCATATAGCGCGTCACTAATACTGCGATACCAATCAATCCAGGAATTGCCGCTTCTTTAATGGCGATATATTCCGCTGGTAACTTCAATAAGCTAATACCACCGGTTAATAAGACACTGATGATCCCTAATACTGAGAAAAAATTCACTTTCTTAGTTTGCAGCAATTCATACAAGCCGTAACCTACGGGAAACGCTAACGCCACTGCAATACTCCACAATGGCCCAAGATATTCAGGCGCGCTGGCGTAGGACATGATCACTACTGGAATAATAATGTTGAAGGCTAGATTCCCTAGCATGTTTTGTTGCTGAGGTTTAGGGTTCACTGGTGAGCTCTCTGGTGGTGTTAAAGATGAATAAGCTAGAAATCGTGCAGTTTAGCCTAAAATAATATGCGGTACAAACCGAGATGTGTCTTGTGTGATTAAAGTATTATCTTCGCGCACAGAGATCCCCGCTGGCATATCATTAACCAGCCACGATCCTATCAACGTATAGTTATCGGCAAATTTGGGTAAGGGGGTAAATTGCTGGAAGATCACCCCTTCATCGCCATACTCTCCGCCGGTTTGCGCGATGATATCACCATTATCAATGATCATGATATTGGCTCCTTCTCGCGAAAAAATAGGTTTTTTTACCCATTTACCACTCTTATCCACTTTATCTAAATCTTTATGTAGATAACTCGGTAATAAGTTCGGATGGTTGGGGAACATCTCCCATAACATAGGTAACAAAGCTTTATTGGATAGGACACTTTTCCAAATGGGTTCGACCCATTTCGTATCTGAGTAGGCGGCGATTTCGCCAAATTCTTCTTTGAGCATAAACTCCCAAGGATAGAGTTTAAATGCCATGTCCATCGGATTATTATCTAGATCCATAAAGCGATGGGTATCTGTCACACCAATATCATCAATAAACACAAATGGGGTGGTTAATCCTGCTTGAGTAGCACAGTCTTGTAAATATTGGACGGTTCCGCGGTCTTCATCACTGTCCAAACAACATGAAAAATGCATGTTTTTTTGTTGGTAATGATTAGCGATGTCACGAAAGCGCATGATCAGCTTTTCTTGCAGAGAGTTAAATTGGTCACTGGCGTTGGGCAATGCACCACTATCCACTTGTTGCTCTAGCCATAACCATTGCCAAAACCCAGATTCGTATAAGCTCGTTGGAGTATCGGCATTATTTTCTAATAATTTGGCAGGACCAGTACCATCGTAGACAAGATCTAAACGTGAATATAAGGAAGGGGCTTTGGCTTGCCATGAATTACTGACGGCTTCATGAAAGGCCGCTGGGATGCAAAAATCATTTAATAGTGCTTCTGATTGCACGACTTTATCTACCACATGCAAACACATGTCGTGGAGCTCTTGAGTCGGATCTTCAATGTCGTTTTCGATTTGCTCTAGGGTAAATTGATAATAAGCAGTTTCATCCCAATAGGGCTGGTCGTTGATGGTGTGAAACGAAAAACCATATTCAGTAGCTAATTCTTGCCAATTTTGGCGTGCTGAAATATCTCGACGTAACATAGTTAAGTCCCTTTTTAAGTGTTGATACGATAGTAAATAGCTATCGTTTGACTCTCATCTAAAACCAAATTGGTCCGATATAATTTAAACAAGATGCAATTTATGTAAAACGCTATCTATGCAAGATATACAAGGATTGAATATCATCATGCGCAAAGTGGACTTTAAAGAATACGTGTTTAAGCCTGAGCAAATATTAACGAGCTTTGAGCAGCCAACCTCTGAAACATGCACAACAGGTTCTGGCTTAGGGGATGAGGCTTTACTCAACGGTGAAAACACCGCTAACTCGGCTACACCACCTAAACCCAATATCGAAGGGCAACTACAAAACTGGATGAAATATCACTCAGGTAACCTTTGGCGCTAGGTTTTACTTTGGCTTATCCCCTAAATAAGGTGTGTAACTTACCCGCCCCAACTACGAGAGCTCGCTTGAGTGCGAGCGACGCTTTTGCCAAACCCGCCGCGTTTAACGGTATTATTGACAGTCGGTTTAGGTTTAAAGTCGGAGCTATAGACTTTAGCAGTGCGATTTCGCTGACTACCATAATCTTTGCCGGTAGCGCCAAACCAACGACCACGTAATGACGAGTTACGCGAGTTAGATGTATACATAGGTTGTGAATAATAACGATTGCGACTGCTACCGCCAAGCATATTGCCCATCATATAACCTGCCATGAGTGGCATAAAAAAGCTTCCTGAGTTACCTTGATTGTTCGCGTTGTTGTCGCCGGGAATGGGTTCTTCGGTTCTGGCTACATATTCACAATTATCTTGACCAAACTCAAACTCACAATCAGCTTGACCTAAGAACTTAGGGCCTGTGCGTAAAGCTTCATTTTTGGCTTCTTGATAAGCGACTTTACACTCTTGCATGTAGTTTGGGTTGCTGCTGGAACATTCATCGATACTGGTATAAATCGAGGCGATTTCTGGCTCTTCACCACAAGCACTTAAAAACACCACACTCATACTCACTGCTAATGGGCGAATAGCAAACCATTTACGCATGGAGGGTAGGGCAATATGGGCAGTTCTTTTTGAATTTGACATAAAAAATCGCTCCTAGTAAGTCATGCAAGCGGCATTGAGTAGACCGACGGCCAATGATACAGCAGCTAACATAATGCCAGCAGAGGTTTCATTATTTTCAATGCGTTCGGCGATTTTAGGCATAAACGTAAAGCGTAATAATAAAAAAGCCAAACATTGTGCTAACAACGCAACGACCGCCCAAATGATAAAATCGCCAAATGATACGGCATTGGTCGCTGCACCAGATAATGCAATCGCAAAGCCAATTAATGCACCACCGAAGGCGATGGCTGCGGCAGATGATTGCTGTTCTTTAATTAAATGCCATTCATCATGGGGAGTAACTAACGCGTAGATGATTTTAAAAATAAACAATAACGCAATAGCGCTAAAAAAATATAACGCAAAATTACCTAAACCTGTAAGTGATGCTAATAATGTTTCCATGGGGTCGTTCCTTTTTCGTGGAATGTTAGTGGAATACTAGTGAAATAGTGTCCAATCAAAATGGTTAATACGTTTGCAAGCAATATAAAAGATACGATCACCAGCGTTCACTTGTTCACTAAAATCAGGATTAACGTGAATGTTACTTTCATTGCCTTTGGTCGCAAAGCCAACAAAAATAGCGTTGTGGTGTGATTTTAAGCCGAAAAATAAATGTTCAACATCCATTTGTGGAGTGTGCTCAGGTACGATAGTTGAATATTGTTCTTGTCCTGCATCGACACTTAATAGGTCATGATGCAATAAGCTTGAACCTGGGTCAAATGCAGATTTAACTAACATTTCAACCGCGACGCTAGGGGTACACTCTACGTTCGGACAATGGTCTTTTAATAAGCCTACTAAACTTTCATCATTAAAGTACGCCACAATATGTGCAGACGGATTACGCTTAGAGCAATACAACGCACTGGTCATGGTAATGTCATCATCGGGATTATCGATTAGGATGGTTTTAGCGTCGCTAACACAAGCTCGATTCATATCTTCATCGCGATTAAACGAACTGACTTTAACAAAATCAATTTGTCCGGGCAGGGGATTTGAGATGTCTTTTTTGACACATAAAATAATATCGGCTTTGACATCGTTTTGCGCATTTTCCTTGATTAATAAGGTAAGTAGTTGCATGGTGCGTTCTTCATTCCAACCCATAACAATAATATGATTTTCAGCCATATGATCTTTTAATCCTCTGTTATCTTTGTGCCATTGATACGACACCCAAGTCGCAATGCGACCAACAATTAAAGCAAAAATACTTAACCCTAACGGGATGATATACAAGGCTACCAACAGTCTACCTGCACTGGTACTTGGCGATAAATCACCATACCCGACCGTGGAACCCGTAACAATCAACCAATAAATAAAATCGCTATGATCAGTTAGAGCTGTCTCACCCGCAAGGTGAAGAAAATACCACGAGGACGCCGAATAAAAAAGTAATGCAATTACAATGGTATACCAGCTAGTTTCTGAGAAAACCCGCACTAGTCTTTTTTTGAGTTTGTGCCAAATTAGCATTCGTATTCCTCTAAAATAAGAACGCCTATTAACCGAGATCTGTGCTATAAAATCAAGTGATTTAAGTTTTTAAGCAAAAAAGGAATTAACATGCAAAAAAATTATGGATGGATTATCGAGCCATAATTATGTGACTGACAACGTGAAGAAAAGCACTAAAGCTAAATAAGATGCAAAAAAAAGCCCACTTACTGCGTGGGCAAACATACATAGGAAAACACATAATTTCATCTTAAATATTAGACGGAGTGTGACTACACACCGTATTGCGAGTTATACAAGCGTATAGTTTTTAATACGTGTTGAAAGGTGAGACATTAATGCTAACGAAAAATGCAATTTGGCACGAAAGAACATGTTTGGGTACAATAGCAACATGCTTTTATCTTTTTACACATGTTGATAATAAATAAATGAAAACGTCAGATTTTGCTTTTGAATTACCCGAGCAGCTCATTGCTAAATATCCCACTGAGCAACGCACAGCCTCTCGTTTGTTGCACTTAAACGGTGTGACTGGTGCGTTAGGGCATCATCAGTTTTCCGATATGTTGCAATTTGTTGATCCAGGCGATTTATTAATTTTTAATAATACCCGAGTGATCCCCGCACGTTTACTTGGTCAAAAATCCACCGGTGGTAAAGTAGAAGTCCTCGTTGAACGAATGTTGGACGACCATCGAGTGCTGGCGCATGTTAAAGCAAGTAAATCACCCAAACCTGGGGCCACGTTAATATTAGAAAATGCGATTGAAGCAACGATGCTAGCACGTCATGATGCATTATTTGAATTGTCTTTCGCAGGTGAACAAACGGTGCTCGAATTACTTGAAGCACACGGACACATGCCCTTGCCTCCGTATATTGACCGTCCAGATGAGGACAGCGATAAAGAGCGCTATCAAACCGTATACAACGAAAAACCTGGTGCGGTAGCCGCCCCAACGGCAGGGTTACATTTTGATGATGGCATTTTAGCTCAGTTAAAAACTAAGGGCGTTCAGACTGAATTTGTGACATTGCATGTTGGCGCTGGGACATTTCAACCTGTAAAAGTGGATAATGTCGAAGAGCATGTTATGCACGCTGAATACGCTGAAGTTCCAGAACATGTTGTTGCCGCAATCAAGGCGACCAAAGCTGCGGGCAAACGCGTGATTGCAGTCGGTACAACCTCCATGCGCTCTCTCGAATCGGCCGCCAAAAAGGCCGACGAGAGCAACGAGTTAATCGTGCCTTTCTATGAAGATACGAGCATTTTCATCTATCCTGGTTTTACGTTTAAAGTGGTCGATGCGATGTTTACCAACTTTCATTTACCCGAATCAACCTTAATGATGCTAATCAGTGCGTTAGCTGGGCAGGACAATGTGATGCATGCTTATGCTGAAGCCATAAGGCATGAATATCGATTTTTTAGTTATGGCGATTCGATGTTTATTGAAAAGGCATAATTACGCATTTCCAGTGATAATTTTATAAGGTGTGTATCGGTTTTTAGTTTGCTATAATGCGCGCCATTATTGATAAGTAGGTGATATTTGCGTGCAATTTAAACTTCTTGCTACCCAAGGTAAAGCGCGTCGTGGACAATTAGTGTTTCCACGAGGCATAGTCGAAACACCCGCATTTATGCCGGTGGGGACTTATGGTACGGTCAAGGGCATGACGCCTGAAGAATTGACTGATACTGGAGCACATATTTGTTTAGGGAATACCTTTCATTTAATGTTGCGTCCAGGTACCGGAATTATTCAACAACACGGCGATTTGCATGACTTTATGCATTGGGATAAACCGATCCTGACTGATTCAGGTGGTTTCCAGGTGTTTAGTTTAGGTGCGATGCGCAAAATCAACGAAGAAGGTGTGACCTTTCGTTCGCCAATTAATGGTGAAAAAATCCTCCTTACCCCAGAAAAATCAATCGAAGTTCAGCGCGAGTTAGGCTCAGATATTGTGATGATTTTTGATGAATGCACCCCGTATCCAGCAACGGAGCAAGAAGCCCGTATTTCAATGGAGCTTTCTCTGCGTTGGGCGCAGCGCAGTAAAGACGAACATGGCGATAGTGAATCGGCATTGTTTGGTATAGTGCAAGGCGGCATGTATGAAGGTTTACGTGATATTTCACTCGACGCATTAGAAAAAATCGGCTTTGATGGTTATGCTATTGGCGGTTTGTCAGTCGGCGAACCGAAAGAAGATATGATCCGTGTACTTGATAACACGGCCCATAAATGTCCAGAAAATAAACCACGTTATTTAATGGGTGTAGGTAAACCTGAAGACATCGTTGAAGCGGTTCGCCGTGGCATTGATATGTTTGATTGTGTTATGCCAACCCGCAATGCACGTAATGGTCATATGTTTGTGACGGAGGGAGTCGTGAAGATCCGCAACGCAAAACACAAAACAGATACCGGACCATTAGACGAAAAATGCGATTGTTACACTTGTAAAAATTATTCTCGGTCATATCTACATCATTTAGACAAGTGCAATGAGATACTCGGTGCGCGTTTAAACACAATTCATAATTTACGTTATTATCAACTTGTAATGCAAGGTTTGCGCGATGCAATTGAGAAAGGCCAATTAGACGAATTTGTGACAGAGTTTTACAAGCAAAAAGACATGCCCGTGCCGGCACTAGAATCGGCATAAGCGATTATTTACTACTATTAAGGAAGCACTATTATGAGTTTATTTATATCAACAGCACATGCACAAGCAGCCGGTGGCAGCGCACAAGGTGGCGGTTTTGAAATGCTAATTATGTTAGCAGTATTTGGTTTAATCTTTTATTTCTTGTTATATCGCCCACAGGCTAAGCGTGTAAAAGAGCACAAAAACTTAGTAGCATCTTTATCTAAAGGTGATGAAGTGTTAACACAAGGTGGTTTAGTGGGTAAAATTAATAAAGTGACTGAAGACAAAGATTTTATTGAGATTGCACTAAACGAATCAAACGAAATTATTGTACAAAAATCAGCGGTTACAGCGGTGCTGCCAAAAGGCACAATGAAAGCTGTCTAATCCCAATAATGGCTCGATTACCGAGCCATTTTTTTATATTCGAAGTAGGATAAAGAGTTGTGTTAAATCAAACTCCGATTTGGAAATATATTTTAGTATTGTTGGTTGTCGGTGCTTCTGCACTGTACGCATTGCCAAATATTTATGGTGAAGATCACGCAATACAAATCTCCGCAGGTCGCAATGCGCAAGTGACGCAAGCGATGGTGCCTGAAATTGAAACCATCCTCAAAGCGAGCGATGTTACTACTAAGCGTATCGATTTTACTGACGGCAAAATCTTGGTCCGTGTTAATAGCTCTGATAGCCAGCTAGTTGCGCGTGAAGTCTTAGAAGCACAACTTGGCGATGATTATTATGTTGCGATGAATTTAGCTCCTGATACGCCGCAATGGTTGGCAGCATTAGGTGGCAGTCCGATGAAACTGGGTTTAGATTTACGTGGCGGTGTACATTTCTTAATGGAAGTGGACATGAACTCGGCGATTAGCAAAGCGACTGAAGATATGGTCGGGGATTTCCGTACTGCGTTGCGTGAAGAAAAAATCCGCTACCGCACCGTTAAACAAGTCGGTGATGCGGTTACCATTCAGTTTCGTGATCAAGAAACGCTAGATAAAGCGCGTTTTTTCTTACGTAACCGTAATCCTGATTTAGATTTTAATGAACGCGATGGCTTGATCATTCGCGCTACTTTTTCTGAAAATCGTCTGGTGCAAATCCGTGATTATGCGGTAAAACAAAACATTACTATTATCCGTAACCGTGTCAATCAACTTGGTGTGGCTGAGCCATTGGTGCAAAAGCAAGGCGCTGAAAGAATTGTAGTACAGTTACCAGGTATCCAAGATACAGCAAAAGCAAAAGAAATATTGAATGCGACTGCGACCTTAGAATTTCGTATGGTTGACCAAGACAATGATGTGCGTGATGCCGTTAATGGACGTATTCCGCCATCGTCGATTTTGGTAAACGATCGCAGCGGTCGCCCACAACTACTCAACAAACGCGTGATGTTAACGGGTAATCATATTATTGATGCCAACAGTGGTGTCGATGAATATGGCATTCCACAGGTTAATATCTCATTGGATTCAAAAGGTGGCACAAAGATGTCACAAGGTACCAAAGACAATATTGGTAACCCAATGGCGACGGTGTTTATTGAATACAAAGCTACCGGCGAACGAGATAGTAATGACAAGCTGATTTTTGAGAAAAAAGAAGAAGTCATTTCGATTGCGACCATTCAAGCTCGTTTAGGCAGTAACTTCCGTATTACGGGATTAGATTCGCCCAAAGAAGCGCGCGATTTAGCATTGTTGTTACGTGCAGGTGCGTTGATCGCGCCTATTACCATAGTTGAAGAGCGTACAGTTGGACCAAGCTTGGGTGCTGAAAATATTGAACTGGGTATGAAAGCGATCCAAGGTGGCTTGTTACTCGTGTTGTTCTTTATGCTGGTGTACTACAAAGCCTTTGGTATTGTGGCAAACATTGCCTTGGTTGCAAACTTGGTGATGATTGTTGGCGTAATGTCTATGATCCCTGGCGCAACTCTTACTTTACCTGGAATGGCTGGTATTGTTCTGACAGTTGGTATGGCAGTTGATGCGAACGTTCTGATTTTTGAACGTATCCGTGAAGAGCTGCGCGAAGGACGGTCGCCACAACAAGCGATCCATCACGGTTATGACAGTGCATTTTCAACCATTTTGGATGCCAATATCACTACGTTTATTGCGGGCTTGATATTGTTTGCTGTGGGGACAGGCCCAATTAAAGGTTTCTCAATCACATTGATGATTGGTATCGCTACGTCTATGTTTACTGCAATCGTGTTAACACGCGTTATCGTAAACTTAATTTGGGGCGGTCGTCGCCTTGAATCTTTGTCGATTTAAGGGGCTCACATAATGCGTTTATTAAAAATTAACGACACTGTCAATTTCATGCGCTTGCGCATCCCGGCACTCGTATTTTCAACGGTGTTAATTTTAGCATCAATCGGTTCATTAGCGGTTAATCAGCTAAATTGGGGCCTTGATTTTACTGGTGGTACATTAATCGAAGTAGGTTATCCAGATAAAGCTAATCTGGATGAGATCCGTGCAGAGTTAGATGCGGCCACATTTGGTGATGCGGTGGTTCAAAACTTTGGCTCTAGCCATGATGTCTTGATCCGCTTAGCCCCTCGTGACGGAGTTAAGTCCGCTGAAGTCGGTGATCAAGTGATGCTAGCGTTGCGTGCAACCGGCAAAGAAGTCGACATGCGTCGAATTGAATTTGTCGGTCCTAACGTGGGTGAAGAGTTGACAGAGCAAGGCGGTTTAGCAATGCTGACTGCACTGATTTGTATCTTGATTTATGTCGCGATGCGTTTTGAATGGCGCTTTGCGTTAGGCTCAGTATCTGCATTGGCGCACGATGTCATTATCACTCTAGGCTTATTTTCATTTTTACATTTGGAGTTTGATTTGACTATCCTTGCTGCGGTATTGGCCGTGATAGGGTATTCACTCAACGATACGATTGTTGTATCGGATCGAATTCGTGAGAACTTCCGTAAAATCCGAAAAGCAGAGCCTGAAGAAATCATCAATATCTCGTTAACGCAAACACTGAATCGTACAATCATTACCTCAGTAACGACCGTATTAGTATTGTTGGCCTTGTTCTTTGTTGGTGGTGCGTTGATCCACGGTTTCTCTACCGCGTTACTATTTGGTGTGGTTATTGGAACCTACTCATCGATTTATATTTCAAGTTCAGTTGCTTTATTATTAGGCATAAGTAAAGAAGACTTAATACCTGAAGAAATCGAAAAAGAAGGCGAAGATTTAGAGCCAATGCCCTAAATTAAGACTACGCTTAGCAGCATGTCTGCTTAGTCAGAAATATTATCAAAGCCAACCTTAGCGTTGGCTTTGTTGTTTATAAATCACGACTTTGTTTTTACCTTGATGTTTGGCTTGATAAAGGGCTTTGTCGGCACGCTCAAGTAATGATTCTCGAGTGTCCTCAGGCTCCATTTGAGCCACTCCAACGCTCGCTTTAACGTGAAGCTTAGGGTTCTTTAACAGTCCACCAATATCTTGAGCGATGAGCTTGGCTTGAGCTGCATTGCAATCAGGGCAGACAATCATAAATTCATCGCCGCCATAGCGTCCTAAAAAGTCTGTCTCTCGGACACGTTTCTTAATCGTAGATGCCACCCATTTAATCACCTTATCACCAAATGGATGACCATAGCGGTCATTGATTGTTTTAAATTCATCGATATCAATGAAGATAATTGAAAGCAATAAGTGATGACGATTACAACGTTCAATTTCATCTTCTAAGCGAGCTAGAATCGTTGTTTTATTTGAAATCTGGGTAAAGTTGTCAAGCTTGACTTGAGCTTGCATCGCTTCTTCTTTGGATTGATCTTTAAACGTAATGATCGCTCTAAATTTGCTGAAAATTTGTATCAACTTAATGTCTAGCACCATAGGCTTGACCCCTTGAGAGGTACTAATATTCATTTTGTAATTCACCCGACCATTTAACATAGGTTCAGCTGGGGCGGTTACGATAGAGAAAAGCTGCTTCACACTTAAAGGCTCAACATTAAATGGGGCGAGTAATTCAGAGACATCATGCCAATGATTGCCAATGATTTTCTTTATATGCGTATCGTGCTTTCGCAGTGATACATGACTAAAGAGTTGTGAAAATACCGAATTAAATTGAGTGATATTTCCAGATTGATCGATCGTTAGAATGGGTCGTGTAGATTGTTGATAATGCGCTCTAATATGTTGATATAAATGTGTGTTCAAATAAAAGAAATAGAGAATAGCTAAAATTGAAATTAACAAAGCTACTAACGACCCCATGAGTAAATTAAAGGTAACTTGTTCAGAGGCAATAAACGTAGCGCTTTGTGTGGAAGTTAATGCGGAGCTATTTTCAATAATGTAACTTTTTAATTGATGTAAAAACTCAATGAACTCAATACTAATTAATGAGTGTAAATGCAAGGTTGGGGTTATTTGCTCCTGAAACACGTCAGCAAATTCAAAGCTGGTAACGACTCGGCTTTGATGTTTGGTCAGCGTGTCGTGATAAGACTCTAGCTGGTTTAGCTGCATCACACTAATGTATGGGATCAAAGAGTTGGTATCTAACTCTTTGTAAAGTTGTAAATATTGAGTATTAAATTGCGTATAAAACTGAAAGTTTTGGACATTGTTGAATGTGTTGGTATTGAGCAAGCGTTCATGGTTAAGTAATATATGTTGTTGCAAATGGTCGAGCTTGAGTAAGGTGTTGTTAACGTGATTAACATTATTAACCAGTTGCTCTGCTTTTTTTTTGTGCTCGATTTGTTGTATTGATCCATATAAAAAGAACGCAATTATTCCTAACATCAATATGATGCCGAAATTTATAGTTCTTGATTTGGTCTGCACAGAAAATCCATTTGTTAAACTTGCATGAATTTAGCCTAAACCATAAAGCAGATTTTGCCATGTTAATTCTTACTCAAATCCGACATTTAGATGATTGTTTGTGGTATGGATAGCGTTACATTGATATGAAATAGTTAAAACTTGATTCAGTAAAGATAAAGACACCACCCTAATAGGATATAGAGTGGTGTAGATTATTTGTGCAAATATTTAGATAGGTAAATATGTAGATGTTTATTTGAGGTGTTTTACTAGTTGTTGGACAACTCTTGGATTACCTGCAACGATTTCACCTTTATGCATAGGATCATTGCCACCAACATAGTCAGTAACTAACCCACCAGCTTCACGCACAATGAGTTCTCCTGCAGCCATATCCCATGGTTTCAAACCGCTTTCGAAATATCCATCGAATTTACCCGATGCAACATACGCCAAATCCAACGCAGCTGAACCAGAGCGACGAATGTCACCTGATTGAATGAATATTTTTGTGAATTTTGGTAAGTACTCAGCGACTAACTCTTTGTCTTTATATGGAAAAGCTGTGCCGATAATACCGCCAGCAAGTTCTTTGTTTTTACCGACACGAATGCGGTAACCATTAAGTTGTGCGCCTGCACCACGAGATGCCGTGAATAAATCACCGCGGATCGGGTCATAGATAACTGCTTGGTCAAGACGACCTTTGTGCATAAGGGCAATTGATACGCAAAAATGTGGAATGCCTTTGATAAAATTAGTAGTGCCATCTAACGGGTCGATAATCCATTTAAAATTAGGATCGCCCTCAATCACACTGCCTTCTTCACCGACAAATGAATGCGCAGGATAAGACTGTTTGATTTTTTCAATGATTGCTTGTTCAGCATCCTTGTCTATTTTGGTTACAAAATCATTTTCACGTTTTGTGGTAATGGTTAAATCATCACGGCCTTCAAAACCACGGGTGATTACTGAGCCAGCACTGCGAGCAGCACGTATGGCGATATTTAGCATAGGATGCATATCAAATCTCACTACTTAAATTGTCAAAGAACTATCTTCTATTACCGCTATCTATTGCCACAATATGGCTGACAACATGTTGACCGTCATAGAAAATCATTGCGCAATATTATAGCAAAACAACGCAACAAAACCTAATAGATATTATCTTTAGCCATTTTGGAAACAGTCAAAGCATGATCTGGTCTATTAAAAAGACAACGCAATGCGTATAATACGACACGAAATTAATTTAATAAGACTCACTATGCTTGAAAATATCCGTATCGTATTGGTCAATACCTCCCATACTGGCAATATAGGCTCAACCGCTAGAGCAATGAAGACAATGGGATTGAGTGATTTATATCTAGTCGATCCTATTACTGCTCCAGATGGTAAATCCAGTGCTTTAGCTGCTGGGGCTGGTGATGTTTTAGCGAATGCAAAAATCGTTGATAGTGTTGCCGAAGCGGTTAAAGATTGCTCACTGATTGTTGGTACATCGGCTCGATCGCGTACATTGCCATGGCCAATGTTGACACCTCGTGAGTGTGGTGTGCAAATGGTTCAAGAAGCCAAAAAAGGACCCGTGGCATTGGTTTTTGGTCGTGAAAATAACGGCTTATCGAATGAAGAGCTACAATTGTGTCATTTTCATGTATGTATTCCGGCAAATCCAGAGTACAGCTCGCTTAATCTTGCGGCTGCGGTGCAAACATTATGCTACGAAATTCGCATGGGCTTTTTATCACAAGAAACATTTCCAGAAGTAGAGCAAGAGTATCCACTGAGTGACGATCTTGAGCGTTTTTACGTGCATTTGGAAAAGACACTTGCGGAGACTGGATTTATTGTCAAAAACCACCCTGGTGTAGTGATGACTAAACTCCGCCGTTTAGTTAATCGAGCGCGCCCTGAATCATCAGAGCTTAATATACTTCGTGGTATTTTATCTGCGATAGACAAAAAGAATCAATCCTAGTTAGCCACAAAGTACGTACAAGGAACACCATGTTTAAGCATTTACGAGAAGACGTGAAAAGTGTATTTCATCGCGACCCTGCAGCGCGTAATACCTTAGAAGTATTAACCAACTATCCTGGTTTGCATGCGATTTGGATTCATCGTATCAGCCATAAATTGTGGGGTTGGGGCTGTAAATGGATCGCGCGTTCACTATCGACATTTGCTCGCTTTTTGACAGGTATTGAAATTCACCCAGGGGCGACGTTAGGACGACGCGTATTTATCGATCATGGCATGGGAGTTGTAATCGGTGAAACGGCAGTCATCGGTAATGATGTGACGCTCTATCATGGTGTAACCTTAGGTGGAACTAGTTGGCAAGCAGGTAAACGTCACCCTACATTAGAAGATGGTGTCGTGGTAGGAGCGGGGGCCAAAGTGCTTGGTCCTATCACTATGGGTAAAGGCGCCAAAATTGGTAGCAATTCAGTGGTTGTCAAAGATGCACCAGCTAATTCAACTGTCATCGGCATCCCAGGACGAATTATTCTCGCGACGGCTCAAAGCGCGCATGAACAAAATGGTAAACGCGCTAAGATAGCCAAAAAGTATGGGTTTGATGCCTATGCAGTGGCAGTAGATAATCCTGATCCTGTCGCTAATGCAATGGGAATGCTGTTAGAGCATGTCCATTTAATGGATAACAAAATTCAAGAAATGTGCACCGTTATCCAATCAATGGGCGGTGATGTATGCACTGACTCAATTCCTAAGATGGATATGGACGAATTCGCTGCTACGGGTATATCTACGCAAAAGCCAGAATCGCCTGATCGTCCTGAAGAATTTGACCCTGTAATCTAAACCTAACAGTTTATTTGTAATACTTGACTAATTTAGTAGGTTAAATACTTGACTAATTTAGTCGGGTAAGTAAAATAGTTAAGGTAAATCACGATTTAGGTAGCACGTATATGAAATTGACATCAAAAGGACGTTATGCTGTTACAGCGATGTTGGATGTTGCTTTGCATTCCCAGCACGGGCCAGTGTCGCTATACGACATTTCGGTTAGACAAGAGATTTCATTATCATATTTAGAGCAATTGTTTTCGAAATTACGCAAACAAGCTCTGGTTGAAAGTATACGTGGTCCAGGCGGCGGATATAGACTTGGCAAAGATGCTAATGATATCGCTGTTGGTGAAGTTATTTCAGCGGTCAACGAATCTATCGATGCGACCAAATGTAGTGGCAAAGCTGATTGCCAAGGTGGTGAAAAGTGCCTGACTCATAATCTATGGCAAGACTTATCAGACCGAATTAGTAATTTTTTAAACAGTATTACCTTGGGTGAGTTAATGGCTAAGCAAGATATCAAGACCATTGCTACCCGCCAAGATGGACAGCAGTCAGAGGCTGCTGTAGACAAAATTAACATTAGTTTTCAATTGTAACCGGAGCGCAACATGAGCGATTTGCAATTACCAATCTATTTAGATTATTCATCCACTACACCTGTTGATCACCGTGTAGCCAAAAAGATGACCGAGTGCCTAGAGATGGAAGGTAACTTTGGTAATCCTGCGTCACGTTCTCACCGTTTTGGTTGGGTAGCAGAAGAAGCGGTCGATATTGCCCGAAATCAAGTTGCTGATTTAGTTAACGCCGACCCACGTGAAATTGTTTTCACATCGGGTGCCACTGAATCCAATAACCTTGCGATTAAAGGGGCGGCTAATTTCTATCACAAACGTGGTAAGCATATCATTACCCTTAAAACCGAACACAAAGCGGTATTAGATACGTTCCGTCAGTTAGAGCGTGAAGGCTTTGAAGCAACGTATTTAGAGCCTGAAGCAAATGGCTTAGTTGACTTAGCTAAGCTTGAAGCTGCGATGCGTGAAGATACCGTATTAGTTTCGATTATGCATGTAAACAATGAAATCGGTGTGATACAAGATATCGCAGCGATTGGTGAACTATGTCGTTCACGTAAAATCATTTTCCACGTTGATGCTGCTCAGTCTACAGGCAAAGTAGAAATTGATTTACAAAAAATCAAAGTCGATTTGATGTCGTTTTCAGGTCACAAAACTTATGGACCAAAAGGTATCGGCGCGTTATATGTTTGCCGTAAACCACGTGTCCGTATTGAAGCGCAAATTCACGGCGGTGGCCATGAACGCGGTATGCGTTCAGGTACCTTAGCGACACACCAAATCGTTGGTTTGGGTGAAGCATTCGCCATAGCTAAACAAGAAATGGCGAGCGAAAATGAGCGCATTCGTATGTTGCGCGACCGTTTATACAATGGCATCAAAGATATTGAAGCTGTGCATGTAAATGGCGATATGGAGCAACGTATCCCGCATAATTTAAATATTTCTTTCGCGTATGTCGAAGGTGAATCATTGATTATGGCATTAAAAGATATGGCAGTATCATCAGGATCTGCATGTACATCTGCGTCATTAGAGCCAAGTTATGTTTTACGTGCTTTAGGCTTAAATGATGAGCTAGCACATAGTTCAATTCGTTTTAGTTTAGGTCGCTATACGACTGAAGCTGAAATTGATTACGTTATTGGTGTTATCAATAACGCGATTGATAAGTTACGTGAGATGTCTCCATTGTGGGATATGTACAAAGAAGGCATCGACTTATCAACGGTTGAGTGGGCACACCACTAATTAGACGTTCCGATTATTGCAACAACTTTGGCGATGTGTAGAATACGTCGCCATTACTAACAGAGGCAACAACAATGGCTTACAGCGAAAAAGTAATTGATCATTATGAAAACCCACGTAACGTTGGGCAATTCGACAAAAATGATAAAAACATAGCCACAGGTATGGTCGGTGCACCAGCATGTGGTGACGTGATGAAACTACAATTAAAAGTAGGCGAAAATGGCATTATCGAAGATGCTAAATTTAAGACTTACGGTTGTGGTTCTGCAATTGCATCTAGCTCACTAGTAACTGAGTGGGTAAAAGGTAAAACGTTAGACGAAGCAACGACGATTAAAAATACCGACATTGCTGCAGAACTTGCGCTACCGCCTGTAAAAATTCACTGCTCAATCTTAGCTGAAGATGCGATTAAAGCAGCAGTTAAAGATTACAAAGCTAAAAACGTATCATAAATAAGTATTAATTAAGGAGTACCTTGTGGGAATTTCAATATCAGACGCCGCTGCTCAACGCGCTCGCGATTTTTTGGATAATCGTGGCTCGGGGATTGGTTTGCGCTTAGGTGTGAAAACAACAGGGTGCTCTGGCTTAGCATATGTACTTGAGTTCGTTGACGATTTAAATGAAGACGACACTGTTTTTGAAGAAAATGGTGTTAAAATCATCATTGATGGTAAAAGCTTGGTGTACCTAGACGGGACACAATTAGATTTTGCTAAAGAAGGCCTTAATGAAGGGTTTCAGTTTATCAATCCGAATGCCAATGGTGAATGTGGTTGCGGCGAAAGTTTTAACGTTTAATAACGTATTTGTGTGCGTGGCGAGAGACGATGAATTATTTCCAATTGTTTAATTTACCTGCAACACTCGAAATTGATAAACAACAACTGAGTCATGCTTATCAAACTCTACAAAAACTGACTCATCCAGATAAGTTTGCATCCGGCACTGAGCAAGAGAAACGTCTTGCTCTGCAAAAAAATGCCCAACTCAATGATGCATACAGCGTACTCAAACACCCGTTATCCAGAGCTCAACATCTACTTGCATTGCGCGGCATTGAAATTAATGGTGAGCAGCAAACCATGCAGGATACAAGTTTTTTAATGCAACAAATGGAATGGCGTGAAGAGCTGGATGAAGCGCGCGAAGATGAAGATGCCTTAGAAAATTTTAGCGATGAATTGGTTGCTGACATTAACAGCAGACTTAAGCATCTTAGTGCATTGTTCTTAGATAGCGATCAAGCATCGATAGCTGAGCATAATCAAGAGATCGCCCACGAAATCCGTAAACTCACATTTATCTACAAATTCCAGTCCCAAGTAGAACAATACCTCGAACAATTAGAAGAGTAAGCAATGGCATTATTACAAATTGCAGAGCCGGGCCTAGCTGCCGCTCCGCATCAGCGAAAACTAGCAGTCGGTATTGATTTAGGTACGACCAACTCCCTTGTTGCTACCGTTCGTAGTGGACAAACACAAACATTGCCTGATAGCGAAGGGCGTTTTTTATTACCTTCGATTGTCAATTATCACAATAACAACATTACCGTCGGTTATGATGCTTTAGCGATGGCTGATTCTGATCCTGCTAATACTATCGTTTCGGTAAAGCGATTTATGGGCCAAGCATTAAGTGATGTGACCGCTCAATGGCGCCACCTTCCGTATCAATTTGCTGAGTTAGATGATGACCAGGTTGCAATCATTGCAGATGGTCAGGTACGCAATCCCGTTGCGGTTTCTGCTGATATATTACGAACGCTGAAAGCACGCGCGGAAGCCTCATTAGGTGATGAACTCACTGGCGCTGTCGTGACTGTTCCTGCTTATTTTGATGATGCACAACGTCAAAGCACAAAAGATGCAGCACAATTAGCGGGGTTAAACGTATTACGTCTATTGAACGAACCTACGGCGGCGGCAATTGCTTATGGTTTGGATTCAGGTCAAGAGGGCGTGATTGCGGTATATGATTTAGGTGGTGGGACGTTTGATATTTCTATTTTGCGCCTCAATAAAGGCGTGTTTGAAGTATTGGCAACCGGTGGTGACGCAGCTTTAGGCGGTGATGATTTTGATCATGCCATTGCCGATTACTGGGTTGCTCAGTGGCAACTTTCTGATGCTCAGCAAGACGCGGTCTATCGTCGTTTAATTACTTTAGCCAAAGCGACTAAGCAAATGCTCACTGATATCGATGCGGTGCAACAACTGTTTGTTGTTGATGGTGTCGAATATAATGCGTCGTTAAATCTTGAACAATTTACTACTTGTATTGAACCGTTAGTTAAAAAAACCATCAAAGCATGTCGTCGTAGCTTAAAAGATGCACAAGTCGATAAAGATGAAATAGTTGAAATTGTCATGGTTGGCGGTTCAACCAGAGTGCCTTTAGTACGTACACAAGTCGGTGATTTTTTTGGTAAAACACCGCTTACGTCGATTGATCCTGACCAAGTTGTTGCTATTGGTGCTGCGACACAAGCCGATATTCTTGCGGGCAATAAGCCCGATTCAGATATGCTATTGTTGGATGTATTACCGTTATCGTTAGGACTAGAAACGATGGGAGGGTTAGTTGAAAAAGTTATCCCGCGCAATACCACGATCCCGGTAGCTAAGGCACAAGAGTTTACGACATTTAAAGACGGTCAAACGGCAATGATGATCCATGTATTGCAAGGTGAACGTGAGTTGGTTGAAGATTGTCGTTCTTTAGCGCGTTTTACATTAACTGGTATTCCGCCTATGACAGCCGGTGCCGCGCATATACGCGTGACATTCCAAGTTGATGCGGATGGATTGTTAAATGTAACCGCGATGGAAAAATCATCAGGCGTACAAGCGCAAATTCAGGTCAAACCGTCATTTGGTTTAGCCGAAGAGCAAATTTCATCGATGCTAAAAGCGTCAATGAGTCATGCTAAAGCCGATATGCAAGCACGTATGCTCAAAGAGCAACAAGTTGATGCCGACCGCGTATTGGAAGCATTGACCGTAGCGCTAGCTCAGAACGGAAGTGAGTTATTGTCAGAGGCCGAATTAGCTGCAGTACAAGATGCTATGGCGGCACTTGCTAACACGGCAAAAGGCGACGATACTCAAGCGATAAAAGACGCCATAGAAATCGTTGATAAAGCATCACAAGATTTTGCTTCTAGACGAATGGACGAATCAATTCAACAAGCATTAGCCGGTCAATCGGTTGATGATATTTAATTAGGCAGATAATACAGATGACACAAATAATCTTTTTACCCCACGACGAACTGTGCCCTGATGGTGCAGTTTTAGAAGCCGAAAAAGGGGAGACTGTACTCGATGTTGCGTTAAAAAACGGTATCGGTATTGAGCATGCCTGTGAAAAGGTGTGTGCGTGTACCACTTGTCACGTCATTATTCGCGAGGGCTTTGATGCACTAGCCGAGAGTGATGAATTAGAAGATGATTTATTAGACAAAGCATGGGGTTTAGAGCCTGAGTCACGTCTTAGTTGCCAAGTGATTGTGACGGATGATGATCTGGTTGTGGAAATTCCGAAATACACTATCAATCATGCAAGTGAAGATCACTAAGCATTAATCGTCAAAATAATTAGTCTTTTGCTAGGGTTTTGCTTATAATCACGCAAAATTTAGTCTAACGACACAAACTTATAAAATTGGAGCCCATCATGGCATTGGAAAGAACTTTTTCTATCATCAAACCTGACGCAGTAGCTAAAAACGTTATCGGTGCAATCTACAACCGTTTCGAATCAGCTGGCTTACGCATTGTTGCATCAAAAATGGTACATTTAAGCAAAGAGCAAGCAGAAGGTTTTTATGGCGAACATAAAGAGCGTCCTTTCTTTGGTGCATTAGTATCGTTCATGACATCTGGCCCAGTAATGGTACAAGTCCTTGAAGGCGAAAACGCAGTAGTTAAAAATCGCGAAATCATGGGTGCAACTAACCCAGCTGACGCAGCTGCAGGAACGCTACGTGCCGACTACGCTGATTCAATCGACGAAAATGCGGTTCACGGTTCAGATGCACCAGAATCAGCAGCTCGCGAAATTGCTTATTTCTTCTCTGACGAAGAAGTATGCCCACGCACTCGCTAAGCACTGAGTAACAAGTTAGATAAAAGGGAGCATCTAGCTCCCTTTTTCATTTATAGCAGCAATTTTAGCAGTAAAAAAAGCAGTAAAAAAAGCAGTAAAAAAAGCAGTAAAAAAGCGGCAACAAACGGGTCAACATGGTAATCATTAGGTAAAATAAAATGACAACGGTTTCGGTAACACCTCAACAAGAAGAACAAGCAAAGCCCATCAAAAAGGTAAATTTGTTGGATTTAACCCGCACGGGTATGCGTGAGTTTTTTGCGTCGATTGGTGAAAAACCATTCCGTGCCGACCAAATGATGCAATGGATTTACCACCGCGGAATTAGTAGTTTTGATGAGATGACGAATCTCAACAAACAGTTAAAAGAAAAATTAAATCGTGTTGCAGAGATTAAAGCACCTGAAATTGCTTATCAAAAAAATGCGACCGATGGCACCATCAAATTTGCGTTGACCTTAGAAGGTGGACAAGAAGTTGAAGCGGTGTGGATCCCTGAGACGGATCGCGCTACCTTATGTGTATCATCACAAGTAGGCTGTGCCTTAGAATGTACCTTTTGTTCAACGGGACAACAGGGTTTTAACCGTAATCTTTCCGTTAGTGAAATCATCGGCCAAGTATGGCGCGTAGCGATAACGATTGGATTGTCAAAGGATACGGCAAAACGACCGATAACTAATGTAGTGATGATGGGAATGGGCGAGCCATTACTCAATATTAAAAATGTCGTTCCAGCGATGGAACTGATGATGGATGATTTCGGTTTTGGTTTATCCAAGCGTCGTGTGACACTGTCGACTTCAGGTGTGGTGCCTGCATTAGACATGTTGGGTGACCAGATTGATGTGGCGTTGGCCATTTCTTTACATGCACCGAATGATGAATTGCGTGATGAAATTGTTCCTATCAATAAAAAATATAATATTGAAACTTTTTTGGCTGGTGTGCGTCGATATTTAGACAAAGCAAAAGCGAATCAAGGCAAGGTCACGATTGAGTACGTGATGTTAGCTAATATAAATGATAGTACTGACCAAGCCCATGAATTGGCTAAAGTATTAAAAGATACACCGTGCAAGATCAACTTGATCCCATTTAATCCTTACCCAGGTTCACCATATACCTGTTCGAGTAACTCTCGAATTGACCGCTTCTCTAAAGTATTAATGGCGGCAGGTTACACGGTTATGGTACGTAAAACTCGTGGTGATGATATTGATGCTGCATGCGGGCAACTTGTTGGTGATGTTGTTGACCGTACCAAGCGTATGTTAAAAAAACAGTTAAAAGGTGAACCGATTTCGGTTAAAGTAGACCAACAATAAGCCATTGACGGCGATAAGTTTAAGGTAAAACAGATATGTTGAAAGTAGTCAGCGCATTAGTGCTAGTAGTCTTGTTATCAGCTTGTACTAGTACGATAAGTGAGCGAAATAGTATCCCTGATCCTCTCGCCGCAGCCAAGAACCGCTTAGCGCTAGGATTGACTTATCTTAAATCCAACAACTTCCAACAAGCTAAATTCAATATCGATAAAGCCTTAGATTTTGCCCCTCGTTTTGCTGAAGCGCATTATGGCATAGCCTATTACTACCAGCTGGTAGGCGAAAATCAATTAGCCAATGACAGTTACTTAGTCGCCTTAAACCTGGATAGCGAAAACCCTGAAATAGCTAATTCATACGGTGCCTTTTTATGTACTCAAGGTGAATACGAAAAAGCTCAAAACTATTTCTTTATCGCCATTGATAATCAAAATTATTTATCGACTGCGCAGACATTTGAAAACTTAGCAATTTGTAGTCAAACTCAAGGCGATACCTTTGCCGCGATTGATTATCTTAATAAAGCGTTAAATTTCGAACCAACACGTCAAAAGAGTTTATATTTATTGGCCGAGTTGTATGCCTCGCAAAATGAGCATGACAAGGCACTCAGCACAATCAAAAGTTACGAAAGAGTTGTCGGGCCAAATCCTGATTCGATGTATTTAAGTTTTGATGTTGGTTTGTCTCAAGGTGATGATGAGAAGGCTAGAGGATGGTTAAATGTCCTTAAATCTCGCTACCCAACCCATCCCAATACCTTACAAGCGCAAGCTAAGCTGACTGAATACGTGGAGCAATCAGCCAAACAAGCTCGGGCTACTAAACAAGCCCAAGCTTTTGCTCAGCAAGATAGCGGGCTAAAAGATGTGGCCACGGCGCCATTGGTCACAGCTAAAGAGCATACGTTAAAAGCAGGGGAAACCCTGTATCGCTTATCTCGTCAATACAACATCTCGGTGTTTGATATTATGACGTGGAATAATATTTCACAAACTGATAGCTTACCCGTTGGTATTAAACTCATAGTTGGTTACAATTGAGCCAACAATATCTAGCTTGTCATTTTGGAAGGAAACCTAACGGATTATGACAGACTCTATGCAATTTGAATCACAGTTTGATACACCGGGTTCGTTATTAACGAAAGCCCGTAGCGTTAAGGGATTGTCTACCGCAGATATTGCGCTAAAGTTACGCCTTAAAGTTCACATCATCGAAGCGTTAGAACGAGATGAGGTGTTATCGACTATTTCACTTACGTTTACCAAAGGTTATGTGCGTTCTTACGCCAAGCTGATGGGCTTAGATGAAGCGCATATCATTGAATTATTCAATGAGTTACATATCAGCGATGATCTTACTCCTAAAAAAATGCAAAGCTTTTCACGCAAAGTCGCTCGTGATCACAACGACTCACGTTGGATGATAGTGACTTACAGTATTATTGCACTGGTCATTTTATTAAGTATATTGTGGTGGGTACAGCACCAATCTCAACCGTTTTTTGCAACCCAAAGCAATGTGCCAGAGACGCAACAAACTGTTTCAGAGCCTGTGCAAACTTCTGTGTTTGATATTATTGAACCAGAAGGTTCTGCGCTAGTAACCGACGACATTGATTCGAATTTACCTGATGTGGCAAGTTCAGAGACTAATGTCATTATTACTGCAAATGACGAAGAGGACATGGATGCAAGCGCGGGTGCAAGCGCGGATGCAAGCGCGGGTGCAAGCGCGGATGCAAGCTCGGATTTAGCACCTTATGAACAAGCTGAGGCTACGGCAACGAGCCCTTCATCTATGACCGTCAAAGTAACAGATCGTCTCGATTCAGCAGCAAGCGATGCCGAGACCAACAGCGCGATCCCTGATTTTATCCCTAATACAAATCCAGACAACATCGATCAAGTCCTCAATGTTTTAGAAGATAATAATCCGGACGTTGAGTCTGAGTTACGTTTGTTTGCTGATGATAATGACTCGGTGTTAGAAAGCAGTAAGTTAGTTGAATTGATTTTTAGTTTTTCTGGTGATTGTTGGATCAAAATTACCGATGCAACGGGCAACGATATTGCTTATGGTGTCAAAAAAGCTGGCCGTGTTATGCCCGTAACAGGTCAAGCCCCGTTTTCCGTTATCTTAGGTGCTCCGCGCTCAGTCAACGTGCAGTATGATGGGCAGCCTATTGATATATCATTTTTGCCTTCAGACCGAACTGGTCGCTTTGTGTTACCGCTACAGGATTAATCGTTATGTTTGCTGATTCACCTATTACTCGTCGTAAGTCCCTCCGCATTAACGTCGGCAACGTGCCGATTGGTGATGGGGCGCCGATTGCAGTGCAGTCGATGACCAATACGCCGACTACCGATGTGGCAGCAACCGTAGCACAAATCAATCGAATTGTGGCTGTAGGTGGCGAAATCGTGCGAGTCTCGGTTCCAACCATGGAAGCGGCTGAAGCGTTCAAACTGATTAAACAACAAGTCAGTGTGCCTTTGGTTGCAGATATTCATTTTGATTATCGCATTGCATTAAAAGTAGCAGAATATGGCGTAGATTGTTTACGCATCAACCCTGGTAACATTGGTAGTATGGAGCGTGTTCGCTCGGTGGTTGATTGTGCTAAGGATAAAAATATTCCTATCCGCATTGGTGTCAATGGCGGTTCATTAGAAAAAGACTTACAAGAAAAATACGGCGAGCCAACACCGATGGCGTTAGTTGAATCGGCGATGCGTCATGTTGATATTTTAGATAAATTAAATTTTGACCAGTTTAAAGTGTCAGTCAAAGCTTCGGATGTGTTTTTGGCCGTAGGTGCATACCGCGAATTAGCTAAACAGATTATACAACCTTTGCATTTAGGGATCACCGAAGCGGGCGGAATGCGCTCTGGCTCGGTTAAAAGTGCAGTTGGCTTAGGTATGTTGTTAGCTGAAGGAATTGGCGATACATTGCGTGTCTCTTTAGCAGCCGATCCCGTTGAAGAAATTAAGGTCGGGTTTGATATCCTTAAATCGTTACGGATCCGTTCGCGAGGAATTAACTTTATCGCGTGTCCGAGTTGTTCACGCCAAGAGTTTGATGTGATCAGTACCGTAAACGCCTTAGAACAGCGCGTAGAAGATATTTTAACCCCGATGGATGTGTCAATAATTGGGTGTGTGGTTAACGGTCCAGGTGAGGCTGAGATCTCTGATTTAGGCTTAACCGGCGCGCGCAACATGAGTGGCTTTTATTTAGATGGAAAACGTCAACGTGAACGCTTGTCGAATGATGATTTAGTTAATCAATTAGAGCAAAAAATCCGAGCCAAAGCGGCGCAACTAGATCCACAAAAACGTATCGAAATCCAAGAAGTCGATTCTTAATTATTTATTGACTATACGAACCAAGATAAAGCCCCTATAATATGGGGCTTTATTATTTGTGCTTAAAATCTAGAGATTTTAGGTGTAAACGTTGAATTTGATAGTGAGACATTTCTGTGGCAAAAACCATTCAAGCAATTCGCGGCATGAACGATTGTCTACCTGAACAAACAGGTATTTGGCAGTACGTTGAAGATATTTTACGCACGACAGTCGCGCAATACGGCTATCAAGAGATCCGTATGCCGATCGTTGAGAGTACCGAGTTGTTTAAACGCTCTATTGGTGAAGTCACCGATATTGTTGAAAAAGAAATGTATACGTTTGCCGATCGTAATGGCGATTCATTGACATTGCGCCCAGAAGGAACAGCCAGTGCGGTTCGTGCCGGCAATCAACATGGGTTAATTTATAACCAACAGCAACGTTTGTGGTACATGGGACCGATGTTTCGTCATGAACGCCCGCAAAAAGGCCGCTATCGTCAGTTTCACCAATTTGGTGTTGAAACGTATGGATTAGCTGGACCTGATATTGATGCAGAAGTGATTAGCTTAAGTGCACGTTTATGGAAAGCGTTTGGAATAAGTGAACATGTCACACTAGAAGTGAACTCATTGGGCTCAAATGCAGCTCGTGCAGAATACAAAACCAAACTGATTGCGTTTTTAGAAGAACATGAAGCGCAACTTGATGAAGATTCAAAACGTCGTATGCACAGCAATCCATTACGTGTTTTAGACTCGAAAAATCAAGACGTCCAAGCGTTATTAGAAGATGCACCTAAGTTACAAGATCATTTAGATCCAGAAAGTGCACAACATTTTACACAATTATGTGAACGATTAGACCATTTAGGTATCTCATACCGAGTTAATCCAAAATTAGTACGTGGTTTGGATTATTACAATGCGACTGTCTTTGAGTGGGTAACTGATACTTTGGGAGCGCAAGGGACAATTTGCGCCGGCGGTCGTTATGATGGCTTGGTCGAACAGTTAGGTGGCAAAAGCGCACCGGCAGTTGGCTTTGCCTTAGGCCTTGAGCGTTTAGTGTTAATGCTGACCGAGTTGTCACTTACCGATGCGGTTCCAGGAGCAGTTGATGTCTATATTACCGCTTTGAGTGAAGATGCGTTATTATACGCTCAGACAACCGCAGAAATGCTTAGAGATGAGACTCGTTTACGCGTGCAAATGCATTGTGGTGGCGGGAATATGAAAAAACAATTAAAACGCGCTGACACAGCACAAGCTAAAGTAGCCTTGTTGATAGGTACAGATGAAGTGCAACAACAACAAGTGACAGTCAAATATTTACGTGGCGAGGCCGAACAAATTACTGTGGCGTCGACCGAATTGAGCACAACGCTCAATACATTTTTTAACCCTTAATCGACGGTATGTCTTAATACCGCTAAAGAAGTAGGAATATCCATGGAACAGTTCGCAACAGAAGAACAACAAGTCGAAGCGATTAAAAAGTTTTGGAAAGATAACGGCAGTGCCATTGTAATTGGTGCTGCACTAGGTTTAGGTGGTTTATGGAGCTGGCGTTATTATAACGACACTCAAGTGGCGGCAAAAGAAACGGCGTCTGCTGAATATCAAACATTGGTAACATCGCTATCAGAAGAAAACTCTCTTGAAAACGCCAAGGCATTTATTACTGCGCAAGGTAATACGGGTTATGCCCCATTAGCGGCTTTTATTGCTGCACAAACGGCAGTTGAAAAAGCGGACTTTGCTACTGCAGTGACGCAATTACAGCAGGTCTCAACATTAACTACCGACCCGATTTTATTGACGGTAGCGAATCTACGTTTAGCACGAGTCCAGTTTGCTACTTTGGATTATAGCGCTGCGTTAGCGACGTTAACTCAAGTAGAAAATAGCGCTTATACTGCTGAAAAAGAAGCATTACGTGGTGATATTTTAGTTGCTCAAGGTAATTTCGAACAAGCGCAGAGTGCGTATAGTGCTTCTATTGCGGCCAAAGAAGACCGTTCAGTACAAATTCGATTAGATAATATCCCTGCACTGATGGACAGTGCCGCTAACTCGGCTGGAAACTAATTTATGATGTTTGCTTCACGTACCAAAATAGTCAGTGCGCTGGTGTGTCTAATGATGCTCTCTGGTTGTGAAAGTGTTACCGAGTGGTTTGAAGATGACGAAGTGCTTGAAATTCGTAACTTAGCGCCGATTGAAAATAAAATCGATGTGAATGTGTTATGGCAGCGTGAAGTCGGAACGGGCATTGGCGATTATTTTTCTCGTTTACAACCGCAAGTTTCGGGCGACAAAGTATTTGCAGCAGATCGACAAGGTCTGGTCGTAGCTTATAGCCTTACGGGTGAAAAATTGTGGCAACAACGCATCAATACTGGTGGCGGATTCTTTTCTGCAGGCACTTCAGCTAAGTTGGCTGGTGGTTTAGCCGTCAGTGCTGAGCATGTTTATGTTGGTTCTGAAGACGGCCGTTTATTGGGCTTAAATCAAGCAACAGGCGCGATTGATTTTGATATCAAAGTACCTGGTGAAATTATTGCTTCGCCGTCAGTTGGTGATGGCATGATTGTAGTCAATACGACGGCAGGCCGATTAATTGCGTATGATTTAGTGTCTGGTGAACAAACATGGATCCATGAATCTGATGTACCACCATTGTCGTTGCGTGGCACTTCTGCTCCGCTAGTCGCAAATGGCGGTGTGTTAGTTGGTACTGCAGCAGGTAAATTACAAGTTAATATCGCTGATAGTGGTCTAGTTGCGTGGGAGGCCACAGTGACTACACCTTCAGGCGCGACCGAACTAGAGCGTATTATCGATGTTGATACCCAGCCTGTTATTGTTGGTGCGAATGTTTATATTGTATCGTTTAACGGTGCATTAACGGCTATTGAATTACGTACTGGTCGAGTGATCTGGAAACGTGAATATGCAAGTTATCGCAACTTGGCGATGGCGGGTAACCGAATTATTGTGTCAGATGTATCTGGTAATGTATTCGCGTTAGATGTGCGCAATGGCGTAGAGATGTGGTCACAATCAACACTGAAAGGGCGTGATATTACCTCAGCGGTCATGTTTAACAGCTATATCGCAATAGGTGATAACTTTGGCTCGGTGCATTTAATTGACCCAACTGACGGTTCACTTGCTGCGCGAATCAAACTAGGTAATGACAAGGATAAGCGTTTTTATGCGCCTGGCGTCGTTACAAACAACACTTTGTTTATGCAAAATGCTCAAGGTACTTTATTTGCGCTGGGTACTGAATAACCCTGCGCTTATTACTTTATTAAGGTAACACCATGCTTCCGGTCTTGGCCCTTGTGGGTCGTCCAAATGTAGGTAAATCTACACTATTTAATCGTTTAACGAACACTCGTGATGCACTCGTCGCTGATTTTCCTGGCCTGACACGAGATCGTAAATACGGTACTGCAAAATTTGAAGAACGCCAGTTTATCGTCATTGATACTGGTGGTATTACTGGTGATGAAGCCGGTATTGATGCTGAAATGGCAAACCAATCCCTCTTAGCGGTTGATGAAGCCGATGTGGTGATTTTTTTGGTCGATGCCCGTGCTGGGTTAACGGCTGCGGATCGCGGTATTGCCGAGTATTTACGCAAACAAGAAAAAATCGTACACGTTGTCGCTAACAAAGTTGATGGCATCGATGGCGATAGTGAAAGTGCTGATTTTTATACATTAGGTATGGGCGACGTACAACAGATTGCAGCTGCGCATGGTCGTGGTATTGCACAGTTGTTAGATTTGACGTTGGAGCCATTGGAAGCTGATTTCCCAGATATGATTGCGGTGGAGCCTGTTCGTAATGATGACGATGTCGACGCTGATAAGCAATTAGAATGGTTACAAAATCAACCGATTAAATTGGCTATTGTTGGTAAACCTAATGTAGGTAAATCCACTTTAACCAACCGCATCTTAGGTGAAGAGCGGGTAGTGGTATTTGATGAGCCAGGCACTACGCGAGATAGTATCTTTATTCCGATGGAACGCGATGATCGCGAGTATGTGTTAATTGATACTGCCGGCGTTCGTCGCCGCAAAAACATCAATGAGGCCATCGAAAAATTCTCTATTGTCAAAACGCTACAGGCGATTGAAGAAGCCAATGTGGTATTGTTGGTTATTGATGCGCGCGAAGGGATCACCGACCAAGATTTGAGTTTACTCGGATTTGTCTTAAATGCCGGACGTTCTTTGGTGATTGCAGTTAATAAATGGGATGGGTTAGATACGCACGTCAAAAATGAAATTAAGCGCGAGCTAGATAGGCGTCTTGGTTTTGTTGATTTTGCACGTTTGCACTTTATTTCAGCATTGCATGGTACGGGTGTCGGACATTTGTTTGAATCGGTGCAAGAGGCGTATGCATCAGCAACACGCCGAATCAATACGGCTATGTTGACGCGTATCATGGAAATGGCACAAGAAGACCATAACCCGCCAATGATCCGTGCTCGACGCGTTAAGATGAAATATGCGCATGCTGGGGGCTATAATCCACCAGTGATCGTGATCCACGGTAACCAAGTCGAAGATTTACCTGATTCATACAAGCGCTACCTGATGAACTATTATCGTAAAGCACTCAAAGTGATGGGGACGCCGATCCGCGTTGAATTTAAGGGTGGATCGAATCCATTTGAGGGTAAGAAGAACGCGTTATCCTTATCGCAACAGCGCAAACGCAAGCGCATGATGTCGATGCATAAAAAGAAATAATTGGGGTCAGAGCCAATTTAATGACTTCGTAAAGAGGGTCAGATCCAATATAAAATAAATTGGCTCCGACCCTTTTTTATTATTTCTCTGCAAGTGGTGCAACATATTCACGTGCACGAGGCCCAGCAAGTAAACCATCCACACTGTTTTTAGATAATAAACGGTTAGATGTTATCGCAGCAATATTAAATCCCGCATCCGTCACCGTTTCAGCTATTTGGTTGATTGCAGCAATAACCAGCATACCAATTAAACCACCACTGTTTTGGTTACTGCGGGTTTCAGCGCTAGATGCAGAGGCTGCTTTTTGCCATATCACTGCGCCGGTTTGCAAATCTACTAATGTCGCAGAAACCGATACAACAGTGTCACTTGATATGATGACGTAGCTAGTACCATATTCTCGTATGTCTAGATATAAGGCGGCATCGGCACCAAAAATTTCTCGTAACTTTTCTTTAGGTAGTGCATGAATATCATTTGCGACTGTGAGGCCATTGTTGCGAAAAGTTTGTTCAACTAATGCCACGGGCAGCGTATAAAAACCCGATTCTGAAATAGGCGCAATGACTTGTGCCATAATGCTATATGGTGCAACGACTTCAGTAGTATTATTTATTGGCGGTAAAACTAGTATTGATAAGGGGTCTGACTGTCTAAACTCAGTATAATTATAAGATGGAGCTTGAGTTGTCGCACAACCAAATATAAAGCTAGAAAAGATTACGATGATGGATAATTTAAACGTTTTCATCATTACCCCTTGTGTTGGTTGAGTAAAAAATCGATAAAATGACTCGACTCGGGAAATAGTCGTTTTTCTTGCATAAAATGATACTCACCCTCTGTTGGGTTACCACTTTCAAAATATAACATTCCTAGATGTGCGTGGACTCCAGGCGCGATGCGTTGGTCATTATTGTTAGATTGTTCAATGACCTGTTTCATTTCATCAATCTGCTCTGAGATCGTCATCTCATCAGATTTAAAAAATTGATATACCGTCGCCGGATAATCACCATAATAATACAAAGGAGGAGGCTGGGTTGCGCCACATCCTGCTAGCACAAATATAACAGCAGAAAATAATACTATTAGTTTCATGTTTAAAATCCTTGTAAAGCGGAGTTTTGATTATGGCTGCCATGCACCAGATTCAATACCAATAACTAAATTGTTGACCGCTTCTCTAAGTGCTAAATCTAATACTTTGCCATTTAATGTGGAATCATAGCCAGCGGTACTACCAAAGCCGACAACTTCACGTTCAGACAAACTATATTCGCCGGCACCTTGGGAGGTAAACACCATTTCAGAAGTGGTAACATCAACGATATTGATAGTAACCTTTGCATAGGCAATCTGCGATTTACCTTTTCCTAAAATACCAAAAAATTGTTTATCCCCGATATTTTTGCGCCCAAATTCAGTTACATCGCCGGTTATTACATAGCGAGCGCCAGATAATGATTGCGTTGTGCCTGCCATATTTGCTTCACTTGCAAGCATAGCCATGTTGTCTCTATCTAATACGGTAAAACGGTTGGTTTGTTGTAAGTGACTCATAATTGATGTTTTCGCTTGGCTACCTAATCGATCTTGGCCATTAGAAAAAATACCATTTTGAAAACTAGAGCGATTGACAAATTGGCCTACTACTAATTTGCTTTTTGTACCGCTGTAGGTGCTGTTATAGCTATTGACCTTAGGGGTATCAATAACGGTTGATGTCGTGGTTGCACAACCCGATAAAGTTAGTATTACTGCCATAACTGAAGTCGAGATGATTTTTGGGGATAATTTCACATTAATTCCTTGTAAAGCATTATGAATAGTCATTGTAAACAATAGCAAATAAACAGGGTAAATAAATAGGGTCAGACCCAAATATTTAAACCCAAATATTTAAATAAACTGTCATTTGAGCCAGTATCACTTTTTAAGTCAGCGCTTACAATTGCTTATTTGAATTGAGAACAATCTTATGCCTAGAAAAAAACGCATATCTATTATAGGTATGCCTGAACATATCATCCAACGAGGCAATAATCGGCAGGCTATTTTTTGCCATACAAATGATAAAAAAGCATTCATTAACTGGCTTAAAATCTACGCCAAAAAATTTGAAGTTGAAGTTCACGCTTGGGTATTAATGACTAATCATGTGCACCTGTTGTGCACACCCCAAAAATTAAATGGTGTGTCTCTAATGATGCAATCATTAGGCAGGCAATATGTGCAATATTTTAATCGTCGTCATCAACGCACAGGTACGTTGTGGGAGGGGAGATTTCGTTCTTCCTTGATACAAACTGATTTATATTTGCTGCAAGTGTACCGGTATATTGAATTAAACCCTGTTCGTGCAGGCATGGTAAACACACCTCAAGAATACTCCTGGTCTAGTTACCACATTAATGCATTGGGTAAGCAAAGCGCACTTATGACGCCACACCCTTTATATTTATCTTTAGGTGATACTGTTGCGTTTCGTCAGCAGCAGTATCGTTATTTGTGTCGAGAGCAGCTCCCTGGGAAATTATTAAATGATATTCGTCGGTGTGCGCATAAGGGACTCGTATTGGGAAATAATGACTTCGTTAATCAAGTTGAGTGTCTTACTGGGTTCAATTTACATGGCGGTCAGCGAGGAAGGCCGAGAAACTCCAACTGCCAAGATGTTTAGCGAGTGGATATTGCTTTTAGGTTCACTACAATTCATTTAATTAATTTTGCTCTGACCCCAATTATGACCAATTAGCCTTCCAATTATTAACATCTATTACCCAAATTTATTTCTCATTTTGTGTTACAAGCAGTAGTATCAGATGATTATTTAGATACCACCACAGGAAATACTGCATGTCTGAGACTAAGCAAACTGTTACTACTCCATATTCAAATATGCTAGCACCATTAGATTTAGGCTTCACGACACTCAAAAACCGTGTGTTGATGGGATCAATGCATGTAGGGCTGGAAGAAGAAAAAGGCGGATTTGAAAAGCTTGCTGCTTTTTATGCCGCACGTGCCAAAGGTGGAGTAGGGCTCATTGTAACAGGCGGTATCAGTCCTAATATAGCTGGTTGGGTAGCGCCCTTTGCAGGACGCATGAGTAGTTTGCGTCACGCCAAAAAACACAAAGTGATTACCCAAGCCGTGCATGCTGAAGGAGGCAAAATTTGCATGCAGATCTTGCACTCTGGTCGCTATGGTTATCATCCACTAAATGTTTCAGCATCGGCAGTTAAATCACCCATTACGCCATTTAAACCAAAGTCGTTATCAACCCGAGGCGTGTACAACACCATTAAAGATTATGCCCAATGCGCAGCATATGCACAATCTGCAGGGTACGATGGGGTTGAGATCATGGGTAGTGAAGGCTACTTAATCAATCAATTTTTTTGTGAACGGACTAATTTTCGCGATGATGAGTTTGGTGGAAGTTTAGAAAATCGCGCGCGTTTGGCTATCGAAACTGTCAAACAAACTCGCGCCGAAGTTGGGGCTAATTTCATCATCATTTATCGCTTGTCGATGCTCGATTTAGTTGAGGGCGGCGCACCTTGGGAAGAAGTCGTGTACTTGGCCAAAGCGATTGAAGCCGCTGGGGCAACCTTGATTAACACGGGGATTGGTTGGCATGAAGCACGTGTACCAACGATCGCAACATCAGTGCCGCGTGCTGCATTTACGTGGATTACGCAGCGCATGAAAGAACAAGTATCACTACCGTTGATTACGACCAATCGGATCAACACCCCTGAAGTGGCTGAAGACGTATTAGCCAAAGGGCACGCTGATATGGTGTCAATGGCTCGGCCATTTCTTGCTGATCCTGATTTTGTCGCTAAGGCAATGCGCAACGAGTCCGATCAAATCAACACCTGTATCGCGTGTAACCAAGCCTGTTTAGATCATGCTTTTGAGCAAAAACGTGCCAGTTGTTTAGTGAATCCACAAGCGTGTTATGAGACTGAATTGATTTTCAAAACCGTAGGACAAGCCAAAAAATTAGCAGTGGTTGGAGCGGGTCCTGCGGGTCTAGCATTTGCGACTTATGCTGCCCAGCGCGGTCATGAAGTACATATATATGATCAAGCGAGTGAGATTGGTGGACAATTTAATTATGCTAAACAAGTACCTGGCAAAGAGGAGTTTTACGAAACTCTGCGATATTATGCTCGCATGATTGACGTGCATGGTGTGCATTTACATCTCAATACCCGTGTAGATGCGCAAGTACTGGCCAACGAAGGCTTTGCAGAAGTGGTGATGGCAACGGGTATAAAACCACGCACCTTGACTATTCCAGGGCATAACCACCCTAAAGTACTCAGTTATTTAGATGTATTACGCGATCACCAGCCTGTTGGCCAAAAAGTAGCAGTGATTGGAGCCGGCGGTATTGGCTTTGATGTATCTGAATATTTGGTTGAAACGCAAAGTTTAACGACAGATTTGGATAAATGGCTGGTGCATTGGGGGATTGATAAAGCGTTTTCTGCTCCTGGCGCCCTTATGCCAAAAACTGCACCACAACCTGTGGCCACTCAACCACAAGCTGCGACAGCTTCACCGGTTAATCGCGAAGTGTATTTGCTTCAACGTAAAACGACCAAAGTCGGCAAAGGGCTAGGTAAAACAACTGGTTGGATCCATCGTACATCATTAGCGAATCACAATGTGAAGATGCTCAATGGAGTAAGTTACGAAAAAGTCGACGATGCCGGTTTACACATTATGGTTGGCGATGAATATAAAGTGCTTGATGTCGATAATATTATCGTCTGCGCAGGCCAAGAATCGTTGCGCGAATTAGAGCAGCCATTAGCACAACTGGACATCCCTGTGCATATTATTGGTGGGGCATATGAGGCTGGCGAACTAGACGCTAAACGTGCGATCCGTCAAGGAGCTGAACTTGCAGCCAAGATTTAATACCGCTAATACATTTAATAACGCTAAGTGGGCTAATAACGTTAACTATTCTAATCACCACGTGCTTTCAACAAAGCGCACAGAGTCTTAGGCTCTATGCGCCTCGATAAATTTATTTGCCAAAGTACTGACTATTCAAAAATAGAGGCGTTGGCGTTACTCAACGCTCAAGCGGTGGTCGTCAATGGTGAGTTCATTAAAAATGGCGCGACTCAAGTTCATGAAAACAATACCATCACGCTGCATGGCGAAGTATTAACGCCACGTGCCTGTCGTTACATTATGTTGCATAAACCAGCCGGTACCATCTGCTCAAATGTGGATGAGCATTATCCGTCGGTGTTTAATCATTTGCAGATTGAGTATCCGAATGATTTACATGTTGTTGGTCGTTTAGATGCTGATACTACAGGTTTGGTATTAATTACTGATGATGGGCGTTGGTCTTATGGAATAACGCATCCAGATAAGCATTGCCCAAAGGTGTATCGAGTTGGATTGTCGCGTCCGCTAGCTGACGATGTTGCTGCTAAGTTTACTGCGGGTATCGCCTTACAAGGTGAAACACAG
This sequence comes from Glaciecola sp., assembly GCA_029246415.1. Lineage (GTDB taxonomy): Bacteria > Pseudomonadota > Gammaproteobacteria > Enterobacterales > Alteromonadaceae > Opacimonas. The sequence continues at coordinate 89,597 of JAQWNF010000014.1, forward strand.
TTAACCTTGCCTGCGTCATTAACCATAATCTCTCCTCAAGAAGTGCTGTTAACCATCACTCAAGGCAAGTTTCATCAGGTCAAACGCATGTTTGCCGCAGTAGGCAATCGAGTAATTACTCTGCACCGTGAATCGATTGGACAACTGCAACTGGATATCCCAGAAGGACAATGGCGGTATTTAACTGTTGAAGAAATCCAGTCACTCAGATAAGGATTTTAAATTACTGTACTCTTGATTTCCCCATGCGCTAATTTGGTTGTTAGCGTATCACCTGCTTGCACATCTTGCGGTTGCTTCACTAACTTGTCATCCACAAAACTAATACTATAACCACGTGATAATGTCGCTAACGGACTGACCGAATTAAGAATACCGGTTACTCTGGCAAAGCGTTGTTGCTGTTGTTGTAATTGGTTATCCATTGCTTTAGTCAGCCGCTGCGCTAAAGATTGTGACTGTTGTTTAGCACTGGCTACTTGATGCACTGGTGAAACACGTTGCAAGCGATGCTCGAGCGATTGATGACGTTGTTGATTACGCTGCAAGCGATTACGCACAGCATGTTGTAATTGGATCGTCAGTTGATCGACTCGTTGTGCTTGTTGTTGTAAACGATGTTGCGGGTGATTTTGTTGTAAACGACTCGCCAGTAATTGATGTTGATAGCTGAGTTGATTGACTTTGATATTCATCGCACTATGCAAGCGTTGTTGCAAATTGGTAATGGACGTCACGACTTCAGTGAGATCATTACTGACAAATTCTGCGGCTTGTGAAGGCGTTGCTGCCCGCACATCAGCAACAAAATCAGCAATAGTGACATCGACTTCATGGCCCACCGCACTGACGATGGGAAGTTGTGAGCCAAATATAGCACGTGCGACGATTTCTTCATTAAAACACCACAGGTCTTCTAACGAACCACCACCACGACCGACGATCAACACATCGACTTCACGCCGACGATTGGCAATGAAAATGGCATTAACGATTTGTTCAGCCGCGCCAACACCTTGCACCTGACTTGGGTAGACAATAACATTGATCATTGGGTTGCGACGTTTTAACACCGTTAATATGTCATGCAACGCTGCTCCTGTTGCCGAGGTAACTATGCCGACCGTATTGATGTGTGATGGTAACGCTTGTTTAGTTTGTGTAGCGAAAAGACCTTCTTGTTGTAAGCGGTTTTTGAGTATTTCGTATTGTTGCTTTAATGCACCTTCACCATCAAATTCTAAATGTTCAACGATGATTTGATAGTCGCCGCGCGGTTCATACAAACCGACGTTGGCGCGCACTAATACACTATCGCCTTCTCTAGGGCGCTGCTTGACACGACCATTGGCACCTTTGAACATGGCTGCTTTAACCTGAGCATTGCGGTCTTTTAAGGTAAAGTACCAATGACCAGAAGCTGCAGCGACAAAATTTGAGATTTCTGCGCTGATCCACACTTGGCCAATTTGTGTTTTGAGTAAGCTCCCGACCATTTGGTTGAGTTTGCCAACACTTAAAATGTTGCGATCTGTTGCCGCAGATCCCGAAGCTCGAGTTGAAGAAGTTGAATACATTAAAAAAGAATTTCCTACTTTACTAAAATTTAGTTTACCTTAAACCCAAAAACCACTACAATCACACCGCAATTAATACCTGATACCAAACTGATACAGAAGGTTACTTGCATGTTACGAATTG
>JAQWNF010000008.1 GCA_029246415.1 Glaciecola sp.
TACCAAGATCCCAAAGATACGATAGTGAGAGCGATACAACCAATCCGCTTTAGGTTGACTGAGTACCTGCCAGAGTTGTTGGTTGATTAAAAAGCTGACCGTATATTGCCAATCATTTGCTTGCGGTATGTTCTGATTATCTGGGGCAACAGTAGCATAGATCACCTGCCCATCGATACTAACGATAAACTCATGATCAAATTTTAAATGGGCGGGGATAGCATCAAAGGCATCAGTAATACTGCGATGTTGTTCAAGCTCCAGTTCATCTTGGATCAATACCGCGACACTGTTTGCGGTGCTTTGGGTTAACCGTTCAATGTGATCACGACTTTGTTGTTCTAACGCGACTATAATGAAGCTGATAATGCCGATAACCAATAAACCGGAGATAATGGCATATAAACGCGGAGCACGGCGCGGAGCTGTAAAGATATTGAAATAGTGTTGAGTGAAGTGCATGTAACGATTCCATTCGTTGCCAATGTTTAATTTTAATGAATTTAAATGGGGTCAGACCCCAATTTATGCGCAATTTATCCCACAAACGCTTCCCACGAATCTAACACACTGACGAAATCTGCTAAGCCACAACCAGACACACAACCATCATCACTAATTTCAGTCCCCTCTGGCATTTCATCCGGGATGTCAGCCTCTAAGCTGTCAGCCGTAATTTCGATTTCATCGTGATTGAGTATCATTGTCAGCGTATTGCCTTTAATGGTGTGCTCTAAGATAGCCCCCTCTTGAAGTTGACTAATCAATGTCTGAAGCTCGGCAATCTTTGCAGTATCAGTGCCAATTTCATCACAAAACCACTGCGTAAATAACTCAAATCCCATCTCAAATTCAGCTTGAGGCGTGCCTTCAATGTCCCACACAAATTGATAATTCATCATTTTCTCAATTATTAACGCGTTAATTTGGGTCGGTGTGAAGCATGCGCATACACTTCCCCTTTTTGTTCTAGATGGGTTAAGTATACTCTAACATCGAACTCTATCTGATGATAATCGGGTAACATATGTTGGCAAAGTTGGTAAAACGCTTTGTTATGGTCCTTTTCCTTAAGATGCGCTAGCTCATGTACCACGATCATGTGTAAAAAAGCCTCAGGGGTATGCTTAAATAACGTACTGATACGAATTTCATTTTTACTTTTGAGTTTACCGCCCTGCACTCGAGACACAAAACTGTGCAACCCTAATGCGTTATTCACAACATGGATTTTTTTATCAAACACTACTTTGCTCAAAGGCGGAGATTTTCTTAAGTACTGGTTTTTAAGATTAAGCACATACTCACGCAACGCACTATCATTGGGGACATTGTTAATGGTAGGGTATTTTTGTAATAAGTAATCAGTCAGGCGATCTTGCTCTAGCAAGCGCGCAATTTGGTCTTGTAATTGGGCTGAGTATGCGGATAAATAATTGGATGTAGACACGGTTCACGGCTGGTTTACTAACATATTAAGATTGTACCGTGAGTACGAATGATTGTCTTTACTCATCTCTACCCCCGTCTATCAACACAACTTATCATCATTAATAAAATCTATAAACTTGGATGATTAGCTCAACTCCCCTACTATCTTTAATACAGTTTAATATTTTTAATATTAATCAATTTTTCTTTCCATCAGTAGTGTACCCACCACTACTTTATGCATTGCATAAGCTGTGTGAAATAAGGCTATATTTTATGACGGATCCCATCTTAAACGACCGCGAAATTACATTTATATTGTACGAATTTTTGAATACACAAAAGGTTCTGTCACGCGCAAGATACGCTGAACATTCTCGTGAAATATTTGATGCGACAATTGCTACGGCAAAGACCATCGCAGAAAAATACTTCCTAAACCATAACGCTAAAGGTGATGCCAACGAACCGGTGTTTGATGGCAAAGCAGTCACATTAATTCCAGAAGTTAAAGTGGCATGGGATCATTTTAGTGAAGCGGGATTTTTTGCAGCCCACTATGATTTTGACGATGGCGGCATGCAATTACCTGAGGTGGTCCTCAGAGCATCTATGGCGTATTTTAACGCGGCGAATATTGCCACCGCAGGCTATCCTTTTTTGACCTTGGGTGCAGCCAATCTCATTAGTACGTTTGCAAGTCAAGCTCACCGCGATACGTTTTTAGCACCAATGCAAGATGGTCGTTTTGCGGGAACGATGGCGTTGACAGAGCCTGGCCAAGGCTCAGCACTTGCTGATATAAAGACCATCGCCAAACCTGCTGATGATGGCAGTTATCGTATATTTGGCAATAAAATGTATATTTCAGGAGGTGATCAAAACATCACTGATAATATTGTTCACATGGTACTGGCTAAAATCGAAGGTGCGCCAAGTGGTGCAAAGGGTATCTCGTTGTTTATCTGCCCGAAGTTTTTGGTTAATCCTGATGGCTCATTAGGTGAACGCAATGATGTCGCATTGGCGGGATTAATTCACAAAATGGGATATCGCGGCACAACGTCAACCGTTCTTAATTTTGGCGAAAAAGACGGTGCGATTGGTTATCTAGTCGGTGAGCCCCATTGTGGTCTTAAATATATGTTTCAGATGATGAATGAGGCGCGTATTGGCGTAGGTATGGGAGCAGCAGTACTTGGTTACCAAGGTTTTAGAGCGTCACTAGACTATGCAAAAGAACGACCTCAAGGTCGAAAACCTTCGAATAAATCTTCTGATTCGACTCAAGTCAAAATCATCGAACACGCAGATGTCAAACGTATGCTGCTAGCGCAAAAAGTGTATTCCGAAGGGGCGTTAGCGATGTGCCTGTATGCTAGTGAGCTATTCGAAGATAGCCATCATGCTGAAACCGAAGATGAACGTCAGTGTGCAGCGCAAATTCTCGATTTGATTATTCCTATTGTCAAAAGCTATCCCTCTAAGTATTGCGTCAAAGCCAACGATTTAGCGATCCAAGTGCTCGGTGGCGCAGGTTATACGCGTGAATATCCCGTTGAACAGTATTTTAGGGATAACCGCCTCAACCCCATCCATGAAGGTACTGAAGGAATACAAGGCCTCGATTTACTGGGTAGAAAAGTCATGGCTAATCGGGGACAAAATTTTGCACAATTTATCGCATTGATCCAAGCAACATGCGCTCAAATTGAGGCTGGTAGTATCTGTCATCAGTATATTGCACCGATGCAACATGCATGTGAACTGCTGCATACTGTCACCATAAAGTTAACCCAAGCGTTAGCACAAGATCCGGATGTGGCTACGGCAAATGCGACTGTGTATTTGGATATGTTTGGGCAAGTGACTGTTGCATGGATTTGGTTAAGACAAGCGGTGATAGCGCATAAGGCACTGACAACAAACACGTGTACCAAGGATGATAACGCTTATTATCAAGGTAAGTTACAGGCTGCTAAGTTTTGTTTTGATTGGGAGCTACCCCGTATCGAGGCGCAAGCTGAATTATTGCTGAGTCTAAATCGTGTGACGGTAGATATGCAAGAAGATTGGTTTTAACTTTTTTGCCTAGGATAGATAACAAAATCAGCTCAAAAATAATGTGTGCACGAGCTGATTTTGTTAGTATTTATTGCCTACCCGGTATTAAGGAGTGACGATATTAAACCAGAACGGAAATTCTTCTAACATTTGCAATATCGATGTAAATGCAGTGATATCACCATCAAATTGAATCGCCCCACTTTTAACTAATTCAGGAAAACTTTTTACCTTCATTAACATCAAGTTCAAGTCACTCCGGTTCATGGTAACCGTCACATCAGCACTTTGTGACTGTATTCCTTGAATATTATTTAAATGTGCATTTTTAAGTTCAAGTAAAAATGTCTCATCTTTGTCAGGAAATCTAATATTGATCGTGAGCGTTTTACCCAGCGCTAACTCAGTGTTTAATCTGACGCCTAGAAAATCGAATATCAATTCAGAGCTCATAGCGACAATCATATCAGGTCCAGCCTTTGCGGTATTTATTTGCTCTGGAAGTCCATGTCTTAACTCGTGTGCACCGGCTAAATACGTATTGCGCCAACCTGCACTTTCTGCCTGATAGCCCAGTTGCTCAAAAATATTTGCTTGTAACAAACGAGCAGGAACATTATCTGGTTGGGCAAATATCACGTTATTGAGTAACTCGCCAGCCCAGCGATACTCGCCCTTATCATGTGCTGCTTGGGCCATTGCGATGACTTTATCTGAACCGCCCATTGCCGCGACATATTTAGGTGCAGAATCAGCTGGACTAAGCTTGTCGAGGTTGGCAGGATTCATATCAAAGAAACCCAAATAACGATTTAATACCCCTCTAACGTTATGCGAGTATGACCCGTGATATCCCCTGTTGTACCACTCATGTGCTAGCACATCAGGCACGGCTAATTCATTATGAATTTCGTTTATTGTGACTCCTTTATTAGCCAAGTTGAGGGTTTTATCGTGTAAAAAACCATACAGATCGCGTTGTTTCTCTAGCACTTGTATCAGGTATTCATTGCCCCATCGTGGCCAGCTATGTGAGGCAAACATGACATCTGCATTTTTAGCATAACTATGGATCAATGCATTAATATATTTGCTCCAACCTTGAGCATCGCGCACAGCTGCACCGCGCAAGGTATATACATTATGCATAGTACCAATGACATTTTCTGCCGTCCAAAGGGCTTTAAACTGGGGGAAATACGTGTTCATTTCCGAGGGTGATTCGGTATCAGGTGTGTTTTGAAACACCATTTCTACCCCATCTATCGTAATCGTTTCCTCATCAGCCTCAACAATATGAGTTGGGGCAATCAGCCCAATCGCACCATTTGAAATGCCTTTACCTATAGCGGCATCCACTAAACCAAACTCAGATTTAGGTAATATACTCCCGTATTGATAAGTCGCTCGACGTGTCATTGCATTGCCTGCTAACACGTTTTCTTTTATTGCATGCTCCATAAAATCACGTGGTGCGAGTATTTTTACCTCACCACTATCAACCTGTGCTTGAGATACAATCCCTCTGATGCCACCGAAATGGTCGGCATGTGCATGACTATAGACCACGGCCCTGATAGGTAACTCACCAAGCTCTTGTGTGACTAATGCGAACGCCGCTTTTGCGGTAGGAGGGGTTAGCAACGTATCAAAAATGATCCAGCCAGTATCACCTTTAATTAAGGTCATGTTAGCTAAGTCATACCCTCTAACTTGGTATATTCGGTCACTAACTTGGTATAAACCGTACAACATATTTAGTCTTGCTTGACGCTCTAATGATGGGTTAATACTGTCATGGTAGTTTTCAGAGAGTAAAAATTTGTAATTACCCAGCTCCCACACTACGTTGCCGTTGTCATCCAGTATTTCGACTTTTTCAGGACGTTTAATCAAGCCTTTTTCAGCTAATGTAAAATCCCTTGTATCGGCAAATGGAAGTGCGTTGGTAACACTTTTCTGGTATTCCAATGTAGCTTGAGACGCTGGTTTTGAAGATAGCTCGTCTGCACTTATCTGAAATATAAAAAATACGCCGACAAAGCTAATTATTTTGATCAAATTCATCTTATTATTATTCCTCATAAAATTTGCTCCTCTTAACTTTCACTCCCCTTTTACCAGGGCAAAGTTACTGCTAACACGTTCAATAGTGTGTCTAAATTTTAAAGAATGTAAACTTCTTTTTTATGATGATAAGATAAAGTTATGAAAAAATCATATTAGATAAATCTCATGAATTTTGATTACATAATAATTGGTGCTGGCGCACTGCAATCACCTCAAATTCTGATGCTTGTAATGTAGTTTGCGGTAAAGAACGCCTTGGCCTTGTTTACCACCCTGTTGGTACCTGTAAAATGGGTCAAGACGAATTGGCTGTGGTAATACTAACGCACCTACTATTGCCATTGCGGAGAAAATCGCTGACACAATAATAGCCGGTATTTAAGATTAACCAGCGAAACGTACTACAAATTCATGTTATCGAACTCAATTTGACTAATTCATGTAAATTGAAGGAACTCAATTTACTGATTATTCTTTAACAATAAATTTTAATGACTCAACTTCAGCTTCTGTTGGTAGTGCCGTCATTGCACCTATTTTAGAACAAACAAGACCACTTACTTTTTCTGAAAATTCAACAAACTCGCGTAGTTGAGATGCATAAAAATCGGCTCCTTGAGGTTTATTTGACATTTTATAAAGTACAGCACCGATAAAAGCATCACCCGCTCCAGTAGTATCAACTGCATCAATTTCAAAAGCTGGAACTAAATATTGCTGCCCATTTTGCGACACAAAGCAGCCGCTACTTCCTAATGTTACTAATACAATTTTAATACCTTTTTCATGTAAAATTTGGCAGCCATCCTCCATAGTCGACGATTGAGTCAGTAATACGAGTTCTTCATCGCTTACCTTAACAATGTCAGCCAGTTGTAAATACTCATCACATTTCTGCCTAAATAGCGCTTCATTTCCACGCCACAGATCAACTCGATAATTAGGATCGAAAGAAATGATGTTGCCATTTTCTTTAGCAGCCAGTGCTATTTTACGATAACTTAAGGCCAGTTCTCCTCCCATCAATGCGGTGGCAGATCCTAAATGTAAGATGGCATTCTCGAGCAAAACATTAATAGTGTCGTTACTTAAATTCAGAAGCTCATCAGCACCTCGATTAAACGCAAACTCACGCTCCCCGTCATCTGCCAAAGAAACAAAAGCTAATGTGGTTGGTGTGTTAGCCGTTTCTACGAAATCAATATTTACCTGATAATGCGCAACTTCATTTTTCAAATAAGTACCGAATAAGTCATTACCTACTGCGGCAACGATCAGAGGCTCTCCTCCTAATTTACCAATGCACGCAGCAACATTAGCCGGTGCACCACCCGTTTTTTTGATAAAATTAACCCCATTTTCAATACCTGTATTCGTATCCAAACATACAAAATCAATCAGCATTTCACCTACACATACAACCTTTTTCATTATAACTATCCTGTAAAAAATTATCTTTCAACATACAACACAAAGTAACAGAATGAAGACAAAAAGACAACGTTGTTTAAATGATTTATGTGTTTGAACATGAAGTGAATTTTCACCTGCATTGCGCGTAACTAAACATCTGATACCGTTGTTTATCAAACAATAGTTTGTAATTAATGGTGACACCTTTTTTATATGGTAGTATAAGATTATAATCAATATACACTTAATATTTGATTATTTACCCCATTATGAGTGTTATATGCATCTACGAGAATATCAATGGTAACAATCAAGCAAGTCGCAACGCATGCTGGCGTATCCTTTAAGACTGTATCGCGAGTCGTTAATAACGACCCTACTGTAAAAAAAATTAATCGCGATAAAGTGGTTAACTCCATTAAAGAATTAGGATATCGCCCGAATCGAGCTGCAAGCATTACTCGACGAAAAAAGTCTGGAATTATTGGTTTTATTGCAGATGATTTATTAAAGGTACCTTACACCTTTGATCTTATAAGGGGGGCACAGAAAGTAGCTTGGGAACAAAACAAAGAACTAATGGTACTGAATGTCACTGAAGATCGTTACAGCGCTGAGTTAGCTGCCCAACACCTGATGGAGCACAGAGTAGAAGGTATCATCTATGCAGCAATGTATCACCATGAAGTTATTTTACCTGAAATATTACTTGAGTGTCCTACCGTACTCGCTAATTGCTACTGTCAAAATACGCAATATCCAAGCATTGTTCCTGATGAGGTTAAAGCTGGCGAAACCGTGGCACTCGCATTGCTCGACGCCGGATATCGCAAAATCGCATTTCTCAACCTGAATGAACAAATCATCGCAGCACAAGATAGAAAGCAAGGCATAATTAATGCATTTATCCTTCGTGGCGTTCCATTGGAAAATTTGCATATTGAATCTGTTTTCCATGGGTCACCAGATAAAGAAGTTTCCAACTCACGAGAGGCGACCGCCAGAATTGCGCGTGAATTCAAACCCGACGCCATTATTTGTGGACAAGATCCGATTGCAGTAGAAGCTTACTTTGTATTGCAGTCCATGGGAATCCAAGTGGGTAGAGATATGGGCATCGCAAGCTTTGATGATTGGGATACTATCCCAGCCTTACTACAACCCGCTTTATCTACAATGGCACTGCCACACTTTGATATGGGTAAATGGGCAATGGAATATCTGCTAGAGGAAAGGCAAGATATAGTGCACGAAAAACTTCCCTTCACCTTAGTTAAAAGAGGCTCTTATTGAGCTGTAGACTTTTTGTTAAGCACATCTTGCGTTGAACTGAGTAAAAAGTAAGAAACAATAGTAAAAAATAAAACTACCCCGCCTAAAATTTTGTATGAAAGTGGAAAACCTAAATTGTCATACATCATACCGGCAAAAATAGACAATCCAGAAGCCATTAATTGTGTCGAAAACTGAAACCCGACAATATAAAGTGTTGCCGACATACGCGCGTCAAAGATTTGCGTTATATATTTAAATATGGCTACCAACATTATGGGTAATTCAACCGCGTGAAGTAGTTTCATTAAAGAAATTGTGATTGTATCATCAGCATATCCTGAGCCAATGATACGAATCGCCATAATCAAACCACTTAATATTAGACTATTTTTAGCGCCAATTTTGATTACCAGAAACGGTGCTAAAAACATTCCTCCAGCTTCCAAAAATACTTGGAATGAATTTAAGTAACCATAGGTTGCATTTCCATCTTGCTGATTTTCAAACATGGATGCAAAGTACACAGGGAACTGTTGGTCATAAACGGAATAGACGCAAGTCACTCCCATCACAAAAATCACAAATGCCCAAAATTCTCGCATGAATAACAAACTTGAAACCAACTTCAAATCAAATTTTTCTTCATGTTCCTCATTTATTTTCTTAACAATCTGGTCTGTCTGACTAAGCGCAAGTGAAAAAATTAAAACAATAAACACACAAGCACTCAATGACGCTAACCAAAAGTTAATGTCGGGTCCTTTGTTAAATAAGTAACCAGCACAAAAAGTAGCAACGGCCCACCCTAGTGAACCCCACATTCGAGCGCGTCCAAATTCAAAACCACTTGTCCTGGCCACCCTCTCTACATAACTCTCAAGCACACCAATTGCAGCCCCAAAAGCAAGCGCAAAAAACAATCCGCCCAAAATAGCCGCTGAATAAAAATGACTAAGTAACAGAGGACTGTATACAAAAATAAAAAAAGGACCGACCGCCAGTAAGAGTAAGGCAATAAAGAACAGTAAATTTTTGCGTAAGACAAGTTTGTCTTGCAGATAGCCATAACATGGCATAACAAACAGTGCCGCTATAGCATTACAACTGAAAATGATGCCAATCATTTCTCCTGTAAGCCCAACATGTTGACTGAGCCAAATGGGAAATAATGAGAATGAGAATGACCAACATAAAAAGAAGCTAAAAAAAGCACCACTTAAAATCCAGTAAGTTTTTTTCGAATTTATCACTGATACTGCTCTCTGTGTATGGATTAACTTGGCATTTGAAAGCTATGTTCTTAGCTATATTGCCGCTTAATGTTTAAAACATAAATAATATTTGCAAATTTATAACACTAGATTTAGAAGCCAAATATGTTTGTTGTAAAAGACAGGCTATATTAAAAATAACCTGTCTTTTTTAGATAAGCTCCCAATGATTACTTAAAGCGTGTTATTCCAGAAACAGAAATATCATCACTTTGCGCATACACTCCTACTTCACTCGTTGCAAGATCATACAATCTAAAACTCAACGCTCTGAAGTCATTAACATAAACAGCACCAATTCCTTGCACAGGGTCAAGTAATATTTCGATATTAACTCCTAACAAAGGGTCTATAGTACTCAGCACCTGTGGGTTAGCTGTATTGCTGCGATCATCTTTATTATAAAAAGTGACCTCATTAGTTGTACCGTTAATTTCCACAAAATGCTCACTGTTATCTGAAGTGTCTTTAAATTGCACGCCAAATATCGCACTTTCATTGTCGCTATTGATGGTAAATGAGAGTCTATTTTTACTCGCTTCACTGGCTAGTAACATATGTGAACCCGCAGGTATATTAACCTCGCCAGCATTTTCGGTCACATTACCAGAAGCTGAAGCAGACGAAGTAGACAGAACGTTCACCAATGCTTCTCGATATAGTTCAGGCATTTTAACCGCAAGTTGGCCATCATTAGTAACATCTAATTGATGAGCCATAAAGTTTCCGCCAAATTCTTCACTACCAGAATCGCTTCGACCATCACTGCCAGCAACCCATGCCATTAACAATTTATCAGTACTTGAACCAGCAGACTTAGCGGCATAGAATCTGCGCCCGTCTAAAGAGTCCATGGTCGGTTTTACCCAAACGCCATTTTCTTTAACTAAATATTTCACCGTATGTTCTTCGTCTCGCTGGTCAGAATAAACAATAAATTCATGACCATCTAACTGGATAAAGTCAGTGACTTCTAAATTAAGCGGTGACGTTTCTGTATAAAGTGGTTCCTGCGGTGTCCAAACTGATAAGTCATTCGAGGTATAAAGTCCAATGGCTGCCTCATTGTTATAGCGAGTGGTAATGAGCATCCAATAGTTTCCTGTAGATTGATTCCAAAATACCATTGGATCTCGAAAGTCAAAATCACTATAGCCGCTGCTGCCAGAGAATATCTCGTCTTCTAGCACCGTCCAATTGTACAAACTCTTATCTTCTGCTATTGCATGATAGACCTGTTCAACTGGGCTAATTTGTCGGTTGTGGCCAGTAAAGAAGATGTGAGTTTTACCTTCTTGATCGACCAATACACTGCCCGAACCTAAAAACTGATCATGACGATTGTCATCGCCCGACGCTTTCAATACTTCAACAGGCGCGGTTGAACTGATCAGATCTTCAGTTTTTATAAGGCCCCAAGAATGGTATCCAACGTTTTGCAAATAAAACACGTGCAACACGCCATCTAGCATAATTGGGTTAGGATCGATCATGTCCAAATTTAGTATTTGACTGTAAGTTTGGACTGAAGACACTACGCTATCAGCTGCCGGTTGTGATGCAGCTTTATTTGCTTGACGAATTTGGTCAACAATAATAAAGGGGAAGCTTCCATCATCTTGTGCATTATCATGGTGATCCATGACTTCAATTTGAGCCTGCATACCTATTAATGCCGATACATTCCAAGAATCCCAGGATAATTCTTTTTCTAATCCATTACCACTCGCTTGGCGAACAATCTTACCATTAACACGCAAAACAATAGCTGTGGCATTATCCATGTCAAAGGTATTAGTGCCCCCCCCCACTAAGAAATTGATGTAGGAAGCACTAATCATGAAACTGGGTGATTTTAGGGTACCGGTAGCTTCCCAACCTAAGAAACCAGCGTCAGTAGCATTGCTGTCGACAAACGATTCACCATAGGTAGCGAGCACCCTGTCACCAATATGGTTTGTGATATCAGCAGCCCATTGGCCGCCGTTCAGGTAGATCATATCGCCAGTGGCAAAAAAGTCGTGCTCTTGATAGGTATTATATCCACCACAGCAAAACTCAAAACCGGCGATATTTTGTGCCTCTGCATTCAAACGAGTAAATGCCGGAGCACCTTCACTCTCAGGTGTACTTGTCAAAGCACTGGCGCTAAAACTAATGACGCTGTCTGATTTTGGCACCGCGGCAGGTTCATCTGACGCCCTAAATTCATCTGCTAGAACATAAGCAAGGCTATTGTCAGAATTATCATCTGCATGATTATCTATAATCATTACTTGCGCACTTTCGCCTGCTAAATCTATCACATCCCAGGTTAGCCATTGCATGCTGTCATGCTCATTTTGTCCTGTCGCTTGACGAACAATATCCCCATTAACTAACAGTACAATAGCTGTCGCATTTGCTTGATCAAAACGATTAACACCACCGCCAATCAAAAAGTTGATGTAATTAGCATCGATGATAAAGGCCGGTGTTTTAAGTGAACCTGTTGCGGCTAAACCAATGTGTTCAGCGCTGGTATCAGAATCATTATCGAAACCGTCACCGTAACTAGAAAAGACTCTTTCACCGATTGTGCCAGCAACGCCAGCGCCCCAAAAACCACCATCGAGTTTCAGAAAATCACCAGTGACTTCCTCAAATTCATGCTCTTGATAGGTGTCGTAGCCACCACAACAAAATTCAAACCCTGCTATATTTTGGCCCGGGTCAGATTGGCGGGCAAAAAGACTATGGCCTGAAGTACTTGGTGTTGTAGTTAATTGCACCTCAAATACGGGCGTATTATCTGGATCAAGAGGGTTGCTATCATCAACATCATTGATGCCGTCACCATCATCATCTTCGTCTGCATTATTACCCACCCCATCATTATCGGTATCAATTGTTTCGCTTGGATCGGTTGGGAAAACATCATCAATATCATCCACGCCATCGCCGTCGTCATCATTATCATTAATATCTAAGATGCCGTCAGAATCGGTGTCTCTTTGCGCTTCATATGGGTCTCTTGCCGCTTTATCTGCCCCACGGAATTCGTCAGCCAAAAGATATGGCACTGATGCATCGTTGCCATCATCACTATGTAAATCAATAAATTGGACAACAGCACTTTGGCCCTTAAATTCCCTTACATCCCAACTGGTCCATTGCATGCTATTAGCAACATTTTGTCCGCTGGCAGAGCGCACTACGTCACCGTTAATAAGCAATACAACGGCAGTTGCAGCAGCACTACTATAAGGGTTACTCCCGCCACCAACAAGAAAGTTAATATAGTTGCTATCTATTACAAATGCTGGACTTAACATTGTGCCAACCGCGGCACCACCTAATTGAGCGACTTGATCAGAACCTTCGTTAGCACCATCACCATAACTTGAAAAGACTCTTTCGCCTACATGACCGGCAACATCAGCTCCCCAAAATCCACCGTCTAATTTAGCAAAGTCACCCGTTATTTCAGTAAACTCATGGACTTCGTACGTGCCAAACTTACCGCAGCAAAACTCAAACCCAGCAATATTCTGAAATTCATCAGCGGCGCGTAAAAATAAACTATTGCCCTCTGTAATCGGCGTCATTGTTAGCTCAACAGGGGGTATTGTGGGTTCTACAACTGGACCCGTATCTTCAATTTCAGCTGCAGGAAGATTTGCGGCACGAAACTCATCTGCTAACAAATATGACAAAGCACTGTCATTGCCATCATTACTATTCAAATCAATGAATTTAATTTGCGCAGTCTTTCCAATATATGACGAGACATCCCAGCTTGTCCACTGCATGGCGTTAGCTACGTCACTACCACTTGCATCGCGCACTATGTCGTCTTCAATTAACAGCGCCACCGCGGTTGCTTTATCACTATCAAATGAATGACTACCGCCACCCACTAAAAAGTTGATATATAGCGAATCAATTACAAAGGAAGGACTCAGCATTGTACCTACAGCTTCCCCACCTAATTGTGCAACTTGGTCAGACCCGTCCTCAGCACCATCGCCATAACTCGAGAACACGCGCTCGCCAATATGGCCTTCTACGTCAGCTCCCCAAAAACCACCGTCTAACTTGGCAAAATCACCCGTTATTTCGGTAAACTCATGTACTGCATAGGTACCAAATTTTCCACAGCAAAATTCAAATCCAGCAATGTTCTGAGCGGCGTCTGCTTCACGAACAAACAAGCTGTGTCCCTCTGACTCTGGGGTCTGGGTCAATTCTTTGCTCAGCTTGGTCGGTATTGCTGCTGGAATATCTGCCGCACGAAATTCATCTGCTAATAGATAAGGTAGGTGCGCATCGTTGCCATCATCATTGTGCATATCAATAAACTTTATGGCTGCTATTTGGCCTGTCATTTCTGATACATCCCAACTGGTCCAAACCATTTTGTCTGCAACATCGTCGCCACTAGCTGCTCGCACCACGACTCCATTTACAACCAAGGCAACTGCGGTGGCTTTATCACTGTCATAAGGGTTGCTGCCCCCACCGACTAAAAAGTTAATGTAATTTGATTGAATTTCAAATTCAGGACTTTGCATTGTTCCCGTCGCAGCCCAACCTAGTTGTGCAACTTGATCGGAGCCATCTTCAGCACCATCGCCATAACTCGAGAAAACACGTTCTCCGATATGTCCATCAATTGCCGCGCCCCAAAAGCCGCCGTCTAACTTCGCAAAATCTCCCGTTATATCTGTAAATTCATGGGCTTCATAGGTACCAAATTTACCACAGCAAAACTCAAACCCTGCAATATTTTGAAAGACATCACCTTGTCGAACAAATAGACTATTACCCTCAGTTGCAGGTTGGTCAGTAATTTCAATTACTGGGCCTGTCGGAGGTGTAGTTGTCGGTGGTGTAGTTGTCGGTGGTGTAACTACTGGACAACCTTGACTCGTTAACTCACAAGCATCTTGCCCAACTTCAAGAACAACAACTTCTATATCTGTGTCTTGTTTATTGTCCCCCGAACAGGCGCTTAAATTGACTAAAGCTCCTACGCCAATCATTGTTGATATCGCAATCTTTCTCAATTTTAATATATGCATCATTTCTTCCTAATACCAATGTCATTATTGTCATATTGGCATGTAGATTTGGATACTGATTATTCACTCTCGGATAAACAAACTTGTTTATTATAATAAAGTTATCAGTAATGAAATCTGCAACCGTTTTAATTATTTTTTATATTTCAAAATAAACTCGAAATTCAGTTCATTCCCTAATTAGCATTCGCCTTAATCATTTTTCGGCCTGCTCTGAAGAAACCCATACTGTCGAAAATTTAGCGATGCTAGCATCACTTACAGTAAAGTTTTCTAGTGACGATAGTGCTACGCCTGCCAATATAGATTGCGGAAAAACAAGCGCCGTCATTACGCTTTCGCCTTCATTGATGAAAATTTCAATTGAGGAATTATCTACAATAATATCGACGGTATCTTTGCTGCCTTGCGAATGAAATGGAGCATATTGAATCCCTGCAAAACCCTCATGAAAGGATACGTCGCCTGATTTAGTGCGGTCGAGAGTAAGAGATGTGTTGACGGTATCAAGTGA
The DNA here is from genome assembly GCA_029246415.1 of Glaciecola sp. Classification (GTDB taxonomy): domain Bacteria; phylum Pseudomonadota; class Gammaproteobacteria; order Enterobacterales; family Alteromonadaceae; genus Opacimonas. Next base: position 15,102 of record JAQWNF010000008.1, read on the forward strand.
GATTATCACTTTATCGCCAGCCAGATTGAACAGTTCAATCTCAATTATTTGCTGCTCTATATCGCTCAAAGCGAAATTCACTCTGAACGAATTATCAGATATGGAAGGAGAACTAAGTAGATACTTATTTTGACCCATAAACGGACCTAGTTCATCAATCACTTGCTCAGCAGCACTCACTTCTTTTACGGGTGACGACACTAACCTTACTCCTTCACTCGTGGTTTTCAGTGACAAGGTCCGAGGTATCGTCATTGCACTGCGAAACGACTTAGTAGGTACTTGATTAGCGTATTGCCAATTACTCATCCAGCCCATTAGAATCGAACGACCGTCGGTTTTGGGCATATCAGAAAACGTTACTCCAGCATAATTATCCGTTCCAGTGTCAAGCCAAACTGCTGGTTCAATCCGGTTTGTTGCAAGCTCATCAGAAAAAACAATTTGATCAATATAGGTGTGTCCCCAACTGCCACTTTCTGAGTCGATTATTTTTATACTAGCTGTTTTCCCGATGTACTCATTGACATCCCATCCAGCAAATCTGAATTGTTCACTGTTTATTCCTGTCGCAGAGCGCACCACAACATTATCTATGATAAGTTGCATGCCAACTTTGTTGAGGTGCTGTCCACCACCAATGTAAAAATTGATAAACCCTTTGCTGATAATAAATGATTCAGATAACAGAGAACCTACGGATGAATCACCGTCGCTAAAACTATTGATTAAATGATCGCCTAAATATCCGCTTAAGGGCGTCTGGTTAAGATGATGGCCTTGCGTTGGTGCGGCCGCAAAAGCTTCACCTGTTGATTGCCACTTTTCTAGACCATTTTCAAAATCATCAAACACCTCTCCTTCAGGAAAAAACGCTGGTATTTGTTTCAGCGCTTGCTCAAATGTTGGATCCAGCACGAATTTGCTGCCATCAAAGTCACCAATGAAATACTGTGTTGCTGAGCCGCCGTTAGGACCACCAGAACCAATACTAACGATTAAAACGTCCTTACGATTTCCGCTTTCATCTACCTGCAACGAAATTAGATCAGGACACTCCCAAACACCAGAGTGATTACCCCAGCCTTCACCAAAGTAGCTCTCAAACTTCCAATTGATTAGATTGTCAGATGAATAAAACCCAATCTGCTGGCCCTCGGCCAAGACCATAACCCATTTGTTCGCTGTGCTGTTCCAGCTCACTTTGGGGTCTCTAAAATCACGTATACCAGGGTTAAGCATTACGGGGTTATTGGCATATTTCTTCCAAGTACGACCGTTATCCAAACTGTAGGCCAGCCCTTGAGTTTGAAAATCTATCGCTCCCGTTTTTTCAGCCTTGGCATCATGATAAGTAAAAATAGCGACCATTGCCGGATTCTCAAGAGATCCTAGACCGGAGGTGTTGTTCCAGTCGATAACTGCACTACCTGAGAAAATAGTGCCAAATTCATCGGGATATAATGCAATGGGTAATTCTTCCCAATTAACTAAGTCCTTGCTTACCGCATGTCCCCAGTGCATTGGACCCCACACTGTCGACTCAGGGTGATATTGATAAAATAGATGATATTCACCTCGATAATAAACCATACCATTTGGGTCATTCATCCAGTAATTTTGCGGACTAAAGTGAATTTGTGGCCGATACTGTTCGTGATATTCACTTGCATCCCACACACTTTGTGACACCGCGTTTTGGTTAACTGATTTTGTATCTAAACTCTTTTGAATCATTGAATTACATCCCGCTAGTAAAGTAATAGCTAAGAAGCCTGTAGTAAGTATTTTATTATTTGAAATTGACATTATTTCGTCTCGTGTATCGTTAGTATTTAGTTGCCAGCTGTTCTAATGTTTTACCTTTTGTTTCAGGCATTAAAAAGATTACAAACAGAAGTTGTAAAAACATCATAAACGCAAAGAAGGTAAACACTGCTCCTGGCGTATATTGCTGCAGAAAAAATGGCATAAATAAGGTAATTAGTGCGGCGAATACCCAGTGAGTCCCAGACCCTAAAGATTGACCTTTTGAGCGCACACTGTTGGGGAATATCTCGGCAATAAATACCCAAATAACCGCACCTTGCCCAATCGCATGAGAGGCAATAAACATAAAGACAAAGAATACCACTACCATCCCTCCTTGATCTGTATTGAATGCCCACGCCACCACAGCCAAAGAAACGATGTAACCCAATGAGCCTAAATACATCAAGGTTTTACGTCCCGCTTTATCAATGAGGTATATGCCGATCATGGTAAATACTAAATTAATGACACCTATCCCCGCTGATGACAAAAGCGAAGAACTGGCATCTAATCCGGCTAGTTCAAACACTCGAGGTGCATAATAAATGATGAAGTTTATTCCTGATAACTGGTTAAATGCCGCCAGTAAAAAGGCTAAGGTAATTGGGAAGTTAAAAGTACCAGAGAACAGTTTATCAGTTTTGTGTTGACCAGCTTCGGCCTGAACAGCGGCGACAATCGCCTCTGCATCTTTTTCTCCAAGGTCTAACAGTATTTCTTTTGCTTTTTCAGCTTTATTGCCATGCAACACTAGCCAGCGAGGGCTCTCTGGTGCTTTAAGTATAAAGAGCAAGTAAATAAATGCAGGGACAGCTTCGACTCCCAACATAAGTCGCCAATCAAAGCTGGAAGTACCGGCAATAAGATAATTTGATAAAAACGCAATCAAAATTCCAAATACAATCTGAAATTGATAAATAGCGACTAATCGACCGCGATGTTTTGCCGGTGCAATTTCGGAAATATAAGCAGGCACCACTATCGATGAAATCCCTACACCCAAACCTCCGATGAAACGCAAAATAGCGAAGGTATAAGGGTCTTGAGCGATCGCCGAACCAATTGCAGATACTAAATATAATATTCCTATCAAGACCAAAGTAGGTTTACGACCAAATTTATCACAAGGATAGTTTCCTGCTAAAGCACCAATTACAGTACCCCACAGTGCTGATGACATAACAAACATGCCATGCATCAGCGGGCTTGTTTGCCAAAGCGTCTGAATTGGCTTGTCTGCCCCCGAAATAACAGCAGTATCAAAGCCAAATAAAAATCCGGCTACGGCTACTGTGATTGACCAAAATGCGATTTTATTCATATAAATCTCTATTTCAAAATTAGCAAGCGCAACTAACTTGCACAAATTAAACAACGTTGTCTTTTTATACCTTATGATTTAATTATATTCAACATATTTCAACATTTAAGTCGAATAAAGTTAACATTCATCCGTTTACCTGCTCATTCTTTGTAGGTAATCATCATATGTTTGTTTGCTGGAACATTCTTAAGTTGCTGTTTTTGTCCATCAGGCCAAATAACAGTCAGTTTATCAACAACACTATTTAACCCTAGCCCAAAATGCGCAACTAAAGGGTCATTAGACAGATAGTTTGAGCCCAATCTGATTTCACGCAATTGTTGCATTTGTCCAGTTTGCACAATAATCTTAGCCCCTACTCCATCAGGATTGCCTAGTTTACCCACTAACTTTACGGATAAGTAGCCACTGCCTGATAAGTTATTATTACTGTACAGGGTTGGTCCAGCCCCATTGTTGGCGATAATGATATCTACATCTCCATCATTGTCGAAATCCAGACAGCTAATTCCTCTACCCTGACCAGTGTGGGTAATTCCCCAATCAAGCGACTTCTCACTAAAGGTCCCATCTTGATTGTTGATAAATAGGCGGCTGGGATCCTCATAAAATTGCCCTACCTGCGACTCTTCAGCAATCTGCCCAGTGCGCATGCCATTGGTATGAAAAATGTCTAACCAGCCGTCATTATTAAAGTCGGCAAAACAAGCTCCCCAGCCCCAATAACCTTGTCGAACACCAGCCCTATCGGTGGCATCCGAGAAATTACCTTGACCATCGTTATTATAAAGACGGTTTCCAGTTGTTCCGCCTTTATAGGCCTTTTGCTCAATGGGATTCCAAATAGAGCTGACAAACCAATCTAAGTCACCATCGTTATCGTAGTCCCCAAGGGCCGAGCCCATCCCATTTTCATCATTTATGATTGGACTTGTTGCATCAACAAATTTCTTGTCCTCATTAAGCAAGACTTGCGTCGTTAAATAATCTGCTGCTATGAGTAAATCCAGATCATTATCATTATCGATATCACTAAAAACAGGTACGAAATTTACATCTAAATCAGGATAAAGTGGTGATATTCTAGTTTGAGGTAGCAATGCACTAACGTCTTCAAACATGCCTTTTGCGCTGTTATTCCAAAGATACCCCTGACGCACAGTGGTTGTTACATCTCCCCAATGTGCAGCAAACAGATCCAAATCACCATCACCGTCATAATCACCAGCGGATAAGGAATGAGTGAATCGCTCAAAGCTTATGCCTGCCTTGTTAAACGAGGGACGCATAACACCACTTGGAAATTGAGTAAAGAGTCTGAAATATCCTTGATTAATGTCATCCTCTACCAGTAATAAATCTTTATCACCATCTTGGTCATAGTCCATAAACAATGCGCCCAATTGCCTACCGCTGAAATTGCCTAGTATTTTGGTGGTAACATCAACAAAGCCTCCTTTCTTGTTATTCACAAAAAGTTTACCTGGTTGCATAGAATGGCTGATAAATAAATCCTCCCAGCCGTCTGCATTAAAATCATCTACGGCAACGCCCCCCCCCATTAAATGGTATTCATCTGAAAAAGTAGGGGCCGCTAATTTATAATCCAAACCACTTTGCTGAGTGACATCGCTAAACCAGCTAGCTCGCGGGTCTGTTTTTGGTAAATCACTGAGGGGACTTAATGCTTTAAATGCAGCGGGTGTGTAGGTATCAGCTTGCTCAGAAAAGTTGGCAAAAACGCCCTGTAGCAAGTTTCCATCGGGTCCCTTGTCGTCGTTACTGGGTAACCATTTCTTTATACAGCTTGGGGTTTGTATACAAGGATCGGTGAGCGTAAATAAAAAGGCTTCCAGCAATAGAGCATCTTGTTCTGGCGTCGATGTATTCACGAGTTTTTTTGCATCAGGCGTGGCTAAAAAGGTTTGCAGTACCTCTGCGTTTATTGCCTTAGCACGATCGGGGCGTGCTGCAATATGACTAAATTGGGATAAGTGCTCGAGTCCAAAATTATAATTTGCTAACGACGTTGATGGGTTAAAGTGATGTTTAATAACTTGCTTAAGATCCGCAAATGCACCGGCATGACTCCAAGGACCCGTTACCTGAACATTTAGCAACATGGGAGTGCGAAACTTGTATTTGTCGGTAATGATCGAAGTATTTAAGAGTCGGCCATGGTCGGTACCGCTAGAGTCTTTACCGCGCCCAATTTGCGGTGCTGCGATAGTATAGAACTTCTCATCACTCAAACCAGGGCCTGAATGGCAAGAATTACAAGCTAGCCCCCCTTGTTTTGGAGTACTAAAAAATAACAAGGCACCTTTTTTAGCTTGTTCTGAAATGGCCTTTTTATTACCGGCTACATAGTCAAACCAAGGGTTAGTCGTCAGCACCAGTGACTTTTGATAGTGAGACAAGGCCTTAGTTACCCTATCAATGGTGATCACAGTTTCAACATTTTTCTGAGTATCCTCAAATGCGTTTTGAAACAAAGGCAACCATGGAGAGCTTTTGCTTATTTCGTCTGCTTTTAGCAGATTATTTAACACCAACCGTCGTTTTTGACTATTGCTGTCAAGTTTATTAGGACCATGACCAAACATCTCATGGATTGCAATAATTGGAAATCTGGCTTGTGCCTGAATAAAGTCATTACCCGCATTCAAATCAGGCAAGTTCTTTACACTATCAGGGGTGCGCAAACGGATAGTCTTATTCTTGTTGTTTTGCCCTTCGCTGAGCTCTTCGTTTATTACTTCTACACGGCCATCCCAAAATGCCGCTTGTTTCAATAAGTGAAGATTAAAGATAGATGATGCATTTCGTGGCGCATTAGGACCACCATCAGCGCGGGGATCGACAAGTCGGTTGCCATCATGTACTCGTCCTGGTCCCAGTATGGATGGATCCAATGCATTGACACCAACGGATAATGACAGTCCATCACCACCACCGAGCATGGGATGATGACATGACACACAGGCGACATCATTGTTCATACTCAAAGATTTGCTGAAAAAAAGTTGTTGACCTAGTTGCCATAGAGCACCATTTGTCAATGTATCTGTGTTTAAGTGACTGAGTTGCTTTTGCAGTTCAAGTTCTTTAATGCGGACACTTAGTAGCTTATCTAGCTCTGGTTCGCTAAGCTCACTGGTGTCAAAACCTGATGCTTTTATTAGAATGTCTTCACTAGCCTGAACCACATTTAAAGTGCAAAACACACAGAAAACACAGTAAATAAGAAAGCGATGGCATTTGTTAATAGTCTGAAATTGATAACTTAACATATTAATTTAATCGTAAGAGCAGGTCTGTCAAAATAAGACAGGCCTGCTAAATTACATTTAATCGAGCTTAATAACCGGGATTTTGTACATAGATCCCACCACTTAAGTTGATTTGTTGGTTAGGTATAGGTAAATACTCGTGTTTACCTTTCGTAAATGCTGCTGCTTCAAGATATGGCTTTCTGATGAGTTCAATCTCAAAATAAGCATCTAATGTTTCTTTTGTTACTCCCCAGCGCACTAAATCGAAGAAACGATGCCCCTCTAAACCCAGCTCTAAACGACGTTCCCAACGTAACGCATTAAAAGCTTCTTCTTTACTAGCAAAACTACTGTAGGTATTGATGTTATAGATACTGGCATCATTTAACATACCTGTGCTATTAGCAGCTCGGGTGCGTAGACTATTGATAATTGGTAATGCTTCCTCATAACGGTCTAATTGAATTAACGCTTCTGCTTTCCACAACAATACATCAGCATAGCGAACCAAAACAGTGTTCATTGACCAAATTGGGAATGGACCATTTTCACCACGGCAATCGCAATCAGGATGTTCCAATTCTTTCATGCTAGTAAAATTTCCATAGATGCCCGGTGCGCGTGACCAAGAATCACCACCATGAATTAATGTAGGATCATATTTAAAGGGTTTACCTTCCATTGCAACAGTATGGTCCAAACGTGGATCAACATTATCAGACAACATATCGTAATTAGCATCATTATAATTTACAAATAATGGTAGACCATTGTTGTTAGTTTTAAAGGCGTTGACGAAATTATCTGTAGGAACATGAAATCCGCAGCAGCCGAACCCACCAGCCTGAGGTGCATTCAACGCAGTTGGCCATGAACCACGACCATCAGGTGAGCCGTCATCTAATGAACGCTGTATAGCGAAGACTGATTCTTTGCTATTATCAAAGGCTGCCTGAAAGTTGTTTCCATAGTCATCAAGCAAACCGTAAATACCGGAAGCTTCAATTTCACTCACCAACGTAACAACTTCATTCAGTTTATCACTATCAATAGACACGATCTCGTGCTTGTCATTTTGCACATACGCTTGATTCAACAATGTTTTTGCTAGGTAAGCTTTGGCAGAAAGGGCTGAAGCACGGCCTACATCTTGCTGCACATCAGGTAAATTTTGTGAGGCAAAGCGGAAATCTTCAGCAATTTTATTCCATAATTGTTGATCAGTGAGATCACGGTTAGTGGTCGCTAATATTTCTTCTTGTGTCATATTTTCATCAATCCATGGAATATGCTTATGATGAATTTTCAAGTCAAAATAAAAAATAGAGCGTATAAAACGTAGTTCTGCCTGCTTCTCTTTTGCATTAGGAATACTTGCAGCATCGGCATTAGCAATAACTTGTAATCCGGCATTAGCTCGAGATATACCAGTATAATTCCGTGTCCATTTTTTATTGTTAAGATCAATTAGGTCAGGTGGAAAAGATTCCATATCTGGCACTAAAGGCGCAAACATTGATAGAGCATGATAGGCAAAGATATCACTTGGCCCATTACCCCCTTTATGTGCATCTCCTGCACGTAAATTACCAGTTGGCCACAAAAACATAGGCGATGTGTAATGATCATTGCCTAAATAAGAATAGGCTGCAATGACCAAACCATCTATATTCTCAGCACTGGTGACCTGCGCTTGGGTTAATACGGCTTTGGGTGGAACATCAAGGTCGCCGCTGCCGCAAGATATAACGGACATAGCTATTAAACTACTTGCAAATAATTGATACATTTTTTTCATAATTTTTCTCTGATTTTTCATCTTTAATCTGTCTATACTATGGAATAAATACACTTAGAAACTCACATCTATGCCGATAGTGATTCGTCGAGGAACCGGAAAGACCTCATTTGGAGCCTCAGGATCTTGGCTCAAGGTTCCGTTTGGAGTAATGGTTAATAAATTTGATCCCTGAAGATAAATACGGGCATCCTGAATACCATAGTCATCTAACACTGTGTCCTCAAATCTGTAACCCACCGACAAGTTTCGTAATTTCAAGTAGCTTCCATCTTCCCAAAAGAAACTCGACTGTCTACCTTCACCATTGTTGTCGACTAATGTTAACGCCGGTACTGTCGAGTCAGTATTAGCAAGTGACCATGCATCTAATACTCGCGAACCATAATTCGAACCAATATTTAATGAGGTGAAATCAGTAAATAGACGCCAGTTATTTCTGACAGACCCGCCTTTTACTCCTTGCCAAAACATATTGAAGTCCCATTGTTTATGATTAAGAGTAAAGTTGAAGCCGTAGATGAAATCAGGATCAGGGTTAACAAAATAATCCTGATCATTTTCATCAATAATGCCGTTATTATCTAAGTCTGCCCAACGAATTCGTCCAAGCCCAGCAGCTGATTGAGCAGCGTGCTCTTCTATTTCTTGAAGGCTTTGAAATAATCCATCAGCAACATACCCATAGACAGAATTTATAGAGTTACCTAAAATAGTTTTATCTTGACCGTTACCGCCAAATGAATTCACCACATCTTCAGGTAAAGCAATGACCTTGTTGTCTGCTTTAGAAATGTTAAAACTCATATCAACTTTCAATTCTTCATCCAAGAAATCAAAATCTAAATAATCTTCGTATCCTATAATGAATTCGAAGCCACTATTATCGATAGTCCCGCCATTTACCCATTGCTGAGCTCCTTCGCCAAGCGTCGCAAGTGGTTGAGTTAAGGTGAGTATATCTTTGGTTTCTTTTTTGAAATAATCCAAGCTACCATAAACTGTTGTGTTTAAGAGCTGGAAATCTAGACCTACATTACTTTGAGTCGACGTCTCCCACTTCAAATCAGGATTGCCAGTTTGTGCTCTTACAAAACCAGAAGGTAACGTGCCACCATTGGCTCCAGCAATATCGTAAGCGGTACCCTCATCTTGTCTATCCGTGAACAAAGATTGAGTTGCATAGCGAGGTTGATAAGTCGTGTTTGTAGCAGTTGTTGGAATCTCCTGATTACCTGTTTTACCATAACTAGCACGCAATTTAAGCGTCGATACAAACTCGATATCAAAGAAATCTTCGTTGCTAATTACCCATCCGGCCGAGGCTGCAGGGAAATTACCATATTGGTTGTTTTGACCAAACTTAGATGAACCATCTCTACGCATAGTCAAGCTAGCTAGATAACGTTGATCGTAACTATAATCGACCCGACCAAATATAGAATCTAAAGTCCATTCGTCGCCATAACCCTCGACCCTTACATTGTCAGTTGCTTGTGATAAGAATGCGAAATCACGATCATCCGATGCAAAACCAGACCCGATACCTCTTGATAATTCGGTTTCAAAATCAATTTGTTCTATACCTGCTAAGAAAGTAAATTTGTGCTTATCATCCAACAACAATTTGTATTCTGCGGTAGTAGCTAACACAATACTTCGATTCCAATTGTTTTCAACCGAAAGGTTATCGCTAAAATTTAGCGTGCCCGCCTGATATCCACGCTGGAAATTTCTAAAATTGAACTGCCCATAGTCAATGCCAACACTACTGCGTAATTTTAGGTCTTCAATCGGCGAATATTCTAGAAAGAAACTACCTTGAAATTTGTTAAACGTATGATTATTATCTCTATTTCTTTCAATTATACCTACTGGATTATCTCTATCAGTAATGCCTGGAACCGGGCCACCCCATCCGCCTGCATCATTATATACCGGTACGATCGATTGCTGTTCAATGGAAAGCCCTAGTATACTTCCTGCTAAATCATTTATTAGATTAGCTCGTTGATTAGTAACAAGTAAGGTTTGCCCAACCTTAAGTTTATTTTCAATAAGATCATGATCAGAATTGACCCTAAACGCAATCCGTTCAAATTTTGAGCCATCAACAACTCCTTCAGCATTAAAATAACCTAATGAAGTATAAAATCGAGAACTGTCACTGCCTCCTGACAAAGATAAATTAAGGTCTCTTACTTGAGATGAGCGTGTTACTTCATTAAACCAATCCGTATCAGCTGGTCTTTGTACACCGTTTGGATCTGTAAAAGCTGGCAAGATCACCTTGTACAATTCAGGATTATCATAATCCTTATTCCAATCGTAGGTATACAAAGCACTTGCTCGATCAGGATTTGAACCATCATTAATAGCCGCTTGCCATACCGATTGTGCACGTTGCGCAGTGTTAAGAGGTCGTAGATCATAGTCAAAATCTTCAAAAGTTTGATTGAATCTAAAGTTAAAGTCTAAACCCTCTCTACCCTTTTTAGTAGTTACTACAATTACGCCATTACCAGATCTAGCACCATAAATGCTGGCTGCTGCTGCATCCCTTAACACCTGTATGTCTTCAATGTCATTACTGTTAATTTCGTGCAAACCACTTTTTGACGGAATACCGTCAATAATATAAAGGGGATCATTGTTACCCAATGGGCCTAAACCCTGACCACGAATGCGTACTGTCGCGGTGGAACTAGGGTTACCATTTGTAGTAATTTGCAAGCCAGGAACCCTGCCTTGTAGATTTTGCATGACGTTACCCGCGGGTAAATCAATTACGTCTTCTAATTTCACCGTTGATATCGCACCGGTCAAGTCTGATTTTTCAACAGAGCTGTAACCATAACTAACTTCTATTATTTCAATATCGTTATTTTTTTTAGCTACTTCACTGACAAGTAAATTAGGTGATTCTTTATTCTCAACGTCTTGTGCTTGCGCCATACTTGGAATCATTAGCATTAATGAACAGTTAAATAATACTGCCCTAATGCTAAATGAAAGTTGATTTAGTTTTAGATTTTTCATACATCCATCCTGTGTGTGTGTTTGGATAACTCATTTAAACAACGTTGTCTTTATACATTAATATAACGTTCATGTACAACTGTCAACATATATTTAACAAAAGTTCTACTGTTTCGATCAGTTAATCAGGATTTAATAAGATTTGTTTATCAATCACAAGACGAATTGGCTTTACGCGATCATAATTACGATTGCTAAAAGCGGTAGATTTAACTTAAATGCTCTGTGATATTTGGACATAAAAAGACCCCCAGTAATTGGATAGTCCAACTATTGGGGGTCACTTCACCATTTCTGGTTCGCTTTTTTGATCTCAATGAATGCTTGTACCGGTTGCAAACTTTATTTGAGTTGCAAACTTAATTCCGATAGTTGCATTCTTTATTCATGCTCTACACTATTCTAAGATCTCTCGATAACTATCCAAATCAGGACAGCTACATACCAAGTTACGATCCCCGTACACATCATCGATACGGTTCACTGATGGCCAGAACTTATTACGAGCTACCGCTGCCACTGGATACGCTGCGAGTTCACGCGTATAGCTGCGCTCCCAGTTAGCATCACAGATATCAGCCAACGTATGCGGCGCATTATGTAATGGATTATCAATCGCATCCCACTCACCCGATTGCACTTTAGCAATCTCATGACGAATACCAATCATCGCTTCGATAAATCTATCAAGTTCAACTTTCGCTTCTGATTCAGTCGGCTCAATCATCAACGTACCCGCTACTGGGAATGACATCGTTGGCGCATGGAAACCATAATCGTTCAAACGCTTAGCCACATCCATCTCAGTGACGCCTGAGGCTTCTTTGAGTGGACGTAAATCAATAATACATTCGTGAGCGACGCGGCCATTCATCCCTTTGTACAAAATAGGATAATGCGCTTCAAGTTGCTGTGCGACATAGTTAGCATTTAATATCGCCACCTCTGTTGCACGCTTTAAGCCTTCACTGCCCATCATTTTGATATACATATAGCTGATCGGTAATATTGATGCACTGCCCCACGGCGCTGCTGATACAGCACCATTACGCGCATCTGATGCACCTAACTGTTCACCTGTACCACCGGCAACCACTTCCACTTGTGAGTGATTTGGTAAAAACGGCGCTAAATGCGCTTTAACACCAATTGGTCCCATACCAGGACCGCCACCACCATGTGGGATACAGAATGTCTTGTGTAAGTTCAAGTGTGATACATCTGAGCCAATTAAGCCTGGCGATGTGATCCCCACTTGCGCATTCATGTTCGCGCCATCCATGTACACCTGACCACCAAATTCGTGGACAATATCACAGATCTCTTTAACCGTTTCTTCATACACACCGTGCGTCGATGGGTACGTAATCATGGCACATGCTAGGTTATCAGCGACTTCTTCAGCCTTGCTGCGTAAATCCACTAAATCCACGTTACCCGCTTCATCACAGTTGACCACGACCACTTTATAGCTCACCATCTGCGCTGACGCGGGGTTAGTCCCGTGCGCTGATTGTGGAATTAACACCACATCACGATGATCATCACCACGGCTTGCATGGTAGCGTTTAATCGCTAACAAACCGGCGTATTCACCTTGTGCACCTGAGTTAGGCTGCATCGACATCGCATCATAACCAGTAATATCAATTAACCAATCTGACAACACGTCGATCATGGTTTTGTAACCACCGGCTTGTTCTATTGGCGCAAATGGGTGTAACTGACCAAATTCAGGCCAAGTCACGGGGATCATCTCCGCTACTGCATTAAGCTTCATCGTACATGAACCTAATGAAATCATAGAGTGGTTCAACGCTAAATCTTTGTCTTCTAAAGATTTAATATAACGCAGCATTTCAGTTTCGGAGTGATATGAATTAAACACATCATGGGTCAAAAACTCACTTTCACGTACCAAACTATCAGGAATACCATGCGTACCCGTTTGGGTTAACTGCGCATCAATCTGTGCGATGGTCTCAGCATAAAAACTGGCATCAGCTTGAGCACCCAAGAATACCGATAACAAATCAGCTAAGTCTTCACGCGTTGATGTTTCATCAAAAGCAACCGATACCGCACCATCTAAATCAGAGCGTAAGTTAATATCTAATGCTTGTGCTGCGGCAATAATGCCCGCCTTATCCGCGACATCGACTGTCACCGTATCAAAGAAAGTGTTGTGACGAACGCTTACGCCTTGCTTAGCGCTTTGTGCATTACCTTCGGCATTTGCGGTATTTAACGCCGTCACGAAGATATTCGCTAATCGATGAATCCGTGACGCTATTTGCGTTAAACCAATAGGACCATGATATACCGCATAGAATGATGCCATATTCGCTAATAAGACTTGAGCCGTACAAATGTTGGAATTAGCTTTTTCACGACGGATATGTTGTTCACGAGTTTGCAATGCCATGCGCAAAGCTGGACGACCACGTGTATCTTTAGACACACCAATAATACGACCAGGTAATGAACGCTTATAGCTTTCACGAGTTGCAAAAAACGCCGCATGAGGACCGCCGTACCCCATAGGTACACCAAAGCGCTGTGCAGAACCAAAGACCACATCCGCGCCTAGCTCTCCAGGTGGCTTAAGCAAGGTTAAACCTAGTAGGTCAGTTGCAACCGATACAATCGCTTTATTGGCTTGCAAGGCGGCAATGATTTCAGAGATATCATTAAGCTCCCCTTCCGTACCAGGGTATTGTAATAATGCCCCAAATACATCGTGCTCAGCAGCATTAATCGCATCACCATAAATCACTTCAAAACCAAACATATCAGCGCGAGTTTGTACCACGTCTTTGGTTTGTGGGTGTACGTTGTTGGCAACAAAAAACGCATCGCATTTTTTATTTTTAGACACACGCTTGGCTAATGCCATTGCTTCAGCTGCCGCCGTCGCTTCATCGAGTAACGAAGCAGAGGCCAGCTCCATTCCCGTTAAATCAATCGTGGTTTGTTGGAAATTCAAAATCGCTTCTAAACGACCTTGCGCTATCTCTGGCTGATAAGGCGTATATGCCGTGTACCAACCTGGATTTTCTAATACGTTACGTAAAATCACGTTCGGTGTATGCGTATTATAATAGCCCATACCGATGAAAGAGCGTTTGATTTGGTTTTGACTCGCTATTTCTTTTAACGCAGCAAGGGCTTGCACTTCGGTAAAGGCTTCACCGACATGCAATCCTTCCGAGCGGATGCTCGCAGGCACAGTTTGCGTCATAAGATCGTCTAAAGACTCCGCGCCCACCACATCAAGCATTGCTTGAATTTCAGGACGGCCAGGGCCAATATGGCGACGGATAAAATCGTTATTATTCTCAAGTTCATTGAGTGATAGGTTACTAAATGGCATAAGTTAAGCGCTTCTTTGAATAAACAGTTTCCAGTCACAGTAGGTATTAACAGTGACCAAATCTGATCGCATCTTGTCCACGGCAAACAGACAAGACGCCATCGTTATTTTATGTTCGAGACTTACTCGTCTTCGATACTTTCTGCATATCCATCTGCATCTAACAAACTTTCTACTTCGCTGATATCGTCAGCTTTGACTTTAAATAACCAACCGTCACCGTATGGGTCAGAGTTAACTAGCTCTGGTGAGTCTTCTAAATCTTCATTAACTTCGATAACTTCGCCAGTGATCGGCGCGTAAACGTCAGAAGCCGCTTTAACCGACTCAGCAACGGCAACATCGTCACCCATTGCGATTTGATCACCTTCATCAGGCAGATCCAAAAATACCATGTCGCCTAATAACTCTTGGGCATGTTCTGTAATGCCCACGGTATAGACGCCGTTACCTTCTGGACGAACCCACTCGTGGCTAGCTGCATATCGTAATTCTGCTGGAATGTTGCTCATAATCGTTCCTAAATGTTGGTTTGTTTTGATTTAATCAATTTTTCTAAAAAATACTTATAAAACGCTTTTGCCGTTACGCACAAAACTTGGCTTAACTACATCTACTGTAACCCACTTTTTGCGCATTTCAACCTCGGCGTGATCCGTCACTGAACTCGCAACGCGTGCAAGTGCCACAGAATGCCCTAATGTTGGCGAAAACGTCCCCGAAGTAATGATCCCTTCACCGCCTGCTACGGTTACTTTTTGGCCTGCGCGCAACACGCCTTTTTCACGCATTACTAAACCAACTAACTTGTCAGTCCCTGCTGCTTTTTGTGCAGTTAATATGTCACGGCCAACAAAATCACGATCCGTTGGCTCCCACGTGATTGTCCATCCCATGTTGGCTTCAAGTGGCGAAATCGTCTCGTCCATATCTTGACCATACAAGTTCATGCCCGCTTCTAGGCGCAATGTATCACGCGCACCTAAACCACAAGGGGCAACACCTAAATCTAATAATGCTTGCCAAAAATCAGCCGCTTGATCATTAGGTACCATGATTTCATATCCGGCTTCACCCGTGTAACCTGTGGTCGCAATAAACAAGTCTTCTGCTTGTACGCCATAAAACGGCTTCATGCCCGCGACCGCTTCGTTTTGTGCAGCACTAAACAACTGCCCCGCTTTTGCTTTGGCATTTGGACCTTGTACCGCAATCATCGCAAATTCATCACGCTCAGTAATGGTCACAGTGAAACCTTCGGCTTTAGCCGCTAACCAATCTAAATCTTTTTGCTTAGTCGCAGAATTGACCACCAAACGGTAGTTAGTATCGTCGAAAAAATATACAATCAAGTCATCCACTACACCGCCTGCTTCATTCAGCATACCCGAATATAGTGCCTTGCCTTTGTCTTGTAACTTCGCCACATCATTGGCTAACAAATAACGTAAGTAGGCTTGAGCTTGCGGCCCTTTGACATCCACAATCGTCATGTGCGATACGTCAAACATACCGGCATCACGACGTACTGCATGGTGTTCCTCGATTTGTGAGCCGTAGTTAATTGGCATATCCCAACCAAAAAAATCAACCATTTTAGCTCCCGCTTCAAGGTGTTTTGCGTGTAATACCGTCTTATTTGTCATGTCCATGCCTATTGTTGAGGTTGCAGACTTAATGTCATTTTATGGGTCGATACTAGCGAGGTGATAGCAGTAAATCTAATTTGAAAGTTTAATTTATATATAAGTTTTTTAAATGTATAATCAACCAAACATCAGCTTAACTTATATTTAACACTCACTTCTCGGAGGATAAACAGATGCAACAACTCTCTTTGGATGCCGTGCGCATGTTTGTCACCGTACATGATGTGGGTGGCTATGCTAAAGCTGGTGAGGTGATAGGCCGCTCGCAGCCTGCTATCTCCTTGCAAATCAAGAAACTCGAAACCCAATTAGGCAAAAAACTCTTTACCAAATCAGGGCAACGCCATGTGTTATCCCTCGATGGCGAATGGTTTTTGACTCATGCACGTGAGCTATTAGCGCTGAATGATAAGATCTTACAAAGTGTTCAGGCCAACTCTCTCAAAGGGCGTTTGCGCTTGGGGATCCCTTCTGAGTTTGCCTCCACCTTGTTACCTAGCTTGATTGGTGAGTTTTCGCAGCGCTATCCCGATGTCTCATTGGACGTGACCTCTGCCTTGTCGCGACATTTGTTATCTAGCGCACGCAAAGATGATTTTGATTTGGTGTTGGCGTTAGTGCCTCCGGATCAAGCCACGACGGGTGAAGTTATTCGCAAAGATGAACTGGTGTGGGTGGGTGATGACTCCTACCCGATTAAACCGGATATGTTGTCATTAGTCCTCGCCCCAGATGGTTGCGTGTATCGCAGTCGTGCCATTGAACTGCTCAAACAACAAACCCAAATGTGGAAAATTCGCTACACCAACCCTGATTTATACGGATTAATTGCCGCGATGCAACAAGGCTTAGGGGTCACGCCACTAGCTCGTTCATCGGTGCCTGATGCCCTACAAATCATTCGCAGTCCGTTACTGCCCAAACTCGGAAAAATTAATATTTGCTTATTTAACTTCGATACCCAGCACCCCGAAGTCAGTAAAACCTTGTCTACATTTATTCGCCAACGATTACGCGCAAAAACCTAGTCAAGATTGTCCTGATTCGCTACACTCAAATTGGTAATAATTTGGCTCTGACCCTATTTTATATGGAGAAACGGATATGGCAAAAGTAGCAGTGATTTTAGCGGGATGCGGCGTATATGATGGCGCAGAAATTAACGAAGCAGTACTCACCTTATTACACCTAGCGAAAGCAGGTGCGCAAGTACAGTGCTTTGCTCCTGATCAAAACCAGTACCACACCATCAATCATATGACCGGTGAAGCAATGCCTGAAACGCGCAATGTCATGGTCGAAGCCTCGCGCATCACCCGTGGTGATATACAGCCACTCACTGCGCTCAATGCCGACGATTTTGATGCCTTGATTGTGCCAGGTGGATTTGGCGCGGCTAAAAACCTTTGTGATTTTGCACTTAAAGGCACCGAGGCAACCATTAATAATGCCATGTTTGATGCCTGCGCACAGTTTGCCAAAGCAGCCAAACCTGCCGGGTATATGTGCATCGCGCCGGCAATGATCCCTATGGTTTATGGCAGTGATGCCAAAGTGTTAGTCACTATTGGCAATGATGCAGATACCGCCGCGGCTATTACTCAATTAGGCAGTGTGCATGTTGATTGTGCGGTCGATGATATTGTGATTGATGAAGCGCACAAAGTCGTGACAACCCCTGCATATATGTTGGCATCTAACTTGGTTGAAGCAGATGCCGGTATCAGTAAGTTGGTGGCCGCTACGCTGGCACTGATTTAATATTATTGGAAATACTGCAAGGTTTTCGCTCTGATAACGATTATGACGCATGCGCTATCGTGTGCGGCATAGTCAATTCACGCGCTAATAACTTATGCGTTAAATAATGTAATAACTCGGTTTCATGCTCAGAACGTTCACCATCAACGCCGGTTATTTCCATTGCTACTTCTACGACTTTTGCAGCATCAAAATTAAGCTCATCGGATTGAGATTTCAAAAAGCCCATCGCATCGCCTGCATCATTGGCAACTCGGGCTTCATGGATGGCTTGAGTTAAAAACGCATCGCGACAAATTGGACTCTGCCATTTTAAATCGTCAATCACTTCTTCTAGATAGTCTTGCTCAGTTAAACTGACCATGCCGTCTACTTGATACAACAATACAGCAGTCTTGATTAAAGCTTCGTTAAAACGTTGATTCGGAGATAATTGCATGTTTCACCTCTTTATTTTTCATTCGGGTTTAAGACCAGAAAACGCATAGAAAGTTTCACAAATATTAGTCGAAAGACTAAATTAGTATAGATGGTAACTGTGAGTTAATTATAGAATTTAATAACATTACGTTAACATGCTGAATCATCAGAAAATTTTCTTTACTTACCAGCACCAGGTGCAATCGCTAAATTTTCAATTGTTTGTAATACTTCTAAATTCGCTAAGGCTAACTGACACCCTTGCCCACTAAACCTTGCTCCTTTAGAGCAATCCACTTGCCATTGACGCAACACATATGCAGCAACACAAGCACGAACACTAATATCGACTTTCCCTTCGACCATTGCATAATCCATCTCAACCGCCAAAGAAGACGTTAAGCTCGGGTGTGGCACCAACTGCAATGTCACAAACTCATTAAACTGGGTATCTGCAGCACTTCGCTCGTGCGGATTGACCGGCTCATCCGTTTCGGCAATATAGGTAAAACGCGTGCACACAAAATCTCGAAACGCTTGATGCATGCGATCATACGCACGCACATGCCAACGGTGTCCATTATTAATTAATGAATGCGGGACCAGATCACGCTCACCTTCGCCTGATGCCACAGAGACATACTGGCAATTCATCACACTTCCTTGGTGAATAGCACGCATCAATGCGGCAATAATCTCTGCGTCAGGATGAATCAAGCGCACCGCATCAAAACATTGTTCCGATGCTAAAGTCCCTAAGTTACCACTGGCAATACCATTGCCAAAGCCTTGTGACAGTGCAGTTAAGATTTGTTGTGGTTCATGCACAAACACAGATGTAAATTCATACGTACGATAATAGGATTTGGTTTGATGGATCAGTACTAAGTTGTGTGGGGCGATGGCTTTGTATTGAGCAAAATCGCGCGTTGCCGCAGCTAACCCAGTACGAAAGCGCGCAATTAACTCGCTGCGAGAGATATGCCCAAAGTACTGCAAACTAAAATCGATAAAGGCTAAACGTTCTTTTTGTGCGTGCGGTAGATCATCAATTTGTTGTTGCAAAGTGTGTGAAAAATCAGGGTTAATGTCCATAGTACAAAGCTCCTATTGTTACGTATGTCACTGGTCTAAATAGAGTGTAGCCTAGCCACAGTAAGCATGCAATCATTTTGATTATACCACGCCAGCAGATCGAAATAGCTGCAGATGCACATCGACTAAGGCATCGATATCTCTTTGATAACCACCGCCAATTACCGCAGCCACTGGCACACCAGCTGCAGCACATTTTGCATAAACCATGCGATCGCGTGCTAGTACACCTTGTGTCGTAATAGCCAAATGTCCCAAATCATCATCAATATGAATGTCCACTCCAGCGTCATAAATCACGGCATCAGGACGTGCTTGAATAAACGCTAAATGCAATGCACTATCTACGGCCTCTAGGTATTCATCATCTCCGGTACCTTTAGCCAAACCAATATCCATATCCGACACTTGTTTGCGGTGTGGGAAATTTTTTTCACCATGTAATGACACAGTAAAAATGTGCGGGTTTCCTTGGGCCAGTTTTGCCGTGCCATCACCTTGATGCACATCACAATCAAAAATTAAAACCGAATCAATCCCCGGTTGTGTCAACATTGACAGGGCGGCCAAATACAAGTCATTCACCATGCAAAAACCCGATCCAAAATCAGCAAACGCATGATGATAGCCGCCGGTTAGATTTAATGCTTTACCGTGTTCAAGTGCAAGCTGTGCCGTCAATACTGTCCCACCGGCCGCGGTTAAGGTGCGTTGGATCAGTTGTTCTGACCAGGGAAAGCCAATACGCCGCATCGCTTTGGGATCTAATTTACCTGCACACAATTCAGAGACATAAGTTTTGTCATAAACCTGACTTAATTTGATTGGTTCTAGGGGCACAGGTGTGTAAAAATCAGATTCATCGACCCCTTGAGCGATCAATGCATCATAAATACCTTGGTATTTTTCAATGGGAAATCGGTGCCTGTATGGCAAATCGAGTTGTGAATAGATTGGATGAAATACCAAAGGAATCATGACATCACTCTTATTGTTTTTTTTATTTTGTTTGATACTAAAAGGCGCTTACCTTGTCAGATAGTTTATCTTATTACGAGTTAGGGTTTATTACGATCACTGATCCAAGTGTATTGGCGATATCACAACAAAATCAGCACACTATCATTCATTTTTCAGGTAATCCGAATGACAAGGTCAATGGTGTCGTGTTAAAAATAACCGAAGCAGAGCTCCTCAATTTTGATAAATATGAAACATCTGATTATCAACGTGTATCAGTATGCCTAGATTCAGGTATTACTTGTTATGCGTATGTAGCAAGTACCCAATAAGCTTAGCCTTACCATTTGTTAAACAATCAGTCGGGCATTATTAACTAAGCTGTTTGAGCGCCTTTTTCAATGCTTTTTGCAGCTGTTTGTCATCATCAGCTTGAATACTTTTATAGAGTTGAGACGCATTAGCCTTATCACCCATGGCTTGCACAATATTAGCCTTTCTAAACGTCGCCCAATCGATACTAGGCATACCATTGCCAATCGTAGCATTAGCAATATAATTATCTAACGCCGCCAATCCCACTGGGTAAAAATCTTCAGCTAAAATAGCTGTTTTTCCTATTTGATATTGCGCAGAAAAATACCGCTGTTGAAACTCTTCATTTTCAGCATCTAACGGCACCTGACTCAACAGCCCTATCGCTTGGCCGTATTCTTGATTATTTTGTTTAATCATACCCGCGTTAAACAAAAACCAAGGATCGTTACTGTGTTGGGCTAACCCTTCTTGTAACAACCGATCTAACCCCGCTTTATCCTCTAACGCGGAATACACCATAATATTGGCTTTGAGTCCCTCTACGGGATCGAGTGCACTAATCGTTTGGGCAACCTGTTTAGCTTTGTCCTTATCTCCACCGGCAATGCTAGGCGCTTGAAGATAAAAGCTTAACAACCCTAATTGGTAAGCAATATTGCTCGGCTCTAAAACCACCGCTTGCTCAAAACTATCAAGCGACTTACCCGCATAGCTCAACGCAGAAAAAATACTGTTTGCTGCTTGCTGCCCCATAATACTGCCACGCGTAAAATGCATGCGTGGATCTTGGTTATCTTGCTTCCGCGCCAGCTCAATCCACTCTTCCGCTTCGTCTAAATCGAAGCCCATATACACCTGAGCAAGTTTGATTTTAGCTAATATTTCAGATTCTTGGGACTGATAAAACGCAATCGCTTGGGTCTTATTACCAGCGGCTAATGCGCTATCCCCTTTACTGATATCTGCATAAGCTTGTGAACTGAACAATAAACAAGAGGTTAGGATCGTGGCGCCGATTATAGTGCATTGGCGTAGCATAATGTTCCTTATCAACTCTGACATAAATGTAAGTAAAGTTCCTGCAAACAGTGCTGTCGATAATTTTCTTTAATTGCGTAATTTCACTTTATTATTTACGTAATTTTACAAGGGTGTTTAATACATTATTGGCTAATTTACCATACGGAGGCGCCAAGAATTTAATCGTAGAAAAACTCGCCTGCTTAAATACAGGGCGTAACTTTGAAAACGTTAAAAACCCTTCATAGCCATGATAATGTCCCATCCCACTTGGCCCTATACCACCAAATGGCAAATCATGTTGCGCTACATGAAATAAGGCATCATTGATGGACACCCCACCTGACATCACATTTTCTATATAAAAATCAGCAAGGCGTGTGTCATTGGTAAATGGATAGAAGGCTAATGGACGATCTTTAGCTTGTACATACTCGACAATTTCTTGTTTGTCTTGATATGGCATGACTAACAACAAAGGTCCAAACGTTTCGCGATTGGCAATGGTCATCTCTTCGGTGACATCTAAAATCAATGTCAGCGGGAACTTACGTAAATCAGATTGCGGTTCTTGATTGTTGAGGTTGATCACTCGCGCACCTTTGGCTTTGGCATCTTCGACCGTTGCACTAATGCGGTTAAATGACACATCATCGATAATCGAGGTGTAATCAACTGAACCAATATCCGGTACGTGTTTTTTAGTCCACTCTGTTGCAGTAAGAATAAAATGCTCAAGTTGCGATTCATGTACGAACAAATAATCAACATTGGTACATATTTGCCCAGCATTGTATTGCTTAGCAAACATAATACGCTCTACGCCTTTTTCTAAATCATAATCAGGGCATAATACTGCAGGTGATTTGCCACCTAGCTCTAGGGTAACTGGCGTTAAGTTTTTAGCAGCATTCGCCATGACTTTTCGCCCCGTAGCACCGGAGCCGGTAAACATTAAATGATCAAATGGGACACTGGAAAACTGCTGACCGACCATCCCTGTTTCATCAAAGAATTGGAGTTTTTCTGGCGTAAAATATTTAGGGGTGAGTTCAATGAGTAGTTTGCATAATGTCCGCGAGTTTTCTGACATTTTTACCATCGCGCGATTTCCCGCAGCAAATGCAGCAGCCAGCCCCATGAAAGAAAGGTTAATCGGGAAGTTCCAAGGAATAATCAATCCAATTACACCAATAGGCTGTGGAATAACCTTATTTTTAGCGCCAAAAAACATCGTCATATCGACATGACGCTTTTGTACTTTCATCCATTTTTTGACTTTTTTACGTGAAGAAATAATATCGTCAACCGCCACTAATATTTCAGCTAACATAGATTCTTGACGTGAACGATTGCCATAATCAGCATTAATCGCAGCGACTATCGCCTCTGAATTATCCATTAACATGGCTTTTAAATTTGAAAGGTGTGTCTGACGCTCATCTAAAGATTCGTAAGGATGTTGATCGAAAGAGCGGCGCTGAAGCGTAAAGTGATCGTTTAAATGCGTGAAGATACTATCGGCATCTGCAGGATTGTAACCAAGTTCGCTGTGCTTAGGAGCATCAGTTGCAGGATTTTTTGCAGTTAAAGGCTCTTTCTCAGCTGAAGGCTCTTGCTCAGCTGAAGGCTCTGCAGTATTGCTATTGTCGTCGTTGATTAGTTCCTGCTCAAACATCACTATTTCCTTAAATATAAATTATATTTATTTATACCTTAAAAGGAGTGCTTGGTTCAAACTAAACAACATTTATTTAACAAATAGTGAGCTATAACTGGTAGTTTACTTTGATGAGTAATGCGCTATGACAAATAACGCATTATAAATAAAGTGGAAGTTGGCCGATAAGCCGGGTTCTGTCGTGGACAATCATTCGTCTAGGCCTGCAATCGCTCACAGGCTCAAGCAACCTACCCGTCTCCGATGCGGGTCGCACCATGGAGACCTATTTGGTCTTGCTCCGGGTGGAGTTTACCTTGCTATGCACTGTTACCAGGCACACGGTGCGCTCTTACCGCACCCTTTCACCCTTACCAGCTGCTGCCGAAACAACGGCTGGCGGTCTTCTCTCTGCTGCACTTGTCGTCGGTTTAACCCGCCCAGGCGTTACCTGGCACCCTACCCTATGGAGCCCGGACTTTCCTCCCCCTTATAACAAGTATAAGGCAGCGATTGTCTGGCCAACTTCCGACGAACATTGTACGCTGTTAGTCACGCCTACGCTAGCTAATCATGCGAAGATTTATTCAGCGGATGCATTCGCCTTTGTCATATCGCCGGCTTTGATAATCGTAAAATCTTCAACTGACATATACTTCTTAATGACCTTATGGACTTGTTCAGCCGTTAGCGCTGTCATTCGTGCTTCATAATCACTGTACCATTGCATCGAACGTTCACGCAGAATGTTACGACGCAATAACGCAACTAACTCACCATCTTTAGCTCGGCTAATTTTATTATCTTGCAACAAGCCTGACTTAGCACTGGTGATTTCTTCATCCGTAAAGCCGTCTTTGATAACTCTGGCTATTTCTTCTTTAAAGCCCACTTCCACTTTGGCTAAATTTTGTGGTGCGGTGATCGCATAAGCGCCAAACGTTGATTTATCATCCAATGGTAATTGCGTGATAAATGAACCTGCACCGTAACTCAGACCATCTTGTTGACGTAAACGGGTTGCCAAGCGACTATTTAAAAAGCCACCACCAATAATGTAATTGGCCAATTCCAGTGCTGCAGCATCTTCGTGTGAACCACCTACAGGTAACATTAACGCAGCTACAAATGTCGCATTTTCTTTATCTGGTGTATCAAACGTGATCGTTTGTGCAGTGACTCGTTGATAAGCATCAGCAATGCGAGCATAGCGAGTGTTGCTGTTCCATTTGCCAAATAATTGTTTAACTTGGCTCGCAACAGCATCAGCGTCAAAATCACCGACAATCCCGACATGCAGGTTATCAGCACCATAATACGCTTTATGGAACGCATGCAAATCAGCAAGGGTTAATTGCTCAATATCAGCCAATAACTCAGTATATGTCGGTTGGTAATTGGGATGACCTTTGGCCACTGGATTTTGTACGCGACGATATTCATTAAATGCTAAGCGTTGTGGATCTTGTAGATTTTGTTCAACATCGACTTTTAAGGTACTTTTGTATTGAGTAAATTCTTGCTTATCAAAACTCGGCTGCTGCAACACCGCAGTGACTAATTTTAATACCGCTGGCAAATTCTCTTTGGTGGTATTAATACCGACATAAGCGTATTCAGAACCACCCGATACAGATACTTGGGCTTTGAGTTTATCAAATTCATCTTGAATAGCCTGACGAGAAAGACCCGCCGCGCCACGCATTAACATATCACCCGTTGCTGAAGACACTAACGCTTTGCCGTTAAGGCTCTCAGCCGACCCATAACTCATCAACATGTTGACCACGACCGTTTCACCGCGCGTCTTCTTCGGTAACAACGCTAAGGTCGTGCCATTATCTAAACGTACTGTCTGAGTGCGTTTATCAATATTACTAAATGATGGATCAAAGACTTCGCCTTGGGCAATCGCGGCGCGTCCTTCATAACCCTCAACCATCTCTTCGACTGAAGCAACTTGCGGTATAACGACTCGTTCAGGCTTATCGGTTGGGATAAACAATCCCAAGGTGCGGTTATTACGAACTAAATACTGTTCAGCAACACGTTGAACATCAGCCACAGTGACCGCTTCAATGCGATCTCGGTGTAAAAAATACAAGCGCCAATCACCCATTCCCAGCCATTCACTGAGTTGCAACGCAATACGTTCTGACGAGTTAAATGATAACTCGATGTTTTTTAGCAAGTTACGTTTAATTCTATCGACTTCATCTTGGGTAATACCATTATCCACAATCTGTTCGATTTGTGACAGTAATGCTGTTTGTGTAGCCTTGATATCGTTGGCTTTATCCACTTCCGCAAAGTAAAACGCCAAACCGGGATCTTGCCACTGGAAATTAAACCCATACACACGACTGGCGAGTTTTTGTTCTACTAAGCTTTTGTGTAAACGACCACTAGGCGTATCTCCAAGAATATTTGTTAACACCTCTATCGCCGCGAAATCAGGATGTGAGCCTGCCGGAATATGATACCCTGCGGCAACTAACTGTGCATCCCCGACGCGTCTGATGGTCACACTGCGCTCACCTGCTTTAGCAGGATCCATTGTATATAAGGTCGGTAATACCCGCTCAGGCTTAGGAATAGGGCCAAAATACTGCTGGATTTTTTTGAGCATCACCGCAGGTTCAAACTTGCCTGCAACAATCAAGGTCGCATTGTCAGGTTGGTAATATTTTTTATAAAAAGCCTGTAAACGGTCAATGGGTACATTTTCTAAATCAGCGCGTGAACCAATTGTCGATTTACCGTAGTTATGCCAATCATATGCAACACTCGCCATTTTTTGCAAAGTCACACGAAACGGGCTGTTTTCACCGCTTTCAAATTCGTTGCGCACCACGGTCATTTCACTATCTAAATCTTTTTTCGCAATAAACGAATCCACCATGCGGCTCGATTCTAAAGACAATGCCCAATTAATATTGTCCTCTGTCGCGGCAAATGTTTCATAGTAATTTGTGCGGTCAGTCCAAGTTGTGCCATTCGGACGCGCGCCGCGAGCACTGAGCTCTGCAGGAATATCAGGATGCTTTGGCGTGCCTTTAAACACCAAGTGCTCTAATAGGTGTGCCATACCCGTCTCGCCATAGTTTTCATGTTTGGAGCCAACGCGATACGTGACATTTACCGTCACCGTCTCTTTACTTTGGTCGGGAAATAACAAAACCTGTAACCCGTTAGCAAGTTGATACTCAGTGATCCCCTCGACGGCATTGACTGGCGCAAGAGACGCATGCGCAACCGTTGACGAGTCATTTGCAGCCAGCGCCACTGTTGACACGGGGGTGAAACTGACCAACAGTCCGGTAAACACAACTTTGGTCAAAGAATTTAGTTTTATCATTGGTTATCCTAATTAAAGAAACATGCATTGAGCAAAATATACCTCAGTGTAAAATAATGTAAGGCCTTATAACCGCTCAAATTTGTTACATTTTGTATCTATTAAGCTGGTTACTCTTGCGGTATAGAACGAATTAATGCACCGATTAAGATAAATTCGATATATTTTTCTTAAAATTCATAATTAATTCCCTTATTAGTTTATTTAGCTGCTTTTCGTACGAAGTCAGTGGTGCTAACGTTTTCAAGGGTTTTCCACCTTATTCTTCACATTATTATTGATTAATTTGGACTCATTTTGAAAATGATGCTATTTACTTTGGTTTTTTCATGTACAATGGATTTTCTGGATATAGAATAAAGTTCCTAATGAAAGCATACGCTGATATTTCTGAATTAATAAATAATTTAGAAACAGAGATACAATCACTGAGTCATACGATTACGACCCTCAAAAAAGCACCTTCAAGTGTAAACGAGCAAATCATTCTCAAATATATCGATACCGCTAGTACAGGTAAAACGAAAGATTACGTTCGTTCTCTTGAAATAATGTCTGACCGCGGAACCTTGTTTTCCTCGGGTGATGTGACTAAGCTTATCAAAGAAGGGGCTGATGATATCTCTACTGATTTACTCGAGATTGCGAGAAAAGTAGTGAACATCAAAAAACGATAATCCAATTAAATTCAATGTCTGATTTGTAATGGTGATAACAAATCAGAATTTTTATTTTCACCATAGTAAAAAAGAGAACATCATGAGTAAAGGTACAGTTAAGTGGTTTAACGCAGATAAAGGTTTCGGTTTTATCACTCCAGAAGACGGCAGCAAAGATTTATTTGTTCACCATTCTGAAATTCAATCTGGCGGCGGTTATGCAACATTAAACGACGGTCAAGAAGTTGAATTCGAAGTTGGCCAAGGCCAAAAAGGTCCATGTGCAAATAAAGTTGTTCCATTATAAGCTTTATTAACTAAGCGTTAGCCTAACCGCTCTCGCAAATTTAGTTACGCACATAAAAAAAGCAGCATGAGGAAACTCTCGCTGCTTTTTTTTATGCCTAAATTATGTTGAAAAGCGTGGCACTTGCGCACCACCCCACATAATTTATTTAGGTATTACTCAGGTAATACCGCGTTGTGATAAACATTTTGCACATCATCACAATCTTCTAGCATATCCATAAACTTCTGGAACATTGGTAAGTCTTCTTCGCTGATCGGAGCTTCGACTTGCGGTAAGAAAGTAATTTCTTCAATTTCGATATCTAGCTCGGGAAAAGCTTCAGCTAACGCAGTTTTAACTTTGAAAAATTCAGTATTAGGCGCAATGACTGTGATTTTCCCGCCACCACTTTCCACATCAGTCACATCGACATCTGCTTCCATTAATGTTTCTAAAATGAGATCTTCATCATCACCAGCAAAACCAAACAAAGCGGCATGATCAAACATATGCGCTGCAGTACCTGGTGCACCAATTTTAGAATTCGTTTTGGTAAAACAGTTACGTACATCTGTAATCGTGCGGTTAGCATTATCGGTTAGACAATCAACAATCACCATGCAACTACCTGGACCAAATCCCTCATAACGCGCTGGAGAATAATCTTCACCCGCGCCACCTGTGGCTTTTTCGATTGCTTTATCAATAACATGCCCTGGCACTTGGTCTTTTTTGGCTTTTTCGATTAAGCGCTTAAGTGATAAGTTAGTGTCTGGGTCCGGACCGCCACTTTTGGCTACCACATAAATTTCTTTACCGTATTTTGAATATACTTTGGTTTTTTGTCCTGCCGTTTTCGCCATCGCGTTTTTACGGACTTCAAATGCTCTTCCCATTAGAATTCTCTTTTTTATCAAATAAGTAATTAGGTTATTGTAACCGAAATTGATGTGCTCCGGCTACGGAATATGTTGTGAAGCTAAATAATCATGCGACTGCATCTCTTGTAAACGCGACAAACAGCGCTTAAATTCAAAAGTTAAGCGGCCGTCGGTATACAACTCTTCGAGTGGCACTTCAGCTGACATAATCAACTTCACATTGCGTTCATAAAATTCATCTACCATCGCAATGAAACGTCGGGCAATGTCATCCGTTGTCTGTCCCATTTGTTCTACATCGGCCACTAACACGCTGTGATAGCAACGACTCAATTCCATATAATCGGTCTGTGAACGAGGGCCATCGCACAACGCTCTGAAGCTGATCATCAGCACGCCGTCGGCATCACGCAAGCAAGGGATATGACGATTTTCAATTTCGATCGTAGTATTGTGTCGTCCCTCATCGGGTGCCAACTGCGTAAAATACGAATGCAAATTAGCTAACGCATCCTCATCTAATGGATAATGATATATCTCTGCTTGTTTTAAAGTACGCAGGCGATAATCCACGCCACTATCAACATTGACGATGCGCGTATTTTGGTTGATTAGCTCAATAGCAGGCAAAAAACGCGCGCGTTGTAATCCATTGCGATATAACTCATCAGGAATGATGTTAGACGTCGCAACCAATACGATACCGTGTCCAAATAGCGCCTCCATCAGCGTACCCAAAATCATAGCATCAGTAATATCGGAAACAAAAAACTCATCAAAACAAATGACTCGCGTCTCTTCCGCTAAGCGTTGTGCAACGATTTTAAGAGGGTCAGATTGCCCACTTAGGGTCTTTAATTCGGTATGCACACGGTGCATAAAACGGTGAAAGTGAATGCGCATTTTTTGTTCAAAGGGCAAACAATCATAAAACGTATCAACTAAGTAAGTTTTTCCACGTCCAACCCCACCCCAAAAATATATCCCTTGGATCGAAGGCTTGGACATCCCTTTGCCAAATTTAGAACGAATTTTTACCCGCCAAGTGAGTTTTTTAGATGGTTGGGTCAGTTCATCATATAATCGCTGTAGTTCACGCACTGCGTTTTCTTGAGCAAGATCATGGGCAAAGCCAGCTTGTTGTAAGTCAGCTTGATATTTTTCCCAAGGTGTCATGTTATTGGTTTGCGGCACCGCTTTTCCTACGTCTTGAATATTTATAAAACTGCCCTATATCTTACAATGTTTTTGCTTTATTATGAAATGATACTCATGTAGCAGAGATCTGTTGTAAGTTATTTGCTATTGTTAATTTATTGTTATTTTATTGGTTGTCATTATATGCAAGATATCATTATTTACGTTGCTCTTTTAATCGTTGGTTTAGTTATCGGTTTGGTTATCGCTAAAGCGTCGTTTGCGTCAGATAATCCTGCCCAACAACAATCTGCGAAAGCTGAGCAAGAACAAGTAATGCTTGCACAATTACGCAATCAACTTGCCGCAGCGCAAGAGTCAATTAAAGCAATTGATGCGCAGAGCGCGCAGTTACAATCACAAATTACCGAGTTTGATTACATTTTAACGTCATATGAAACACAAGACGAACAGCCTAAAATCACCTTCTTCGGTGAACACGCTTCGCCTTACCTACGTATGCAAAATAAAGCGAAACGTGATAAGTCCAATGCAGAGTCGCAACCGCGTGATTTTTCAAATTCCGGTTCGGGTTTATTTGACGGAAACAAAAAATAAACCAAATAACAGGGAACTAAAATTCCTCGCCCTGACTCTGTTTAGTTAAATAGCATTATTTAATTTTTGTTGAACAGGAGCGTTACCCTATATGAAAGTATTTTTTAAACGAGTTGCCGTTGTCTGCACCGTAGTCAGTGCAACATTGCTTGTCAATTTGCCAGTCCAAGCGACAGCTACCGCGGGCTTTCCATTCTTTTCCGCCACTAACAGTGACACTATGCCATCCCTAGCGCCTATGCTAGAAACGGCCATGCCTGCAGTTGTCAGTATCAATGTTGAAGGCACACAAGTATCACGTCAACGCGTGCCTGAAATGTTTCGTAATTTTTTTGGCGGTCAAGGTGAGCAAGTCCAAGAGCGTCCATTTCGTAGTTTAGGTTCTGGTGTCATCATTGATGCAAAAAAGGGCTACATAGTCACTAATGCCCATGTCGTAAAAGATGCTGACGAGATTTTAGTTACTCTAACCGATGGACGCGAGTTTACAGGTAAAAAACTTGGGGCTGATGAGCAGTCCGATATAGCATTACTCAAAATCGAGCCAACTAACCTTGCAGCCATGCCATTAGCTGATTCAGATAAATTACGGGTTGGTGACTTCGTGATCGCTATTGGTAATCCATTTGGTTTATCACAAACAGTGACATCTGGCATTGTCAGTGCTTTAGGTCGAACTGGTATTAATATGGGTGGCTATGAAAACTTCATCCAAACCGATGCAGCAATTAACCGTGGTAACTCAGGTGGCGCATTAGTCAACCTTAAAGGTGAGTTAGTCGGGATCAATGCTGCGATATTCTCACCGGGTCGCGATGCCGGCAATGTTGGAATTGGCTTTGCTATTCCAAGCAATATGATGAAAAATCTAGTTGATCAAATCAGTGAATTTGGCGAAGTCCGTCGTGGCTTACTCGGGATTATTGGCAATGATGTGGATGCTGGTTTGGCTGAAGCTTTCAACTCAGATGTCAACAAAGGTGCTTTTGTTGCTGAAGTCACACCTGATTCTGCGGCTCAAAAGGCAGGCATTGAAGCGGGAGATATCATTACCGCCATCAATGGTAAAACCTTAGGTAGTTTTGCTGAATTACGTGCCAAAGTAGCTAGTATGGGAGCAGGTGCGGATCTGGAATTAACCCTCATTCGCCAAGGTAAATCAATGAACGTTGAGGTCACGTTAGGTGATGCCGGGATAACCGTTAAAACTGCAGCAGAAATTCATCCAGCCTTCACCGGTGCGACGTTTGCTGATGGCACCGATATAGCAGGTAATCGCGGCGTAACCGTCAGTGATATTGAAGCTGCGAGTCCAGCATTGCGCTTTGGCTTACGTAAAGATGACGTGATCATCGGGGTCAATCGTCAACGTGTTAATAACATAAAAGAACTGACTGAACGCCTTGCCAACAGCGAAGATGAAGTCATGGCGATCAATGTTCGTCGTGGTGATACCACTTTATATTTGGTGATCAGAAAGTAATCTGTCGTTGTTAAACACCCTATATCAGCCTAAATAGGACTGATAGATCGAGCTGACGAATGCAATATGTGTTCGTCAGCTTTTTTATCTCCCATGCCTTGTGATACACTTCGACGCAATTATAAGATTTATATATTGAAAACCGCTATGCCTGGACAACGTATTCTTTGGTTCTTTTTTCGCTCTATTGTTATTGGCGCAATTGTCGCCTCCCTAATTTTATTACTCGTTCCTGAGTTAAGACAAGGCAGTGGTATTGATTTAAAACGTCTATTTGAAAGTGAGCCTGCATCTAATCGTCAATCATATTATGATGCGATTTCTCGTTCAGCTCCTTCTGTAGTCAACATCTATAGCGTCAGTATCGAATCCAACAGTTTATTTAGTAATACCTCACGTGAACGCACCAACCTTGGCTCTGGTGTCATTATGACTGAAGATGGTTATATTTTAACTTGTCATCACGTTATCAATAATGCATCCAGTATTTATGTTGCCATGCAAGATAGCCGTTTATTTGAAGCACAAATTGTAGGCTATGATTTATTTACTGATTTGGCAGTCTTAAAAATTAATGCCGATAACTTACATGCAATACCGCAACTGGCTAAAACAAATACCCGTGTTGGTGATGTCGTCATGGCTATTGGTAATCCCTACAACTTGGGACAGACCATTACACAAGGTATTGTGTCACGCACAGGACGTAATGGCTTGGCCAATTATGTTGATTTCATTCAGACTGATGCCGTGTTAAATCAGGGTAACTCAGGCGGAGCCTTAGTCGACTCTGAGGGGTATTTGATGGGCATTACTAATGCCAATTTTAAAACCTTTGATGCGCAGCGTCGTGTGCGTGATGTCAATGGCGTAAACTTTGCGGTGCCTTATGAATTAGCGAGTCGCGTCATGTCTGACATTATTACCCATGGTAAAGTGACTCGTGGTCAACTTGGATTTTCTGGAAACGAATATCAAGGTCAAGATGGGATAATTATTGCAAATATTGTGAGTGGTAGCCCTGCTGATCTGGCCGGTTTGCAAGTCAATGACGTTTTACTAGCTATTGATAATCGTCCTATATCTGGTGCGTCTGACGCATTGGACATGATAGCTGAAACGCCGCCTGGCACACAGATTTTACTACAGATTCAACGCCAAGAAGCATTTTTGACGATACAAGTGACTGTCGGCGAGTTAACACTCGACACACCTACCCGCTAATGCAAAGTACCCAATATGTCGTGTTATGCGATAAGCAAGGTAGAACAATTGCGACAAAGGACAAACTACAAGCGCATATTGATGGTGATTTACACCTCGCGTTTTCGGTGCAAATTTGTCGACCAGCACAAGATAGTCGCAGCGGTTATGAGTGGTTATTACAACAACGAGCCATAGACAAATATCACTCGGGAGGCCTCTGGGCTAACACGTGTTGCTCCCATCCACTCTTAGAAGAAAGCCTAGAACAAGCTTGTCATCGCCGTGTACAAGAAGAACTAAACATCAGCATAGCGTCTCGTGTTCAGACCTTATCCCATTTCATCTACCATGCCCAATTAGATAATCAATTGATTGAGCACGAATATGATTTCATCTTGTTAGTAGAGCAGGATGTATCGGCGGTTTCACCTAACCCAGATGAGGTGATGGCTACACAGTGGTGTCATACTGATGAGATCCAGGCTTGGCTTGAAACCAAGCCCGAACAGTTTGCGGTGTGGTTTAAGGAAGTGTTTACTCGGGTGAGCAAACACCTTAAATAACTTTGCAGCTAGTCCTCAAAGCTTTGTTCTTTGATCCAATCTTCAAACAGACCGACATCATTGCTAATGGCAGCGTCTAATTGATCAACCCATTCGTGGACGTTTTTCCACCATGTAGGATGATCACCTTGTTGTATTTCATTTGCCACTTTTTGAATCCGGCTAAGGCCGATTGAACTCGCTGCGCCTTTAATTTTATGCGCTTGAGAACACACATCATCTTTATCTTTAGCTGTTAAACTCAAATGTAGACTTTCCATGTACTCCGGGATCTTATCCTTAAATACGCCTAAACTGGTTGTCACCATTTCATGCCCAATCGTATCAACCAACGTTTGGATAAACTCTAAATCCATCGTTTTGTTTAGTGGGTTTTCAGTTTCAACTTCTGGGATCTCAATCGGTTCAAAGGTATCTTCTTGATGCGCAAACAATTCATTGAAAACCTTGATAACGCGCGATTTTTTGATCGGTTTAGCAATAATATCGTCCATTCCATTTTGCAGATATTCTTCGCGCTTTTTAATCACATTAGCCGTCAAAGCGACGATAGGAGTTTGCATAACTAAGTCTTCTTGGATAACCGTATCTGCAACATCAAAACCCGTCATATCTGGCAACTGAATATCTAATAATATTAAATCGTATGTCGTAGAGCGGATTTTTTCTATTGCTTCTTTACCCGTCATTGCGACGTCAACGTGTTGATCTAACTTTTCTAGTAAGGCTTTTGCCACCATCACGTTCAATTCGATATCTTCGACTAATAAGATATTCAATCCCTTCACTTTTAACTCTTCACGCACACGTGGTTTTTGACTTATTTTTAGTGGAATTGTGATGATAAAACGCGTGCCTCTGCCTACTTCAGACACCACTTCAATATTACCATTCATGCGATCCACCATCTCTTTACAGATAGCTAAGCCAATCCCCGTACCGGTTGCAGATTGATGATCGGGATGATCAACTTGGTAATACATCGCAAAAATCTTATCAATATCTGCTTGCGGGATCCCTACACCCGTATCCTCAATCTCAAAACATACATTCGCAGTCTTTTTATCAGGGAGAGTGGTCGCGGACACAGATAAACTGACATGGCCTTTTTGTGTGAATTTAACGGCATTAAATAGCATGTTCCACAAAATTTGGCGTAAGCGAGTGCCATCTACTTGCACATATTCGGGGATAGGTTGAGCCACCTTAGAGACAAACTTTAAGTTTTTATCAGCCGCGAGTAGCTCGATGACACTGCTAAGTTCATCAGTAAATTTCTCTAATGATAAAGTCTTGAATGAGAGTTCAATTTTGTCACGCTCTAGTTTATCTAAATCAATGATGTCATTAAAAATATTACCTAGCGTAATAGCACTCGCATAAATGGTGCTTACCCAAGTAAACTGTTCTTTATTTAGTTTTGTATCTCGTAACATACGCGATAGACCGACAATACCATTTAAGGGTGTACGTAACTCATGGCTGATAGTGGCGATGAATTTGGTTTTATCTTTACTGGCTTTTTCTGCTGCTTTTTCTGCTTTGATCCGCTCAGTCATATCACGACCAAACGCCAGTAGACCTAAACGCTCACCTTCGTGATCAAAGAAAGGCACTTTGCGCATTTCAAAGTAACGATGTTTTCCGTCCGGGAAACGCAGCCATAACTCTTCGGTCACGCTGATATTTTTTTCTAATACTTCACTATCTGAACGTGCAACTTGCGTGGCAAGCTCTTCGTCATACACTTCATGAGGCGTCAATCCAAGTAACTCATCTTGGCTGCGTCCGGTTAACTCTTCGGCAACACGGTTACAACCTGCAAACTGCCCTTCTTCATTGCGGAAATAAATCAAATCAGGCGAAGCATCAATAATGGAACGCAATAAGGTGGATAAACGACGAGCTTGAATTTCTTGTTCGGATTTATCTCTAATTTCGATTTCAAGCTCTTTAAATACACGTTCGCGCTCTAGTTGTGCTTCTTTGCGTTGTTCGATCTCAAAGTTAAGTTGCTTGATATTGTTCTGCAGTTCACGATTCAACAACACGTCTTCTTCACGCAAACTTTCTAATTCTTCAATGACTTCTTTTAGATGTACCCGAGATAACTCAAGCTGTTTCACCAACTCACTAAAGAAGTACAAGATCCAAGGTGCAGATAGCATGGTGAGGATGACTGCACTAACAAAATCTTCTAATAATGGCTCGGTACCCAAGCTAAGGCGAATAATATATGACCCGCAAATAGTAAATACTAGAGTGACCAGCACGAAAAATAAGCTGAGTTTGACGGTTCCATGGTGCTCCACAAAGCGTGAAAAGCGAAATGCCCATGAATTAGTTGAATGTTCTGGATGCATAATAACAACACGTAAAGACTTAATAGCTGAATCATATCAATGATTGATTCTAGAGACACATATTATTTTCACTCGACATTGTGATCAAAACAGGATATTTATGCATATAATTAGCGTAAATAATCAAAAATATGCAATTTGTAAAAGAATTGTTATGAACATACGATAGGATATTTATACCGCTTATAGAAAATTTTAATTCCTAATAAGTGTGTAATAAAATGTCCACGAAATTAATAAGTCATTGTTATATATGATATAAATATTTTAATGCGATTATTTGCTATTCAGGACAAACAAACTAATATTTGATCTATGAGCCACAAAATAGTATTTTACGGCATCTGCTAAGATAAATTGCATAAAAATTCTAATATCTGCTGGTTGCCGAACACGACATTGAAGTCACTTGTTAACACCCTACATAGCATTATATATAAGTTCATGGTTTGAATGGAACAAACCGCCGTTTAGTTTTTGTGTTGAACATATACTGAACAAACATTGAACGCTTCTCATGACAGTAAGAAGCTTTTATAAGAAATATTTACCAAGATTGATGTTATATCAACATCGTCGTGGTTTTTGTCGTTTTAATTTTTTTATTAGCTAATGTCTGCATTGCTAATGCATGGCTCAATTGAGCGAATAAAAATGGAGAGATTCATATGAGTTTATATCACCCAAACGATTCCAAAGATAACTGTGGTTTTGGATTGATTGCACACACCCAAGGTGAGGCGAGTCATCGCTTAGTTTCTACAGCAATTGAAGGTCTTGACCGTATGCAACATCGCGGTGGTATCGCTGCTGATGGTAAAACGGGTGACGGTTGTGGTCTATTAATTGCCAAGCCAGATTCATTTTTTAGAACTGTTGCTGAGCAAGCTGGATGGCGTCTAGGAACTAACTATGCTGTTGGTATGGTGTTTTTATCCCAAGACCCAGTATTAGCGCAACAAGCCCGTGAAGTGTTAAATGAAGAATTAACTAAAGAAACCTTAACCGTTGCTGGATGGCGCGAAGTGCCTGTCGACAAATCAGTACTAGGTGAACTTGCTCTTAGTGGCGTGCCACAAATTGAGCAAGTCTTTGTTAATGCACCGAACGGTTGGCCTACATCTGATATCGAACGCCGCTTATTCATGGTTCGTCGTCGCGCTGAAAAACGTCTTATAGACGATCCAGATTTCTATGTAGCCTGCCTATCTGGTTTAGTGACTATTTATAAAGGCCTAGTCATGCCCAAAGATCTGCCTGCTTTTTATAAAGATCTTGCAGATGATCGTCTTGAATCCAGTATTTGTGTATTCCACCAGCGTTTTTCGACCAACACATTACCTCGTTGGCCTCTCGCGCAACCTTTCCGTTATTTAGCGCACAATGGTGAAATCAATACAATCAAAGGTAACCGAGATTGGGCTAAAGCACGTATGTCCAAATTCGCTACTCCATTAATTCCTGATCTAAAAGACGCAGCACCATTTGTTAATACAACGGGTTCTGATTCTTCGTCATTAGATAACATGCTAGAACTGTTCTTAGCTGGCGGTATGGATTTATTCCGTGCGATGCGTTTGCTCGTGCCACCTGCCTATCAAAACAACGCTACCATGGACGATGAACTACGTGCATTTTATGAGTTTAACTCAATGCACATGGAGCCGTGGGATGGTCCTGCAGGGATCGTACTGACCAATGGTCGTCATGTCGCTTGTAACCTTGACCGTAATGGTTTACGTCCTGCTCGTTATGTCATCACTAACGATGGCTTAATCACACTTGCTTCAGAAATCGGCATCTGGGATTACGAACAAAGCGATGTCGTCGAAAAAGGTCGTGTTGGTCCAGGTGAAATGCTAGCCGTTGATACGCAAGAAGGTAAAATCTGGCGTTCGACTGAAATTGACGACGTTTTAAAAACACAGCATCCTTACAAAGAGTGGTTATCTGAACATATTCGCCACCTTAAACCAATTGAAGAATGTGACGCCGTATTAATCGGTAAACGCGCAATTGATGATGAGCAAATGGCTGTTTTTCATAAATTGTTTAACTACTCTTATGAAGAAATCCAACAAGTTGTTAAGGTTTTAGCAAAAGACGGACAAGAAGCAGTTGGCTCTATGGGTGATGATACCCCTATGGCGGTTATGTCTTCACGTGTGCGTACGTTATATGATTATTTCCGCCAACAATTTGCACAAGTTACGAATCCACCTATCGACCCGTTACGTGAAAACCACGTTATGTCGTTAGCAACCTGCATTGGGCGTGAGCAAAACGTATTTAATGAAACGGGCGGCCATGCTGACCGTGTCATCTTTAAATCGCCGATATTAATGTACACGGATCTAAAACAGTTACGTGAACTTGATCAAGAACATTACTATTCAGAAAAAGTATCATTAAATTACTTACCTGAAGAAGGCTTGAAGGCCGCTATTGTCCGCATCTGTGATGAAGTAGTTGCGTTAGTACGTGAAAAACGCGCTGCGTTTGTGATTCTTTCTGACCGTAACATTGAGCCATCGCACTTGCCTATTCCAGCGGCAATGGCAGTGGGCGCGGTACAAAAACGCCTTGTAGATGAGCAACTACGTTGTGATGCCAACATTGTGGTAGAAACCGCTTCTGCTCGTGACCCACATCATTTTGCTGTATTAATTGGTTTAGGTGCTACAGCCGTATATCCGTTCTTGGCATATGAAACCATTGAGCAATTAGTAGCAAATAAAGAATTAGACATCGATGCGATGACAGCTATGTTGAACTACCGTAAAGGGATCAACAAAGGCTTATTCAAAATCATGTCAAAAATGGGTATCAGTACGGTTGCTTCTTACCGTTCTTCAAAATTATTTGAAGGAATTGGGATCAACGAAGACGTCATGGACTTATGCTTCCAAGGTGTGACGAGTCGATTACAAGGTGCGGGTTTTGAAGAGTTCCAACAAGACACATTAAATAATCAACGTATTGCTTGGCTCAAACGTAAGCCTGTTAGCCACGGTGGATTATTAAAATACGTCCATGATGGTGAATACCATGCGTATAACCCTGATGTCGTGAAAACATTGCAAACCGCAGTCGTCAGCGGTGATTATGAAGATTACAAAGTGTTCTCTTCGTTAGTCAACGATCGCTCACCATCACACTTGCGTGATTTGCTAGGCTTAAAATACGCTAATAACAGCATTGATATCAGTGAAGTAGAATCTGCTGAAACCTTGTATCGTCGTTTTGATACTGCGGCAATGTCTATCGGTGCATTATCACCAGAGGCGCATGAAGCATTAGCGATTGCGATGAACCGCTTAGGTGGTCAATCAAACTCAGGTGAAGGTGGTGAAGATCCTGCCCGCTTCAATACTGAGAAAAACTCTAAAATTAAACAAGTCGCCTCAGGTCGCTTTGGTGTAACTCCGCATTACTTAATGAATGCGACGATCATCCAGATCAAAGTTGCTCAAGGTGCAAAACCAGGTGAAGGTGGTCAATTACCAGGTGACAAAGTCAACCAATACATCGCTGAATTACGCTTTTCAGTGCCTGGTGTGACATTAATTTCGCCTCCACCGCATCACGATATTTATTCGATTGAAGATTTAGCCCAGCTAATATTCGATTTAAAACAAGTCAATCCAAAAGCGCTTATTTCAGTGAAACTTGTATCTGAACCAGGTGTTGGAACGATTGCATGTGGTGTAGCTAAAGCTTATGCTGATTTGATTACCATTTCTGGTTATGACGGTGGTACTGCAGCAAGTCCTTTAACCTCGGTTAAATATGCAGGTAGCCCATTTGAACTTGGTCTTGCCGAAACACAACAAGCCTTGATTGAAAATGGTTTACGTCACAAAGTTCGAGTACAAACCGATGGTGGCTTAAAAACCGGTCTTGATGTCGTTAAAGCCGCATTATTAGGAGCTGAAAGCTTCGGTTTTGGTACCGGCCCAATGGTTGCATTAGGGTGTAAATTCTTACGTATTTGTCACTTAAATAACTGTGCGACAGGTGTAGCAACACAAGACGAAAAGTTACGTGAAAACTATTTCATTGGCTTGCCAGATATGGTGATGAACTACTTTAAGTTTATCGCACAAGAAATCCGTGAAACTATGGCATTAATGGGCGTACGTAAATTTGAAGATTTAATTGGTCAAACTGAGTATTTGGAAATGTTAACGGGACAAACCGCAAAACAAGCGCGTTTGGATTTATCTCCGTTACTACATAAACCTGAAGCGGGTGTCCATACCAAACTATTTTGCTCTGAAGGTGCCAATAACCCGATTGATAATGGTGACTTAAACCGTAAGATGGCTGTAGATGCTGCGTCCGCAATCGAGTCAAACTCAGGCATGAAACTAAGCTACCCTGTGCGTAACACTGACCGTTCAGTTGGAGCGACATTATCGGGAATGATTGCAGCTAAACATGGCAACCATGGTGCCGATGACTTCCCAATTAATATCGCGCTTAAAGGTACCGTTGGTCAAAGCTTCGGTGTCTGGAATGCAGGTGGTCTAAATATGACCCTCGAAGGCGATGCGAACGATTATGTGGGTAAAGGGATGACTGGCGGTGAGTTAGTTATTTATCCAGAGCACAAAGTGAAATTTGACGCACACGAATCCGCCATTATGGGTAATACCTGTTTATATGGTGCAACCGGCGGAAAATTATTAGCCGCAGGCCGTGCTGGTGAACGTTTTGCAGTACGTAACTCTGGCGCAATTGCAGTTATTGAAGGCTGTGGTGATAACGGTTGTGAATATATGACCGGTGGTATTGTTGCAGTTCTAGGTAGTGTAGGCGTTAACTTCGGTGCAGGTATGACAGGTGGTTTTGCGTACATTTTAGATGAGCACAACGACATCGAACACCGCATCAATGCTGAATTAGTCGATGTGTTAAATATCGAAGATAAAGGCATTTTATCAGAGCATTTACGTGGACTCATCAACGAGCATTATGAAAAAACCGGTTCAGAACACTCATTGAATTTATTATCTAATTTCAGTGACATGTTAGGTTCGTTCCGTTTAATTAAACCAAAAACAAGTGATGTGAAGAACTTATTGGGGCATATTAGTCGCTCCAGTGCTGAACTTCGTGTTCAAGCACAATAAGATAGGGGTAAAGTATGGCTAAGAATGTATACCAATTTGTGGATGTGGCGCGTATCGATCCACCTAAAAAACCTATCATTGTTCGTAAAGAAGAATTTGGTGAAATTTATCAACCATTGTCACAGTCGCAAACAGAAGGTCAAGCTGACCGCTGTTTAGATTGTGGTAACCCATATTGTGAATGGAAGTGTCCAGTACATAACTACATTCCACAATGGCTTGATTTGGCTAACCAAGGCCGCATCATTGAAGCTGCTGAGTTGTCGCACAAAACCAACTCGTTACCTGAAGTGTGTGGTCGCGTTTGTCCTCAAGATCGTCTATGTGAAGGCGCATGTACGCTGAATGATGATTTTGGTGCGGTCACTATCGGTAGTATCGAAACCTATATTACCGACACAGCCTTTAAAATGGGTTGGCGTCCAGATATGTCAGGTGTCATCAAAACCGACAAGCGCGTTGCCATCGTCGGTGCAGGCCCTGCTGGTCTAGCATGTGCTGATGTATTAGTGCGTAATGGTGTCACACCAGTTGTTTTTGACCGTTATGAAGAAATCGGCGGCTTACTGACATTCGGTATCCCATCTTTCAAATTAGAAAAAACAGTGAT
Source organism: Glaciecola sp. (assembly GCA_029246415.1). Taxonomy (GTDB): domain Bacteria; phylum Pseudomonadota; class Gammaproteobacteria; order Enterobacterales; family Alteromonadaceae; genus Opacimonas. The sequence goes on from JAQWNF010000008.1 coordinate 56,908, forward strand.
TGAACGTCGTCGTGAGATCTTCACCGACATGGGCATTGAGTTCAGATTAAATACTGAAATCGGTAAAGATATTGCATTTGACGATTTATTGTCAGAATACGATGCAGTGTTCCTTGGAATGGGTACTTACACTTCTATGCAAGGTGGTTTCAAAAATGAAGCTGCACCGGGTGTATTTGAAGCATTACCTTTTCTAGTTGCTAACACTAATCGTGTAATGGGATTAGAAAAATCACCTGAAGACTTTATTGATATGAAAGGCAAAAAAGTGGTCGTACTCGGTGGTGGTGATACCACTATGGATTGCGTGCGTACTTCGATTCGTCAAAACGCTGAAAGTGTTATTTGTGCTTATCGTCGTGACGAAGCTAGCATGCCTGGTTCACGCCGTGAAGTCGTTAATGCCAAAGAAGAAGGCGTTGAATTTCAGTTTAACTTAATGCCACTTGATATTGCCGTTGATGATGCGGGAAAAACCATCGGTGTGCGTATGGTTAAAACCGAAATGGGCGCCCCTGATGCAGCAGGACGTCGAAGTGCGGTTAAAGTTGAAGGCTCTGAACATATCCTAGAAGCGGATGCGGTCATTATTGCATTTGGTTTCTCTCCATCGCCAGCACCTTGGTTTGGTGATGTAGGTATTATCTTAGATGAAAAAGGACGCGTACGCGCGCCTGAACATGGTAATTATCCATTCCAAACATCTAACCCTAAGATATTCTCAGGTGGTGATATGGTGCGTGGTTCTGACTTAGTTGTTACAGCGATTGCAGAAGGCCGTAAAGCTGCAGAAGGTATGATGGATTATATGGGCGTGTAAGCGTTTTACTATTTAATCTTTAGTTACAAACGATACTAACAAGTTTAAAGCGATGTATTAATTACATCGCTTTTTTTGTTTTTGTCGCATGAATTAATCATTATGGCACTGCAATTGCTTTCTTAGACTCAGTGACAGGTTTATCTCAAACCAGTCAAAAAACTGACCTTAGTATTGTGAGGAGTCAAAGATGGAATTAGCAATTATATTAACCATAGTCATGATCGTAATGGCACTGGCGGTCATTAAAATGAGTCAACCGGATATCAACGTCCCGTTTCAACGTAAATCACAATTATTTACGCCGGTTGAACGTTCTTTTATTCAATTGCTAGAACAAGCAGTCGGTAACGAATTTCGGATATTATGTCGGGTTCGCTTAGCTGATGTCCTCGCGCCTCGCAGTCAGTCCAAACAATCAAAAGCCGCTCAACAAAAAGCGAGTACCAAGCAACTTGATTTTGTATTGTGCGACAAAGAAGATATGCGCCCGTTAATCGCCATTGATTTGGTTAGCGCAAAAGGCCCTGTCATCAAAGGACAAGAACAAAAAGAAGGCTATAAAACTCAGCGTGATTGGTTTGTATCTGGCGCGTTAGAATCAGCCAGTGTGGCGCATGTTCGCATTAAGGTAAAACCTGGGTACACCGCTTCTGATATTCGTGAGTGTATCGAATCAAAATTAGTGGAATACCGTAAATTAAAAACCAAACAACCGATTTTAACCACACAAAAACGCCCTACTCGACCGCTTCGCTCAAGTAAAGCCGCTGCGGCATAACTCTTTTACTTCCCCCGACTCGCCACGTGTTTGCTTTTTACGGTCACGTGGCTTTTTTATGATATGATCAGGTTATTATTTATTCCAAGCATCGACTGATGCTTGTTTAGCAGAGTTTTTTACTATGAAATTTTTAATCTTAGGGGCGATGGAGCAAGAGATCACCCTTCTTACGCAATCGTTAGCACAATCAAGCACCTCCACAATTCAGCACTTAGAATGCCACGTTGGCCAATTTACAGGTCATGAAGTCATGATTGCGCGTTGTGGGATTGGTAAAGTGGCCTCAGCACTAGCTGTCGGAGTATTGACTCAAGCATTTGCCCCTGATGTTGTGATTAACACTGGCTCTGCAGGTGGATATGACAAACAACTACAAGTTGGCGATATTGTTATTGCAGATGAGTTAGTCCAGTTTGATGTAGATTTAACGAATTTTGGCTACGCGCCAGGCCAACCTGCAGGCATGCCAGCTCGATTTGAATGCGATGCACAACTTATCGATTTAGCGTTAACTCAAGTGGCTGGATTTGCAGATATCAATGCTATCAAAGGATTAATTGGTACCAGTGATAAATTTATTTGTGAAGCGGCAGATACTCAGCATATTGCTAGTTTATTTCCAACCGTTGCAGCAGTAGAAATGGAAGGTGCCGCCATCGCTCAAGCTTGTCATATGGCGAATACCCGCTGTGTGGTGATCCGTTGCATTTCTGATCTCGCCAATGAAGAATCCACACATACCTTTGAAGAATATCTAGAAAAAGCAGCCGTCAACTCTGCTAATCTTGTTATGGCCTTGATCAAGGCGGCATAACACTTGTTAGATTCGCTAATACCTCACTGGCTAACCCACCCTGCATTTTTAGTATTGGGGATAATCAGTGTTGCTGTATTACTCGAATATCAGGTTACTTGGCGCAAAGCCGTTCATCCCATTGCCCTCCTCAATCTTTTGAATGTGCGTTTAGGACAGCTTATTATTGCGCAACCTAATCGTGCTAATGGCGTATTGGCATTGGGTAGCGCGTTGTTGTTGCTTGTGCCTTTTGTGGCAATTTTGTGGTTTATTATTCAAATCGCCGAATTTCAACATATACTGATTGGCGTATTGTTGTGGGTAAGCCTCGGTCAATGGCGCTTGCGTCATGCTGCAAAGCGTATCTATCACTATATTGCCCAAGACAAAAAGCAACTTGCCAGAGATACACTAAATAGCTTTGTGTTGCGCGATACGGCACAACTCTCCCCCTTAGGTATCGCTAAAGCGACAACTGAGATGTTAATTTTACGCCACGTCTATCAACAGATCGTGGTCATTTTTTGGTTTGCATTTACTAATATCTGGGTCGCACTAAGCTATCGTTTATTATACGAGTTAGCAGCTTGCTGGAATCCAAAACATGCACAATGGCTAGGCATAGGTAAACTAACCAGTACCTTAACTCGGATATTACAATGGCCCGCGGTGATCTTATACAGCCTAATGATCATTGTGTTTAATCCTAACAAGCAGATGCTACAGCAGATCATAACTAGTAAAAATACCACTCCAGCTACCTGGTTACTTGCTTTATATGGTTGGGTTATCGATGCGCAATTGTCTGGTGCCTACAGCTATGCAGGGCAACGTATTCGTAAACCCAAACTTGGCAGTCACGATGCATTAAAACTCGATCATATAAAACGCGTGTTATTTTTACAGCCGATTTGGTTGTGTGCTTATATTTTATTATGCTCATTGATAGTATGGTTATTAACTGGAGTCGCTTTTTAATGCGCTTTGTTATTATCATTTTTTGCTTATTGAGCATTAGCCATTCTGCATTTTCAGCGAGTAACAAGCGTATTATTACCCTTGCACCCCACTTGACTGAATTGGTCTTTTTATTAGAACAAGAATCACAACTTGTTGCCGTCAGCGATTACTCAGACTATCCCGCTGCGGCTCAAGACTTTCCCTCCGTGGCAAGTTATACCGGATTAGATTTTGCTGCTATATTGGCGCTGCAACCCACGCATATCATTGCTTGGCAAGGTGGAAATAAACCACAAGATATCGCTAAATTAGAAGCATTAGGCTTGCATGTATTAAGCTTACATACACTGACATTAGATGATATTGCACAAAATATCACAGACTTAGGTAAGTTTTTGGATATGCCAGAAAAGGCAGGTACAGCCAACGCTGTTGCGCAAAGCTATAGACAAGACTTGCAGCAACTGCGACAACAATATGCCCAGCGTGACGCACAATCGGTGTTTTATTATTCGTGGGCGACCCCACTCATGTCTATCGGTAAAGGAGCATGGGCCAATCAAGCATTAGCAGTGTGTCAATTAACACAGATATTTGCTCATAGTGAGATTGCATACCCACAAGTATCTTTAGCGCACGTTCTACGTCAACAACCCGACTATATTATTAATGTGGCCAAAGAGCCACTTGCCAGTATTGAGGCATTTTGGGCGCCACATAGACATGTTATTAAGGCTCCAATAGTGCAATTGAACCCTGATCTATTACACCGATTTACGCCTCGTATTTTGACCGAAATAAAGCGGATGTGTGAAGCAACCAAGGGTAACAACTTTGTGTAGCAGGTTATTGCAATGACATTTAAGCCGAAAAGTGGTACTTTTAAGTAGCTCATTAGTCAACTCAAAGACATCATTCAAATATGGAACTTAGTATTACCACGCCCGCCATGTTATTTCCGGCAATCAGTTTATTATTATTAGCATTTACCAATCGCTTTTTGGCGCTCTCAAGCCTGACAAGACAGTTTTCGCAAAACCATGAACACGAAACCGTCATGCTCCAAATTCAAAATTTTCGAAAACGCATCAAACTAATTCGCTGGATGCAAGAAACCGGTGTGTTGAGCTTTTTCTTTTGTGTGCTGACCATGTTATTTATTTACATGGATTATATGTTTATTGCCAACTGGGTATTTGGCGTGAGTTTAGTCTTGTTGTTAGTGTCTTTGGTACTGTCGGTACGCGAGATCCACATATCTATGGAAGCCCTTAACGTTCACTTAAACCAAGTGTTGAATGAGCGTAAACAACAGACCAAAGAGACAGAATAAAAGACTATTGAGTCATTTATTTTCTTAATGATACATCTTAGCCATTAGCTTGTGCAAACAACAATGTGCTTTGAACCGCAGCTTGCCAACGGGCTAAACAAGCTTTTCTGATGTGCGGATCGATACTCGGTGTAAATACTCGTTCGATTGCTTTTAGCTCTGAGATTTCTTCGACATTCGCATACAGGCCTAACTGTAGTCCTGCTAAAAAAGCTGCCCCCAATGCGGTTGACTCCATATTAACTGGACGCTGGATATCCACTTGCAAAATATCCGCTAAGAACTGACAGAACCAATCGTTCGCGACCATTCCTCCATCCACTAACACGGAAGTACTTTGCACACCATCTTGTGCCATAGCATGTAACAAATCGTTAGTTTGATAACACACGGCTTCTAATGCTGCACGAGCAAAATGGGCATTGGATGTATCGCGTGTCATACCATAAATGGCTGCACGAGCATTAGGTTTCCAGTGCGGAGCACCTAGACCCGCAAATGCAGGCACTAGTACTACGCCGTGATCATAATCCAGCGACTCAGCAAGCACTTGCGACGCCTTAGCATTATCGATAACTTGGATACCATCGCGTAACCATTGTACATTCGCGCCGGCAGTGAATATAGAACCTTCAAGCGCGTAATAAGCCTGACCATTTAATGAATAACCCACAGTCGTCAATAACTTAGATGTCGATGCAAGAGGCTCTGTGCCGGTATTTAATAATGCAAAACACCCTGTGCCATACGTACTTTTTAATGCGCCTTTATTAAAACCACATTGACCCACTAACGCAGCTTGCTGATCACCTGCTACACCTGCTATGGGCAGTGATAGTGGCAGCACTCCCGGCGCACTAGTCCCAAAATCAGCAGCACAATCAAGCACTCTCGGCAACACACTTGATGGTACGTTAAACCACGCACACAACGAATCATCCCATGCCATTGTATGAATATTAAATAGATTGGTACGTGAAGCATTGGTGGTATCTGTGACGTGTGCCTGACCTTGGGTCAAACGCCAGATAAGGAAACTATCAATAGTACCGAATGCAAGCTCCCCTTGCTCCGCTTGGCTGCGAGCATTAGGGACATGATCTAAGATCCATGCAATCTTAGTAGCAGAAAAATACGGATCGAGTAACAAGCCTGTCTTAGCAGTAATTTGCTCGCCTTTTGCCGCAAGATCAGCACACATTGCTGCCGTTCGGCGGTCTTGCCACACAATCGCATTATAAATAGGTTTACCCGTCGCACGATCCCATACTAACGTCGTTTCTCTTTGATTAGTAATACCAATCCCTTCAACCGTCACCCCCAACGCTTGGGCTTGATCTAACACTGAGTGACAGACCGTTAAGGTGCTTTGCCAAATTTCTTCGGGATCATGTTCGACCCAACCATTTTTTGGAAAATATTGAGTAAATTCTTGTTGAGCACTGCATAGGGCTTTGCCTTGCTTATCAAATACTATCGCACGAGTCGAAGTCGTACCCTGATCAATAGATAAAATACCTTGTGTCATGTTGAACCTTTACCTGAATCTTTACTTGGATATTAAAAGAAAGCCACAGCCGTGTTTATAACAAATAATTTACACTCAAATCAGTTTTTTTGTACAAAAATGGCTAAAATAGTTTAAAAAATAGTAAATCTGGTTTAAATTATATGATAAATATGAAAAATAGAAAGTCTTTGTTTACAAGGTAGCTATATCTAAATGCAGAACTCCATGAATTTACGCGATACCAATCTTACTCAATTATCTGCTCGCACTTACGATGTATTGGTCGTCGGCGCAGGTATTAATGGCGCTGTGAGCGCTGCTGCATTATCAAAAAAAGGCCTATCAGTGGCTGTTATTGATAAAGGTGATTTTGCTGGAGAAACCAGTTCACATTCATCAAATTTAGCTTGGGGTGGGATCAAGTATCTTGAATCCCACGAATACTTGCTGGTCAATAAACTGTGTAAAAGCCGCAATCATTTAATGCAATCTTATCCTTCTACTGTGCAAGAGATCCGATTTTTGACCACGCTACAAAAAGGCTTTCGCTTTCCGGCATTGTTTGTCTATTTAGGCACGTTATTGTATTGGGTAATGGGTCGGTTTTTTACGCGTTTTCCTGAGTTTTTGTCTTCTGCAGCTATCGAATCCCGAGAGCCGGTGATCGATACCAGTAACGCACAAGGTGGGTTTGAATACTCTGATGCATTTTTACATGATAATGATGCACGCTTTGTGTTTAACTTTGTTCGTGGCGCTATGGATAATGGTGCGGTAGTAACAAACTATGTGTCAGCACAAGATGCGCAGTTTGACGACAATCTATGGCATGTATCAGCCAAAGATGAAATCACCGGTGCACCGATTACGATTAAAGCCAAAAGTATCATCAATGCCTGTGGCCCATTTGCTGATGCGTTTAATGCTGAGCTTGATAATAAAACTGAACATCACCATGTCTTTTCTAAGGGTGTGCACTTAATCGTCAATAAACTCACCAAAGTCGATAAAGTATTGGCCTTTTTTGCCTCTGACGGACGTTTGTTCTTTGTTATCCCGATGGGACAAAAAACCTGTATTGGCACCACTGATGATAAAGTTGACTCACCCAATCCTGTTGTCACCGATGCCGACCGTCACTTTATATTGGATAACGTCAATGCTCTGCTAAACTTAGACCAACCGTTAACTATGGATGATGTGATCTCTGAGCGCTGTGGTGTCCGCCCTTTAGCAGTCAAAGGTAACAGTGGTAGTTCTGATTGGGTACAACTGTCGCGCAAACATGCTGTGGATGTGAATCGCAAGCAGCGACTTGTGAGTATTTTTGGCGGTAAATTAACGGATTGTATTAACGTAGGGAACGAGATCGCAGATACCATTGCAGCATTTGATATGCCGTTACCGAACCCTAATGCGAAATGGTACGGCGAATCCAGTGACGCGCATAAACAAACATTTTTAGAGCGTGCAGCCTTGATTAATCTTGACGCGTTGACGCCAGAATATTCCTCTGAGTTGTTGTCTACGCGTTTATGGCGTCGCTATGATATTAATGCGTTACAGATCATTGATGAGATCCAACGCGATCCTCAACAAGCCGAACAGCTAATGCATAACGCTGAATATATTCGAGCAGAACTACACTATGCCGCGCGTAGGGAAATGATCACTAAATTGGATGATTTTTTAAGACGTCGTTCAAAAATTGCAATGGTCTTGCGCAGTAGTGAAATACTTTCTAGTCCAGGATTAATCGAAGCTTGTGAGATATTGTTTGGCACTGAAGCGCAAGCTAAATTAGCAGAATATCAAGCGCTTATCGCGCAAAGAGAAACTGCTAATCAAAAAGCTTGAGCGTTATAAGATTGGACTTATGCTAGCGTGATGCGGGCAAACTTGCGTTTACCTACTTGATAGACCGCTTCACCGGCATTGCTGAGTTGCAACTTAGGATCTTCAACCTTTTCACCATCAATTTTGACCGCACCTTGTTTAATCATACGCATCGCTTCAGATGTAGAAGCAACAAGGTTCGCTTCTTTTAATAATGAAGCAATTCCCATTCCTTCAACCGCTAGTGCGACTGTTAATTCAGGCATATCATCTGGAATGGCATTTTTTTGAAAACGTTGAATGAAATCTTGATGTGCAGCTTCAGCAGCAGAATCGTCGTGAAAACGCGCGATGATTTCTTTGGCCAGTTCAATTTTGGTATCTCGTGGGTTCGCGCCTTCGGCTACTGTCACTTTCAACTGAGCAATTTCTTCTAACGGTCGGAAACTCAACAAATCAAAATAACGCCACATCAGATCATCTGAAATCGACATGATCTTACCAAACATATCATTTGGTGCATCCGTAATCCCGATATAGTTATTGAGTGATTTTGACATCTTTTGGACGCCATCTAATCCTTCTAACAATGGCATCATTAATACGGTTTGCTGACGCTGACCTTGAGATTTTTGTAACTCACGTCCCATCAACAAATTAAAACGCTGATCCGTACCACCTAGCTCAACATCCGACTCTAGTGCAACACTGTCCCAGCCTTGTACTAATGGATATAAAAACTCATGGATGGCTATAGGTTGGTTGTTACCATAACGCTTTTTAAAGTCATCACGTTCAAGCATCCGCGCTACGGTTTGGCTAGCAGCTAACTTAATCATACCTGCCGCACCAAGTTTGTCCATCCATTCGGAGTTAAAACGAACGGTCGTCTTTGCAGGATCGAGGATTTTGAATACTTGTTCTTTGTATGTTTCGGCGTTTGCTAATACATCTTCTCTAGATAGCGGCTTACGAGTGACATTTTTACCTGTCGGATCACCAATCAATCCAGTGAAATCACCAATCAAGAAAATAACTTCATGACCAAGTTGCTGAAATACACGTAATTTATTGATTAGTACCGTATGACCTAGATGTAAGTCTGGTGCCGTTGGATCAAAACCAGCCTTAATTTTCAAAGGCTTACCTTCTTTTAATCGCTCAATTAACTCATCTTCGATAAGAATTTCATCTGCGCCGCGTTTTATTTCATTAAAGGCGTTTTGCCAATCAGACATCTTGTTTCCACTTAATCTAGAATTTATCGGAACATTTTACTTGTCTCGCAGTCAGATGAAAAGACTTAACGTATGCTTATTTTTGTAAAAGTATTTTTTATGTATACCTTTAAAAATCAGCAGGTTTGTCTAAGTTACACTAGAATTTAAACAGTAATAGCGATATTCTTACACAACTTATCATAATGAGGAGTTTGCTTTGGTTTCTCAAACAATCAAAACATTACCTAAACCACACAAAATTTCGTTAGTGGCGCTCATCATTATTGTATTTATTTTGACCATTAGCATGTTGTTTAGTGCTGGTGCTTCTCGTCATGCTACTTCTCAAGTGTTACAACCTGGTATCAAATACCCAGTTGATTTGGTGATCGATGAAACAACTGTGCGTTCTGCTGATATGAATGCATCGACAAGCACGGCAGAAACCACCTCCTATCAAGTCAAATCGGGTGACAACCTTGCTAAAATTTTCAAGCAAGTAGGCTTAAGTGCAGCGGATACGTATCATGTATCACGAGCAGGCAAAGAGGCCAAAAAACTCCTTAAAATGATGCCTGGAGAGTTTTTAAACTTCACGTTTGACGAGCGCGGTAAGATCAACACGTTAAGCTATGAGTATTCAGAAACTGAAACTTTGATTATTACCCGTAAATCTGATGATGACTATATCTCAACGATTGCTAAGGCTGATGTCTACAGTAAACCGACTTTTGCTCAAGGTGAGATTGAATCATCGTTTTGGAATGCAGGTATTAAAGCGGGCATGACCGATAATAAAATCATGGAACTGGCTGATATTTTTGGTTGGGATATTGATTTTGCTATGGAAATTCGTGCAGGTGATACCTTCAACGTTATGTACGAAGAACGTTATGTTAACGGCGACTTTATTGGCTTTGGCGATATTTTAGCAGCAGAGTTCGTCAACCAAGGCGAAGTATTTCAAGCGATACGCCATACTGACGGTAGCTATTATGCGCCGAACGGTCGTAGTATGAAGAAAAGCTTTTTACGAGCGCCGGTTAACTTTCGCTATATCAGCTCTAATTTTACTAAAAAACGCTACCACCCAGTACAAAAAAGGTGGAAAGCGCATCGAGGTACCGATTATGCCGCTCCGACAGGGACACCTGTTGTCGCAGCAGGTAAAGGTCGCGTAATCAAATCTACCTACGATAAATTCAACGGCCATCATGTGTTTATTCAACATGGCGACCGCTATGTGACTAAGTACCTACACTTTTCTAAACGCAAAGTAAAAAAAGGCGAAATAGTGAAGCAAGGACAAGTCATTGGCTTGTTAGGATCCACCGGCATGTCCTCTGGTCCGCATCTACATTATGAATTTTTGGTTGATGGCGTACACCGCAATCCACGTACAGTGACTTTGCCTAAAGCTGAACCAATCGATAAAAAAGAAAAAAATGCATTTATGCAGTTAACCGAACAACGCTTAGTGCTGCTTAATAATAACAAACGCATTATGCTTGCGAGTATTAACTAAGGATTGTTATGACGCTGTTTGTCGGGATCATGTCAGGCACTAGCTTAGACGGCATCGATGTCGCCCTGATTAGCGTTACTCCACGCTCAGATACCGCAGCAAATATCTCCTTAGTCTGCGCTAATACGATTAATTTTGACCTTGAACTGCGCAGTTCACTAACATACCTAATGCAACCCAAGCAGACGCATAGCTTAGCTGAGATTGGCGCAGTCCAACAAGCCTTAGCCACTGCATTTGCCGACGCCGTCAATACGCTTTTACGCGAACACAATATTGCCCCAAATGATATTCAAGCTATAGGTTGTCATGGGCAAACTATTTGGCATGCACCAGATGCGCTCATTCCATTTTCGATACAACTCAACAACGCAGCATTACTCGCAGCGTTAACGGGTATTGATGTCATCGATAATTTTCGTGCGAATGATTTAGCTCAAGGTGGGCAAGGCGCGCCACTAGTCCCTCCTTTTCATCAAGCTTTGTTCATGCCCTACCCCGAAAATGTGAATCAACGGATTGTGATTAATATTGGCGGCATTGCCAATGTCACTATATTGCCAAGAGATCAGCAAGGCATAACGAATGGATTTGATACCGGTCCAGGCAATACATTACTCGATAGTTGGTGTGCACTTCACACCGGGCAAGCTATCGACATTGATGGTGCATGGGGGAGTGGCGGTCACTGTGATCCTATATTATTAGACAGAATGCTTGCCGACCCTTATTTTTCATTGCCAGCGCCCAAAAGTACAGGCCGTGAATACTTTAACCTCGGTTGGCTAGAGCAGCAGCTAGCTGATTATTCCGCATTTGCAGCAGTGGTCCTCGAGCCACAAGATGTGCAAGCGACACTGGTCGAGTTAACTAGCGTATCGATTGCTCGGGCAATCATGACGCAGCATGGCGCAATAGAGTCGCAGATTGGGTCTGAGTTTAAGTCTGGGTTTGGGTTTGGAAGGCGCGAATGGATCATTTGTGGCGGTGGTGTTCATAATGCTGCATTGTTGCAAAGATTGCAGGTGCACTGCTCGGCTCAACACGCAACACTTACCGATATGCAATCACTAGGCTATGATGCTGATGCCATTGAAGCGATGGCGTTTGCATGGCTAGCATATTGTTATGAAGCAAAGAGCCCCGCTAATTCTCCAGCTGTTACCGGCGCCAAAAAACCTGTGATTTTAGGTGCAAAAACCTATGCATAAATTACTGATCTTGTCGCGTGATGCACTACGTTATCACGACTTATGGTTAGCGCGAGACACATGCAAAGATACCGAATTAGTGCTTAGCACTTCTCTACCTCAAGACGTCATCACATATCAACAAGCTGCTGAGGTGACTGTTTTACTCACTGATCCCGATTTAGCGGTGCAAGTTATCGAGCATCTGCCTAATTTAGTTTGGTGCCAGTCGGCTTGGGCTGGCAATGCGCCGCTTTTGCAGCACCCGAAACAAGATTATATGCTTAGCGGTGTAAAAGGTATTTTTGCCCAATTGATGAGTGAGTATGTGTTAAGTTATATTTTGGCGCATGTCCGTCAACACGCTTCGATGCAATTATTACAATCTCAACAGCAATGGCAACCGCCTCGTATTGGCAGTATCACTCAACTGACCATCGGGATTTTAGGTTTAGGTCATATTGCCACAAGCATGCTACCTGTTTTTTCAGCGTTAAACACGACCATTATTGGCTTATCGCGCAGTGCTGTGCCACCGAGCGATTTTCCGCAGATAAAGATGTTCAAAGACGAGCAACGATGTGAGTTTATGGAACAGTGCGATGTGCTCATCAATCTATTACCCGATACCAAACATACTCAAGGCTACATTACCCAAGAGATCATCAATCGTTTATCAACTAAACCTCGTCTGTTTATAAATGCCGGTCGAGGGAGCGTTATCGCCGATGAAGTATTACTTTCAGCGCTAGAGCAACACGTATTTGCTGCTGCGGTGTTGGATGTGTTTACTCAAGAGCCGTTAGCTCAAGGGCACCCTTTTTGGTGCCATCCGCGTATTACGGTGACACAGCACAGCGCGGCAATTTCGGTACCTGATGATGTGATGCAAGTCTTTTTAGATAATCTTGGACGCTTGTCGCAAGGCCACACACCACACTACTTAATGAACTGGGAGCAAGGCTACTAATGACACTACACACTCGTTTTTTTAAAATAATTAGGGTCAGACCCCAATTATTACCAATTTTCATGCTGTTAATAGCCATCCCTGCTCAGGCTGCCTTTACGCCACCGCCGCGCTTATTATCCAGTGCTGAACAATACCCACCAGCCAAGTCCATTACGGCGATGACGGCTGCGGCACAAAATGATTTTTTTGCCGCCATTTCGCAGTTATGTGGTCAGGCCTTTACGGGTAAGCTTGCTGTTGATACTTCAGGGAGCGACCGCTTTGCTGATGCGCAGCTACTTATGCATGTAAGAGAGTGTTCAGATACACAAATCAAAATCCCTTTTTATGTCGGAGAAGATGCCTCGCGTACTTGGATCCTGACAAAAACTGGCGGCGGGCTATTACTTAAACACGACCATCGCCATAAAGATGGCAGCCATGATGATTTAACCTTGTATGGCGGTCATACCCAGCAATTAGGCTCGGCTCATACACAAGTCTTCCCTGTGGATGTTTTCACACAAGAACTATTTATTGAATTGGGTTATCCACAAAGCTTAACCAATATTTGGGAAATGTTTATTTATTCAGATACATTTACGTATCGCTTAACTCGTGCGGGATTTGAATTTAAAGTAGAATTTGATTTAACTCAACCAGTAGTTAACACCCGAACCCCTTGGGGCCATCGCTAACACACTGGTCGAATAGTAGCTAATTAGTAACTAATAGGTAGCTAAGAGCTAGATAGAAAAGCTTGAGCCGCAGCCACATGTCGTGGTTGCGTTAGGGTTATTGACCAAAAAGCGCGAACCTTCAAGTCCTTCAATATAATCAACCGTTCCACCGACTAAATATTGTAGGCTCATTGGGTCGACAACCAAGGTCACTTCGTTTTTCTCTATCGTCATATCGCCTTCGTTGACTTTCTCATCAAAGGTAAAACCATATTGAAAACCTGAACAACCGCCGCCCGTCACGTAAACACGTAGTTTAAGCTCTGGGTTGTTTTCTTCGTCGATTAACGTTTTTACTTTCGTTGCTGCCGATTCTGAAAATTCAATTGGGAGTGCCATTTCTACAGTCATGGTAAACAAAGTATCCTTAATAGTAATTAAGTAGATTATCTAATACTTGAGTAAATTCATCAAGTATTCGGTGCAATTAAATCTGACCATTTATATGCTTGTGTAAAGCTGTCGCGTTTGCGCTTCCATTGATATACATCGGTTTTGATTTCTAACGAGTCAGGGGTAAACCCCTCTGGCAAAGCAAAGACAAATTGTTTTTCTAAAAAATACTGATAACGATAGCGCATTGAGGTATCGGTATTGGCTACAAATACTGAGTCAGCAAATAAATCCGAAAGTGCGTAAGTACGAGACTTGCCGTCTTGTGTACCGTTAATATTGATAACCAAGTTGCCATTGATTAATGACTTAAGCGCACGACCTTGTAATAACAACATATCTAACAAAAAATGCTGCGATTCTGGCAGTGCCATCACACGAATACTGTGAATGGCGAATGGCCCAGACGCCTCGCCCTCCCCTAGTACGAGTTCATACAAGTCGATTTTTTGTTGTAACGATTGATTTTCAGTAAGCAGCTCGGCATAGCTTTCTTCTACTAGCACTTGTGCTGATTGCTGCAAGGCAAGCTCAACCCCAATTTGACTTAACGATTGATTTAAACGCAGGTTTTCAGCTTGTGCATGAGCAATCGTTCCACTCATCACTTGCGTCTCCCGCTGCTCTTGCTCAATACCATAGCGTGCTAATTCAAAGCCAACATAAAGCATGAGTAACATGACGAGCACTATTAAGGCATAAAACCGAAATGCACTATTGTTAAGTCTGAATTGATACAAATCCACGCCTAGTCCTATTTGATTAGCTTGTTTTTCGCAACATTATGATATTATGCCATTTATTAGTATGAATAATCAGAAAGATTTATACCAGACTTGTGAAAATATTCCATGCTTGATTCGTTACGACTGACATTATCATATCCCAAAACCTCGTGGCAATTATGCTTATTTGGGGTTATTTCTGGTATATGTGCAGCAAGCTTAATTATTATTTTCCGATTGTCCTTTCAATATATTCAATTACAACTCTTACCTGAACTTGGCGCATACGAGCAGTTGCCTTGGTATAAACGTTTCATGTTGCCTTTTTTAGGTGTAATTGGCATCTATTTAGTCGCTTCAACAACTGGATTTTCACATTATCGCTTGGGTATTCCGTTTGTTATACACCGCATTAAAAACAATTTTGGCTTAATGCCGTTACGCTCCACCATCAATCAATTTTTTGGGGGCATATTTGCACTTGCTAGTGGCTTTTTTGTCGGTAGAGAAGGCCCATCGGTACACTTAGGTGCTGCCGGTACCAGTTTTGTTGGGGATGGGTTAAAACTACCTTATAACTGTATCCGTATTTTAGCGGGGTGTGGTATTGCAGCAGGTATTTCAGCTTCATTTAATACGCCATTTGCCGCGGTTATATTTGTCATGGAAGTAGTCATGCGCAATTACCGCATTCATATATTTATCCCTATTATGCTCTCCGCAGCAATCGGCTCGGTCATGGCACGCCTCGTGTTTGGCGAAGGTACTGCACTGTTGTTCTTATCTTTTGCGGATTTAGACAAAATTGTTTATCTGTATTTGGTCATATTTGGCATGGGCTTAGGCGCTCTAGCAGCTGGGTTTAATAGCCAGCTTATGAATATCATGCAGCATTTTCAGCGCTACTCAATGGCAACTCGATTTGCCTTAGCCGCATTGATTACCGGTGGCATTGGCATATTTATTCCTGAAGCAATGGGTGCTGAATTCGAAGCAGTGCACCAATTATTTGAACAAGATAAGGCTATTGGCTTTTTATTTGGGGTGTTTGTCGCTAAGTTTGCACTTGCATTAGTCGCTATTGGCTTGGGGATCCCCGGCGGGATTATTGGACCGGTTATGGTTATAGGAATGTTTGCCGGTGCTATTTTGGCATATCCGTTAGAGACGATTATCAGCTCAACAGAACACCACGATAGCTTTGTATTACTCGGCGTAGCAGGTATGCTCACATCGGTATTGCATGCACCATTAGCTGCTCTCAGTGCCGTTATGGAATTATCCTATGCCCCTGAAATTGTGCTTCCGGCAATATTAGTAATTGTTCCTTCTTATGTCGTCTCAAATCAAGTGTTTAATAACCGTTCCATCTTTATTCGCCAAATGGAGTTTCAGGAACTCAACTACAAACTGACCACCATTACTCAATCCTTACAAAAAACCGGTGTACTAGCCTTGTGTCAGGCACCTGTTAACCAATTTTCACAAGCTCAAAGCCTTGAGATGATCGACTATATCAAAGCGCATCCTACGGATATTGTCATCTATGAGGAGCTTGGTACCGAACAACCTGTGTGGCATTTGGTTGAACCAAACATTCATTTAGAAATAGAAGATACCCCGTTTACTACCATTGCATTGCCCATATTTTCTTATCAAAATACCTTAGCGGAAATTTATGATGAGCTCAAAGCTAAGCGCTCCGGCGCAGTATTGATAATGTGTCATGAGCAAAAACACATATATGGGGTCGTAACGTGGAATGCATTACATGCATATTTGTTTAAACTAGAGCATTAATAAGAGTAGAACTAACATGACGTTATTGTGGGTCAAAGCATTACATATCTTTTTTATGGTGGCATGGATGGCGGGAATTTTTTATCTGCCACGTTTGTTTGTTTATTTTGCCGAAAATCAAGATCCTAATCTGCGTAAAGTATTTAACGTGATGCAACGCCGCTTGTGGTTTTTTGTCGCTCCCTTTGCATTATTAACCTTAGTTTTTGGCGTATGGTTGATTGCAATATATGGCATGGATTGGTTTAGAGCCTCAACTTGGTTACATGCGAAGTTACTACTCTTAGTCGGTTTGTACGCTTATTATGGTTATCTGTATAAAATCATGCGCGATCTTGCTCAAGAAAAAAATATTCGTTCATCAAAGTTTTATCGCGTATTGAATGAAGCTCCAGTATTAGTATTGCTCGCTATTGTTATTTTAGCCGTGGTCAAACCGTTTTAACTAAGCAGTTTTAAAAAAACCGTTTTAGACAAAATCACTTTCGCCACAATCACGTTAATCGTCAAAAATTTACAGTTGCGTAAACTGCTCAAATTGATTGGGTAAATAACTTGCTACTTGGCCACTGAGTTTGACATAGCGCTCAATAGAATTGGGTAAGGATAAAAATAATTGCGGTAATGCTGAGACAAATACATGTTGTTGTTCTGACGATTTTTTGCTGATCGCCAAAGGCACATCCGCAAACGTCGTCAGCATCGACAAGCACTGTTGCAATGTCTTACTATGCTCGATTTGAGCAGCTGGAGGCATTGTATCCCAAGCTTTTTGCCACTGAGTTTCTTGGGCTTGGTGGACTAATAGAACACCTTGTAGAAACTCTGAATATTGTGCATTTACCGCCTCGCCTTCTTCTACAGACGGTTGCCATTGCCATGCCTCACAAAATGAAAAGTCAGACTGATGAATGGCGCCTAATACTTGCGACAAGGTATCCATTAACGCTTTAGTTAATTGTTCTAACGCTGCTTCGCTCGGTACTTTTGCGTGTTGATTAAACACATAACCGAGCCAAGCTTCTGGCATTGGGATCTCTGGCACACAGCTCACACCAAAAACAATACCATGAACTTTGGGCGCACTATGCAAAGTTTTTTGCCACAACGACAGCTGATATAACTCGCGTAGCGCTGACGGTAACTGGTGTTCAGACATGCAAATTCCTTCTTATCATTTCCATATTAAGCTGTCTCGCAAGTATATAAGAAAGACGCTTGAAAACCTAATCCCAGCGAGCATTGTCTTTAACGTCATTTATGTGGCATAGTAGTTTTATATTTGACATAAAATAACAACGATAACATGTCTCCATCTAAATCTAATGCACACGCTAATTATTCGGGACTCTTGGTTACCGCCGCGTTTATTGGACCTGGCACAGTCACCACAGCAACATTAGCCGGCGCACAATTTGGTTATAGGCTGATGTGGGCACTGGTATTCTCGGTATTTGCAACCATCATCATTCAAGATATGGCTAGTCGTATTGGTATCGTTAGCCAAATGGGTTTAGCCGAAGCACTACATAAAACCATCTCCCAACCTTTGTTAAAGCTCTTTATGGTGATATTAGTCGTCAGTGCTATAGGCATTGGTAATGCAGCTTACGAAGCGGGAAACATCACTGGGGCAGCGTTGGGGTTGGCTTCTGTAACACAATACCCATTGACGACATGGCTTGCTGTGATTTCAGTCATTGCCGCTCTAGCATTAGTCTCGGGCAGCATTTGCTTAGTTGAGCGCCTTTTGATTGGCTTAGTACTGATTATGAGTGTGGTCTTTATCACCGCATTTGTCAGTAGCGGGCCAAATATAAGTGCAATGATTAACGGCATGACTCAAGTAAATATTGATACATCAAATATCACTATGATCATCGCTCTCATTGGCACCACCATAGTGCCTTACAATATCTTTATGCAATCTAGTTTATTGGCAAAAAACGGCTCGCAACAGCATTTGTTGCCTCAGATCCGCGAAAACCGAATTAAAAACGTTGTCAGTTTTTCCATCGGAGGCTTAATTACGATTGCGATTTTAGGTAGCGCTGCCAGCACTTTTTTTGCCCAGGGTTTATCTGCTAATGCCAATAATTTAGCACTGCAATTAACGCCATTACTTGGCGATTTTGCAACATTGTTTTTTGCTATTGGGTTATTTTCGGCAGGCTTAACTAGTGCGATTACAGCTCCTCTTGCAGGCGCCTACGCAGTATGTGGGGCATTGGGATTATCCACATCACCTAAAGAAATGAGTTTTAAAATCGTTGCCGGATTAATTTTATTATCTGGGGTATTAGTTGCATTTAGCGGGATTAAACCTATTATCTCGATTATTTTCGCGCAAGCAACCAATGCGTTACTGTTACCTGTGATTGGGGTGTTTTTATTAATCGTAGTCAACAACAAACGCATTATGCGTCAACACACTAATAGTATCATTAGTAACATTTTAGGTTGGTGTATTGTGGCGTTAGTGGTTGGGTTAGGCTCGTATAAATTATGGATGCTGTGATTTGCACAACATCCATTCACTGACTTATCGTCACTAATAAAAGTCGTTCTGACTATTCGCTAGCAGTCGTTCACGCTGATAATCTTGCAACCACCTCTTCAAGCATATCGCGAGACACCCCAAAGTTTAAACGGAAAAACGTATCATTGCCAAAATCGACACCTGGTGATGGGCCAACGCCACGTGATTCACACCAATCCTGCACATTATTAGCTGTGCCTAAATCTAACTCCGATGCATCCACCCACAATAAAAACGTAGCAGGTGCAGGCAGCGCTTTTAACCCAGTAATGCTGTTAATTGCTTTAGCCAGATAATCGCGGTTGCCAATCAAGTAATTACGCTGAGCAGCATGCCAATCATCACACTCGGTAAATGCCGCTTGAGTGGCAACAAGTCCCAAAATATTCACCCAAGGCACGATGCCACGGGCAGCATTATTAAATGCATTGCGTAATGTCACATCTGGAATGATCGCAAATGAGGTGCCTAACCCTGCAATATTGAAGGTTTTGTTCGCCGCCATTAACGTAATGGATCGATGCTGTAATTGAGCATGATTACCGGCTGGTAAATGAGTGAGATCATCTAAGATCAAATCACAATGAATTTCATCTGAACATAAGATCACATCATTATCAGCGCATATCTGTGCAACGCGATCTAACTGCCCTTGCGATAACACACTACCGACAGGATTCATCGGATTGCACATGATAAATAGCTTAGCTTTAGGATCTTTTGCTTGTGCTTCTAACTCTGCAAAATCAAGCATCCAACCGTCATTTTCTTCTACCGTTGCGATATGAACGGGTGTGCAATCGTTAAATGCAGGGGCCGCTAAAATCGGCGGATAGTTAGGCGTTTGAATCAGCACTTTATCACCTGCTTCACACAAAGCACGGATCGCAACATTAAATCCAGGACACACACCCGGCGTCCATACAATCCACGAAGGGTGAATATCCCAATTATATTGACTTTGACACCAGCGCACTACCGCTTCATTGGCTGGCGTATGTTGTGCTGGTAAATGGTAACCAAGGACACCGTGTTCAATCTGGGTATGACACGCTTGTTGGATTTCTGGTGCGACTTTAAATTCAGTATCGGCGATCCACATTGGCAAAATATCTTTGCCTTTGTATTTTTCCCATTTACAAGAATATGTACCCGAGCGGTCAACGCGTTCGTCAAAATTAAACATCAATGCATGCTTCCTATTATTAATATGCCTAAAGTATATCGTAAACAAACCATATACATTACAATAAGGTGTAAATTTATTTTAAAGAGACCTATCCATGGCTAATCGTGGCGTAAAAAAACCTAAGTTCCGTGAAGATTTTGGCGTATTTGTTTGTGAACATGTATTAAACGACAATGCAAAAGTACTTCAAGTGACGCGCGATCTGGAAGGTGATTGGCAATTTACCTGCGGCGATGATGCGGCTGATGAAACTTCAGATCTACATTTAGTTGCAGTAGGTGGATTAATGCAACGTGATTTAAGTCTGAGTGATGCAGTCATACTCGAGCCGGGTCAAGGTATCGAACGTGCGGCCACATATAAAGACTGGGAATCCTTTACCTTAGAAGAGTGATATTATCATGACAACCACGACCAAAACGCTCATGCTCATTAGCTTAATTTTACTCGCCTGTGTGTGTTATTTCATCGGCACGTTAAAAGGCGCTATCGCGTTTATCGCATTGGGCATAATACTGGAAATCGGCTTTTGGGTTGGGTTATTTAGTAAGAAGAAATCGTCATAGCATAACCAAACTTGCACAACTAATCGTTTTTTAATTAACGCTCCCCCATAAAAAAAGGCCGCTAATGCGACCTCTTTAACAATTTTGTAAACCTTTACAGATTTAGCTCTTTGGTGCACGACCTGCACGTTTACGTTCGTTTTCAGTTAATAACTTCTTACGAATACGGATGCTAACAGGTGTGACTTCAACTAACTCATCATCATCGATGAATTCTAGTGCTTGCTCAAGTGTATAGACAATTGGCGGTACTAGTGTTTGTGCTTCATCTGTACCAGATGCACGCACGTTCGTTAATTGCTTACCTTTAAGAGCGTTAACAGTTAAGTCGTTTTCACGGCTATGAATACCAATAACCATACCTTCATAAACCTCAACACCATGACCGATAAACATGCGACCACGTTCTTGTAGATTAAAAAGAGCGTTGGTTAGCGCTTTACCCGTAGCGTTTGCAATCAATACACCGTTTTTACGCATACCGATGTCGCCACCTTTGTGCGGACCATAGTGATCAAACGTATGATATAACAAACCAGAACCAGAGGTTAATGTCATAAAGTCAGTTTGGAAACCAATTAAGCCACGGCTAGGTACAACGAAATCTACACGTGTACGACCTTTACCATCTGGAGACATGTTGGTCATTTCAGCTTTTCGCAAACCAAGCTGCTCGATGATAGAACCTTGATGTTGCTCTTCAACGTCAACAGTCATGGTTTCAAACGGTTCCATAAGTACACCGTCTTCTTCTTTCAAAATAACTTCTGGACGAGATACCGCTAACTCATAACCTTCACGACGCATATTTTCAATCAATATACCCAAGTGAAGCTCACCACGACCTGATACGCGGAATTTATCCGGATCCGACATTTCTTCAACACGTAATGCAACGTTGTGCACTAGTTCAGCTTGTAAACGTTCAAGGATGTTACGCGAAGTAACAAACTTACCTTCTTTACCAGCAAATGGTGAAGTGTTGACTTGGAAAGTCATGGTAACTGTAGGCTCATCAACCGATAATGGTGTCATCGCTTCCACTTGATTCACATCACAAATCGTATCGGAGATTTTTAATTCGCCAAGACCAGTAATTGCGATGATATCACCTGCAGATGCAGAGTCTACATCGTGACGGTCAAGACCTAAGTAACCTAATACTTTGCCCACTTTACCGTTACGCTTTTCGCCGGCAGCGTTAACGACTGTTACTTGCTGGTTAACTTTAACACTACCACGAGTGATACGGCCTACACCGATGACACCAACATAAGAGTTGTAATCAAGCTGAGAGATTTGCATTTGGAATGCACCCGCTTGGTCAGCATCTGGTGGAGATACTTTTTCAACAATAGTTTCAAACAATGGCGTCATGTCTTCGCTTGGCACGTCAACATCGTTAGTTGCCCAACCGTTGATTGCTGAAGCATAAACCACTTGAAAATCTAACTGGTCATCAGTTGCGCCAAGGTTATCAAATAAATCAAATACTTGGTCGATAACCCAATCTGGACGAGCACCTGGCTTGTCGATTTTGTTGATAACAACGATAGGCTTAAGACCTTGAGCAAAGGCTTTTTGCGTTACAAAACGAGTTTGTGGCATTGGCCCTTCTTGTGCGTCAACAAGTAGTAATACTGAATCAGCCATCGACATTACACGCTCTACTTCACCACCGAAATCGGCGTGTCCAGGAGTGTCTACGATGTTGATACGGTAATCGTTCCAGTTGATTGCAGTATTTTTCGCTAAGATCGTGATACCACGTTCTTTTTCGATGTCATTAGAATCCATTACACGCTCTTCTGCTTCACCGCGTGACTCTAACGTACCAGATTGTTGTAATAGTTTATCAACTAGGGTAGTTTTACCATGGTCGACGTGCGCGATAATCGCAATGTTACGTAACTTATCAATTGAGGTCTGGGTAGCAGACATGTAATGTACTCTCTATATATATAAAACTAGGCCGGAAGCGTAAACAAGATTTAACACCCACAGCATCATGGGCGCATATTCTACAGACATATTGCAAAATAAGCGAATATTTACACCAAATAAATAGAGAAAACTAGCACTGTTACAACTTCCATCCCCTCGGATAACAGTACATTTACATCTCAGAGCTGATAATCACTACTCTTGGGCTGGAATACACAACACTTCACAATGTACTTTACCTAAGACGTCCTCAGCAGTATTACCAATAAAAAAGCCAGTGATCCCAGAGCGACCAACCGTACCTATAATCAATAAATCGGCACTATGCTTATCACAATTATGTGCGATAATTTGTGCAGGATCGCCCATATCAATAATGCAATCATTAGGGTCGATATCATGCGCTTGAGCAAACTCTTTCATTGCCTCTTGATGGTGCTTAGCAACATTATCGAGTAAATCATCATATGCAATTGCAGCCATCTCAAAACCTACCGTTTGAATTGGTGCTTCATAGACATTTACATATTTGACTGTGGCATCGTATTTATCCGCTAACCAACGGCTATATAAAACAATTTTTTCATTTAAAATCCTATGAGCTTGGTCGCCGCTAATCGGGTCAATGGCAACAATGATAGATTCATAGGTTAACTCATCATCGTTAACTAACCATAAAGGTTTGTGGGAATGCCGAATACATTGACGATCGGTCGGCGTGTAAAAGGGATTAATTTGGTCTAAATCTTCACTTTTCCGCTTCATGACAACATCAACATCTAATGCTGCAGTCAAGTCATCCAATGCATCAGCAATGTTAGGGGTGAAGCGCACATGATTAATACATTTCACACCATTATTTTCAATTTCATCGGCAATTTCATCTAATGATGCTTCTTTATTAGATAACATATGTTGTTGTATCTGTAGATATTGAGGCTCGGATAAAAAATCAGAATATTGGGTGATCGAATCATAAGTAGATGTTAACAAATGCAGTTCTGCGTTAGTTTGTTTAGCTAGTTGCTCAGCTTTATCTAACGCAACATGTGTACTGTGTTCTGTATTGACGGTGACTAAAATCGTTTGTATGAGCTGTGACATCATTCATCCTCCTTTTGCTGCCTATTTAAGTATAGAACGTCTCGCTGTCTTTATCTTGATCAAGAACAAAAAAAATAGAATCCTTAAATAATGATATTTATGACCCTATCGACTTGCTTATAAAATAATTAGATTTTGCTATGGAGTTGTGCACCGAAATGTTCTACATTAATCACGCGTTGTTGAATGTAACACGCTGGTTGAAATAATCCCGCACCAAAACAATGCAAAAGCACCGATACAGTGCAATGCCTGCATGTAAATGGTGAAACCAAGATGCACTAGCCGCACTATATCCTTATTTCACTTCGCTAAAACTGCGTTTTGTTCACTGGCATATAATTTGCATTTGATTTTGCAAGCCCTAGTTCATAAAGTTAACAACGGGTCATAGACCACAGAATTTTATAGTCAAATTGGAGACAAAGAATGTCAATTGAAAAGGCGTTAGAACTCATTAAAACAAGCGAAGCAAAGTTTATCGATCTTCGTTTTACAGATACTAAAGGTAAAGAGCAGCACGTTTCTATACCAACTCACCAAGTAGATGAAGATTTTTTTGAAGAAGGCAAAATGTTTGATGGTTCTTCTATCGCTGGATGGAAAGGAATTAACGAATCAGACATGGTATTAATGCCTGACGTATCTACTTTAGTAGTTGACCCGTTTGCTGAAGAAACTCAAATAAACGTCACTTGTGATATCCTTGAGCCTTCAACAATGGAAGGTTACGACCGTGACCCACGTTCAGTTGCAAAACGCGCTGAAGCATATTTAAAATCTACTGGTATCGGTGATAAAGTTTTAGTCGGTCCAGAGCCAGAATTCTTCTTGTTTGATGATGTTCGTTTCCATACAGATATGGCGGGTTCATTCTTCAAAATCAATGCTGAAGAAGCAAAATGGAATTCAGGTACAGAATACGAAGACGGTAACACAGGACACCGTCCTGGCGTTAAAGGCGGTTACTTCCCAGTACCTCCAGTTGATTCAGCACATGATATCCGCGCAGCAATGTGTATGGTTATGGAAGAAATGGGTTTAACTGTTGAAGCGCATCACCACGAAGTAGCAACAGCTGGTCAGAACGAAATCGCAACTATGTTCAATACTATGGTTGCTAAAGCTGATGAGATCCAAATCTACAAGTATGTAGTGCATAACGTAGCTCACGCATACGGCCAAACGGCAACCTTCATGCCTAAGCCTCTAGTAGGTGATAATGGTTCTGGTATGCACGTTCACCAATCTATTTCTAAAGATGGTAAAAACATCTTTGCTGGTGACAAATATGCAGGTCTATCTGAAGAAGCACTTTACTACATCGGTGGTACAATTAAACATGCTCGTGCAATCAATGCATTCACCAATGCATCGACTAACTCGTACAAGCGTCTAGTACCAGGATTTGAAGCGCCAGTAATGCTTGCATATTCTGCACGTAACCGCTCTGCTTCAATCCGTATTCCTCACGTAACAAGTGATCGTGCACGTCGTATTGAAGTGCGTTTCCCTGACCCAACTGCTAACCCATACTTAGCGTTCACAGCGCTATTGATGGCTGGCCTTGACGGGATCAAAAACAAAATTCACCCTGGTGACGCAGCTGATAAAGATCTATATGACTTACCAGCAGAAGAAGCGGCACAAATTCCAACTGTTGCATCATCTTTAGAGCAAGCACTAGAAGCACTTGATGCTGACCGTGAGTTCTTAACCGCTGGTGGTGTGATGAGTGACGACATGATCGATGCTTATATCGAGCTTAAGAAGCAAGAAGTTGAGTTATTGAACACGTCTGTTCACCCAGTAGAATTTGATATGTACTACAGCTGCTAAGTATTAAGCTTACTAGTTAAGTATTACTTTCTATACAAAAGCCTGCATTTGCAGGCTTTTTTTATGGCAAAAATCAGCTACAATTTGTAAATGCGGACTCATTTACATACATGTATGAACAATCAAAGCACAATATCTACTAAAGCCTCTACGTTTTCCTTTACGGCGACACGCCACCTTATGATTAAGACTGGCTTTTGTGCTTTGGTGTTAACCTGTATATTGTTCTCACAATTTGCCTATAGTGCTCCTACATCGATACAGTTAATCGCCCCCGCACATGAAGCCACAATCAGAAATACACAAGGTCAGGTTCATATTAGCTGGGTAGCACACGCAAAAGCTAATGTAGTTTACGAAATCTACCTTGATGATGTTTTAAAAAAAACCACTCCCCACACCGAAATGGCATTAACCGGCGTTGAACGCGGGGCCCATTCTATTTATTTACAAGTAAAAGACAAAAGCGGCAAAGTAATTGCAGTGTCTCATACACACACCATTTATGTGCACCAAAATAGTAAATTATTTAGATAATTAACGATTATCTACAATTGGTTCACGGTTAAAATGGATTATAAATAGCGTGATGCACTTTTTTGGTGCATAGTGGATACTATGAATATTTCCTTCGAAAAAACATTTGATAATTTAATTACTGCCGTGCTCGTATTAAATATGCGCTTTGAAGTACAGTATGCAAATCAAGCCACGCTTAGCTTTCTTAAAACTGGAAGAAAGCAGTTATATAACAATGTCATGGATGACTTTGTGTTATTTTCATCCTTAGATAAAACGCGGTTCCGTGCAGCGCTAGAACATCACGAAAACTTTAGTGAAAATGAAGTGGAGTTATGTTTGCTTGATGAGAGTATTTTATTATTTGATATTGGCGTGACCTACATTAGCAATGAAGACCAAGATCTACTCTTAATTGAAGCTAAACATATCGATCAACAAAAGCGTATTAGCAAAGAAAATCAACAAGCCGCACAACAACATGCAGCCAAAGAGTTGGTAAGAGGTTTGGCACATGAAATTAAAAACCCATTAGGGGGCATTCGCGGTGCTGCTCAGTTATTAGCTATGGAGTTATCTTCGCCAGAGCAAAAAGAGTATACACAAATGATCATCAAACAATCGGATCGTTTACGCGAGCTTGTTGATCGCCTACTAGGTCCAAATTCTTTACCCCAATTTAGCTGGCAAAATATACACGCACCGATTGAAGCCGTTTTTCAGTTAGTCAAACTTGATAATCATTATGATATTAATATTGTGCGCGATTATGACCCAAGTATTCCCGATGTCTTTATTGATGCCAACATGATCCAACAAGCAGTATTAAATATTGTCAAAAACGCGATGCAAGCACTGCAGGATGCCAACTCTAAATTGCCTAAGATTAAAATCAAAACGCGCGTTGCTCGTCACCAAGTTATTTTAGGCAAAAAAGTCCCATTAAGCGCGGTGATTTATATCTACGACAACGGACCAGGCGTCCCAAAAGCGCTGCGCGACACTTTATTTTATCCGATGGTGAGTTCCAAAAAATCAGGCTCTGGTTTAGGACTTTCTATCGCCCAAAACTTAATAGAACACCATAATGGTAAAATCGAACTTGAATCGAGAAAAGGTCGCACTGAGTTTGCGATATTTTTGCCGATCACTAAACATGGAGAAACTGCATGAACAACGAAGCAGTCTGGATCATAGACGACGATAGTTCCATCCGCTGGGTATTACAAAAAGCTTTAAACACCGCTAATATCGCTTCTTGCTGTTTTGAAAATCCGCACGATTTATTATTACAGTTAAAATCAGGGCAAGTCCCCGAGGTGATTATCTCAGATGTGAAAATGCCGCAAATGGATGGCCTGACACTGCTCAATGAAGTACACGCCGAATACCCTGACTTACCCGTTATCATTATGACTGCACATTCGGATTTAGATTCTGCGGTCAATGCCTATCAATCGGGGGCATTTGAATATTTACCCAAACCATTTGATATAACTGAAGCAGTAAGCTTAACCCAACGGGCTTTAGCACATGTCAAAGAGAGCAAACAAGTAATCCACGCCGATGATGCCAAGTTGCAATCCGAGATCATTGGTGCAGCACCAGCTATGCAAGAGGTCTTTCGTGCGATTGGTCGTCTTGCTCGCTCTAGTATTTCCGTATTAATTAACGGTCAATCTGGAACGGGTAAAGAGCTCGTCGCCCATGCCCTACACAAGCATTCTCCACGAGCCAAAAACCCGTTTATCGCATTAAATATGGCAGCGATCCCTGCTGACTTAATTGAATCTGAATTATTTGGACATGAAAAAGGCGCATTTACCGGTGCGCAAACGACGCGTAAAGGTCGTTTTGAACAAGCCGATGGCGGGACATTATTTTTGGATGAAATTGGGGATATGCCCTTAGACATTCAAACGCGATTACTGCGTGTTTTAGCCGATGGACAATTTTATCGCGTAGGTGGTCATGAAGCGGTATCGGTTGATGTTAGGATCATCGCAGCTACTCATCAAAACTTGGAACAACTCGTCTCTAAAAATCTGTTCCGCGAGGATTTATACCATCGCTTAAACGTGATTCGTATTCATATCCCTGCGCTGAATGATCGCAAAGAAGATATCCCATTGCTAGCCCGACACTTCCTAAAACGCGCGTCTAAAGAGCTCGAAGTCGAAATGAAAGTCTTAGCAGTTGAAACCCAAGACTTAATGAGTAAATTAGACTGGCCGGGCAATGTACGTCAACTAGAAAATGTATGCCGATGGGTCACCGTCATGGCCTCGTCTCAAGAAGTGTTACCAGGCGATCTGCCTCCTGAGTTATTGCAGACTCAGCATGTAGTAAAAACTGACAATACCGATGGCACTTCGCTACCTAGCACAAGCCATGATAGCTCATGGCAACAATTATTAGCACGCTGGACGGATGAACAGCTAGCTTCCAATCAAGATGGCATTTTAAATAACGCGACCTTTGAGTTTGAAAAGATCATGCTAGAACGGGCGTTAATGCACACCCACGGACATAAGCAGGAAGCGGCAAAACGCTTGGGCTGGGGACGCAATACCTTAACCCGTAAGCTAAAAGAATTAGATATCAATTAATTTAGATATTGATAAATTTTGCTATTCATAAATTAGCTATGCGCGGCTAATACCCGCGCTAACGTTTGATTAAAATGTCCTAACCACACAGGACAAAATTGCCCTTGGTAGTGTTTATTTATTGCAACTAAAGCGCGTTTTTGAGCAAGGTTTTCGTTCTCTGTTCCTAAATCAGCATGATGCAAATCATAATACGTATCTAATATGCCTAATAATTTGGCACCTTCACAAATATCATCAGCAGCAATTCCCATTGGATAGCCACTGCCATCACAACGTTCATGATGTTGCATGATTATTTTAAGTGCTTCATTCCATGCATCCATGTGTTCTAAAAAACGCCCACTTTTATACACATGGGATTTCATTAATTGCTGCTCTTGCTCAGATAAATGCGTTTGATTAACCAAACTCGGTGGCATAAATGCCATACCAAAATCATGCATATAACAAGCGACACTTAACTGTTCAGGTGGAATCGGAAGTCCTGCATAAGTATTAATTAAATGCGCCATTTGCGCAATTCGGTCACCTCGGCCTTGCAACGCCAAGACTCGTTTTTCAATGGGTTGCATTAACTCCCTAAAAAACAACATATCTGCTTTTAACAATGGTGCTATTTCTTTAGGAATACCCGATTTTGTTAAACTTGCTTGGTTGAGCGTATCGATACTCAGCTTGTTTGTGGCTTGCGGGTTTTGCCCTTGTAATATCGCAGCGGCTTGCGCCAGTATGACTTCATTCTCTGTATGTTGATTCGGCGCAATATCTTTAATTAAGATAATAACGTTATTTAATAACGCATCATCATATTGAGTTTTACCGTCTTGGATACACACTTTTACAAACTGTTTTACCTGATCCATACTTTGCAGTACTACATCGGACATATTACTCGTATATCTAACTTGGCCTTTACGTAGCATATCCAGTAAATCTTCCACGTGCTGCATCAGCGGTAGCATAGGTGCAAAACCAACTAAGCCAAGATCCCCTTTAATCGTATGCAGCTGCCGAAACAAGGCACGTTGTAGTTCATTGTCTTCAGGTTTGATTTCTAATTCAATTAAGGTTTGTTCGCTCGCCTCATACAATTCATTAATCTCTTCCATGAGGTCATGTAATATGTCTTCTTCGGTGTGGTCATGAGCAAAAGTCTGCATAAGAGCTTATATATTAAAGTATCGTGTAGGTATTATCGGCGGTTTTCAGGTATACTTGCGCGCAAATTTATTTTTGAGCGTACAAGTGTTAGCCATACTTAGAATTATTACTTTATTTGTGTATTTTATTTTGATGAATACACTATTATTACTGATCTTCATCACCCGCCCTTTCCATCACAATAGTGTTGCACTTGCAGGTAAGTGGTATGCCTCTATGGCAACGATTATGGGTGTGAAAGTCATTGTACAAAATCGTGATGTTATCGATCCAAAGCAAACTTATGTGTGCATCGCAAATCATCAAAATAGTTTTGATTTGATGACTGTTTGTAAAGCCGCATTTGATGGTGTTGTTACCGTCGGTAAAAAAAGCTTAAAGTGGATCCCCGTTTTCGGTCAAATTTATTACCTGTCTGGTAATATTATGATAGATCGACAAAACTCAGGTAGAGCAAGGGACACACTCAAATTAACGGCGAAAAAAATTCTCGAAGGTAACTTTTCAGTCTGGTTTTTCCCAGAAGGAACTCGCAGTTATGGACGAGGCTTGCTACCATTTAAAACAGGCGCGTTTAGAATCGCCGAAGAAACGGACAAACCTGTTTTGATGATTTGTGCGAGTGATACTCACAATCAGATAAAATGGAACCGTTGGGACAACGGGACAGTGTTGATTCGCTTTTATGAACCCGAACGCCTGGACGAAAGTAAAGATATTAAGCAGTGGACTACGTATTTTCATGAAACAATGAAACAGCGTTTAGTCGAGTTGACTAATGAAACTAATACATACAACCACACCGTTCAATCAAAATCAAAAAGGGATGTATAATGAACATCGACGAACGTGACGAATGGCTAGACTTTACACATGAGATTGTTGATGCACTAATCAGCGATGGCAGCGATCCTGCCGGCACATATACCATTGAACACCATCTTGCAGGGCAAGACTTCGATATGCTTGAGAAAGCTGCTGTAGACGCTTTTAAAGCCGGTTTTGAAGTGGGTGATGCAGAAGAAATGCCATTGGATGATGGCGGTTTGATTTTTTGTTTCGATGCGGTGGTTACTCGTCCATTGAATCGCGATACACTAATCGAAGATTTAGACACCTTACTCAAAATAGCGGATAAAAACAAAGTCCACTATGACGGTTGGGGAACTCAGTATATTGAGCCGGTTCAATAGTCCACGCTCAATCTGATATACATACTAAAAGGCCGCTATTGTGATGATTAGCGGCCTTTTTTGTACGTGTTAGTCGTTTAAGTTGTGACTACAACGCTTCAATCGTTGCACGTTGCTCCGCAAGTTTAGCTAACTGCATATCCATATCTGCTAACTTACCTTGTTCTTTTTCAATAACGGCAGCAGGGGCTTTGCTCACAAAGCTTTCGTTACCTAGTTTACCCGCAGTACGCGCACGATCTTTTTCAATTTTTTCAGCAGCTTTTGCAATACGTGCAAGTTCTGCATCTTTATCAATCAAACCCGCCATTGGGATCAACAGCTCCATGTCGCCAACCATCGCAGTAGCAGATGCCGGCGCAATATCGTCAGCTCCTAACACCGTAAAGCTCTCAATACGTGCTAAGCGATTGAGTACCGTTGCGACATCAGCAAAACGACGCTCATCTAATTGACTCACATTTTTCGCTAATACAGGTAGTGGTTTGTTAGGGGAAATATCCATTTCACCACGGATATTGCGAATACCCACAATACATTGCTTCAACCATTCGATGTCACCCGCGGCTTGTGTATTACGCTTGGCTTCGTCGTACTGTACAAACGGTTGGATCATGATGCTGGTATTGGTACATTCAACGGCAGTCAAAGGTGCAACACGCTGCCAAATCTGCTCAGTGATATAAGGCATAAATGGGTGCGCTAGACGCATCAGTTGCTCTAGGGTATTGATCAGCGTATGACGTGTACCGCGTTTTTGCGCTTCAGTCGATTCTTCTGAGTTTAAAATAGGCTTAGATAACTCTAAGTACCAATCACAGAATTGATTCCAGGTAAACTCATACAGAGCTTGTGATGCTAGGTCAAAGCGGTAATCGTTCATTGCTTTTTCGACATCTTGGATAGTCTGTTGAAAACGGTCAATAATCCACTCATCGGCTAATGACAGAGTTAATTCGCCTCCGTCTTTACCACTGTCAAACTCTTCGGTGTTCATCAACACAAAGCGTGATGCGTTCCAGATCTTGTTACAGAAATTGCGGTAACCTTCAACCCGACTCATATCAAAGTTGATATCACGTGACGTTGACGCCATCGCTGCAAACGTAAAGCGTAACGCATCAGTACCATAAGCATTAATGCCTTCTGGGAATTCTTTGCGAGTGCTCTTTTCGATTTTTTTGGCGTCTTGTGGATTCATCATCCCAGACGTACGTTTCGCGACTAATGGCTCTAACTCAATGCCGTCAATCAAATCAATTGGGTCCAGTACGTTCCCTTTTGATTTAGACATTTTATCGCCTTTTTCATCACGGATCAGACCCGTAATATAGATATCTTTAAACGGAATTTTACCCGTAAACTTCTTGGTCATCATGATCATACGTGCGACCCAGAAGAAAATAATATCAAAACCCGTTACCAAGACAGAACTGGGTACAAATGTTTCTAGCTCAGGTGTTTCTTCAGGCCATCCCATCGTCGCAAAAGGCCATAATGCAGATGAGAACCAGGTATCTAATACGTCTTCATCTTGGCGCAAGCTGATCTCTGCACCTAAGTTGTGTTTTTCACGTACTTCGGCTTCATCACGGCCAACATAGACATTATTGTCTTGGTCATACCATGCAGGAATGCGATGTCCCCACCACAGTTGGCGTGAGATACACCAATCTTGGATATTGTTCATCCATTGGTAATAGGTCTTATTGTAGTTTTCTGGGACAAAACGAATTTCGCCACTTTCTACCGCTTCTATCGCTGGTTTAGCCAATGACTCAACGGCGACATACCATTGATCCGTCAAATACGGTTCAATGACTGCTCCGGAGCGATCACCACGTGGTACTTTAAGTTTGTGCTCATCGACTTTGACTAAGATGCCGCTGGCGTCTAAATCAGCAACCATTTGCTTACGCGCAACAAAACGGTCTAAACCACGATATTGCTCAGGCGCTTCATCGTTGATTTTTGCATCGTCAGTTAAGATGTTGATCATCGGTAAATTGTGACGTTTACCCATATCGTAATCGTTAAAATCATGTGCAGGCGTAATTTTTACACAGCCAGTACCAAACTCAGGATCAACATAATCATCAGCGATGATAGGAATTAAGCGACCGGTGATAGGTAGTTTGATGTCTTTACCGATAAACGCTTGATAACGCTCATCATCAGGGTGTACTGCTAAAGCCGTATCACCTAGCATGGTTTCAGGACGAGTCGTTGCTACGACTAGCTCACCACTACCATCAGCTAAGGGATAACGCATGTGCCACATGTGACCATTTTCTTCTTCGTTCAGCACTTCTAGATCGGATACAGCGGTCAATAAAACCGGATCCCAGTTTACCAAACGCTTACCGCGATAAATAAGACCTTCTTCGTGCAAACGTACAAATACTTCTTGTACTGCATTGGACAGCTCATCATCCATCGTAAAGGCTTCACGAGTCCAATCAGGAGACGTCCCTAAACGACGCATTTGTTGGCTGATATTGCCGCCTGACTCTTCTTTCCATTCCCAAATTTTTTCGACAAACGCATCACGACCTAAATCATGACGGGTTTTGCCTTGTGCATTTAACTGACGTTCAACGACCATTTGCGTCGCAATACCGGCATGATCGGTACCACACTGCCATAACGTATTATCGCCTTTCATGCGGTGATAACGGGTTAAGGCATCCATGATGGTATGCTGAAACGCATGCCCCATGTGCAAATTACCTGTTACGTTTGGCGGTGGTAATAAAATACAATATGGGTCGCCATGACCAGAGGCTTTAAAATAACCTTTGTCTTCCCATGCTTTGTAACAGGCTTGTTCGATATCGTTAGGATTAAATGTCTTATCCATTAGTACTCTCAGTTAGGTGGTGCTTATTCGTTATTCGTCAATACAGACGCTGGGAAAAACTGCATGTTACATCCAGCTTGTTTGAAAAAGGCGTAACGTGTTCGGGCGGCGATTTTATCAGCCTCAGCAACAGGAACAAAGTCGTAAATAGTATGATAACGGCCAGGGTTATCAATTTGCTCTCCTGCTACATTTACAACGATGCTGCGCAGTGCGGTTTGTTTTGCCCATGTGACCTCGACTGGCGCGCCTCCGTTGGGCCCCTCACCCACCAAATTATGCGCAATAAAACGCTCTGGTGGATGCTGCCATAACAAGTCACTAAATGCTTCTGCTGCGGCTTGGTTTGCACATAAAACCGTCAATCGTTTTTTCTCACTGTAACATTTAGCGACTAAATCACACGCCAGCACCTCTATTGGATTGGCGCTCAGCGCGACATCTGGTGTCGCGTCTTGCTCTGATAATTGATAAAAATGAGCTTGAGTCATATTAATCTTCAGTCACCACACCAGCACGGTTCATTAAAAACTGTGCAAGCATACTCACTGGACGTCCAGTAGAGCCTTTATTCGCACCGCTGTTCCATGCCGTTCCTGCGATGTCCATATGCGCCCAATTATATTTTTTGGTAAAACGCGACAAGAAACACGCAGCGGTAATTGTACCTGCACCTTTGACACCCAAGTTTGAAATATCAGCAAATGGCGAATCGATTTGTGATTGGTACTCGTCCCATAGTGGTAAGCGCCATGCGCGATCTGAGCTTTGCTCTGATGCATTAAGTAGCTCATGAGCTAGCGGGTTATGTGTCGACATCAAGCCTGTCGCATGATGACCTAAGGCTACAATACATGCGCCGGTTAAGGTAGCAATATCGACCACACAATCTGGCTCATAGCGTTCAACGTAAGTCAGTGCATCGCATAATACTAAACGCCCTTCGGCATCGGTATTCATGACCTCAACAGTTTGTCCAGACATAGTGGTTAGTATATCGCCAGGACGATAGGCATTAGCATCTGGCATGTTTTCACAACCAGCTAAAACACCAATAACATTAATCGGTAAGTTTAACGCTGCCACGGTGTTCATCACACCAAGGACTGACGCAGCCCCGCCCATGTCGTATTTCATTTCATCCATACCTGCACCAGGTTTGATAGAAATACCACCAGAGTCAAAAGTTAAGCCTTTGCCGACTAATACGATAGGCGCTTGATCGGCGCTACCACCAGCATGCTTGATAATACTCATCATAGATTCATTGTGTGAACCACGACCGACAGCAAGGTACGAATTCATTTCCAACTCAGCCATTTTGGCTTCGTCGACAACTTCGGTAGTGACGCTATCGTATTGCTCACTGATGAGTTGAGCTTGTTCCCACAAATACTTAGGGTTACAGATGTTAGGTGGCATATTCGCAACATCACGAGTGATTTTAACGCCTGCAGCAACCGCCATACCATGCTCAACGGCACGTTCACCAGCTGGTAACTCTTTACGAGTAGGAACATTAAATACCATCTTACGTAATGGACGACGCGGTTCGCCTTTTTTCGTTTTTAATTGTAAAAAGGTGTACAAGCTATGCTGCGTTGCTTCTACCGCTTGACGTACTTTCCAATAAGTATCTCGACCTTTGACGTGTAATTCAGGTAAAAAGCATACCGCTTCCATCGAACCAGTTTCATTTAAGGTTTTGATGGTCTTGGCTAAGATATCTTTATATTGGCGCTCATTTAATTCGCGCTCTTTACCACAGCCAACTAACAACACCCGTTCACTCAAAACATTAGGAACATGATGCAATAATAACATTTGTCCGGCTTTACCTTCTAAATCGCCACGGCGAATTAAATTACTGATATAGCCTTCACTTATTTCATCTAATTGCTCAGCGACGGCTGTCAAACGGCGTGGTTCAAACACTCCAACGACGATACAGGCACTACGTTGCTTCTCAGGACTACCACTTTTGACACTAAATTCCACGCTGAATTCCTCGAAATAACTTGCAAAAAAACCTAGTTTACTTAAAAATTTACCTTTCGCCACTAAAAACAGACGTTTTCTATACTAAATATGATTATTTTTCGCTATCTTCTCAAGGAAACGTTCAAATCGCAGTTCGCGATTTTCTTTATCCTCATGGCTATTTTCATCACACTTAAATTTGTGCGAGTTTTAGGCGATGCCACCGATGGTGAAATTCCCGCTAGTTTGGTGATGGGATTTTTAACGTTATACTCACCGGTACTGGCCTCTCTGATCCTGCCAATTAGCTTCTTTTTGGGGATCATGATGGCCCATGGGCGTTTGTATGTTGATTCGGAAATGACGGTGTTACACGCCTGTGGTGTATCTGAGTGGTATGTCACACGAGTGATGCTGTTGTTGGCTGTCGTATTGGGATTGTTAACGGCTTCTGTCACTATGTACCTTGCCCCCTTGGCTGTTGAGAGTGAATATCAATTACGTGAAAAAGCAGGTGCTGAATCAGGAATTGCAGCAGTGATCCCTGGGCGTTTTCAACAAACGGGAAATGCCGATGCGGTTATTTTTGTGCATGAAGTTGAGTCTGAAAATAACCAGTTAAGTAAAATATTCTTATCTCAAGTTAATCCCGACAGCCCAGAAAAAGTCCGAGTGATTTACTCTGAAACAGGCACAATTGATGTGTTAAGTGATGGTACGCAATTGCTCGTATTGCGCAATGGCCAGCAACATGATGGCACTATCGGTCAGCAGAACTATCAAAAAGTGAATTTTGATGAATACCGAATTCAAATCGGCAAACAAGAAGCCGAGTCTATGCGCCGTAAAGTGGCGGCCTTACCGACTCTTGATTTGTTTGGTGATCCTAGTCATGAAGCGATAGCTGAGCTGCAATGGCGTATTGCTATTCCACTGGCGTTGCCTTTTTTAGTGCTCATCGCTGTCCCCTTATCCAAGGTCAATCCTCGCCAAGGACGCTTTGGTAAATTATTCCCCGCCATTTTAATGTACTTAGGTTATTTTTTATTATTGATGGCTGCAAGACGCGCACTTGAAGATGGCAAGATCCCAACGGGATTAGGCTTGTGGTGGGTACATGGCATTATTTTGTTTATCGGTGCGGCTCTGCTATCGAGACAACGCCAAACAACAGTTAAAATGCGTAGCTACCTCAAACAACCTTATTCGGCTTCGGCCTCAAATACAGTGGGAGAGAAGTAATGTTTAGTATTATTGATTTGTACATTGCCCGTACCTTGCTGAGCACTATTTTTGTGACGTTATCGACATTGATAGGACTGAGTGCCTTGATCAAATTTGTTGAACAATTGCGTAAAGTTGGCGAAGGGGATTATGATTTAATTGTGGCAGGTTTATTTGTCATGTTGAGTTTACCGCGTGATATCGAGCAGTTTTTTCCTATGGCAACCTTGCTCGGTGGATTGATTGGCATGGGCGTATTAGCCTCGAACTCCGAGCTGATTGTCATGCAAGCCTCAGGTATGAGTAAATGGAACATTATCCAATCGGCAATGAAATGCGCTGTTGTTATGGTTTTGGGTATTTTATTAATTGGAGAATATGTCACACCATTAAGTGAAGCCAAAGCGAAACAAATCCGTACCGATGCCTTATCCGGTGGACAAGTATTCACCGCAAATAAAACCGTTTGGACTAAAGATGGCAGTGACTTTGTCAGTATTGGTAACGTCTTTAATCAAGAAAACTTAGGCGACGTCACGATTTATCAATTTGATGATAATCTCGTGTTAACCCAGATAATGGCAGCCAAACGTGCTTCATTTGTCGAAGAATCATGGGCATTACAAGATGTGCAAATCACGTATTTTAATGATGAAAAAATCTCAACCAATCGCATTTCGCTAACTGAATGGCGCGCTGCGTTAACCCCAGACAAGCTCTCGGTCGCCACAGTCAAACCCGAAGCACTATCGATTCAAGGGCTAAGTGAATATGTAGAATATTTACAAAACAACCAACAAGACTCTACGCGCTATGAATTAGCTATGTGGCGTAAAATATTTCAACCGGTGTCAGTTTGTGTGATGTTGTTAATGGCATTTTCGTTTGTATTTGGTTCACTGCGTTCGACAACAATGGGCTCACGGATCATTGTTGGTACGTTAACCGGCTTTAGTTTCTTTATTGCCAATGAAGTATTTGGTCCATTTGCGATGGTTTATAACCTCCCTCCGTTACTCGGTGCATTATTGCCTAGTGCATTGTTTGCAGGTGTCGCCGTGTTGTTGCTCCGCCGCCAATAGACGGAGCAAGTTACTTAGGTCATCACCATAAATCACAACCATTAGCTCTGATAATAAAGTATGCGAACATTACGTGTTAAACAATAAATGCACGTAGATACTTAAACCATAACCTAAGGCAATCGCCCAACTCCATCGCATGTGACCCATAAATGAATACACGCCCTTGGTTTGCCCCATTAAGGCAACCCCAGCAGCCGAACCTATTGCTAACAAGCTTCCCCCCACGCCTGCCGTCATGGTAACCAACAGCCATTGCGACAAATCCATATTAGGCGCCATACTCAACACAGCAAACACGACCGGGATATTGTCAATAATAGCCGATAACACTCCGACTAGAATATTGGCGTACAATGGCTCCCAATTGGTATACATAGCTTCTGAAACGTAAGCAAGATACCCCATAAAACCCAAACCACCGACGCACATCACTACGCCATAGAAAAACAATAATGTGTCCCATTCTGCGCGAGAGATTTTTTCGAACACATCAAACGGTACGATGTTACCTAGTTTTTTTAACGCAGCCTCATCATTATTGAGCTCAGCAATCTCACGCTTTTTTTGTAGTGATTTAGGTAAGGTAAATCGTAAATAAAAGCCTAATAGCTGCAAATACCCAAGTCCCAACATCATCCCTAGTACAGGCGGCATACTTAACCAACTATGACATAATACGGCAGTTGCGATGGTCAAGAAAAACAGCAGGATTATACGTTTTGCACCACGCTTAATCGTCACATCATGATCCAACAATGCAGCATTTTTGCTATTTGAAATAAAGAAACTCATGATTAATGCAGGCACCATAAAATTCACGACTGCAGGTAAAAATAAGACAATAAACTGCTCAAATTTAACTAATCCCGCTTGCCAAATCATCAAGGTAGTAATATCGCCAAAGGGACTAAACACCCCACCGGCATTCGCGGCAACCACAATATTGATGCAGGCAATATTAATGAATTTAGGATTGTCTTGTGCCACTTTCAAGACGATAGCGCACATCAGCATAGCGGTGGTTAAGTTGTTAGCAAACGAAGAAATCAAAAAGGCCAGAATCCCTGTCAACCAAAACAAGGTGCGCAGACTCATCCCCTTACTTAACATCCACACTCGGATACGGTCAAAAATACCGCGCTCTTCCATCGCATTGATGTAAGTCATAGCGACAAGTAAAAACAACAATAACTGGGCGTATTCGAGTAAATTATGATTAAAGGCTTCTTCAGCCTCTGTCGGAATGCCATGATTAGTATAAATCCAACCTAGCGCTATCCAAATGATCCCAGCAGCCAATAGCATAGGCTTGGATTTTCGAATATGCAGAAATTCTTCGCCTATAACAAAGACATAAGCAATAATGAAAACAGTTAAAACGATAACACCCGGCAAGGTGTAAGTGAGGTCTAATGTGCCCATTTGAGCGGCATTAGCCGGCCCAGCGAAACAACATAAGAATGCGAACAAAACGAGCTTGTACATAATATCCCTTAAGCAACAATGATAATAACAATTTTAAAAATAAAGAGGATATTATGCTTTGGGAGGGGCTCGAATAACGGTTAAAGCATCAGTTATGCTGGGGATTGAGAAATAAGACAATGCCCATAAGGCTGTTAATGGTTGGTTCGCTGTTACGAATTCTGAGCTCGATAAGACCGCAATATCAATGTGTGTTGGTTCTATTTCGGAATGTTGAGAGGCCTGGTTGATATAATTATCAGATACGTCCACTGCTGTTATTTGCGCTGTAGCAAGCGCATAACAAAATGTTAGTACAACAGTAGTGAAGTAAAATTTTAACATTATAATGCTAGCGCCACGATTTGTGATCATTTGCCGTTTCCGTCAGCACTAAAATTTCAGTTTTAGCAGCTAAATCTTGCAAGGACTGTTTTTGTTTTGGCATCAATATCACTAACAATGTGCCTAAACCACCCAACGAACAGAGCAAACGTAACCATAAACGCCCCATCGTCATCGGAGCTTCAGACGTACTAAAAATACGCATGCGCCATGCACGCATACCAATGGTCTGGCCGCCTTTGGCCCAAAACCATAAGAAAAATCCAATGATCCAAGCCGCCACCCAAAATTGTACCACACTCATAAACAACAATGATTGACTCAGAAAATCGCTGAAATGCTCAACATCTTGCCCGATCAGACCACGCGCATGTAAAATAGTCAGTAGCACAAGGATAATTAACCCTGCACACATACCAACCGCCACAGCAACTAATGCATCATAAATCATGGCTGCGACACGACGAAAGAAACCTGCACGAGGATAAGTTTGCTGCTCGATGTCATTTGGTTGATTTTTATTAGCTTCAGTATGCTCAGATGACTTACGCTGAGGCCGTTTTGGCGGATGCTTTTTACCCATAAATAAATTCAATTATTGTGCACTAATGGCGGCATATTACCCTATTTAAGTAATGAAAGTCAGCAAAATAACCTGCAATAACATTATTCAATAATTAACTTGGCCAACCACCTATCTTGAGCATTATGCGGCTCCATTTCGCTTTCATCATAAAAGGGAGTCTCCGTTTGCTCAGGAGCTGAGGCTAATTGATTTAAATCGACACCTTGGGCTGTTCCAATCCACTGCTCACCCTCTTGTGTAATTTTATAATAAACGCCTTGCCACAGTTTAGCGCCAAATTGATTAGATTTTTTGTACATGAACAACAAGTCATGTGAAAGCCACGCCATAGTATCATTTAATTGTCGATGCAACGGATAAGGATAAGCAACATGACACCAAAGTTCTGGTCCCTCTAAACATTTCATTTCTTTCATCGATAAAAAATGGTCGGTGAATAGCTCATCATTACGCATAAATTCAAATTGACCGTCAACATGCACATGCAATTGCCCAATATTAATACGTTTGCCTTGTTTGTCTAATAAATCGACTTGTTTAATCTCGAGAACTGGAGGTACTTGCACGGCAGATACTTGCGCACTGTTAAACGATAACATGAGCGCTAACATAAGCATCAAAGGGCAAAGCACCAAACGTCGAAAAGACATCGAACAAGCAAGCTTTGTACGAATTACTGTCGTTTTTATTGCATTTCTTGCAGTATAAGTAGAAAAGTATATTTTAGGTTTCAAGTTCGATAAAAGCTGCACATTGACACTCCAAGCTGTGTTATTCCCTACTGTCATAACGTTAATTGTGGCAGAATATGCCAAAACTGCCACAAAAGACTTGCACCATTTATCTAGGTGGTTATAATCGCACTCCAATTTTGAAATCCAACACTATCACGTTCTGTTGGACATACATATCAAAATGCCGGTGTGGTGGAATTGGTAGACACGACGGATTCAAAATCCGTTGCAGCAATGCGTGGCGGTTCAAGTCCGCCCACCGGTACCAATATTTCAGTTCCTAATAAAATTCAATCCTCTATCACCTTTACTTACCAAAGCTTGTCACTATACTAATACCAACAAACACGGACAGTTAGGTTAAATCACTCTTGTGCAATTTAGAAAAGACCTCAATGGCTTAAGAGCCTTTGCCGTCATTGCGGTGGTGTTATTTCATTTTAATGCTAGCTGGATGCCTGGAGGATTTGCTGGTGTCGATGTGTTTTTCGTCATTTCAGGATTTTTGATGACGAGCATTATTTTTAGTGGCCTTGAGCACAACCAGTTTTCCATCTTGTCGTTTTATGTCGCACGCGCTAACCGTATCATCCCCGCTTTAGCTGCCCTATGTCTGGTTCTACTCATTTTTGGTTGGTTTGTCCTTCCCCCTTTAGAATACCGCACATTAGGCAATCACATTGGTAGCAGTATTGGCTTTTTGTCTAACATCGTGTATTGGACTGAATCAGGCTACTTTGATGCATCATCACATGAGAAGTGGCTGTTACATACTTGGTCGTTGTCTGTCGAATGGCAGTTTTATTTACTTTACCCTTTGATTCTAGCTAGTTTGGCCAAAATCGTGCCACACAAGGCATTAAAAACAATCGTCTTAGTCGGCACTATTTTAGGATTTATGTACGGGGTATATGCGACTTATCAAGCGCCTAAAGCTGCTTATTTTTTATTAAGTTCACGTGCATGGGAAATGATGTTAGGCGGGGTTGCCTACCTATACCCTTTCAAGCTTTCTGACACCAAACAAAAATTATGTGAATGGCTAGGTTTAACCCTAATTATCATCTCTTATTTTTTCTTTTCCAAAAATAGCTTATGGCCAGGTTACCTTGCTTTGTTTCCAGTGTTAGGTGCGTTTTTGTTGATTCAAGCTCAGCGTCACAATAGCGCACTAACCGGCAATATCCTTATGCAAAAAATAGGAAAGTGGTCATATTCCATCTATTTATGGCACTGGCCTTTAGTGGTCGCTATTTTTTACTTTGCCCTTCCCACTCCCTATATATACCTCGGCATTGGGCTATCGTTGCTATGCGGTTTTATGAGCTATCACTGTATCGAGCGTATTCGATTTGAACAACACTTTAGCCATTGGTCACAGTATGCGCGTTGCGTGCCATTGCATCTTGTTATTGCTGTTGGCCTGTTGGCTAGTTCGGTATATATAACAAATGGTGTGCATCAGCGCTTTGAGGTTAACTCTCAGATAGCACAACTAACACATCAGCTAATCATGCCATTTCGTCATAATGGCTATTGTTTTTATTCGTTCAACGATGGACAAACGCAGGTCGATGAAACATTAGGCAGCGATTGCTATTTAGGTGATCACTCCGCTCAAGCACCTGTTACCAAGACTTTATTATTTGGAGATTCGTATGCGGGACATTATGAACCGTTTTTTGATGAATTATTTTCTGCACAAAATCACTTAGTACAAGTAATATCGACTAACTGGTGCACGCCCTCGCTCACTGACAATTATACCGGTCCAAAAACTCATATCGCGTATCGACAATGCCTACTCAATCGGGCTTACTTAAAACAACATATGCAGCAATATAATAATCTTATTATTGCTGGGGCTTGGGATGACGCCTTATATCTTGGGCAACTAGAAGACGTTAAACAAGTCATTGCAAGCGCAGCAAGCATGCAAATTAATGTATTTATTATGCCTGCTCCTCATCGGTATAAACAAAATCCGTTAAGTTACTTTTACCGACGTTTTTATTTTAATCAACCGTTTGATATTAATGAATTGGACGACAATGACACGTTAACAACGGCAGCGAACATTCGCTTATCCGAGATTGCTGACCAGTACCCTAATGTAAGTTTTATTAAAAGGTCGTGGTTATTTACCAACAACAATACGTTTACGATCAATGAAGTGGCTATTCCTTACAGTCTAGATGGTAAGCACATATCGATATTAGGGGCTAAGCAATCAGCTAAATTTTTTATGGAGCAAACACACTACCCAATGCTAATGGAGAAATTCGATTTTAATTAAGAGGGAAATAGCTCCCCCTTTTGAGGTGACGTGTTTTAGAAAGGTGTTTCACACTCACACATTATTATTCCATAACGTTAGCTAAGTCTTCTAATATAGACATCACGGAACGACTGGCATCTTCCATC
Organism: Glaciecola sp.; assembly: GCA_029246415.1. Lineage (GTDB taxonomy): Bacteria > Pseudomonadota > Gammaproteobacteria > Enterobacterales > Alteromonadaceae > Opacimonas. Next base: position 100,860 of record JAQWNF010000008.1, read on the forward strand.
TTCACTAACGCATTCGCAGCATCTTCTTTGCGACCTTCAGCGATTAGCCTTAACGCATCAACGCCATTGGAATGGACTGCCGTATGAGGCATTTCTAGTTGTCTAAAAGCGTTGTGTTGAGCAAATTGTCTTTTACCATCGGCTTGATACCATTTCCCTAAGCGACACATTGTATGATCTGCAAAGTCACTAGATTTTTTATCACTCAATCCATAAATAACGGCATAAACCTCACTTTTCCACACTATATGATCTAGTTTAACGGTTTGCATAAATGAACGATGAGAACTATTCGTAATTGTATCTTTCATACTGCTACAGCAATCAACTATCGACGCATAATCCGTATTTAATTTCTCGACACCGTTGGATAAATTATCATTATTAAGCCGGATATCATCCACTGACTCGACAGCGCCTTTGGTCGAAGCAATGATCCCTCCGACTAAATCAGCGACTTCACTTGCCGACTTATTGGTTTCATTTGCCAACGATCTCACTTCATCCGCCACCACGCTAAAACCGCGGCCAGCGTCTCCTGCTCTGGCAGCTTCAATCGCAGCATTTAGCGCTAATAAATTTGTTTGATCGGAAATACTGGTAATCGTCGCAACAAATTTGTTAATGTGATCAGCCTTATCCGACAAGCCAGATATATTGGTTGTCATCCCACCCATTTTAGCACTCAAGCCCGTCATTGATGACGCAATCGTATTTAATGAATCGGAAGAAACGCTAAACAATTGATTAATATCTTGTAATGCCTCGCTTTGCTTTTCGATTTTTTGAAATGAATCAAGAACTGTTTCTCTTATGTCCTCGACCTGTTTTAAAGATTCCAGCATGCAAGTCACTAGCACTCTTTCATAGCTTTCAGCTGACATTTCAGTATTAGCTCTAGTTTGTGCGTCAGCATATAACTGATCATTACTGGCTTGTAAGTGCTTAACTTCTTCAGAAAGTTCGCTGACAGATTGAGCTAGATGTTCTTTTTCAGAAATCGCTTTATCATAACGTTTAGACAAGACAAACATATTCATTCCTTAAATGTTGTAATCCGTGTGTAGGTGATTTTGTATTCTAGTTCTAGACGTTATATCGACCTTAAAGAAATAATCTTAATCAGCATTGCGCTAAAATAGTGCGTTTTATCGGTACACCCCGGTAGAGAGATAAATCTGACTTATTCCTTAGGCACAATATCTTTAAACCCACCGGCATTGATAACATTGGTATAGCCTGCAGCTTGCAAGTCTTTGGTCGATTGCGCCGCGCGTTTACCTGAACGACAGTAAAGCACTATCGTGGCATTTTTGTCGACATTCTGTTTCTGGATTTTTTCTAGTAATAAGGTATTTTGCATATGCAATGCCTTAGGATGATGTCCCGATGACCATTCCCAGTCAGTCCTAACATCAATCACCATTGCGCCTTTTGCTATCGCCTCTAACGCTTTTTGAGTTTCTATTTCTTGAGCATGTACATTATTAGCAAGCAACAAAATCGAACAAAAAATAACTAAACGAGTAAACCAACGCATAAAAAATCCTTAGGTGTTTTATTTTCATTAAAATTAATGTAATTTGGGAAGTAATGCAACATATAACAAACAAATTTTTATCATAAATAGAGTCTACTAAATGCTCCTTCCTGTAATGATTTTCACTCGCCTACATACATTTTGGTACAGTCAACATGAGTAATGCAAATCTACCCTCAGGCGCTCCTTCGGGAAATAATACTGATCCAACTATCCGTGCTCAATACCAATATATAGGTTTAGTTCTAGGGCCCTTGTTATTTGCTGTGATGATGTTGTTTGATGCACAACAAACCACTATGCCACTAGAGGCATGGCGCACTACTGCTGTCGCAATCTGGATGGCGATATGGTGGGCTACCGAAGCAGTCCCAGTCCCTGCAACCGCGTTTATCCCCTTAATCACCTTTGATGTATTAGGGATAGCATCAATAAAAGACGCTGCAGCAGCGTATGCAAACCCAATAATCTATTTGTTTTTGGGGGCATTTGTATTGGCTATTGCCGTTGAACGCTGGCAACTTCATAAGCGGATCGCACTCATCATATTATCCAAAACCGGGACTAACGGTAAAAGTCTAATTGGTGGCTTTATGGTCGTCGCTGCAATCTTGTCTATGTGGATGACCAATACGTCTACGACCATGATGTTACTTCCTATCGCCTTATCCGTAGTGACGGTGATCAGTGAGAAAGTGGTTGGCTTATCCAACAAACAAATAAACCACTTTCAAGCGGCTATGTTATTGAGTTTAGCTTATGGAGCAACAATCGGAGGGCTGGCAACGTTAATTGGTACGCCACCCAATGCTTTACTAGCCGCATATTTATCTGCAAATCATGGCATTGATTTAGGTTTTGCACAGTGGATGGCAATTGGTGTTCCTGTATCCATGGTTATGTTGCCCATTGCTTGGTTTGTGTTAACGCGAATTTCATTTCAAGTCGAAATCAAAGCTAATGCCAAAGTCGAAGCGCATTTACAACAACTTCGCTCAGAACTCGGCCCAGTGTCGACTGCCGAAAAACGCGTGGCATTAATATTTTTTGGGGTCGTGGTAGCTTGGATGTTACGCCGACCGGTAAGCGAAATACTTGGTATTACCGGTGTGAGTGATGCGATGATTGCAATGGCGGCAGCAATGTTATTGTTTATTGTTCCTTCTGGTGAAAAAGAACAATACCAACTCATCACTTGGCCTGATATGACTCGATTACCATGGGGTGTCTTAATCTTATTTGGTGGTGGTTTGAGTTTAGCTTCAGCAGTCTCTGGTTCTGGTTTAGCCTTATGGCTAGGTGAAACCGTTTCAGCTATAGGGACATCTCAGCTTATATTATTAATCATATTAACCACCGCATTAGTCATATTTTTAACTGAATTAACCAGTAATTTGGCGACTACAGCTACATTTTTACCCGTGATGGGAGCGATTGCAATTCAACAAGATTTATCGCCGTTAATGTTAAGTGTACCTATTACTTTGGCGGCTAGTTGCGCGTTTATGTTACCTGTGGCCACACCACCAAATGCGATTGTATTTGCATCTGGCATGTTGACTATTCCACAAATGATCCGCAGTGGACTAGTTCTTAATTTCATTGGCTTAGCTCTACTGACATTTGTAGCAATCTGGTGGGCACCATATATATTGGGGTAATATATTTAGGTACTATATTTGGATGTATAGGTGTCAATTCCTGCTATTTTGCTTGGCTTGACATCTATTTATGTCAGCGTATGCTATCAAGATTAGAGCTAATAATGCTCTAGTTTTTAGCTTATTCAACTCGTAGTTGGAAACTATATACGTAGTAAGATTCCTGAGTATCTATTCATACTAGTCGACAGGAGTCATTATGAGTACCCCAACCGTCAATGTCATTAATCAGATGGATACACCAATCTGGGTAGTGATCGCCGAAAACCAAGCACATATCATCAGTAGCAAAACTCAACATATCGCCGAAACCGAATTTGAGCAATACTATCGCTATATGCTCAGTGGGAATGTTGCTAGTCCTCTGACAGAAATACCTTTAGATATTGCCTATCAAGCTGAATCAGAATACAAAACAAGACTACGCCAGTATTATGAGAGCCACCAAGAAAGCACCTATGTGTGGAGCGGCTTTATTGAAGCAGGTGAATTAGAAATCGCTCCTCATAGCCATAATGTGTTTTCACGCAAAGCCGATGAAGCCTTATATTATGTGTCTATCCGGACCAAACAAATCACCGCTATTGCTGATGCTGTGCCGCGCAGTGAACCAGAGCTCATCATTGATGCATCAGGTCATATCGCAGAGCCCACTCCTCCTTCGCCAGAAGTGATTACAGCCAATTCCAAGGTGTTTTTTAAACATGCCAACAGCGTGATTAGCGACCCACAAACGCATCTGCGCTGGCCCTGCGCAACAGTAGGAAACACAGGCGGTGCCGGACACCTGCTCAATCACTGGACAGGTAAAGCAGTCAGCAATAATTGCTTGGTGCGGATCCTTACCAAAGATCGTACGGTAGCCAAAGATGGCTATCATCACTTATATTGCACCGATGTTGGTAATGTCTATTACGACAAAATTAGTAGTAACAAAAAACAACAATGGAAAATCATGAAAACCAATGCAGTAACGAATAGTCCTGGAGATAATCTGTGTTATGGGGATATAGTGAAGATTGCGAATGGCAAATGGTCCAAGGCGAATTTAGGGATCAATGGCAAATGGTGTCAGTGTGTCAATAATGACTCGACGGTGTGGGTACTAGCTAAAAAACCGTAATGATTTTTTTGCTAGTACACTTAAGAGTTACGCTATTGTTTCCCTAATCTAAACTTTAGCTTATATCTGGCTCAGGCACTCGCACACACCCTTCCATCAATACGCGTGCTGAACGGCTCATCACAACTTTTTCAACTTGCCATTGACCAGCTTGTAGTGACGCAGCTGCGCCAACCTTCAATGTCCCCGACGGATGACCAAAAGTCACCGAGTCAATGCTGCCACCACCGGCAGCAAGGTTGACTAATGTCCCAGGGATTGCAGCAGCAGTGCCAATAGCCACAGCAGCTGTTCCCATCATTGCATGATGTAACTTGCCCATTGATAAGGCTCTGACTTGTAAATCAATCGCCTCTTGAGAAACGCTTGTACCACTAGAAGTAGTAAACGCAATCGCAGGGGCTACAAATGCAATTTTAGGTGTATGTTGTGATGCTTTGGCAGTCTCAATATCAGGACTTAACCCCATTTTTACCGCACCGTGTAAACGGATTGTTTCAAATCGAGCTAAGGCTGCTTCATCATTGTTAATCGCATCTTGTAACTCTGTGCCGTTATAGCCTAGATCTGCGGCATTAAAAAACAACGTCGGAATACCAGAGTTGATCATACTCACTTGAAACTCACCCTCGCCCGGCACAACTAAGGTATCGACAAGATTTCCCGTAGGCAGTACCGCTTCGGAGGGGTCAACTGGCGCAATAAACTCCACTGGCACTTCTGCCGCTGGAAACGTCACCCCGTCGAGCATAAAATCACCCGTTTCTTGGACTTCACCATTTGTAATCGGCACACGAGCAACAATCGTTTTATGGATGTTAGATTGCCAAATACGCACAACTGTCACGCCATTTTGAGGAATGCGTGACGCATCGACCAAACCATTATTAATGGCAAATGAGCCAACCGCAGCAGTTAAGTTACCGCAATTACCACTCCAATCCACAAATGGTTTATCAATCGCCACCTGTCCAAATAGGTAATCAACGTCGTGATCCGGTTGAGTAGACGCACTCAAAATCACCGTTTTACTGGTACTAGAGGTTGCGCCTCCCATGCCGTCAGTTTGTTTCGCATAAGGGTCGGGACTACCAATTACGCGCAATAACAACGCATCGCGATACGCTCCAGCTACTTGAGCTTGTTGCGGTAAGTCACTGAGTTTAAAAAACACCCCTTTACTCGTTCCCCCGCGCATATACGTCGCGGGGATCTTAAGTTGTGGAGCAAAGGATTGAGTTACCTTTGAGTCCTGTTGAGACTGTTTTAGGGACTGTTCATGGGACATACTCATGCCACCTGTCCCTCTAAAAAGTCTTGTGCAAAGCGTTGCAATACACCACCGGCTTCATACACACTTTGTTCCTCAGCAGTATCTAAGCGACATAACGTCTTGATCGTGAATTGCTCGCCATTGGCGCGAGTCACCGCAACCAGCATATGACTACCCGCAACAACCGGATCATTCACAGAATAAGTTTCAGTGCCATCTAGCGCATAAGTATGACGAGTATCGCCGCCAGTAAACTCTAATGGCAACACGCCCATTCCGACTAAGTTAGTCCGGTGAATCCGTTCAAAGCCTTCAGCAACAATGACTTCTACGCCAGCTAATCGAACACCTTTGGCCGCCCAATCACGCGATGAACCTTGACCATAATCCGCACCGGCAACAATAATTAAAGGCTGTTTACGTTCCATGTAGGTTTCTATCGCTTCCCACATGCGCAAGGTTTTGCCTTCTGGTTCGACGCGTGCATACGAACCTTGTTTGATCTCACCTTGTTCATCCAACACCATTTCATTGAGGAGTTTTGGATTCGCAAATGTCGCACGTTGAGCGGTTAAATGATCGCCTCGATGCGTAGCATAAGAATTAAAGTCTTCTTCTGGCAAGCCCATTTTCGCAAGATACTCACCTGCGGCACTACTACCCATAATCGCATTAGATGGCGACAAATGATCTGTTGTAATATTATCCCCTAGCACAGCTAATGGACGCATACCTTGCATCGTTCTCGGTGCTGCTAATGCGCCTTCCCAATAAGGAGGACGACGAATGTACGTGCTTTGTGGACGCCAATCATAAAGTGGATTATTTTTCTCACCATAATCGACACTCAAATCGAACATAGGCGTATAGACTTGGTTAAACATCTCTGGCTTAACGCTAGATTTAATTACCGCATCGACTTCAGCATCATCTGGCCAAATATCTTTTAAATACACCGGATTACCGTTTTTATCTGTGCCTAATGCATCTTTTTCAATATCAAAACGAATAGAGCCTGCAATCGCATAAGCCACAACTAATGGTGGGGAGGCCAAAAACGCTTGTGACGCATACGGATGAATACGGCCATCAAAGTTACGGTTTCCCGATAATACTGCGGTGGCATATAAATCACGGTCAATGATTTCTTGTTGGATAGTTGGATCTAATGCTCCAGACATACCATTGCATGAAGTACATGCATAACCAACGATACCAAAACCTAAATGTTCTAACTCGCTCAACAAGCCGGCTTCTTCTAAGTACATTTTGACAACTTTAGAACCCGGAGCCAGTGAGCTTTTGACCCATGGTTGACGAACTAAACCTAGTTCATTCGCTTTTTTAGCTAGCATCCCCGCCATAATGACATTGCGCGGATTCGAGGTATTGGTACAGCTGGTGATTGCCGCTATGATCACTGCGCCATCAGGCATTAAGCCATCTTCTTTAACATACTCTTTGGCAATGCCGCGAGCAGCTAATTCGCTAACAGGCAGTTTGGCATGTGGATTGGATGGCCCTGCCATATTGCGTGTAACCGCACTCAAGTCAAAATGTAATACACGTTCATACTGCGCATCAACCATACTATCCGCCCACAAACCTGCGGTTTTAGCATAAGCCTCTACTAATGCCACTTGCTCCGGTGCTCGCCCGGTTAACGTCAGATAATCAACGGTTTGTTGATCGATATAAAACATGGTGGCTGTCGCACCATATTCAGGTGTCATATTTGAAATCGTTGCACGATCGCCCAATGACAAATACTGTGTCCCTGCGCCATAACATTCTAAATACGCACCGACGACCTTGGCTTCACGTAAAAATTGTGTCAAAGCTAACACGATATCTGTTGAGGTAATTCCCGCTTGTGGCTTACCCGTAAATTCAATCCCAATAATATCAGGCAGGCGCATATAAGACGCACGCCCAAGCATCACATTTTCAGCTTCCAACCCACCGACGCCAATTGAAATAACACCCAATGCATCAGTATGTGGAGTATGTGAATCAGTACCAACACACGTATCGGGAAACGCTACGTTATCTTTGACTTGTACCACTGGTGACATTTTTTCTAAATTGATTTGGTGCATGATCCCGTTACCAGGAGGAATGACATCAACGTTTTTAAACGCTGTTTTAGTCCAATTGATAAAGTGGAAACGGTCTTCGTTGCGACGATCTTCAATTGCACGGTTTTTGTCAAACGCATCGGCTTCAAAGCCACCGTGTTCGACAGCTAAAGAATGATCCACAATCAACTGCGTCGGTACCACAGGATTAACCTTGGCAGGATCGCCACCACCGTCAGCTATCGCATCGCGTAACCCTGCTAAATCAACTAACGCGGTTTGACCAAGAATATCATGACACACGACACGCGCCGGGAACCATGGAAAATCACGTTCTTTTTTGCGATAAATTAGCTGCTCTAGCGAAACATGAAGTGACTCTGGCGCACATTTACGCACCAAGTTTTCCGCCAACACCTTGGAAGTATACGGCAGCTTGGCATATGCACCTGGTTCAATGGCATCAACCGCTGCTTGAGTATCAAAATACTCCATAGTTGAGTTAGGCAGTAATGTTTTGTAATCAGTATTCATATCATTCACCACGCTGCGCAATTGGTGTGACAGTGCGCGGCTCACTACCGCTATAATCGGCACTCGGACGAATAATACGGTTGTTATCGCGCTGCTCCATTACATGTGCAGCCCAGCCTGTGACGCGTGAACAAACAAATATTGGGGTAAATAATGGGGTCGGAATGCCCATAAAGAAGTACGCAGAAGCATGGAAGAAGTCGGCGTTACAAAAGAGCTTTTTGGTATCCCACATGTACTCTTCACAAGCCACTGAAATATCATAAAGTGAGCTATCACCGTATTCCTCAGATAATAATTTGGACCATTTTTTGATAATGACGTTGCGCGGATCAGACTCGCGATAAATCGCATGCCCAAAGCCCATGATTTTTTCTTTGCGCTCAAGCATTCCTGCCATTTGTATTTTGGCATCGGCTGGTGAACTGAACTTTTGAATCATCTCCATCGCCGCTTCATTCGCTCCGCCATGTAACGGTCCACGTAAAGAACCAATTGCACCGGTGATACACGAGAACATATCCGATAACGTCGAAGCACATACGCGCGCAGTAAATGTAGAAGCATTGAATTCATGCTCTGCATACAAAATCAACGACACATCCATCACTTTACGGTGTAATTCTGATGGAGTTTTACCCGTTAATAACGCCAGGAAGTGACCGCCGATTGACGCTTCATCTGTCACACAATCAATTTCAACGCCTTCATGGGTGTAGCGATACCAATACGTCATGATGGCCGGAAAGGCTGCTAATAATCGGTTAGCTGCACGGTTTTGATCTGCAAAATCGACTTCTGGTTCGAGATTACCTAAAAATGACGCGCCTGTGCGCATCACATCCATAGGGTGTGCATCTTTTGGCACAAGACGTAATACTGCTTTTAATGCATCGGGTAAATCACGCATCGCCGTTAGCTGCGCAACGTATTCATCTAATTGTGCTTGAGTCGGTAACTCACCGTTAAATAACAAATATGCGACTTCTTCAAACGTCGCATTATCCGCTAAATCTGACACATCATATCCACAATAGGTTAAGCCTGAGCCAGATTTACCAACCGTACATAATTTTGTTTCGCCTGCGCTTTGTCCACGTAAACCTGCGCCACTTAATTTTTTATCAGCCATGAGGGCATCCTCTTTGAATTCATTATTTTGTAGGGGCGGATACGATTTCCGCCTTCTTTTAATCGTTATTATTTACGTTTTATTTTACGTATCAGTGTGCGTTACTTATTTTTGCCTTCGGCAAATAACGAATCAAGCTTTTGCTCATAATCGTGATAGCCCAAGTAATCATAAAGGTCCATTCGAGTTTGCATCGTATCAACAACGGCTTTTTGGTCGCCATCATGCAAAATATGCTGATAAACGTTTTCCGCCGCTTTGTTCATGGCACGAAATGCAGATAATGGATACAACACCATCGCTGCACCCCACTCGCCTAACTGTTCTTTGTTCCACAGTTCAGTTTGACCAAACTCTGTGATGTTAGCCAAAATCGGCACATCTAACGCTTCACTAAATGCACGATAATGCTCTTCGGTTTTCACCGCTTCGGCAAAAATACCGTCAGCACCAGCAGCAACATACGCTTTCGCGCGAGCAATGGCTTTGTCCAAGCCTTCTTGGGCAAATGAATCAGTGCGCGCCATGATGAAAAAATCCGGATCCGTGCGCGCATCGACTGCCGCTTTAATACGATCAACCATTTCTTCGGTAGAAACAATCTCTTTATTTGGACGATGACCACAGCGCTTTTGTGCGACTTGATCTTCCATGTGTACGGCTGCAGCACCGGCTTTTTCCATATCGCGAATAGTTTTGGCAATATTAAATGCACCACCCCATCCAGTATCGATATCCACTAATAACGGTAAGTCACACGCCGACGTGATGCGTTGTACATCCACAATCACATCATTTAAGGACGTCATACCTAAATCAGGTAGACCATAAGAGGCATTAGCTACACCGCCTCCAGATAAATAAATCGCATTGTGCCCGATTTGTTTCGCCATCATGGCCGAATAGGCATTAATGGTACCGACGATTTGTAATGGTGTGTGCTGCGCTAACGCGTCACGAAATTTTTTACCTGCGCTCATAATGATCCCTTCTGCGGTTGTGAATGAAGTTTATGTTCAATGTTTTGTCTGGAGTATGTAATGTGTCGACGCATAAGCATTTCTGCTAATTCAGCGTCGCGGTTAGCAATAGCTTGAGCGATATGTTGATGCTCAGCAAATGCTGTCGTCACCCGAGGCCCAGCCATACCAAGTTGCACACGATACATGCGCACTAGGTGATAGATCCCTTCGGTTAACAATGTAATAAGTTGGGTGTTGTGCGAGCCGATAATGATGCGGTAATGAAAATCCACATCACCGGCCTCTTGGTAGTAAGACTGGGAGTCTTTGACCGAGGCAGCGTGCTGGTTTAATAAGGCATTTAACTCAGTGATTTGTTCTGCTGTCATGTTTTGCGCGGCGAGACGAGCAGCCATACCTTCTAAAGATTCACGCACTTGATACAGTTCAATAAGCCCTTCGAGACTTAACGCAACGACGCGCGCTCCAATGTTCGCTTTGCGTTCCACAATATGACATGACACTAAACGACTGATTGCTTCGCGGATAATGGCACGACTCACGCCATACTTTGTCGACAACTCCGCTTCGCTTAATTTGCTACCTGCAGCGATACGTCCTTCAACAATATCGGTTCTAAGCGTATAAAACGTCTTATCCGCTGCTGTTATTGCTGTAGTTAGTAATGGAGAAATGATTGAGTTCATGCGGTTCCTTATTAAGGCATTGTCGACAATATAGTACTTTTAAGATAAAAGATCAATATTAAACCCTTAGATTGTCGACAATAGTCTGATATGTAGTGATGTTTAAATTCTACGCTAATGCGAACAACACTTCCCAATGTCAGAACAATTGCGTATATTAAATTGACTACATGAAGGAGTGTCATTATGAGTAACGATAACACCTACACCCCACCTAGCGTTTGGACTTGGGATAGTGAAAGTGGCGGTAAATTTGCTAACATTAATCGCCCTATCTCAGGCAGTACCCATGAAAAAGACTTACCCGTAGGTGACCATCCCTTTCAACTCTATTCATTAGCGACACCCAATGGGGTCAAAGTCACCATTATGTTTGAAGAGCTCTTAGCCTTAGGCATAAAAGAAGCCGAATACGATGGTTGGCTGGTAAATATTCAAGAAGGCGATCAATTTGGTTCGGGGTTTGTTTCAGCTAATCCTAACTCAAAAATCCCAGCATTATTTGATCACTCGGAAGTTGCCAGTGGTGGAGATAAATTACGTGTATTTGAATCAGGTGCGATTTTGCTGCATCTTGCTGAAAAATTTGGACATTTTATCCCAGCTTCAGGTTCCAAACGCACCGAAGTACTTAATTGGTTATTTTGGCAAATGGGATCGGCACCGTTTTTAGGTGGAGGGTTTGGCCATTTTTATGCGTACGCACCTGAAAAATTTGAATACCCCATCAACCGCTATGCGATGGAAGTTAAACGCCAGTTAGATGTGTTAGACAAGCAATTAGCAAAACACAAATATATTGCTGGTGATGAGTACAGTATCGCCGACATGGCAATTTTTCCGTGGTATGGCGTGCTTTGTTTAGGCAAGCTCTATGAAGCCGCTGAGTTTTTACAAGTACATGAATACACGCATGTTGTGCGTTGGGCTAAGCAATTAGCCGCGCGTCCAGCGGTGGTCAAAGGACGTGTAGTGAATAAAGTGTGGGGCGATGAAGAATTTCAACTACCTGAACGTCACAGTGATGCGGACTTTGTTGACTTGATTAAATAAACACTACGATTATTGTATGATCTACCACTAATGTCTGCTGATTAATGCTGTTATTTTGTCCACATTCGGTATATTTTGTACAATAAGTAGTATTTATTCGCAACCTCAAACAATATGGAAGATTAAGATGAGTGTCAAAAACGTAGTAGTGTTAAGTGCAGTTCGTTCTGCAATTGGTACATTTAACGGAAGTTTAAAAGGTCTTGAACCAGCTGAACTCGCAGCGCAAGTATTAAAACAAGGGATTGAAAAATCCGGCGTACCAGCTGAAAAATTTGAATCTATTGTTGTTGGTAACACCATCCCAACGGAATCTCGCTTTCCTTATGTTGCGCGTGTTGCCTCTATACAAGCCGGTATGTCTATGGACTCAACGGCAATGGCTCTAAACCGCTTATGTAGTTCAGGTTTACAGGCTGTTGTGAATTCGGCGCAAGGTATCATGCTGGGCGATCACGAATTAGCGATTGGTGGTGGTGTTGAAAACATGACCCGCGGTGGGTATTTGTCTGGTGCAATGCGTAATGGCGCTCGTATGGGCGATACGTCGATGACCGATATGATGGTTGCTGCATTAACTGACCCGTTTGGTGTTGGCCATATGGGTATTACTGCTGAAAACTTAGCATCTAAATGGGATATTTCTCGTGAAGAACAAGACGCGTTTGCAGCAGAATCACATGCTCGTGCTACGGCAGCAATCGAAGCGGGTTATTTTGATGAGCAAATCGTCCCTATTGAGCTAAAGAGCCGCAAAGGTACAATTGTTTTTGATAAAGACGAGCATGTTAAACCAGGAACCAGTGCCGAGAGTCTCGGTGGCATGCGTCCAGCTTTCAAAAAAGATGGTAGTGTCACTGCAGGGAATGCCTCAGGTATCAATGATGGCGCGTCGTTTATTACCCTAGCCAGTGAAGATTACGCAACAGCAAACGGATTAGCACCGATTGCTCGCATTGTATCGTATGCCGTTGCTGGTGTGCCTAATGATGTAATGGGTGAAGGCCCAATTCCTGCATCAAAAGCAGCGCTAGCAAAAGCCGGTTTGACCATTTCTGATATGGATGTGGTTGAGTCTAACGAAGCATTTGCCGCGCAAGCACTTACCGTATGTAAAGGACTTGATTTGGATCCGGTTAAAACCAATCCAAATGGTGGCGCGATTGCATTAGGCCACCCAATTGGTGCATCTGGTGCAGTTATTGCGACCAAAGCTATCCACGAATTACAACGTATTCAAGGTAAGTATGCTTTGGCGACTATGTGTATTGGTGGTGGTCAAGGGATTGCGATGATTTTTGAACGTATGTAGTTCAACTATTTTACAGAGCTTAGTCTAAATCATAGTTAAGAAAAAACGGCGTAGATAGTGATATCAACGCCGTTTTTTTATTGCCAACCGAATAACCAAACGTCATCATTTTGTAGATCCTGCCAATCCATTGCATATGGGCGCTTTGGCATCACTGCCTCGATAGTGCAGGCAACGACGACATCCTCTTCATCAAATTTGATGAAGGTCACCATAAAGTGTTTTTCTTTATTAGTAGGTGTCACCGCTGTCCACTTACTGTTCAATAGTTTTTTAGGGTTGATCTTGTTCATTGATTTCTTTTGGTTAAATCGGTTTAAATAAATTGATAAATCGGGTCTGACCCTAATTATTTTTGATTAGATAATCAAATGCTGACAAGCTTGCTTTTGCGCCCTCGCCCATCGAAATAACAATCTGCTTATATGGCACAGTCGTCACGTCGCCTGCCGCAAATATTCCAGGTTCAGACGTTTCACCACGTTCATTGATAATGATTTCATTGTATTTTGACAACTCAACAGTATCTTTTACCACTTGCGAATTAGGCAATAACCCAATTTGCACAAATATACCATCTAATGCCTGCTCATGGATCTCGCCTGTTGCGCGGTCCTCATATTGTAGAGCACTCACTTTACCATTGGTAGCAATGACTTCTTTTGATGCTGCATTTTTGATAACAGTGACATTATCGCGCTTGTATAACTGGTCAATCAGTACTTGGTCAGCTTTTAGCTCAGGTAAGAACTCAAACACGGTTACCGATTTAACAATTCCCGCTAAATCAAGTGCCGCTTCAACACCAGAGTTACCGCCACCAATAACTGCCACATCTTTACCTTTGAAAAAAGGGCCATCGCAATGTGGACAATAAGCCACACCATTACCAATATTTTCTTTTTCACCTGGTACTCCTAGTTCTCTCCACTTAGCACCGGTTGCAACAATCACCGTTTTGGATTGAATTTGCTCGCCACTAGACAAGGTTAACGTTTTCAATGCACCACGCTCAATATGCTCAACTCGTAAATGCTCTTTTAATGTCACATCATAATCATTCAAATGTGCCATCATCGAACCAGTTAGCTCGGGTCCAGTAGTGCTTGATACAGAAATAAGGTTTTCGATTCCCATTGTATCTTTAACTTGTCCACCAAATCGCTCAGCAACCATAGTCACTTTAAGACCTTTACGAGCAGCATAAATTGCGGCAGACACCCCTGCAGGTCCACCACCTAACACAGTCACATCCTGAACTGGTAATGCAGGCGCATCAGCAGGCTGTTTGCTCAATGCAGGGTATAAAGCTAAAAGCTTTTCAATTAGTGCGCCGGTATCAATTTTACCATTAGCAAATACTTCGCCATTTAAATAAACACTTGGCACACCTTGAATGTTATTTTGTTCAATTAACTCAGGATACAAACCACCATCAATCATTTCAGACTGTATATGCGGATTAAGCAATGCAAATTGATTTAATGCCTGTACGACATCAGGACAATTGTGGCAGCTGAGACTGATGTAAGCTTCAAATTTTAACGGTACATCAACACGTTTAATTATTTGTTGTAACCCTTCGTCTAGCTTAATCGTTGTTCCTGTAGCATGAAGTACAGATAACACGAGTGAATTAAATTCATGTCCCGAAGGGATCCCTGAATAAATAATTCCTGTTGGCTCATTGTTTACCATCAAGGTAAAACTTAACGGGCTTCTTAAGGTATCAGGTAAATCTTGCTCTATCACACTAAGTAGTGGATTAGCAGTTGAGAAATCAGTTAAAAATTGCAACAATTCTGCACGTTTGCTGTGCTCGCCAGTTTGCAAAACAAATGATAAAGGCGCGGTCATGTTTTGCGTGTATTGTTGCAATGCGGTAATAATATCTGGAGTAATCATTTGTTGGTTCCTTTTGTCTGTGGTCGATACTTTGAGAATATCTTTAAAAGTATCTATCAAAGTCGGTTAGAGAGTCGGTAAGAGAGTCGGTTTAAGCGTCGCTTGGAAAAACAAGGGAGACTCGCTCCCTTGTGACTCTAATATACGATTAATTAATGACTAGATTTTGCCTACTAAATCTAAGCTTGGTGCAAGCGTCTTTTGACCTTCTTCCCATGCTGCTGGGCATACTTCACCGTCGTGGTTAGCAACATATTGTGCCGCTTTAACTTTGCGAAGCATGTCTTTAGCAGAACGACCAATACCTAAGTCGTGAATTTCAGCAACTTTAATTACGCCTTCTGGGTTTGCTAAGAACGTACCACGTAATGCTTGTCCAGCTTCTTCGATCATGATGTCAAAACCACGCGTAATTGCGCCAGTGCTGTCACCCAACATTGGGTAGGTCACTTTAGAAATTGCATCTGAAGTTTCATGCCATGCTTTGTGGACAAAATGAGAATCAGTAGAAACTGAATAAACTTGCACACCTAACTGTTGTAGCTCTGCGTAGATATTTTGCATATCTTCAAGCTCAGTTGGGCAAACAAATGTAAAATCAGCGGGATAGAATAAAAAGACAGACCATTGACCTTTTACATCATCAGACGTAATGGTAACAAAGTCATCTTGACCAGGAACAAATGCTTGAGTTGAAAATTCTGGGATAGTGCTGTTAATTTTAGCCATGCTAATTTCCTTAATAATAGTAAGAGTTTAATTCGTAAGAGACAACATCTGCTGCCTAAAACTTGTAACTATTATTGTTGAAATTAACGACTAGTTAAAGCGAATGATTCCGATTATATCAATCTAAAAAAACAATCAAAAATTACAGAAAATAACGCTAGTCAAATTTAATCGATTAACTTAATGGTGTTACGCCCGCTTTCTTTGGCTTCATATAGTGCTCGATCCGCTCGGTCGAGTAGGGTCTTAACCGTATCGAGATTTTGACACTCTGTTACACCAAGCGAAATAGTAATGTCTAAGTCGTGGATCTTGAGATTAGAAATATTTTTACGGATTTGTTCGGCAATAACTGCCGCTTGATAACCGGTACACTCTGGACAGATAATAATAAATTCATCCCCTCCAAAACGCCCTAATACATCCGAATCACGTACCCGTTCAGCGATACAATCAGATAAGGCTTTAATGACTTCATCACCAATTTGGTGACCGTGCTTATCATTAATCGTTTTAAAGCGATCAATATCAATAAAGATAATCGACAGTGAGTGCTCATGCCGACGTGAACGCTCTATCTCAGTACTTAACGATTGTTTAATGGTGTCTTTATTCGCTAAGTTGGTAAACGGCTCTATTTGTGTTTTGTATTCGAGCTTACGGATATAAGTTTGATCTTTTAATGCGGCAAGAACATGAATTTTACCGTTAATTTTATAACCAGTTAAATTAATTTGAACAGGGATCAATTCACCTGATTTTTTAGCGCCTAAAAATGCGCCATGATTAATTTTGACAAGTACATTGTCACCGTTAATACTTTTATCAAACTTGGGCTTTAATACATTAACAATATAGCCTGAGCGAAGGTTTTTATGATGCGCTTTTTCGTTGGGGTTAACTAAATCTTCTATATGTAGTTCACCAAATTCTTTGTGGGTATAACCAAACAATGTTTGCGCGACTTTATTAAACCGTACTATTTTACCTTCTTCATTTGACACAATGATTGCATCATTAGAGCCACGCATCAGTGCGGTTAATTCAATGTAATAATCATTTACTTTTAAATAAACAAATACAAACACTGATCCTACAGATATTAATAAAGGCAAAAATACGCCAAGGATAGTGGTTAAAAAACTAGATAAACTTTTAACTGCGGCTTGATTGACTTCATTTTGACTATTCCAAGTATCGACAAAAGCTAATTCTAAACCTGCTATTGCATCAATCGCTACAGCATCATCAATCGCTTGCATATCTTCTATAGCTAATAATTTTTCGACATCACTAATTCTGTTTAATTCTGAAAATTGGCGCTCGTAAATGCCCAACACACTTTCAAGAACAACTAAAAAGCTTTCGTATTTTACATTAGAATCAAGACGAGAACGGATCGTAGTTAAATATTGTTTGGTATCAAGTAACGCCGCTTGAGCTTTGAAGAGATCGGTGATTTGTTGATTGATTTGAAAATTTTTAATGTGATTTGTTAACCCGCCGAAACCGAGTGAACCTTGAATATGAATAAGATCGCTTTGCAGTTGCACAAAGCCCTCGTTATGCAACTCTATTTGATTTTCAATTGTAGTTAATTTGCTTTGTAATTCAAAATAAGTAAAAAATGCTGATATTGAGCACACCAGAAAAAACAAAAAAACGAAAATGGTTATACTACGATTTGGGTTCACGTTTTCGACTCTTATTAGACCTATGTAGTAAATATAGACAATAATCTGGAAAAGGTTGAATTAAAACGATGATATTTGTCACTTTATGCCTTTATGCAGGTGAGAAATCACCTACATAAAGATATAAAGCATTGATTAGCCGTTGGATTTTTTTCCCGTCGTTTGAAAACGGTCGATAACTGAATTAACCATTGTAATAGTATCTTTTAGCGTCTTACTTGCTGCTAAGGCTTTCTCAGACGCGCTTTTGGTTTCCATCGCCCCATCTGCTATGCCAACGATTTGTTCATTGATATGTTCAGCAACATTACTTTGCTCTTCTACCGATGATGACATCTCAATTGTCATATTGGAAATAGTACTCACCGCTTGATTAATTTCAGCTAAGGCATCACGAGTTTTTTCGACTATCGCCACACCTTGTTCGGCTGAAGCTTTACCATCCCGAGACACAGAAACAGCACGTTCAGAACGGCTTGTTAACGTATGAATAATTTGATGAATATGGTCGGTTGATTCATGGGTTTTCAATGCTAAAGAACGAACTTCATCAGCAACGACACTAAAACCTCGTCCCTGCTCACCCGCTCGCGCCGCCTCAATGGCTGCATTCAATGCAAGTAAATTAGTTTGTTCCGCTATGGTAGAGATGATATTGGCCGCTTGGCCTATTTGACCAGTAGATTCAGCTAGTTCACCAACGGTTGAGGTGATTGATTCGACAGCATCATTTAGCAAATTAATTGTCTCTAATGCTTCTTTTGCACGGTCATTTCCAGAATTAACATTTTGGTATGCTTGCTTCGAATTTTGTGCATTAGATTCGACTCGTTCGGCAACTTCTTGAATGGCTGCACTCATTTGCGTAATGGCGGAAGCGATTTGTTGCGTACTTTGATTTTGTTGTACCGCAGCAGAGCTAGTGACTTCAGCTTGGATTTGAGTAGAGTCAGCAATATTATCAAGTTCTTGGGCGGCATCAGAGATCCGAGCAAGGGCGGTGCGACAACGTGATAACTCACATAATAAGACCAATTTAGCTCGTGCTTTTTTTCCTGAATCAGGAAAGTATGTCTGAGCAACTAACTCGTTGCTATATGAATCAGGGCTCTGATCGATGATTTCTTGCCATTCTTTTTCGCGTTTAATGTTTGCAAATACACCCGCTAAAACAACAGCAGCAAATGCCATTAGTCCAACCCAAAACTCACCAAAGAAAACGTCAATACCTAGCGCTGTGCAACCTATGACTAAAAACGGCAAATAGCCTTTCATAAAATTCATGCATTTTTGTGGAAAGCTAACAGCGGGCTTTCCTGCGCGAAGTTTGGCATAAAGTTCTGTTGCGCGTTTTTTTTCTTCTTCCGTCGCCGTGACACGAACCGACTCATAACCTATCAAGGTGCCATTTTCGTGCACCGGAGTAACAAATGCAGATACCCAATAATGATCGCCATCAGCACGACGATTTTTTACTAAGCCCATCCATATTTTGCCTGCTTTTAACGTATCCCACATTTCCTTAAATACCGGTGAAGGCATATCAGGGTGGCGAATTAAATTATGAGGTTGGCCGATTAAATCTTCTCTTTCATAACCGCTAACTCGTTGGAATGCATCATTGCAGTGAGTAATTCTTCCATGCTTATCTGTCGCTGAGATGAGTCTCTCAGTATGCTCAAATCGATACTCACGTTGAGTCACCGGTTCATTCAATCGCATAATAAACACCTTAATTTGTTTGTGAACATTGCTTTAGGTTCTCGGATTCATAGGCCGATGTACTACATCTTTTTACGAATCTGCTAACAAGTCCTATCGGCACACAACAAGTATTACTTAAGGCTTAGTTTGATATTGATTCACCCCATTAGCATCGACTTCACAAGTCAACTTATCTTGTGCCAGTAAATAGTTAAGATGTGCTAAACACTCGGCTACAGCAAAAAACATTTGATGTTCACCTAGCGCTTGTTTGAACATAACTGGTAATAAATCAACGAGAGTTTGTGGTGTGATGCAAGCCAGCATCAAATTATCAAGATGAATATGATGATGATGAATAATTTCCGAGACACGTTTAGGTATATCGTGGATTGGATTTTTATGTGACGGTAATAGCAACGTAGATTGTGGTAGCTGAGCAAATTGTTGTAACGTTTGTAAATAATAATACAGCGGGTTGGATTGAGGCTGAGTACTATAAGCGCCAATATTCGGAGTGATTTTGGGTAACACTTGATCCCCCCCGATACATATATCCAACTCAGGGTTAAATAAACTAATATGCTCTGGAGAATGACCAAGCCCTAAAATTAATTGCCACAAACAATTATTTAGGGCTAAGGTTTCGCCAGGAACTAAGCGAATAAAGCTCACTGGTAATGGAGAAACAACCTTACCAAACCCACCTTTACTCTGCGTAAATTGAGTCACTTGCTCCGATGTAAAGCCGGCAGCCCGATAATAGCGACGCTCTTGCCAGTTGTCCGCACCTTGACTACCTGCATATAGTGCTCTGGCTGCGTAGTATTCGGTTTGAGACATATACAAGTCGACGCGATAGGTTTCAGTTAAATAGCCAGCACAACCAATGTGGTCAGGGTGCATATGGGTAACAATGACCCGAGTAATCGGCCCATCTAATTGCTCTATAATTGACGTCCAGGCAGTGATAGTTTCTCTGGTTGCCATACCACAATCAATGATAGCCCAACCATTACCATCTCTAACCAAATATACATTAATATGATCCAAGGCCAACGGCAATGGCATCCGACACCATAATACATCCTTCGTTATTTGTTGCGCATGCCCAATTGCAGGCGGAGTAGAATACATATCAACCCTTAATGACGAGATGATTTAAAATTCAGTAAACACCCTTTAAAGAAAGCATCCAATTGATTATCCGTATACAGATCACCCGTTCCAGGCTGATTCAACGATAATGGAGGATAGGCGCCATATCCAGATAACAGGCAATGCCATGAAGTCGCGTTAAAATGCGCAGCATGTCCGTTTTCTTTTAAATATTGGGTTAGATCACCACGTCTGAACCAAACATCAAGTAACTGCAATAAGGGTTTAGATATATTTTCATTATTACGATTGGCACGCCAGTATTCTGTATCATCTCGAGTGTTCAGTTTGTAGTGAGCTACGATATAATCACGTACTCGTTCAAAATTTTCATTAATAATATTATTGTAATTTGTTTGGCGTTTATTCGAAAAATGCCCTGCTTCGTATTCTTCTATAAAGCGTTCGACTGACGTTTGGACTAAATGCAAAGCGGTCGCTTCTAATGGCTCAATAAACCCCTGGGATAAGCCTAGCGCAACACAGTTTTTGTACCAGTGCTGAGTAACTTGTCCTACATTCATAGATAAGTGTCTAGCTTCAATATCGCTGTCCAATAACCCTAGATGCGCACGTAATTCAGTTTCTGCATGATCTGCATTAGTAAAATCTTTACTGTATACATAACCATTCCCAGTACGATGGGTTAACGGAATACGCCACGTCCAACCATGAGATAGAGCCGTCGCTTGCGTTTCAACTGGCTGGTTGTAATCAACACCAGTTGGGAAAACTACCGCCGCATCATTAAATAAATTGTCTTTGAATGAGTTGAACTTAACACCCAGTGTTTGTTGCAACAATACTGAGCGAAAGCCAGTACAATCAAAAAATAAATCTCCTGAAATAACTTCACCATTATCACATATCAATGCTGCAATACTGTCATCGGGATGTTGTTGTACCTGCTCCACTTTACATTGTTTGTGCTCAACGCCAAGTTGTTGTGCATGCTCCGCTAAAAACTCCCCGAGTAATCCCGAATCAAAGTGATAGCCATATTCGACATTAAAAGGAAAATGCTCTGGAGCAATAGGATGTTTGTAATGCTTAGCTAACCAACCATTAAACAGAAATTTTTCTGGAGACGTTTCTACATCTAACCCTAGACGGCGCGTGTAACAATTAACTTGAAACGGACGCTCACTAAACGTATCTAATTGAGAAATAAAGGGGTGGCTATAACTATCGTTACCTGACGCAGGACTCCAACCCACAAAATCAATATTGACTTTATAAGTGGCTTTACAGCGTTCCATCCATTGTGATTCAGGGATCTTTAAATCTTCGAAAAAACGCTTTAAACTTGGCGTTGAACCCTCGCCTACACCAATGATCCCTATATCAGGAGACTCCACAACCGTAATACTAATCGGTCGCTCACGCCACTGATGTGCCAATAAATTAGCCGCCATCCAGCCAGCAGTGCCTCCACCTAAAATGACAATGCGATGTGGGTTCATAAAGTATTTCCTACCAAAACTATCTATCCCTTACTACACGTTTAAATAATGAGATAAAAACTCATCATGCGGCAACATTTTTGCTAGAGGCTGACGTTTTGCATCAAAGACTTTTTGCAATGTATCTGTGAGTTGTGCCTCACTCATTTGATTTGCTGCAGGATGATAATCTTTGGGCATAATCCCTTGGCCAAGCATAACTTGTAGCCATGACGCATCACGAAAGATATCATGCTGATCATTAAATATTTCACCCACATCACTAAACACTTGAATTTTTTGCGCGAGTCGTTCAGGAATAGGTAATTGACGCATCTCCTGCCAAAAATCAGAATCATTTCGTTGATTAACGTAATAATGCAAAATAATAAAATCTCGAATAGTTTCATATTCTGTTTTTGACTCAGCATTGTATAAATCAACTGCAGATTGTTGGATACCGTTATGCGGGAACAGTTTAAGTAAACGCACAATGGCCGATTGAATTAAATGAATACTGGTAGACTCTAATGGCTCTAAAAAACCGCTGGCAAGACCTATGCTAATCACATTTTTATGCCATTGTTCTTTGGTACGGCCTGTTTTGAACGAAATTTTACGCACATCATTAATTGGCTCTGACCCTAAATTATTGATCAAACGATCATGGGCTTCTTCGTCAGTCATAAATTTAGACGAAAACACAATGCCATTGCCATTGCGATTGGTTAATGGAATGCGCCACTGCCAACCTTTGTCATGCGCAATACTACGAGTGTAAGGTAAGGTTTTATCAAATCCATTGGTTTGTACGGCCAACGCACTATCAGCCGCTAGCCAATGCGACCAATCTTCGTAATCTACACCTAAGGTTTTTTGCGATAATAGAGCGCGAGTACCAGTACAATCAATGAATAAATCACCTTCGATCTGTTTACCGCCCTTTAGTTGCAAACCGGTTATATTGCCAGAAATTGGATCTTGCTTAATATGTTCAATAATACCTTCGGAACGAACCACACCACCTTTTTCCGCTAACTTACGAAGGTACTTACCATATAAGGATGAATCGAAGTGATACGCATAAGGCATATCAAACATCGGGTTTTGTGTATTAATTTTATTAAATGAACCATCGACACTACATAAATAGTTTAAGTCATATTCCCAAATTGATTTTTCTAACCCAGCTTTATAAGCTCGTAACCAATAATGCTGAAAATTACAAAATCCTAAATTCGCTCCAGGGGCACCGAAAGTGTGAATATAAGACTCACCTTTGACACGCCAATTTTCAAATTGGATACCCAATTTAATGGTGCCATTAGTTTCACGTAGAAATTCTTTTTCATCCACACCTAAAAATTTATTAAAAACCTGGATAGGTGGGATAGTCGCTTCACCAACACCGACAATACCGATATCTTCTGATTCAACGAGTTCTATTTCAATTTGCCCCTGTAAAACTTTTTGCATCAGCGCAGCAGCCATCCAGCCAGCAGTGCCACCGCCAGCAATAACGACTTTTTTAATCGGTTGTTGCATAAATCAAATACCTTATAAGCGTGATTTATTTTTGACTTTACCTAATCACAAGCCAAAAAGAAATAAGACAAAAAAAAGACCTCACCGCCTAAGCAATGAGGTCTTTACACTTTACACTATCTTAATAGAAAGAGTAGTTTACATTTAGCAAGTAAGACGGACCAAACTGACGATTTACAGTAACAATACCGTTACCATCACGAGTTGATTCATCTTCGTCTGTTAGGTTAGTACCTTGAAGTGACACTTTAAGTCCTTTCAATGATTCTACACCCGCTTCAGAGAAATCGTAGCTGATTTGTGCATCAATAAGTGATACTCCATCACGGCTAGCTTCAGCAATCTTATTTGAACCACCACGTTCATACGTAGTAAATCCATCACGATCTGTTGCAGCAACACGAACTTCAAATCCATCCATTGCATAGTAAGCTGTTAACGAGTAAACGCTGTCAGACTGACCTGGAATGCTTGCACCGTTATCAAGTTTAGCATCGATTAATGTCATAGACGCTGCAACACCAAAACCGTCTAACTGATCAGCTAGCATGTTTAATGGGATGTTTGCAGTGACTTCTAACCCTTTTACTTCACCTTTTAAGCCATCTTCGAAGAACGAGTAAGCACCGAAATCAGGTGGAGTAACTAAATCGCCTTGAGAATATGCTGTATTTTCTGGACCATATACACCGTCTTGGTCGATGACACGGTCATGGAAACCAGGAATGAAGTAATTAGCACCATCATTTGTTGGGTCATTCGTAAAGTCGATGTACTCGTTACCATCACGGGTCCAGTTAACTAAGTCTTTATAGAATACCGCAACAGAAACATAGCCTTCGTCGGCAAAGTAATTTTCATATGAAACGTCAAAGTTGTTCGCTTCTAATGGACGTAACATTGGATTACCAGTTACTTTAGACCATGGCGAACCATATTCTTGAACAGCTTCTAATGAATTAGATGTAGCTATTAAATCAATATTCTGGTCGAACTTAACAAAACCAGACGCACGCATTTGATCAATTCGAGCACGGGAAATTGTTTTCGAAGCTGCAACACGAACAAACTGGTTATCTGCAACTTCAGCAGTTAAGTTAAAGCTAGGTAACAAGTGAGTATACTTATCGCCTGCCGTAATTTTACAGCTATCATCAACCTCACCATCATTATTATCATCACATACAGCGAAGTTGTCGCCAACTACACCAATGTAACCAGAAGACGATTGATCAGAACGTATATATTGTAGACCAACATTACCAAATACTGGCATGTCACCTAAATCAGTTTCAAAATCAGCTTTAACGTAAAAAGTCGTTACACGCTCATCAACAGTAAATGTGTCACCTAAACGGTCTGGCTCAAGTAGGCCTGCGTCGTTTAATGTGTAAGTTTCGTCGTAATATGGTGCAAAACCGTCATACGCTACTACTTGACCTAGACCGGCCCAGCTTAAATCAGCTAAACCATATACGTATTCACTTGGGATACCAGTTGAAAATGGATAAGACTCAGCCGTAGCAAATAAACCTTTGTTGATTTTTTCTTTGAAACGATCACTTATTTGTAAACCAGCAACAACGCCTGTAAATAAATCACCGTCTAATGTCCCTTGTAATTCAAATTTAGCGGTTGTTAATTCTTCAGCAAAATCAGCATAGTTCATGAAACCGTCTTGTGCATTTAAGAAGCTGAACGGTTGGCCGTTTTCTTGTAAAACAGTTGAAGTGAACTGGTCTGCAATGTTTGCCATACCACCACCCCACACTTGTGGACCAGTTAATTGTAAGGCATTAGCATCGCTAAAAGCCTCAAGCCCACTTTGTCCAGTGAAAAACACACCGTTATCACTCATTTCAAATGAACGCGTACCCAGCTCATCAGAACCAAGTGTACCCGAACGAGCTAAACCTGCATAAGACTCAGCGCGTAGAGCACGTTTTTCAGATTCACTAGATGCTAAATCAACTTCAACAGACCAAGTGTCATCAATCGCGTAATTAACATTTAAACCAAATGCTTGAAGTGAACCGTCTTTTTGTAATGGATCAGTACGTAGAACTGGATTAACACCTACTTGATTACCGCTAACATTGTTACCAGAACCCGAATATACTGGATTACCAGCGGCATCAACTTCTAATGAAAACGGTTCGATGAAACCACGTAATACACCAGAATCAGAATAACTAATATCTAACACATCAACTACAATATCCAGTTGATCATTTGGTTGAAATTGTAGAACAGCTGAAACTGTCTCACGATCTAACAACGTAGACTGGTTATTTAAATCTAAACCTGCTGGAACAAAGTCATCACCATTATTTTGAGCATTATAACCCCAAACACCATATTTACGTTGGTTGTTTGGCGATTCTGCTGTTGCATAAGCAACCGCCAGACCGATAGTATCGTCGGCAAATTTTTCAACAAAAGATAACGCAAAACGTTTACCTGTGTTATCAAATTCTGGGTTATCAGACTCGTTACCTGCTTGCTCATAACTACCGTTAACTGTAAGTGTGCGCTCAGCAGATAAAGGACGTACTGTTTGTAAATCAACAGTACCACCGATGCCTTGAGTTGTTAAAGCCGCATCAGCAGTTTTATAGATTGTTGCACCAGTCATGATTTCAGAAGGATATAGATCATACTCTACACCACGGTTATCACCGATACCGATAAGTTCACGGCCATTCATTGTTGTGCCAGTGAAATCTTCTTTAAAACCACGAACCGAAATACCAGAAGTACGACCACCAACACGCTCACCGGCAAGACCGGGTAGGCGTGCTAGTGATTCAGCAATAGATGAATCTGGTAATTTACCGATATCTTCTGCAGAAATAGCTTCTACGATAGATTTATTATCTTGTTTAACTGCTTGAGCTCGGATTAATGAACCACGAATACCGCTTACGGCAATAACTTCAACATCATCAGCAACTTCATTAGTGTTTGCTTGCTGCGCTAAAGCACTACCTGAAACCATAGCAGCTGAAACAGCTAATGATATGATTGCAGGCTTAAAAATTTTATTAGTTTTCATATGTGTGTGTCCTCTTTTTTTCTCTGTTGAGATCGTAATAAATGTTACTACGTTGTAACAATAATGAAATTAATGTATAAATCAACATCTTTCTTAATTGATTAAGAAAAAAATAAACATATCTATATAACAACATAAAAACATCATTTACATTTATGCCAAGCCAACACATGTCAACAATACGAGTAATCGATTTTCTGGACTATAATATTAGGCGTTAACTTATTGTCATCTTT
>JAQWNF010000007.1 GCA_029246415.1 Glaciecola sp.
GAATTACATCACGATGTTCTATAACAGCTATAGACTGCATTCATATCTGGGGTATCAAAGCCCAAATCAGTATGAGCAGGAAATGGTAAAACTACAAAAAGTTGCTTAACTGGGTTGTCCGAAATATGTTGACCACGTCAAGCTATTTAATATGTGTTGCGGAGACGTTGCCACAAATTCCAGATTTTTTGCTGATCCGGTTTATCTAACTCTTGGTTAGTAAACGCATCAGTCAAATTTTGCGTAAGGATCTCATCAAGGCTGCTTAATAAGTCCTGACTCGTATCAGACACCATGCTGACTGCTAATGAAAAATGGCCATGAAAATAACTACTTATAAATAATTCATCGTCACTGCCATTGACAACAATATTATCTAAATCTTGTTCAACAGCATCAATAAACTCTGCAAAAGACAATTTTTTCTTACTCCCTTGTGAATAACTTACTCCAATAGGATACAACACTTTATCATTGTAACCCGTGATCACTTCGATTAAACCATCCAGACTCGCATCTAATTGCGTATCACCGGTATCGCAAATCAAGGGTTGGCCTTGCAACTGCTGTAACTTGGTCTTAGTGGCTACAACGATAATGTTATCTTTGCCTAAAGTACGGATGACCTCCGGAGAAAGTTGCTGATTACCGCGACCAAATATATGGCCTTGCCCACCAATTAATGTGATCAAGAGTTTGCTTGGCGTGTTTTGGCTAAGAGGCAATAACTCATCAGCTCGCATGTCTTGCTTGAGCTCACCGTTAGATAAGATCACATCGACGCCCAATAAGGTGTTTGAGAAGCCAAGCTCTTGCATAATAAAATTAATAGTTGACCCTGACCCCATTATCCAATTACAGGGTGCATATTCATCGCGTAACTCACCGATATAAGCGGCTAGATCAGCTAAAACCATTTCGTCAGACTCTTTGCCGCCCATCTTGACTGATTGCACATATTGTAATTGTGCTGGCACTGTCAACTCGCCAAAGTGTTTAGCGATGACTTTACCTTGACGAAATGCTGCTTCATCAATATCTCGGACTTCCGCTTCTTGCACACTGACTAACTTTCCATCAATCATATCGGCAATGACACAACCTGCTGCACGTGGCGTAATTGCATAGACACCAGAATGGATTTTGCATCCAGCAGGCACACCTAACACAGGAATATGTGCAGGCACGACATCACAAATATTTCGCGCAGTACCATCTCCACCTGCAAATAAAATACAATCAACACCTTGCGCTAACAGTGCTTGAACTGCCGCTTGCGTATCACTAGCTTCTGTTTGGGCATGCGGATGGGTGTACACAACTTGCGTTGCAAAATCGAGTGCCTTAGCGCAATCTTCCCCCATTTGCCCCGATGCAGTTTTGATCACTAACTGTGATTGATAAGCCAACAATTCTTGCAGCGCTGTGGTCGTTTTTTGATTAGCAAGTGGTATGGCTCCTTGCGCAAGGGCTTGTGCTCGGACATCTGCCCCATCGCTGCCTTTTAACGCCACAGCACCACCAATGCCAGCATACGGATTAATCACCAAACCCAACACAAATTGTCGCGATATCGGTTGATAGACTGATTCGGGGTAATATTCTGTTTTTAACACTTGGATAAACTCTTCAGCTCGTTGTGGGTAACCTTCAGCAAGGAGTTGCGCAAGCTTGTTGGCAACCTTTGATTTAAATGCTAATTCGTCGGCTTTGTTGCCTGTTAAATTATCAGAGCTGATCGTAAACTCAAGCCCACAAGCCAAACAAAAAGCCCACTCAATCGCCTGTGGTAACACTTCTACACTCTGAAACTGTCGTTGTTGTTCTTCGTCTCGACCATCAGGTGCATACCAATAGCCATAATCAGTGAGTAAACGGCGCTCCTCACCGGCAATACACCAATGGGATATTTCGTGTAATGCGCTAGAAAAATACCCATGGGCGAACACAACTTGATGATAAGCAACTAGGTCATTAGCTGGTAAATAGATAGGCTCGTCCGTGCCTCTGATTAATCGAGTATTGAATCTCGAATAAAAGGTATGGTTGAACAACTCAATCAACCTGTCCACACTATGACTAATGGGCGCTATTGATTTGCTTGTGCTCATGCCTGCAGTGATGCTTGTACTGACATCAATTGGTTGGGACGATTTATGGCTGATAACAAAGCCTTTAATAACAGTTTACTAAAGTGATATTTTATATTAATTGAGCAAAAGTCACTATATAAATTTCCGCTCCAGCATGACTTTGATGTAGTATTAAATGGTTTGTTTATTAGGGTTATTTCTATGTTTAGTTTACCGCACCCGTTTATCTGCCAATGGGCTATTACTGATTCTGTCATTGACCACTACGGTCATGTCAATAACGTTGCGTATGTAAAACAAATTGAGACAACCGCATGGCTTCACTCTAATGCATTGGGGTTGAGTATCGAACAATATCAACAAATAGACCGCGGTATGGCAATCCGTACCCATGCATTACACTATCATCAACCTTTGCATTTAGGCGAACACGTTCAGTGTGCTACGTGGATTACTCAATGTGACGGTAAAGCGACATTAACGCGTCAGTTTGAAATGTACAGTGAACAAAAATCAGCGATTGTATTTAGTGCCACCACTGAGTTTGTATGCATCGCTTTGTCTTCTGGTAAAATTCGTCGTATGCCCGATTTATTTACCGATGCTTATCTGCCCGCGGTAATTACTCAAGAGCAAGCAAGGGCCGCGAGCTAATGAAAATAGCACTACTGCTCTCATGCTTAATCAATATACTTTTAATTGCAACTGTGTATATTTTACTCAATAATCAAGCCTCAACATGGCTACAATCTAATTCACTCGAACAACTTATGTCGCCTAAGCCCATAGTGAGTGACGACAACTCGGCTAAGATCAGTCATGCGTATTCGCCACAACCATCGCAATCAACGCAAAAACAACATTCACAATCCAAGCCCAAAGACTCAACCCTCGCAGCAAATGACTCAAGTGTGACACACAACTTTGCTACATTATTGAACCTAGCAGACAGTGGGCAATGGCAAACATTAGCCCCACTGCTAACAGAGTACTTGTATCAACAACCAGATGATGTGCAAGCCCAACTGCTAGAAGGAAGAGTGATTATTCATACCCAGACGAGCGCAGCTGGACTTGAATACCTATATACGCTCCTGAATAAACTTGATACACGACAAGACATTGATTTAGTCGCTTCATATATTACCGATCACGCCCAACCCATTATTGATGCGCTAACTGATAATCAGGACTGGACAGCATTGGCAACGTTTGTTGAACCATTAATCCAATATGAATCGCAAGCTGTCACTTATATTCAACCGCTCGCATTAGCTTATGCGATGTTAAATTTACCCGATGCGATGGAGAACACCCTCGCTAGCCTCCCCTCTGAGCACCTATTAATTCAACAAACACGCCGTCTGTGGGAACAACAGTTTGCCGTAACGCCGCACTATACAAGCGATAAGTCACGACAGTCTAGCTCGACCACTAAGCAAACACGCCAGGGTACTAGCCAAACTACGAAAGGTGTTGAAAGCGCTATAAGTGTTGCCTTGACTCAACGAGATGGACAATGGTTTTCTCCATTTAGTATTGGCCGCGAAAATTTTCAACTATTACTCGATACAGGGGCAAGTACGACAGCAATATCAGGTGATGCATTTGCTAGGATCCCCAAGCGTCATCGTACATTTTTAGGTCGGATTTTGATCAACACAGCAAGTGGACAGGCACAAGCGCGCTTATATAACGTCACAAATGTCGCGATTGGCCAATGGGAAATAGCTCAAACGGACATAGTCGTATTGCCCGTCGAGCGTCTATCTGGGTTTGATGGATTATTAGGAATGAATATATTAAATCGCTCTCAAGTCGTCATTGACGAAATATCAGGTGCACTAGAAATTGACCTAGCAACTGCTCAGTAATTTACTGAGCCTCAATTTTCTAAGCTTAAATTTACTAAGCTCAAGCACCAATAATATCCTGGGCGATTTTTTCAGCTATCATTATCGTCGGTGCGTTGGTATTGCCGCTAATAATACTCGGCATCACAGAGGCATCCACCACGCGCAACCCTCTGATATGCTTGACTTTACACTCAGGATCGACCACCGTGTTTGGATCATCAACCTGCCCCATTCGACACGTTCCCACCGGATGATAAACCGTCTGCGCTTGGCTTTTAATAAACTGCACAATCTGTTCGTCAGTCATACTATCAGCAGCTAACTTAGGTTGCCAAGGAGTCGGTGAGTAGGCAGCAAATGAAGATGAAGCTAATAATTTCATAGCCAGTTTAACACCGTCCACTAACGCTAATATATCATCAGAATGAGCGAGGTAATTGGGCTGAATGTACGGGTGGTCAAGCGGATCATTTGAGTTTAAGCAAATGTATCCTGTTGATTTGGGATACAAATGACACACGTGCACACCATAGCCATAATCAAATTCAATCCCTCTACCGTGGTCGACAATGATCCCTGGGATAAAATGAAATTGCAGATCCGGTTTGTCCACTGAGCCAAATTGACTGTAAGCAAAGCCGCCTGCTTCAGCGACGTTTGAAGCAAGTAAACCGTTGCGCTGAATCGCGTATTTTGCGGCATGATGGATATATTTAGGCACTAAACGTGGCATTAATGCATAACCCGACGCTCTCTTACATTTAACTTGAACAATCACATCGAGATGATCTTGTAAATTCTGCCCCACTGCTGGGATATCTGCAACGCACTCTATGTGGTATTTCGCTAAGTGCTGTTTGTCACCAATTCCAGATAACAGTAAGATCTGAGGTGAATTAATCGCCCCTCCACATAGCAATACTTCTTTATGTGCAAAAAGCTGCGTACGACTACCATCAATGCTACATTCTACCCCAGTGGCAACTTGCTTCTGCCCCTGCTCCTGCACATCGATTAACACCCGATTGACTAACGTATTGCTTAAAATAGTCAATTTAGGATCGTCTTTAATAGGCGCTATATAACCTTTAGCCGTCGAACATCGCTGACCATTCACATGTGTGACTTGATACAAGCCAAGCCCAACACGCTCTTGGGTATTAAAATCGTGAATATGCGGTAATTGTACATCTTGTCCTGCAGCAATAAATGCTAGCGAAAGTGGATCGTGATAACGTAAATCGCTGACACCCAGCGGACCACCTACACCATGAAAGTGACTTGCACCACGGGTGTTATCTTCACTTAATGTAAATAGAGGCAGGACTTGCTCCGCGTTCCAGCCGATTGCTCCACTGCGATCCCACTCATCGTAGTCGCTGTATTGTCCACGAATATAGCACATCGCATTAACGGAACTAGAGCCTCCCATGACTTTGCCACGAGGCCAGTACAATGAACGGTTATCTAGGTGAGTTTGAGGAGCGGTGTTGTAGTTCCAGTTAATACTGGTCATTCTTGAGAGTAAAGCAACCCCAAACGGGATATGGATCAAGGGATTAGAATCAGCAGCACCGGCTTCAATCAGGCAGACGCTGACTTGCTGCGTATCAATTAAGCGTCGAGCCAATACACAACCTGCTGAGCCAGCACCGACAATTATGTAATCATAAAAGCGAGGGACAGAACTAGTCAGCGATATCACTAGGAATATTTTCGCGAATTTCAGCCCAGATTTTACCACTATCAATACCATATTGACGAATCAACATTTGCACTTTTTGTGGTTCAGCTTGGTCAATTAATGCTAATAAATCTTGATAAAATTTAGTAGCTAAATCACGCGATGAAGCATAAGAAAAATAATAACTACCGATGCGTGCATACATGCCTTTGAAGCCATTCATAAGCAACACATATATATTATTATTTGAAGCAAAGGCTAAGTCGTGGTTCATTTGATAATCGAACTCGGCAAAGGCTAAACCTGTTTGTTCAATTTCACTATAACGACCGATGATTTCTTTGGCTCGTTGAGGATTATTTTTGAAAGCACCACGGATAAATACGGCACTGACATTAGTTCGAGCTGCTAATAAATTATCAACTAGCTCTTTAATATTGGTCGGATCAAGACGTGCTAACGTCTCTAGAATATTTAACCCACAGGTTTCCCAATAATTATTAACTTTAGTGGGTTTACCATGTTGGATAGTTAACCAACCATCACGAGCAAGGCGTTGTAGCACTTCGCGTAATGTTGTTCTGGTAACACCGATTAACTCCGATAACTCGCGCTCAGCCGGTAAAATAGTCCCAGGAGGAAATCGCCCACTCCAAATCGACTCTACAATATATTCTTCAGCAAAACCAGCTGGACTTTGTGCTTTATAAATCATGTGAAATTCTCAGTTATCCTAATACTGATTGTACCAGATAAAACCTAACCTACCAATATTTATCATTTATTCTTATGCAAACCTCTAGTATGATTTAACAAAGTCAAATACTAGGAAGTTGTTAGCTTGTTAAATATATTCTCGTCATGGGCTGAATCAAAAACCGCTTGGTTGTCATTGTTTATGTCGAGCGCACTTCTTATTGTTACGGCTTTATATTTCCAACATCTTATGGATTTACAACCCTGCATTAAATGTATCTACCAGCGCACAGCAGTATTTGGCATATTAGTCAGCAGCTTATTACCAATAATTTGGCAACATAGTCTAACTCGTTTATTGGGTTTTATTGGCTGGGGTGTGGCATCAATATGGGGATTTTTGATCGCGCATGAGCATGTTGATATATTATTTGCGGCAAACCCATTTTTTGTGGTGTGCGATATTATCCCTAACTTCCCTGCATTTATGCCGCTTCATGAGTGGTTCCCTGCTGTTTTTGGTGCGACCGGTGATTGCAGTGAAAACTCTTGGCAGTTCATGAATATGGGGATGGCACAATGGATGCGAATTATTTTTGCTACGTACGCGATAGCTTGGTTACTAATGCTTGTCAGCCGAATCGGTATCGCACGTAAAATTTAGCTTTGAACTAATCCAACTCATTTAATGGCCAAGTCACGATGCGCGCTTCAAATTCGTCCATATTGACTTCTAACTCACTGACAATTTTATTTCTCACAGACATCCCTTCAGCGTGCATTTTATGCGCTTTACCACCATTGAGTAATGGGTGCCAAGACGCGAGTGCTTTACCTTCGTGCAAACGACGATAGCTACAACTGGGCGGCATGTAGAAAATTTCGGGTAAATTCGCTTGAGTCAGCTTCACACAATGCGGCACTAACTCAGTTCGGTCTTCATATTCAGTGCATTGACATGTTTTGGTGTGCAAATACTGACACGCTATATCGGTGAAAAACATTTCCTCTTCACCTTTAGCGACATCAGTAAAGTGCGCCTCTTCAACATCATCATCGATAAACTTGTGTAAACAGCACTTAGCACAGCCATCACAAATAGCTTCCCATTGGGCATCATCCATTTGTGTCAATGGCGTCGTCTCCCAGTAGCGGGACGCGATAAGCTCAGTCATTTTAGGGGAAAGTTTTGCCATCTTATGTATCCTGCTGTGGATCAGGTGATAGACCTAAAGCAATCCTGTGCTCAGCTAATAAGCTTGGGCAAACTGGCGGTAATTGTAGGTAATAACCAGGATCGACTAAAGCTTTTATTAACTTTTCTTGGTCGACATTGGCAAACGTTTTATCTGTCGGTAAAGGTAACAACATGACCAACTCTGGACGACCAAAACGCGTCAATAAACCTTCAGGGACTGCGCTAAAATCTTCTTTCTTTGGGACATAAATGAACGTATCAGGACGTAAATTAGATTTATAAATGGCACAAATTTGGCGCATGTTTTACTCTTTAAATTATCGGGAAAAATTACTTGCTGCAACTTTGATCTTAGCACCGACCAACTCACCACGCCAACCCACTAATAAATCAGGCTCCATGCCTAAGGCTCGGGTGTCATCAAACGCTAAACAGTACCAACTGATGATTTGGTTAATTTGGCGTTTGGAGGCAAAATAAGTCGGATCAACGTTGACACTTTCTGCAGCTGCAACACAAATCGCCTTGATCTGCGCTACGTGTTTTTTGTATAAAGGAATATCTGCAAGACGGTGTGTCGGCGCAGGGTAATCGCTTTCAGGTGCAGCTCTGGCTGTTTTAACTAGATCTAAGATGATATCACAATGACGTCGTGCTTCTTGCGGCGTCACAACATCTAAGGCAAACAAGCCACTTTTATGCCCAGGTAAACGATAGGCAATTTCAAACGCGCTTTGTTCGCGAATAATGAAGTTTTGGGTAATATCATTATCTCTAGCAAACGTTAAACGCCACGCAGCTAAAAGTTGCAGTGCATAGAGATTCAACGGCTGTAGTTTCCACGTATTTTTCAATAACAAATAAGCATGCTCCGGAGCTATATTGGCACGTTTACGGAGTATTAATTGAGAGATCTCGTCGTACACCCATTGCAATTGGCCTTTTTCAGTCAGTTGCTCTACTAATTTATAGTAACAAGGTAACAAATAGATGACGTCTTCAGCTGCATATTGTAGCTGTTTAGGGCTCAACGGACGGCTGATCCAGTCGGTACGTGACTCACCTTTTTCTAAGATAACACCTTGCAGTAATTCGACTAAACGCCCGTATCCCAGGGAATTACCTAGACCGGCAAGTTGCGCAGCCACCTGAGAATCAAACAGCGGTTCAGGCATAATACCCATTGCATATTCGAATGTTTCAAGATCTTCGGAGCACGCATGTAATACTTTGATGACATTGGGATCTGTGAGTAAACCTTTAAGCGGAGATAAATCATCAATGGCGATAGGATCAATTAAGACTGCATCAATGCCATCAAAGATTTGCACTAGACCTATGTGGGGATAAAATGTTCTGGTTCGAACAAATTCGGTATCAACGGCAATAACCGGTTGTTGCTTGGCTTGATTGCAGTAGTTGAGCAATGCATCGTACGTATCGATATATTGATAAGCTTGTGTCATGTAGAGAGACCGTGGTAAACAAGACGAGTAATTTCTGGTCTTTACTGATCTTTATTGAATAAGGCTTAGGTTATCATAAATATAGGAATATGCGATATTTAGTTGATTTTAGGCTTTTTTTTACCTAATGAGCACATAATTGAACCCACAATGACTAACCCTGCACCAACATAAGCCCATTGATCCATTTGACTATGAGCGAAGCGTTCAGGCGCAACTTCAATAGCGACTACAACCGATAAATAAGTAAAGATAGGTGCAGTAGCGATAATGGCACTAACTTTAGATGCACTCCACACCTCCATGGCTTCAGTAAATGCACCATAGGCAATAATTGTATTAATACAGCAGAAAACTAACGCACTAAGATGAATCGGTTGCAGATGCATTATTGCAGAAAAATCTGTTAACGGGATCAAAATGACGAAACCAAGTACATACATAAACAAGGTCAGTTGTTTTGCGCTAAAACTGCGCAGTAGTGGCTTTTGAGCTAATGCATAAATAGCCCATGTCGTTGCGGCAAAAATAATAATGGCCAAGCCTACTGGCGACTCTGTTGTAGAAATCGTTAATGCATTGATACGTTCATTAAAAAACATCAACATACCAGATAACAATACCGCTGCGCCAAAGGTTTGAAACCGTGTAAATCGTTCTTTAAAAATCACGACGCCACCTAGCATTAACAAAAATGGCGCTAATTGCATTACCACTTGTACCGTCTCAGGGTTGAGATAATCTAGACCAATCACATTGGTGGTGTAATTGAGCACTAACATAATACTGGCAAAGACGATTAAGCCAATGGTTTTAGGCGTTAATAATGCTTTAACCGGTAGTTTCCGACTGGTCAATAAAACAGCAAAAACAAACAGTCCAGCGACTAAAAAACGGTATGCGGTGATCGTCATACTGTCCATGACTTCTAAACATATTTTTAAAAATAATGGTAACACGCCCCATAATACTGCAGTAATTGCAGCCAATACGAAACCATAAACCGGGCGAGGTTCAGTCATGTAGTGCCTTTAAGTGAAGTTTTTAGACTAGCTAATGGATTGTAACAACGTTAAATATTCGTCAATTTTTTCAATTAATTCATCACGTTGCTGTGCTGAAAGTGTCGGAAAGATAGCCCAAAGCATATCAATATACAATGCTTTATTTGCTTCAGATGCCTTTTGCAATGCTGCTGGTTGGAGGGTTTCTTGATTAATAATGAAATCAGCTAAGCGTTGTTGTGCTAGCTCATCAAATCCTGCACTGAGTAAGATCTTACGTGCCGTTTGATTACTGACATCGCCATATTCTTGCCACAGAGAATAGGTAGAGTTTAACTTAGCGACATAAGATCCAACAATTTCTGCCTGTGATTGTGACATCGGCCCTATGTATTCTTCCATAGATTCCATAATTCGCTCGGCACGCGATGGTTGTTTTTTCTGTCTTGCAACAAACTCCTCCGCACGCTCCTTACGTTCATGATTAATCGTCGCAAATAACTGTGAGAGTTGATCGACGTTTAACGTCACGCCTATGGCAGCGACATCTGGTGCAACACGTTGGCGTATACGTTCGATGTGAGTTTGTGCTTCATCGAATTGTTGCGCGAGTTGCTCACGTGAAAACTGTTGCGTGGTTACCGCGGTTTTAAGGGTGTTGAGTTGCTGTTGATAGCGCGGAATTTCAGATTGGCGATGCCAACTTAACCATTCATCAATAGTGCTTTCTACCACCGGCTGTTGCTGGTCATTAAAATCAATATATTTACTCACCCACCATTTTACTAAAAAATCGGCGTTATTATAAACGATACTACTTGAGCAAGCGCTTAGCAGTATCGTAATAGTAAAAATGAAAAATAATCGACGCATGAGTCACATATATAATTTTTTAGGGTATGTATTATATACCTAATAATGACAATTTAGTTCAATTATAGTTACGGCTGAATGTTAAAACGACGCAACAAATGCATCCACCACCAAGCAGGTCCAACTAATAAAAAGCGTAAATCCTCAAAGAATGAAGGTTTTTTTCCTTCAATTTTATGGCCGACAAACTGTAATATCCACATGATGACAAATAACGCAATTGAAAACTGCCATATCGAAATCCCAGCCTGTTCTAGTGCACTTATACCAATGAACACAGCGATTGTTAAGAGGGTCATGGCAGCCCCAATCGGTCCTGATAATTTGAAATAATACATCAGCATCGGGATCGCTAGAATATGTGCAAATGTAATATCAAACTTAGCAATCATTTCAGGCATAGGAATGGCGTAAATTAAACCAATCGTAACAAAGAAAATACTCGGTACCGCTATTCCGTGGATCCAGACATTCGTTGAGTTTTGGTGTGATTCACCGTATTGATGTAATAATTTGTCGATTTGACGCATACATTCTCCAGATATCGCTTGTTATTTATAATTAAAGCACAGTATTCTTTATTGGTTATACTAATATGTATTACGTCTCAATATTAACATTATTTTTACAATCGTCTAGGGAAACTTATGCCACAAACCATTTGTTATGATGTGCAGTTATTTGATGCCAATGCACACTTAATACAAATCACAGTCACACTTCCTGCTAACGCACAACAGACGATTTTACGACTGCCCAATTGGATCCCCGGGAGTTATATGATCAGAGACTTTGCTCAACACGTGCATCAAGAACAAGCAAGAGACTCCCTCGACCAAGCGCTTGCATGGCGTAAAACCTCTAAACATACTTGGATCATCGCTCCTTGTAGCTATGACTTTACGTTTAGCTATATGGTATTTGCCAATGATTTGTCCGTGCGTAGTGCGTATATTAATGACCAATATGCATTTTTTAATGGTACCAGTGTATTCATGCAAGTCATTGATGATCTTGACCAAAAAACGCAAGTCCTTGAAGATTTTGGGATTAATGATGAACGTGAATACGCGGTGAGATTGTTTGGCAATCAATATTCATTAGCGCATCAATGGCAAGTCAACACAACCCTTCCTGTCGTGTTAAAAGAAGATGTGCATCCTTTACAGCGCAGTGACTCGGAATATTTACTCGGTAATTTTCAAGTAAATTCATACGCCAACTTGATTGATCACCCGATCGTTATCGGTGCCATAAATGTGCATTCATTCATGGTCGAAGATGTCGTATTTGAAATGATGTTTACCGAACAAGTCGATTTGGATATGGTGGCGCTACTTGATGACATGAAAAAAATCTGCGCTCATCACTTGCACTTATTCAACTCTCACACCCCGATTAAGCGCTATGTATTTCAAACATTAGTCGCCAAAGACGGTTTTGGTGGTTTAGAGCACCAAGCCTCAACCGCATTATTATATCCTCGTGATTCTTTAAAAAATACGGCGAAGACTGGGGTAAGTGAAGGCTACGAAACATTTTTAAGCCTGTGCGCCCATGAGCTTTTCCATACATGGCATGTTAAACGGATAAAGCCGGATGTCATGGTTAACCCATCATTAACACTAGAAAACTACACCAATCAATTATGGATTTATGAAGGTTTCACCAGTTTTTATGATGATGCGACACTCGTGCGAACCGGTATTATCCCCGCTCAATCTTATGCCAATATTTTAGCCAAAAATATTACGCGTTTATTGCGTAACCCGGGCAGAATCGATCAATCCATTAGCCGCTCAAGTTTTGAAGCATGGACGAAGTTTTATAAACAAACCCCAGATTCAACAAACTTTATTGTCAGTTATTACAACAAAGGCGGCCTGGCTGCACTGTGTCTCGATATTACTTTGTTGTTGCAATCTAACGGTGAAGTCAATTTGGATACGGTGATGCGTTTATTGTGGGAACATTACGGTGTGGAAGAAATCGGTACGCCAGACCATGTAATTGAATTAATTTGCAAACAACACCTTAATTTGAATGTAGAAAGTATTGTGCACCAACTCGCACACAGTACCACAGAGTTACCTTTAGCAAGCTTACTGCCAAACATTGGCCTGCGCGTCGCATTGCGACCAGCAATTGATGTCAATGACAAAGGAGGGATCAGCAAAGCGTCGCCTTGCCCTATAGCCTTTGGTGCCATGTACAGCGCTAATCCGGTCGGCATTAAGTTAACGCAAGTCTTATTAGGCTCTCCCGTGGCCAGTGCTGGCATGAGTCGTGATGATATATTAATTGCCATGGCTAACTATGAAGTCAGTCAAACGAACATCAGCAATTTACTCACCCGTTTTGCTCGGCAACCTAGTGTTGAATTAACCTGGTTACGCGATGGACGTCTATGCACAGGCACTATGCCAATCGAATCAGCCTTGTGTGACACTGCAGAAGTACATGTGGTAGATGAAACTAAGTTTAACGCATGGGCGCAACGCACACTGACTTTTACACAGTAGGTGCCTGGTCCAATAACGAGGACAATGCCTGAGTAATTAATTGCGGATACTGCATGTGAACGTAATGATTACCAGGTGACTCGATTGTTGTCAGTTGTCTAAACCAATCATGGCGCGATTGTGCTTGTGCTTTTACGCGTTCAAAGCCATCTTGGGCCACGACCAGTAATATCGGGCATTGAATATGTTGAATAATATCTTGGGCCTGCTCATCTGTAAAACGCAAGGTTGAAACAGTGCGTAAGCGACTATCAGTGCCCCACTCACAACCACTGGACACAACAGCTGACGCTGTGCGAAAGACGAGGTTACGACGCATAATTAAGTCCGTGTGAGCAAGACTAATTTGGCTGATTTGCATGCGGGCTTGTAATACATGTTGATAACTTTTTGGTTGTTTGGGTGACTTGCTTGCAGCAGTAATGCGACTATCAATTGATGCGCGCATTTGTTTTACCGTATTGTCAGTGGCATCGGTTAACGGACCCACTGTTTCAATTAATAGTAACTGAGTGACAACATCTTCGAGTATCGCAGCCACTGAACAACCAATGATCCCCCCCATCGAATGACCCACTATACACACGTTGCTCCAAGCCTCTTGGCGGATCAAGTCGACCACATCTTGAATATAATCTGATTGATGGTAATGCGCATCACGACTGCGATGACTCGAGTGTCCATGTCCAGGTAAATCGATGGCAAATACCTGTGCATGTTGATAAGTAGACTCTTGGCGTAATTGAGTTAAAAACGGAATAAAAGAATGACAATTATCCAGATACCCATGCAAACATAAAATCACGGGTAAATCTGCATCGACGCTCGTTGGATATAAACTAATACCCGCTAATTGGGTGCCATTGCTAAGCGTAAACTTGATAGATGTAAAACAGCAAGCGCTATCATTGATCCTTAAAACCGAATTAGCTTGCTGCTCTCCTGAAAGTAGCGCTGGGGGAATCTCAGACATTATTTTTCAGAGTATTTCACGTTGCTTTCAGCACTTTTCGAGATCGCAGGTGTCTTTGGTGGCTGCTTTGTCATCTGTGAATGACTATTAGCGCTACCACCATGTTGACTATTTGATGACTGCCCAACATCACCTGATTGTGTATTATGAGACTTCACCCGAATGCGCCCACGCTCATTATAAAAACCATGATAGCGCGTGCGATAAAACGGGAAGCCTAAATCAAACCCAAAATGATTACCGAATCGAAAAAAAGGAGTAATTTGTACTTGGCTGTATTCAAAGTCTTGGATGTCTTCCCATAAATAATAGCCTGTCGCATTGATACTCGGATAAATATATACCTGTTCAGATACCATGCCTTCGATGGGCTCACCAACTGTCCCTAACACGCTGACAACACGTTCAGCTTTAAAGACTAACGGGTCAATAAACCCATCAATCAATACTTTAAAGCGTCCAATGGAGGCTTTTCTTAAATTGGGTC
Organism: Glaciecola sp.; assembly: GCA_029246415.1. Lineage (GTDB taxonomy): Bacteria > Pseudomonadota > Gammaproteobacteria > Enterobacterales > Alteromonadaceae > Opacimonas. Next base: position 14,853 of record JAQWNF010000007.1, read on the forward strand.
GGCCATCTGATTTGAGCGGGTAATGTACCATTTCAATGACACTACCTTGGGCGTTGTTTTCGACTTGTGCTACCACCCCCCCCCAGCGCGCCATAGACTCTAATGGCACTTTATTCATGACCACATCTTCATACGATACGAGAGGTTGTTCTTTTGCCGTTTCTAATACTGCTGGTACAGACGCACAGCCGCTGACTAATACAACCAACAATATACTTAAAAGCCTAATATTCATGAGGGGTGAGTCCTTGATAAAACAAAATTGCAATAATGATAATATAACCATATTTACCATTATTCACAATCTCTGCTGAATCAAAACTGAATCAAGCGAATGTATCTACACCGAGCATTTGTCGGATGTGTTCTTTTTCATTTTGTTTAGATTGTATCTGTTGATATGCATGCAATGCATCGCGAGAGTGTCGATTAGGCTGATCATAAAACGTATTCTGTTCTTGGGCAAAACGTTCTGCCTGCGCGTAAATACGTTCATCTACATCACGACGTATCGCAATAGGCGCATTATTTTTAGATTCAGTATCCGTACTTTTCTGAGTGCGAGTGTGATCAGCAGTGGATTGCTTCACTGCTGGATTCACGACCATCGCGCGCTGCGATATTATCGCAGAAGTCTCAATATCCATGTTGTCTTACCTAAAAACCTAAAAGTCAAAAAACTGACAATATTCAATCATCAAACCAATTAAACAGTAAATGCAATAATCATGCTCAAATGCAAATGTTATTCTTTTGTACAACTTGAAGTTAAGAATGTATTAGACAAAATAGCAAGCCGTGAAGCATTATTATTTATGATGAATCACGACTTAGGTAAGTTAGTGTTACTCTTTCCCAGGTAATTTTTTCCATGTAACCGTATCGCGCAGATAGACAGGCTCTACGTCTTCGATAGCGAGGCCTTTACCAAGAGCAAATTGCTGCGCGACTAATGGCAGCATATACAATGCATTTGGCAACGTTATTTTAATCGCTGTAGATACTAGTTGAGATAATTCCGAATAGGCTTCCCAGCCAGTTCCCACCAAAGCAACTTGACTGTCAGAAATCTGACTCTGGATGTTTGTAGGTAGAGTAGATAGTGCTTGCTTAGGTGAGATAACACATTCTGTCCCAACCAATACCGCCAACCCCTGTTGCAATTGATAATGGGCAAAGTACACTTCATCCATGCGAGCATCAATAGCCGCATACACATCGGTTAACTGTTGCTCTGCGCTAAATGCTTCTTGAGCAAGTGTTGCTAATGTGGACATACCAACGACTGGAACATCAAGTCCCAAGGCTAAGCCTTGCGTCATACCCAATGCAATGCGCACACCAGTAAATGAACCGGGCCCATGACCGAAACCGATCCCTTGAATATCTTGTTTCGCTAGGCCCGCCTCATCAAGCACTTGCGCCAACATAGGTAAAATGGTTACCGACTGCTGTTGCGGACATACTGAAAATTGACCGATGACTTTATCTTGATATTGCACAGCAACCGAACAGGCTTCTGTGGCAGTATCGATAACCACTATATTCATACGTTGGGTTCCACTAACGAGGTTAAAAATTGAGTTGCCTTACCCATATCGCGTGTTCTTCGCATGGGCGGTAAACTTGCTAAAAATATTTTACCATAATCTTTGGTGACCAAACGACTATCACAAATCACCAACACACCTTTGTCGGTTTCATCGCGGATCAAACGACCGGCTCCCTGTTTTAAGGTAATCACGGCTTGAGGTATTTGCACATGCATAAACGAGTTCTTTCCTCGCTTTTGTGCATCTTCCACTTTTGCTTGTAATAAAGGATCATCAGGAGAAGCAAACGGCAGTTTATCGATTAACACACACAATAAATCATCACCGCGCACATCCACCCCTTCCCAAAATGCCCCCGTAGCCAGTAATACAGATTCTTTGTTTTCGATATAACTATCTAATAATGCTTGTTTGGTCGTTGTGCCTTGTACGAGTAATTCATTATCGATGCGCTCAGCTAATGCAGCAGCGACTTCTCTGAGCATCGCATGCGAGGTAAACAATAAAAAACAACGGCCTTTTGCAGCAGCGATTAATTCCATCGACACGCGGATCAAGGTGTCTTTCATGGCAAAATTAGAAGGTTCAGGTAAATAATGGGGGACACATAACATCGCCTGATTGTAATAATCAAATGGACTGTCTAAAGCCAAGGTCTTGGCCTGTCGTAGACCCATATGCTCAGTGAAATGGGCGAAACCATTATCGACCATAAGCGTTGCTGAAGTGAACACCCAAGTGCGCTTCGGCTCAGTCACAATGCCATTGAACTTATCCGCAATACTCAAAGGTGTTAGGTGCAATACGACTTGTTTAGGAGTGGTTTCATACCACAAGCTCACGCCTTGGGTAGAAATGTCGGTAACGTCTTTTAAGTTACTTTTCGCTTGCACCAGACGTTCGTAAATATTATCTAGCTCTTTGTCTCGCCCTATATGTACTTTTAGTATATTCACTAAGGTCTTTAACGTATCGGTTAGGCGGTCTAATGCTTGCACGACATTATCATCCCACAGCATTTCCTTGAGTTTACCTTTTTGCGATTTTTCTGGAAAATATAAACGAAGATCCGTCGCTATCCCGGCTAATTTTTTTGCGGCTTTATCCGCTTGCTCAATGTCTTTTAGTGTCGTCCTAAATAAGCCGTAAATATCCCTAGCACTATCATGTAATAAACGCGTTGAGAACTGTTGCCCAAAATACTCACTGGCAATGTCTCCGATTTGATGAGCTTCATCGAAAATAATCGCATCAGCGTCGGGGATCAATTCTCCAAAGCCAGTATCTTTTAGCGCAAGATCAGCAAAAAACAAATGGTGATTGACCACAATGACATCCGCTTCGAGGGCTTCACCACGGGCTTTGACCAAATAGCATTCATCATAGTCTGGGCATTCTTTACCAAGGCAGTTATCGACATTAGAGGTAACAAAAGGAATGACTTTGGCATTTTCAGGAATACTTTTTAATTCACCTATGTCGCCCGACTTGGTGGTACTAGCCCAGCGTCTAACTTGAGAAAACTCATGTAATGTTTCAGTATCTAATAAAACATTTGAGCCTGAATGATAAGATAAGCGGTGCTTACATAGATAATTTGAACGACCTTTTAACAAAGCGGTTTGTTTATAGCTGCCGAGGGCTTTTTTGACTACAGGTAAATCACGATGAAACAGTTGCTCTTGCAGGTTTTTAGTCCCTGTAGAGATGATCGTTTTGCCTTCATTCATCAAAGCAGGTACTAAATAGGCAAAGGTTTTCCCCGTCCCAGTCCCCGCTTCAACCACTAGCTGTTGTTTTTTGGCCATAGCTTCATTAACGGCGTTCGCCATTTGCGTTTGGGCATCGCGCGGTAAAAATCCAGGGATCACATCTGCGAGTAAGCCATCTTTGGCAAACACTGAATTTATTTTTTTCATGAACACCTTTTTCACATTAACCTAGCTAGACACAATATTCTAATAGGGTAATTATGCCTGTTTCCCCAATAAAAACCTACTGAACCAAAGCACTGAATACAAAAAACCCGCTAACATCTAAATGCTAGCGGGTTAATGATTATTAACTAATCGGTTCTAACAGAAAATTGCTTATAGTTTATCCGCATTTTCTGAAAGGTATGCAGCAACACCAGCAGTCGATGCGTCCATACCTTTGTCGCCTTCAGTCCAACCTGCAGGGCATACTTCACCGTGCTCTTGGTGGAAGTTTAGGGCATCAACCATACGCAACATCTCGTCAACGTTACGACCTAATGGTAAATCGTTAACTACTTGATGACGTACTTGGAAATCTTCGTCAATTAAGAAAGAAGCACGGAAAGCAACACCCGCTTCTGGATGCTCAACGTCGTAAGCTTTGCAGATTTCATGTTTAGTATCAGCAACTAACGCATACTTAACTTGACCAATACCACCATCATTGATGGCAGTGTTACGCCATGCATTGTGGCTAAACTGAGAATCAATTGATACACCGATAACTTCAACGCCACGCTTGGTGAATTCAGCTAAACGCTTATCAAAAGCAATCAGCTCAGAAGGACATACGAAAGTGAAATCTAATGGATAAAAGAACACAACTGCTTTTTTACCTTTTACTGCTTCGCTTAATGTGAAGCTATCGACGATTTCACCAGAGCCTAAAACAGCTGCTGCAGAAAAATCAGGGGCCTGACGACCAACTAATACACTCATAAGATTCTCCAATATTGTTTGTTATAAGTTTTGTAACGAATATATATTACGTTATACATGAATATAAGGTTTAAAAATTCTTTATCAAGAAAAAATTAAAAAAATATTTGCTTTAATTCTAAATGATAACTATTATTATTTACATAACGATTTAGGGGTTTTTCAATGTTTGTATGTATGTGCTACAACGTGACGGATAAAGACATCAAACATGCGGTCAATACGCATGGTGTTGGTAATATTCGCGAGCTAAAACAACATCTACAATTAGGCGATAACTGCGGCAAATGCATTAGCATGGCACAAGATATTATTGATACCCAAATCATCGACGAAAGTTTGTTTAAAGACGTAGGGTAACTGCATTCTTACTCTCATTCGTATGCAGTGACCTTGCGCACAATTAAAAAGCCCCTTCCAGTTTGATTCAGCTGTCAGGGGCTTTTTTTATTGCTTAAAGACTATTCTGGCGCGTCATCAGACGCATATTTTGCAGCGGTTTCTTTGACTAAAGGCTGTAGCTCGCCCTGCTGCATCATTTCCATAATAATGTCACAACCACCAACTAGCTCACCGTCAACCCATAACTGTGGGAAGGTTGGCCAATTAGCAAATTTCGGCAGTTCAGCACGGATATCTGGGTTTTGTAAAATATCAACGTAAGCAAACTGCTCTCCACACTGCATTAATGCTTGTGAAGCTTGTGAAGAAAAACCACAACTAGGTAGCTTAGGCGACCCTTTCATATATAGTAAGATTGCGTTTTCACTGATTTGTTGTTTGATCTTTTCAACGGTTTCCATAAGTACTCACCTTTAAACAATTTTGAAATTTATTGCACTATTATGCCTGTGAATTTCAACATTCCCAATCGTAAATTGAACTTATTTAGTTAATTTACATATATGTTAGTGTCGATTGGTTTACGAAAGTTAGTAAATTACTCTTGTAAACTCGTACACAATCCTTATATTACTCTCAATTGCCAATTTTATTGGTTTATATTGATAACCACTTTTATGACGAATGGAGAACATCATGGCTTTTGAATTGCCTGCACTACCTTACGAAAAAAACGCCCTTGAGCCACATATTTCAGCGGAAACGTTAGAATTTCACCACGGCAAGCACCACGCTACTTACGTAACTAAACTTAATGGTTTAGTTGAAGGTACCGATCTTGCGTCAAAAAGCCTTGAAGAAATCATCAAATCTTCTGACGGCGGTGTGTTTAACAATGCTGCACAAATCTGGAACCACACGTTCTATTGGAACAGCCTAGCGCCAAACGCTGGCGGTGAACCAACTGGCGAACTAGCTGACGCTATCAATGCTAAATGGGGTTCTTTTGCAGAATTCAAAGCAGCATTTAATGACAAAGCGGTAAACAACTTTGGTTCAAGCTGGACTTGGTTAGTAAAAACTGCTGACGGTTCTTTAGACATTGTTAACACGTCTAATGCTGGCACACCTATCACAGAAAATCTTGTACCATTAATCACTGTTGATTTATGGGAACACGCTTACTATATCGATTACCGTAATGTTCGTCCTAATTACCTTGAAGGTTTTTGGGCACTTGCAAACTGGGAATTCGCAGCGGCAAACTTCGCAGCGTAAGCAGCTCTAGACAGTTTAATAGCGAGTGATTTTGTTACTCGTTTCCACAACTGTAATACGAACGCCAATACTTATGTATTGGCGTTTTTTTATGTCCAAAATAAAAAATTCTCCCTTGTGCTTAATTTACCGTCTAAGCTGTATATATAACCAACGATATGTTAATCCGGAGATGTTATGGGTATATTTGAACAATACAAAGACCGTTATGAAGCACATAAGGAAGAAGAATTCACTATCCAAGAATTCTTAGAAATTTGTAAAAATGATCCGACTAGCTATGCAAATTCGGCAGAACGATTACTCAACGCAATCGGCACGCCGCAAATGGTGGATACTTCTCAAGATCCCACCTTAAGTCGGATTTTTTCTAATCGTGTGATTGCGCGCTATCCTGCGTTTAATGAATTTTACGGCATGGAAGAAGCGATAGAGCAAATTGTGTCGTATCTTAAACACGCTGCTCAAGGCTTAGAAGAAAAGAAACAAGTGCTCTATTTGTTGGGCCCTGTTGGCGGTGGTAAATCATCACTTGCCGAACGTTTAAAAGAACTGATGCAAAATAACCCAATCTATGTTCTCAAAGGTTCACCAGTCAATGATCACCCTTTTGCATTATTTGATGCCAACGAAGATGGACATATATTAGAATCCGAATATGGCATATCTAAACGCTATTTAAAGACGATCATGTCACCTTGGGCACGTAAGCGCCTACATGAATTTAACGGTGATATTACGCAATTTAAGGTTGTACGCCTGCATCCATCTATTTTGGATCAAGTTGGTATTGCCAAAACTGAACCGGGTGATGAAAACAACCAAGACATTTCGACTCTGGTAGGTAAAGTTGATATTCGTCGACTAGAGGATTTTGCGCAAAATGATCCCGATGCATACAGCTATTCAGGCTCGTTATGTAAATCCAATCAAGGGCTGATGGAGTTTGTAGAGATGTTTAAAGCGCCTATCAAAGTGCTGCATCCGCTGCTTACCGCCACTCAAGAAGGCAATTATAATCCAACTGAGGGCTTCTCTGCCCTGCCCTTTGACGGGCTAATTCTAGCGCATTCTAATGAATCAGAATGGCAAACCTTTAGAAACAACAAAAACAATGAAGCGTTTTTGGACCGTGTTTATATTGTCAAAGTGCCCTATTGTTTACGCGTTTCTGAAGAAATCAAAATCTACCGCAAACTGCTTGAAAACAGTGAGTTATATGGTGCGCCTTGTGCACCTGACACCTTAGAAGCCCTTGCACAATTTTCCGTTTTATCTCGTTTAACAGACACAGAGAACTCTAGTCTGTATTCAAAAATGCGTGTTTACGATGGTGAGAGTTTAAAAGACACCGATCCTAAAGCCAAATCCTATCAAGAGTACCGAGATTATGCCGGCGTTGATGAAGGGATGAACGGTTTATCCACACGCTTCGCCTTCAAAATATTATCACGGGTATTTAACTTTGATCACGCAGAGGTAGCAGCTAACCCTGTGCATTTATTTTATGTACTTGAACAGCAGATTGATCGCGAGCAGTTTCCAATCGACATTGCTGAACGCTATAAAGAGTTTTTAAAAGGGTACCTGATCCCTAAATACGTTGAGTTTATCGGTAAAGAAATTCAAACCGCGTATTTAGAATCATACTCAGAGTACGGCCAAAATCTATTTGATCGCTACGTGACTTATGCTGATTTTTGGATCCAAGATCAAGAATACCGCGATCCCGAAACAGGCCAGTTGTTTGACAGAGAAGCTCTTAATGCGGAATTAGAAAAAACTGAAAAACCGGCAGGAATAAGCAATCCAAAAGATTTCCGCAATGAGATCGTGAATTTTGTATTACGTGCCCGTGCCGCTAATGACAGTATGAATCCGAAGTGGACCAGTTATGAAAAACTACGCACGGTTATTGAAAAGAAAATGTTTTCTAACACCGAAGATTTACTACCTGTTATTTCATTTAACACTAAGTCTTCTGCGGATGATCAGAAAAAACACGACGATTTTGTCGCCCGCATGACTGAAAAAGGATATACCCAGAAGCAGGTACGCTTACTCTGTGAATGGTATTTACGCGTTAGAAAGGCGTCTTAATCTATGGCGCATTTTATTGACCGTCGATTAAATAGTAAAGGTAAAAGCACTGTGAACAGGCAGCGCTTTTTACGTCGCTACAAAAATCAAATCAAGCGCTCTGTTGCTGATGCAGTAGGTCAGCGCAGTGTGACTGATGTCGAAACCGGAGAAAACATTAGCATCCCTACTCGGGATGTATTTGAGCCAGTTTTTCATACTGGCAAAGGAGGTAAGCGCGAACAAGTACATCCAGGTAACGACCAGTTCGCATCGGGAGATCGTATCGAGCGTCCTTTGGGAGGAGAAGGTGGAGGCGCCAGCGGTGATGGTGATGCCTCAGATAGTGGTGAAGGTCAGGACGAATTTAGTTTTCAAATTTCTAAAGATGAATACCTTGATTTGTTATTTGAGGATCTAGCTCTGCCCAACCTGCGCAAAACCCAACAAAAACAAATGATCCAATATGAGACGTTCCGCTCTGGGTATCAAACCGATGGCGTACCGAGTAATTTGGATATTGTGCGCTCGTTAAAAGGCTCTGTCGCCCGAAGAATAGCGCTGACATCGGGTAAAAAACGTGAAATTAAACGTTTAAAAATGGAGATCCAAGCGTTTTTGGAAGACCCACATGAACACCCAATTGAAATCGCCGCCCTTGAAAAACGCATTGCCGAACTGGAAGGTAAAGTCAAACGCGTACCGTTTATCGACAGCTTTGATTTACGTTTTAAGAACTATGATAAACGTGCGATCCCTTCCAGCAAAGCCGTCATGTTTTGTTTGATGGATGTATCAGGTTCAATGGATCAAGCTACAAAAGACATTGCAAAACGCTTTTATATCTTACTGTATTTGTTTTTAACGCGAAATTATAAAGATGTAGAAGTCGTGTATATCCGCCATCATACTCAAGCCAAAGAAGTGGATGAACAGGAGTTCTTTTATTCCCAAGAAACCGGAGGTACGATTGTCTCTAGCGCACTTAAATTAATGTTGGATATAGTACAAACTCGCTACGATGCTGCCGAATGGAATGTCTATGCAGCCCAAGCGTCAGATGGTGATAACTGGGCAGATGACTCACCGAGTTGTAGACAAATCATGATCGATAAAATCTTGCCATTAACGCGTTATTATTCATACATCGAAATTACTCAGCGCCAGCATCAAAGCCTATGGCGTGAGTATGAAACAATTGCGAGTAGTTTTGATAATTTTGCCATGAAACACATTCAAAGTGCCGAGGAGATTTTCCCCACATTTAGAGAGTTGTTTAAATCGCAAGATACAGCAAATGAAGGACAATGATATGGGTAAACCTGAAGTAGATCCAACCAAACAGGATGGTATGTTATCAGATGGCCCTGATTGGACATTTTCTTTATTATCACAATACGAAGATGAAATTGATCGAGTTGCCAAAATTTACAAACTCGATACCTATCCTAACCAAATAGAAATCATTACCGCCGAACAAATGATGGATGCCTATGCCTCTATCGGCATGCCAATCAACTATTCACATTGGTCATTTGGTAAAAAGTTTATCTCCACAGAACAAGGGTACCGACGCGGTCAAATGGGGCTTGCTTATGAAATAGTGATTAATTCCGAGCCGTGTATTTCTTATCTAATGGAAGAAAATACGATTACCATGCAAGCACTGGTTATTGCGCATGCATGTTATGGACACAACTCGTTTTTTAAAGGCAATTACCTATTCCAAACTTGGACGGACGCCAGCTCTATTATTGATTATTTGGTTTTTGCTAAAAAATTCGTCTCCGATTGTGAAGAAAAACACGGCGTTGATGAAGTCGAAAAAATCATGGATTCTTGCCACGCCTTAATGAACTATGGGGTCGATCGGTATAAGCGTCCGAGTAAGATCTCTATGGTCGAAGAGCAAGCCCGTCTTGCTGACCGCGCTGAATACTTACAATCGCAAGTGAATGATTTATGGCGTACCCTGCCTCAATCTAATGATATTCCAGAAGTAAAAGAAGTGCGCTTTCCTACTGAGCCACAAGAAAACATCTTATACTTTATTGAAAAAAAAGCCCCTTTGTTAGAGCCGTGGCAACGTGAGCTGGTGCGTATTGTTCGCAAAGTCTCTCAATATTTTTATCCACAAAAGCAAACGCAAGTCATGAATGAGGGCTGGGCGTGTTTCTGGCATTACCATATTCTCAATCACCTGTATGACGAAGGGAAAGTGTCTGATAGTTTTATTATGGAGTTTTTGCATTCACATACTTCGGTGGTCGCGCAACCTGATTATAACTCACCTTATTATTCCGGTATCAATCCCTATGCATTGGGCTTTGCGATGTTTATGGACATTAAACGTATGTGTACCGATCCAACTCCAGAAGATTACGAGGAGATGCCAGATGTTGCTGGAAAAGACTGGCTCGAAACCGTACATTTTGCGATGAAAAATTTCAAAGATGAATCCTTTATTAGTCAATTTTTATCGCCTAAACTCATTCGTGATTTTAAATTTTTTGCGATTAACGATGATATGAAACAAGATTATATTGAGGTGTCGGCGATCCATAATGAACAAGGATATCGCTTAGTTCGCGAAAAACTCTCAGCACAATATAACTTAAGTAATCTGGAACCGAATATCCAAGTGTATAACGTCGATGTTCGAGGTGATCGCTCATTGACACTGCGCTACATTCCACAAAATGATATTCCGTTGGCCAAATCACAACATCAAGTGATGAAGCATTTACATCGTTTATGGGGCTTTGATGTGAAACTGGAGCAAGAAAATGAGGATGGTACTATCACAACATTAGCGCGTTGCCCTAGCGAATTTGATAAAAAATAATCGTAAACAATAGCTTGGCAAACATAAGCGAGGTTGCTCGGAGTCTTTAGTTTGTACATCAACTGAAGTGTTAAATTGCATTGGATTGCCCTCTACTTGTTAACACTGAGTGATGTGCAAACATCATCACTATGCCACCAAGCATGGTAGCTAACGCAGCACTGACAAACGCGGTGACCGCGCCAGTGCCGTCTAGCCATAATAAGCCAGCACCATAATTGCCCACCGCCCCACCTAAGCCAAAAGCGAGACTCACATACAATGCTTGTCCTTGAGTGTGAAAACGCTTTGCAAAAAAGCGGTGAATAAAACTCACCGAAGCGGCATGCGTGACACCAAAACTAAATGCATGTAACAGTTGTGACAAACTTAATAACCACCACGTATCTGGCGTATAAGCGAGCATTAACCAACGCACTGATGTCAGCCACATCGAAATAATGATTAACCATTTGATCCCAAAGCGCTGGATCAGTTTGCCCGCCACTAAAAATATACCTATCTCAGCCAATACGCCTAGGGCTAAAAAGATCCCAGTTTGCGTACCTGTATAGCCTAGCTCCGCACTATACAGAGCGAAAAAACTATAGAAAGGCCCCATGCTAATTTGCAATAAACCCGAAGCGCCAATAAAACAGATAAACGGTAGAGTTAATGCCTTTTGCCATTCGTTGCTGCTATCGCCTTGAGAAGTAGCGTGCGTATCGACCTGAACGCTGCGGATGGCCAATGTACTCAAAAACACGGCAAACAAAATACTGGTGGTACCATATAGCACCACCTCTGTCGAAGTCAGATCTAGTATAGCGCCCATTGCTACGGTAAAAGCGATAAACCCCAGGCTGCCCCACATACGTAAACGCGAGTAACGATGGGGATCGCCTTGTACACAATCCATAGTGACGACTTCAATCTGAGGCAAAATCGCACTGACAAAAATCATCATGCCTGATAGCGCAGCGGTAATTAACCAAAAATCGTTGCCTAAATAAGCTAAACAGGTACTGACACAGCTTAACAATGCGCCAACCCTTAGCATTAATAGGTTTTTACCGACTTTATCCGCTAAATAAGACCATAGATTGGGTCCTAAGATCCGCGCAAGGGTAATAATGGCAAAAAGCTCACCGATTTGTTGTGAAGAAAACCCGCGACCATCCAAAAATACACCTAGGTAGGGAATGATCACGCCAACATGTCCGAAATACAAAAAGTACGTCAAACCCAGCAGGAGGATATTTGAAGGTGATAACGCCTTGTCTAAGACGTTATCAGGATTACTAGAAGTAGATGTGTTCAATTTAAGGTTTGATTGCACCTGGGATGACTGGAGTCGTAGAAACCACACCGGCATTTTGTCCGCGGTGGCGTAACAAGTGATCCATGATCACAATCGCTGCCATCGCTTCAGCAATCGGTACCGCTCTGATCCCAACACAAGGATCATGACGCCCCTTAGTAATAACATCCGTGGTTTTACCATCAACAGTGATAGTTTCACCCGGTACAGTGATCGAAGAAGTAGGCTTTAACGCCATGTGAACTAGCACATCTTGTCCTGTAGAAATACCACCTAACACGCCACCGGCATGGTTAGTAGCAAAGCCTTCAGGGGTCATGCGGTCGCGATGTTCACTGCCTTTTTGATTGATAACAGCAAAACCGTCACCTATCTCAACACCTTTAACGGCATTAATACCCATCATCGCGTGCGCTAAATCAGCATCTAAACGATCAAAAACAGGCTCACCTAAGCCTACAGGCATATTGGTAATTTGTACGGACACCTTTGCGCCAATCGAATCACCTGACTTTTTAAGGTCGCGCATGTACTCGTCTAATGCTTCTAATTTGCTTGCATCAGGGCAGAAAAAAGGATTTGTGTTTGTTATGCTGTGATCGATTGTCTCAGCAACAACTGGACCTAGCTCAGATAAATACCCCAGTACTTCAATACCAAACTCTTGTTTGAGGTATTTTTTGGCGATAGCACCAGCCGCAACGCGAATCGCTGTTTCACGTGCTGAGCTTCGACCACCACCGCGATAATCGCGGGTACCAAATTTTTGTTGATACGTATAGTCAGCATGACCAGGGCGGAAACGGTCGGATATTTTTGAGTAATCTTGACTGCGTTGATCTTTGTTTTTAATCAACACACCGATACTCGTACCAGTCGTCACCCCATCAAATACGCCGGATAAGATTTGTACTTCATCGTCTTCACGACGCGCAGTCGTATAGCGAGAAGTACCAGGTTTACGGCGATCTAAATCAACTTGTAAATCTTCTTCAGTTAATGCCATGCCCGGAGGGCAACCATCAATAACACCACCGATGGCGATGCCATGCGATTCGCCAAAAGTAGTAACGGTAAATAAACGACCAAAAGTATTGCCTGCCACGATAAATCCTTACTGTTGTTGCCAATAGTCGACTAAGGTTTGACGGTCTACTGCAAAGACCCCTTGTCCACCTTGTTCAAAATCAATCCACTGTACTGCTAACCCAGGAAAACGAGTTAGCATGTGTACAGACGAGTTACCCACTTCAACAAATAACCAGCCATGTTCAGTTAAATGCTCTGGAGCTTGTTGTAATATTGTCTCAACAATATCCAACCCATCATGTCCAGCGGCTAATGCCAATGCTGGTTCATGTAAAAATTCTTGCGGAAGATCTGACATATCCTCGGCGTCCACGTACGGAGGATTAGAGACGATCAAATCATATTTTTGTCCCATCACGCCACTAAACACATCCGATTGCACCGGATAGACTCGCTCGGCTAAGCCATGCTCAGTAATGTTTAGTGCAGCCACTTCTAGTGCATCTTCGGAAATATCTAGTGCGTCTACTTGCGCGTGAACAAATTGGTGAGCCAACGCAATCGCGATACAACCACCACCGGTACACAGATCCATAATTAACTGCGGAGGCTGTGTTAACCACTGAGCAAATTCATCATTAATCAGCTCTGCAAACGGTGAGCGAGGGATCAGCACTCGATGGTCGACATAAAACGGATAACCCGCAAACCAAGCTTGATTAGTCAGGTAAGGTAACGGCTCTAACGTGTTAATACGTTGTGTTAACAGCGCGACAACTTGTTCTTTTTCAGCTTGCACTAAGCGTGCGTTAAACAATGCATCTGATGTTTTTTGTGCCATATCTGGCGGTAAAGACACGCTAAACAACACGATCACCACCGCTTCATCCCAAGCATTATCAGTGCCATGACCAAAATATACGTCGGATTGATTGAGTTGTGAAGTACAGTAGCGCACCCAATCTAATATTGAGTGTAGTTGCCCATAATCTTCTTGAGGAAAGGAATATAGCGATGTCATAGTTAACAGGTTGTTCTTGTTACAGATAATAACAGGTATAATACCTTAAAAGCGCCGATTCGGCATGTTCAATTTTACGGATGCAGGGATTTTTATGAAAACCAATCTCACCAAAGGCAATATCAAAGCATTTTTAGCAAAAAATGCAGCGTCTTCTGCAACCGCAGGAAAGACAGGTATCAATAAAGGTTTTGCTCACCGCGGCACAAATGACACCCCAGACACATTGGAACCGCAAGTGTCTTTCGCTGAATTACATCCAGATATTACACCAATTAGGCAAGATAAAATCGCCCCGCTTTCGACGAAAAAAACAGAGCCTCATGCAGTGCTCTCAAAGTATGTTAAACAGCGAAAACAACGCAGCCAATTAGCAAGCAGCACGAAACAAAGAAATGCTGAATTTACGTTTAGTGATGGTTTTGAGGCGCACTTTCCTGAAGATACTGCGTTGACGTGGCATCAGGGGGATAAACGTAGCGCGGCATTGCTCAAGCGCTGTCGTCGAGGAGACTTCGCCCCAGAGTACGAGCTAGATTGCCATGGCATGACCAAGGCTCACGCAAAAGAAGAATTAGCTGCATTGCTCGTGCAAGCATACAAGCAAGATATTGCTTGTGTCAGTGTTATGCATGGTCACGGAAGTGGCGTACTAAAGCGCGCCATCCCTAACTATATTATGCAGTATCCGCATATCATTGGGTTTTGCCAAGCACCTAAACAATGGGGCGGTCAAGCTGGGATTTTAGTCCTACTTAACGTCCCACAATTGTCTCAGTATGAATAACAAGTAGGCGTCCTTGCCCAATGATCCTTGAAACTGTATTGCCCCAATGATTGCCTGACACTGCTAATGGCAATTATTTTTTATCATCAGCACTGTTATGAATAAACATGTATGCATAATAGGCACACATAATAACCATAATTAAAATACCTAAAATAGAGCCCCATGCGACTGGATCAGTTAAGAGTAATTGCAACATAAATCACCTGTTTGTTTGTGTTGTGAACTTATATTCAAAGTATAATCACAAGCACAAACCAGACACTGATCAAGATCAATATTTGCCATTCAGTATTCACAAATCAGGAGAAAGGATTGATACAGATCAATCTTAGTAGGTGAGAAATCGCCCTAGATATTTTTAAACGACTTGTTAGCCAAAGAAAAGCTGCATGAACCAACCTCGGTTAAGGTCATCCTCGCATCGTTTGAGCTGACCAGCATAGGCCAAAGAACGGTTTTTGACTTTATTTGCAACACCACCAAGCCATGCTTTTTTACGATAGGTTTTGCGTTTATAACCGCCCCACCCTTCGTGATAATTTAGGTATTGACCGTGAGCGTCCCATTTAGATACGCCATTGATGCGGTGTGACTGACTGATAAACCAGCCCATAAAATCAATGGCATCAGCAAAGTCATCGCGGTCAGCACCACTGTTACCGGTCGCTTTTATATAGTCATCCCAGGTCATGGTTTTAGCTTGAGAAAAACCATAGGCACTGGATACTCTGCCCCAAGGGATCAAGCCAAAGAAAATGTAATCTTTAGGTGGTAGAGCTTTTGCTTTGAAAGAACTTTCTTGGTACATCATGGCCATAGGCACATGAATTGGTACGCCATATTTGTCATTCATATCGACCGCGGCATCATACCAATCGTCTTTTTCAAAAAAAATAGCGCACAGATCATCAGGTTTTTTAGGTGGGGAAACGCTGCATCCTCCTAAAAATAAGACGATAAGCAGTGAACTCAATATAATTGAAAAATATGTTAATTTATTTTGAACTTTCATAAAACGCCATGCTCTATATCTGTGTAGTATGTGTTTCCCTGGAATATTCTAGCCTGACCAAGTAGTCAGGCTTTTTTTTGCCTATTCATTTGTGCCTATTCCATGGCGTCTTAATTTATTAGTTTGAACTTATTGGTTTAAATTTACTAGTTCGTAGTTACTAGCGTCTCAACTAGCACAATTAGTAAGTAAGGTAAGCACTCAAAAACTCACTAAAATCGACCGTATCGGCTGACTCAATCTCATGCTGGCGCTCAATTGAAGCATGTTGCATTGTAGCAAAATCAGCTTGGCTATAATACTCAAAATCGCGCGCCAATAATTGTGCTTGATGTTGTTCGGCTAAACGTTTACCAAACACAGAGTTGTCTTCATTATTTTCAAGCATCGTCTTTAACATCATCCCTGAAGGAGTGAGGTCTGGGTCAATGACTTTTTTGAATTCTCGCTCAACGGCTTTTGTGTATTCATTGGTTTGATTAGCTTTATCGTACAAGGTTGCTACTTGCGACATCTCCACAAACATATTGTCAGCCCATTTAGCTAATGTCACCTCGTTTGCACCATCGGCTAACATTAGACCAGGTTCGCGACCACGTAACACAACTGTCGTTAAATTTTGTTCGGTTTGACGCATCTCAGCTTGTGACATTGAGCCACTAGGCTTTAATAAACAATACAACAAAAATACATCTAAGAAATAAATCTGATTTTGATTTACTCCAATAGGTGAGTACGGGTCGATATCCAACGCGCGCACTTCAATGTATTCAACCCCTCGTTGTGATAGCGCATCTGTTGGCTTCTCTCCTGATTTGGCGATTTGTTTTGGCCTAATTGGAGAGTAGAGTTCGTTTTCAATCTGCAGTACATTTTTGTTTAACTGTTGATAATCGCCATTTTCACCCGCAGGAATATACGCATATTGCTGCGAAGGCGTACGAATTGCTTTGCGCACTGAACGCACATAACCATGCAGATTATTATAACAAATATCGAGTGCAGATTGAGCAGAGTTGGTATAGCCCAAGTCAGACATTCTAAGCGAAGTCGCATAAGGTAAATACAACGTGCCTTTACCTAGTTTAGAAAAGTCATAACCAGGCTCTCTGCCATGTAAAAATGAACGACAAATCGCCGGTGATGCACCATACAAATAAGGGATCATCCAGCACATTCGACGATAATTACGGATCAAAGAAAAGTAACTTTCAGAGATGGCCTCTTGGCTCAGCGGTTGACCATGCATTTCACACCACAGATCCCAAAATGGCTTTGGCAAAGAAAAGTTGAAATGCACCCCTGATATCGCCTGCATCATACTGCCATAACGGTTTTTTAAGCCTACGCGGTAAACATGTTTCATTTTACCTATGTTAGAACTACCGTAATGCGCTAGTACAATATCGTCTTCATCACCAACAAAACATGGCATAGATAACGGCCAAATTTGTTCATTATTGATTTGTAAATACACATGCGTATGTATGTCTGCTAACTGCGACAACGTGGTACTAATGGTCGCAGAAGGTGGCGTGATGAACTCTAATAGAGATTCAGAAAAATCCGTCGTAATCGTCTCATGCGTGAGTGCCGATCCTAGCGCTTGTGGATGCCCTAACTGCGACAACTTACCATCTGAGGTGACTCTTAAACCTTCACGTTCAATGCCATGTTGAGTTTCACACAATGTACTTAGGCGCTTGTGTTTGTATAAAAACGCAACTCGCTGCGTAAATGAAGTCGTATCTGATATCAAAATGAGGTCCGTATATTCTTTTTCGGGTAAATCCGCTATCTAACGATCATAAGCAAAAAATGCTGATTAATATAGTTAATTATTAAAAGAAATCTGGTAATTAGTTATTTTTTCGCTACTATTAAAACATAAACAGTTCATGTTTGAGGCATCATGGCTTATTTTAATTCAGAGTTCGCATTATCTCAACTCAATGGCAATAAAGAATTATTGTGCCGCTTACTAAGCAAATTTAATGGCGAATACATCAACGCATCTCAGGAGCTACAGCAACAGTCTAATTCGAGTCAGTTTGACTCAGCCAGCTTGCTGGTTCACACCATCAAAGGTGTGGCAGGTAATTTAGGTATGTTACATTTGCACGAGCACGCCAAAATACTGGAACCAAAATGCAAACAAGGTACCGCTAGTGCCGACGAAATCACAGAGTTTGGTGACACGTTAAGCGCTACTATCCGTGCGACTGATCACTTTATTAAAAGTGAAGTTACCCCTCAGGCCGCAATAACGGAAGATGCAAATAATGAACAATTACTTCAATCTTTGGAAACTCTACTAAGCAAAAACCAATTTATTCCACCTGATAAACTCGCTCAATATATGCATAATATTTCTATGTCTCCAGCGCAAAAAGATGATCTGTTACTGGCGATACAACAACTTAACTACGAGGCAGCGTTAACTTTGCTGCGCTCGATTAATAAGTGACTTTCACCGATGCAGGTATTATTTGACCATGTCGACTTTATGGTGATAGCAAAACCTGCTCGCGTCACTATGCATCAAGCCTCAACTGTTACTTCATACCCTGCGATTTTACCTTTGCTGAGAGAATATTTGGCTAAACAAACAGCCAGCAAGCAGCTTGTTATTGCCTATGACCCTGCTACTTTGCACCTAGTCCATCGCTTGGATGATCATACCTCTGGTTGTTTAATTATTGCCAAACATGCTATTGCCGCAGAGCGCTTTCGTTTGTTATTTAGCAAACATCGAGTACAAAAATACTACGTCGCGCTGAGTGACACCAAGGGCAAACGCAAGCAAGGTTGGGTCAAAGGTGACATGGTCAATAAACGACGTGGCCAGTGGGCATTAACTAAAACGATGAACCAACCTGCCATCTCTTATTTTTTTCGACAAGGTTTAGGAAACGGTTTATATCTGTATTGGATAAAGCCGTTCAGTGGTAAAACTCACCAAGTCAGAGTCGCATTAAAAAGTAACAGCAGTGCTATTTTAGGTGATACACATTACGGTGGTACGCCAGCTCAGCGTATTTATTTACATGCATATGCATTACATTTTGAATATAACTCACAAGAAATTAATGTCGCATGTCCTGTTACTGATATGGAGCATGAAGCGGATTTTTCCGAAGCTAGCCTGTTTGATAACCCCGATGTTGCCAAGGTAATAGCAACAGAAAATCTACAGGAGCGTCCATGGCCGACAAGATGATCCCCACTATCCACATCATAGGTCAAGGTGTCATCGGTTCACTGCTCGCTACATCAGCATTACTGCAACAATTGCCAGTGCAGCAGTACATTAGAACAAAGCCTGCCAAGCACCTAAATCATACCAAACAACTAAATCACACTAAGCAATTGCTGCATAGCGACAACCTTAGTGTGCAATGGCTTTCAGGACAGACGGTTGAGCTACCTGAGCCATATTTTTTAGATATTCTATCACCTAGTAATGAACAGCTATCAGGCTTAGTCATCATTCCAGTTAAAGCTTATCAAGTTGCTAACATACTAGCCCAATTACAAGGTAAGCTAGCGCCTGATGCAACGTTAGTCTTGTTGCATAATGGAATGGGTAGTATTGAGGTTGCATTACGCTTGTTTCCAAACCACACCATCATTGCTGGTACAACGACCTTAGCAGGATTTAAGCATCATTCTATAATTAAACACACCGCTTGGGGTCAGACGCAACTAGGGGTAGTTAGTGAGCATAAGCAAGGACCTGAGAATAACTTATCTAAGCTTGCCCCTCCATCTAATTTAGCGCCAAAACCAGAGCACATTTCACTCATTAATCTAGTGATACCTGAAGTTACTTGGCATGATGACATTTTAACTCCGTTGTTTACTAAATTGGCTGTCAATTGTGTGATTAACCCATTAACGGCGCTCCATGATGTGCGCAATGGTAAATTATCTTCTCCGCGGTTATTCGGTTTAATTACAAAAATAGTTACCGAAGTCGTCGCGGTTGCGCTAACCCAAGAGGTATTGCTAGACAATGTTGCGCTATTCGAGAAAGTCATCACCGTCATTCACGACACCAAAGACAATTACTCTTCTATGCATCAAGATATCAAACTCGGTAGAAAGTCAGAAATCGAACAAATTAATGGTTACGTGGTGGCATTAGGCATAGCCAACGGAGTTGATGTCAGCCAAAACAAATCTTTATTACAACAAATCTTAGCCATAGAAAAAGCCGCTTATTAAAGTGTCCAAGATTTTGGGAACACTTCAAAACAGCGGCTTTATTTATTAATATTGTTGTTAATTACTCTTCTGCAGATGAGTCTTGTGGCAACGGTTTCATATGTGGAAATAAAATCACGTCTTTGATTGTTGGGCTGTCTGAGAACAACATCACTAAACGATCAATTCCTATCCCTTCTCCAGCAGTCGGTGGTAAACCATACTCAAGCGCGGTGATATAGTCATCATCAAAATGCATTGCTTCATCATCGCCGGCATCTTTTTCTTCAACCTGCTTTTTAAAACGCGCAGCTTGATCTTCTGAGTCATTTAACTCTGAGAAACCATTAGCTAGTTCACGACCACCAACAAAAAACTCAAAGCGGTCAGTGACAAAATGATTATCATCGTTACGACGTGCAAGTGGTGACACTTCCCAAGGATATTGGGTTATGAATGTCGGTTGATCTAGTTGCTCTTCAGCTGTGGCTTCAAAGATCTCACATAAGTATTTACCCGCACCCCAGATCCCGTCGACTTCAGGCTCTTTAATATGCAGTTGCTTGGCCATCGCTTTAAGCTCAGGTAAATGAGCTTCTGGATCATTTATCGCTGCAGCATTGGCTTCTGGCCAATATTTCAAAATCGCATCACCCATAGATAAGCGTTGGAATGGCTGGCCAAAATCATATTCTTTGGTTTCAATCACTTCACCATCGGTGTTTTTGACAGTATTCTTAACAATTGTCGACCCTAACACTGTTTGTGCTAAATGCTTCAACATCTCTTCTGTCAAATCCATTAGATCGTTGTAATCGGCATAGGCTTGATAAAACTCAATCATGGTAAATTCAGGGTTGTGACGTGTCGATAAACCTTCATTACGGAAGTTACGGTTGATTTCGAATACTCGCTCAAAACCACCAACGACTAAGCGCTTAAGATAAAGCTCAGGCGCAATACGTAAATACATACCAATATCTAAGGCGTTGTGATGTGTAACAAACGGCTTAGCTGTCGCGCCGCCTGGGATCACTTGCAACATGGGTGTTTCTACTTCCATAAACTGACGTTCAGTGAGAAAACCACGAATACCATTGATTATTTTACTACGCATAAAGAACGTGTCACGTGTCTCAGGCGAAGTAATCAAGTCTACATAACGTTGACGATATTTGGTTTCTTGATCGGCTAACCCATGAAATTTCTCAGGAAGTGGACGTAAAGATTTAGTCAGTAACTCATACTCGTCCATATTGACGTACAAATCGCCTTTACCCGATTTATGTAACGTACCTTTCACACCAATGATGTCACCAATATCTAAGCTGCCGTAGCGCGCTTTGATATCTTTTTGGGTATCTTTAGAGGCATAGGCTTGAACCTGACCACTCATATCTTGCAATAATAAAAACGGTCCACGTTTGGCCATAATACGACCAGCGATACTCACTACATGTCCTAACGTTTCTAGTGCTTCTTTATCTTGCTCACCAAAGTTAGACTGCAAGTCATCGGCATAAGCTTCACGACGAAAGCTGTTTGGAAATCCATTGGATTTACATTGTGCGCGGATCGCATCTAATTTGGCACGGCGCTCAGCTACGAGTTTGTTATCATCTGAATGTTGGTCGGTCATTGCGTTTCCTAAATCCTACTATGGTGTGATTACAAGCCAGATTTTAAGCTAGCTTCAATAAATTTATTTAAATCGCCATCTAATACAGATTGCGTATTGCGGGTCTCTACCCCGGTTCGTAGATCTTTGATGCGCGAGTCATCTAGTACATACGAACGAATTTGGCTGCCCCAACCGATGTCTGATTTACTATCTTCCATCGCTTGTTTTTCGACATTTTGTTTTTGTAGTTCATGTTCATACAGCTTGGCTTTTAGCTGCTTCATGGCTTGATCTTTATTTTTATGTTGCGAACGATCATTTTGGCATTGCACGACGATATTTGTCGGTAAATGGGTTATGCGCACGGCTGAATCAGTTCGGTTAACATGCTGACCACCGGCACCAGAAGCGCGATATGTATCAATGCGTAAATCCGAAGGATTAAGTTCAATATCAATATCGTCATTGATCTCAGGATAAATAAACGCAGAAGCAAATGATGTATGACGACGACTACCTGAATCAAATGGCGATTTACGCACTAAACGATGCACGCCAGTTTCTGTTCTTAACCAACCATAAGCGTATTCACCGCCAAAACGGATCGTCGCCGATTTAATGCCAGCGACATCTCCATCAGAGACTTCAATCAATTCGGTTTTAAATCCGTTTTCTTCACCCCAACGCAAGTACATGCGTAACAACATGTTTGCCCAATCTTGTGCTTCCGTGCCGCCAGAGCCTGATTGAATATCCAAATAACAATCATTGCTATCATTTGGACCGGCAAACATACGGCGAAACTCAAGTAATTCTAAATGGGTTATGAGCTCAGCTAATTCGCTTTGCGTTTCGGCAAACGTGTCTTCGTCTTCTGCTTCAACGGCTAACTCTAATAGCCCTTCGACATCTTCTACACCTTGTTCAAGGGTCACGATGGTTTCCACAATTTGCTCTAAGGTGACTTTTTCTTTGCCTAGCGCCTGCGCTCGCTCTGGATCATTCCAGACGGCAGAGTCTTCTAGTTCACGATTGACTTCTTCTAGACGTTCTTGCTTGGCAGCAAAGTCAAAGATACCCCCGAAGGGACGCGGTGCGCTCACGGATATCCGCTAAACTGAATGTAATTGGATTAGTTTCAAACATAATAATGCTGTGTGATGACTGAAATTTTGATGCAGAATTATAGCGAATTTCATGGAAAATGAATAGTAAAACAATGTTATTACGACCAACTCTCCATGAAGTCCTGTGTTTCATCAATTAACTTGTATTGATGTATCTGTCGTTTATTTACTAAGTTGCGCTGTATATTCGGTCGCAATAGCGCCCAGTTTATGCAGTTTGGTGATAGTTTTTTCATCGTTCACCACACCCTGTTCGTCAACCAAAGTATGAACCTTGGCAATCGCTTGCTGAGTAGGATGCACCAACATACCCAAATTACCGAGTAACATCCGTAAACTAACCAAACCACGTACCCCCCCCAGTGCACCAGGTGAAGCGGCCATCAATACCGCCGATTTACCCTTGAATGGAGCTAAAGGCGCTTCTCCTTCGTCCATTCGCGACGCCCAATCAATCGCATTTTTTAACGCCGCACTAAAAGCTGAGTTATATTCTGGATTGGCGATAATAAAACCATCATGTTCAGTTAATAACGTTTTAAAGCGGCGTGCGGCTTCGGGCATACCACTTAGCGCTTCAAGATCTTCACTAAATAACGGTGCGACATAATCAGCTAAATGCACTACCTTCACTTCAGCGCCAGCCGCTTTTGCACCTTGTGCTGCGCATACAGCGATAGCTTGGTTGTATGAGTTTTTACGTAAACTGCCACTAAATGCGAGTAATTTAACCATGCAGTTATCTCCTACTATATTATTGATAAGTTATAGGTAGCAAGTTAACCAACATGATTAAAGATACCAGTTAACATATGTTTAATCCGGATAAACTTGTGCTTTTTTTTGCGCATATAATGCTTGTTTTTCATTAAGTTGAACTAATTTTTCTAACAACTTAGGGTTAGATTTAACTAATTTTTCTACATGTTTCATCGATTCTTCACGTTCATCTTTTACGGCAAATTCAATTTGCTTTAAAGATGGATATGCACCGCCTGATGATAAAACATCTTGTGTTTCTTGTGCCATGCGATCTAACACGTATTGAGGGTGACACACACGCGTTTTAATGCGACTTCCTAAACGTGTTTGTTTACGACAAACGATGGTGTATTTTTTGTTGTCGTTTAACGCGTTGTACATTTCATAAAAATCTAATTCCGCTGACTGCATTTCATCTTTGTAAAACAACAAGGGCACGGAGCCTGTTACACCAATGCGCTCAATATCTTCTTGGGCGCTTTTATTGGTATTTTCAGACGCATTTACAGCTGTACTGATTGTAGTGGCAAATGTGGCAAGTGATAATGCCAATGCAATCGATTTGGTTAATTTAACGATCATGATAATATTCCTTTTGGTTATCCCGTTTGTTAATTAGTTTTTAATTTAACTAGTCATACCTTACTTCCGTTCCACTAGTATAGGCATTAAAATTAACATCAGTTGTAAACCAATTGTGCAAATCAGACCGTAAATGTAAATAAAGTTTTCAATACATGGTATTCAGCATTTTTATTTACATTTTATCTAAGGTTGCTATACCTAATAAACCTAGACCATGTCCCATGGTTTCACTGCATAATGCACAAATCGCTAAACGAGAGGCTTTTTGTTCTGCGCTCACGTCGTCTTTTAAAATTGGGCAAGCCTCATAAAACTTCATGTATAAGCTAGCCAATTCATACAAATAGGTACACAACACATGCGGTGCAGCATCATCGACCAATTGCTCTAACGTATCTTGATATTGCAGTAACTTGGTGACGAGTGACTTTTCTTGACTTGCTTCAACAGCAATAACGGCATCACATGACGATATATCGACACCCGCTTTTCCAAAAATACTCTGAATACGGGTAAACGCATACTGCAAGTAAGGTGCAGTGTTTCCCTCAAAGCTCAACATGGCATCCCAATCAAAAATGTAGTCTGTCGTGCGGTTTTTACTTAAATCTGCATATTTCACTGCGCCAATGCCAATTTGTTCGGCCATTTGTGTCAGTGTGTCTGCAGAAAAATCGTTTTGCCGAGTAGCAAGTAACGCACTCGCTCTTTCCACAGCTTCATCGAGCAAATCAACTAGCTTAACGGTGCCACCTGTTCTAGTTTTAAATGGCTTGCCGTCTTTGCCTAACATCATACCAAAAGGACAGTGTTGATATTGGTCGTCAGCGGCTAAGAAGCCAGCTTTACGCGCAACAATTTCAGTTTGTTTAAAGTGCAATGCTTGACGTGCATCGGTGAAAATCAGTGTTCGAGTCGCATTAAGTTGACCTTTACGGTAGCGGATTGCAGCCAAATCGGTGGTGGCGTACAAATAGCCCCCGCCAGATTTTTGTACTATATATACTGCCGGCTTACCATTTTTATCGGCTAGCTCATCTAAAAAAACAACTTGTGCGCCCGCATCTTCCACGGCTACGCCTTGTGCTTGTAACTCACTGATCACATTGGCTAAGTCATGGTTGTAAGCAGACTCTCCCATCACGTCGTCGCGCGTCAACGTAACATTGAGTTTATGATAGACTTCTTCAGAATGGGCAATTGATACATCAATAAAGTTCTGCCATAAAGCTAAACACTGTGCGTCACCACCTTGTAGTTTCACGACATACTCACGTGCACGGTCGGCAAAGCCATCTTCATTATCAAAGCGTACTTTCGCTGCACGATAAAAATCTTCTAAATCAGAAAGCGCCGTTTCTGCTACTTCATTGGCTTGTAATTTATCATTGAGGTGGGCGAGCAACATACCAAACTGCGTGCCCCAATCTCCCATATGATTTTGACGCAACACGTTATGCCCCATAAAGCCAAGAGTTTTAGCTACTGCGTCGCCAATAATGGTTGAACGTAAATGCCCTACATGCATTTCTTTGGCTAGATTCGGTGCCGAATAATCAACGACTATGGTTTGCTCTGGTTGTGCTGGCACACCCACACGAGGATCGTGTAATGTTGCATTGGCTTGCTGCGCCAACCAATCAGCAGATAAATGAATATTGATAAAACCAGGACCGGCAATCTCACATTTGTCAGCAATATCACCGAGCTCTACTGCATCTAAGATTTGCTGCGCCACTTCGCGTGGTGGACAACGTTTGATTTTTGCCAAGCCCATCGCACCATTAAACTGATACTCTCCGAATTCAGGTCGAGTACTTTTACTAACTGGAACAGCGGCATCTGCTGCATCTAATGACGCTAATGCAGTTTTAAAACGGGAAACTAAAATGGCTTGGATATTCATATATATATTCTTTTATACTCTTAAAATTGTATTTGGCTATCGCTAAATGTGGTTACTGCTCACGTGTTGCAGTAAACGTAATATCTGGGTAACGTTCTAGTGCAAGGGACAAGTTAACCATAGTAGGCGCGATATACGTTAAGTTATCTCCCCCATCTAAGGCAAGATTGACTTGTGCTTTGCGTCTAAATTCATCCACTTTACGATGATCACCGTATACCCAACGGGCAGTCGCAACAGACACATGCTCATAAATCGCATCGACGTTATACTCTGCTTTTAAACGTGCGACAACCACATCAAACTGCAACACACCAACGGCACCCACAATCAGATCGTTATTCATCAGTGGCCTAAATACTTGCACTGCGCCCTCTTCAGATAACTGAATCAAACCTTTCTGTAGTTGTTTCATTTTAAGCGGATCTTTGAGTCGAATACGCTTAAATAGCTCCGGAGCAAAGTTAGGTATACCTGAAAAGCGTACATCTTCTCCAGCAGTAAACGTATCGCCGATACGAATTGAGCCGTGATTATGTAAACCGATAATATCACCTGCATATGCTTCTTCTAGTAGTGAACGGTCACCGGCTAAAAAGGTTAATGCATCTGACACGCGTACATCTTTACCGATTCGGGTATGACGCATTTTCATGCCTTTTTCGTATTTACCCGATACAATCCGACAAAACGCAATGCGATCGCGATGTTTAGGATCCATATTGGCTTGTATTTTAAATACAAACCCAGAGAATTTTTCTTCTTCTGCGGCAATGTCACGCACTTCGGTCTTGCGCGGCTGAGGTTTAGGTGCCCACTCAACTAATCCATCGAGCATGTGATCAACACCATAATTACCCAAGGCGGTACCAAAGAACACAGGGGTGAGCTCTCCAGCTAAAAACTCTTCTTGATTGAACTCATGCGACGCACCTTGAACTAACTCCAACATGTCACGTAACTCTTGAGCATACACACCGATGGCATCATCCAGCTCAGGGTTATCTACCCCTTTAATCACTTGACCGTCTTGGATGGTGTGTCCCATGCCTGTTTTGTATAAAATGGTCTCATCGCGGAGCAAGTGATAGACGCCTTTAAATTCTTTACCCATACCAATTGGCCAAGTAATAGGCGCACATTTGATATTCAGGATTTCTTCCACTTCGTCCATCAAATCAATTGGATCGCGGGTATCCCGATCTAATTTGTTCATAAAGGTAATAATCGGCGTGTCACGCAGACGCGTCACTTCCATTAACTTGATAGTTCGTGCTTCAACCCCTTTGGCGGCATCAATGACCATTAAACATGAATCAACCGCAGTCAGTGTTCGATACGTATCTTCAGAGAAATCTTCGTGTCCTGGCGTATCGAGGAGATTGACTAAATGATCTGCATACGGAAATTGCATAACAGAGGTCGTGACCGAGATCCCCCGCTCTTTTTCCATTTCCATCCAATCTGACTTGGCGTGTTGACCGGATTTTTTACCTTTAACCGTACCTGCTTTTTGCAACGCGTTCCCGAATAATAATACTTTTTCGGTGATCGTAGTTTTACCTGCATCGGGGTGAGAGATAATAGCGAACGTTCTTCGCTTATTGATTTCATTGACAAAATTGCTATCACCCATACCTTAAAAATCCTAATTTGTACTTATTTATAAATTTCCCCTTGGGGGCTGAAAGCGCACTATTCTAAATAACATGCGCAACGCTATATATTATTGCGCCAAAACCTTGGCTAGGTCGTTCAATTGTTGCTGGTAAATTTCTGAGTTTTCCGTTTTAAATTTTTGTAAGTTCAAGAGCTTCCATTTCACTGATGGAAACGCCTGAAAATCATAAATTGACCAGTCTGGCTGCAAACCATTATAACTTAACAAAAAGGCTTTATCGCTTTCATTTAAACTGGACTTTATCGTTTTGATTAATTGATCCCTTGTGACTTCATATTCATCGTAACTAAACTCAATTTCGCTCATACCTTCAAATTGATTTTCAAACGCCATGCGCTGATCCAGTAAATGCGGATTTAGCATTTCATGGGTCGGACGATTACTACTCACCAACCCAAACAAAAAACCGCGCTTAATCTCATCCGTAAACCCTTCTCTATCTAAGAGAAGCTTCACATCAAATAAATCTCTTGGGTGCTGTCTGTCTATGGCTGCACAAATTTTGCCACCATACAGCTGCCCTAGTGGCACGAGCTGCATTGTACAAAACACGTCAAACTCTTCTTGAGCAGCTTCGCATAGTGGTTCTTTGGTAGCCTCAGCTATCAAGCCTCGTCCCACCATATTCACTTCAATCTTGATCATCAGACCAAACTCATCAAGCTGAAGCTTGCAGACTTTCTCTTTGTGCTGAACGCGTATCGATGGGCGCAAACCCTCGATACGTTCCTTTATGCGAGTAAGGGCTAAATTAATCCCCTCAAGTGTTTCGCCACGCTCTGCAATTTTAACAAAGGTTAAGTCGATATCAACCGACAGCCTTGGCATATCTCTAACAAAGAGATTGATTGCTGTGCCACCATGCATGGCAAAGCATGTTTCTTTAGCGACCTCTGGCAAGACATCTAAAAGTAATTTTACCTGTTTTATATAGGTGTTATTCATGCCGTTTCAAGTCCATTGATTGAATCCAGAGCTTTAGGAACCGTTATCTGGTATTTGGCGACATAGACGCCATCACTCACGATAGCGCGTTTACCTGAACCCAAATCGACCTTATCCAGATCGAGATAATTGAGCCATTCATGACCAGCTTTATCTGCCAAATATAAAAACAAGCGTTTCACTTTAACTGAAGTACAGCATTCAAGTAATTTTTGTACTGTCGTTGGTCGCAAATTATTTAAGCCTTCCATAAGCTCAAACACTTCCATCAGCGGCTGAGAATTTGGTGCTAAATATAAACACTCCATCACCGCACGTGCTGGGCTGGATATCTTTACCTTAAAACTTTTATGGTCAATCTCAACTAAACCAAGCTCGGGCGGTAAAAAGCTCGTCATTTTGCTTTCTACATTTAAACCCCAATCTCGTTTTTTAAACCAAAGCGGCAAACTCTCGTCCTTACCACCAAAAAGCTGCACCCTCTTCGCAGACAGCTGCAAGTAGTGAGCTTTCCCCTGCAATGCTAGCGCCGTTTTAGCAGCTGGATGCACCAAGAGGCCTAGCTGTGACTGCAACGCATAGATGCCGCCTAGGTAATCCACCTGATCACCATGGCGTATCAAAGCTCCGGTGCCGATAGAATCAAACCACTGACTCTTCTTGTATTGCTTTTGCAAGTCAAGGCTATACCCATATTCTGTTAACCATGCCGAAGAGAGCACTATGCCTGAAGGCTGAGTGCTTAGGAGATTGTTTAATTTGGACTCTCTTTCGGTATTCATACTTCCAATATATCTGTTTTTTTAAACTACATCAACAAAAAGGTTTAAATTATCTATTATTTAGGTATTTAAAATACCCAAATACTGAAATTTTTAAACATATCCAGAAAAATATACAGACTAAAAGTACACTAATAGCTAAAAACCAGTACAAGGTCTATACTAAGGTATTGTTTTCGCTTATGAGAGAATTTATGAGACATAAGTTGTTGTTCTGGCAGTTGTTTATTCCTACATGCTTAATACTTGGGTTACTGGTATTAGTTTTATATGCGGAGATCTCTGAAAGCGAACTTAATGCGCAGCAACAAAAAATAGATCAAGTTACCTATCAAGTAAACCTATTAAAAAACGAAATTGAAAGTGAACTACTCAGTGTTGAAAGAGATTTAGTACGTCTGCGCAATGAACAAGCCTTTACCCTCTTTGCCACACTTCCTACTCAAGCAAACAAGCATGAAATTGAAACCTCGTGGGTTAATATGCTTAAAACGCATCCTAACTTTCAACAGATACGCTATATCGATGCTTCTGGTATTGAGCAAGTGCGAGTCGAGCGCCAACAAAGTACAAATAATGTCGTTGCCACCAATGAATTCCAGAATAAACTAGACCGCCCTTATGTGCAAAGTGGCTTAGCCCTCAATAATAGTGAAATACTCGTTTCTGATTTCGATCTCAATCAAGAATTCGGCGAGATCGAACTGCCCATCCGCCCTACGATTAGATTTATTATTAAATTTGGAGATGAGCCCGAGCACCAAGGCATACTCGTAATCAATTATTTGTGTGTTGGCTTGTTTTCTAAGTTAGATTCTTTGATTGACACTCAATTAAGTTTAATCAATCAAGATGGATATTATCTGCATAGTAATGACAGCAACAATAATTGGGGTTGGCTACTAGGTAATGATAATGCAACGTTAAGAGTCCAAGAGCCGCGATTATGGTTTAAATTAAATCGTGTCACTGAGTTCAATGTACAAAATGATGGGGTCGACTTGTTTGGCAAGATCCTATTAACACCTGCAGGTGTCAATTCTCGATACCCTCAATTATTTTACACTTATCCATTAAGAGCAAGTGGGGCAAATGGCTTCTCCTTGATTGAAAATACGTATTTATGGATCATTTTATCCTGTGCAGTACTATTTATTGGAATGATGGTCTGGGTGTTCTACACCCTAGTTGATTTAGGTAAACAAAGAGAGCGCGCAGAACAAGCAAACTATAAAGCACAAATGGCTGTTTCGGTTAAATCCAAATTCTTAGCCAATATGAGTCATGAAATCAGAACGCCATTAAATGGCATTATGGGATTCTTGCAACTTCTAGCCCTAGAGCCATTAAATAAAAAACAGCTAGGGTTTGCTGAAAGCGGCCTCAAATCCACACATTTACTATCCCAAGTGCTAAACGATATTTTAGATTTTAGTAAACTCGAAGCGAACAAACTCGTCTTACAACATTCAGCCTTTTCATTAGAATCGATGATCAACGATGTTGGTGTCCTAATGTCCGGCTCACTAAAAGATAAACGACTCGAGCTGTGGTTAGATATTGAGCCTAATTTGAATCTAGAGGTGTATGGTGACGAAATTAGACTTCGTCAAATATTAGTTAATCTAAGCAGCAATGCGGTAAAATTTACCGAAGAAGGCTTTGTAAAAATCAAAGTCATCCAGCAAGCACAAACTAACTCTCACATCAGTTTGAAATTTGAAGTCAGTGATTCCGGTATTGGGATTAATGAAGAGCAATTATCACGGATATTTAATAGTTTTGAACAAGCTAGTATGGAAGTGAATAAAAAGTATGGCGGCACTGGTTTAGGACTGAATATTTCCGAAAATCTGTTAACCTTGATGGGAAGCAAGTTACAAGTTCAATCCAAGCCAATGGTCGGCTCTACATTTTATTTTGAACTTACATTAGAAAAAGCGACAGCACTAGCTCCGCATATCTCGAAAGAAGTCACCCAACAATTGAATCGACGTTTGATGCAGCAACTACAGGTATTACTGTATTCAACGAACACCATTGGGAAAAATATCTTAGAAAAAATATGTGAAAATTTTGGCTGGGGCTCAGTCCATGCCGCCTCAATTGAGAGTGTTTTATCGATTCTATCTGAAAGACATATAGGTGATGCCCCACGTATAGATGTAGTCGTGGTTGATAAACCAGAAGTCGATGCCAAAACATGGGTAGAGCTTGAGCAAATTAGAAATTGCATTGAAGCTAACGACGCACCATTGGTGTATTTATTAATTACACTATCATCTGATCTCAACGGAGAATTTGAAGAGATGCAACTCAACCTAATTGATGGACATTTTATTAAACCCCTCACGCCATCAATATTTTTTGAAGAAATAGCGGCCAAATTACTAGAACTTGATGCGACACCTGTATCCGAACAGCAGTATTCAACCAAGGATTTAGAAGGTATAGAGATTTTATTAGTAGAAGATAATTTTATTAATCAAGAAGTGGTCTCAAATATGCTGACGAATTTACACGCACACACTACGATCGCTGAAAACGGCAAAATGGCGTTAGATATATTACTAGCGCAACCTGAGCGATTTGATTTAATTTTAATGGATATGCAAATGCCCGTAATGGACGGAGTAACGGCGACAACTCATATTCGTCAAGAGTTAGAGCTGACAGACATCCCGATTATAGCAATGACTGCCAATGCAATGGAGTCAGATAAACAAATGTGTTTTGATGCTGGAATGAATGATCATTTATCCAAACCATTTGATCAAAAAATGCTAATTGAAAAGATTATTCGCAACCTTGCCAACGCATTATAAGCGCATCTTCGTGAGTGGCATTGCTGCACAAATTGTTAATGACGGGATAGTAATTTTTACGTACATCAATTTGCACAAAACCACTGGATTGGTATAACCCAATTGCGGCTTTATTAGAAGCACGCACTTCCAAGAAAAGGTCGTCTACTTGATTGAGTACCGCTTGCTGGAGTAATTGGTTCAGTAAGATCCGGCCGTACCCTTTCCCTTGAACACTTGGCGCTACCGCAATCTCTTCTAAGTTCCATTCTGTGAAACTTGCAGTTTTCAACGTTTGGACAATATAAAAACCAATACATTGTGTATCGCGCAACATCTGCATCGCGAGGTTAGGCGGGTTGAGTGATTGTTGAAATATATCAAGCGACCAAGTATCAGGCTGGGTTTGCTGCATTATGGCAAAGGCAGGTTGCCAACAAGCATGTGTTATTTCAGAAAATGTACACATAACTCAGCATAAATTGATGATTTGATCTTATCACGACTAGTATCAAGATTACTGCCCGAGAAAGGATAAGGTAAGGTAATATGCGCCGACGTTACGATTAGTTGCTCACCAAACACTACTTGCTCTTCAGTAAGAGGTTGATTAATCGCTATTGATAAATCAGATAGCAATTGTGCTGGGACTTGAGGATATTCGACTGTTTTAGCGGTTGTATCATCGGTTTGGCTAATATATCGAGGGATCGATAAAGCTTGAAGAATTGCTTGTTGATATGGTTGCATCGAATCGCTGCCGGTGTATTTCAAACTAATTGGGATGAGTATATCAAACCCACCCCACAAATCGTACTTAATTCAACGCGATAATTTCCCATTCACCGACATTCACAGCAACCACTTTAACTTTAGTTTGTGCTTTAATTGCCGAAGCACTGACGAGCTTCCACTCTACCCCTGAATATTTATATTTAACCTCACTGTTCGGCTCGATATCTTGTGCTAAAACAAAAGTAAATCCTACCAAATCAGAAGTAACGGGTTTATCTTCTTGGATGTTTTGTAATCCTTTAAACGGCTTCCATAATACCAACGCTAGGACTGCTGTAAGCACTGCGATAATCAACAATGCATTGAGCAGATCATCACTGATAACCCCTATATACATAGTGACACTAGTTATAATCGTTGCCGCCCCAATCATGAACAAAATAATAGTCGAAAAGCTCAGCACTGTGACTTCGACAATTAGAATAATCAAGCCAATAATAAACAAAGTTTCCGCTAAATTTTGTTCAAACCAATTCATGGTTTTGCTCCTTTATTCAAGCTGTTAATAATGGTGGTAGCTTGAGCCACTAAACTTGTCGCATCCGTGGCGCCATCAGGTAATAGTATTACGGAGGATTCTTTGGCAATAGCGTGTTTCGCTTCAATCGCTTTAGTTGCAAGATCCAGCTGAATGGCTTTTTGACCCGCTTCAGTATTAGCTTGCTCACCGACTTTAGCTAACGCTTCAGCTTGCGCTTCGGCAACCGCAACTATCGCTTTGGCTTCACCTTCGGCACGGAGGATTTGCTCCGCACGATCCGCTTCTGCTGCTAAAACTTGTGATTGCTTCTCACCTTCTGCGCGGTTGATCGCAGCTTGACGATCCCCTTCTGACTCAAGGATCTGTGCACGTTTAACTCGTTCAGCTTTCATCTGGGCTTCCATCGCTTCCATAACTGATGATGGCGGCGTAATATCCTTTATCTCATAACGCAATACCTGAATTCCCCAAGGACCAGATGCTTCATTAATCGATGAGACAATATTAGCATTTAGCATATCGCGCTCTTCAAACGTTTTATCCAATTCCATCTTACCTAACTCAGAGCGCATCGTGGTTTGGGCTAGTTGAGTCACAGCAAATACATAATCATCTACACCATAAGAGGCTTTTTTAGGATCTAACACTCGAAAATACAGCACACCGTCAACATGCAGACTGATGTTATCTTTAGTAATTGCTGACTGCTCAGGCACATCAACAGCTTGTTCTTTGAGACTTCGGTCTGCCGCAACCTGATCAATAAATGGAACTAAAAAATTTAATCCCGCTTCTCGAGTAGATTGAAATTTACCAAATCGCTCAATCACGTAAGCGCGATTTTGCGGTACAAATTTTATGGAAAATTTAAGTATAACAATGACAAATATGACTAAAAATACAGGAATACTAAAAAAAGTATTAATTAAAACAGCTGGATCCATGCGTGATGCTCCTAATAAAAAGTTAACCTCAACATAAAGTATATGAATAAGTCTAACCAGTGCAATGACGTAATTGTAAGTAGGTGTTGCAGTTGCGCTAGATCAATTCCACTTCACATTTAGATCTAGCTCACCCTAAGGTCTTATTCATGATATTACGTAGATGCTTTACAGTGATTTGATACAAATTTAACAAAATACATGGAAAATTTACAAATGAGCTATCAAACAGAATATACCAAATCGATTAACTCTCCTGCTGAGTTTTGGGGCGAAAAAGCACAAGCTTTACCTTGGTTTGTACCTCCTACGAATATTTTGAGTAAAGACGAAAACAACATGGATCGTTGGTTTGCAGATGGCATGATGAACACCAGCTTTATGGCGATTGATCATCATGTGCAAACTGGTCGAGGCGAGCAAGCAGCAATCATTTATGATTCTCCAGTAACCGATACTAAAAGCACACTAACCTACAATGAATTACTCACTCAGGTCTCTGCATTTGCAGGTGCATTGCGAGAAAAAGGCGTAAGCAAAGGCGATCGTGTCATTATATACATGCCGATGATCCCTGAGGCTGCTGTCGCCATGCTTGCGGTAGCGCGTTTAGGCGCAATACATTCGGTTGTCTTCGGTGGCTTTGCACCACATGAACTCGCGATCCGAATTGATGATGCAACGCCTAAAGTCATCGTCACCGCTTCCTGTGGCGTCGAGATTAGTAAAGTCATAGCTTACAAGCCACTTGTTGATGAGGCAATTGAATTAGCCACGCATACGCCTGACAGTCTGATTATCTTCCAGCGCGACACTCTCACCGCAGACTTAAGTCATCCTAGAGATTGTGATTGGGCTGATGTTATCGCCAGCGCTACTCCAGCAGAGCCCGTGCCGGTTAACGGTACTGATCCACTGTACATTTTATATACCTCAGGTACTACTGGCGCGCCGAAAGGCGTAGTGCGAGATAACGGCGGACATGCTGTTGCCTTACATTATTCGATGTCAGCTATTTATGATAACCAACCTGGTGATGTATTTTGGGCTGCATCGGATGTAGGCTGGGTAGTTGGCCATTCTTACATTATTTACGCCCCATTGTTAGCAGGTTGCACCACTATTATGTATGAGGGAAAACCGGTTAGAACGCCCGATGCGGGCGGTTTTTGGCGTATGGTTCAAGAGTATAAAGTCAAAACGTTATTTGCTGCACCGACAGCGTTTCGTGCCATCAAAAAAGAAGATCCCGAAGGTGCGTTAATTCGCGATTACGACTTATCCTCATTACAAAATATATTTATGGCAGGTGAACGACTCGATCCTCCTACTTATGATTGGACCGTTGAAAAAACGGGTAAACCCGTTATTGATCACTGGTGGCAAACCGAAACCGGTTGGGCAATTTGTGGCAACATGCTAGGTATTGAAAAAATGCCCGTTAAAGCAGGCTCTGCAACCCTACCTATCAGCGGCTTTAATGTGTGTATCTTGGATGATAATGGCGAAGAGTTACCAGCAGGAAAACAAGGTGCTATCGCAATCAAAGCCCCTCTACCACCTAGCTGCTTGCCTTCTATCTGGGGCAATTTTGAACGGTTTGAAAGTGCGTATTTAACTGAATTCCCAGGCTATTATAGTACCGGTGATGGTGGTTATATTGATGCTCAAGGCTATGTATTTATTATGGGACGTACCGATGATGTCATTAACATTGCCGGACACCGTTTATCTACCGGAGAAATGGAAGAAGTCGTCGCGCAGCATCCTGCAGTTGCCGAATGTGCAGTCATTGGCGTAAAAGACAGTTTAAAAGGGCAATTACCTGTCGGTATGGTGATCTTAAAAGACGGTCAGGATATTAATGATGAAGCGCTTCATGCTGATATCAAAAAAGCATTGGTGAAAAACATTGGTCCCATTGCTTGCTTTAAAGACACCTTAATCGTCCCACGTTTACCAAAAACACGTTCTGGTAAAATTTTGCGTAAAATTTTACGTTCAATGGCTGATGGTCAATCTTATACTGCTCCTTCAACCATTGATGATCCTGCATGCCTTGACGAAATGAAAGGGTTGATGCAATCTAGAAAGTGGATTGATTGAAGTGAAATGAATCGTGTGTGAATTAATTTGTGATAAACACATAATAATAACAATAATAAATGATTAAAAGGATGAGCTATGTTTCAAGCATTACAACTAACTGACAAAGATACGATTGCATTAACGCAATTAAATACCACTGACTTACCTGAAGGTGATGTGACAGTTTCTGTGAGTTATTCCACAATTAATTATAAAGATGCATTGGCTGTGACTGGCAGTGCGCCGATTGCAAAATCATATCCTATGGTACCGGGTATTGATTTTAGTGGTGTGGTTACCGCATCAGACAACTCTGATTATGCAATTGGCGATAAAGTGGTGCTTAATGGCTGGGGTGTCGGTGAAAAACATTGGGGTGGATTTGCGCAACAAGCACGCGTAAAGGGCAAGTGGCTTATCAAACTTCCACAAGGTCTCAGTGAAGCCGATGCTATGCGAATTGGTACAGCTGGGTATACCGCAATGTTATGTTGTAATGCGTTGCGCGAACATGGCGTAACGCCAGCGTCAGGTCCGATTATTGTGTCTGGCGCCACTGGTGGTGTAGGTAGTATTGCTGTGCACATTTTAGCCAAACGCGGTTATGAGGTGCATGCTTTATCAGGCAAACCAGAACAAAGTGAATATTTACAACAACTTGGTGCTAAAGCCGTTATCGATCGCAAAGAATATTCAGACAAAGCCCGCGCACTCGGTCAGCAAATTTGGGCCGGCGCTGTTGATGTTGCAGGCTCTCATACATTAGCTAACATTATTGCAAATACCCAATATGGAGGCGTCATAACCGCTTGTGGTTTAGCCCAAGGTATGGATTTACCTTCGTCTGTTGCGCCATTTATATTGCGTGGAGTATCTCTAGTCGGTGTCGATAGTGTGTATTGCCCTGTTGCAAAACGTCAAGCCGCTTGGAACGACTTAGCTGCAGAGATGGACATCGAACAATTATCAGATATTGCCCATACTATAGGCCTCGATGAGGTTGAAGACGCTTCAAAAGCATTAATGGCCGGTACAGTTACAGGTCGTTATTTGGTCGACTTACAAAAATAAAGTCTAATATTTACTTGAGTTATTACTTGTTGCTCTTAAAATGGATATTTCATAATGTTTATCATGGAGCAGTAAGTAATGGACTCAACCCCCTCATCATCGCAAGCCCCTCATTCCCCACAAGCCCCTCAATCTTGTCAAAGCATCATCGCTAATTCAGGCGTGAAATTTGGTACCAGTGGCGCACGAGGATTAGTGACGGATTTCACTCCTGAGGTGTGTTACGCATTTGCTCTGGCATTTTTAAGCAGTATTCAATCTCGATTTTCATTTTCTAGCGTTTCCTTTGCCATCGATAATCGCCCAAGTAGTCCAGCAATGGCGACGGCGTGTATTCAAGCTGCACATGATTTAGGTCTAGCCACACAATACTATGGTGTGTGCCCTACTCCAGCATTAGCATTTGTTGCAATGCAAGATAAACAGCCTTGTATTATGATCACCGGCTCGCATATTCCATTTGACCGCAACGGCTTAAAATTTTACAGACCTGATGGCGAGATCACCAAGATCGACGAGCAAGGTATTGTACACTCCTCTGCGATTGTCCCTCTTGACATCAACATACAACCTTTACCAGACGTTAACCCAGACGGAGCAAATCGCTATGTTAAACGTGTAACAGACGTATTTCCTCCGGAGCTGTTAAAAGGTAAAAAAATTGGTATTTTTGAACACTCTAGTGCAGGACGAGACATTTATCAGGGGCTGTTTGAAGCATTAGGTGCCGAAGTCACAGCGCTCGAACGCACAGATACGTTTGTGCCTATTGATACTGAGGCCGTCGCTGAAGAAGACAAACAAAAAGCCCTGGCATGGTCTGCTGCACACGGCTTTGATATGATTTATTCTACTGATGGGGATGGTGATCGCCCACTACTATCTGATGAGCATGGCAATTGGTTACGCGGGGATATTGTCGGATTGTTAACTGCCAAAGCACTGGGTATTCAAGCACTGGCTGTGCCCGTAAGTTGTAATACTGCGATTGAGAAATCGGGTTATTTTACAGCCGTTAGTCGTACCCAAATTGGTTCACCTTATGTGATTGCTGCTTTTCCTGAATTACACAAAGACTACCATGCGATTGCTGGTTTTGAAGCGAACGGTGGTTTTTTACTTGGCTCAGACGTAACCCTGAACGATACTGTGATCCATGCTTTACCTACGCGTGATGCGCTATTACCAGCAATTATGCTACTCAGTTTAAGTATTGAAAAACAATGCGGGATCAGTGCATTGGTCGCTGATTTGCCGCAACGCTTTACCCAGAGCGATAGACTACAAAATTTTACCACACAAGACAGTCAAGCCCTGTTAGCAAAGCTTGCAGTTGATCCTAGTCCTTTGCTATCAGCCATGGCTTTAAATGAGACGGTGAAGGCGCAAAACACAATTGACGGATTGCGTTTAACATTAAGTAATGGCGATATAGTGCACCTTCGTCCTAGTGGTAATGCTCCTGAACTGCGTTGTTATGCAGAAAGCTCAACAGCAAAAGTTGCATCGGATATAGTAACAAAGGCGTTAGCTGCGATAAAATAGACGATTTTCATCATACTTTTGCCTAATTCTAGACTATGCTTATTTAGTATTAATTTTTTATTGGGTTGTTATGATTGTTGCAAAATTACCTGCCAATGAACCGTTGCGCATACAGGCTCTCAATAGCTTAGCGATATTAGATACACCCGCAGAGGACGTGTTTGATAATCTGACACTAATGATTGCCAAACACCTTAATTTTCCAATTGTGGCGGTGAGTTTAGTAGACGTTAATCGACAATGGTTTAAATCCACTGTTGGTTTGAGTGTATGTGAAACAGGAAGAGATATTGCCTTTTGCGCTCATGCTATTGAACACAATGGCATATTGGCAGTTCCAGATGCAAAAAAAGATATCCGCTTTGCCGATAACCCTCTCGTTACAAATGCCGCATCCATTACTTGATAGGCAAGAAGTACTGGAGGCATATCATGGTGCTGGTATGCAAATTACGCTTGCAACACCTTCTGATGATAATCAGCATTTTATGTTATCTGTGACTAAATTTGTATTAGATGACAGCATTGAGTTTATCGCTTGTATTGATGAAATTTAGGGTTTTTCATAAGCACTACTACCGATAACCAGATCCTATGATATGATATTGGGCAATAATTCATTGATAATGATTCCATTTCCCAATATATGTATACAATCAAACAAATAGATTCAATCGATCTAAGTGACAAAGTATCGCCAGAAGAATGGCAAGCGCGAATTGAATTAGCAGCCGCCTATCGTTTAATGGTTATCCATGGCTGGGATGATTTAATTCACACCCACATCTCCGCGCGCATTCCTGGTACCGAGCACTTATTAATCAATGCATTTGGTTTATGCTTTGAAGAAGTGACGGCTTCAAATTTAGTCAAAATTGATATCAACGGCAATGTCGTCGATCCAGACTCTCCGTTTACCATAAACCCTGCTGGCTTTACGATACATAGTGCAGTGCATATTGCTCGTCATGACGATCAGTGTGCATTTCATGTTCATCATGCCGATGCAATTGCCGTAGCTAGTTTACAATTTGGCTTACAGCCCTACTCCCAATATTCGGCGTTTGCGCTTGCTTCCATCGCCTACCATGACTATGAAGGTTTGGCCGTAGAGCCGGATGAAATACAACGCTTGCAAGACGATCTCGGCTCAGCTAACTTTATGTTATTACGCAATCATGGCGCACTCACTATGGGCTTAACCATTGGCGATGCGTTCATGCATATGTATGACTTGCTCAAAGCTTGCGAGATCCAAGTTAAAATCGATGCGAGTCGTGACGATCCTATTTTTGTTAAACAACGCATTATCGATGGGATTAAGGCTCAAGCTGCAGTCGTGCATACCGGCCAAACCGGTGGGCAAAAAACATGGCCAGCAATGATGCGTCGCGTAAAGCGTTTGTATCCTGATTTTGATCAATAAACCGTATTCCTTTATGTAATAAGCGAGACTGTAATGAAAGTTACCCATGTAGAAATTTTTGATATTCACTGTCCAGAGCGTCCACCTTGGAATCCTATTTTTATCCGTGTGCATACCGACGAAGGTATTCATGGTGTCGGTGAAGCAGGCCTTGCTTATGATTGGGGCCATAGCGCCGCAGCAGCGATGATCAAAGAGATCGTCGAAGCAGTATTAATCGGCCACGACCCATTTAAAACCGAGCAATTGTGGACTCGTATGTTCCGTGAAAGCTTCTGGGGATTAGGTGGTGGTCCAGTGCTGTATGCAGCAATGAGCGCAATTGATACCGCATTATGGGATATCAAAGGTAAAGCGTTAAATGTACCTGTCTACCAACTACTTGGTGGTAAAACCAATGATAATTTACGCACTTATGCCTCTCAGTTACAGTTCGATTGGGATGACGAATGTAATAAGTTAGTCGAGCCTGCGCAGTATGCCGAAGCAGCCTTAAAGGCCGTTGCACAAGGCTATGATGCCGTTAAAGTTGACCCAATTGTGTATGACGAGCACGGTGTTTCTAGTTTTGACCGCACTAATTTGTTCACGCCAAAACAAATGCGTTTATTTGGTGATCGTCTTCGCGCAATCCGTGATGCCGTTGGCAGTGATGTGGATATTATTTTCGAGGCCCACTCTTTAATGGGCTGTGCTAGTGCTATTCAAATGGGTAGCGTAATTGAAGAAGTCGGCTGTATGATGTTTGAAGAGCCAGTCAATTATCTAAACTCAGCGGTGCATAAGAAAGTAGAACAAAATGTAAATGTGCCCATTGCAGGTGGTGAGCGTTTATACCATCGTTGGGATGTGCGTCCGTATTTTGAAGATCAAAGTATTGATGTATTACAGCCTGATGTGGGTCTGTGTGGTGGCTTTACCGAGGCTAAAAAGGTCTGTGATTACGCCGATGTGTACGATATTCGCATTCAAGCACACGTATGCGGCGGGCCAGTTGCCACAGCAGCGGCGTTGCAACTCGAAGCGGCTATTCCTAATTTCTTGATCCATGAACATCATACCTACGCCATCAAATCGTGGAACCGTGAATTGTGTATCCAAGACTATCAACCTGAAAATGGCAAATTTGTAGTACCTGACTTACCAGGAATTGGTATTGAGCTAAACGATGAAGTCGTGAAGCGCTCACCGCATGTGATTGTTAAATAACTTAATTACTGCGTGTTAAGTTTCAAATAAAGTAAGTGAGCAGTGCGTTTTGCGAGAGTAAGGCGCGTTGTGTTTGTTGAGATAACTGCAACTCAGCAAGTATATCAACCACTTTTTGCCAATATTCTTGATATTCACAGCTAAACAATGTCAGCGGAAAATTACTCGCCAACATTATCCTTTCTTCGCCCCATACTTCTAACAATATGTTGATCGTCTGCTTGACGTGTTCATCACTGTAATCACGTTGGGCCATCTCCCACCCTGACGCTTTGACTTTAATCTGTGGGATACGCGCCAAACGTTGTAAATTGGATAGCCATTGAGCATAGGTTTGTTGATTGTGCGCTCCAAGCCCCACATGATTAATCACCCACGTATTCACTAATGGTGTAGCTATGTTAGTTGCTTGATTGTTTTGGGCAAATAACTCACCAATAAGCTCGACAACCTCACT
Organism: Glaciecola sp.; assembly: GCA_029246415.1. GTDB lineage: Bacteria > Pseudomonadota > Gammaproteobacteria > Enterobacterales > Alteromonadaceae > Opacimonas. Next base: position 57,233 of record JAQWNF010000007.1, read on the forward strand.
ATCATTGACATCAAATTGCGCTTCAAATATCAGGCCTTGCTCACTTAAATACCTCAGATTCGTCAGCACTTGAGCCGACGTTAACAACGCTAACGCTTGTTCATCTAAGATATGTCGCACTCCCATAAAAGAAGGGTGCGCAGCTAATGCAGAAATTTGTGCAATAAAGTCCTCTGAAGGCAATGTTAAATCACAGCAAGCGATGGATCTGAAGGAAGGTGTTGTGGATTGTTGCTCTAAATAGTCGAGCTCGCGCCAAGGCTGTTGATTATCAAACCCAGCTTCAATATGGACGTAACTGTTTAAAGTGAATGGCGCACAGAGCGCCAAATCTTGTGAGGTAAAAGTGCGTTGGATCTTGGCTTTATCGGGCCAGAAAGGCGGATTTTGTGGTTGTAACCAGCCATATTGTCCTTGCTCTAACGCAAATAAATGGACATGGGGATCAACAATCTTAATCATTTTATAGATTTAGAAAGCAGTCTGGCGAGCTGAGTATCATTGAGCCGCGTACCCACCATCCATCACCTGCAATGCACCGGTAACGAAACTCGCTTCATCTGAGGCTAAAAACAACGCATACGCAGCGACTTCTTCAGGCAATCCAATACGCCCTAGAGGCTGAGATTGTGCTTCAAGTGCATGAATATCTTTGGCATTGGCACCCGAACGGGCAACGTAATTAGCAATCGCTTGTTGATACAAAGGTGTATCAATCGTACCCGGGCACAATGCGTTTGCGCGTATATTATACACGGCATAATCTAATGCAGTGGTTTTGGCCATTGAAGCAAGCGCATGTTTTGTTAAATTATAGGCAAAAGATTTTGCTTTACCCACTAGAGCTTGCTCAGAGGCAACCAAAATAATCGATCCTGATTTTGCCGCTTTCATACTAGGTAAGGTTGCTTGAATGGCGTGATAAGCGCCTTTAACGTTTAACGCAAGCATTCCATCTAAAGTAGCCTCATCCGTGTGTTCGATATTAGCTGAAAGGTGTTTACCAGCATTACAGATCAAAGTAGAGATAGAATGTTGATCAGCAATATTTGCAATGGCGTGATGTACTGCATGGGAATCCGTCACATCCACTTGAATAAAATGGCCAACACTAGATGCTTGAATATCCAAGTTAAAAACAAGGTAACCGGCATCAACAAAGCGCTCACAAATCGCTAAACCGATACCCGAAGAGCCGCCAGTAATGACAAGGGTTTTATTGTGTGTATGTTTGTCCATGTTCTACTCACTTGTTTTTGGTGTTGTTGAATTTTAGTTGAATTTGAAATTTCTCATAATTTACCACAGTGATAATGATCCTTGCAGTAAAATTTTGTCTTATTGACATCCTGTCAAAAGTACTTATTCGTCAATATTATGAGGCCTCATTGGTGCTTAAAAAGGCAAAAGCAACATTAAATGCTTGTTGTTGAAAGATTTTTAAACCCGTATCACTAAAATCAATTGGTATAGGATTATGGTTCAAGATCTCTTTAAGTTCAATGTTGCTGATTACTTGTACATTTAGCTCCGGAATTAACTGGATCGCCGCTTCCATTTTAAAGCCTAATGCTCCGCCAGCAAACTTTCCTTTTAAAGGGCGTTCTTTGATGATAACGGCATCGATCTTATAATCTTCAATTAACTTGGCAAATGTGCTTTGAAAGTAACGTAAATCTGAGGTCGTGTTCTTTTTGGTATATTCAATTTTACGCACTCGACACTCAGGAATATTGATTAAACCGTCATGACTCGATAACAAACTGATGACCGCTTCAGTGCCTTTAATTTCAACGCCACATACTTGCATTACTTACCCTTTAAATTTTTACCGTAGGAAATTCGAGACCTATTATACGGTCATAAAAATCATAAGGGTAGTTTAATCAAGTACTATCATCCTATTGTCCCAGTCTATCTAAGCTTGATATACTACAAAAAATCACAGGGAACAATCACAGGAATCCATCACATGTGCCAACTTATGGGAATGTCAGCCAATGTCCCTACCGATGCTAGATTTAGCTTCACAGGATTAGTGGAGCGCGCAGGAAGAACCGACATTCACAAAGATGGATGGGGCATTACCTTTTATCAAGGAAAAGGCGTACAAGAATTTCGTGACCTGAAAGCCGGTTCAGATTGTGATGTCGCTAATTTTCTGAAATTACAGTGCATTAAAAGTGACATTGTCATCAGCCATATTCGTCAAGCTAACGTAGGTGCATTGACACTAGAAAACACCCACCCATTTCGCCGCGAATTATGGGGCGAAAACTGGACATTTGCCCACAACGGCCAATTAAAAGATATCCATTCAATCCTACCACTAGGGCGTTTTATCCCTATTGGCACCACGGATTCTGAACACATCTTTTGTTGGTTATTAGATCAAATTGAGCAAGCTTTTCCGACTAGACCTGAAGATCCGAATAAATTGTATGATTTCATTTATGCCAAACGCCAACAATTACATGAGTTTGATGTCTGTAATTTCTTACTGACCGATGGCCATGCATTGATTGCGCATTGCTCTAACAATTTACATTGGGTAACACGCAGAGCTCCGTTTGGGCCTGCGTTATTAAAGGATCTTGAAATGAGCGTTGATTTTAGCCAAGAGACCACACCTAATGATGTGGTCACGGTACTGGCTACTCAGCCGCTTACTACCAACGAGACTTGGGAAAAGATGCAGCCTGGCCAGATGGTCGTGTTTGCCGCAGGCGAGCTAATTAAGCAGTTCGGGTGATCCGCGATAAAATATCCACAACTCGATCTTGCTCCTTGTCCGTCATACCATGAAATAACGGCAAGCTAAGCGCACGTTCATAATAGCGTTCGGCATTAGGGAAATCGCCATGTTTAAAACCTAACGCTTGATAATATGGCTGAGTATGCACAGGAATATAGTGAATATTGACGCCTAATTCTTGTTCGCGCATACGTGCAAACACTTCAGCTTGAGTCAATGAGATGTGCTCAAGTTGTAGTTGAATCGGATACAAATGCAAGGTCGAGTCACACTCTTTGGATTGATATGGCGTAATTACCGGTAAATCAGCTAAAAGGGAATCATATCTTGCCTGTAAGCGTCGGCGTTGAGCCACAAAATCATCAACACGATGTAACTGACTTAAGCCCAGCGAGGCATGAATATCGCTCATACGATAATTCGCACCAAGTGAAATTTGTTGGTACTCCCAATCACCAATAGGCTCGCGCGTCATTAATTCAGGATCACGGGTGATCCCATGATTACGTAGCACTTGCATACGTTTAGCTAACGCAGGCTGATTCGTCATGGCCATGCCACCTTCAGCGCTAGTAATGATTTTTACAGGATGAAAACTAAAGACACTAATATCACTATAACGACCTGAACCCACAGGCGCGCCAGCATACTTAGCACCAATGGCATGTGATGCATCTTCGATGATCCTAAATCCGTATTCTAGTGACAACGCATGGATCCGCGACATGTCACAAGGCTGTCCAGCAAAATCAACGCTGGCACTTTGGGACCTTGCGTCAAAAAATCAGATTGCAGTACGTCCAACACAGCATCGATATCATCTTGATTAATAGATTGTTTGCCATAGGGGATCATTAGTTCACCTCAAAGCTCGGATCAACATGGATCTTGATCAGTTCACGAATATCCTCAACAGATAACCATTTATCATTGGTGCCTGAGTTGTATTCAAATCCATAAGGGACTCTATCGGCGTGGTGATGGGCTAGATAATCAGCTTCTTTATAGTTAAATGACACAGACGGCAATATTGCATAATAGTTACCTAAATCAATAGTGTGTAATGAGTCGGTGTCGGTGATCATTTCTTCATGGAGTTTTTCTCCTGGACGAACACCGATCAGTTGAATAGTGGAGTTCGGAGCAATCGCTTTAGCGACATCTAGGATTTTATATGAAGGGATTTTAGGAATAAATATCTCACCACCTAAATGATGTTTCAACGCATACAAGACCATGTCGACGCCTTCTTGTAAGGGGATATTAAAGCGAGTCATAGCATCATGAGTCACAGGAATGACGCCTTCATTGCGTTTTTCCATGAAAAATGGAATGACTGAACCGCGTGAGCCCATGACGTTGCCATAGCGTACGACGCTGAAACGGATATTTTTCGAACCACGAATATTATTGGCTGCGGTAAACAACTTATCCGACGCCAATTTTGTGGCGCCATACAAATTGATCGGCGCACAGGCTTTATCGGTAGATAAGGCAACGACATCACTAACACCGGTCTCAAGTGCAGCATGGATCACGTTTTCAGCACCGGTAATATTAGTCCGAATACATTCGGTGGGATTATATTCAGCGGTATCGACTTGCTTCATTGCAGCGGTATGAATGATGATATCAACGCTTTCACACGCCATTTTAACTCGCTGCGCGTCGCGTACATCACCAATGAAAAAGCGTAATTGTGGGAACTGCTCATACGGATAGCGCTGTTTAAGTTCAAATTGTTTGAGCTCATCTCTTGAAAAAATGATGATTTTTTTGACGCTTGGATAGCGGATCAAAATCGTTTCGATAAATTTTTTGCCAAACGAACCGGTACCACCAGTAATCAGTACGACTTTATTGTCAAACATAGCTGCTTTTCCGCATTAACTGTAATTAATATGAATAAAGCAAAGAATGTGCCATTGGTGAGTTAGACTGACCCTCGCTTGATCGTTATGGTAAAACCAACCACAGCTCGGCGGTACCCGGGATGAAAAATTTAATTACCCAATTCTATCGAAGACAATTGACAATAGTTGCTATAGGCAACTTATATGTATAGTTATTGCAATATGTGAATGACATACTATACTGGATATAGAAATAAGAGGTTATTTTATACTTTTTAAGGAGATAACAGTGTCGGTTGCAGCTCAGCTCACTCCCAATGCAGACGAAGTGCTGTGTAAGGCAGTATTTAATGCCAGTAAAGCACTGACTTTGCAACAAAAAGAACTGGCTAAAGTATTGGGGTTCGAGCCATGGGGATTATCAAGACTGAAAAATAAAGGAGTATTATCCCCCCATTCCAAACAAGGAGAATTAGCTTTATTGTTGATCCGTGTTTACCAATCGGTGCATGCGCTAGCAGGTGGTGATCCAATATGGATAAAACATTTCATGCGTTCAAATAACACCATGACAAAAGGCATACCTGCCGAACAACTACAAACCGTATCAGGATTATATGATGTTTTAGGGTTTGTAGACGCAATGCGTAGTAAAACATAATGATCTGGCAGCAATGTGCTGGAGAACGACAGATAAAACCTCTATCGGGAAGCGTGTATCGGATTGTAGAAAACCAACAACCCATCGCCAATAGTTCAATTGTGGATACACTGGCAGAGCAATCAGTGTTAGAAGAAATGCTCAAAGTATCTGTGATGGGATCTAAAAATAATGTTGAGAATAAAAACCCGAAAACTTGTCATTACCTATTAAGTACTCCCTTCCGAGAGCCGCCGCTCAGACATGGTTCTCGTTTTGGAACACGACAATATCCTAGTATTTTTTATGGAGCAAGCGAGCTAAAAGGTGCACTAACCGAACATGCGTATTATCGGTTTCTTTTTGCCAGTTCAATTATTGGGCCTTGGCCATCTGAGACACTATTATCCAGTCACACTGTTTTTAGTGTCAAATATCATACCCCGTTAGGGATCAAGTTAAACTCTCCGCCCTTTAATACGTTTGAGAGGGACTTAACAAATCCAACAAAATACACTGCTAGCCAACTTATCGGACTAGATATGCGTAACGGCCAAGTCGAGATGTTTACCTATACTAGCGCGCGCGATAACCGATATGAATGTGTGGGTATTTTCACCCCTCAAGTGTTTACCTCTTCTCATCCTGAAAGAGTTGAGTCATGGTTATGTGAATTAACACCAACCTCTGTGCAGTATAAACAAGCTAACACTTTCACAACTCAAACATTACCATTATCGCAGTTTTTGATTGATGGTGAATTGCCTAATGCAGCGTTATGAAAAGGTGATCTGTGAAGACGAATTTACAAAAAATAAATCCACCTTCATAAGATAATCAATTACTCACTTGCAACTTTTAACCTTCAGACGTTAACTGCCGATCAGCAAGCTAATTACAGTCGTTAAGAACAATACACCTCATCCGTCTTTAAGCGTTCGATGATTGAGCCTTGCATACCAGGTAAAGCTAGTAGGTGCAGCGCTTCTTGGACTGCTTCCCAGTCTTTACTCGACAATAATACTGCATTGTGACGGTTACTAGTGATGATAACAGGGGCATTCGATTCAGCAATGTCGTCAATTAAATGGTGTAGGGTTTTACGTGCTTCTCTTACAGTAATAGTATTCATGATTTTTTCCTTAAATATTTATCATTAAACTAGTCCGTCTTAGCAACCATTTTTATTTCATCTGACTCGCAATTCGCTTGTGTAATATGAAGATGTAAAGGTGAAGACAACCAATACATTTAGATTAGGTGACAATACGCACTGTATCTACTGTTCTAAAGATCAGTTTTCAGTTTTTCTGGTGAAGTTTTTTTCTTTTATATCAGGATCAAGGGGAGATACTGTGTATGTCACACGATTTTAATTCCCTATGATTTTCGAGACCTATTAACAGGTCATCAAGATCCTAGGGAAAAAAATGAATGTGCTGTCATCATTACAGCACATTCATTTATCGTAGTTGACTGCGCACATTATTAAAAATTGTTTAGTTTAAGACAGCTAAACCTAATTTATCCAAGGTATAGTCTAAGTGCGCCTGGATCTCTGCTGAATCACCAGCCATCGACAAGGCATGCTCCAAGTATTCTTTTCCTTTTGAATACTGGCCAGATAATGTCAACGCCCAACCTAAAGTGTCATAAAAGCCTGGAATATCATCGCGTAATTTAACCGCCTGTTTAGCATGCTCAATCGCTAAGTCATACTTAGACGTTTCAATGTATAAAAAAGCTAAATTATTGAGCGCTATTGATTGTTTGATCACAGGAAGAGGCGACGTTAATAACTGACTATAATAGAAAATCGCTTGTTCATGATCACCAATATCTAGCAGATGCTCACTAAGGCTTTCTAATAAAAAACCACGTTTGGGATGGCGTTTAATTAAAGCTTTTAATAACTCCGTTGTGTCATTTTCTCGTTTAATTTCTCGACTCAATTGCGTAAGTTTATAAATGGTAGCAATATCAGTAAAGCTGCCCTGCACTGCCTGAGTATATAAATCATACGCCGCTTTAGGTTGCTGTAATGAAACACTAATATCACCTTGCACAGCTAAAAAACGTGATTTGTGAATAATCGTCGACATATCTAAAGTGTTCACTAATTGCTGAGCTCGCTGACTGTCGCCCTTTTCAACTAACCAACTAGCGTAGGTAATGATGATATCTTCATCTTGAGGGGCTAACGAAGCCGCTTTCGCAAAGCTTTTTTCTGCTCCTGTAGTATATTGCATTGTGCGCTGCATCTTCGCTAAGTACAGTAACTTAGCAGGATTGGATTGCCATAAATCATGTAACATATCAAATTGGGTATTGCGCACGGCAATTTGGCCAAGATCATGTAACAATTTCACCCTAATTATTTGAGGTTGTGCTGGTATTGATGTGGCCGTTCCTGACTCTCGATAATCTTGGATAATCTGTTCAACTCCGCTCAATGCTTCATCCAAGCGTCCCAATTTACGTAACAGCTCTACTCTAAACAAACCTATAGAAGGATTGATAGTATCTCCTTCAACAATAGGATCAAGCATTGCATCAACATATCTCAGGCTTTCAGCAAAGCGCTGCATCTTCAGGTTGATTCATTTGATGGTATACCTGTGACAACAACACTAATGCATTCATATCATCTGGATTGTTTTCAAGATAAGCATTAAATTTTCTAACCGATTGTTGCCAGTTTCCCCCTGAATAACTCGACATTGCATCAATCAACAATAATTGTGGATTTAATTGTTTGGTACGATCATCAATAATGGATATACGATTGCTAATATAATCCAATGCTTTTTCTGATGCTTGACGCTGATTGGTTTGCTTAAATATTTCACTTTGAATATAAATTGCTAACGGATCATTCGGCGTTAAAGCTAATGCACTTTCCAACGCATCTGATGCCTTATCCAACTGTCCATTTGCTATGTATGCATTGGCTAACGCTTTGTATGTGCTCGACTTTTGTGACTCTAACTGAAGTGATTGTTGATAATTTTGTATCGCAGAATCATAGTCCTGTTGTAAGCTGTTTAGGCGACCTTTTAGGTACCAAAATTTTGGTTCATCTTGAGCTAGTTTTGCTACTAAACTGAGCCTTTCATCAGCATTATTTAGGTCATTCAAATCTAAATAGATGTTGATTAACTCTAGTTGTACGTCTGGATCCTTAGGTGACAATATTGCGAGTTGATTCAGTTCGCGAATTGCAGCTTGTGAGTTACCTAATGCATAAAATGCACTGGCACGAATTAACTGATAACGCTTTAAAGATTTAGTAGTTGGAGTGGATTTGGCATTCAGAGCCAATACTGCTTGGTATTTACTTTGTTCAAATAATGCAGTGGCAAGCAGCTCAATCACATTATTTTCGTCAGCCCCCATAGCTAAAGCTTTTTCAAACTCTGCTTGTGCTTCCGCCGGCATTTTTTTGTTTAGCAATATTTCGCCGTAAAGTAATTGTCCAGGAAGATGTGATGGGTGTTTTTTTAATAGATTACGGATATGAATATGGGCTTCATCATGCAAGCTCTGAGCAGATGCCATTAATGCTTTTTCATAATCATCAGTATCAACCGTTGCATGTGCTGTGGTGCTAATTAATAAATTACTAAAGAAGCTTATAAACAAAAAGGCGAAAGCGCCCACTCTAAAAATCTTCACATATCCTCCTTGATGTCATTCCATGATATTAAAGTGAAGGTAATATAAAAATTGTAAGAGCAAAAAATTAGCCGCAACAATTCATTACAAATTATAGCGACTGATCAGAGGAATAATTAAGCACGTTTTTTTCGACGTACCATTAAACCAAGTAATACCGTTGAAAATAAAATAGCGGTTGAGGGCGCACTAACATCATTAACAATTTTCATTGCGTAATCTTCGACTTCGCCTTGATGGTAATAACCAGTTGCTAACATCTGATAGTCATTGCCAAAATTAAGAGAGTTTTCGCAGATAACTCGAGCACGCATCCACAATTCGCCAAGAATTGAGTCAATAGGTACTTGAATAGCACTACTAAAGAAACTACCAAATTCGTCGGGGCTGTTATAAGCTCCCAAATCATTGTTATAGAAGTTGTTTGCTAATGTTCCAGTGAAGGCGACACCTGAAGAATCTTCATCCTTCATCCACTTGTCATTCATCACTAAATCTAATTCATTAAAAGTGCCCGTACCAAACCAGTCTAACCAAAGTTTGTATTCATCGTATTTGTGATTCCCCTCTTGTGAACGGGTAACATCAACTTGAAACTTAACGAACTCGCCCTGCACTAAGTCATTACTTTGGTTGAAGTTAGACCAAGTGATACCATCGCTAGATGTTGCCCAAGACACACCATTATCACCCGCATCAACTGCGTTAGGAGAAGATTCAGATGTCCAACCAATGTTATTATTATCATTAATCCCGATGGAATCACCGTATAATGACCCGTCAGAATTACCTAACTGTTGCCAGCGGTTGGTATCGTGACAAGCAGTGCCATAACTAGAAGGTGCATCACTGTAGTCACCTGAACCAGCGCTACAATTACTAATAGAACCCGCAAAAGCAGAGTGGGATGAGACCAATGCCAAAAAATGGCCGATGAGGTTACTTAATATCGAAGTAGATTAGGAATACTGACGACTAGGTACTCTCCCTTGCGAACTAATCTACTGCTTCAAATTAACAATAGACTAGCAGTCTGTGTTGTCAAGAATCTAACAGCGCTTGTTTGTGCGTTTTTTGAACAATATTTTTCACAATTTACATTTCGGTAGCCACTCTGCTGTTATCTCAATAATAACGAATGGATAACTAATGTAAACTGAGAAAAATAACTGCATTACTCAAGTGAGCAACGTATTCATTGCTACGTGTCATATTTAATATACGCCCTTAGTCATGAACAAATAAACTATGGTACATAATTGTCAAGTCTGCAACTGTACCAAAGATCAGTTTCAAACATCCTAATATATTTATCTCTATCACAAATCCGCCATTTCCTAACAATACTTCATCAATCAAGAGTTCATGCATTGTCACCTCATTGATTTACATGGTAAAATTGTAGATTAACAAGTGTAATAATAAACACCTTTAACAATGGAATTGAAGAACCTTATGTCACAAGTCACCAAAGCTGTCATCCCTGTTGCAGGCCTCGGTACCCGCATGTTACCTGCCACCAAAGCAATCCCCAAAGAGATGTTGCCTATAGTCGATCGCCCATTGATTCAATATGTGGTGAATGAATGTGTACAGGCAGGGATAAAAGAAATTATATTGGTGACGCATGCGTCTAAAAACAGTATTGAAAACCATTTTGATACCTCGTTTGAACTTGAAGCCACCTTGGAAAAAAGGGTTAAACGAAGCTTGTTAGAAGAAGTGCAATCTATTCTTCCAAAAGGTGTCACCATCATGCATGTTCGTCAAGGTGTCGCCAAAGGTTTGGGTCATGCAATATTATGTGCGCAGCCATTGATTGGTGACTCACCGTTTGCGGTCGTATTGCCCGATGTGATTATTGATGATGCGCTAGCAAATCTAAAAAAAGATAACCTCGCGGATATGATCAAGCAATTTAACACTTCCAAAGTGTCGCAAATACTGGTCGAGGCCGTGCCAAATAGCTTAGTTGATCAGTTTGGTGTTGTCGATGTAGATGGCGTTAAAATGCAAGCCGGTGAGTCAGCCAAAATACACAATATGGTTGAAAAGCCGCCTATTGACGAGGCCCCTTCGAACTTAGCAGTAGTGGGGCGCTATGTTTTGTCGCATAAAATATGGGATTTATTGGCGTTTACTCCACCAGGTGCCGGTGATGAAGTGCAGTTGACTGATGCAATTGCTACATTGATGAACCTAGAACAAGTAGATGCGTACTACATGACGGGCAAAAGCCATGATTGTGGCAGTAAACTTGGCTATATAAAGGCAAATGTCGAGTTTGCTTTGCGTAATCAAGAGTTTGGAGCTGAGTTTAGAGAGTTTTTGGCTGAGCTAAAATAGATATCTTGCGTATTCCCCACTTTTAATACTTAAAATATCATTTACCTGCTGTACGTAGCATTTGAACGAGAACCTAGAGGGTTTAACTAAAACATTAGCCCTTAGGGTTTTATGGAGCAACGCGCTAGAATTAGTAAATACTTTTCGCCGTTATATTCAATAAAAGGCGTGAAACGCTTCATAGCCTGAGTAAATAATATTAAAACTGCCATTATCTGATCCAGATTATTGATCGCCCTCTTTTCAGTTTGTTGCCCAAACAATGCTTTTCAACAATTTACATTTCGCTAGCCACTCTGGTGTTACCGCCTACATAACGAATGGATAACTAATGTAAACTGAGAAAAAACGGCATCACTCAATTGAGTAACCTATTCATTGCTACGTGTCATATTTAACATATGGCCTTAGTCATGAACACATTAACTATGGTGCATAATTGTCAAAACTGCAACTGTACCAAAAATCAGTTTTACACTTGTATCAGTTATATCTAATGTGTATTTCAATGCTTTACTGGCAAAACAATCAGTTACATCCTTATAGATTTTGAATGCGAACCTTTAGGGTTTCACTGAATTTTTTCCCTTAGGATTTTCATGACCACTTAACAGGTCATGAAAATCCTAGGGGGTTATATTAACTAGTGTGCTCACCAAGCTAACGAACGCGTTTTATAAACTGTATTCACGATGTCCCTTAATTATTTGTTAGTAGCTCCTAATTGAAGGCGCAACATTACCTTCCTGTTATGCTTGAATTGCTCACAACTGGCACAACAGACAGTTACACCCTGATAGATTTTACATTACGTTGTTGATGTCGACTTGATATATACGAGTTATTTTCAAAGGAGGGCAATGATAAAAGATTTACATCCCGATCAAATTATCAAAGTATCTAGCGCTGACATGACGGCTGAACAACAACCTGTCACTGGTGGCGTTGATATTTCTAATTTATTCGCTGCAGGAGTCAGCGGCGCTATTGGAGGTGGTAGCGTTGGTGCAGGGCTAGGAACATTAGCTGGAGCAGGCGTGATGCGTGTTCCAGCAGCGGCAGTATTAGGATTAACAGGTGCTAGCATGGGTTTTATCGATAAATTTGCGAGAAAATCCAGTGATCAGAGCGAGGCGATGTCGCTGGGTAGTTCACTCTGAGTGAGCAAAGCCAACCCTCTGAGGTTGTTCTTAGCTCTGTGGATGAATCTGTTAAGACACTTCTAAAGCATCTTCAACTTGAACGGTGTCGGTTTCGTGTAACCGGTCATTTTAGACCGTTCTTGATAGCCTGACTAAGATCTAATTTAGCTACACTTACCTGTCTCACTATTCCTGCAGGTACTTTGTGATGCGTTTCGCCGTTGCTATTAGCAATCAGTACCGTTTTCCTATTTTTCTTAAGTAATGTGCCAGTGACCGTTGAACCATCGTGAATAAACTGCACTGTCATCCCCGGCCGCAGGGCGGCGAGCGCCTCTCTATCCTATTTCGCCTGCAACTCATCAATGCGCTCAACGACATACTGATTCAATTATGTAACTGGTCGATGGATAAATGGCTGATGTCTATCGTTGTTTTTGTTTCGTTTTGAGTCATAACACTTTCACTTCTTATATCTGAGCGCTGACGGTTGTCTGCGAACAAGGCTTTCTAGCGCCCAGGAGCGATGAGACTACCCTCATCACAAGTATAGCATGGCGTTTCCCATTCTAGGAACCCGCCTTCAGGACACACCGACAGGTAGTCTGACATAGAGGGGGATCAAACCGTGAGAATAACTGGCCATAAGGCGGTTTAAGCAGTATGTTAAAATAGCTAGTTAGCGCAGTTAAACGATGATAATATCAAATTCACTTGTTTGATGGTCTTTAGGCTATGGTTTCCGAAAAATACTAAAAACGGACGATCAGCGGCACCTATCGATTGTAAAAACCTATCCCCTTTCAATAACTTACTATTTTATCTGGTCAATAAATTAATCGGCGATAATGCCAAAGCAGGGGTGACAAATACATGGTGAAAGATTTTTCTTTGCATCAATTAATTAGTTTCTATCAATTGTAACTTTATTATATTTACTAACGTAGACGCTTCTTCGTATGAAATACCTTCACTGCGGTGTATATCCAGCATAAGCCAATCGAGTCGCTGCTCATTTAACCATAAATGCTGAGTAATAAAGAGTAGAGTATCCTTTGAAGCGAGTTGGCTAGCGTCGGATGCTATTTTCATAGCGCTTGCTGCAAACTCGTCATACTGGTGTTTTGCCATGAAATTTTGCTCGTAAAGTGCTTCGCGTATTGCTGGTATTTTTGCGTAATGCTTAACTAGATAAACAATATCCACCGCATCTTTTTTCCGTATATCTGGCTCTCTTTCAAACCAAGAAATCAGCTTTAAAATAAGCATTCCAGGAGGAGATGCCACGTTGATTTTAAGCTGTGGATGCTCTGATATATTAACAGGCAATGCATCTTGTAATGCCTCCTCAAACCCCATTACACTCATCACAATTTCGTGCTCTGGAGGCCAAGCAATGTCCTTGTGTTTTTCATTGGGGATCGCACTGTGTGCAAGTTCACCAAAGGGTATAATATCAATTTCCCATGGCATATTGGATGAATCCAGCATATTTAACTGGTGAATTTTATCTTTGTGTTCTTCAAATCCCAACTGCAGTAAAACCGCTTTCAACTGCTCAAATTGCGCCCATGTCTGCACATGAATGCCGAAGTCTACATCTCTCGTACCACGCTCAATAGTCGCATTGTATCCATGAACCAAGACAATATCTCTAGCCGTCGCCCCCACCACTAAATATGGGATCGCTAAAGCTCTGGTGGCTTTATCAACAAGTTGATAAAGTTCGACGAGTCCTTGTGGCAGTTTCCCTGCGATATTAAGCAAGGTATTTTCCATATAATCTTTTAGCTGCATCCATATTTCTAGGCTCAACACTGGTAATTAAATTAGCGTAGACCAATAGAGGATGAGCCATTCCTGTTTGCTTCTCTTGTATTTTTCTACTCTCAAAAGGTGGCTCAACTAACATAACTTTAATTTCAGGGATTTCATTATTTGCGGGCTTTCTCAAACGTGCAGCGTTTAAAAATGCGCGCTGATGTGCTGGCGCTATATAAATCAAAAAATCTTTTGCAGTGAGATAATCGTCATACCGTTGAGCGGCAAGCTCCCCTCCCCAGCACCCCTCAAAATCATTCACATCAATCGTCTTTAGTAATTCCGGGTTGTCAGTTGTGTATAAGTTTTGGTTCAACTTAGCCTGCATATTTTCAGGATACGCACCGAGCCACTTATCAAATAGTCTATGAGTATCTGTGAATGCCCTTTCGTTGTTACCTTTGTTAACCACAAAGCCTTGATATTCAAGATCATCGATTACTTGTTTAACCGTCCCAAGTGCCACTTCTGCCTGGCTTGCGATTGCTCGCATGGGCTTATTTAAAAGCTCGGGATGGATTAAAAACATAAAAATAACCTTCATGCCTTTAGGCTGAAATGCTTTGCCGATTTGTTTACGCATTAGCACATCTATATTTGGCTTCATTGGTTTTTTACCCTGTATGTCAATATATACAGGCGCATGATTGATATATGCGTTTCCCGCCGTATCCAGAAATTGAACATCGTGATTTTTAAGTCGCTGGGCAAGCATAGGATTGACATATTCTGTAATTAAGAGCGTCTGAACGTCTGCTAAGCTTCCCTTCATTTTATCAATCAGTGTCGGTAAGTTTGCTGCATTTATCCATTTTTTGTATTCAAAATTGATGACGATATTAGACGGTAATAACGTTATCTGCCCAACTACATCTTTTGAAATGTCCTTCGGAGTATTATGCTCTAGGTAAACAAGCTCAGGTTCAAGGTTAGTTTGCCTGTTCAACATCTTCATAGCATCACCAACAACTTTTTTTACATTTATCTTATACATAGGCACTTTTTGTTCACAATCTCGCCCCGTTCAATATAATTGAACAATATACCAAAATGAACAAATTTGCGAGTCTTTTGTACACAAATTAAACCTGTTCATTATTATTATACAGCCAGGTAAAATGAACACCGTGTTGATGGGATATTATGCGATGCCTTTAAGCCCGGCATTTAGCTTCTTTTTTATCTACCGATTGCGATAAGCACACAACACATTTTCACAAAATGCCGAACCTGCACTTGATAAAAAATAATGATTGGTGCTTGTAGCATAGACAAAGCCTCGAGCCACTAAAAAGCCAACGGCTTTATCCCATGAGTCAAAACGCAGCGCTTTGGCAATGGCTTTGTATTCCTCGTTTTGTGATATTTCAAACAAATCTTTCTCATTAAAACCCAACGATACTTCACTCAACTGAGCCATATTGCGCCCGGTTATCTCAAAGTGACGCGCTAAAATTAACAAGATAGTTTGGACTTTTAATGCATGTTCGTCAGCTTCATCGGCGTCCCCATCAAACTGATTATTGATATAAAAAAACTCCCCTTGCACATGCTGCTCTAAACGCTTGCCAATGCATTGATATAATAGTGAAAACTCATCAATATACCGAAACAAATAGGTAAAGTGCGGATCCTCAAATAACACCCCAGATTGTTTGTTAAATTGCAGCTTAGGGATCACCTCCCCTTTGGTAAAACGTTGGTAAATTTGTGTACAAACGTCGTAATTGAGCTCGGCAAAGGTCCCTAATTTCTCAAGTTGTGTCGTATTCATTTGGGTTAATTCTCTTTTATTTCTGTGCTGACACAGCGAATTTTACGGTAGCGATAGGTTTGATGTGCATGCTGGATTTGCGCAAAACGATTCGTGGTCATAAAACGAAAGTTGTTGGCATTATTCGTTCTAGATTGCTGTTGACTCACCAAGACTTGCACGCCAGAAATCACATCATATAAGGCATATTCTGGAAATTCATCTTGTAAGCGTTGATGCAGCATTTGAATAACATCATCGGTTGGCCGCAGCGTCATTTGCTGCAATACTTCACATAATCGCTCAAAGCGCTGTTGTCGCTCATCTGCTACTTTATCATACCGAGTAAAACCGGACACTTGCGTAAAATCACCGATGTGCTTTAGATCCTGACAACGTGCATCGAGCTCATTGAAGATATTTTTGAAATAAGCATCAGAATGATGAAATGCAAAACCAACTGGCCGACGAAAGCCTTTTTGTTGGATCACAAAATCGGGCAATACAATGCCTTCACTGCCTAGTTTACTTTTGGTTAAACTGTTTGAATATGCATTATGTAAAGCGCTGCGAACAGAGTGTTGATAGAAATGCTCTAACGCATTAAAACGCTCAATACTGTCGCGTTGCTTATGAATAAAGCGATTCACAGCTGATGCGGTTTGTTCAATCGGACGGTAAAAATTTAATAAACTTAATGCATAGCTTTGGCAACTATGGGCAAGGCGAACATGTTGGTGACTATCCAAAATTTGACTTATTTTTAGAATAATCGCATGCAAGCCTTCATACTCAGCATAAGTTGTATCTGGATTAAGGAACAATAATACCGGTAGCATGTGGCGCTCATATAAATGCACAATCTCATCTAACCACACTTGCTTAGCACTTATATAGGTTTGTGTATCGATGTGGGTCTGTATACTTGTAGCTGTGAGTTGTTCGAGCTCTTGCCCGACCGACTGCATTTTGGTTACGTTTTGTTTGATATCACTTAACAAGCGCCCTAACTGCATGAATACATTATCCATAAACTCTACAAAATCAGGATCTTCATCTAAAAAACTATACTGCCCAGATACTAATGCCTGTTGGGTTTGATTCAGAAATTGTAAATGGGTTTTAAGCTGGACATCAGTGAGCTTTTTAAACAGAGAAACATCACACAAGCGCACCACATCTAGCACTGAGCTTTGAAAATACAATCTAGTAGGACCTTGAGTAGCATCCACATCCATAATGATATTCGCATTTAGCAAATTATCGGTGGCAAACGCAATACGCAAGCGTCGGCGCACATCGGCCTTAACATGCTGAGTATATAACTTGAGCTGCGTGAAAATCTGCTCTTCGGTAATATAATTGACTTTCTGGCTGTCCATTTGCTTGATGCATTCGGATAAAATCTTGCGATGAGTCAACATCGCTTGCAAGGTTTCAACGGTACCGAGTTGTTTATATTCATTTTTGAGCATACTTACAGCCATTGCGTTTGATCGGTCAATTCATCACTGAATGTCTCCGCCCCTGCCCAATAAACACGGGCGCGCTCTTGATGATACGGCTTGTTGGTGTGCATGGCATCCATGACATGGCGTCGGCCAATCTTTGCTTGTAATTCGGCGCTAGTCGAATGTGTGCCTGCGGCCATCAACTTGAAACCCGACGCTGCTAAGTCATCGAGCCACCAATCAAATTGCCCAATATCAATATTGGCAATCTCGTCATAAACTACCGGTAGTGACGTCTCACAATCATGCGCCAATAAACGTTTTAACAAGATTTGGACTAATTTAATTTTGATCAGAGCAGCAGTAGAGTTACTTTGTTTTTTGTCTTCTTTGGTCGCTTTATTGTGTAATTGGACACGCGGTTCAAATGATTCAATGACTTTTTCCATCGTCAAGTTGAACGTGTCACTGCCTTTGAAAAAACGCTCGGCAAAGGCAACTAAACGCGCAAAAAAGTCATCCGACGGTAGCTGTTGGTTAAACAGATTTGTTTCATTGAGTTCGTGTACTAACGCCGAAAACTGTTGATTGATCCCCACCTTAAACTCAACGGCTGCCACATTATTAATCGTGATACCAGAAAAATCACGATTGATCTGTTGTTCAAACTGTTTAATCAAATCGTAATTTTGCACAATGATGGCTTTTTTAGTGCCAATGGTTTGGTTATGCTCTTCGATTTGGCGGTGTAACAAGGTACGCTGAGTATCGAGGTTGCCGTACACTTCGCTAATATCGTCGATTGCCGCCGAGATTTCCGGCCAAAAGGGTACCTCCCCAGTGATACCATGCTTATCAGTGATAATTCCCTTGTCTAAAAACCCACGAATTTGCTGTAACATTTGGCTTTGATATTGCCCTAAATGACTAGCACTCGTATTAAACAGCTCAAGCGACTCGGCATTGATATACCCATCAAATTCATTACCTTTAGGTACGATTGCTAGCCATGTTTGATGTAACACTCTAAAGCTATTGAGTTGTTTTAGTAAGGATTGATGGGTGCGAATGTTATCTTGGCAACTAAGGTGCGCTTGCGTCGCTGCATCACGCTTGTCTTCTAACTTTTTCTTCTTAGTGGTACATGACTCAACATGTTGAGCCTGCTCTGTTTCTTTGCTTTTTAACGCTAGAATCTCTTGGTGTAAAATATCGTAACGCCGCTGCATATACTCAGCATTATCTAGCGCCTCTAGATCCAATTCTAACACCGAAATTTGTTTTTTGAGTTGCGACACCGAATGCTCGGTATGTAACGGATCGGGATCCTCTATCGTTAAATCCGCTTTGTTTTTTTCTAGTGCATGAATTTCCGTTTCGAGCTTGTCTATTAACGCATCGAGATCTTGGGGTATAAATGCGACCCGTTCAACTTGGCTATCAAAAAACTGATAATGACTGGCAGCATCTTCAAATAAATCTGCAAATTGCGCAATACTGGCCTTCTCTTGTTTATTGAGTCGTGTCCCTGGATTCGCTACGGCAAGGGTGGGATTGATCGAGTGCAACCAGTATAATTGTTCAGTCGATAACTGATTCGCGAGTGCTAGCTCGGTGTTTTCAGCATTATATCGTGCCCGTTTGAGTTGCTGTAAAAAATGCGCTAATTTGTTGTCTATTTTGGCTATCTCAACCGCCCTATCCGCTTCACCCTGTTTGACTTTCAAGCGAGTTCGAACGTTGTACAATTCATCGCTCAACGCACTGTGAATATAGGTCAGGCTTTGTCCTGGAAATTCCGTTTTGAGCTTAGTAATATTGTTGAGTATTGTTTGGCATGAGGTCAGTTCTTTTTGCTTTTCGACCAAGCTACGCTTGTCTTGTTTGACTGTCGATACCAGTTCATCCAACGTTTGCTTGGCATCAAAGTAAGCACTCTGCGCCGATTGCTGTTTATCAGCAAACAACTGCAACTGGGCTTGCATCTCAGCCGTACCGGTTTCCAACCACGCAATGCCTGGCTCCACGTCTGATAACATACTTAAATAAGTTAAAAACTTTGTCCGTGATTGAATAATTTTTTGATAATCCGTTTCTAAATTAATAATATTGTTCAGTTGAGTTTCTTGTTGCTTGAGCTGTAAGTGCTTTTGTTTGAACTCACTAATGTCAAAAGACAAATGGTCTTGTGATGACTTTTTTCCTGTTTCTATTATGTTGGCCACCGCACTGATAAATGGCGTTTTATTTTTGCCCGTCGCGACAAACAAGAGTTTTATTAATGCGCGCAATGCATTGATATTTTGTGGCGTTTGCTCACTTAGCGGAAACAACGTATAAGTACTGTTATGCAGCGCCTTTTCATAAATGATAGACGCGACTTTGTGCTCATCTTTGGCTAGTTGCCACGTCTTGTCATGCTTTTGGATATAGTCATACACGGTTTTTTTGGATAGCTGTTCATTGCGCTGACCGATGCCGTATTCATCATCTCCTTCAGTCCAAAACAAATGCTGGAGCTGCGCGTAAGGCAGCTGTGTAAACATCCGCTCGATTTTAAGACGCCCTGAGCCCGAGGCAGATATGATTTGACAACAATGCGGCCCATCGAACAGGCGTTTCTCGTATTCTAGGATCAAAAAACTGTGCTTGGAAGGAAAATAGTGCTGAAACGTTTCTTCACTTTTATACATCTCCCCATGAGAATCACTGAAACCAAAGTTCCGCTCTTGATGGCCAAACGAACATTCAGGCAGAAAAAACAGACGTATCGCATTGATTAAACTGGATTTACCCACATTACCTTGAGCCACCAACATACTATGAGCATCAACGTCTAATTCGGCATAAGCAAACTCACTTGAATCCACTGCAATGATCCGCTTAACTCCAATAAATAACTGACTCATAACACTCCTTTATGTAAATAAACATCAACGCTGTGCTGGAAGCACGTTCAGTAACGCTTCTTGCTCCATGAACTGACGAGTTGTGACAAATAATTCGTGTAACTCGCCCTGATTTAAAGACTGGCATAGAATAAGCGATTGCTGCCAATCAGTCACAGAGTTAGGGTTGAACGTAAATAAATGCGCTAGCTTTGTTAACTCTGCCGGCGCTAAGAAAAGCACGCGTTTAGGATAACGCGCTTGAAGAATACTGGCAATATGCAACCCCTCATAATCATAATCAAAGAAGCAATATAGGACTTCGTAAGGCGCTAAGATAGGCGCTAGTTTGTCATTCAATATGCGCTTTCCTCCTGCAAAATAGATATCACACTCATCAATAGGTACTGGACAATCAAAGTGTTCTAGGAAAGCTTGCCATTGAAAAAAGCAATCTTGGTTTTCAATTAACACCGCACACTTGGCCGGAGTATAAGGTAACGACACTAGTGTGTGATGTAACGTCGCTGCACAATGTAGTTGACGCTGTGGTAGTTGATCAGTCGTTACAGACATTGTGGAACTAGAAGGTAGTGCCGGAAAACACAACATATAAGCAGAATCGCACGTTACCGCGTGACTACTTTGTAGTAAATGCGCTGCTGCTGAAGCTCTGCTTTGTGCCGGTGTTGCTAGCTCTATTAATGTGTTGAATGCGGCTTGGTCCTTGATGGTAACTTGGTATTGTTTTTTATTTGCCTGCGTAATGGTAAACAAATCAGACCATTTATACTGAGGGGGTAACAATGTGATTAAACGCTCAAAATTCACAGGTTTATTGTCACTAATTTTTTGTAGCAAGGTGTGTAAGCTCATACAGATAAAATCCAATTGGCATGCATGAGTTAAAAAGTACCACTTTTTCATTCGCTATTGAATGATTAAAGAATAGAACTATATGAATCGCCACCGATAACTTAGAGCTTATCTGAAGTTCTTTGGACTGCCCCCAGATTTATGGCCATATTCTGAAGGGCGCGTAGACAATACCGCAGAAATCGCTGGGTAGTTCACATTCGTCAGTTATTCATAGGGACAGTCACTTAGATTAACCAAGTGCTCTCAAAACCGCTTGAGGCTCTTTTGCAACGACATTAAGCAAAGCAAGTGCTGGGCCATGGGGATTTCGATCACCTCTTTCCCAATGACGTAGAGTAGAAACACTGATACAAAATTTAGAGGCAAACTCCATTTGAGTCATTCCAAGATTTTGCCGTATTTCAGCCACATTTACTTCTGGGGCTCTATGAATTTTGGCAGCAACTTTCTTGCCATCGTTCAGATCTATTGCTTCTTTTAAACCTTGAGCAATACTTTCAAATGCACTAGTCATTTTGTTTCTCCAAAGATTTTACTACTAATATTTTTTACACTCTGATTCAGTTAAAAGAGAATCAGCACGTTTAATATACTCTGGAAGCTCAGCGATGGTAATTTGCATATTTAGATTATAATCCAATGGATTACTTAAATCAAAGATATAATAGGTGCCCGAACACTAAGCCTTAGATCCTTGCGCACAATGGTGAAGGTCGATCGAAAAATCACTGCTAAATTATATGTAACTGCCCATCAAATCATAGTGTTGATATGTAATAGCTAATCATCTTTGTATTTTTTGATGTGGTGTGATATGTTTTGATATATAACCCATTATCATTGATACATCAAGGTACATCAAAATGAGCTATGTAACAGAGCAGATACTAGAAAGCCTTCGAGAAGCTCGGGTACGCAAAGGTTTTAGCCAAAGAGCGCTGAGCGCGCGTTCTGGTGTGCCTCAAAGCCATATATCGAAAATCGAGTCTGGCGGCGTTGATTTAAGAATGTCCAGTTTGATTGCACTTGCCCGTGTACTCGACCTAGAATTATTTGTCGCACCCAAAAAGTCTATACCTGCCATTAAGTCAATCATTCATAGCAGCCAAGGGAGCATCGACGAAGGTGAGGCAATGTCGCCTGCATATCGGTTAGAGGAAGACGACGATGACTAATCATGTTTCTACGCTCAACGTGTTGCTCTACGGTGAGCCCATCGCAACGATTACCAACGTGGGTAATGACAGAACGCTGTTTGCTTTTATGGATTCGTACATTTATGACGAATCACGGCCTGTGTTAGGGCTTAGTTTTAAAGATCCGCTAGGTGGCTTACTGACTAATTTCAAACCGACGCAAGCTAAGTTAACCCCTTTTTTCTCTAACCTTTTACCAGAAGAAACTATGCGAAATTACCTGGCAGAGCGTGCCGGTGTTAATCCAGCGCGGGAGTTTTTCCTATTATGGGTACTGGGACAGGATTTAGCAGGCGCGATCACGGTTGAACCAGCAGATGGTGAAGCTTTACCACCTAATGTTCATCAAGACACAGAAGATGCAACGAAAACAGACGGCCCAATGCGTTTTTCATTGGCGGGAGTGCAATTGAAGTTTTCAGCTATGCAGCAGGCAAATGGCGGTATGACGATCCCAGCAACCGGCCAAGGTGGATCTTGGATTGTAAAATTACCGTCATCTCGATTTGAAGCTGTGCCAGAAAATGAATATTCGATGATGGAACTGGCTAGAATGTTGGGAATGGACGTACCAGAAACGCAGTTGCTCCCTATTAATCAGATTGCTAATATCCCAAATGGCATTGGCAAATTTGGTGACTCATTTAACAATGCTCAGGCGTTTGTGATCAAGCGTTTCGACCGTGCAGAGGGTCAAGCTGTGCACATTGAGGACTTTGCACAAGTGTTTGGCGTTTATCCTGAAGATAAATACAAAAAAGCGAGTATGCGGAATATTGCACAGGTTATCGGCATTGAAGGGCAAGACGACGATATTACAGAATTGACTCGCCGATTGGTGTTCAATACGCTAATTGGAAATGCCGATATGCATTTAAAAAATTGGTCTGTGATCTACAAAGATAAGCGCACAGCGTCTATTGCACCTGCTTATGACTTTGTTTCAACCATTGCTTATATCCCAGATGATAGTGCATCGCTAAAGGTAAGTCGAAGCAAAAAGTTCGAAGATTTCACGCTGGATGAACTATCACACTTGGCGGCTAAAGCCATGTTGCCAGAAAAATTGGTGTTAAATACCGCAAAGCAAACTGTCGCAGACTTTCATGAGGTATGGGCGAAAGAAAAAGCGCATTTACCCCTGACTAAGTCAGTGATTAAAGCCATCGAGACACACTTAAAAATCATACCGCTGCGCTGAATCACGAGTCGCTAGAGCGTGCATAAGAAGTGTTGAAAAAGTGATGAAAGTGCTTAATGTTGATATACACATGGCATAAAATTTCTCAGGATAGACGCCCTATTATTGTGATACTATTGTGATACATTTTTTGATGTTTAAATAGGATTTCTCATGAGAGTTGAACTTGTTACGACGCTTAAGCGTCAAGCCACTAAAATTTTAGCGGATCTTCATATATCTAAAGAACCAGTGTTAATTACTGAACATGGTCAACCATCTGCCTATTTAGTCGATGTTGATGATTATGAGTTTATGCAACAGCGAATGGCAATTCTTGAAGGCGTTGCTCGCGGTGAACAAGCAATTAAAAATGGTCATACATTTTCAAATCAAGAAGCAAAAGAGAAAATGAGCAAGTGGCTGAAATAGTTTGGACATCAACAGCTCTAGACGACTTAAACGATATAGCTGAGTATATTGCTTTAAGTAACCTTTCCGCGGCTAAGAAATTGACTCAAAAAGTATTTGAGAAAATATCCAGATTAGAAGACTATCCTGAATCAGGTAAGAGACCACAGGAATTAATTAACTTAAATTATCGTGAAGTCATTGTTAATCCTTGTCGTATTTTCTATAAAGTAGATGGTGACAAAGTTTATATTTTGCATGTAATGCGGCAAGAAAGAGAACTTCGTAGATTTCTTCTACGGAGTTAAATACGGCTAATCGGGTAGTCAGAGATCTCTAACCTCCAGCCCCACAACACTGCGACCATTGGTCGACTTATCGCTTCGCTATCATCGTTTTATCATCTATTAAATCTTAAAGATATTACCAAACACGCTGATATCGCGTTGCTGTTCAAGAAAATCAGGCGAAAAAAAGGCTCAGCACAAGTTCAAGCAGAGCCTCTCACCGACAATGTAAAAATGACCCATCAAGCATTAATCAAATTTTACAAGATATCCAATACCGCAGTCATGGGATTTGATGGATTGATGGTTAGTGGGATTAATCGTTAAAACGGCTTTTTTTATCGCTCAACAAAGTGATGTTGGCGAGTCTCGACCTATCAATCGGCGAGCGGACAAAAGAATGAAGCTAATTGACTGACGACGACAGTATTAAGGATAACCCTGCAATTGCCTTATCAGTAAACTTCATCATTATTAAAAAGCGTTGTCCCTGCTAATTAGTACGCTTAATAAAAGGAGTTTTCGCTATCAGACTTGAATAAGTAGCTTTTAAGCTACACTGTATTAATGAACAGGTCGAGATATAGTTTATGAAAACCAAACCATTTCATCCATTTGACTACATGGAAACTCAGGAAGAAATTAACGAATTTTTGATTGAGTGTTTCAATGATGATGATCCTAAGGTATTTATTGGAGCACTCAATAATCTAGTAAAGAAACATGGAGTGGCTGATATTGCAGAAACAATTGGTGTTAATCGTGAGAGTTTGTATAAATCATTTAATGGTAAAGTTAGTCCGCGATGGGACACTATCAAAAAAGTGATGAAAGTGCTTAATATTGATATAAAGGTTTAGTAATCCAATTGAGCACCCTAACTCTAAATGCAAGAAGGAGGTTACTTTAAGTGTTTTTGTGGTAGTTGTGATTGTCCAAGGACTGCAACGATCAAAATAAGACACTCTTCTTTAATGAAGTAAGCCGTGTGTCTGCCAATGGGAAAATAAAAGCCATTTGGATATAGGTCATCACAGCTTTTTCCAACATCCGGATTCTCAGCGAGCATCTGAAATCCAGAAAGAAGTGTACCTCTGTAGTCGTGCCAATGCATTTCTGAAAAATTTGTAATTGTGTAACTTTTGATTTTTCGTAAATGAATCTGAGCTAATTTACTAAGTTTATATTCGGAATTTTGCATACTTTAGTTATAACGTGTTTAAAAAGTTTTTACCGTCGACCACGTTATTTTTTGCGAAGTCTTCTTTCGCCGACTCAAAGCAGTGTATTATGTATTCAGCTTTCATAGCTTCAAGCTCTTCATAGTCTTTAATCGACATCACAACAACAGCATCTTTGCTGTTCTTGCTGATTTTAATTGGTTCACGTTGAGCGTTTAGAAGTAGCTCACCGAAATTACGTTTAGCATCATTTGCTGTTAATGTATTCATTAGTAAGATCCAAATTTATGATTGTGGTTGCATTATAGCCTAACGCACAAAATGTGCAAATTAATCAAATCGCGCTATTTGTGCGGTAAGGTATGTCCGTCCGGTAAACACCACTAATCGAGACTAACGTTCCAAGGTAATAATGTGCCGATATCGTATTTGCGGGTAGCTTCAGGTTGTATCCTTACATTTTCAAACATTATTTATTAATGATCCTTGATTTCATCTCGTCCCAACTTGAACTAGCATCTGGATTTTTTTCAAATTGTATTACACGGCGGTTAAGCTCAGCCTTTTGTGTTTAGTCATTTGAGAGAATAAGTGTAATTGATAATGCCACCGTGTAACACGGCGCATCACCTAAGCCAAACCCTATCGCATAGGGCATTCAGAATCTACTGACCTTCAGAACAGTTCGAAATTGCAAAAATATCTGATAATCAAACCAAGTAGATTATAAATAGAACCCGAAAAAATCATCCCAGTTATCCACTACCGTTACACACCTTAATGATCCCTTAGCACCGTCATGACCACTTAACAGCTCCTGAAAATCTTACGCCTTAAACGTCGCTTGTTATGTACCTAGTGCAATGCACTAACACTGTATATTAGCGCTGTGTGTCACCGCTGTGTATTTGGGGTTCGATTACAAAAAAACAGCGGGTCATTTTACCTTGTCGCTGGCACTACCTACCTCTTCAACAATTGCAATTTCTACACTGTAGTCATTTGTTTATTTACATCCTCGGAAATTTTTTAACTCACTCGATGACTTAATACAATGCAAAATTAATTCATCATAAAAAACAATGATTTGCGTGAATCTAACAAAAAAAACCAAAAAAGTTCAAGAAAAATGAAAACGCGTCCTACTTTAGAGAATAAGGGCTGTATGGACTGAAGCGCGTTGCTCAGTGTGTCAAACAAGAGCACAGCAACACAGAGGTAGTAAATGCCATCCAACGATTGGCATAGATAGGTAAGTTCTACACTGATCAATGAACCCCGATTTGGGTTCATCACACGCTTAGCTCACAGCATGAGTTAAGCCTATTAAAGTGATTAATATATTAAAGAGAATATGAAAGAAGGCGGAAAGATGAAAACAACACAACAGTTACACTGTAGTGGTCAAGCGATAAGGGCACTTATCGCTCATTAAATCATTTGGCTTTGTTTTGTTACTTTTTATGGTTTATCTGAAGTACTACCCGTCTTACGCAGTTCAAATGGGACAATTTTCGACTTGTTTTCGGCGGTATCTTGATAATTAAGTACCGGGGAGACTTGCTTTGCCATATATAACCTATCGACGATGGGGTCGTTAGGCTTATAGGCGGTAGGCGCGTCAATCAGTATGTCGCGTATAGCTTGGTGGTCAAACTCATGGCAGGCTGTGTCCAGTTGTTTGATGATGGTGTTCAGCTCATCCCATGGTAGCATCAACTCTTGGGCTGTCATGATACACGGGTGTGAGGTCTCATCCACATTATCGCCTATCAATAACTCTTCATATAACTTCTCGCCAGGTCGAAGGCCTGTTGTGGTAATAGCAATATCCCCATGAGGGTTCATTTTATCTTGTAACTCTAAACCTGAGAGACGAATGAGCTTTACGGCCAGGTCATAAATCTTAACCGGCTCGCCCATATCAAGTACAAACACGTCGCCGCCCTTGCCCATTGCGCCAGCTTGTAAGACTAACTGCGCTGCCTCAGGAATGGTCATAAAATAGCGCGTGATGTCATTGTGCGTGAGTGTTATTGGGCCACCACCTTTAATTTGCTGTCTAAATAGCGGGACCACCGAGCCTGATGAGCCCAGTACATTGCCAAAACGTACCATACAAAAACGCGTCGTTGATTGCTCTTTGGATAGCGCTTGTAATACCAGCTCAGCCATGCGCTTGGTCGCCCCCATAATATTGGTCGGCCTGACCGCTTTATCGGTAGAAACCAATACAAAGGTGTCCACTTTGGCAGCAATCGCCGCTTGTGCACAATACAGGGTACCAAAGATATTGTTACGCACCCCTTCTACCGTATTATTCTCAACCAATGGCACATGCTTGTACGCTGCGGCGTGATACACAGTATCAACTTTGAATGCCTTCATGACATTTTCAAGTCGGTTAACACGCTGTACTGAGCCGATTAGCGGGATGATTTCCACATTCACCTGCGCATTAGCCGCAAGCTCATTCAACTCTCTATCGATGGAATATAAACCGTATTCTGATAGCTCAAACAATACCAGTGTACTGGGTTGTAATTGAATGATTTGACGACACAACTCTGAGCCAATGGAGCCGCCAGCACCAGTGACCATGACGATTTTATGGTAGATATTAGATTGCAACAAATCACTGCGCGGAGAAATCGCATCACGTCCGAGTAAATCCTCAATCTCAACGTCTTTTATCTCATCTGTCGCTGCTTTTCCCTCGATGACATCTTTGATATTAGGAATGGTTTGAACCGCAACGCCAAAGCCCTCTAATTGACTTAATATAACTTTACGTTGTGAACGTGAAATACTTGGTAAGGCCAATAATATTTTTTGTACATGCTCATTTTTGAGGACTTGATGTAATTGGTCAACACCAATAACCTTAATACCTTGAATAATACTGCCTCGTTTATCCTTATCATCATCAATAAACGCAATTGGCATGTAATCAGCGCCGCTGTTTAAGCCAATCGCTAATTGTCGACCCGCACTGCCAGCCCCATAAATGAGGACAGATTGTTTAATCTCACCGATTAAACTACTATAAATGGCGCGCAATAATAAACGAGAGCCACCGATAAACATCAAGGCCAGGGCAAAATAAATAATGGGGACAGATTTTGGTAAGCTAGCGGATAAAAAGAAATCACTGACCATTAACACCGATGTCGAGCCTGCTATGGCAGCGACAATTGACCACATGGCCTGAGAGGATAAATAACGAAGAATGGCACGGTATAAACCAAATTTCATGAAAATAGCAACACTGACCGGCACCATTACGAGTGCGACTTGCCAATAGCCTGACTCTAAAAATATAGATGTACTTTCAACACGAAGAAGCAATGCGCCCCAGAAAGCCA
>JAQWNF010000018.1 GCA_029246415.1 Glaciecola sp.
GGCGACAACTTGAAATTTGTTGTTGAGCTAATTGCACCAATCGCGATGGACGAAGGTTTACGCTTCGCAATCCGTGAAGGTGGCCGTACTGTAGGTGCGGGTGTTGTTTCTAAAATTCTATAATTTTAGACAACTGTTAGACTAAAAAAAGACCGCCTGATGGCGGTCTTTTTGTATCTGCACATTATAAAGCGCGCAGCGATAATTTATACTAGCGGTTATCGTTCACTCAGTAAGCTTGACTGTCATATAAAAGCAATTGACATCCGCTCATATCAATATGAAGATAGATCTCACAATTTGAAAAAAATATAATCACGTTCTAGTTATAATAATCTTCTTTTATACAATACATATAAGGCACACCTATGTCCGATTTTATCCGTTGTAAAGCCGCTATTGCATGGGGACCTAATCAGCCTTTATCTGTTGAATATGTCGACGTTATGATGCCCAAAGTCGGTGAGGTCATGGTTAAGATCACGGCGACCGGTGTTTGTCATACTGATGCATATACATTATCTGGCGATGATCCTGAAGGCGTGTTTCCTGCTATTTTAGGGCATGAAGGTGCTGGGATTGTCACTGCCATCGGTGATGGAGTAACAAGTGTTGCCCTTGGCGATCATGTGATCCCTTTGTATACCCCTGAATGTGGTGAATGTAAATTTTGTACCTCTGGCAAAACCAATTTATGCCAAAAAATCCGCGAGACTCAAGGCAAAGGGTTGATGCCTGACGGTACGTCGCGTTTTTATAAAGACGGTCAACCGATTTTCCATTATATGGGTACATCAACTTTTTCTGAATATACCGTTTTACCAGAGATTTCGCTAGCGAAAGTTAACCCACAAGCACCATTAGAAGAGGTCTGCTTACTCGGTTGTGGGGTAACGACGGGGATGGGTGCGGTGATGAATACGGCAAAAGTGCAAGCCGGTGATACCGTTGCAATATTTGGTTTAGGTGGGATTGGTTTATCTGCGATTATTGGCGCTAAAATGGCGGGAGCAGCGCGTATTATTGGTATCGATATCAATACGAGTAAGTTTGAGCTAGCGACTAAGTTAGGGGCAACAGATCTCATTAACCCTAAGGATCACGACCAACCTATTCAAGATGTCATTGTAGCAATGACTGACGGCGGTGTTGATTTTTCGTTTGAATGTATCGGTAATGTCGATGTCATGCGTTCAGCGTTAGAATGTTGTCATAAAGGATGGGGTGAATCGGTGATAATAGGTGTAGCTGGAGCGGGTCAAGAAATTTCAACCAGACCATTTCAGTTAGTGACAGGACGGGTATGGCGTGGCAGTGCATTTGGTGGTGTAAAAGGGCGTTCACAGCTACCTGACATCGTTGAGCAGTATATGGCAGGAGAGTTTGCACTCGATGATTTTATTACCCATACTATGGCTCTAGAGGACATTAACGAAGCATTTGAGTTAATGCATGCAGGTAAAAGCATTCGGAGCGTAATCCACTATGAGCAATCAGGCGAGCAATCAAGCGACCATTAAGGTGGGCACTCAGGTGCCAAATAAGCTAGCAAATAAGGTATCAATCAAACAAGTTTCTTCGGCTAAAGCGTTTGATGGATTGCATCAGCAATATACACATGATTCAACTAGTACTAATTGTAATATGCAC
This sequence comes from Glaciecola sp., assembly GCA_029246415.1. Lineage (GTDB taxonomy): Bacteria > Pseudomonadota > Gammaproteobacteria > Enterobacterales > Alteromonadaceae > Opacimonas. The sequence goes on from JAQWNF010000018.1 coordinate 1,651, forward strand.
TTTGCTATTTATTTACCACCTGGGGCAAGCACCGAACATCCTGTGCCGGTCTTGTACTGGTTATCGGGTTTAACTTGTACTGATGAAAATTTCATGCAAAAAGCAGGTGCCCTAAAATATGCAGCGCAATGTGGTATGGCGATTGTGGCACCTGATACCAGTCCGCGAGGCGATGCTGTGGCGGATGATCCCGCCTATGACTTTGGTCAAGGTGCGGGGTTTTATGTTAATGCAACCCAAGCACCGTATAAGCAACATTATCAAATGTATGATTATGTCGTAGATGAATTACCAGCATTAATTGAAGCGAATTTTCCAGTATCTTCTACTAAATCCATTTCAGGCCATTCTATGGGAGGCCACGGTGCGTTAATGATTGCCCTGCGTAATCCACATGCGTACGTGTGTGCTTCTGCATTTAGTCCTATAGTTAACCCGTTACAATGTCCGTGGGGACAAAAAGCGTTCAATGGGTATTTAGGTACAAACGACATACAAGACAGTGCAGGGTGGGCGCAATATGATACGTGCGCACTGATGCAACAAGCACAACCAGAACAGTATATACCGATGTTAGTCAGTCAAGGTGAGGACGATTCTTTTTTAGACGAGCAATTACTGACTGCTAATTTAGCAGCTGTTGCCGCACACAAAGAATATCCGATAAAAATCGAATGGCTCAGTGGTTACGATCATAGTTACTATTTTATCAGCAGCTTTATCGAGCATCATATTGGTTTTCATTGGCAAAAAATGCATCAGGGTAAACTATCTAAAAACTGTGATTAGTTAGCTAAATCTTGGATGGTCAAAAATTCCTGTTCGGTGAGCGGCATGACCGATAATCGATTACGTGTTACTAACATACAATCTTGCAGTGCAGTATGTTGTTTAAGTATGGTTAGCGGAATTATTTGTGCGTACTTTTCAACAAACACAAAATCCACAGCACTCCAACGCGGGGCTACTGCTGTCGACTTAGGATCGTAATAATCACTCTCGAGATTGAATTGTTCAGGATCAGGGTAAGCGGCTTGTGAAACTTTAATTAGCCCCGCTGCGCCGACTTTTTTGCAACTCGAGTGGTACAAGATAGCGATGTCATCAACGGCCATCTCACGCAGAAAATTACGTGCTTGATAGTTACGTACCCCATCCCATTGGATTGCTTTGCTTGGTGTACCGGCAAAATCATCAATGCCGCATTCTTCTGGTTCACTTTTGACTAACCAATAGCGCACGCTCTGTTACCCTTATTCTTTTATCTATATAGCGATCTTGCTGGGGATCGATACAAAAGGCAACCAAAGATTACAACGCGACTAAGTGACAACCGAATCAAGATATTGCATACTAAGCTTTCTGTATAATTAAGGATGATTTAATTCACCATGTTGCTATTAACCATTTATGTATTGATTGCCTTGGGCTTTTCGTTTGTTTGCTCGATTGCCGAAGCAGTAATTTTAAGTGTCTCCAACGCCTATATCCAAATGATGGAACAAGATGGTAAAAAAGCTGGCAAGCTGTTGTCCGCACAAACTCAAGATATTAATAAACCTTTGTCTGCGATTTTAACGCTCAATACTATCGCCCATACCATGGGAGCTGCCGGTGCAGGTGCTCAAGCGGCTAAAGTGTTTGGTGATGCGTATATCGGTATCATTTCAGCGGTATTAACGTTATTGATCTTAGTCTTTTCTGAAATTATTCCTAAAACATTAGGTGCTACGTACTGGCGACAATTGGCACCGATTACCGCGCATTTCTTAAAGTTTCTAATCATTGCCTTATATCCGTTTGTCAAAATGTCGCAAAAAATGACCGCTGGATTCACCGAAGATAGTCCATTAAAAGGGTTAAGTCGTTCTGAGTTACATGCGATGGCTGAGTTATCTGGTCAAGAAGGGCAATTAGCACTGCATGAGGCCAATATTCTTAAAAGTCTGATGTCGATGCATGAGTTGACCATTCGTGGCGCGATGACACACCGTACTCAAGTATTTTCAGTACCACAAGAGATGACGGTAGGAGAGTTTTTTGAAGTACATGAAACGGTTGGTTTTTCACGCATCCCAATCTACGAAGATAATGACACCGAAAAAGTCATTGGGTTTGTGATGCGCAATGATTTACTTGTTGCTAAAGCAGAACATCATTTAGACAGACCATTACTTGAATTTGTCAAAGACATGCAAACACTGCTCAGTAGTATGCCATTATCCTCTACGTTTGATTTGTTCTTAAAAAATAAAGTTCATATTTTATTAGTCGTCGATGAGTATGGTGGTTTGGAAGGTATTTTAACGTTAGAAGACTTGTTAGAAAGTATTCTTGGCGTACAGATCCATGATGAAAAGGACCAGCATGTGTCGATGCGCGAAATCGCTGAAGATCTGGCAAAACAACGCCAAGAAGAATTTACTTTAAAAGGTTCTAAAAAATAAAATCAATGCGTTGATTGTTGAGAGGCAAAATACCCATCCCACATCGCCAGGTGTTGAGTAAAGCGTTGTTTTAATGTCGCGGTTACTTCATCTACCTTTAACAAATCCTCTGGTATTTGTTTTAATATGCGCCAATGATTAAGGCAGTTCACCGCTGCGGCGCATATTTGTGCCTGACTAGCGTAGGCTACTTTGCTATCTTCACTCATTATTTTTTGAGTAGCTTGGGCCAAAGAGTTTATTTCCGGCTCTAACTGCGTACACATGGCTAAAGTGATCTTAAAACTCCGCACCAAATCCACATAATGCTCATTGGTAGGTAAGATATCTTGAGAGGTTACTTTGACGATTTCTTGGATCGCATTGATATGCATAATCACATCAAAACTTGCCATATGTAACTGTTGAAATAAGGCTTCTTTTTCTTGTAATCGCGGATCGATAAATTTGTCATTATGCATAATTAATCCTTTTCAATATCATACCTTTACGTTAATTTAACATTAAGTGCAAAGTATTTACACTCATCGGCTTTGGTAATTATAAACATTAGTTTATGAAATAATCGCCACAACCGATATAAAATCAGTGAATAGTTATACATAAACACTAAAATTGTGTAACCTTGTCCCGCCTTACGCTTAAAGTCTAATATCTACAAGCGTTTAATGCCGTAATCTATTATTAATCAATATTTTTTTAGGGACTATCATGCCGTTTTTATTATCATTATTAGTCGGTTTATTCGCGTTTGTTTCGCCAGGTGCCTTCGCCAGTGACGCTGCTTCAGATTTAATCGATTTAACTCACTCTAGTGCTGGTTTTCTAGCAATTGCAATTTTCGTTGTTGCCTATGTGTTAGTTATTTTAGAAGAACAGCTGCATTTAGCCAAATCAAAACCGGTATTACTTGCTGCAGGCCTGATCTGGGTCATTATTGCAATTTCTTACGGTAGTATGGATAAAGCACATTTAGTTGAGCACGGCATTCGCCATAATTTCCTTGAATACGCAGAACTCTTTTTCTTTTTATTGGTCGCGATGACTTATATCAACGCCATGCTAGAACGTGGAGTGTTTGATGAGTTACGTAATCGACTCGTTGCCAAAGGCTACAGTTATAAAGCGTTGTTCTGGTTAACCGGTATTTTAGCATTTTTCATCTCACCGATTGCCGATAACCTTACGACGGCGTTAGTCATGTGTGCGGTGATTATGGCTGTGGGACAAGGGCGTCCAGATTTCATTGCTCTTGGGTGTATTAATATTGTGGTTGGTGCTAATGCGGGTGGTGCGTTTAGTCCCTTCGGTGATATTACGACACTGATGGTATGGCAAAAAGGGATCCTTGAATTTACCGAATTTTTCGCATTATTCATTCCGTCCGTTGTTAACTATATTATACCTGCATTTATTATGTCTTTCGCTGTCACTAAAGGTAATCCAGCTCCGCTTGAAGAGAGCTCAGACAGCGTAATAAAACATGGTGGTTTAGTGATTGTTGGATTGTTTTTGTTAACGATTGTCACAGCGGTAAGTTTCCATAGTTTCTTACATTTACCACCTGTGTTCGGCATGATGACTGGTTTAGCGTATTTGAAGTTTTATGCCTTTTACCTAAAAAAATCAAACCACAACGAAGAAACTGTCGCTCACTCTACGCCTGGTGATTCAGAACAACCTAAGTTTGATATCTTCAAAAAAGTAGCACAAGCCGAGTGGGATACCTTGTTTTTCTTCTATGGTGTTATTTTAGCTGTAGGTGGTCTAGGTTTTATGGGCTATTTAGGTATGGTATCGCAGCTAATGTATGGCGAATTAGGAAATACTGGTGCCAACATCCTTGTGGGTATTTTATCTGCAATTGTAGACAACATCCCGGTGATGTTTGCGGTACTTACCATGAACCCTGATATGGATACGACACAATGGTTATTAGTGACATTAACCGCAGGTGTTGGGGGAAGTTTATTATCCATCGGCTCTGCTGCAGGTGTTGCACTAATGGGTCAGGCTCGTGGTTATTATACGTTCTTTGCTCATTTAAAATGGTCTTGGGCTATTGGGTTAGGTTATGCGGCAAGTATTGCTGTGCATTTGCTAATTAACTAAGTCAATCTTCGCAAATAGGCTTGTCCTAGAAGCTTGACTCAGACAGAAATAGTAACCCCAAAGGTAGGTAATTATCTTTGGGGTTTTTTATGCGTAAATAATTCCCCACATAGACGCCAACCTTGGTAAAATATGTCCTGTCATTTTTATAATTACCAATAGGCCCTCATTCCCATGCCAGCATTAGCAATTTCTGGATTAACCAAAACCTATCAAGGTGGCGTACAAGCACTCAAAGGTATTGAACTTGAAGTACAACAAGGTGATTTTTTTGCCTTGTTAGGACCTAATGGTGCAGGTAAGTCCACTACCATTGGTATTATTAGTTCTTTGGTAAACAAGACCCAAGGTCGCGTGTCGGTTTTTGGCTATGATCTGGATATGCAACTCACTCAAGCAAAATCATGTATTGGTTTAGTCCCACAAGAATTTAACTTTAATCAGTTTGAAACAGTCTTACAAATTGTCGTTAATCAAGCTGGTTACTATGGAGTGCCTCGCAATATTGCAAAAGAGCGAGCACAAAAATACCTCACACAACTCGATTTATGGGAAAAGCGCAATGCCGCGGCTCGTGAATTGTCAGGTGGCATGAAACGCCGTCTCATGATTGCAAGAGCGTTAATGCATGAGCCTAAATTATTAATTTTAGACGAACCAACTGCTGGAGTTGATATTGAGATCCGGCGGAGTATGTGGGCGTTTTTACAAGAAATCAACGCAGCAGGCGTGACGATCATCCTAACTACTCACTATTTAGAAGAAGCAGAGATGCTATGTCGCAATATTGCCATTATTGATAAAGGCATCATAGTAGAAAATACCTCGATTAAGGCATTGTTATCCAAGCTTAACATTGAAACATTTGTATTAGATGTACAAACGGATAAGACAGCTATCGAATTAACCGATGTTAAATATACATTCAAAGACAATGAGATAGAGGTTGAGGTGGCAAAAGAAGATGGACTCAATCAGTTATTTACCCAATTAACAGAGCAGGGTGTACAGGTGATGTCGATGCGCAACAAGGCCAACCGACTTGAAGAGTTATTTGTTAAATTAGTTGAGTCGGGGCGGGAGTCCGCTAAACAAGGAGCAGCGTCATGAGCAATCCTGTACTCACAGGCTTAAAAACCATTTGGATCAAAGAGTGCACTCGATTCTTACGAATTTGGGTCCAGACATTAGTGCCACCTGCGATTACGATGTCATTGTACTTTGTTATTTTTGGTAACCTAATTGGAAAGCGCATTGGAGAAATGGGCGGGTTTACATACATGGAGTTTATCGTCCCTGGTTTGATTATGATGTCGATCATCACTAATGCTTACTCTAATGTATCATCGTCATTTTTCAGTGCAAAGTTTCAACGTAACATCGAAGAGTTATTAGTCTCGCCTGTGCCTACCTGGGTAATCATTGCCGGGTTTGTTGGTGGCGGTGTCGCCCGAGCCTTGCTCATTGGTGTGATAGTCACGACAGTATCGATGTTTTTTGTGGATGTCCGAGTACACAATATGTTGATTTTGATTATTACCTTGTTATTAACGGCGACCTTGTTTGCTACCGCGGGTTTAATTAATGGTATATTTGCTAAAACTTTTGATGATATCTCAGTCATTCCTACATTTGTTTTAACGCCATTGACTTATTTAGGTGGGGTGTTTTATTCGTTAACTTTACTCCCTGAATTTTGGCAATGGGTAAGTAAAGCTAATCCCATCGTGTATATGGTAAATGGCTTTCGCTATGGTTTTTTAGGTGTGAGTGATATCCATTATGGATACTCAGTTGTCTTATTGGTTGGATTTAACGCCGTCTTATTTGGCGTAGCGTATTATCTTCTAAACAAAGGTCATGGGATCCGTAGTTAATGAGCAGTGGCAATTCACGTACCGTAGAAACCAACCAAGAAGGCATTAATGATGCCCTTGATGGTTTAGTTGATAAGTACTTACATACTACAAACCTTAAGCCAATACAGGTACATACGCAAGATGCATTTACTAAAATGCAAGAATGGTTAGGCGATTTTGATGGTGATATCATCTTTGATTCGTGTTGTGGGGTTGGATTAAGCACTCAGCAACTAGCATTGCGTTTTCCTGATGCTCGAGTTATCGGAATTGATAAGTCCGATATGCGAGTTGGTAAGCACTTACATCACTCTCAAAATATTGATAATAAAGTGAATAATTATTTAATTCTACGCGCAGATGTCATCGATTTTTGGCGTTTAGCTGTACAGTCAGGCATGCAGTTGTGTCGACATTTTTTACTATATCCCAACCCTTATCCGAAAAAAACTCAAGTACAAAAACGCTGGCATGGTTCTGCATCATTTTTGGATTTACATCAATTAGGTGGACAACTTGAAGTACGCAGTAATTGGTTACTCTACCTGCAAGAATGTCAGTTTGTATTGAGTAAGCTTAAACGCGATTCAGATATTACGATAGTTGCTGATCCTCAACCCCTGACAATGTTTGAAAAAAAATACCAAGCCAGTGGTCAAGATTGTTTTCGCCTAGTGACCCGATAGGGCGGCTAAGGTTTGTTTAGGTTTGCCTAACAAATAGCCTTGGGCGTAACGGATCCCTAATTGTCGTAACAATGGTAATGTTGTGTCTTGTTCAACATATTCTGCTACTACCATTTGGTTTTTTGTATGTGCTCGATTAATAATGGCATGCAAATAAGTAAACATATCAGCATCAATACTTGCCGATGCAATAACCTGTTCTGATAGTTTAAATCCCGCAAAATCCAACGCGAATATTTGCTGTGTTTGTGACGAAATATTATTTATATTATCGACAAATACCCCTACCTTTAACTCCCTACATTGGGCAATAAATTGCGGTAAATCGTCCAATACGCTTAAAGCGTCTGTGAGCGATAACTCCAGACCGATATGCCCAAAACTCGGCACATAGTCTAGGGCACTGCGCAAATGATGCAGTAAGTGTAGGTCCTGACATTCTGCAGCGGTAATATTGATATTCCATGGCATATTTTGGTATTCGAAAGAATGCACACATTGCATCAGCATATGATCAGTTAATTTTGAATTATATGCTTCACGTTCAATAAAGCGCATGAAATTTTCAGGTTTGTAAGTGGTTGCACTTTGGTCGATTAGACGGGCTAAACATTCATAGCGTGCGACACCAAAATCGTCTAAATCTATGATAGATTGAAAGAACGGAATGATTGATTGCATTGAAAACGCAGGTGACGACAATGTGTATGGTTCATTGATGAGCATAGTGTGGACCTAAATCTGACCCGGCGCATCCATGCTGTAGGAAGAAAAAATATGTATTTTAATTAATATGGCTTACCCTTAAAACATAGCAGAGTTATTAAAACTTGCCAGATAACCACACAATTGGTTGCAAATCGGGCAAAAATGATAGACGAACCCTAGTTAGACCTATATAGTTCGCTGTCTAAAATGTATGGATATAATCGCATAAGTATGTCTGCATGGACGGACAGTTAATATATTTGAGGTATGCAGGTGAGTAACGCTGAAGCGAGTTTAGAGCATCTTTTCCGAGTCTTTACGATGCCGGAACACCATGACTCAACTCTTAGTCGAATCGAGCAACATTTATCAGATAATTTGTCTGATTTTTTGTCACGCCATGTTGTTGCTAAACAAACCTCACTAGAAGAGATTGAACAAGATTTTAACGATCCACATTTACCTGTACAGCCGGAATTTGTTTCTACCCATGCCGAACACTTATTAACTAAGCTTGTTACTAATTCAGTCAATACCTATGCACCAACTTTCATCGGTCATATGACATCTGCGTTACCCTATTTTCATTTGTCGTTAGCTAAGTTACTGGTCGGGTTAAATCAAAATCTAGTTAAGATTGAAACATCCAAAGCATTTACGCCATTAGAGAGACAAGTCTTGGGCATGATGCACAATTTGGTATTTCAACAGGATGATGCCTTTTATTCCCAGCACCTGCATTCTGCACAACACTCTTTGGGCGCATTTTGTTCTGGTGGCACGGTTGCTAATGTCACGGCATTATGGGTCGCACGCAATGCTAAATTAGCGGCCAAACCGGGCTTTAAAGGGGTTTCTCATGCAGGTCTCGCGTCTGCCTATCAAGCTTATGGCATTAATAATTTAGGTTTGATCAGCTCCAAACGTGGACACTACTCGTTGGGTAAAGCCGTTGATTTGTTGGGGATAGGGCGTAATAACATGCTTTATGCGTCGGTAGACTCACACACACTCGATCCTGCTGAAGTGCTTGCTTTAGGTAAGGCTTATCAAGCGCAAGGTAATGACTTATTGGCGATTGTCGGTGTGGCAGGGACGACTGAAACTGGACATGTCGATCCACTTGATGAACTTGCTGACGTGGCTCAAGAATTAGGTTGTTGGTTCCATGTCGATGCGGCTTGGGGTGGAGCAACCTTGTTTTCGGATACACACAGAGGGTTACTCAAAGGCATTGAACGTGCTGATTCAGTGACGCTTGATGCGCATAAACAAATGTACGTACCTATGGGCGCGGGCATGACTTTATTTAAAGATCCTGCTATATCTAGTGCAGTTCGACATCATGCTCAGTATATTTTACGCAAAGGCTCAAAAGATTTAGGCTCGACAACTCTCGAAGGCTCCCGAAACGGAATGGCGATGATGGTCTATTCATCATTGCATGTTTTGGGGAAATCCGGTTATGAATTATTGATTGATCAAAGCATTGATAAAGCAAAAGTATTTGCTGATATGATCACCGCGCATCCAGATTTTGAATTGATCACCGCGCCGACACTCTCATTGTTGACTTACCGCTATAACCCAGCAGTCATTCAGGCTTGCTCAGGCGACTCTGAAGCGATTAATGAACAATTAGATAAGCTAACTAAAGCGATACAAAAAAAACAGCGTGAGGCGGGTAAATCGTTTGTTTCACGCACGCGCTTAAGTATCAACCGCTATGAAAATCAATGTTTGACTGTTTTTAGGGTGGTGATAGCGAATCCGTTGACTACGGTCGCACATTTAGCGGCAATTTTAGAGGAGCAAGCTGAGATTGCTCAAGCTCACCCTCTATATGTTGAGCTATTAAAAGCTCAAGAATGTATTATAGTGTAATCTGAATATTATCTATCAAACGAGTTTTACCTAAAAACGCCGCAATCAATACAACCAATTCTTTGGCTTCAAATGATGCTGGTTGTAATGTGAAGGCATCTCGGATCTCAATATAATCAGGCTTAAAACCCGCCACTGCAAGCATGCCATTTTCCTGTTCAATCATTTGCATGAAATCTCGTCGTCCGAGTTCTATCTCAGCTTTAATTCGAGTAATAGCAAGGTAAACTAGAGGAGCAAGTATTCGCTCTTCGGTGGTTAAATAGCCATTTCTAGAACTCATCGCCAAACCATCATCATGGCGCATTGTCGGGATCCCGCGAATCGATAAATTCATCGATAGATCCGTGACCATCGCCTTAATGACTTGTAGTTGTTGGTAATCTTTTTCACCAAAAAACGCGATATTAGGCTGTACCATATTAAACAGTTTACTGACTATGGTGGCGACCCCTCGAAAATGACCTGGACGACTTGCGCCACAAATCATATAGGAAATCCCTGGTACTTCGACAAAAGTTTGTTGCTCTAATCCACGTGGGTAGATTGCATTCACTGTTGGAGTAAACAGGACATCTACACCCATTGCTGCTAACTGTTCGCTGTCTTGTTCTAACGTGCGAGGGTAGTTGTCGAGATCTTCATCTGCACCAAATTGCAGCGGGTTAACAAATATCGAAACTACCACAATGTCGGCATGTTGTTTGGCTTCAGCGACAAGCGATAAATGCCCTGCGTGTAAATTGCCCATTGTCGGTACAAAACCAATGCGCTTACCTGCTAATTGCCATTCACGACGAACTTCGCGTAATGCTTCAATAGTACTAATGGTCTGCATCTGAGAGAATCCTTAACGAAGGTGCTACTGTGAAAATGAGTGTTCAGGGCCTGGAAATTTACCTGCTGCAACTTCATCAATATACGCTTGTACTGCGGTGTGTAAATCACCCGTTTGAGCAAGATAATTTTTAGAAAATTTCGGCATGTAGTTAGCGCTTACACCTAGCATATCGTGCATGACAAGTATTTGCCCGTCGGTATCTGGACCTGCACCAATACCGATAACTGGGATAGAAAGTAATTCAGAAACACGTTTAGCTAGTGCTTGAGGGATACATTCTAGGACTAGCAATTGTGCTCCTGCATCTTGCAAGCGTTGTGCATCGCTGCATAGTTTATCAGCTTGTGCTTGCTGACGACCTTGAACTTTAAATCCGCCAAATACATGCACAGATTGTGGGGTCAGACCTAAGTGAGCACACACTGGCACGCCGCGTTCGGTTAATTTGGTAATGGTGCTGCACAACCATTCTCCGCCCTCAACTTTAACCATACTGGCGCCAGCAGCCATTAAGGTTGCTGCATTATGCATGGCATCGGTTTCTGAGCCATATGACATAAATGGCATATCAGCAATGACAAATGCTCGTTCAACTCCAGAGGCAACGGCTTTAGTGTGGTATGCGATTTCAGCCGTAGTGACGGCTAGTGTATCTTTTTCGCCTTTGAGAACCATACCTAATGAATCACCGATTAAAATAACATCGATACCTTTGCTATCAAACAACTTGGCAAAGCTAGCATCATAAGCCGTAAGCGCAGTAATTTTTTCTCCGGCTTGTTTTTTGGCTAATAAACCGGATGTGGTCATCTTTTTCATTACACAAATTCCCAAAGTTAATTTATCGCTATGCGACGCAATTGACGCACGTCGCATTCGCTGACCCATTTTGCAATGGGGTGATTATCTGGCATTAATAAATCTGGTTGCAATTCAAACAAGGGTACTAACACAAACTCGCGTAGGCGCATGCCATAATGTGGCAGTGTTAATTCTTGGTTGTTATATGTCTGCCGACCGAGCATTAGCAAGTCTAGATCCAACATCCGCGGTCCCCAATGTTCACCATCGCGCACTCGGCCATGCTCGTTTTCAATACGCTGCAAATGATGAAGCAAAGATAGCCCATCAAGAGTAGAGTTTATTTTGCACACTGCATTAGTGTAGTTGGGTTGTTCGCTAGGGCCCATTGGCACAGAGTCGTAAAATGATGAACAAGCTATCAATTCTAGATTAGGTATCAATGCGATATGGGATAAAGCACTGGAAATACTAGCAACTGGATCTCCTAGATTTGCACCTAGTCCGATAAAACCAATGTTGGGTTGATTTTCAGCTGCCATTAGATACTAAGCTTGGTTAGGTTTTCGTTTGGATTTAGATGGTTTACGTCTACGCGAAGCTTTACCACTTGGATGACTGCGCAAATCGTCGATCATTTTTTTGCGTTGCTCGCTATTTACTTCCTGAAACTCAGTCCACCATTGGGCTAGCTCATATAGTTCGCCACCTTCAATTTCACCACGTAGGAGTAGGAAATCATATGCAGCACGAAAACGAGGATGAGTCAGCATTTGATAAGCACGACGACCTTGACGACGGCCTAAGCGATGTTGAAAGGCCCATATTTCGCGCATAGTGACACTAAAACGTTTCGGGATCATGATCCGTTGTAATTGGCGATGCAACACATCACTGGTTGCCATGTTAAACGCATCAGCTGGGGACAATCCCGTTTCAAATATCAATTTTTGGCTTTGTTCTTCAATTGGGTACCACAACATCGCGGCGTACAAGAATGCGGGTGTGACACGCTGCCCCGTGTTGATACGGTTATCGGTGTTAGTAATAACTTGGTCGATGAATTTACGTTCTCGACTATCGGTATTTAACAATGCTCCCGTTTGTGGAAACAATTTATCAAACAATCCGTATTTCAACAGCAATTGATATGTTGCAAGACCTTGGCCATTAAATAATAACTTTAGTACTTCCTCAAATAAGCGTGCCGGAGGGATATTTTCGAGTAAATAAGCAAACTTTTTGATGGCATGATCACTCGCTGCATCGATTTGCATATCGAGCTTAGCGGCAAAGCGAACAGCTCTGAGCATGCGAACTGGATCTTCTCTGTAACGTGTTTCTGGATCACCAATCAACGCAATCGTTTTACGTTTAATCGAATCGATGCCACCAGCAAAATCACGGATTGAACCGTCATTCACATTATAATACATAGCATTGATAGTAAAATCACGGCGCGCGGCATCTTGTTGCAGTGAACCAAATACGTTATCGCGTACTAGCTGACCTTCGCGATCTTGTTTAGATTTATCCGTTGCTTTAGATGTTTCAACATGTGGGCCACGAAAAGTCGCGACTTCTATGATTTCTCGACCAAAAATAACATGCGCCAAGCGAAAACGTCGGCCTATAATTCGGCAGTTCTTAAATTGTGCTTTGATTTGTTCGGGAGTCGCATCGGTAGCGATATCAAAGTCTTTTGGATGTTTATTAAGAAGTAAGTCACGTACACAGCCTCCGACGAGATAGGCTTCATAGCCTGCAGACGTTAAGCGTCGTAATACTTTTATTGCGTTCACTCCGATGTCCTCAACTTGCACATTGTGCTCTTGTTGAGTGATGATTTGCATCGGCGGCAGTGTTATTTCGTTTGTCTCGTTAGTAGACATCGCGTTTTTTATTTTAGTTATTGCGCGTTTAAAGATAAGTCACGCTCCTGTTTTATAATCTGCTAATAATAAGCTTAAATAGCCTAAGGAACAATGATTTCGTGCTTTGGAAAGTGAATTCCTTTGCGCCAAACCATAGTTGCGGCTTCTAAAATGTGGTTAATTGTTGATTTCTGTATTGCGTCGCTTAGTGATATGCCTAATAAACTAAAACAAAACAATAGGTTATCTTTGGCTGTTGTATCATTAATTGCGGGCGCATGATTTTGTTTACTTAATTTATGACCCGGTGCAGTGACCAGTAACGGTGTATGCCCATAACGCGGTGGAGTCGCTGAAAAATGCGACCAAATGTTCAATTGTGCTATGGTCGTGGGTAATAAATCACACCCTCGAACGATATCGCTTACCCCTTGCTCAATATCATCTAAGACGACCGCTAAATTATATGCGACAAGCCCATCTTTACGTTGAATGATCATGTCTTCTTTATCTATGCTGTGTTTATTGAGCGCTATTTCACCTTGAAATCGATCAGTAAAAGAAGTGATGTGGCCAGGGTTAATAAAGCGAATTGCACTAGGTAGTGTGGTTATCTGTTTGTGCTTACAAGTCCCAGGATAAATGCCACCATGTTGTTTTATTTGCGCACGTGTACATTCGCAGCGGTATGCATGATGGGAATTAAGTAATGAGCCAATGATATCTTGATAATACGCGATACGGCTTGATTGAAATAAGACATCCTGATCATGGTATAAGCCATGAGCATAAAGAGAGTCTAATATTGCTTTATTAGCATGCAAAACTTGCCGTGGAGGGTCGATATCTTCTATGCGCACCAACCACACACCATCGTGAGCTTTGGCGTCTAGATAACTAGTTAACGCAGTTAGTAGCGAGCCAATATGTAATGGACCTGAAGGGGACGGTGCAAACCGACCCACATAACGACTCGCTTCCAAGAGACTTAACCTTGCATTTGTTTTTCTTTGATTTCAGCCATGGTTTTGCAATCAATACACATATCGGCAGTTGGACGAGCTTCTAAGCGTTTAACGCCGATTTCAATCCCGCAAGAATCACAAAAACCAAAATCGTCATCTTCGATACGCTTTAATGTCTTTTCAATTTTTTTGATTAGTTTACGTTCACGGTCACGAGTACGTAATTCTAAAGAGAACTCTTCTTCTTGTGCTGCACGGTCAACTGGATCAGGAAAGTTTGAAGCTTCATCTTTCATGTGCGTAACAGTACGATCAACTTCTTCACGTAACTGCGTGCGCCATGCTTGTAATATCTTACGAAAATGCGTCATTTGCGCATCATTCATATATTCCTCAACAGAATCCGCATCGTATGGCGTTAATCCTGCGAGCGCGAGTAATCCTAATGATTTATTGCTTTTTGTTGTGGGCATGACCCATCTCCTTTAAAAATGGCAAAACTGGGTCTATTTAAATCTCGACCTTGCCATTTATTTTTACTGCACGTTTACTACACTGAATGTTATATACATAGCATACAACTTTACAGCAATTTGACTACAACAATATTTCTAGACACAGAATATGGGGCTAAATTCATAAAAATCAAACCTTAATTCACGTAACAAAATTTAACTGTTGATTTATAACGATATTTTCTTCATTGATTTTACAATTGTAGACTAAAAACTCCACACCTTCAGATTTTGCTTGCGCGACTAATTGCGCATACAACGGATCGATATGTGTGGCTGGACTGACTTGTGTGATGCCGCTATGCTGCACTAAATATAACATCACAGCACGGCGAGGTACGTCGGATGATTCAGTTAAGACATGCATTAATTCTCGACAGTGTTTGTGTGCTCGAGTGGACACTGTGTCAGGGAAATACCCCATTGTAGTCATAGGCTCTTGCAGTGTTACACTTTTCACCTCTACATAGGTTTGTGAGCTATCAGCATGAGTTAATAAAAAATCGATTTTAGATTTTTCCAAACCGTATTTTACTTCGCAAGCTATGTGAGTAATATCTGCTAGCTCAGTAACAAGACCTTGTTGTAATGCTGCTTTGACGATGTTATTGGCTCGATTGGTATTCACACCAATCCATTCGTGTTGCGTGTTTTGTACCAGTTCTAAGGTGTATTTTAATTTGCGTTTAGGATCATCATTTGGCTGTACCCAAGCGGTAAAACCCGCTTCAGCGCATCCTGTCATCTTTCCTGTGTTCGGGCAATGAGCGGTAATGAGCTCGCCGCTATCGAGCTCTACATCGGCAAAAAAACGTTTGTAACGAGCAACTAATTTGCCTTTTAGTAAGGGTCTGTTAAATGTTGTGGTAAATAGTGCAGGCGAGGGTATCGTCTGTGCAGGGAAAGGCATGATATACTCACTAAAACGACATTGAATAAAAACATAACAAGAAGCATATCACAATGAGCTATTTTTTAATCCATAAAACCACTCAAGCACCCGCATTACCTTATAACCCTAACAGCCTGATTTCTATGAATGAAGGTGGCTTAACTGTACATTTGACTGGGCAAAATAATGTTCGAGACTGTCAAAAAGCTGCTCGCTTAGCGAGTGGGTTAATCCATTCGCAAATTAAATTTGTGGGCGATTGGGAACCAGTCTTACAGCGTAGCTTTGTACTAGCGTTAGGAAATACTAACCTGTCAGTTAAGTGGGCCGCGGGTGATAATAACTCGGCAGATCCCACAGCATTGAATCAAGCATTGATGGCAGTGGAATTTGCTCGTCAGTTAGTTAATCAATCACCGCAAGACTTATCACCGGTCGCGCTTGCAGAGCAAGTAGCTCATCATTTAGAAGGCTTAGCGCCTGAACATGTTAGTGCTAAGCATATTGTGGGTGATGCCCTTGTTGAATTTGGTTGGCATGGTATTTATGAAGTCGGTCGTGGTAGTGAGCGCCCACCAGTATTATTAGAGTTAGATTATAATCCAACAGGCAATCCTGATGCCCCAGTAGATGTTGCCTTAGTCGGAAAAGGTATTACTTTCGATAGTGGCGGTTATTCAATTAAATCTAGCGAAGGCATGCTAGATATGAAATGTGATATGGGGGGCGCGGCAACAGTCAGTGCTGCGTTAAGTCTAGCTATCATGCAAGGCTCGATGAAGCGTATTCGTTTGTTGTTATGTTGTGCTGAAAATCTCATCTCAGGTCATGCCTACAAATTGGGTGACATCATTACGTACAAAAATGGTTTAACCGTAGAAATTGTCAATACCGATGCTGAAGGTCGTTTGGTATTAGCTGATGGATTGATGGCTGCATGTGAAGCTCAACCGGGGTTAATCATCGACGCGGCGACGTTAACTGGCGCAGCTGTTATGGCTGTAGGGACAGAATACAATGCGTTATTCTCGACAAACACTGCATTGGCGCAGCAATTAATTTCTATTGGGGACGCACAAGCAGAACCATTCTGGCAATTGCCACTAGCGCCTTGGCACCAAGAAATGTGTCCATCGCCATTTGCTGATACTGCAAACTCTCGCCCACAAAAAGGTGGCGGTGCCGGTGGGGCATCGAACGCAGCTGGATTTTTGTCTCGCTTTGTAGATTCGTCAATTCCTTGGGTGCACATCGATTTGGCTGGAGCGTATCATCGCAATCCAACCAATACTAAACCGGCCGGTGCGACGGGCATGGGTGTGTTGAGTATTGCGCAGTTACTTAAATAATGGATACGTTGTCCGCGGCGATTATGCTGTTTTTGATCATGGATCCACTTGGTAATTTACCGGTTGTCATGTCAGTTCTTAAACCGTTTGAACCGAAGCGTCGCTTATTTATTCTGGCCCGTGAATTAGTATTTTCGCTGTTAATACTATTAATATTTTTGTATTCAGGTGATGCTATCTTGGCATTTTTGAATATCAAACAAGAAACGGTCAGTATTGCCGGCGGAATAATTTTGTTTTTGATTGCGTTAAAAATGATTTTCCCTTCTCCTGGCGGGGTGATGAACCTGCCAGCAGGTGAAGAGCCATTTATTGTGCCTTTAGCGATACCGATGATTGCAGGTCCTTCGTCGATGGCGGCGTTGATTTTATTATCAAATCAAGCGCCGACTCGCATCGTTGATTGGACATTGGCTTTGGTAGGCGCATGGGGATTGTCGGCGATTATTTTGTTATTTTCTGGACCATTGCATAAAATTTTAGGGCAAAAAGGGCTCTCTGCTGTGGAACGTTTGATGGGAATGATTCTGATCATGCTATCGATTCAACTCTTACTTGATGGTGTAAGTGCTTACTTGCAACCTAATACTTTATAAAAGGCATTATTGTGACAAAACCGACGTTATCCACCTTTGCTCAAATCCGATCGTTATCACCTAAACAAAGCTTAGCTTTCAGTGTGACAGTATTGTCTCGAATGATCCCACACGTTGCACTTTATGATGAGTTAAATCAGGAACTAACAAGTGAGTTAGCACTTACTGGGGCGACTGATAATGCAGTAGGGCCTCTGGTCAACAAAGTGTTGGGTTTAGTATGGGATTATTTAGGTAACCCCAAAAACAAATTTAACTTTGGTGTGCAATTAGAAAAGATTGAAGTTGCTACCCCTGATGTAACTGAGCATACCCCTTTTGGCGTGCTGCCTGCGATGGATGCGTGTATTGGATTATCGGCGTTGCTGCGCTTATTACAACAAGAGCAAGATGATGCTGCGGTAATGATCAGCAAATTGGCTCAAGGAGGGGTTGAGGCGATGTTACTGGCGACTGAATTTGCTGATGATAATGCTGAGATTACAACGATAGATGATGAAGAAGCAAAAGACAACGCGTACTTTGCGATATCCAAACAGTTAAAATCTCATCCATTGATGGAGTTTGAAATAGCATTTCAACAAGAAGTCTTACAATACTTACAGACTCACAAGCTTAATGAACAAAGTGTCAAAGAGTTACAGCAGCTGGTAAAAGATACCGGTATTACTACTTTAGGTATTGAGCTGGAATAACCCGTACATAAATCCATTGGTTTGTTGTTGTTTGATTGGCTTTAAACTCATGGCCGAATCAGACTGGCGTAGCGCTAGATTAATGTGGTTTAGGGATAATGCGGTTTCACACTCTAAATAAATGAGAGTGTGTGGACTGATTAACTGCAGTTCTAATAATTTTACTAAGCTAGGGATGAGTAACCCTTGTTGAAAAGGGGGATCAAGAAAGATCAAATCGAACCCTTTTACACCCTGGTTAAGAGGTTCAGCATCCTCATTAAGGCTTTGAGCCACACGGTTAATCGAATGCGCAAACTCGCCAACTAGCACATTTGCCTTTGATTGTAGTGCTAATGTAGCAACGTTAAGATTTAGTTGGTTAGCGGCAGTGGTGTTCTTATCGATGAAATATACATGTTGCGCACCGCGAGACAATGCCTCAAAGCCTAAACTACCACTTCCTGCAAAGCCATCAAGACAAACACTGCCCTGTACATCTTGCATCAGCCAATTGAACAGGGTCTCTTTGGTGCGATCCGTCGTCGGTCTAAGACCTTGAGCATCAAGCACTGGTAATTGACGGCCACGGTGTTGACCTGCAATTATTCGAATTCGTCCTGTCGTACTTGGTTTTTTTTGATTTTTATGGCGCATCTTGGCTAAATTTTACTATCAGATGGTGGTATGATAACAATTATTTTTTGAGCACGCCTAGAAAAGTGCATACTAGATGTTAGCGTCAACAGTAAATTGTTGCTGATTCATAGCTAACCAGTTAACAGGATTGAAGTGTTGTATGTTTAATATATTCAAAAAAAAGAAGCCGAATCAATCTCAAAGTGCACCTGTTGTCGAAAGTGATGCGAGTGAAAATGTAGTTGAGCCAGTTGTAACTCCGGTTGACGAACCTACTATTGAGACTCACGCTGAAGTCAAGTCTGAGCCTTCCGCCGAACCTTCACCCGAGCCACAACCCAAGCCCTCATTTTTCGGCTCTCTTGCAGCTAAACTAGCCCGAACTAAAGCGAGTATAGGCAGTGGTATTGCAGATTTGTTTGTCGGTCGTAGTATTGATGATGAATTGTATGAAGATTTAGAAACTCAGTTATTGGTTGCCGATGTAGGCATGCACACAACACAAAATATTATTGACCACCTTACGCAAACTACCCAACGTAGCACCTTAAAAGATGGTGATGCATTACTAGGTGCATTAAAAGAATACATGGCTGAGTTACTCACCAAAATTGAAGCACCACTTATACCTGAAGTCCCCGAAGGACAAACTGGTCCATTTGTCATTCTAATGGTAGGCGTAAATGGCGTGGGTAAGACCACGACAATTGGGAAAATGGCAAAACAGTTTCAACAACAAGGCAAAAAAGTCATGTTGGCTGCTGGCGATACATTCCGTGCTGCTGCTGTTGAGCAATTACAAGTATGGGGAGAGCGCAATAATATACCTGTCGTCGCTCAACATACTGGTGCCGATAGTGCCTCGGTCTTATTTGATGCGTTACAATCAGCCAAAGCTAAAAATGTCGATGTCTTAATTGCAGATACTGCTGGGCGTCTTCAAAATAAAGACCATCTGATGCAAGAACTGGAAAAAGTCGTTCGCGTGATCAGAAAGCTCAACCCCGATGCGCCACATGAAATTATGTTGACGATCGATGCAGGGACAGGACAAAATGCCATTAGCCAAGCGAGATTATTCAATGATGCTGTGGGTTTAACCGGTATTACGCTGAGTAAATTAGATGGCACGGCGAAAGGGGGAGTTATTTTCTCAATCGCCGATCAATTTTCCATTCCCGTGCGCTATATTGGTGTGGGAGAGGCAATCGATGATTTACGCACTTTTAAGAGTAAAGAGTTTATCGATGCGTTATTTGAGCAAACAAGTTAACCGTTATGATTAAATTTGACCGCGTCAGTAAAACATATCCAG
Source organism: Glaciecola sp. (assembly GCA_029246415.1). Classification (GTDB taxonomy): domain Bacteria; phylum Pseudomonadota; class Gammaproteobacteria; order Enterobacterales; family Alteromonadaceae; genus Opacimonas. Next base: position 21,808 of record JAQWNF010000018.1, read on the forward strand.
GTGGACAACAGGCTTTGCAGCAAGTTGATTTTCACATCGAGCCAGGTGAAATGGCTTTTTTAACCGGACACTCAGGCGCAGGTAAAAGTACGATTCTTAAATTGATCTCGTTGATGGCGCGTCCAAGCGTTGGTAACGTGTTGATTAACGGTCATAATTTGAATGACATCAAACTCAGTCAGGTACCCTATATCCGCCGTGATATCGGCATGATATTTCAATCCCATCAATTATTAATGGATAAAACCGTATTTGATAATGTGGCATTGCCATTGGTGATTGAAGGTTATTCACGTAAACAGATCCAGAAACGCGTTTCTGCGGCATTAGATATGGTTGGGCTACTTCACAAAATCCAACAACTACCGCTGGCATTATCTGGTGGTGAACAACAACGTGTCGGCATAGCGCGTGCTGTGGTAAATCGACCGCCTTTGTTATTAGCCGATGAACCGACAGGTAATCTTGATCCTAAGTTATCGATGGAAATTATGCAGTTATTTGAAGATTTCAATCAAGCCGGTGTTAGTGTCTTTGTTGCAACGCATGATTTGGGCTTAATCGCTCGGATGAAATACCGTACCTTGACGATTAAGCAAGGTCGGATGATTGATGATGGTCTCAATGATCAACAAGATCCACTTGCTGAAGCTCCTGATTTACATGATCCCAATATGCCGCCTGTCACCAAATTACCACCGAAGTACACTTCATGAGTCTATTATTTAATGGTCGTACTGGCGACAAAACTACCCGCCGTGTTGGATTTTTCCAACGTGTTGTAATGGGTGGGATCAATCATTTACGCCAAGCGCTAGCAAGCTTAGGAGAGCTATGGCGCTCGCCATTGGCAACCTTTATGACTATTGGTGTATTAGGGTTAAGTATTACCTTACCTAGCACCTTGTATTTGATGGTTAAAAATACCGAGAAAGTCACCGCCGGCTGGGAGGAAGCTGGAGAAATATCGCTGTATTTACAATCGGGTACTACCGAGCAACAAGCTAAACAGCTACTTGTCGCTGTGTCGTTGATGACGAGTAAAATTGATGATGCTCGCTTGATCCCACCGGATATCGCGTTAGAAGAATTTGAGACGTTATCAGGGCTGGGAGATTCTTTAGCTTATTTGGATAAAAACCCATTACCCTATGTACTACTTATTACCCCTAAAGCTGAATATTTACAACCCGAGCCTGCTAGACGCTTATTAAAAGAGTTGGAGCAACAGTCGGTCGTCGATTTTGGTAAGCTCGACATTGAATGGCTTGAAAAATTATATGCAATTGTCTCCATCGCAAAGGATATTGTGTGGATAGTGGCAATCCTTTTATGTGTTTCTGTCGTATTGATAATAGGTAACACGATTCGGCTTAATATTTTAAGCCAACGTGAAGAAATTGCAGTCATGAAGTTAGTCGGTGCGACCGATAACTTTATTCGCTTTCCATTTTTGTACACTGGGTTTTGGTACGGATTTTTAGGTGGCCTGCTAGCTTGGATGTTGGTTGCATTTTTATTGTGGTGGATCCAATCTGGTGTCGAAAATTTAGCAGGGTTATACCAAGCCGAGTTCACTATTAGTGGATTAGACATGCAAGCTTTAGGTGTCATCTTGCTAATATCCATTAGTCTGGGTTTGATTGGATCGTTGATATCAGTGCAAAAACACATCAAGGAAATCGAGCCTAGCTAAAGGTAATGCATTAAATTTTATGGTTATAGTATGAATTCTTTGCCTGTGACTAGTAAATTTATATAGCCTGATATATGGTTGTGTAAAATAAATGTTAACTGAAAGGTTGAAATAACTAAAAAAAACCTCATATTAATTGAAACTATTTGCTCGTTTAGTGGATCTATATCAATTAATTAGAGTGATGATCTCGCATTTTTTGCGACACTTTGGTATATTTTGAACAGTTGATTAAATAACGGAGTTTTATTTGATGAGTAAATCCATGCAAATGGCATTAACGATTCCAAAAAGCGGTAGCATTGAAAGCTACATTCAATCGGTAAGTAACATACCGATGCTGACTGCTGACGAAGAAAAATCATTAGCAGAGCGTTTATTTAATGAAGGCGATCTTACTGCAGCACGTGAGTTAGTTATGTCTCACTTACGTTTTGTTGTACATATTGCAAAATCTTATTCTGGCTATGGTCTTGCACAAGCTGATCTTGTCCAAGAGGGCAACATTGGTTTGATGAAAGCGGTAAAGCGCTTTGATCCAAATGTTGGTGTGCGTCTAGTATCCTTTGCGGTACATTGGATAAAAGCTGAGATCCACGAGTTCGTATTAAAAAATTGGCGCATTGTAAAAGTTGCGACGACAAAAGCTCAACGTAAATTATTCTTTAACTTGCGTAAATCTAAAAAGCGTTTGGGTTGGTTTACTCATAAAGAAGTACAAAAAGTTGCTGAAGAGCTCGGTGTAACCGAGAAAGAAGTATTGCAAATGGAAGCTCGAATGGGCAGCCAAGATACAGCGTTTGACCTATCCAGTGATGATGGTGATGACAATAGTAATTTTGCACCAGCGCAATATTTAGAAGATAAATCCGAAGATGTAGAATCTGCAGTTATTAATGCCGATTATGATTCTAATGCTTCAGCTCGTTTATACTCTGCCATCAAAACGCTAGATGAGCGTAGTCAGCACATCATTGAGACGCGTTGGTTGAGTGATAACAAGATGACCTTGCAAGATTTAGCTGCTAAGTATCAAGTGTCTGCTGAGCGTGTACGTCAGATTGAAAAAAATGCGATGAAGAAAATTCAAGCCGCGATGGCATAGTAATTTGACTAACTAGATCATTAAATTAGTTATAAATATATAAAACCCTGAGTAAATCAGGGTTTTTTCGTTTATGCGCTTAGCTTATCCGCCCGAGCCTTCCGCCCGAGCCTTCCGCCCGAGCCTTCCGCCCGAGCCTACATCCGTGGCATATCCGCCCGAGATTACATCCGTGGCAACACCCAGTATACGCCAGTGAATTCTGCAACAGCATTTTCGCCATCTAAAATATGAACTTTAAGCGTTATTTGCATCTTATTGCCTTGCTGCAACTCGGCATAATCACATTGAAAATACTCAATATGAACCTGTGCTCTTGGCTGCATAGTAATAGGTTTATGATAGTGAATATTGCCATCACCCAGGACAATTTCACCATCTAATTTTTTGCGTTTCAATTGCAAAAATATCATGCCCCAACCAGTGAGCGTCGCCAGAGAAAAAATACTACCGGCAAACATAGTTCCGTGCAGATTAATATTTTTGTTTAATGACGCTCTAACTTCTAGGGTTGAGCCAGAGTATTGATGTAGTTTGATCCCCATTTGCTCAGAGATTGGAATCGTTTCTTCCCATGTTTTTTGTAACTCATGACACCAATCAGCATTAATTAAATATTGTTGAGCAGTAAGTTTTTTTACCATTTGAATACGGTTTAATTTACTCAATGCTTCTGATGTTGATTGTTTGTCATAACCACATTGTTCGAAAAAAGGGCGCGAAGTAGCTAAACTATTAGTTACCGCTCGAACGGCACCTTGCTCGATGGCATAACTTTCTAACGTCGCTACGATTAAGCGGCCATAGCCTTTACCGTGGGCATCAAAATCAACAGCAATATGGCGTATTTGTACTTCTTCGGCGCTGTTAAAATGTACACGGCCTACTGCCATGATTTCATTTTTATGATTGAGTAACATGCGATGTTCTGCAACTGATTCGTACTCATCTTTTTCCGAGCCGACAGGAAAATTAAATGGTGCTTTGAGGATCTTCCATCGAAATGCAAAATATTGCTCAAGTTGTTGTTCTGTTGAGGGAGTTAAAATTTTATACAATGCGGGTTAGTCCTAAGTCTGTAAACTAAATGTCACTGGGCCATCATTTACCAGTGCAACTTGCATGTCTGCCCCGAACTGACCGGTAGCCACACGCATTTGAGGCAAATTTATGCGTGATTTCAGTTCAGTAATAAACGCATTATACATCGCTTCTCCATGAGCAGGTGAAGCACCTCGAGAAAATCCCGGGCGATTGCCTTTCGTCGTATCTGCTACGAGTGTAAATTGTGACACAACCAAAATATCACCAGTGATCTGTTCGATATTCCAATTCATTTTACCGGCATCATCGCTAAACATACGAAACTTGATTAATTTATCGACCATTTTTTGCGCATTTAGTTCACTATCATGTGCTTCAACACCGAGTAATAGTAATGCGCCATAACCAATTTGGCCAATAATTTGCTGTTCTACAGACACACTTGCCTGCTTGACTCGCTGTATTAATCCAATCATCAATCGTTACTTTTAGTGGGGTTAACGCTTATTCGTTGAAAAGTTTGGCCATCGTGTCGGTAGCCATTTTTAAGGAAAAGGCAATCGATGGTTCGGACGTACTATGCCCTGCATCAGGTATAATAGTCAACTGACTGTTAGGCCATAAAAGTTGCAGTGAATACGATGCTTCGATTTTACAAATCATGTCATAGCGACCATGCACGATATAACCAGGAATGTGCGCGATTTTATGCACATTCTCTAGAATAAAGTTTTCGGAAATAAAACAATTATGTTTTAGATAGTGGCACTCGAGCATAGCGAGCGAAGCGATTTGATGTAAGTTATAGTTATAAAGCGGATCGCCATAAGGGTGCTGAATGCGCGATATTCTATCTTCCCAGCCGTACCATGAGCGCAATGCATTGGCTTTGTGAAATTTGTTTTTTTGATTAAATAATTCAAAAAACGCATCACAAATATCACTCGCTTCAGTTAAGGGGGGAAGATCTTGGACAAATGTTTCGTAATGTTCTGGATACATTTGTGCAGCTCCGCCATGTGGACAAATATACCAATCGATATCTTGTTGACGTCCCAGAAAAATTCCTCTGAGGATCAGGCCTTTGACAGTTTCGGGTTCATTAATAGCAGCGAGGAGTCCGAGTGTCGCTCCCCAACTGCCACCAAAAATAATCCATTGTGGGATCTGCAAATGTTCACGTAATGCAGTGATATCAGCCAGTAAGTGTGCAGTAGTATTATGCTCTAATGAAGCAAATGGTTTAGAGCGACCACAGCCTCGCTGTTCGTACGCAATGATGTGATATATAGAAGTATCAAACATTCGCGTATAATCGTCACTCAAGCCCGCTCCGGGGCCGCCATGAATAAATAAAATGGGGATCCCATCTGGATTTCCAGATTGCTCATAATACAGAGAATGGTCATCGGTTACTGGTAGCATGTCATGTTTAAACGGAACTGATTTGGTATACAGCTTTGGCATATAAGTTGTGCTTCTTTAATTTTTGAGCTAGTTTAAATACTAAATGTCATAAAAATGATTTTTCTGTTTCACTATTTATAACAAGGTAGAAAAAGATATGCCACAACAAGGTTCAGGCGGTAATGTTCTCGCTGCGATTTGTAATATATTTATCCCTGGCTTAGGTCAGCTTGTGCAAGGACGTATTTTACGTGCTTTAATGTTTTTCATTGTTGCTTCAGTCTGCTATACGCTTGCTGCAACAGTCATTTTTATCTTCTTGTGGCCTGTTGGCGCAATATTTCATATATGGTCTATTATTGATGCAGCACGCTTTAGTTCGCCTGGATAATAGTATTTTCGGGCTTAATACTTTTATATAGACTATTGTTTAGATTATATACATTTCAAATGACAAAAGGAGTTGTCTATGTCCTCACTTAGCAAACTTATTATTATTGTTTCTTTATTAAGCTTAACAGCATGTCAGAGCGCTTATTATAGTGCATGGGAAAAATTAGGCGTAGAAAAACGCGATATTCTTGTCGATCGGGTTGAAGATGCCCGAGATTCTCAAACTGATGCTCAAGAACAATTTGCTTCTGCGTTAGAAGAGTTTACCGCTTTGATTAACTTTGACGGTGGCGAATTAGAGTCTGTTTATGATGCACTTAACAGTCAATATCTAGAATCAGAAGCTGCAGCAAAGGATGTATCAAAACGTATCGATAAGGTTGAAAGCGTTGCAGAGGCGTTGTTTTCTGAATGGGAATCAGAGTTGGAGTTATATACTAACGTCAAGCTTAAACGCGATAGTCAAAATAAATTACGTGAAACACAGACCAAGTATCAATCCATGTTGCGAGCAATGCGTAAGGTTGAAAGTAGTATCCCTCCAGTACTGAGTGTTTTGCAAAATAATGTTTTGTATCTCAAACATAATCTCAACGCGAGTGCAATTGGTGCACTACAAGGTGAATTTGCGGTAATCAAATCTGACGTTGATAACTTGATTAAAGAAATGAACTCAGCGATTGAACAGTCAGATACCTTTATTGCAGCAATGAAAGGGTAACCTTAGAGTTACTCTTCGGCTAATGCTTTGGGTTTTTCGTCCGGGGCTAGGACTTCTTGTATCGAACAAGTAAATTCAGCGCCAACCAAAACCACTATCCAAGATAAATATATCCATACAAACAAAATCGGTATCACCGCTAGCGCCCCATAAATCACCTCGTATGATGGGAAGTTGCCGACGTAATAGGCAAAGCCCTTTTTGGATAACTCAAATAAAAACGTGGCTAATATTGCACCACTAAATGCGTGTGAAAATTTTACTCGAGCATTAGGTACAAGCATATATAAAATTAAGAACCCAATGGTAGAGGTAATACTAGGTACAGTTTTGAGTAATAATGTGCCTAAACCTGGGGTATATTCTTCGGCATAGCTTGCAAAGCCAAGTAAGTAAGAGCTTACCAATACGCTAGAGCCCATCATAATAGGGCCTAATGTTATGACCATCCAATAGACCGCAAAGGTAAACATTTTGGGGCGTTTTTTATCTGTGCGCCAAATTGTGTTGAGTGTTTTATCAATGTTCATGATTAGCAATAGTGCTACCACCACCAAAGATCCAATACCTACCGCGCCCATGCCAGATGCATTGCCAACGAATTCATTAATGTATTTTTCTAACACATCGCCGGATGTCGGTACAAAGTTACTAAAAATGAATGCTTGTAGTTCTAAACGCACTTCTGCAAAGGCTGGGAAGGCAGATAGCATAGTAAAAAACACCATGATAAATGGCACCAGCGATAACAGTGATACATAAGCGAGATGACCTGCCGAAACGGTCACTTTGTCTGTGGCACAGCGCGCCACAAAATAGCGCGCGATAGCTGGAAATTGGGGAATGAGTTGGTGTCGCATCAACGCCATCCATTGGCGAAAGGTTTCTATCATGTACGCAGTCCTAGCATATGACAAATGGCGTAGCTTAACTCGCTACGGTTGAGTGTATAAAAATGAAAATGTTTGACGCCTTCTTTGGCCAGTACTTTAACTTGATCCATTGCAATGTTGGCAGCAAGTAAGTTACGTGTCGTTTGGTCACCATCTTCTAGTCCATCATACATTTTATGTAACCAATTAGGAACATGCACATCGGTAAAACCGGCAAATTTTATCAGTGTTTGGTAGTTGGTTACCGGTAAAATCCCCGGAACAATATCCAAATCAATGCCTGCCGCAGCTGCGCGGTCACGGAAACGCAGGTAATGAGAGGTATCGAAGAAAAATTGTGTAATGGCTTCGTTGGCACCTGCTTCAGCTTTGCGTTTTAGGTTAAGCAAATCAAATTGAGCATTAGGCGCTTCTGGGTGCTTCTCTGGGTAAGCAGCCACAGAAATATCAAAATCAGCAACATCTTTTAATAATGCAACCAAATCGCTGGCGTACATATCAGGTTTTTGCATACCTGCTGGTAGATCGCCACGTAATGCCACGATCCGACGGATACCATTAGCCCAGTACTCTTTAGCAATCTCGATTAACTCTTCGCGAGATGCATCGACACAGGTTAAATGCGGTACTGCTGGGACACCAAGATCATGTTGAATGCGTTTAACAACATTGTGAGTTTTATCACGCTCACCACTATTTGCGCCATAAGTGACCGACATATATGCTGGTTTTAGCGGCGCTAAGCGTTCTACAGATTTCCAGAGCATGTTTTCCATTTTTTCATTACTAGGAGGAAAAAATTCAAAAGAAACGTTGATATCACGTAATTCGGAAAGAGTTTGGTTGAGAGAATCAACGCCTTGGGCGTAAGAAACCATGAGAATACCTCAAATAAAAATGTATACAATAGACGTTTAGACGTCTAAACTACGTAATATTAGTGGATTGGTCAAGCTATATAGTTCAATAAGCGACTAATCAGTTACTAATAACCTATAGCAATAAAGCATAATAATAATAATTAACGCAAAACGTTCGAGGTATATCTCTATGGCTAAATGGAACGGCAAATATATTCATCCATACGCAGAGCACGGCAAGAAAAGCGAACAAGTCAAAAAAGTGACTGTCTCTATTCCTATCAATGTGTTGAAGGTATTGACTGATGAACGCACTCGCCGCCAAGTCAACAACCTACGCCATGCGACAAATTCAGAATTATTATGCGAAGCGTTTTTACATGCGTTTACTGGGCAACCATTACCTGATGATAATGATTTGAAGAAAGGTAATGCGAATCGTATCCCTGAATCTGTGCGCAAACTCATGGAAGAAATGGGGATTGAAGCCGAGCTCGACGACTAGTTCGATGACCTGTTCGGCAACAACTTAAACGACAAGCTCTTTAGCAACAACCCCACACTAATATTAGTCTTCCATATACCCTTTAGGCAATTCGTCAAAATGCGCAACACCTGAATCAATCGCTGCTTGTGCGACAGCTCTTGCGATACGTGCGCAAAGTCTTGGATCCATAGGTTTAGGGATAATATAATCACGACCAAATTCTAGTGAGTCAACCCCTGCAGCGATTAACACCTCTGCTGGTACGGGTTCTTTGGATACTTCTCGTAAGGCCTCTACTGCAGCGACTTTCATCGCGTCGTTAATTTCACTGGCACGCACATCTAATGCACCCCGGAAAATAAACGGAAAACACAATACGTTGTTTACTTGATTAGGATAATCAGAACGACCGGTTGCCATAATTAAATCATTACGCGTTGCCATGGCTAGTTCAGGCTTTATTTCAGGATCGGGGTTGGAGCAAGCAAACACAATTGGATTGGCTGCCATTAGGGATAAGGTTTCGGCTGGCAACACATCTGGACCAGATACGCCCAAGAACACGTCAGCACCGTCCATTACATCTTCTAGTGTGCGCTTATCGGTATTATTGGCAAAAGCTACTTTGTGCTCGGGCAAGCCCTCACGACGAGTATGAATGACGCCGTTACGGTCAAGCATGTAGATTTTTTCGCGCTGAGCCCCACATTTAATCAGTAATTCCATACAGGCAATAGCAGCAGCGCCAGCACCCATGCATACAATACGTACTTTTTTAATGTCTTTGCCTTGGATCTCTAAGGCATTGAGCATACCCGCGGCAGTGACTATTGCCGTACCGTGTTGATCATCATGAAAAATAGGGATTTTGCAGCGTTTTTGTAATTCGCGTTCAATTTCAAAACACTCAGGAGCTTTAATATCTTCAAGGTTTATACCACCAAATGTGTCAGCGATATTAGCAACCGTGTTGATAAACTCTTCAGTGGTGCGATGAGTTACTTCAATATCAATAGAGTCAAGGCCAGCAAAACGCTTAAACAACAACGCTTTTCCTTCCATCACAGGTTTAGATGCGAGTGGACCCAAATTACCCAAACCCAAAATCGCCGTGCCGTTACTAATTACAGCGACCATATTACCTTTGGAAGTATATTTATACGCGTTGGCAGGATCATCTGCTATTTCACGCACAGGTTCAGCTACACCTGGGCTGTAGGCAAGTGCTAAGTCATTAACAGTTGCAGCGGGAGTAGTTAATTCGACACTGATCTTTCCTGGTTTTGGCAGGGCGTGATAGTCTAACGCTTGTTGACGAAAATCAGACATTTTTCGTGCATTTCCTTGAGAAGTAGGGGGTTAAAAATTTCTCTGTCTTTTTGCTTTATTATTGTTTTTATTAGCATTAATTTTTAATGTATCACAGTAAAAATTAAATACATATCCGATTTCTGAATACCCACAAAAAAAGCGCTGAATGAGCGCTTTTTGAGATGAATGTATTGGCTACTAGCAGCGAATCATTATTATTTTTTGCTAAGTGCACTGAAGCGTTTGTTGAACTTATCAACACGGCCACCAGTATCAACATTGCGCTGCTTACCAGTATAGAACGGGTGACAAGCAGAACATACGTCTAGGTTTAAATCTTTACCTACAGTAGAACGGATCTTGATTACGTTGCCACAAGAACAGGTTGCAGTGATTTCAGCGTAGTTAGGATGGATATCTTGTTTCATATGGATTACCTTTTATATTTAGGCCGTATCGCTATACAACCCGAAGCTGCACACCATACGCAATAATTAACATGACTCACCGCACACGCAATGAGTCGCAAAATGGACGCGCATAATAATGTAACTTAGCGCTTTGATCAAGTATAATCGCGTTTTGGCCCATAAAAACGATAAAAATAAGCATTCATGGTATTTTTGGCAATTGCAGTGCCAGTTCCACTGCGCAAAACCTTTCATTACACCCACACCGAGCCTGTCGCAATTGGGGCCCGTGTATTAGTGAGCTTTGCTAATCGCGAGCTAGTCGGGATTGTGGTCGAATGTCAAAGTGACAGCGCAGTGCTGGAAGCCGCAGAGCAGATAAACTTAGCCAAATTAAAGGCCATTACCTCAGTCTTAGACGCACAAGGGATCTTTTCCGAGCAATGGCTAGGCTTGTTAACATGGGCATCGAGCTATTATCAGCATCCTATAGGTGAAGTCTTACAAACGGCGTTGCCAAGCGCCTTACGTAAATCGATATCGAGCGCACCTAAACCGCAACAGGTTATCCAACTCAACGATACATTACAGGCATTAAATGTACGTGGTAATGATGTAACCCAAACCGTCGATTTCATTGCCTTAAAACGCGCTCCAAAACAATATGCGCTGGCCTGCTATGTCGCAGGGCATACCCAAGGTGACCAACAATCAGTTAATGTCGTGGGTATCAATAAAGCGCAGTTGCGCCAAGAGTTCGGTACGCCAGCCATAAATGCTCTAGTGAAAAAAGACATATTCGTTGAGACATCTCATGTCCCCACAACAGGCAGTTGGTTCACGCAAACTGGCGCGGCGCACTTTCAAGCTATTGCTGGGCTCTCTGCTAATGTTGAACAATCTATCGCAATTACGGGGATCAATAGTCAACTTGGCCAATTTGGTTGTTTTTTGCTTGAAGGGATCACCGGCAGTGGTAAAACAGAAGTATATTTACAAGTTATCAACCAAGTTTTACAGCGTGGTCAGCAGGTATTAATTTTAGTCCCTGAAATTGGCTTAACGCCACAAACTGTCTCGCGTTTCGCTGCTCGCTTTGGTATTAGTGTCGGTGTGCTACATTCTGGATTAAGTGATAATGAGCGCTTGGCGGTGTGGCAACAAGCACGTTTAAATCAAATTGGTTTGGTCATTGGTACGCGTTCTGCGGTATTTACGCCTTTGCCTGAGCTGGGAATGATTATCATTGATGAAGAGCATGATGACTCATTTAAACAGCAAGACGGGTTACGTTATCATGCGCGTGATGTTGCGATTATGCTGGCTCAACGGCAAAAAATTCCAATTATTTTAGGGACAGCGACGCCAGTATTAGAAACCTTACAGCGTGCCATATCTGGAAAATTTCAACACTTTGTGTTGGCTAAACGAGCCGGTGATGCCGCCATTGCGCCAGTAAATTTAATTGATATTTGCCAACAACCGCTCACTTATGGACTTGCGCCTACCACCATAGAGGTAATGCAATCGCATTTGGCACAAGGCAATCAAGTGTTGTTATTTATCAATCGCCGAGGATTTGCTCCAGCAGTGGTGTGCCAACAGTGTGGTCACGTAGAGGATTGCCGTGCGTGCGACAAACCGATGACTTATCACAAAGCGCAAGCTCGCTTGGTCTGTCATCAATGTTTAGCTCAAGCACCAGCGCCACATCGTTGTAGTGCATGTGGGGCGACCGAGTTAATGACACAAGGCGTGGGCACTGAGCAGTTAGAGCAAGGCTTGGCAGAGTTATTTCCACAATATTCGACGATACGTATAGATTCTGATTCGATGCGCGGTAAGCAAACACTTGCCAATACGATAGAACAAATCAATCAACGCGAGCATCAAATTTTACTCGGTACGCAGATCTTAGCCAAAGGTCATCATTTTGCCCATGTCACTTGTGTTGTGATAATGGATGTCGATGGGGCGTTGTTTAGTGCGGATTTCCGAGCGCCAGAAAAACTGTCACAATTAATTACACAAATTTCAGGTCGAGCAGGGCGGGCAGATAAACCGGGCGAGACATTTTTGCAAACCACCCAGCCAGGACATCCGTTATTACAAGATTTAGTTAATAACGGTTATGGTCATTTCGCGCGTTTTGCGTTGCATGAACGTGAGCAAGCACAATTACCGCCGTATAGCTTTCAAGCTGTGTTTCGTGCGGAAGATGAAAACCCACAACGGGCAATACAAGTATTGCAATATGCGAAACAATTATTGAGCAACATGTCGAATATTTCAACAGTCGGCCCCGTGCCTTGTTTAATTGAGAAAAAGCAGGCGCGCTATCGTTACATGCTGATTATACAAAGCCCGTATCGTGATTTACGGCAAAAAGTACTCGCGACTATCGTCGATGATTGCAACGAATATGCGAATAAGTTACGAGTTAGATGGTCTATTGATGTAGATAACATAGATTTTAACTAAGCAACTCACTACAATAGTGGGGTACATTTTTCATTATCAGGTTTTAACGCCGCATGGCTCAAAAAGATTATATTAAACGCAAACCTGCTCCTCGTAAAAAAGGCGCACCCTCTAATCGTCGTAAAGCACCCACAAAAGCGGCGACGTCATCCATTATGCCTAAAATTAAAATTGCATTTGCGGTATTAGTATTAGCCGGATTTGCCTATTTTTTATATTCGATTAAAGATGATGCAACTTTAGTTACACAGCCAGTTGAGCCAGTTAAAGTGGTTACTCAAGCGGATATTGATGAACTCGATCCTCTGCCTGAACTGCCAAAAGAAGAATGGGCATTCATCAAGTCGTTACCTGGCTATGAAGTGGAAGTCGAAGCTGAAGTGGCCACATCAGACAAACGCTATTTAATGCAATGTGGGTCATTTAAAATTTATGATCAAGCTGATTCGATGCGAGCAACGATGGCTTTTGTCGGCTTAGAGCCACAAATCAGAGGTTCCAAGTCAGGTTGGTATCGAGTTATTTTAGGGCCGTATGATTCTAAACGTGATGCAGAGCGTGACCGTCATATTTTGCAACGTGAAAATATCAACTCTTGCGAGATTTGGTTTTGGAATCTATAAGATAATTTATCATCAAAAATTCAGTGTTATTGATCAGCAATTCCCTTGAATTTTTGATTTCTCCCCCCCACATAGTTCTTATTAGGCACAATTAGTGTGCGATATATATAAGGATTACCTGTGACTACTATTGTATCAGTTCGTCGTGGCAACCAAGTCGTAATAGCCGGAGATGGTCAAGTCTCATTAGGCAACACTGTAATGAAAGGCAACGCCAAAAAAGTGCGTCGTTTGTATCATGATAAAGTAATTGCTGGTTTTGCCGGTGGTACTGCCGATGCGTTTACTTTGTTTGAGCGTTTTGAAAGCAAATTAGAACAACATCAAGGTCATTTGACCAAAGCCGCTGTTGAATTAGCTAAAGATTGGCGCACCGATAGAATGCTGCGCAAACTTGAAGCTTTGTTAGCGGTTGCCGATCATACTGCTTCTTTGGTGATCACTGGTAACGGTGACGTTATTCAGCCTGAACACGATTTAATTGCGATTGGCTCTGGTGGCCCTTTTGCGCAATCCGCCGCAACTGCACTGTTGGAAAATACCGATTTATCGGCACAACAGATAGCGAGCAAAGCGTTAACGATTGCCGGTGATATTTGCGTATACACCAATCACAGCCATACCGTTGAAACATTAGATTATTAATTCCAAAGCATAGGATTGAGGAACAGATTATGTCAGCTATGACACCTAGAGAAATCGTCCATGAGTTGGACACACACATTATTGGGCAGCAAGATGCCAAACGCGCGGTATCCATCGCGTTAAGAAATCGCTGGCGCCGGATGCAATTACCAGAAGCATTACGCCAAGAAGTTACACCAAAAAATATTTTAATGATTGGTCCTACGGGTGTCGGTAAAACTGAAATTGCACGTCGTCTGGCAAAACTAGCCAATGCACCATTTATTAAAGTCGAAGCGACAAAATTTACTGAAGTAGGTTATGTCGGTAAAGAAGTCGAAACGATTATTCGTGATTTGACCGATATAGCGGTTAAAATGACCAAAGAACAAGCCACTTCTAAAGTGAAATTCAGAGCTGAAGAAGCGGCTGAAGATCGTATATTAGATGTATTGATCCCGCCACCTAAAGATATTTTTGGTGAAAACCAAGAGGCCGATAATCAATCTACACGCCAAGTGTTTCGCAAAAAATTACGCGAAGGTAAGCTCGACGATAAAGAAATTGAAATTGATGTAGCACTGCCACAAGTTGGTGTTGAGATCATGGCGCCTCCTGGTATGGAAGACATGACCAATCAATTACAAGGTATGTTCCAGAATTTATCGGGTAACCAATCGAAAAAGAAAAAGCTCCCAATCAAAGACGCCTTCAAATTATTAGTTGAAGAAGAAGCGGCGAAGCTGGTCAATCAAGAAGATCTCAAACAAGATGCGATTGACACGTTAGAGCAAACTGGGATTGTATTTATCGATGAAATTGACAAAATTTGTAAACGTGAAGGTAACTCAAGTGCAGATGTATCGCGCGAGGGCGTACAACGCGATCTACTGCCTTTAGTGGAAGGCTCGACCGTATCGACTAAACACGGCATGGTCAAAACAGACCATATTTTGTTTATTGCTTCGGGTGCGTTTCAAATGAGTAAACCATCTGATCTGATCCCCGAATTGCAAGGTCGTCTGCCAATCCGCGTCGAGTTACAAGCATTAGAAGTGAATGATTTTGTGCGTATATTGACAGAGCCACATGCATCATTGACCGAACAATATGTAGCTCTATTAGGCACTGAAGGTGTCTCAGTTACCTTTACTGAATGTGGTATTCAACGTATCGCGGAAGCGGCGTGGCAGGTCAATGAGCGAACTGAAAATATCGGTGCGCGACGTCTACATACTGTCATGGAACGCCTCATGGAAGAAATATCTTATGATGCATCCGAAAAAAGCGGTGAGTCCATCGAAGTCGACGTGAAATATGTAAACCATCATTTAGAAATGCTAGTGGATAATGAAGATTTAAGTCGTTATATCCTTTAATAAATAGCTGCTTGATAAAAGGTTGTGTTATCAACACCGATTCAATACGAGTTGATAACACAGTTTCTATCGCTTAGCACAACGATCAATGAATACTGATCTTTAGTTTTTCAATCCGTTGCATCTCGGATATGTAACCTGAAATCAGTCCCGCTCGATTCTTGATCTTGAGTTTTTTGTAAATATTAGCAGCGTGAAATTTCACAGTCCGCTCACTAATATATAATTTGTCTCCAATGTCTCGGTTAGTCATGCCCTTAGTGATATGATTGGCGACTTGAAACTCTCTTGGAGATAAGCTGTGTAACTCTTTGTGCATAATAATTCCTTATATTGGTTTTGTGCATTAAATGAAAATGACAAGACTCCAACGTATGAATTTATTAAATACTCTTGTGCTACAAAAAAAGCATTTAAGAAATTCCAGACATTCTTTGTAATTCACTTTAAAGCTTAGAGACAAATGATTATTTCGCTATTATTACTTGTTGCACAATTCCGACACAAATATGGCGGTATATGTTTAACATCTTGATAAAAATAATAAAAAATTATTATTTTCAGTGTTTAGTTATTGGTAAATCTAGCCTAAAGGGCAGTATTTGATATAGGAAAAAGCTTAAGTTTAGGTTAAGTTTATTACTATAAAATGTTCCATAATCAAAAAATAGTGATCGTCATACATGCATATTTTACTTATTGAAGATGAACTCGCCCTAGCAGATGAAATATGTCAATCATTGCGTAAAGCTAATTATGCAGTGTCACATCTTGCTTCAGGCAAACAAGCCATTGTTGCCGCCCAAAATGGGGATGTCGATTTAATGATACTCGATCTCGGGTTATCTGATATAGATGGTTTGCAAGTGCTCACTAAGATCCGTAAATTAGGATTAGGGTTACCTATATTGGTGTTGACCGCTCGAGGGCAATTATCGGATAAAGTCGCAGGGTTAGATGCAGGCGCTGATGATTACCTCGCAAAACCGTTTGAACTTGATGAATTATTAGCACGGTTACGCGTATTGCAGCGTCGTTTAGGCACAGTTATCTCATCGGATATACAGATTGCAGATGTCAGTTTGCGCACTGATTCAATGGCTGTAACAGTTCAAGGTTCAGCGTTGGCGTTACCCAGAAAAGAGTTTATGATTTTGCGGGCGTTAATGGAACGGGCTGATCGTATTGTATCCAAAGCTCAACTTGAAACCATGTTATATGAATGGGGTGATGAAGTGTCCAGTAATGCGATTGAAGTGCATGTGCATAACTTACGTAAAAAACTGCCAAAAGATTTTATCAATACCATTCGTGGTGTGGGATACTGTGTTAAAAAATCCACAACTGTGAATTAAATGAAGTCAATTCAGCGTCTTATATCGTTACTCCTCGTATCGAGTATTATTTTGGTGATCACACTTGCTGTCGTCGCAGGCTATAAAAAATTACAAGATAATACCCAAGCGCTGTATGACGCTGAACTCCAAGCACTGGGTCAAAGTGTCTTAGCACTGAATGTTTCAGCTCAATCGACACTCTCGACTGCTGTTACGCAAGCGCCTCAAACGCGAACGGCTTTTAACCGAGGCGATCTTGCGTTACAAGTGTGGCAAGATGAACTCTTGGTGTTTCGATCCAATCAAGCCCCAGATACACAGATCACAAGTGTATTAGGCTATAGTGAAACCAATTTTAATTACGATCGTTGGCGTGTACTAACGTTAGCTAATACAGGTAAAACTGTCATAGTGGGGTATTCAATCTCTGATCGCGCAGCCAAAACTGACGCGTTTATTACCTCCGCAATTTTACCTTTTGTGCTGGCGATACCGGTTTTGGGATTACTGATTTTTACCTCGGTCAGAATGGGTTTACGGCCACTAAAGCAGTTGGCTGCATTGTTATCATCGCGAGCGTTGACTCAGCTTGATCCGATTACACTCGATAGCCAGTTTAGTGAATTAGAGCCTGTCGTTAGCACCATCAACCAACTGTTAGCTAAGATCCAAGCAGGTCTTGAACGAGAACAAAGTTTCAGCGGAAATGTAGCGCATGAACTACGTACCCCTTTGAGTATTTTAGCCATATCACTGCAAAACGCGATGCAAGAAATCGATAGCACTCATCATCCAAGACTACGTAAAAACTTGTTAGAGGTGAACCGCTTAACCAAAATCGTCAATCAGCTGCTATTGTTGTCACAGACCCACCCCGATCAACATCAAATCAAATGGCATTCAGTTGCGGTTGAGCATTTGATGCAAGATGTCATTAGTGAGGTGTATCCAAAGTTACTCGATAAGCAACAAAATATTGAATTGCAGTGTGACTTACCCAACGATTTTGCAATAGAATCAGAAAGCGAATTACTCTCTACGATATTTACTAATTTGATCCACAATGCCAATAAATATGCCGACAACCACTCTGATATTTTGGTGACGTTAGGTTTAGAAATGTCCTCTGAACCGACGATAAAGATCTGTGTGGAAAATCAAGGTGAGCCATTGGATAAGCAGTTATTAACACAAATGAGTGAACGTTTTTATCGAGCTCCCCTGCATAAACATATACAAGGGGCAGGTTTAGGCTTGGCATTGGTCAAACAAATTGTTGATGTCCAGCATGGAGATGTACAGTTCAGTAATAGCGTTATCTTAGGCGGTTTGTGTGTCGACATACGCTTACCTGTGAACCGAGTGTCAAATGCATAATCGTATTCGTCAACTTATCAGCTCTTTATTAATCGCATCGATGTTTGCATTAATGGGGGCGGGGACTGTGATCCAGCGAATTACGATAGAACAACATTTATTTTATCCAAGTCGAATTTATGTACCCGAAAACACGCCTATTCAATTACTGATCCACAACTTGGATACTACCCCCGAGGAGTTTGATAGCTTTTCCTTAAACCGTGAAAAAGTCATTTTCCCACATCGCCCGACGATTATTTACTTACCAAAGCTAACATCTGGCGAATATGGTTTTATTGGTGAATATCACCCCGATACTGCCCGAGGGTCGCTCATCGTTGTACCGCTGCATCAATATAACACACTACAATCATCCAATAGCCCCAACGTAAAACCCAAAAAAGGCGGCGTTCATGTTGATAAGTAGCGCCATTTTGAGCCTAAAAGTGTGTTTACCTGTGTGTTGGTTCATTAGTTTGATTTATATTTTACGACCGCCTGAGGCTGGTTTTAAGCGATGTGTGTTGTTGAGCAGTTGTATCATTTTGGTCTTATTTGGGTTCAACATTAATACCGTAGTAAATATGTTGCCAGTTGATACATTAGAATGGTTGTATAGTTTGACGGTATTGGCGTCAGTGCTTATTGCTGTTGTTTTTTTTCGCTACCCCCAACAGCGAGTCAATCCGAGTGCATTAGCAATGATAGTGGTTGCAACTATATTCGTGCATCTGCCACAAAGTACCTCGTTATGGTTATATATCCTGACAAAATCCCAGGCTCCTAATACTTCTTTAACGGTCCTAATGACGGGGTTAAGTTTAGGCGCATTGGTGAGCCTTGCATTGGCGATATGTTGGTACTTATTGGCTGTGTACGCATTCTCACGGCAATATGTGATGTGGATAATAGTGTGGTTATTACTGTGGTTATTTATTGCTGGACGAGTAATACAAATTGAACAGTGGTTAGCGCAAATTGGCTGGTTAACCTGGACCGAGCCACTACTAGATATGAGCCAATGGTTTGATGAGTCATCGGTGGTGGGTGTATTAGCACACGCATTATTCGGGATCAATGCCACATTTAGTTGGTTGGGATTAGGTCTATATTTGTTAGTGCTCGTGCTGGGTGGAGCTTGGGGATGGCGCTTTATATACGCCAAATCGTATTTGATAAAAGAGAAATAGTATGTGTCGTGAACATCTTATAAAGTTACAACAATCGCTATACAAAGCATTCGGCTGCTTGCTAATGGCGTACGTACTACTCGTAAGTTCAACGAGTCATGCTGATATTGTTGTGGATAAAGTCTACAAACCTAACATTTTACCTTTTGAACGGGACGTTGAATGGCGTTTAGTTTCCCGTCAAACTGACGATGGTAATGAGTTATTTCATCGTGTCGGGTATGGACATGCCTTTACGGAAGGCTTCATGGTCGAAGTGTTTTTAAGCGCTGAACGCGATGAACAAGAAAATCTCAGTTTAGCTGAATATGAAGTCGAAGCGCGCTGGATGTTTGGTGAACAAGGCCAATACTGGGCCGATACAGCGGTTATTTTCGAACTAGAAAAATCCCACAAAGTCGATAAATATAAAACGAGCATGGGTGTGATTAATGAAAAACAATTTGGTCGCACCCACTTAGCAACAAATCTCATTGTTAAATATGTCTTTGGGCAGGCGGTTGACTCAGTATTAGAAAGTGAGTTTAGAATGCAATATCGTTACCGCCTCAGACAAGCCTTTCAGCCTGCATTAGAGCTGTATGCGGATAAAGATTTTCTGGGGATTGGCCCAGGTTTTATGGGGGTCAAAAAGTTTAGTCCACGCCAGCAACTGAAGTGGGAGCTAGCGTTTATTAAAGGCTTTAACGGCGATAGCAAAGATCATACTTTGCGCGCGGGATTGCAGTGGAGTTTTTAATGGTGTTTCTAATGTCTTTGTTAATAGTGTTGCTAATGGCGGGAATACTCAAAAGCAGCACGGCCATTTTTATTCAAGCTTAAGGTAGAGTTAAGTTTCGTTGGTTAATCTTTAATTATCATTGATTAACTATAGTATTTTTTATGCATCAATTCACACGTATGTGTTTTATCCTAGCCTGTTTGGTCGGGCTTTGGGCAGGACAAGCGCAGTTAGTATTAGCTAAACCTGTTAATTATCCAGCACCACCTATCGCTATCCAACAGCCAAATCAATTATCAAAAGCTAACACCCAAGCCAGTTCACTAACAGATCTTGAAGGCAAAGTCGTCTATGTCGATTTTTGGGCATCTTGGTGCGTGCCGTGCCGTCGATCATTTCCTTGGATGAACCAAATGCAACAGCAATATGGCGATGAGTTAGTGATCTTAGCGATTAATCTAGATCAAGAGCCTGAACTTGCTCAACAATTTTTAATGGATAATCCATCAGCATTTCATGTTGAATTTAATCCCTCTGGTGAGCTTGCCCAAGCCTATCAAGTGATTGGAATGCCGAGCAGTTATTTAATTGATAAGCGCGGTCAAGTGCGCTTTGCCCATACTGGTTTTTTTATTAAACAGATAGCCAATTATGAGCACAGTATTGCTCAATTAATTGCGGAATAAAGAGGATAATGATGAAAAAAATATTCAAATTAGCATTAGTTGCTATCACAGTGTCCCAAGCGGTCGGCTGTGCGAGTTTAGGTGTACAGCCCTGGGAGCGTGATTTACTTGCCAAAGATGAAATGTCACTTAACGCCGAAGGTGTCGACTTAGGGTTAGACGACCATATTTACTTTTCCAAAGAAGCGACTTCTGGTGGTCGTGCGTTTGCTGGTGGAGGTTGTGGATGCAACTAATAGAACATCCTTCATCGATGCGCTTTGCAGACAAGACGATTGTTAAGCCTAAACCAATTGCAGCTAGCTTAGCCGTCGCAACTTGTGCTTTATTAGGTGCAGTTAGCCCGCTTGCACAAGCGAATCCCGATACTGCGGACGAATGGAAATTTGATACCGCGATACTATATTATGGTGAGACCGATCGTGTGAGCCTAGTTGAGGGCGTGGTGAGTGCCACTAAAGATTTTGGTGATGAGCATATTTTCAATGGTAAAGTGACCTTCGATGGCTTAACCGGTGCATCAGCCACCGGAGCTGTACCACAAGATACGGTACAAACCTTTTCACGCCCATCCGGCAATGGAGGCTATGCCGTTGCTGCTGGCGAAACCCCATTAGATGACACCTTCAAAGACTCTCGCGTACAGCTTAATGCGCAGTGGACCCAACCGCTTGCTACGGATTTACGCGGATCAACCGGTGTACATGTTTCTAAAGAATATGATTATTTGTCTCTTGGCGTAAACGGCTCATTGGCGCGTGATTTTAATCAAAAAAATACCACGTTATCGCTAGGCTTATCTTATCAGTTTGATAGTATTGATCCTGTTGGCGGGACACCAGAGCGTCTGGGTAGCACTTCAGTGCTAAACAGTGTCAGTGATTATGATTTATATGATGACTACCTTGATGCAAACGGTTCTGGTAACGCCGACTTTGATGCACATGCAAGCCAATATGAGAGCCGTGAAGGGGCACAAGACAAAGATACTATCGATGTCTTATTTGGCTTGACGCAAATCATCAATCGCCGCACCATTATGCAGCTTAATTACGGTATGTCTGTGTCAGATGGTTATTTAAATGATCCCTATAAACTGGTGTCTGTCGTCAATAACCAAGGCACCGTGCAGGATACCTTATTTGAATCTCGACCGGATTCACGTACCAAACACAACGTGTATTGGCAGACTAAATACGCGATGGACAGCGGTGTGGTTGATTTGTCATATCGTTTTGCTAGGGATGATTGGGATATTCAATCGCATACGTTAGAGTCGCGCTTACGCTATAATTTATCAGATAACAGCTATATTCAACCGCATGTGCGTTATTATCAACAAAGTGCTGCAGAGTTTTATCAGCCATTTTTACTCAGTGATCAACCGCTGCCTACTTATGCCAGTGCAGATTATCGTTTGGGTGATATGGATGCGTATACGGTGGGTGTAAAATACGGACAAAAGCTTGATAACGGTGATGCTTGGGCGGTTCGGGTTGAGTATTATCAACAAAACCCGAAGAATGCAGGCTTTGCCGAGCCTGGGCAACTTGCTGAATTAGAGCTTTATCCGAGTATTAAAGCACTGATAGTTCAGTTTAACTATCAATTCTAAGTAGCCATTTAGGAGATCAATTTTAATGTTCAATTTTCATGTTTAATTTTAACAATTAGCACCAATGAGGAAGCATGCAATAAGAGAAGTCTCAATAGAAGTTCGGGGTGATCACATTTGTGGTCGCTTTGATGCTATGGCTTCTCCGTGTGAAGTGTTAATTGATGCTATTGATTCACAACAAGCACTGGCTTTAACTCAAGCTATCGCCACGGAAGCATGGCGTATTGAAAGCAAATATTCGCGCTATCGCGATGACAATATCATGTATGAAATTAATCATGCTCAGGGTCAAGCGGTTGCGATTGATCATGAAACTCAACAATTATTATCCCTTGCCAATACTTGTTTTGAACTCAGTGAAGGGCGCTTTGATGTCACTAGCGGTATCCTTGGGCAAGTGTGGCAGTTTGATGGCAGCGATACGATCCCGTCTCAAACAATGATCGAAGCTTGTCTTGTTTGTAGTGGTTGGGAAAATGTCCAATTGGCTGATGATAGTGTTCGCTTACTACCTGGCTATGCTATTGATTTAGGCGGTATTGGTAAAGAATATGCAGTGGATCGATGTGTGCAGCTCGCGCGTGAAATGCAGCCAACTTGGTCAGTCTTAGTGAATTTTGGTGGGGACATTGGCGTTACGCGTCCTCGTCAAGCTCATCCATATTGGCAAGTCGGCATTGAGCACCCCGATCCTGCCAGAACGACCCAAATGTTAGTGACTATTGCCCAAGGTGGGTTAGCAACAAGTGGCGATGCAAAACGTTTTTTACTAAAAGACGGCGTGCGCTATGGTCATGTACTTGATCCACAAACCGGTTATCCCGTTAAAGACGCGCCAAGATCGGTAACCGTGGCCGGAGAAAACTGTACTCAAGCTGGATTATTAGCTACGTTAGCCATATTACACGGTGCTCAAGCTGAAGTGTTTTTACAAGAGCAGGCAGTCACTCATTGGTGTCTGTGGTAAAACAGACACCAATGCCACTGCTATAAGCAATGAGCGCATAAAACACTCAGTATTAGTGCACCCAGTGATAATTTTTCGCTTTAGCGTCAACCTCAAGCTGCGTCGCTTGTGGTATAAACTGACTGTTTTCATCAGCAAAGAAGAATGGTGCAGGCTTGGTTTCACTGCCTAGTTCTTGCATTGTAGCAGCCGCAAATACCCGTCCATTAATCACAGTATGACTGACATACTCACTGCGTTGAATATCAGCTAAGACATCACCGTCAATAATCGCTAAATCAGCGACCTTGCCGATTTCGATACTGCCTATTTGTTTATCCATACCTAGATGGCGAGCACCATCAATCGTACCACCGCGCAGCGCTTCCCAAGGGGTAAAGCCGCCTTGTGCCATGATCCACAGTTCCCAATGCGCGGCTAAGCCTTCACGTTGGCCATGCGCACCGATATGGACACTGACGCCATTTTCACGCAACGTCTTGGCGTATTTTGCGACCTCAATATGGTTGTACTGCTCATCTGGTGCAGTAGGTCGTCGTATCGAGCGGCTATCGAGCAATTTGTGAGGGGTATAACGCAGTAAGCGCTCGTTTTGCCATACATTAGTACGATCATACCAATACTCTTCACCCATCAAGCCGCCATAAGACACGACAAATGTTGGGGTATAACCAAATTTGGTCGCCGACCACAACTTAGTTAAATCATCATAACCTCTGGCAATTGGTAAAGAGTGCTCTAATCCTGTGTGACCATCGACCAGCATAGATAAGTTTTGTTGCAACTTACCACCGCCCTCTGGCACAACCATCATGTTTAGCTCACGCGCTGCTTGTAACACCCATTGACGCTGATCACGACGCGGCTGGTTATATGATTTAACCGATATTGCACCGACATCTTTTAGGCGTTGCACATGAAAATACGCGTCTTCAAAATCATTAATAATGGCTTTGTAACCTAGGCCCTCTGCACCATATAAAATAGTACCTGTAGAATAAACACGAGGACCTACGCGTAAACCAGCGCGTTGTAATTCTGCAGCAGCAAAAATCTCAGTCGTATCGTTTGACGGATCATGAATGGTGGTGACACCAAACGCTAGATTCGAAAACTGTGACCAGTTTTGTTGAGGAATGATCTCATTACGACCTTGAGAGCCATGTGCGTGGGTATCGACTAAGCCTGGGATCACCGTTTTACCTGTAGCATCCACAATCAGTGCATCTTCAGGGATGGTGATACCATCAGCAGGACCTACCGCTTCGATAATATTACCATTAATCAATACGATCCCGTTGTTAATGACTTCTTGTTTGTTATCAGCATCACGCATAGTCACGACATTACCACCGACAATCGCAGTATAACCTTGGGCTTTTTTGCTTGCTCGGCTAAACGACAGTTTTAGTCCTTCGGTAACTGGTACTGCATCATCAGCATTGGCTTCAGCAAGAGATTGTTCATACAAATACGGACCATGGAACCAAGTTAATGATTGGTTATCTGGGGCCCAATTTAAATATTCACCTGCGCGAGCTGAAATCTGTTTAACCGGCAACGAGGTCATCGTTGGGCTGATCGTGATTTTTTTACCATTTTCAACAAACGGCACGACATATGTGTTGTATTGATACACAAATGCGACCCATTGTTTATCATGTGAAAGTCGGTATTCACTGACTTTGTCAGCACCATATAGGTGTGTGCGTTTATCTTCACCGCGAAGATCAACACTCGATAATTGCGTTTCACTATAAGGTGTGCCTGACACATATTCAGTAAAATACACGCGTTCACTGCCGCCTGCAAAATGCGGTTGCATCCCTTGTTTACTTACGCGAACACTTTTTTCAGCATCCAGATCATGGACATAAATCCCTGGCTCTACTGAATATGTCGGGTCGAGTAAATACCCGCCGGTGAATTTGCGATAAGTGATTTTGTCACCATCAGGTGAAAAGGCCGGTTCAACGTAGTGACCAGGTTGTGCTGTAATCACTTCGCCATTGCCGCCTCTAGCAGACACAACGCGTACCGAGCCTAACTCTTGATCATGCCATGTGGTGTAGACAATTTGCTTGCCATCATTAGCATAACGCGGGAAATATTCATCATGGGAGTTTTGTTTGGTTAAACGTTTCGTTTTACCTGATTTCAGATCACGGACGTACAGTTTACCGAGCGCTTGGAACAGTGCTTTTTTACCGTCAGGTGATTTTTGAGACCAACGTAACATTTTCACGTCAAAGTTATCTGGCGCCACATCAACATCAAAACGCACAGCATCAGCATACTGTAATTGACTATCAATGCTGATATCCAAAGTAGTGAGAGTTTGGTCTTTGACGGTCAAACGATGAATTTTACCTGCCGTCCAAAACACTAATTGCTCACTATCTGGCGTCCAATCAAAATAACTAAAGTAGCCTTCAGAGCCAAAGCCTTCTTGCATGTCACGTTCAAGATCTTTAAACACTGGGGTTTCTGTACCAGTGGCGAGATCTTTAATAAACAAGGCTGTTTTTTCTTGAATACGTCGAATAAACGCAATGTGCTTGCCATCTGGAGAAGGAGTCGGGACAACAGCACCGCCGGTACCTGAAATAAAGCGTTCTTCTTCACCTGTTTCACGATCAAAACGCGTGATAGCAAAGACAGAAGTTAATGGATCGCGGTTGTAACTAAAGCGAAAACCATCGCTCACATCCTGCGTGTAATAAATGTATTGGCCATCATGTGAAAAGGCAGGATCGGCAATGTTTTTTTGATCTTTTAAGCCATTAACCCGTTTTTTAATCGCCAGACCTGTGCCACCTATGTGGTGATACATCCAGATTTCGCCAGCAGGAATACTGCGACTGGACATGATCCCTTTGGTGACAACAATATATTGACCATCAGGACTCCATTTGGGGGAATGAATGATGTTGTTCTTTTCTTTGGTTACTTGACGTAAATCACTACCGTCGATATTCATCACCCATACATTCGATAGACCGTCGCGGTCTGAAATAAAGGCGATTTGCTTACCATTAGGGCTGACAGCAGGATGAATGTTCCATGCAAAATCTTGCGTTAACGCTTGTGCATCGCCTCCATCGATAGAGCTGATAAAAATATCACCTAATGTATCAAATACAATGCTCTTGCCATCTGGGGTGACATCGAGACTTGCCCACGTAACTTCTGTACTTTTTACATTGACGGTATTGAGTGGAAAAGGAGGCTGTAGTACATCCCACTCGGCAAAGCGTTTACTTGCTTTTTCGTCCGTTGTGGCTGTTTCTGTTGCTTCTGTTGATTCAGGGGCTTGAGCAAAAACTGGTGCGCTTAGTAACGCACCGGAGAGAAACGCACCTGAAATAAATGTTCTTAAGAGAAATAGTGCGCCACCGAGTAAACTCGCACGCAAACGCTGTGGGGTATTATTCATATTGTTATTCCAAAGCTGAAAATTTACCCGTGACTATACACTATTCAATTTATAAATTACATGGTAACGAATTCTTCACCACTAGTTGGATGAATAGCGACGCAAGCATCAAAATCAGCCTTGGTTGCGCCCATTTTAATAGCGACCCCAAAGCCTTGCAGGATTTCATCCATACCATGACCAATGCCATGTAATCCAACAACTTTCTCATTCTCACCAGCACAAATTAACTTCATGGTGGTGACTTGGCGATGACGTGTTACAGCTGTGTACATAGCCCCAAAGCTTGAATTATAAATCGTCACGTTTTCTTTACCATATTGCGCCAGTGCTTCGGCTTCAGTTAAGCCAAGCGTACCAATCGGGGGATGGGAAAATACAACCGTGGGGATCAAGGTATAATCCATTTTGGCGTTGGTCTTGCCATTAAACAAGCGCTCGGATAATAAACGACCCGCTTTTACCGCAACAGGGGTTAAATCAATTTTACCAATGTTATCACCAAGGGCATAGATACCCTTTGCGGTGGTATTTTGAAATTCATCCACGACAATATAACCGCGATCATCCAAAGTAACATCAGTGTGCTCTAAACCTATGTTTTGGTTGGCTGGCGCACGGCCGATTGCCCAAATTAAAGCATCTGTAGCGATACTTTCACCTGTGTCTAGGGTGACGACTAGGCTATCATCTTCTTGCTTCACGACATTGACGACATTAGCGTGGTTAATTAATTTAGGCCCTTCTTCAGCCATGATCTCAACTAATGTGTTAGAGATTGTATCGTCAAAATTACGCAGAGGTTTTTCTTTGCGCACGACTAGGCTCGTCTCTGTGCCTAATGAGTGCAAAACACCAGCTAATTCAACACCAATGTATCCTGCACCAATCACGACTGCACGCTGTGGCTGTTCTAACAAATCAAAGAAACCGTCTGAAGTGATCCCATATGTTGCACCGGGAATATCCGGTATAATCGGATAACCACCTGTAGCAATACTGATATGAGGTGCGCTATATAATTCACCGTTAACTTCAATCGTGTTTTTATCAGTAAATTTAGCAAAGCCATTGATAACTGTTATGCCACTATTACCTAACACGCGATCATAAGATTGGTGGATGCGTTCGATGTAAGCTTCACGCGAGGCAATCAGCGTTCCCCAACTGAAATTATTTACTTTGACGTCAAATCCATAATCAGGTGCGTAACGATGAATGGCTTCAGCGACTTGAGCACCGAACCACATTGCTTTTTTGGGGACACAGCCGACATTGACGCAGGTGCCGCCGATGGCTTTGGCTTCGATGAGTGCGACACGTTTGCCGTGTTTAGCTGCGCGGTTGGCTGAAGCAATGCCACCACTGCCTCCACCGATACAAATATAATCGAAATTTTGCATATCAATCCTTTAGGAAAATCAAAAGTAGAATACTGGTAAGATAAAAATTTTGTCTAGTGTGGCGTAATTTGCTTAAAGATCCAATACCTGAATGCATAACTTATCGGATGTCGACGGGTAATGCTTATTGTAATTTTTGGTATTTTATATATATATATTGATAGCTAGGATTGTTTTTTGTCGATACAACCATAAATACAATTAATAGATTTATTACATTCAGGGAATATTTATGTCAGCACATAGCGGCACTTCAGCAGCGTCACATGCATGGTTTACTCAGGATGGGTTACCACATTTTTCAGCCATTCAAGCACAGGATATCGTACCGACGATCACCGATGCAATTGCGCAGTGTAAATCCGTTATCGAAACTGTGGTTGCGGCACAAGATGCCTCCTATGCCGCGGTGTATTTAACGATTGATGAAGTGGATACAAGACTGAGTAACTTATGGTCGCCGGTATCGCATATGAACTCAGTGCTAAGTAATGATGAATGGCGCGAGGCGCATGATGCGTGTTTACCATTACTGTCAGAATACGGCACTTGGGTAGGACAGCACGAAGGCTTATATCAATTATACAAAACCCTACACGAGTCAGCTGAGTTTGCGACATTAGATACTGCGCAACAAAAAATGATCACCAACACATTACGTGATTTCACTTTATCAGGTATTGCCTTAGACACCGATAAAAAAGCACAATACGGCAAAATTAAAGCCCGCATGTCTGAGCTATCCTCGACGTTTTCTAATCAAGTGTTAGATGCAACGATGGCCTTTCAAAAACACGTCACTGACGAAACTTTACTCGCAGGATTACCAGAGTCTGCCAAGGCTGCTGCGGCACAACTAGCACAGCAACACGATCTTGCTGGTTGGTTATTTACCTTGGATATTCCAAGTTATTTGCCGGTGATGACGTATGCAGACAATCGAGAATGGCGTGAAGAAATGTATCGCGCGTATGTTACTCGTGCATCGGAATTAGGTCCAAATGCAGGTGAGTTCGATAATACCCAAATTATCACTGATACATTAGCCTTGCGGACTGGACTTGCCCATTTATTGGGTTTTGGCAATTATAGTGAGCGTTCTATTGCTACCAAAATGGCACAATCAACCGATCAAGTGATTGGCTTTTTACAAGATTTAGCACTGCAATCTAAACCGCAAGCGCAAGCCGATTTGAATGAAGTCAGTGCGTTTGCTGCTGATAATTATGGCCGTATGAATTTGCAAGCTTGGGATATTGGTTATTATTCTGAAAAACTAAAACAAGAAAAATACGCTATTAGCGATGAAGAATTACGTCCTTATTTTCCTGAAACACACGTGGTACCAGGATTATTTGAAGTAGTTTCACGCTTATATGGGGTCGTGATTACAGAGCGTCATGATGTTGATGTGTGGCATGCTGATGTGCGTTTCTTTGATATTCATGATGAAGATAACGTCTATCGTGGCAGTTTTTACCTCGATTTGTATGCCCGCAGTAAAAAACGCGGTGGCGCATGGATGGATGAATGTCGGGTTAAACGCCGCCAACAAGACGGGGTGTTACAGTATCCAGTCGCTTATTTGACCTGTAATTTTTCTGGTCCTGTGGATGGCAAGCCGGCGTGCTTTACCCATGATGAAGTAGTGACTATGTTTCACGAGTTTGGTCACGGTATCCACCACATGTTGACGCAAATTGAAGTGTCAGCAGTATCAGGGATAAATGGCGTGGCGTGGGATGCGGTTGAGTTACCGAGTCAGTTTTTAGAAAACTGGTGTTGGCAAGCTGAAGCATTGCAATTTATTTCAGGGCATGTCGATACAGGCGAGCCGTTACCCAAAGAGATGCTAGATAAAATGTTAGCAGCTAAAAACTTCCAATCAGCGATGCAGATGTTGCGTCAGTTGGAATTTAGTTTGTTTGATTTTACGTTACATATGCAAACTGAGCCGGTTGATGTTCAAGCATTTTTGGATGCAATCCGTAAAGACATTGCAGTCTTGACACCACCTGACTTTAATCGTTTCCAAAATAGTTTTGGACACATTTTTGCCGGTGGCTATGCAGCAGGGTATTACAGCTATAAGTGGGCCGAAGTGTTATCTGCCGATGCGTTTGCTTCTTTTGAGGAAGCGGGTATTTTTGATCAAGCAACTGGACGTAAATTTTTAACCAATATATTGCAAATGGGTGGCAGTAAAGAGCCAATGGAGCTGTTTGTCAATTTTAAAGGGCGGGAGCCATCAGTTGATGCGCTATTACGTCATAGCGGGATCAGTAGCGACGCTGCGGCGTAAAGTCAATGCGTTCAGTTCATACCTAATACGGGATGGTGTTATGCCATCCCTGCAACATTATCGCCAGTGGCATAAGCAATGGTTTGACTTATCTCTTGTAAGCTCAAACCTGATTCAGTCTGCCACTGGTTAAATGTATCTTGGATTGTTGTGAGACTGCGCTTACTGTTCAGCCCACCATCAATCAGTTTGTGCGCCCTAAAATACGCTTCAATATCTCTCGACAAAATAAATGTGTCTTTGCCGATGGCACGTAGAGCGTAAGGGCCGGTATTGCCGCCTAAGCGCGAACCATGTTGTTTGAGATAAGCCCATAGCCCTATGGTGTCTTCGGCTGGCCAATCAGCTAACCATTGTCCGACAGAGCCGTGCGCTTGGATAATATCATCGAGCATAAAGGCATTGTCTCTGATAGTGCGGACTTTGTTTAAGTTGCGGATGATTTTAGGGTCGGTTGCTTTTTTCTCCAACATATCATCGGGCATCATCATCAGTTTCTGAATATCAAATCCCCAAAAGACCTCTTCAAAATCAGGCCATTTGTTTCTGACAACACGCCATACAAAGCCTGATTGAAACACCTTTTTGGACATTTCAGATAACACTTCAGAGGATGTAGTGGCGATGAGTTCAGAGTGGGTTTTAGGTTGGGATAGGAGGTGTTGGAGCATCGCTTCACTGCCTTTGCGTTGTGCCGCTCGGCGATAAATTGTGTGAAACTTTTCCATTTGAACCTCGATATCATTGTTATTATTAAGCGTATATGCCCATTGTAATAGAGATGATACAGAGATTCAGATCATTTTATGCTTTATTAATATCTTTATTTTAAAGGGTGATTTGTGTAAGATTTAATGCAGTGAATACCGCATGATTAATGCCTTAACACGAATACTCAATGACACTTGTGCTGCAAGTGCTTTCGTCAGCTTTATCTTCTAAGGAACGCCAAAATGGCAGAGAATCAGTCAGCTAATCAGTCAACGAATCAGACGCATTTTGGTTTTAAACAAGTCGACGAAGATCAAAAAGAATCACTCGTCGCAGAAGTGTTTCATTCTGTTGCAGCAAAATACGATGTAATGAATGATGTGATGTCACTGGGGATCCATCGTATTTGGAAGCGTTATACGATTGATTGCTCTGGCGCACGTAAAGGTCATCAGATCCTTGACTTAGCTGGTGGAACAGGCGACTTAACGGCTAAATTTTCGCGGATAGTGGGGCCTGAGGGTTCTGTTACTTTATCAGATATTAATCCTTCGATGTTAGAAGTAGGCAAAGATAAACTACGCGATATGGGCTTGGTTGACAATATTAAGTATGTCGAAGCTAATGCTGAAGATTTACCTTTCCCAGATAATTCTTTTGATATTGTTACGATGGCATTTGGTTTGCGTAACGTAACACATAAAGAAAACGCCTTAGCATCCATTTACCGTGTCCTTAAGCCCGGTGGTCGTTTGTTAGTGCTTGAGTTTTCAAAGCCTACCTCTCCAGCATTAGAGAAGATCTACGACACCTACTCATTTCATTTATTACCAAAAATGGGTAAATTGGTAGCAGATGATGAAGATTCATATCGCTATTTAGCCGAGTCTATTCGCATGCATCCAGACCAAGATACGTTAGAAGAAATGATGCAAGTAGCGGGTTTTGAAGGCACGTCATACACCAATTTAACTGGCGGTATTGTCGCGTTACACCGTGGATTCAAATATTAATGCCGTTTAAACAATTCATATCGGGTATAGCAGAGTTTGGTGCTAACGAAGTCTTGCAGTTAGATGACGAGCATCAAACCTATTTACAGCCTTTATCGGGTAAATCGTTAGCGTTGACATTGCTTCCTATTGAACAAACCATTCAGTTGCAATTTACTGATTCGCGTATCGATATTATATTGCCGACTGAATCCGACAGAGGCCTTAATAGTGATACAGATCTTGATAATGATCTGAAAAGTGATTGTCATCTGACTATTCAACTCTCAGCGATAGCGCAATTACGCGACAGCAATCAACTTACCACGCTAATCAAACAAGATAAATTAGATATCAAAGGCGACTTGAGTGTTGCTCAACATTTAAGTGCTCTGGTTAATGGCTTAGATTTAGATCTGACTGAAATACTCACCAATAAAATCGGTGATGTACCAGCACATACCATTATGGGCACGGCATCCTCAGTGATTAATTACGCCAAATATGTCAAACAACATTTAGATATAACCTTAGGCGAAGCCCTCATTGAAGAAAAACAACTTGTTGCTTCACCGTTGGCATTAGCTAATTTTAGCGATGAAGTAACAGACACGCGTTATTGGTGTGACCGACTAGCGGCGCGCTTAGCGATTTTAGAAAAGCAACAACTTGCAGGTGATAAATAACATGGCGTCAAAACGGTTTTATCAGATTGCAAAAGTGGTACTGCAGTTCGGTCTGGATGATTTAATTCCAAGTCATTTGATCCCTTGGTATGCTAAAGCTGGTCGCTATTCGTTGTTTTGGTTGCGTAACCGACATAAGGATAAAACCCGCGGACAACGAGCACGTTTGGCGCTAGAAACGCTTGGACCTGTGTTTATAAAATTTGGTCAAATGTTATCGACTCGTCGAGATTTGATCCCTGCCGATATCGCAGATGAACTCGCAATATTACAAGACCATGTGATCCCTTTCGATGGCAAAATCGCAGAGGCAACCATACTCAAGTCATTAAATATTGATACCATTGACGAGATTTTCGCTGATTTTGATACTGTTCCATTAGCTTCAGCTTCCATTGCCCAAGTGCATACCGCGAGATTAAAAGAATCCGGGGATGAGGTGGTCGTCAAAGTCATTCGTCCTGGGATTGAGCCTATCATCGAATCAGATGTCGAGTTACTGCGCAGTATCGCCACGGTCATACAAAAATGGTTGCCAGATGGGAAACGTATGCGCCCTGTTGAGGTGGTTGAAGAATATCAAAAAACTATTTTTGATGAGCTGGATCTAGTGCGCGAGTCGACTAACGGTACAGCGATAAAGCATAATTTTAGTGATTCAAAAGCCTTATATGTACCGCACTTTTATACTGATTATTGCACCCGCGATGTGATTGTCATTGAGCGGATTTATGGTATTCCTGTATCGGATAAAGCGGCCTTGTTAGCTCAAGGTACGGATATGAAAAAGCTCGCCGAACGCGGTGTAGAAGTGTTTTTCACTCAAGTGTTTCGCGATAGTTTGTTTCATGCTGATATGCATCCTGGCAATATATTCGTCAGTAGGGAACGACCTGATGACCCTTATTATATAGGCATTGATTACGGTATCGTGGGCACGCTAAATGCACAAGATAAGCATTACCTCGCGGCTAATTTTATCGCATTCTTTAATCGTGATTATCGAAAAGTTGCCGAACTACATGTTGATTCTGGATGGGTACCAATGGATACCAATGTCGATGATTTAGAAATGGCAATCCGTTTGGTCTGTGATCCGATTTTTCAAAAGCCGTTGGATGAAATTTCTTTTGGCCACGTACTGTTACAGCTGTTTAATACGGCAAGACGTTTTAATATGGTGGTGCAACCACAACTCGTGCTGCTGCAAAAAACCTTATTATATGTCGAAGGGTTAGGTCGTCACTTATATCCACAATTAGATTTGTGGTCGACTGCTAAACCCTTCTTAGAGAATTGGATGAACGAACAAATCGGCTTTAAAGCGTTTTATACCAAAGTAAAAAATAACGCGCCTTTTTGGGCAGAAAAGCTACCAGACATGCCGGATTTGATATTTAATACACTCAGTCAGCTTAAAACCTTACCCGAGTTACAACAAAAACAATTTGCTGAACTAAAAGCGCAGCAGTTAGCAAATCAAAAATCAACATTGTACGGTATGATTGGGTCTACCTGTTTTGTGATAGGGGTGTTGTTAGCATTTAATGCAATGCCAATTTATTATGATTTGGCCGCATTTGGCGTGGGCGGGATCTTTTGGTTTAAAGCGTTATCAAAACTCATTCAAAAAGACTAAAACTGATACATGTGGCCTTTGCCGTAAAAGGCCTCAAACCTAAGTGCCAAACCATAAGACGGTTCAAAGTCTTCTTTATCGAGCCATAATACAAATGGTTCTACCTCAAAAAATAACCATTTACGCAAAGGATTACTTCTTAGTTTTGCACTAAGGTAGACCTGTTCGGTGTGATTATTGGGAACGGTTAACCCTTGCATATAAAAGGTATATACCAATGTTGATTGTAAATCCAAGCGATAATAGCGTTGCGCTTCGATATGCCATTTAAACTCATTGCGTTTGTCAGAGTAATACCAGCGGTGATTAAACTTATCGAGTTTTTGCCCATCATGTTCAAACAATATTGACGCACCTATCTCAGCGCCAAGATGATCCCTGTTATAGTAATGCAGTTGGGCGTCATAGAGTAAATTGGTCTTATTATCAATAATATACAAATCTCGATAAGTGGCTCTGGCAAAGACTTGATCGCGTCGCCCTAAACCGACACGATAAGTCACATTATCAAATCGTGGACTGTAAAAGCGTAATGCTAGCGTAGTGGACTGTTGGCGGTTTTCGATTTCACGACTGGCTTTAACAGTATTATCTTGGGTGCTGTCATCATCGTCACTCAATAATAAATCGACTTTATTGGTTAAGGACGGCAATGCAAATTTGATTTTGAAACGGGTATCAAATTCGCCAAAGTCACGACTACGAGGCTCCCAGCCGAGACGGATTTTACCGGAAGCACCTGCTTTACTTAATTGAGTTGGTGCATCAATAAACCATTGATCAATCGCTTGGGCTTGAAGATTAAAAGTATTGGTAATATTTTGCTGCCAACGATCTACCCAAATTTGTTCAGAGGTAATCGAATTATCTTTTGCGGTAGGTTTAGCATTTACTAAAGCCGCTGTCGCTGACCAGAGTATGAGGGTGCAAATAATGCTATTTAAGAATTTTGTCATGCACTCACTTTAATTCAAGAATAAAACCGTCGATACATCATTTATCGCATGTAATCTAAAACGCTTTATCTTATACTTAGGATTAAGTATAGAATTTTTCAGGTTGATACACAATCAACTGCCTCTAAGTAATAATAGTAAGTATTAATTTTAAGTGATCAAAAAAGGAACCAATTATGGGTGGCATTAGTATCTGGAGCTTGTTGTTAATAGCATTGATTGTAATTTTGTTATTTGGTACTGGTAAGCTAAAAACCTTAGGTGCTGATTTAGGCGGCGCGATTAAAGGCTTTAAAAAAGCTGTCAACGATGACTCTGCCGCAGAGAAAAACACAACTGATGCGGATTTTTCTCCGGAGCAAATTAGCACTAAAGCTGATGAAAAAGTGAATAGTACTGTTTCTCAGGAAGTGAAAAAAGACTAATCATGTTTGATATTGGCTTCTGGGAATTACTGGTCATAGGTATTATGGCACTACTTATTTTGGGTCCTGAGCGACTACCAGGCGCCATTCGTAGTACCATGAAAGTGGTGCGCGGCGTAAAACAAACAGCCAATGGCTTCAAGACTGAAGTTGAAGAGCAACTGCGGATCCATGAGTTGCATGAAAATCTTAAAAAAGCAGAGCAACAAGGGCTTAATGAATTAGATCCTACTTTGCAAAAGAGTGTCGATGAACTTAAAGCCGCCGCCGCGTCGGTGCAACAACCCTACAAAAAAGATAATTAATATATGACCACTCAACAAGGGTTGATTTCTCATCTGATAGAGTTACGCAGTAGAATATTGAAGATGCTAGTAAGTGTATTATTGATTTTCGTGGTGCTATCTCCTTTTGCCCAAGATATTTATCACATTTTGGCACAACCACTTTTGAATGCATTGCCCGACGGGGCAAGTATGATAGCGACAGATGTTGCATCGCCTTTTTTAGCGCCGTTCAAACTCACGCTCGTCGTCGCATTTTTCATTGCCATCCCATATATCTTGTATCATGTGTGGGGATTTATTGCTCCAGCATTGTACCGCAATGAAAAAAAACTCATCGCGCCGTTATTATTCTCTAGCTCCTTACTGTTTTATGCCGGTATGGCTTTCGCGTATTTTGTATTATTTCCTGTTGCGTTTGCATTCCTCACTAGTTTTGCACCAGAGGGTGTCGTTGTCAGTACTGATATCAGCAGTTATTTGAGTTTTGTATTAACAATTTTCTTCGCTTTTGGCATTGCCTTTGAGATCCCCATTGCCATTATTTTATTATGTTGGACGGGCGTGACCACACCACAAAACTTACGACAAAAACGTCCATACGTTATCGTAGGTGCATTTGTTGTGGGGATGTTATTGACGCCTCCGGATGTCATTTCTCAGGTATTACTCGCGATCCCCATGTGGATTTTATTTGAAATAGGGGTCATTATTGGTAGTATTTATGCCAAACCAGCACCAGTAACTAATTAATTTAAGAGTAGTTAAAGATGATGAATTCTCGCAACACACCTTTATTTAGCCTTAGCATGTTGACTCGTGTTCTCGGTGTTATTGGATTATTAGCCATGACAAGTTATGCCCATGCTACTGATACTTCAATCAAGCAAGCATTAAGTAAATGTGCCCAACAAACCAATAGCTTGCAACGTTTGGTATGTTACGACCGCATCAGTGCGCAATTAAACGATTATCGAGACGAGACGTCCATATCTGTTGTGGCACCACCATCCACTACTACGCCAGTAGCGCCTATGCCAGTGAAGTCTATGCCTGTAAAGCCGATGCCGGTAATGTCTAGTCCAGTAGAGCAGAGTAAGCCAGCGCAAGCGAAGGATGATGTAAGCTTTGGGAAAGTAGTCAAAACAGACGATGCAATGATATCGACAATAGCTTCAGTGAAAACGGGTCGTAATAATTTGATGACAATTACGTTAAACAATGGCCAAGTGTGGCAGCAAACCAAATCTGAAGATCGTGCTCGTTTTACTGAACAACAATCTGTGACCATTGAAAAAGGTTTTTTTGGTTCGTTTTATTTGTCAGCTGAAGGCAGTAATCGTCGTATTGCGGTAAAGCGCGTTAAGTAATCAAACATACAAGGTAGCGGAATGTCAACATTTACACCAAACCAATATCCTCTTGTCCGACCGCGTCGTTTACGTGCTACCTCAGGCGTTCGGGCTATGGTCAGTGAAACGCAATTGTCTGTTACTGACCTCATTTATCCTATGTTTGTGCTTGAGGGTGAAGGTCAGATAGAAGCCATTACGTCTATGCCTGATGTCTATCGCTATAGTGTCGATACGTTACTTGTTAAGTTGAGCGAAGTAGTCGATTTGGGTATTCCTGCAATAGCACTATTTCCTGTTACCCCTAACGAACAAAAATCCTTACAAGCAGAAGCAGCTTATGCACCTGATGGTTTAGCGCAACGTGCTGTGCGAGCCGTTAAAAGTAAATTTCCTGAGCTAATTGTGATCACTGATGTGGCATTAGATCCCTTTACCACCCATGGTCAGGATGGCATTATTGATGAAAAAGGTTATGTTCTTAACGATGTAACTTGTGAGGTATTAGTTAAACAAGCATTATCCCATGCTGAAGCAGGCGCAGATATTGTAGCGCCATCTGATATGATGGATGGGCGAGTGGGGTTAATTCGTCAGGCACTAGAAAGCGCTGGATTTGTTAATACCTGTATCATGGCTTATTCTGCCAAATACGCATCTAGTTATTACGGCCCCTTCCGTGATGCAGTCGGCTCAGCAGGCAATATCAAAGGAGGTAACAAGCATTCATATCAAATGGATCCGGCCAATAGTAATGAAGCGATTAAAGAGATCGCTCTGGATTTGGCTGAGGGTGCTGATATGGTGATGGTTAAGCCTGGTATGCCTTATTTAGATATTGTGCGACGCGCTAAAGAAGAATTAAACGCGCCGACATTTGTCTACCAAGTCAGTGGAGAATACGCCATGCATCAAGCAGCATTTGCCAATGGTTGGTTAAATGCTGATGCGGTTATTTTGGAAAGTCTGATGAGCTTCAAACGCGCTGGAGCGGATGGGATCTTAACCTATTTTGCCGTTGCAGCAGCAAAACTACTCAACGCTAGATAAACTCGGCACCTGATTCAGTTTTAGCGTTTGTTTGGCTTTATGTAATATCCAAGTCTCATTGGCTAACTCCGTTGCGACTAGTTTATTTTCATTAAGCCAAGTTTGGTTGATATCAATCTGCCAGATTTGTTCCAAAGCCGTCTCACTAATGTGTAGCTGTGCAATCTGTGCTATCTGCTTATCTTGAGTGCGTTTAATATTTAAGACTACCGCAATACGTAAAATCTTTATTAACTGCATTAAGTTGTCTTTTACTTCAGATGGATAATCATTTAACGCATCTTCTGGCACATCACCACGATGATATGTGACTAAATCTGCAATGCACTGCTTTTGGAGTTTGGTATAACCGGACAGATCACTGTGTTTTAAAATATACCCGCCGTGTAAATGCTGATTTTTAAATTCGATATGTAGGCCAATTTCATGCAACATGGCTGCAGTGTAGAGCATGTTTTTACCATCAAAACTACTGACTTGTAAGTTATCGGCAATTTGATTAAACAAATGCATTGCAGTATATGTGACAGCAACCGCTTGCTCTTCGTCAATATGAAATTTGACGATACTACCGTGTATGGTTTGCGCACGACGATCGGTCAAGGGTTGATTATCCAGCATGCCGTAAATAATGCCTTCACGCAACGCGCCACCAGCAATATTCATTGTGTTAATTGACAGTGATTCAAACAGTGCGATTAAAATAGCTAAGCCAGATGGAAAAATAACGCGGCGAGACTCAGCTAGTCCATCAATCGCTAGGTGGTCTATATGTGCAGCCACAATACATTGTTCTCTGAGCGTATATAAATAGCTGAGTTTTATCTCGTCACGAATCCCTTTTTGCATCAAAATATCGGTGATGGCTTGT
This sequence comes from Glaciecola sp., assembly GCA_029246415.1. Lineage (GTDB taxonomy): Bacteria > Pseudomonadota > Gammaproteobacteria > Enterobacterales > Alteromonadaceae > Opacimonas. The sequence continues at coordinate 61,227 of JAQWNF010000018.1, forward strand.
GGAGTGCCTGATGCACCAAGCGCTTGCTGCCAGTCGAAACATTTAAATGCATGGGCATGGGCGTCAATTTGTTCTTTTGCTGCAGCGATGGCATTAGTAAAATGCTGCGGATTTATTATCCCATCGACAAAATAATGCTGCATGTAGGTCACACAGCCCATGTTGAAAGAGTGTAAATGCAGAGGTTGCATATCACGTCCAACAATGACCTCAGTGCTAGCTCCGCCAATATCAATGACGAGTGTATTACCAGAGGTGGTCGATGTATAAGCCACACCGCGATAGATTTCGGCGGCCTCTTCTTCTCCGGAGATAATCAGCAGTTTTTTATTTAAAATAGACTCAGCTTTGATAACAAAATCATGCACGTTAGTTGCTAAGCGTAAGGTAGCAGTTGCAACAATTTTAATATTTTCTGTGGGGATGTTTTTTAGTCTATCTGCAAAAGTAGCAAGGCATTGCCAACCGCGCTCCATAGCTAGTTCATCGAGCAAATTAGATGCATCTAAGCCCGCCGCTAAACGGACTTTTTGCTTCACTCTTGAGACAACTTGTACGTTGCCATTAACCACATGCACCACAACAAGGTGAAAGCTATTCGACCCTAAATCCACAGCAGCGTAATAGTCGCCTTTAGGTTTTAAAGTCGTTAGATCATTGTGCGTTAAATTAACGCTTGTTGTAGGGGCGGTCTGATCGTGCATGGCCTTTGCTTTTGTGATTGCCTCTTGTATTGTCTGTTCCATGGCGCTTCCTAGCAGTGAATTTAGGTGGGGTAAGATCCGTTAATAAAGCCCCACTATCATAATCAGTAACGGGTATTGAATGCTCAATATACGCCTCTATATCAGGTAAGTTCAATGCATATTTTTCACAAGCAAAACTAATGGCATGACCACTTTTGCCTGCTCGACCTGTACGGCCTATACGATGTACATAATCTTCGGCATCATCCGGCAGATCAAAATTAAATACATGGGTTACTTTTTCAATGTGTAAACCACGTGCTGCAACATCTGTCGCAACTAAAATATCCAGTTTGCCTTTGGAGAAACCTTCCATAATTGACATGCGTTTTTTCTGTGGTACATCACCACTGAGTAAACCAACCCGATGGCCATCTGCCATGAGCCAAGCCGCAACGGTTTCACAACTGTATTTAGTGTTGGCAAAGACAACTGCTTTTTCCGGCCATTCGTTTTCTAACAATGTTAGCAATAGGCGGATTTTGTCATCGTCAGATGGATAAAACAATTCCTCTTGAACACGCGAGGCGGTTTTTTTCTCCGGCTCGATCTGCACATGTGTTGGATTATTCATGTGTTCATAGGCGAGTTCTTGAACACGATAGCTTAATGTCGCTGAAAACAACATACTTAAACGTTTGTCCGCTTTTGGCATGCGATTAAATAAGTATCGGATATCCTTAATAAAACCTAAATCGAACATGCGATCGGCTTCATCTAATACCGCAACTTGAATATTTTCTAAGGAAAAAATCCCTTGCTTGTAGTAATCTAATATACGACCTGTGGTGCCGATAACAATATTTACACCATTTGTTAATGTTTGGCGTTGATCTTCATAACCTTCGCCTCCATATATTAAACCAAGGGTCAAACCCGTGTGTTTACTCAAGAGTACTGCGTCGTTATGGATTTGTACTGCAAGCTCACGAGTAGGTGCCATAATGATCGCTTTAGGACCTTTAGCTTTACTCTTATGAGTAAGAAGGTAATTAAAGGTCGCAACTAAAAATGCGATGGTTTTACCTGTTCCAGTCTGAGCTTGACCAGCAATATCTAATTCTTCGATTAGAGGTGGCAGACTTAGCGCTTGAATAGGTGTACAATATTCGAAATTTGCTTCATTTAGAGCATCTGTGATTGATTGATGGATCTTTAAGTCCGAAAATCGAGTATCTGTTAAGTGTGTTGTTTGCATTAATTATTATTCAGTGCTTGCATCAAAAACTATTTCTATATAACACTATGGTGAATTAAATAAAAGTATCACCAACTTGGAGAATAAAATGAGCGACAAGATTATCACGTTATCTGATGATAAATTCGAAGCCGACGTTCTAAATGCTGAAGGTCCCGTGTTAGTTGATTTCTGGGCCGAATGGTGCGGACCGTGTAAGATGATTGCACCTATCTTATCTGAAATTGCTGAAACTTACGACGGTAAAGTGACAATTGGTAAATTAAATGTAGATGAGTTCAGCGAAACCCCTAAGAAATTTGGTATTCGTGGTATCCCAACTCTCCTTCTTTTTAAAGATGGTAACGTTGCTGGAACCAAAGTCGGTGCATTATCAAAAGCACAGTTAGAAGAGTTTTTACAAGAAAATCTGTAAATCTAGACTCTGCAATACCGGAAAGGCTGCCTAAATAGCGACTATTTAACAGCCTTTTTACGTTTTTCAGGTTCAATCCTTTACCTATTAGCGTTTTAGTGCTAAGTTATAACTCAAGCACATTCCTCGTGCGTAGTTCACAGTCACATCACATTTACGCCTGTACTGTGCAAAACAATCCCTTATCAATATTACTCAAAGCGAATGCTTAAAGACCCCACTATGAATTTAACCGAATTAAAGAACAAGCCTATTTCAGATCTAGTTGCCCTAGCTGGTGAAATGGGATTAGAAAACCTAGCCCGCGCACGTAAGCAAGACATCATTTTTTCCATATTAAAAGCACACGCCAAAAGCGGTGAAGATATTTTCGGTGACGGTGTCCTTGAAATACTTCAAGATGGATTTGGTTTTTTACGTTCTGGTGACTCATCTTACTTGGCTGGACCAGATGACATTTATGTATCTCCGAGTCAAATACGTCGTTTTAACTTACGTACCGGTGACTCCATTTCTGGCAAAATCCGCCCACCAAAAGATTCAGAGCGCTATTTTGCACTGTTAAAAATCCGTGAAGTAAATTTTGATAAGCCAGAAAATTCACGTAATAAAATTTTATTCGAAAACCTGACTCCTTTGCATGCCAATGAGCGTTTGCGTATGGAGCGTGGAAACGGTAGTACCGAAGATATCACTGCACGTTTGATCGACCTTTCTTCCCCAATCGGTAAAGGGCAACGTGGTTTATTAGTTGCTCCGCCAAAAGCCGGTAAAACGCTATTACTACAAAATATTGCCCAATCGATTGCCGCCAATCATCCTGATTGTTTATTAATGGTATTATTGATTGATGAGCGTCCAGAAGAAGTAACTGAGATGCAGCGCTTGGTGCAAGGTGAAGTTATTGCTTCTACCTTTGATGAGCCAGCAAGTCGTCACGTACAAGTAGCAGAAATGGTAATCGAAAAAGCCAAACGTTTAGTTGAACACAAAAAAGACGTTGTCATATTACTCGATTCAATCACGCGATTAGCGCGTGCATACAACACGGTTATCCCCTCATCTGGTAAAGTCCTTACCGGTGGTGTCGATGCTAACGCATTGCACAAACCTAAGCGCTTCTTTGGCGCTGCGCGTAATGTTGAAGAGGGTGGTAGTTTAACGATCATCGCAACTGCATTAGTTGATACTGGTTCTAAAATGGATGAAGTTATCTATGAAGAATTTAAAGGTACCGGTAACATGGAATTACATTTAAATCGTAAGATTGCTGAAAAGCGTGTATTCCCAGCTATGGACTTTAACCGTTCAGGTACGCGTCGTGAAGAGTTATTGACGAGCAAAGAAGAACTACAAAAAATGTGGATTTTACGCAAGATTGTCCACGAAATGCCTGAAATTGATGCTATAGAGTTTTTGATTAGTCGTTTATCGATGACCAAAACCAACGATGAATTCTTTGATGCGATGAAGCGCCAAAGAAGTTAATACATAGCATTTATGCCAACCAACGCATATCAAGCCATGACCTTTACTAAGGTGCATGGCTTTTTTTTGCCTGTATATTTTGCCTATATTTTTTGAACATCTTTTTGTGTTATTGTGTGAAAAAGTGATCACACAACGTGTACACAATACGTGAAGCCAAAACAACAATATAATTTCACTTAAGGAATTTTCATGAAGCTATTTACTTTACCGTTAACCACATCAGCTCGCCGTATCGGCTTTGCTTTAGGCATGACTACACTACTTGCTATTGCCCCTAATTTACATGCGAAACCCACACCTGGTGTTGTCACTGATAAAGTGAGTGAGGTTGAAACGCAAGTGATCCAGTGGCGTCACCATTTTCATGCCAATCCCGAACTGTCTAATCGCGAATTTGAGACTGCAGCTTATATTGCCAAATACCTAACAAGTCTCGGCTTAAAAGTGCAAACGGGTATTGCAAAAACAGGTGTCGTAGGTTTGCTAGATACCGGTAGACCTGGGCCCGTCGTTGCATTACGTGCCGATATTGATGGGCTACCTGTATTAGAAGATAACGATTTACCGTACAAATCGACTAAACGCGGTGTCTTTAACGGTAAAGATGTCCCTGTCATGCATGCGTGTGGACATGATACTCATATTGCAATGCTGATGGGCGCAGCGAAAATTTTAACCGATATGCAAGATGAGCTGGTTGGTCAGGTTAAATTTATCTTTCAGCCCGCTGAAGAAGGCTCCCCTGAGGGAGAAGTAGGTGGCGCTGAAATCATGGTAAAAGAAGGCGTGTTGAAAAATCCTGATGTGGATGCGATTTTTGGTTTACATATTTCGGCAGCAGAGCCTGTAGGGACTGTGTTGTGGCGTGAAGGTGGGATCATGGCTGCAGTGGACCCTTTTAAAATCGTGATTAAAGGCAAGCAAGCTCACGGCGCTTATCCGTGGTTAAGTGTTGATCCGATTACGACAGCCGCACAAACTATTATGAGCCTGCAAACGATTGTCAGTCGTGAATTACGTTTACTTGATGATGCAGCTGTCATTACGATAGGTGCAATCAATGGTGGTAATCGCTCGAATATTATCCCCAATGAAGTAGAGCTTATCGGCACCATTAGAACATTAAACGAAACTGCGCGTGATCATATTTATGAAGCGTTGCCGCGCAAGGTGAATGCGATCGCTGAGAGTATGCGAGCAACAGCTGAAATTACATTACCGCTAGATTACTATTATCCGATTACTTTTAATGATCATGATTTGATGAAGCAAGTCTTGCCAACCTTAAATCGAACTGCAGGTGATGAAAATGTGATTTATTCTAAACCCGTCACAGGTGCAGAAGATTTTTCTTTTTTCCAAAAAGAAGTCCCCGGCGTATATTTGTGGATAGGCGGGCGTTCTGCTGATACTGCGCCAGAAGATGCCCCCGCTCATCACACACCTGAATTTGTCGTAGATGACAAAGGCATGAAGTTAGGGGTGGAGTTATTGACGAACTTAACGATTGATACCTTGTACCACCAAGCTAAAGCGACAGACGGTAAGTAATATACCGTCTTCGTTTACCAATAACACTTTGGTTAGAACGCAGAAGCTAGATGGTAGTGGTTGGCTAAGTGATATTGGAATTTTTCACTAGAGCCTGATTGCGGCCTATGCTTAAGGGTTACGGTATGCCATTGATTTATAATTGGAAAATCGATGATGTTTAGCTCTCTCACTGCACCGGACTTAGATTGTTTGAGTGTATGTTGAGATAAGACTGCTACACCTAAGCCCGAAGCGACTGCCAAGTGGATCGCTTCGTTACTTTCTATGAGCATAATATTAGATAGTTTAATATTATGCTGCTCACAGTAATTGACCAATACTTGATGTGTTGCTGAACCTGCCTCACGGATCAAGAATTTCTGCTCCTGTAAATCCTTTAAATGACAATGATTAGGACCTGTGTAGTCCGCTGGAGCAATGACAGTTAAATGATTATCCATAAATGCGGTCGCGGTAATGTTATGCATTTCTGGTACTTCAGAAAAAATATACAAATCATCTTTATTATCTTGTAGTCTTTGAGTGATTTGTTCGGTATTACCCACTTTTAATTGCACATTGATATCTGGATGTTCAAGACAAAAGGGCTTTAAAATCGGCGGAATTAAGTATTTTGCCGTCGTCACCACTGCCAGTTTAAAACTGCGACTGTTATCCATTTTTAATGTATCGAGCTGGGAACTTAAATGTTGTCTAGTTCGAATAATGTCGTTGGCACATTGATATACAGCAGAGCCGGCATCAGTCAGGCACACTGTTCCATGATGAGTTTCAAGTAATGTCATTCCGCATATTTCAGTTAATTTTTTTAATTGTAATGATACGGTAGGTTGCGATAGCTTTAACGCGACAGAAGCAGCGGTTATCGACCCGGATTCAACAATTTGTTTGAAAACTTCTAATAATCTAAATGTTAATGCGTTCATTATTTCTACTATATATTGATGCGTATAAAAGTAAATACATACGCTAGCAAAACTCGCCATAGAGATGTAAACCTAGCAAGCAAAACATAACGGTATTTCATTATGGTCGAATTAGGGTATAATTGCTTGTTTCCACCACGAATATTGCCGGCAATCATCGGTTATGTGTAAACAGAGAGAGTAAGATGGCAAAAGTTGCAATCGTAATGGGGTCTACGTCAGATTGGCCTACAATGAAATTAGCGGCAGAGATGCTGCAACAATTAGGGGTTGAGTATCACGCCCAAGTTGTATCCGCACATCGCACCCCAGACCTATTAACGTCGTTTGCTCAAACTGCACATACCGAAGGTTACAGCGTTATTATTGCTGGAGCAGGTGGTGCGGCACATCTTCCTGGCATGATTGCCGCACATACACATATCCCAGTGTTAGGTTGCCCAGTGCGCTCAAGTCAGCTTAATGGTATCGATTCGCTATTATCTATTGTGCAGATGCCAAAAGGCGTAGCCGTTGGTACACTCGCTATCGGTGAAGCTGGCGCTGCCAATGCCGGGCTACTTGCGGCTCAAATTGTTGGCTTACAAGAGCCAGCGGTAGCTCAAGCTATTATTGATTTTCGTCAAAAACAAACCGACACTGTATTAAGTAACGGTCAACTAGAGTTATAAATTAATGAATGTTCTTGTCTATGGTTCCGGCCAACTTGCACGAATGATGTATTTAGCGGGTAGTCCGTTAAATATTAATGTACAAGCCGTTGATGTCGCATCTAACAAAATTGTTAATCCGGTGACTAAACGTAATTTGAAATTAAGTTTGGATACGGCTATTGATAACGCAGACGTCCTGACGGTTGAGTTTGAACATGTGCCAGAGCCATTATTAGAACAAGCTGAGCAGTCAGGTAAGTTGTTCCCGAATATGCGTTCCATTTTGGTGGGCGCGGATCGCGTTCGCGAAAAGCAATTACTTGCATTAGCTGGGATCCCTAACTGTGAACATGAAATTATTACGGATATCGCACAACTCAGTGGGATTACCGAGCGTCTCGGCGATAAAATCATCTTTAAATCTAGCCGTGACGGCTATGATGGTTATGGCCAATGGCGCATTAGCAACGCCGATGGACTAACTGAGTTAGCGGAAGTTTTTAGCAATTTAGATTTGGTCAAAGTGCCTATTATCGCAGAAAAAATGTGTCCTTTTGAACGTGAACTATCGTTAGTCGGCACTGTGGGGCAAGATGGTGAAATTGCGTTATATCCGTTAGCACAAAATACGCATTTTGAAGGGCAATTACATGTATCGATTGCTCCTGCGCCTGAGCTTTCAGACGCGGTTATTGCCAAAGCCGAAAGCATTTTCAACACCCTAGCCAAACAAATGAAATACGTTGGTACGTTAGCTGTCGAATTATTTCAAGTCGGTGATGAATTACTCGTCAATGAGCTTGCTCCACGTGTGCATAACTCTGGACATTGGTCGATGCAAGGCGCCGATACTTGTCAATTTGAAAATCATTTACGTGCTATCTGTGGCTTACCATTAGGTGATTCGGACGCACAAAAAATCAGTGCGATGGTCAATATTATCGGTGTGAGTTCGTTTTCTAAGAACCTGATTGGTATCCCTGGTGTGCACTTACACTGGTACGGTAAAGAAGTGCGTGAAAAGCGTAAGATGGGACATATCAATGTCACTGCCGATAGTTATGCACAGTTAGCGACTAAATTTGAGCAGTTGTCTGAGTTTTTACCGATGCAGTATTTCCCACGTTTGTTAACTCAAGCGAATAAGCTAGCTACGCAGTCGTAGCTAGTCTGGTATGAATCGTTAGCGACACAGTCATAATTAGTAAAATTAAGGAAAAGGTTTATGTTACGTATTGTCTTGATCATTAGTGCTTTATTGTTATGTTTGTCGGGCTGCGCGCCAGTTGCACCTTCTACCATTCAGATATCGGATAGTAAAATTCGTGCTGCGTTTAGCCAAGCGGCTACCGGTGCTGCGTATATGACTATCACTAATCATACCGATACTGATGATAGACTTATGTCGGTATCATCAATAACGTATATTGCACGTGATATTCAAATTCATACCATGCTAATGCAAGAAGATATGATGGTTATGCAACAAGTGACCGAGGGTGTCGCTTTGCCTGCTGGTAGTGAAGTGGTTTTTGCACCAGGTGGTTATCATATAATGTTTATGGGTCTACAGACTGAACTGGACGAAGGTAAGCATATTGCTCTAACGTTAAATTTTGCAAACTCTCCAGCACAAACGGTTAATTTCCCAGTTGTAGCAATGCATACTAACGGCATGTCACACTAAACTTAATTATTATCCTTAACGTATAAATAATCTTCTTTCATTAGTTTGTAAGGACTAATCATGCCTTTTATTAAGAATTTTGTAATATCAACTCATCGTACTGTCTATGCAACCTTAGCAATTTTGGCTTTTCTGCTATCTATTAGTGCCCCATTGAGCGCACAAACGGTCGTTTCACAACAGGTACTTGCAACTGACTTAGCCAATCCTTGGTCGATTGCATTGCTCCCAAATAATGAGTTTTTGGTAACAGAGCGTCCAGGCCATATCGCTAAAGTTTCAGCCGATGGCTCCGTCATTCGTTTATCCGGTTTACCTAATGTGGTAGCTGAACGACAAGGTGGTGTGTTAGGTGTAACTTTAGATCCTGACTTTGCCAATAATCAAAAAATTTATGTGTGCTTAGTGGGGGCTGATAGCAAAGGCAATACCGGCTCCGAGGTCTATCAGGCAACCTTAAAAGCGTCGAGTTTGAATAATGTTACCCAAATATTTGCTGCGCAACCTAAAATTAAATCAGGTTTTCATTTTGGCTGTCGTTTAGCATTTGCTGATGATGGAGCGTTATTTATTACGTTAGGCGATCGTTACTCGGGGATGGAAAAGACCCAATCCCTTGATAATCATTATGGTAAAGTCATTCGCGTATTACCCGATGGCTCGCCTCATCCACAGAATTCTTTTTTAGATAGTGCTGTTCCTGAGGTCTATTCTATTGGCCATCGCAATGTCCAAGGTATTGCGTTACATCCAACACTCAACGTGATGTGGGCACATGAACATGGCCCAAAAGGTGGGGATGAGCTGAATGTCCTCAAACCTGGAGCAAATTATGGTTGGCCCACAATCACCTATGGGATTAATTATAATGGCGATATTATTTCGGACAAAACTGCAGCCCCAGGATTAGAGCAGCCCTTAACTTATTGGGTGCCTTCAATTGCACCTAGTGGCATGGCTTTTTATAAAGGTGACTTGCTAGTAGGGTCGTTAAAGTTTAGACACTTGCGTTATCTAACATTGCAAGACGACCAAGTAGTACGTCAAACTGAGTTACTCACTGACTTAGATGCGCGTATTCGAGACGTTGCAGTAGGCACTGACAATACTATTTATGTTGTGACTGATGAGCCTAAAGGACGTCTTATTGCTCTGCGGTTACAACCTTAATAGTTGGCTCAGTAATAAATGGGTGTGGGATCGCAAACTGCATCCATTTTTCACTAGTAGGATGATAAAACCCAAGTTCAGCTGCGTGCAACCACAAACGCTTAATCCCTTCTCGTGTTTCTGGCTCAGTATATAAACGGTCTCCCAATATTGGGTGGCCTATCGATAACATATGAACACGAAGCTGATGCGAGCGTCCTGTCACAGGATGTAACTCTACCAGTGTCGTGTGCTCATCAACAGAAATGACTTTATAACGAGTTAAACTGGCTTTGCCTGTCTCATAACACACTTTTTGTTTAGGGCGATTGGGCCAGTCAACAATCAAGGGCGCGGTTATCTCACCCTCCATTGTGTCCATTTTACCTAAGACGCGAGCAAAATAGCGCTTTTGTGTTTTTCTTTGGGCAAATTGGTCGCTAAGATGCTGATTAGCCGGCTTATGCATTGCCATGACAATAATACCCGATGTCGCCATATCTAGCCGGTGGACAATGCGCGCGAAGGGATACACATCCGTCACGCGTTTCTGCAAACTGTCTTGATGGTTTGCTGCTCGGCCGCGCACGCTGAGTAATCCCGCCGCTTTAGCTAACACAATGACGTCTTCATCTTGATACAAGATATCTAAAAAAGGCACCATAGGTGGTTGATAATTTAGTATAGCCATAGTGTTAGTTTCACCTGTTTCGCCACGTTATTTGTTAGCATTAGATCGCAATGATCACTTTTTTTGTGGATTATTAACCACAACTCGCACAGCATCAAGATATAAGGTCGCTTCTTTAATGCGCACTAATGCTTGTTTTAATGTTGCTTGCATTTGCTCGATTTCAAGATCGCTGATACTCGGGTTTACTTTTTGTAGCTGTTGTAACCGCGTGATCTCATCACCTAATTGGCGATTAACAAAATCGGTAGCTGCTTTTTTAACAGGTTTAACCCTTTTGGCCGCCATCTCATCCGCTTTTGCAAGTACTAGCTTAATCGGTTGGGCTAAAGCTGGAACGAGTTTTTGACCCATTTTTCGATCCACTTTAGTCATAGGTACCGTCACATTTTTCATGCTGTTACCCTGACTATCGATTTGAATCAGTACAGGTGTCTGCGTTAAATACGGATTGTTGCCCGACGTGTTATCTGAATTCGCTTGTAATATATATAAGCATTCCACAAAAAACGCACCTGCAGGTAAGTCGCTGTTATTCATAAAACCCAATGAGGCTTTACCATTCACTTCACTGGTGATGATATCCATGGCTTCATGTACAAAAGGGTGATCCCAGCTAATAAAACTCAACTCTTCACGCGCGGTTGCGATATCACGGCGATACGTAATAGTCAGGCCATCTTCCGGTAAACTAGGTAGATTATGGGCAAGTTGATCCGTCGGTTGCAAAATAAAGCTATGCCCATCATTGACGATATACGCTATGCCTAATGCGTCACAGATAAGCTGCATAAAACGTTCGACGGATTGCATTTGTTCAGGAGCGTTTAGAGCAGTAATTAATGGTTCAACTGTACCTTGTCCATTAGCACTTAGCTCAAGTAACTTATCACGCCCTTGTTGGCGTTCAAGATTATATTGTGCTGCTAAGTCAGTGATTTGATTAATAACACCTTCAGGCTCTTGTTCTGCACTGATATAGGTATTGATCTCATCCGCTAAGGTAGCAAAGACTTTGGAACCAATCGCACAGGTTTCATTAAAGCTATTGAGACCTTGATGATAAATATTAAACAAGCGCTCATGTGCTGAGCCAGTAAAATACGGTACATGGATATTCACGACCTGTGATTGACCAATTCGATCTAAACGGCCAATACGTTGTTCTAATAAATCAGGGTGTAAAGGTAAATCAAATAAAATTAGGTGTTGTGCAAATTGAAAATTACGGCCTTCAGAGCCAATTTCACTGCACAATAATAATGGGGTATTACTGTCTGGATCGGCAAAGTAATGCGCCGCGCGATCACGTTCAATAATACTCATTTTTTCATGAAATACCGGTAAATGACGACCCGTTTGTTGCTTAATAAATTCAGCCAGCTGTAGCACTGTCACTTGAGAACGACAGATTAATAATGTTTTTGAATCAGTATTATCGAGATAATCTAATAACCACTGTACTCTTGGATCTTCTTCTAACCAACTGATGACTAATGCCGGTAATTCATGCAAAAAGCATAATTGGTCAGTAGGGCAGTCGACATCATCCCATTCTTCAGGGAATGCAAACGGAACAGGGTGCAATACGCGCTCATTTAACCCGGCGATGGAGTGACGTGTATTGCGGAAAAACATTCGTCCTGTACCATGGCGATCAATCAAGTCGTTGATAATGTCTTGGTGTGACATCGACGCAAATTCAGGGCTGTCCATATCGGGATAAATCGTCAGGATCTGCTGTTGTAATGGCGCGCTAATGAGCGCATCTTGCTCGGTAATATCAGAGACTAATGCCAATGACTGAGCTTCTGCGAGTAATGCATCCGTTAATGTCGCGAGTTCGGTATAGTGGCTTTGTTCGGTTTCATAAGTCGTAAAATCGGCAAAGCGAGCGGGATCAAGTAAACGCAAGCGTGCAAAGTGACTTTCATGCCCCAATTGATCAGGGGTTGCGGTTAACAACAACACGCCAGGAGTCGTCTGAGTAAGCTGTTCAACGATTTCATATTCAGTCGATACGTCAGTAGGTGACCATTGTAGATGATGCGCTTCATCTACCACAATCAAATCCCAGGAAGATTGCACCGCCCAGTCATTAATCGTCGGATGTGCAACCAGCGTATCAATACTAATCAACACGATTTGTTCGGCGTCAAATGGGTTCATGCCATCTTCTAACAGTGCATTGACTCTAGGAGCATCAAACACTGCACATTGCATATTCACCCGGCGGTGCATTTCCACCAGCCATTGGTGAATCAAACTCTCAGGCACAATAATCAGCATGCGCGATGCACGGCCACTAAGACGTTGCTTTTGTATAATCATAGCCGCTTCAATGGTCTTACCTAGACCGACTTCATCAGCAAGTAATACACGAGGGGCAAAGCGATTACCGACTTGGTTAGCGATATGGATTTGATGTTCGATCAAATTAACACGGGCGCCAGCGAGCCCTAATATTGGCGATTGCTGATGTGCGAAACGGGCATTAAAGGCATGTAAACGCGCATCAAACCAGTTGTATTTATCTAATTGTAGAGTAAACAAACGGTCTTCAGGTTGATTGATTTGGGTATGGTGTGATAACTGGGTTTCAGTTAACACTTGTTGCTCGGAGCCATCTTGATAGTCGACCAAATACTGGATCAAGCCATTGGTATCTAAGGTGTCTACCACACAAAATTCGCGTGCATCAACATCCATGCCTGTATCGCCTTTTTCTAGCAACAAGCGGATTAAGGGTGAACTATCGATGGAGTATAGTTTGTCTTCTTGGGTAATCGGGAAATAAATCGTAATTTGGCGTAGTTGTATATCCGCAACTATACCTAATCCAAGCTCGGGTTGCTGAGAGCTCAGCCAGCGTTGACCAATTGCAAAATTCATAGAGTAATAAAATCATTTCTGTAGGAGATAAAAAACAACCTAATTATCGCATGATTAATGGCGGATTTGTGACATAAATCGGTAGATGATAAAAATAGTTTGTGTGACAACGCCTTATAAATAGGGCAATTGCACAAATTATGATTTATTTGCTAAAAAAAGCAGCATTGAACTTTATTTTCTAGTACTGTTAAGTAGAGTAGTAACAAAATGTCACCATCAAGGAGTTATGGATGCCAATTGATTCTAGTTCGACCAAAATTTATGTATTAGATACCAATATACTGTTGCACGAACCGCTCGCCTTTTTATCCTTCCAAGAACACGATGTTGTCATTCCGATGACAGTATTAGAAGAATTAGATTACATCAAAGATAGCAAAAAAGACGTTGCTCGCGATGCTCGTGTATCTATTCGCGCGATGGAAAACATTCTCAAAGACGCTTCTCCAGAAGACATGACAAAAGGTGTTAGCCTCGCTGGAACAGTCGGTGGTGAGCATGGTCCAAGTGGCCGACTATCAATCTATACTGATTTACTGATGGCGCAAGAGTTACAAGTGTTTACCAGTAATGAAAATGATAACCGCATTATTAATGTAGGCTTAGATCTGCAACAATCTCATCCCAACAATACAGTTGTGTTGGTTACCAAAGACATTAATATGCGCCTTAAAGCCAAAGGTGCAGGCATGCACAAGGTAGAGGATTACCGGACTGATCAATTAATTGATGACATCAAATACCTCAGCAAAGGCTACATGGTGTTTCCCGGTGATTTTTGGGCACAAGTGACGGATGTCAAAAGTCGCCAAGAGGGACGGGATACTATCCATCGGATCCCCAAAAGTGTCTTACCCGATGCGTATATCAATGAATTTATAATCGATGAAACGCGCACGTTTGCCGGGTTAATTGAGGCCGTTGAAGATCAGTACATTGAGGTACTTGATTTAGGTGTAGAGCGTTTGATGTCACGCCAAGCATGGGGCATTCAACCCAAAAATATAGGACAAGCCATGGCTTTGCATACCTTGCTTGATCCGCATATTGATTTGGTGATCATGACAGGTCCTGCTGGCAGTGGTAAAACAGGTATTACTGCAAGCTTTTTTTCAATATTTGTGCAGACCTATCTACAGACCTTATTCTTACTGAATAAATTGAGTATTTATAACAGGCTAAGATCTAATCTCTCTAACATGTCATTAAGTGTGACTTAAAGAATAGAACCATTCATCAATAAATATAAATAACGGATTTAACCTGCAAGAGGCACAAACAAAAATAATAAAGCTAAGGTAAATCTAAAATGCTAATTAATGAAAATCGTTCTCAAAGGAGAACTAAAATGAATAATCCAAGTGAAAACAAAACCCCAAGAGTATTGGATACATCGGCACTAGTTCATGATCCAAAGTCACTTCTTGCGTACAGTGAAGACGTATACATCTGTCTAACAGTTCTAGAAGAATTAGATAACTTAAAAGAAAGAACTAACAAATCGGTTAGTGCTGATGCTCGTGTATGTATTCGTATGCTTGAAGATATAATAAATGGGCACAGTGCAGAAGAGATGGAAGCTGGTATTCCACTGCCTTCTACTGAAACAGCTAAACGAGGAAAACTGTTTATTGGAATTGATACCCAGCTCGATATGGCTAAAGAGTTAAAGCACGGTATTGGAAGTGACGCTGACAATAGAATAATTAACTATGCACTGTATCTTCAGAAGGACTTAGATAAAGACGTAGTAATTGTTAGCCGTGACATTAATATGCGCTTGAAAGCTCGAACCGTAGGGGTCATGGCAGAAGACGTTGCCGTAGATAATCAAATATCAGATATTGATCTTTTATACACAGGGGTACAAGCCTTTAAAGGAGATCTTTTTGATCGAATTAAATCAGACAAAGACTTCAAGGTTTCAGGAGAAGTTTATACTTTCCCAATAAGTCTATTTAATGATGAAGTTCAGCCAAACATGTATTGGTACGATGAAGCTGGACACATTGGGCGAATTTCAGAAGTAACAGATACTGAGGTATTCACAAAGTTATTGCCTCGTAAACAAGAAAAAGTATGGGGCATTTTGCCTAAAAATCAGCGTCAGGCAGTAGCTTTAAGCCAATTAACAGATCCATATTATGACTTAAATATCATCCTTGGCCCTGCTGGCTCCGGAAAAACTTTTTTAGCAGTTGCTTCGGCGCTGCATCAAGTATTGGAGTTAAAAAAGTACAAAAAAATCGTTGTGGTGCGCTCCAGAGACTTTATGGACGATGATCCGGGGTTTTTACCCGGTGACCTGACAGAGAAATCAATGCCGTTATTAGCAGGTATAACAGATGCGCTTATATCAATGCATTCAGGTGATAACAATGAAGGTAATATTAGTGCAACTGTTGAGCATGTGATCGAAAAAGCCAATATAGAATTTACTAGTATGGCTTACTTCCGAGGTCGTTCAATAGACGATGCTGTTTTAATCATTGATGAAGCTCAAAACATGACTAGAGCGCAAATTAAGGGCATGTTAAGCCGTGGTGGCAAAAATTGTCGCACAATCGTGTTGGGCAACTTAGCCCAGATTGATGATAAGTTTGTCACACCCGCATCTTCAGGTGCTAGCGCGGCTGTTAACGTGTATAGAAACTATGAAAAAGGCTCAGTATTGATATTTGATGAAGTAGAGCGTAGTAGCTTGGCTGAATTCACTGAAAAGAACATGTAGGCATCAAACTACAATTCACATTTCCTTATAATATTGCGACAATAGCCACTGCTTTTTGCAGTGGCTTTTCAGAGAAGCCCGTTCCCACGAAAACAGGACGAAATGGATTTACTCTGAACTAAAAGATTAAATATTCACAAAAACTGAGTGACATAGGTGCGTGGCCTAGCGTTGCCGTTTTTTGGTGTATTGATGTCTTTTAATAAAGAAGACCTGCTAGTAAATATAAAAAGGCAGGCAAAACGATTATCTAAATTATTAACTATTCCCCTTGGACAAGCCCAAGAAGCCCTAGCTATTTGTCTTTACGGCTGTGACAGTTACAGCGATTTACTAGTAAAAATAAAAGCTGAATCCTTTGACAACCCATTGATAGCACTGTCTGCACTCTCACCAAACTCGGAAATATTTTTAGTAAAAATATTAGCTAGCCACCTAGATAGCATTATTGGAAATTTTGAAAAAAAATTTCCCGGCTCCAATATAAATGAAGAGATGGTCGTATCCCTGTTTGGGCTTAGCTTTTCAGAGTTCAAACTCAAAATATCTACCTAAAGTTGTACAAATACGTAAGTTGTCATTTTGTTTTTTGGCGATATTATAATATGAAGGCTGAACGGACAGCCTACGCCTACACATGTTTTTAAAATAAAAATATGAGCAGTGAAGCGGAGCATCCGTAAAAATTTGGTGATTCAAATAATCGAATAAATAGTGTGTTGGTAGGCCATTATTTTTTCGCAATAAATTATTTGGAAAATTACATGATATCGCTAAATCAATTACAAAATAAATTAAATAATCAAACAAAAAACTTCGCCTTACTATTAGAATTTCCCCAGCAATATGCTGAACGTCTATGGTCAATCGGTGTTTACGATTGTGCTACTATTCCACAAGCTCATGAGCGTCTTAGAGACGTTTTTGACAGCAATGATTTAAATTCAATTCTTACGCATGACTCTTTCAAATATCTGATTATTAATGAATACGATGATCAAGAAATAATTGAGTCACTTCATAAAGAAATAACGGCAATGGCATCCCGCATAGAAAGCCAGATGTTTGTTGATATCGAAACTTTAGAATTAGTTTCTGCAATTTATAAAGTTTTGGGTTTGTCTGAAGATGCCAAGTTCATCATTAATACAGGAGCTAACTTTAGGCTGGAATGGCGACCTTATTTTGACGCATATGATGATCCATTAGCCGTTCAATATGCGGATTTAAAGGTTCACGGCTGCTACTACAGGCTCATTGCCACTAAGTTTCCTTTTGAAAAAATATCTTTCGATAATATTAAAAGTTATTTGTACAAAATCAAGTGGGAGCACGATGGTGAGTTTGAGGGCTGCATTTCTAATGGTAACAGTTTCTCAAAGCATGAAGACTGGCTGATGATGACACTTGAGCTTTTCAACTCTGGAATAGGAAATGACGCTAGATTAAATCCAACGACCTTCGAAATTGAAAGGGTACGATATTTAGTTTATGGCTTTCCTCTGGTGCCTTCGTTGGTATCAGACTGGCATAAGCCTGACCTTAACCTTCAGGTTAAAAACCTAGACGGAGACCAAAAGTTTATAGTTCGTATTGACCAGCAGAGCCTAATATTTTACGCCCGTCGAGTAGAGGCTAGTTTGTTTAATACGATTGATTGTGAAAAGCATATTTCGTTGTATCGAGCTAGTGTTCTTGCTCATTTTGACGCAGATGACGAGTTATTAAAGGTCAATGGGGTTAAGTACTTAACATGCTTTCGTCCATATTCTCTAGAAGACACGAGAGGTGTTCAGATATGACAGAAAAAACTTACTTAAAGGACGTAAGCATAGTATCGGTTTATGACTACAAAGATTTTGAAAAAACATTTTTGATTGATGTCTTAGCTGGTGTAGTTATTGACGATGAAACATTTAGATTTCGTCCATTTGAGCAAATAGTTACTTCAAAAATTGTTAACAAAAGAGTTGTTGGCGACAAAATAGAAGTAATTACTCATAACGGAAGTTGTTATGTAATTGATGTTGAACATAAGTTATATGACATTTCATTTGCTGAGCTTGTAGTAATGAGAATAGGAGTGCATTCACCTGAACGTATTTTAGAAATGAGAGAACAGCTCAAAACTCCAAAATTGAATTGAATGTTAGTATGCTACGCGAGTTGCAATAACTATTACATTTAATTTCATTAAACTTTTTGGTGAATCTTTACTATTAATTAATAGTCCCACACAAAACGTCACTTAGGTGTGGGATATTGGTTCTTAATAAAATTATTCTATCTAGATAACTCCTCAATTTTCTTTCTAGAAAACCAGCTATATAAAACAGGCAAGACAAACAGTGTTAGCAGTGTTGCTGTTACCAATCCGCCAACAATAACGCTCGCTAATGGACGCTGGATTTCTGCACCAACACCATTAGACATTAACATCGGTATCAAACCTAAAGCCGATGTTATTGCTGTCATTAAAACTGGCCTCAATCTGGAGGTTGCTCCTTCAAATACAGCTTGAGAAACTTCCAAGCCATCTCTAATTCGTTGGTTAATACTCTCTACCATTACCACGCCGTTCAATACAGCAACACCAAATAGTGTAATGAAGCCAACGGAGCTAGGCACGGACAAGTATTGTCCAGATAAATATAAGGAAAAAACACCGCCAATTACAGCAAGCGGTACGTTGACCAATATCAGCATTGCTTGACCAACAGAGCCAAAAGCAAAGTAGAGTAGCAGTGCGATTAGTGCTAACGATAAAGGTACAACAATAGCTAGTCTATTTTGAGCACGTTGCTGGCTTTCGAACTGACCGCCAATCGAAACAGAATAGCCTGAAGGTAAATCAACCTTATCAGCAATTACCGTTTTGATATCAGCAACTACGCTACCCATATCACGGTTTTGAACATTTGCTTGGATAACAACCCGTCTTTGTACATCGTCGCGTCTAACTTGCGGAGGCCCCGATTCAAACGACACCGTTGCAACATCACCTAAGCGTACCCAAGCACCTGTTGGTGACTGAATGCGAATATCAGAAATCGCTTCCTTATTTCGTCGGTATTCTTCTTCAATACGTACATAAACATCATAACGCTCATTGCCGTTAATTATTTGCCCAGCTTCAACGCCTCCGATACCATCTCGTACAACTTCCATAATATTAGTGACGGAAAGCCCGAATCTTGAAAGCTCTTGCCTGTTAGGCTTTACAACTAGTTGCGCTTCCCCTGCAATTTGTTCAAGGGCAACATCTTTTGCTCCATTGACTTCTCTTATGGCAGCTTCAATTTCCTGACCTTTAGCCGCCAAAACTTCGAGTTCTGGCCCAAATAACTTAATCGCCAATTGAGCTTTAACGCCAGATATTAGCTCGTCAACACGAGTCGCAATTGGCTGAGAAAAGTTAAGTAGTAGCCCCGGAAACTCTTCTAATGATCTTTCCATCTTACCTTGAAGTTCATAGCGGTTAGATGCACTTGTCCATTGTGAGATAGGTTTTAAACCAATGTAAATTTCTATATTGTTTACAGGCTCTGGGTCGCCGCCAATTTCTGCCCTACCTATACGGCTAAGTGCATAGGTTACTTCAGGGAACGCCATTAATTTTTCTTCTAGAATTGGCGCGACAGTTAACGCAGTATCTAAACTTGAAGAAGGTGCCAGCGTTACTCTTAAGTTTATCGTGCCTTCTTCTAACTCTGGCACGAACTCAGTACCAATATAAGGCACGGTTGCCAAAGCAGATATAACTAATAGTATGGATGTAGAAACAATCAATTTAGTGTGTTTTAGAGAAAATTTCAGCCCTTTTTTGTAGAGCATGTTTAACGGCTTGAGAACGAAACTTTCTCTCTCTTTTACACCAGATCTAAATAGATAAGTTGCCAGTGCAGGTACGATAAACAACGCAACCACAATCGCAGATACAACGGCTAAGATGATGCTTATTGCCATAGGTTGGAATAACTTTGCTTCAACCCCTTCAAAACTGAACAATGGCGCAAATACGACTAAAATAATCGAGGCTGCAAAAAAGACAGGACGAGCCACTTCTTTACCTGCTTCTGTCAGGCGCAGTTCAATACCATGATCGTCGTGTTCGACATCGTGCGGATCTGCGTCAGAAGTTGGAACGCGTTCCTTTACCGATTTCGAATGTGTCGCGTCAGGTCTATTTAAATGTTTAAACATATTTTCAACCATAACGACTGAACCATCAACTAGCATACCAATGGCTACGGCAATGCCACCCAGTGACATAAGGTTTGCAGAAATGCCCCACCAAGCCATGATCATTAACGCGATACCAATTGAAATTGGAATAGATATTAAGACGAGAAAGGTTGCACGTAAGTTCATCAAAAACAGTGCTAGAACAATCGCGATGAAAATAAATGCAAGTAATAAGGCATCTACAACAGTGTTAACGGCTTTTTCAATCAAATCAGCCTGATCATAAAATGGCTCAAAGCGAACACCTTCCGGCAATGCTTGATTAATTAATGGAATTCTTGCATTGATACCATCAATGGTGGCTTTAGTATTTGAACCCATGCGTTTAAGTACAATACCAGAGACAACTTCGCCTAAATTTTCGACTTTTCCATTGGGTGATTTTCGCGTCATGGTGACAGCGCCTTGACGAATTTCACTGCCCATTTCAACTTTAGCAATATCTGAAACCGTCACAACCGTTCCATCAACCGTTTTAACGGGAACTTGTTTGATGTTACTGATGCCAGCCTCACCACTCTCAAACCAGCCTGTGCCTCTAATGACAAGCTGCTCTTGTCCACGGTTCATGTACCATCCGCCAACGTTGGCATTATTGCTATCTAATGCGCTAACGATATCTTCTTGCGTTAGTTCATATGCTAGGAGCTTAGAAGGATCGACGTTGACTTGATATTGCCTAACATTACCACCAAAAGAGAGCACATCAGTAACGCCATCGACTGGCATAATAAGCAATTTTACTATCCAATCATTGAGGCTCCTGAGTGCCATAGCATCATAGCCAGCGTTTTTATCTGAAATAAGTAAGTACTGAAACACCTGACCTAAACCCGATGTGTTTGGTCCCATTTCTGGCGTGCCGACACCTTCTGGTATTAACTCTTTTGCTGCTTGAAGCCGTTCAAATACGAGTTGTCTTGCAAAGTAAATGTCGGTGCCTTCTTTAAACACTACGGTTACGCCAGAAAGACCTGTTTTAGAAATTGAACGTACTTGCTCAACATCTGGTAAGGCGTACATAACCGCTTCAATGGGGTAAGTAATAAGTTGTTCGACTTCTTCGGCAGCCAGTCCCGGTGCTTCAGTATTAACAGCGACTTGAACGTTAGTAACGTCAGGAAAAGCATCCAAATTTAATTTTGGGATCACCATAATTGAGCCGACAATTGTGGCAAACAGTGCAATTAATATAAGGAGTCTGTTGTTAACAGACCAATCTATTATTTTATTAAACATAGTCTTGCTCCTTAGTGGTTATGCGGATCAAATCCGCCTTTAGCGATTTCAGAAGCAACAAAAAATGCGCCTTTGGTTACAATTCGAGTACCACTTTCTAGTCCGATAATTTCTCTGAAATCACCTAAAGCTCGACCAAGATTAACTTCAGTCGCTTTAAACTCTCCGGGATGGTCTTCAACAAATACTGTCCAATCACCACCGGCACTGCGGATCAGTGAACCTTCTGGTACAGCCATCACTTTCTGTTTTGTGGCGAACTGGAAATAGACTTTGACGAACATACCAGAGTGGAGTTTGTCATCAGCATTTTCTACCGCTAATCTGATAATTCGGGTGCGGGTCTTGGGATCAATAGTATGTGCTTCTTGGATAACTTTAGCTTTGTAACTTTGACCTTCTAATTTGATTGTCGCAGGAGAGTTAATTGATAGACTAAGCTTTTTGTTTGGCGAGACTTTAGCCTCAACCCATAATTGTTTTTCGTCCGCAAGTAACATAACAGTATCTCCGGCATCAACGCGTTGGCCTTGGATAAAGTCGTCTAGAAGCACGACACCTTCACGCTGGGCAGTTAATGTATATTGTCCAAATGCTTTAATGTCTTTGTTAGAAATACCATTTATTGCTTTTTCAGTTAACCCTAAAGCAATGAGTTTCCCATAACTCGCATTGTATGTTGTTTCAGCTTGTAATAATCGACTTTCACTCACCGTCTTATTACCCAGCTTTTTTACACGTTGCCATTCGGTGGAGGCAATTAAATAGTCCGCTTGCGCTTGTGCCATTGCCTCACTAAATAAAGTGACTAACTTTTGGCCTATTTCTACGTGCTCTCCAAGCGCTGCGTGACGACTAATAATGACGGACTCAGTACGAGGTGAAACCACGTAGCTTTTATAACCGTTGGCTTTTATTTCTCCGGGGGCATATATCGTGCTAAATTGATATTCTGGGATGACGCTTTCTACTTTGATGTTAGCAAGTGACATATTTTTCGGGCTAAGAGTTATACCTTCTTCATGTTCGTCTTCTTTATTCTCATTTCCGTGGTCATGGTCACCTTTTTCTTCCTTATGTCCTTTTTCGTGGCCGTGCTCGTCAAGATCTTCTTCTTGACCTTTTAGGCTTTCTCTTTCTGAGTACTCACTATGCTCAGGGTGTTCTTTAGCATGAACTCTCTCGTTCTCAGAGTGTTTATGTTCTTTTGTGTCTTGTTTGGAAAGCTTTGTGACAGAATCAGTAACATCTGACGACTGTGCAAAAGCATCATGACTTGTAGTAAGCCCTACTAACAGGCTGCTAATTACTACGGCTAATAATTTTTTACTAAATATTGTATTCATTTTTGTAACCTATATTTTTTATAAATTTAAGATTTCGCTTCTTTCGCTAATGAAAAATTAGCGCGTTCAAATCTCAAGTTTTGATAACTGACCTATACTTAAAACGAAGGATATTTCTGCAAGCTTAAATTGCTTTTCCAACCGGATGCCTGCATGAAGCGCTTCCGCGCGTTGATTTAATGCGAGTAAATAATCAGAAGTATTTATGTCACCAGCTTCCCAGCGTTTGTTGAGTAACTTTGCGCTGCTAGCCAACCTGCCTTGGGTGAGTTTGTGCCATTGCTGGTAGTAATTTTTACTGACAGTCAGCGACTCATAATTAGCTTTTGCTTCAAAAGACTGTTTTCGGTAAATTGAATGAAAGTGGGCCTCTGCTGCAATGGCTTCTGAATAAGCGGCTTTAACAGTATCTGAATAGTTATTTCTGATGTTTAAAGGAATTGAGAAAGTCACACCAACCAAGTCTTCATCTCCACTTTTACCTGCGCTAACTCCAATGGTTGGATTAGGTTTAGATTCCATAGTGGTTAGTTGAGCTTTAGATTGTTGCCCCTTCCATTGCGCTCTTGCGAGTTTAACTTTTGGATGATCCTCAACCCACTGTGAATCAAATGAATAGCTTGTTGCTCCAAAAGTAAATAAGGGTAAATTGGCGGTATTAGGCGTCCAATCTGGCAATAACTCCTGAACCTTTATCTCTGCATTTTTAAAAGCAATTTGAGACTCAGATATTTCACTAAAAATTTGCGACAAGTTTAAATAGACTAGCTCAGCGTCAAGTGGCTCTAGAAGTCCAGCTTTTCGTTTGTCTTCAACAATTCCAACGAGCGTTTGCAATTGCTCTTCTCTTTCTGAAAGTAACTGAGCAGCTTTTTTTGCTGCTTGCCAATTAACTAATGCAGTTAAGGCATTAGCCTTTTTAGAATCGAGTAGAGATAACAATTGTTGCTGGTTTGCATAAACATCAATTTCACCAATGGTTTTATTTGTTGATTGCTTATCCCAAAAATCTATCGTTTGACTGATACCAATAGAGTAATTATCAAAATCACCTTCTTTTTCATAGTTTGCTTCAAGCTCTGGGTTATATACGGCTTGAGTTAAACTTTTGGCTCTATGATTACTTGCATTAAGTAACTCTTTTGCCGCAACAACTTCGGGATCTTTATTTATTTGACTATCTAGCCATGAAATACTTTTCTGTTTGCCATAAGTGGCAACTGAAAAACTCACAGCCATGCATAAAGACAGGACTAAACCTGCATTTTTTAAATATATATACATAAAAGTTCTTAATTTTAAAATTAATAAACACGAACCCTTTATCCATTGTTAAAGAATAAATAGGTCATTAAAAATTAATCTAATTAAGAAATAGGTGGGCGATGTATCGCTTCTAGGAAGGCTTTTGTCTGGTCAAATTGATAAGGAGTTTTATTGATAATATTTAGCTTACCATCGACATTTGAATTACTGACTAAAATCCAAGATAAGTGGCTGCCACTGCAATGACCACAGTGATGACAATCCTTTACATCGTGCTGTTCATCATCTGTATTATCATTTAAAACATTTCGATCATCGTCATGATCATGTTGAGTTTGAAGGTGCTCTATATCTATCTGGTGATTCTCAGATGTTGCGGATACAACAGCAGTTAACGATTGCAAAACAATAGAAACGACTAATAGTATTTTTAGCACAACATTAAGGTTCAAAGTTATTACCTGTTAAATATAGTATTTAAAATACTAGCAGAAACTATTTTCTTAAACTAGCTTTTCAATTCAGTTTCCACGCTTTTACATTAAATAATTTTTTATTTGACTCTATAGCCACTATAGATTTTATACTTATTTTAATATTATTACGGAGTGTTAAATATGTCAGAAAAATGTAGTGGTCAGTGTCAATCATCTTCTACCAATGAAGATGTAAAAATTGATACACAATTAGATAACTATAGTGGCGCGTTTGTCAGTACATTTAAAGTACCTCAAATGGACTGTCCTTCAGAAGAGAGATTGATTAGGTTAGCACTTGACTCAATTGAGCCTTCAGTTGGGTTGCAATTTGATATTCCTAGCCGTTTAGTCAAGGTTTTTCATGATGAAAATTTAGATGAGATAACAAAAAAATTACAACAACTCAATCTCGGTGCAGAGTTGGCATCAACTAAAGAAAGTTGCAGCACCGAAGCTGCAAAAGCAAAAGATCTAGCCCAAAAAAATGAGATGAAAGAAGCATCAACGCTAAAATGGTTGTTAGCCATTAATGGAGTCATGTTTTTTATAGAAGTAATTGCTGGGATTATTGCGCAATCTGCTGGCCTTATTGCCGACTCATTAGATATGTTTGCTGATGCTGCTGTTTATGGTTTAGCTATATATGCTGTCGGTAAAAGCATAAGCATGAAACTTAGAGCGGCACATATATCTGGTGTACTTCAAATTATTCTAGCGCTAGGTGCTTTGAGTGAAGTCGTAAGACGCTTTATTTACGGTAGTGAACCTATCTCTTCTTTAATGATGATATTTGGTGGAATAGCACTAATCGCTAACATTGCTTGTCTGTTTTTAATATTTGGCAACAAAGAAGACGGCGCTCATATGAAAGCGAGTTGGATTTTTTCCGCAAATTACGTAATCGCAAACGTAGGTGTAATCTTAGCTGGCTTATTAGTTACAGTAACTAGCAGCCGTTATCCAGATTTAGTGATTGGTTTGATTATTGCTGTTGTCGTTTTAAACGGTGCTCGCCGCATCTTACAGCTAAAGTCTTAAGTAGAAAGTAGTTAAAAGAATGCACCCGTCATATTTTAAACCATATATATCATACGTGATAATGATTTTAATCGCGGTGCAGTCTGTGTTTTTTTCGCAAGAAGAGATTGAAGGAAACTTAATTGAAAGTTCTTTTAATATATCACTAACTGAGTCTATTACCCCGCTAAAAGCTCCTGAAAGCTCTAATTTATTTGAGGAGGGTAATAGCCAAACTTTAATTGATAATTGTAATTTTTGTTGCTGCTGTCAGTTATTTTTAAATACAGATTCTTCTTGTAATATTTTACAAGCAATAGAATATTTCCCTACCTACGCCTTAGTTTCCCCTGAGCTAAAAGGCTATATCTCGGTGCCATTCCGCCCACCTAAATACGCCTAAATTTTATAGAAAATTAAGAAAGGTCAAATGTTAATGACCTAAATATCACATATAAATTTATAGGAAAGTATACATGGCACTTAATACCTGTGTGCATCGCAAGATAGCAATTTTAAGGTGTGTAAC
>JAQWNF010000011.1 GCA_029246415.1 Glaciecola sp.
GAAGTGTTGGGTCAAAACGAATTAGACATTTAAACTTAGGTTATATTTCATGCAAAAAAAAGATGAATTGTATCGCGGTAAAGCTAAAACCGTTTTTTACACTGACGATCCACAACTATTAATTCTTGAATTCAGAAATGACACTTCTGCATTTGATGGAGAAAAGATTGAACAACTTGACCGTAAAGGTGAAGTAAACAACAAGTTTAATCACTTCATTATGAATCACCTTGAACAAGCCGGTGTGAAGACACAAGTTAACGCGTTGGTTTCGGATACAGAGTCTTTGGTTAAAAAGCTCGATATGATCCCTGTTGAATGCGTCGTGCGTAACGTTGCAGCAGGTTCATTGTGCCGTCGTTTAGGTGTGGAAGAAGGCATGACCTTGAATCCACCTACGTTTGAATTTTTCTTAAAAAATGATGCGTTACACGATCCAATGATTAATGATTACCATATTATTTCGTTTGGTTGGGCTACTGAAGCACAAATTACACAGATGAAAGCATTGACCTTTAAAGTAAATGCAGTACTTACTGAGTTATTTGACCAAGGTGATATGATTTTGGTTGATTATAAACTTGAGTTTGGTGTTGATGCTGAAGGTAACATTGTACTAGGTGATGAATTTACGCCAGACGGTTGCCGTTTGTGGGATAAAACTACTCGCAATAAAATGGACAAAGACCGTTTCAGACAAGGTTTAGGTAGTGTGGTTGAAACCTATATAGAAGTAGCATCACGTTTAGGCTTAGCGCTTTAACTACTGCATAGCAATCGATGTTATCTAATTAAGTGCCTCACTAATATTGAGGCACTTTTTGTTTGTATTTCAATAAATAGTGGGGTGGGTTATCTCTGACACGGGCAAACGACTAAATAAATTTATCAGTGACACAGGCTATTGTTCACGCCGCGAAGCTGATAAATTAATCAGTGACGGTAAAGTGCGAGTCAACGGTGCAGTTCCTGAATTAGGTACTAAGATTTTACCTCATGATGCGGTTAGTGTTAACGGTAAAGTGATTAATGCCGTTGCCAAAGATAAGTCGGATCGGATTTATATTGCGTATCACAAACCTGTTGGGATCACCTGCACTACAGAACGCCATATTCAGGGCAACATTATTGATGCAATCAAGCACCCTAAACGGATATTCCCAATAGGACGCTTGGACAAGCCATCGGAGGGATTAATCTTATTAACGAGTGATGGTGATATCGTTAATAAAATCTTACGTGCTGAAAATGCACATGACAAACTGTACAGAGTAACTGTGGATAAACCCATTACAGGCCATTTTGTTGAAAAAATGAGTCGAGGCGTGCCAATCCTCAATACCGTGACAAAGCCTTGTACTGTGACACAAGTCAGTAAGTTTAGTTTTGATATTGTGTTAACCCAAGGACTTAACCGTCAAATTCGTCGTATGTGCGAATACTGTGGTTATGATGTCAAACGCTTGGTTCGAACTCGTATCATGCATCTGACGTTGAAAGGGTTAAAACCTGGTCAATGGCGTGATCTTAGTGCACCTGAGTTAGCGACATTGCAACTGAGCGTCAGTGATTCAGTTAAGAATTAACTGTTACATAATTTACAAACTGCGTTGAAAATATTTCATTCTAAAATGAAGTAACAACGCAGCCACACTCAGTCCGATAATAATACCTATCCATAAGCCTTGTGCTTCCATCGCAGGGACCCAATAGTCAGTCAAACCCAAGATTACACCTAGGGGCAAGCCTAATAACCAATATGAAATGATACACATCCCTAACATCCAAGTCGTATCTTTATAACCACGTAGTGCATTTGCTGAGATGACTTGAACGGCATCGGATATCTGAAACAATGCGGCTAGAAACAAAATAGGTAATGCATACTTTGTTACCGCATCATCTTCGGTATATACAGAAATAATATAGTGAGCAAAATACACGGTTAAACTTGCAGTGACACAAGCACACAAGACGGTAAACCAACGCGCTGCCCTAATGGTTATAATGGTGTCTTGGCCTTTACCTTGTCCCATCAAATAACTCACTCTAATTGCAACTGCCATAGCAATACTCAACGGTAACATAAACACAACCGAGGAAAAATTAATGGCTATTTGGTGGGCAGCGACTTGTAAATGTCCTAACGGGGATAATAAAATTGCGACCGCCGCAAACAATGTCACTTCTGTTAAAAAAGTTAATGCAATCGGAATACCAATACGTAATAACTCCCAAGTGATATACCATTCAAATCGTATAAATTGAGTAATAAATGAAATTGCTGTATCTGTTTGGCGTAGATTGTATAAATTATGGTAGCAGCAGCCATGACTAAATATACCAACATAGTAGCAAGTCCACAGCCAGCACCTCCCATTTGCGGTAAGCCAAACCAACCATAAATAAATACTGCGTTGGCAGGTATATTCACTAGCAGCCCAATGAACATAATAACCATAGTCGGGCGAGTCATGCTCAAGCCTTCGCAGGTTTGGCGCACCGCTTGATAAATTGCAAAACCAGGTAATGCAAATAGCATGTACACAATATAATCACGGGTGATCGGTTGCATATTAGCGGGCACATCAAACCACAGCAATATCGAATCAATAAACCAATACACGTTAATAAAGACCACACTAATACATAGTAAGATCAACACCATATGTTGTGCTTGAACAGCAATGAATTGCTCGGAACGACAACCCAACAAATTAGATACAACAGGTACCAAGCCCAAGGCAACACCTTGAATGAAAAAAAGAATAGGGGACATAACACTAAAGCCAACAGCCACACTGGCCATATCTAAAGCACTGTATTGACCCGCCATGATGGTATCTGCCACTCCCATACCGATTTGGGTCAATTGTGCGATTAGTAAGGGCCAAGCAATAGTTAATACTTGTTTGAGTTCAAGACGATATAAGGGAGTGTTAAATGGCACAGCAAGACCTATAAAAAACGAGATAACTATCCTATAAAGACATAAAAACAATAATTAAAAAGCAACATCTCATTAACATTGTGGCGCTAATATAGAGGTATAAAAGTAATAACTTGTCTTCAAGGTATATGTAATGGCTATAACAGAAAGAAACCATCTCCAACACATTAAGTCGACACATAATGTGGATGTGATTAAAAACGGATTAGTTGATATTCCTATGCTACAGCTGCTTGATGCACAAGGCAATCTTTTGTCTCAAGAACTCGAACTATGGGATAAAAAAACTGCACTACGAATTTTTGAGAGCATGCACTATATCCGTATTTTAGATGAGCGTATGGTCAGTGCACAGCGCCAGGGGCGACTTAGCTTTTATCTCGCTTGTACTGGTGAAGAAGCTTCGGTTATTGCCTCGACTGCAGCATTGGCAGATGTTGATATGGTCATGACACAATATCGCGAACAAGGCGTATTAGCCTATCGCGGATATCGCACCGAACAGTTCATGAATCAATTGCTTTCCAATGCGTTAGATCCCAATAAAGGGCGACAAATGCCTATTCACTACGGTGATAAAGCTCTCAATTTTATGACAGTCTCATCCCCTTTAGGGACACAAATACCGCAAGCTGCGGGCTATGCCTATGGTCAAAAAATCGCTGGAGAGCTAGCTATAACGATGTGTTACTTTGGTGAAGGTGCTGCTTCTGAAGGCGATTTTCATGCCGGCTTAAATATGGCTTCAGTACTGCATTGTCCTGTTATATTTTTTTGTCGAAACAATGGTTATGCGATATCTACACCTGCCCATGAACAGTTTGCCGGTGACGGGATTGCCTCTAGAGGCATCGGTTATGGTGTTAATACCATTCGGGTCGATGGCAACGATCCTTTGGCCGTTTATTTAGCCACTCAAAAAGCCCGCAAAATCGCATTAACTGATCATTGCCCAGTCTTGATTGAAGCGATGACGTATCGGTTAGCTGCACATTCAACCTCTGATGATCCATCGAGTTATCGAGCTAAGTCTGAAGAACAAGATTGGGAGCTAAAGGATCCAATCTTACGCATGCAAAGACACTTAGAACAACAAGGGTGGTTTGATCAAGCCTCAATAGAACAATATTGCGCAACGCAAAAAAGCGACATATTAAATGCATTAAAAAAAGCTGAAATTCAGCCTAAAACAAACATAAGTGAAATTGTTACAGATGTGTACCAAGAGATCCCCGCACATCTTGCTCGACAACGCGATGAATTAATAGCACATATTCAGCGTCATCCTGAACATTACCGATCTACTAACATGAGCGATAAGGAGTAGAGCATGGCACAAATGAACTTATTACAAGCGATCAATCACGCTTTAGTGACAGCCATGACTACCGACGAACGAGTCATGGTACTAGGTGAAGATGTAGGGCATTTTGGCGGTGTATTTCGCGCGACAAGTGAATTACAGGCCAAATTTGGACAAGCTAGATGTTTTAATACGCCAATAACTGAGCAAGGCATTGTCGGTTTCGCTACAGGCTTAGCTGCACAAGGGCAAGTGCCTGTAGCTGAAATTCAGTTTGCTGATTATATTTTTCCTGCATTTGATCAAATCGTTAATGAAACGTCTAAGTTTCGCTATCGTTCAGGTGGGCAGTTTAATTGTGGCAATCTGACGATTAGAACGCCTTATGGCGGTGGGATAGCTGGAGGGCATTATCATTCACAATCACCAGAAGCCTTTTTTACGCATATTCCGGGTATGAAAATAGTGATACCGAGTAATCCTTATTATGCCAAAGGATTATTATTAGCTGCGATCAGAGATTCCGATCCCGTCCTATTTATGGAGCCGAAACGAATTTATCGTGCAGCCGTAGGTGAAGTGCCAGAAGACGATTACACGTTACCACTCGGACGTGCGCATATCGTACAAGAGGGTAAGGATATTTCATTGGTTGCGTGGGGCGCTCAGGTCTCCGTTATTCAAAAAGCAGCCAGCATGGCACAAGCAGAAGGTATTTCTTGTACTGTGATTGATTTATGCAGTTTATTACCTTGGGATATTGAGGCTGTGTGCGATTCTGTGCAACGAACCGGACGCCTATTGATTAACCATGAAGCGCCTGTAACCAGTGGTTTTGCAAGTGAAATCGCTGCGACAGTGCAAAGTGAGTGCTTTTTATATTTGGAAGCACCAATTCAACGAGTATGTGGTTTGGATACTCCTTTTCCTTTAATTCATGAAAAAGAATATATGCCTGATGAGCATAAAACCCTTGCAGCGATTAAATACGCTGTTAATTTTTAAATAGGATTTTATTGGTATGCAAGAATTTATATTACCGGATATTGGTGAAGGTATTGTTGAGTGTGAATTATTAGCTTGGTTGGTGGCTGAAGGTGATGTCATTGTTGAAGATCAACCGGTTGCAGAGGTCATGACAGATAAAGCAACAGTACAAATCCCTGCGATGTATTCAGGTGTCATTACCAAGTTACATTATCAAACGGGTGACATCGCTAAGGTACATCAACCCTTATTTGCGATGGATGTTAGCGCAGATATTAAAACGGACGTCGCAATAGATGTTGCCACAGAAGCCGCCAAAGATAAACAGGTAAGCCAAGCAGTCGAGGTCCCGCATAAAGCCTTAGCGAGTCCAGCAACGCGCAGAATTGCTAAAGAATCCGGCATTGATATTAATACAGTTGTAGGCACTGGTCACAAAGGGCGAGTCCTCAAAGAAGATATTGTTAATAGTGCCAGTAAAAAGGTTACGCGTAGCCATTCAACTTCATTAAAAACAAGAAATGAGGTGGATGCTACTCCTCCCGTGAAAACACAAAAAATACGAGGTTTACAAGCGGCAATGGCTAAGCAAATGACACATGCTTGGACAAGTATCCCACATTTTACCGTCACTGATGAATGTATTATGGATAATTTACTGGCCTTAAAAAAGACGCTATCAGCCCAGTTTGCTCAAGCAGATATTAAACTGACGTTGTTACCATTTATGGTTAAAGCGCTATCGTTAGCGATGCATGAATTTCCAATTATTAATGCCTCTGTCAGTCAAAATGGAGATGCAATTGATTATCATTCATCACACAATATTGGTATTGCAATTGATACAGCAGATGGATTAATTGTTCCCAATATAAAAAATGTTCAAGAACTGAGCATTTATCAAATTGCACAACGCATCCAAGATCTAGTAACCGCTGCGCAAAATAACCAATTATCGGCAGAGGATTTACGTGGCGGAACGGTTACCATTTCCAATATTGGACCTATTGGTGGGATCACTGCTACGCCAATCATCAATCACCCACAAGTGGCAATTGTGGCCTTAGGTAAGATCCAGTGTTTACCACGTTTTGATGATCAAGGTGCAGTGATGGGGGTGAACATTATGAACATTAACTGGTCGGGCGATCATCGCTTGATTGATGGCGCGACTATGGTACGTTTTAACAATTCATGGATGCAGTATTTAACCCAACCTGTTGCGATGTTAACGCATTTACGTTGATATAATTAATAGCATACCTGTGATAAAATTGGCCTTTGAGCTACATATTAGTGTTTTACATTTACATATGTTTATCCCACGTATGTTTATTTTTTTCGTATATTCATTTTCGATAAAGGTGTCTTTTGTTAAGTTATCAACATATTTACCATGCAGGCAATCATGCCGATGTCATTAAACACCTTACCTTGTTGAGTGTTTTGGACAAGCTACAACAGAAAAGCAAACCTTTTACGTTAATCGATACACACGCAGGAGCGGGGATGTATCGATTATCCGATGAGAAAGCACAAAAAAATGCAGAGTATCAATCTGGCATTGGCTTACTTGCGGGCTCGACACTGGAGCAACACGGATCACCACTATTACAACAATATTGGGATGGTGTCAGTGATGCTTATGCGCAACAACAGTATTTAGGCTCGGCAGGGTGGATGCAAAACTATTTACGTACTGGTGATCATGGCCATTTTTGTGAATTACATCCTGCAGTATTTCCAGATCTCAGTGCTTATTTAAGCAAAGCCAATGCTCATGCTTATCAACAAGACGGTTTTAAACAACTCATTGCTTTGTTACCTCCTTTAGCAAAGCGAGGCGTGGTATTAATCGATCCACCTTACGAACAGGTCAGTGAATACAATGAATGTGTGACAACATTAGAGCAGTCGTTAAAACGCTGGGCGACGGGGTGTTATTTGTTATGGTATCCACTAATAACGACTGAGAACAGTGCAAAACAAGCTGCTTCAGGACGTATGATCCGAGACTTACAAGTATTAAGTGCGAAAGACTCCGTTAGTAATATGGCGCAAATTGAGTGGTTAATTGATACACCTGAACATTATCAAGGTATGTATGGCAGTGGCATCATTGCCATCAATCTACCTTGGGGTTGTGCTGATGCGATTCAAGCGGCTTGCACAGCATTGCTAACAGAAGTGACTCAGTCTGGTGGTCCTCTACCTCGCGCAAACTTTACATTAAACTGGCTAAAAGCCCCGCAATAGCATGACAACTCTGTCTGGTAAGCATGATTTACTTGCAAACCCACAGGACATTGGGCACTTTTACATACCTGAAGACCAGTCTATTTATTTGCTTTCATCTAAAGATGCAAAAAAATTAAAAGACTGGATCCAGTTATGCGTCCAAGAGTTAACTCGATTAGGCTATCGTGATGTGGAGTTAATCGGCAAAGGAGCGTTTGGCTTTGCGTTTGCTGGGGTTAATGCTCAACACCAAGCACTAGTGTTTAAGTTTACGCGAATTAACCTTCCCCAAAGTGTACATGACAAATTAGCCGAAGAAGCCCATATGTTAGGACAATTATCTCATCCGGCTATCCCCAAACTAATTAGCTATCAACAAATTAACAAGCAATCGGTACTGGTAATGCAACGCGCTCCTGGTATCGACTTGGAACAATACAGCTTGTTGCATGGTCGAATATCGGTGCAAATGGCACAAGCGATTTTGTTACAGTTATTGGGTATCTTCGATTATTTACACCACTTTAACCAAGCACATCAGTGTACACCAATTATTCACGGCGATATAAAACCGTCAAACTTGATTTGGGATGAAGCCAGCCAACAACTATCCATAATCGATTGGGGTAGCAGTGTGTATGCACAACGTGATTTAGCGCATCAGCATGTCGGTAATAATGTGATGGACTTGCTTTCTCAAGATCTACACACCAGTAATAGCAAATTAGGTGATGTCTATTTTATAGGGTCAGAGCAACTTAATGGTGCGTTATCATCGCCATATTTTGACTATCAAGGTTTAGCCAGCACTTTGTATGCACTGTGTTCCGCCCAAGGTGCGCGTTTTGGTAAGGAAGTTATTGGGGCTAATTGTCTTGGTTTACCCCAGCCGATTGCAGAAATACTCAATACTTTGTTACTGGCTAACGGTAATGAATTAGTCACACAACAAGATAAAGTCGTAACGTACTTGAGCCAACAACGTTTCTATTTGAAAAATTTGGTCCTGCCAGCACATCTCAATGATCAACATGACTCATGTGTTCTGCCTTGTCGAGTATCGGATACCCAACAAGCGATCGAAACGGTGGTGTATAGTTCTCGTAAATCATTTTTGCGGGAGCAAAGTAATATTTCAGAGCACGCAATAGCGACCTT
Source organism: Glaciecola sp. (assembly GCA_029246415.1). Lineage (GTDB taxonomy): Bacteria > Pseudomonadota > Gammaproteobacteria > Enterobacterales > Alteromonadaceae > Opacimonas. The sequence goes on from JAQWNF010000011.1 coordinate 8,637, forward strand.
GAATGATGCTCAATTTGATCGCTATTATAAACAATACCTACAAGGAATGGGCGAAACAGAAAAAGCCTTTATCGCTGCAGTGTCGCGCTTGGGCCGTTATCGAGTAGTAGGTGGGCTAGCTATTCGTTGGCATGATAGCGGTATTGCCGTTGATTCTAATCTAAATTTATATCCAAATATGGCGAATGATCAGCAAAAAGGTCAGTCGATTAACTACACTGACTATGTGAATGCTTTTGAGCAATCGGTTAATAATGTCATTACCCTTGCCAGAGCCATTAAGCGAGAAGGGGTATTTAAAGCCTGTTTGTTTGATGCGCGGGCAACATTGCATATTGAACGAAGTTCAGCCAATGAGGCATTTGTTGTACCTCATGATATGCAGTTGTCATTTAGTATTGCTAATCATCATGTTGCCGATCAACGATCACAGCAACATTCTTATTTTGAAGATGGTGTCGATCCAGATGAATATTTACAACTGCCGCAAGCTATTTTATCATTAATCGAACAGCTCAATGATATACATCACAATGGCTGCATTATTTTTGAAGCGTTACCCACACATTTAAAGATCCATAATTTTTTGCAATTGTTAGATGCCCAATGCGCTGATGTTTTTTCAGAATTGTTGCAACAATTGTTACAGCATGTTCCGACGATAAGTGGTTTAGGTATCTCTGGGTTTATGAAATTACCAAATAAAGATACACGACAATTTTCGCATCAGGCGCAGGTTCCTGAACATTATTTCCCGCGTAATACGCGAGCTTTAACATAATCACAATTACAACCACAAAAACAATAGAGACCCCATAACATATGAATGTCGAGATTCAACTAGCAGAGTTATTTACATTAGAAACCATCGAACAAGGTTTGTATCGCGGGATCAGTTGGGATTTAGGGTTTCCAGCTATTTTTGGTGGGCAAGTATTGGGGCAAGCTGTAATTGCAGCATACAAAAGTGTCCCTGAAAATCAATTTGCACATTCGTTTCATAGCTATTTTTTATTACCAGGTGATGCCACAAAACCAGTGTTATATGATGTTGAAATAGTCCGAGATGGGCGCAGTTTTAGCACTCGACGTGTAAAGGCGATTCAAGATGGTAAAACTATTTTTTATATGACGATATCTTTCCAACTGGTGCAGCCGCATATTGAACACCAACATGCCTCGCTCCCTGATATCGTGCATGCAGAACAGTTAATGAATGATATTGATTTGGTTACCAAGTTACGCGAGCCTTTGTCAGAGCATTTGCGACACACTCTTAGCTATCATCGACCGATTGATATTAGGACCGTTGATGCGATTAATATGTTTGGTAAAGACGTAGTGATGCCTAAACGATTTATTTGGATGAAATCACAACATCAATTGCAACAAGATGTGGCTTTGCATCAAGCAGCTTTGGCATACGCTTCTGATTACCATTTTTTAAGTACCGCATTACAAGCGCATCCGATTACTTTTGATGATAAACGCTTGCGCATGGCGACCATTGATCATGCAATGTGGTTTCACAAACCATTTGATTTTAATCAGTGGCATGTTTACAGCACTGTCAGCCCATTTACAGGTAACTCTAGAGGGTTAGTACAAGGGCAGTTTTTTAACGAAAATAAAGAACTTATTGCGTCTACGATGCAAGAGGGCATGATCCGATTAGTTGAACCTAAACCAAAGGAATAATAATGCTTTACCAACTCGATAACGATTCACCAAGCATTTCAGATTCAACTTATATTGCACCAGGTGCACATGTGATAGGCAATGTTGTGTGCCATCCGCAATCGAGCATATGGTTTAACGCTGTTGTGCGTGCAGACTGTGATCGCATTGAAATTGGCGCGCAATCAAATATCCAAGACGCTAGCGTGTTACATACTGATGTCGGATACCCTATGCTTATCGGCACCGGTGTCACCGTTGGTCACAAAGTTATGTTACATGGTTGTACGATTGGCGATTATAGTTTGATTGGTATCAACGCTGTGGTCTTAAATGGTGCAAAGGTGGGTAATTATTGCTTGATCGGTGCCAATGCATTAGTCACAGAAAATATGGTGATCCCTGATTACTCGGTGGTTATGGGCTCACCGGCTAAAGTCGTTAAAACCTTACCTGAAACAGCGCAAGCACAATTAAGAGCGTCTGCAGACCATTATGTGCAAAATGCGCAACGATTCATGCAGCATTGTTCAGAGCTATAAATTCTAGTGCGTAGCATTGTGTTGTGCTCTAGACAAAAAAAGACCCGCACAAAGCGGGTCAAAATAAGGGGACTCTATAATGAGTCAAGTTCGTTTGTACCTAAGCACACACTATGCTTTCACTAGGGAGAAGTGTAAACAATTTGGTTGATTAGCAGGTACAGCTATGACTGGTTGACCTGTTATCATTATGTTAATGTAGCGCACTTTTTAAACAATTCATATAGAGACTATTGTCCAATTTATCAAAAACATCCCCGCATCCCAGATATTCTCTGAATATTAACGAGTTATCATTTTTTTTAATAGTTAAATACCATTATATTGATTTAGTGAATGATCTATATAAACCAATGTTCTAAAAGTCTAATGGTAATTCTCCCTGTACCTTTGTAAACTATTTTTTTGTCCATGTTTTGTAAGGTATTAGTCATGACCAACACAGTAGAGCAACAATATTCTTCATTTATTCCTCCTGTTCGGACGCTAATGGGTCCTGGTCCATCGGATGTCTCGCCAACGGTGTTAAATGCCTTAGCCCGTCCGACATTAGGTCACTTAGATCCTACTTTTATTCAATTAATGGACGAAACTAAGCAATTATTACAGTATGCGTTTCAGACTAAAAATAAATTAACCATGCCCATTTCAGCGCCAGGCTCTGCTGGTATGGAAGCTTGCGTGGTTAATCTCGTTGAACCTGGTGAAACGGTAATCGTCTGTCAAAATGGCGTATTCGGTGGTCGTATGGCTGAAAACGTAAAGCGTTGTGGCGGTATTGTCGTCATAGTCGAGGCGCCTTGGGGCGAAGCAAATTCGATAGCGAGTATTGAAGCGGCATTAACTGCACATCCCGAAGCCAAATTTGTTGGATTTGTGCATGCTGAGACATCAACTGGCGTGCGCAATGATGCCCAAGCTATTTGTGCTTTAGCACGTGAATACGGGTGTATGACCATTGTTGATGCCGTGACATCATTGGGAGGCATCGAGCTAAAAGTAGACGAGTGGGGCATTGATGCCATTTATTCAGGCTCGCAAAAATGTCTATCTTGTGTGCCGGGTTTATCGCCAGTGTCGTTTAGTGATGCTGCCGTTGCTAAAATACAAGCTCGCTCGACACCTGTGCAAAGTTGGTTTTTAGATATGAACCTCATTGTTGGATATTGGGGGGATGGACAAGGTGGTGGCAAGCGGGCATATCATCATACTGCACCCGTTAATAGCCTGTATGCACTGCATGAATCGTTGCGCTTGTTGCATGCTGAAGGTTTAAACAATGCGATAAATCGTCATGCCAGTATGCATGAAAAATTAAAACACGGGTTAGCTAGCATCGGTTTAGAATTATTAGTTACAGAAGATATTCGCTTACCACAACTTAATACTGTCATCATTCCTGATGGTGTAGATGATGCACAAATCCGCGCGCGCTTATTAAATGAGTTTAATTTAGAAATTGGTGCAGGGCTAGGAGCATTAGCTGGCAAAGTGTGGCGCATCGGTTTAATGGGCTTTGCTGCTAGTGATAAAAATATCGATTTTTGCGTTGCCAGCTTAAAAAAAGTCTTAAGTTAAAGACAGTTACGTATTAGTTGCTCCAACGAAAAGTCGAACAACGACTTACCAATCCTCTTACCAACACTACGGATTAATGGTACGCTTAGCTTAGTAATTTCATTTTTATTTTAGGCTAAGCGTTATGCTACATATAATCTGGCTGATTTTTATTGTCAGTGCATTCCTCGCTTCACTTTATCAAGTTATTATCTTAGGCCAAGTACAGACTTTTTCAGAGGTCATGCAGGCGATTAGTGCTATGGCAAAATTATCGGTTGAGATAGCCATTGGATTAATTGGTTTATTGGCTTTTTGGCTGGGTATATTTCAAGTTGCAGAGCAGTCAGGGTTAGTTGCCAAGTTATCCAAAGTATTAGCGCCGTTACTAACACGGATCATGCCTGAAATCCCCAAAGAACACCCTGCACTAGGCAGTATCACGATGAATATCTCAGCAAATATGCTGGGCTTAGATAATGCTGCTACGCCGTTTGGGATAAAAGCGATGCAGGACATGCAGTCACTATCAACCAAGAAAGATACCTTATCAAACGCACAAATTTTATTTTTGGTATTAAATACTTCATCAGTGACATTATTTCCTATTGCCGTGTTTTTATATCGTGCAGAGCAAGGTGCACTGAGTCCAACGGACGTATTTATTCCTATTTTACTAGCAACCAGTGCTTCGACGTTGGCAGGGCTAATTGTCACGTGTCTGATCCAACGAATTAACCTTCTACAACATGTGATTTTGTTATATCTCGTTGGGTTATTCAGTTTACTTACCGCGTTGATTTTGTATTTTGCCCAGTTATCGACACAAGCAATGGCTGACCAGTCATCCTTATTAGCTAACTGCCTTTTATTTAGTTTTATTGTTCTTGTGCTTGTTGTCGGTTGGCGCAAGGGCTTAAACACTTATGAACTATTTGTCGAGGGTGCTAAAAAAGGCTTTGAAGTAGCGGTGTCGATTATTCCATTTTTATTAGCAATGTTGGTAGCTATCGGTATGTTACGAGCCAGTGGCATGATGGATGTATTAGTCGACGTGATCGCTAGCGGTGTTGCTTTATTAGGATTTGATACGCGCTTTGTTGATGCGTTACCCACAGCACTGATGAAACCATTAAGTGGTAGTGGTGCTCGTGCACTGATGATCGAAACGATGCAATTTCACGGTGCAGATTCATTTGCAGGAAGACTAGCCTCTGTTTTACAAGGATCGACTGAAACAACATTTTACGTCCTTGCTGTATATCTTGGTGCCGTGGGGATTAAGCATAGTCGCTATGCCGTAGGGTGTTGTTTAGTAGCTGATCTGGCTGGAATTGTGACTGCTATTGCAGTGAGTTATTGGTTTTTTGGATAGGAATTTATGTCATCGAAAGTATCTTTTGGGTTAATTAATCCTAAATCAGCAAGTAATGTCGCTAGTATCTTACGTGCAGCAGGGTGTTACGGAGTAAGCTCTGTGTTTTATACCGGTCAACGTTTTGGCTATGCCAAAGATTTCAATGCAGACACGCAGCGTATGCGCGATAAGATTCCGACGGTAGGGGTGGATGATTTAATGGCGTTTGTACCACAAGGGGCTAGTGTCGTGGTGGTCGAACTGGTAGAGAATGCTATCCCTTTGCCGCAATTTATCCATCCTGAGAATGCATTTTATATCCTTGGTCCAGAGGATGGCTCGGTACCTATTGATATAGTCAATGCTGCTGATTCCGTGGTTTACGTGCCTACATTTAACAGTATGAATCTTGGTGCTACAGGTAATGTCGTGTTGTATGATCGCTTAGCTAAACGCCACTACGATGCCTCTAATCAGTTAATCCAACAAAGTCGTGACAACAACAATAATCATAAAATATGAATTGGTTTGTTGTTCAGATGTGATTCATTATATTAGGTCTACACTAAGAATAATTATTGATAGAACAGAGGTCACAATGATATTTTCTTTTCCACGAGTAGCATTAGTATTATGTATTTGGTGTGTGTCGAGTCTCGCCCAGGCACAAGTTTCGCAAGCACAATTAATCCCGTCAGAACGAACAATATCTGTACAAGGTAGTGCAACGATACTGGTTGTGCCAAATCAATTGGAGTTCTCTGTATCGGTACAAGAACGCGGTGAAGAAACTAAATATTTACAACAACAAGTACAAAAAAAAGTCGCTGACATTGTTTATTTACTGCAACAAAATGGTATCAATGATCGCAATATTCAATCGATGGAAATGAGCTTACAACCGCATTATGAGTATGATAATGGCAAACGTACGCAAACAGATTTTATCCTAGCGCGGACTATTTATGTCACGCACAATGACTTTACGGTGTACTCAACATTGATGCAGGCATTAATTAAAGCGGGGGCAACTTCGATCTCTCCAGCTCAGTTAACTCACAGTAGCCCCAAACAACAATATTTAGATGCCTTGAAATTAGCGGTTGAAGATGCTAAAAAGCGTGCTTTAACAATGCTTGAACCATTACAAGCAACGCTAGGTGATGTGTTGTTTATCAACGAACAAAGTCGCCAGCACCCCATTGCTTATCGAGCTAAATCGATGGTGATGATGGAATCAGCTGCAGTCGATTTACCAGGAGAAAAGGAGATCGAAGCACGGGTAAGCGTTACATTTTTAGTACGCTAATATAATTTACAAGGTTTTTAATGACAAATTACGACACATTAAATCAACAAGCATTAGCGTTGTTAGGCGACGAGCCTGACGTAGTAGCCAATCTAGCCAATATTAGTAGTTTGTTATTTAATGAGCTAAGTGACATTAACTGGGCCGGCTTTTACTTATACAAATATGAACAACTAGTACTTGGCCCATTCCAAGGGCGACCGGCATGTATTCGTATCCCGATGGGTAAGGGCGTATGTGGTACGGCTGCTCAAACATTAACAACACAGCGAATTACAGATGTTCATGAGTTTCCAGGGCACATTGCATGTGATGCCGCCTCTAATTCAGAAATCGTATTGCCCTTAGTCGTTAATGGGTCATTGTTTGGCGTGTTAGACATTGATGCACCAATATTTGATAGGTTTTCTGTCGATGACGAAGCCGGTTTGACACAATTAGCCGTAATTTTGGTCAATCACCTAGAGAAAACGGGTCTATGAAATACTTAGTTGATATCCATGTAGTGCTCTCCACCCCTGATGATATGTTGGATTACCACTCTGATCCCGAAGACGCCAGCGAGCGTCTCAATACGTTATTACATCTCGTTTATGACAAGATTGATGAGGATATGCCTGTAGAGAGTATTGAGAAATGTTTACATTTTTGTTGGGAATCTTGGGTCAATGAACCACAAATTGTAGAAATTGATGACGATGATCTGCATGATTGGGTTGATCATTTGCTCACAACTTGGGATGATACGCTCATCGACGAGCTTTAAAATTATAATTATTAATGGAAAATCCACAAAAAATCACCGACAGCAAAGCAGTTATCACATTACTTGCTGAACTTTTCCCTGAATCTTTTTCAGTAAAGGGACCAGCCAAGCCACTTAAAATCGGTATTTTTCACGATTTGGTATCTCGTTTAGAACAAGATGAGCGTGTATCTAAAACTACGTTACGTTCGACTTTGCGTCACTACACAAATTCTTGGCGCTACCTAGAAGCAATCAAAGCAGATGCTCACCGAGTAGATCTTGATGGTGTTCAAGGTGATGTGATTGATAAAGAACATGCAGATTTTGCGGCGACACAACTAGAAGCGAGCAAAGCGAAAGTAGCAGCCTCTAAGAAGAATGCTCCAAAGAAAAAACCTGTAACAAATAAAAATTTAAAAAGTAAACCTGCAGGAACTAAACTTACTGGGGCTCAGTCCAAGAAAAGTGTAGCCAAGCCGGTTGCAGTTAAATTAACTGAGACGGATTTGAAAGTTGGCACTGCAGTTTCAGTCAAAGTAGGTAAATCACCATTACCTGCAGTGATTACTGAAATACAAAAAGACGGCGTCCAAGTTCAATTAAACACTGGGATGGTCGTTAAAGTATCACAGGACCAATTACGGTTAATGAATCACGGGAAATAACTAAATGAAAAAACGCTTCGTATACAGCTTAAGTATTGTATCACTATCTATATTGTCCCTTCCTTTGTTAGCGGCAACGTCGAATACAACACAGGTAGCCGAAGCGATTCCTCATTTAGCCCAAGAAGCGCAGCATGCCAAATCGGCTAAACGTGTTTTAGCGACGTATCTGCGCAATCATTACAAAAAATTCTCAATTGATGATGCACTTTCGCAAAAGGTATATGATCGTTTTCTACGAAATTTAGACTTCAACAAAAACTTCTTTCTTGCTACTGATATTCAAAATTTTGCACAATATGCTAATAATTTTGACGATGCCCTGCAGCAAGGTAATCTTGCGCCTGCATACACCATTTATCAAACCAGTCTGCAACGACGTGAAGAGCGTTTTAAATATGCCATTAGCCTACTAGATAAAAAATATGATTTCGCACAAGCCGATGATAAATTTTATTACGATCGCGAAGACGTGCAATGGGCTAAAGACATAGCAGAAATGAATGAAGTTTGGCGTCAACGGGTTAAGTATGACTTACTCAATCTCAAGTTAGCTGATAAAACGTCTGATGAAGCTAAAGAGATCCTCAAAAAACGCTATGAACGCAATATAAAACGTCTATATCAGACTAACTCTGAAGACGTGTTTCAAAGTGTCATGAATGCCTTCTCGCGTTCGATTGAAGCTCACACCAGCTATTTATCACCGCGCAACGCTGAGCGTTTCCAGATGCAAATGAACTTATCCTTTGAAGGGATTGGCGCATCGTTACAAGTGGAAGACGAACACACTGTAGTACGTAAGATTATTGCAGGTGGCCCCGCTGACAAATCTGGCAAACTTAAGCCGGAAGATAAAATTGTTGGAGTAGGGCAAGCAGACGGTGAAATCGTTGATGTAGTAGGTTGGCGTTTAGACGAAGTTGTTGAGCTGATTAAAGGGCCAAAAGGCACAATCGTGCGCCTACAAGTATTAAAAGGCGACAGTGATGCCAAGAAATATGAGCTCATTCAGTTTACCCGCGATAAAGTTAAGCTTGAAGATCAACAAGCCCAATCTAAAGTATATACTCCCGAATCAAGCTTAGGTGATAGTGCCCCTTTAGGTGTGATAGAGATCCCATCATTTTATAATGGGCTTACCGGACATGTTCGTACACTCATTGATGAGTTAAAAACCCAAGACGTTAAAGGAATAATCATTGATTTACGTGGTAACGGCGGGGGTTCACTTAATGAATCTAGAACGTTAACTGGGTTGTTTATAGATAGTGGTCCTGTTGTGCAAGTTCGCAGCGGTAACGGTCGAGTTGATATTGAACGTGACAGTGATGGGGTGATTCATTATGATGGTCCCTTAACTGTATTAGTTGACCGTTATAGTGCTTCAGCGTCTGAGATTTTTGCTGCAGCGATGCAAGATTATAATCGTGCTATTGTCATTGGTGAACAAACCTTTGGTAAAGGAACCGTACAACGTCATAAAGGTTTAGGCCGTTACTATGATATGAACGAAAATCCCCTTGGTAGCATTCAATTTACTACTGCTAAGTTTTATCGAATTAGCGGTGGCAGTACACAGCACATAGGTGTGGTTCCTGATATTTTGTATCCATCCGCGGTGATCCCAGAAGAGTGGGGGGAAAGCCAAGAAGAGAACGCATTACCATACGATAAAATTAACCGTGCTAACTACACTACGTTTTCTGATACGCAAAATGCCATTGATATTTTGACGGCAAAGCACAATAAACGTGTGTTACAAAATCCAGAATTTGCTTATATCTTTGCTGATATAGCTGAATTTCAAATCAATAAAGATAAAAAATTCATTTCATTGGTTGAAGCAGAGCGCCTAGAAGAACAAGACGAAAGTAAAGAAAAACGTCTAACTCGCACGAATGAGCGTCTACAACGTAAGGGACTTGAACCTATCAAATCAATGGATGATTTACCTGAAGACGCATTAGACATAGACCCATTTCTCGATGAAGCAGCCAACATAACGTATGACTTGATCGCGACGGGTAAGTTTGCAATTAATAGTAAAAAATCCTAACGGTTACATCTATCGTTATGAGCTTGATACTATCCCAACAAAAATAATTATAAGGGGATAACATGAGTACTCGTGGTGAGTTTTCGTCTCGACTTGGCTTTGTATTAGCGGCTGCAGGATCTGCAGTTGGCTTAGGCAATATTTGGGGATTCCCATCACAAGTAGCACAAAATGGTGGTGCTGCGTTCGTACTTGTCTATTTAGTTTTAGCTTTCTTCTTAGCTTATCCTGTATTAATGGCTGAGTTAATTATCGGCCGTGCAACCCGCGCCAATGTGGTTGATGCACTGGGTATGATCACACAATCCAAAGCCGGTCGCTATGTCGGTTTGTGGGGAGCATTAACTGCATCACTGATCCTTTCTTTTTACGCCATTGTCGCTGGTTGGATGTTGGCGTATTTTGTTGAATCTACGCTAACTTTAGTCACCGACAAATCTAGTTTAACTTGGTTTGTCGATTTTTCTTTTTCTAGAAACTGGTTTTTCTGTTTATTATTTTTAATCTTTACCGCTGCTATTGTTACCGGTGGCGTGCGTCAAGGTATTGAAAAATGGTCTGTGCGCTTAATGCCAACTCTGGTTATTCTAATTGTTGCCTTAATCATTTATGTATCATTACAAGATGGCGCAATAGATGGGTGGCGCGCTTATTTAATCCCTGACTTTTCTAAAGTCACGGATCCTGAGTTACTGATTAGCGCAATGGGGCAAGCTTTCTTCTCTATGTCATTAGGTGTAGGTACTATGCTAGTTTATGGCTCTTACATTTCCAAAACTGAAAACCTACCGACGTTAGGAGCATCTGTTGCACTTGTTGATATTGGCGTAGCAGTACTTGCAGGTATGTTAATTATCCCAGCGATGTATGTTGCACAAGCAAATGGCGTGGCAATCTTTACCGAATCAGGTGCATTAATTGAAGGGGATGCACTGATATTTAATGTACTACCTAGTTTATTTGCGTCAATTGGTACTATCGGTATTGTTATCGCAACTGTGTTTTTTGCCTTAATGAGCATTGCCGCTGTTACCTCATCCATATCCATGTTAGAAGTACCCGTCTCGTATTTAGTCGAGGATAAAGCTGTATCTCGCACAAAAGCGGTGTGGATCATGACGTTAGTTATTTTAGGTATCAGTACTGTCATCATTGCAAATTTTGGTGATTTATTTGGCTTAGTCATTACCGTCACTACGCAGTATTCACAACCGTTACTAGGCTTGATTATGTGTGTCTTTGTGGGCTGGGTATGGCGTCGCAATGCGATATTATCCGAATTAAAAGAAGGCTTTGTGGGTGCTGAGCAATCACTGTTTTGGAAGATTTGGCCTGTCTACGTTAAGTTTGTCTGTCCGATCATCATCGGTGTGATGTTTATCCGTACGGTACTTTAGGAATGAAGATGTCAAAAGAAATTACTCCACCGTCATTACTTGATGCCTTAATTCCATTAGTTTTGTTAGTGTTAATGATGGGTTCAGCGGTATATCTATTTTCCGACGATTCATCGTATGGGCCTAACCAAATCGCATTGTTATTAGCGATGGGCATTGCATCTATTATCGGATTAAAAAATGGCCATACTTGGGCAAGTATCGAAAAAGGTATTGTCAAAGGTATTTCTATGTCTCTTGGGGCATGCTTGATATTGCTTTCTGTTGGGTCACTAATCGGCACTTGGATGTTAGCAGGCACAGTGCCAACGCTTATTTATTATGGGTTAGACTTGCTTAATCCGCAGTTTTTCTACACAGCTTCTTGTCTTATTTGCGCTGTTGTTGCTATGAGTATTGGTAGTTCCTGGACAACGGCTGCGACGGTTGGTGTCGCCTTAATTGGAGTGGCAACGGGCATGGAAATGTCATTAGCTATTACTGCTGGTGCGGTCGTTTCAGGTGCATATTTCGGTGATAAAATTTCACCTTTATCTGAAACAACCAATTTAGCCCCGGCAATTGCGGGAACTGATTTGTTTGAACACATTCGTTACATGCTGTGGACGACTATCCCAAGTTTTATCATTACCTTAATGTTGTTTTTAATTTTAGGTTTAAACGAAGATACCACTGGCTCTGCGCTGCGCATTGAGCAAATGCAAGTCGTGTTGCAAGAGTACTTTGTGTTAGGTTTTGAAATGTTGATCCCTCTGGTGTTGTTATTAACCTTAGCGATCCGTAAAATGCCGGCATTCCCAGCGGTATCGATTGGTGCATTAGTTGGAGCGGCTTGGGCGTTAATATTTCAACCAGAACTGATTGCATCATTAGTCACGACCGAGCATGCAGGATGGATCAATCACATTATGGTGGTTTGGTCAGCGTTATTTGATGGTGTCGTATTTGCGACTTCAGATGATAATCTTAATGACCTATTATCGCGTGGCGGTATGGCTTCAATGCTTAACACGATTTGGTTAATCATCTGTGCCATGTCATTTGGCGCAGTTTTGGAACATGTAGGCTTATTAACACGTATTGTTTCTGCGTGTCTAAAAGGCGCAACCTCGATAGGACAGTTAGTGACTCGTACCATCTTAACGTGTTTAGGTACCAATATTATTACGGCTGATCAGTACATTTCAATTGTCATGCCAGGCCGTATGTACAAGGATGCTTTTAAAGAACGTGGTTATCATCAGCTTAATTTATCGCGCAGCTTAGAAGATGGCGGTACGTTAACCTCGCCACTGATCCCTTGGAATACTTGTGGTGCTTATATGCATAGCGTCTTATTGGTGCATCCTTTTGAATATATCTTTTTCGCTTTCTTTAATTTAATTAATCCTGTACTTGCGATTATTTATGCGTATCTAGGGATTAAAATTCTAAAATTGACACCGCCAGATTCGGTTATTAACACTGTTCAAAAAGGATAGTTTATGCAGGTCAAGAGACGTATTGATTATCAAGCCCCGACTTTTAATATTAAAGATACCGATTTAACCTTCGATTTATGTCCTGAAAAAACAGTTGTACGCAACGTGATGACTGTCGAACGCACAACAGCCAAAGCGACTGATGAGCTAGTGCTTGATGGGTCTGAACTGACATTATTATCCATTCAAGTCGATGGTGAAGAGTTAACAGAAGTCGTCGATTATCTGATTAAAGGCGAAACGTTAACGTTATTTGCGTTACCTGTAACTTGTCAGTTGACCATAGTGACAGAGATTAACCCAAAAGCAAATACGGCCCTAGAAGGACTCTATTATGCAAGTGATGCCTTTTGCACTCAGTGCGAAGCGGAAGGGTTTCGTCGTATCACTTATTACTTAGACCGACCGGATGTGTTATCTATATTCACGGTTACGGTTAATGCGGATAAAACACAATATCCTTTCTTACTCAGCAACGGTAACATGATTGCTCAAGGTGAGTTAGCCGATAATAAACATTTTAAGACTTGGCACGATCCATTCAAAAAGCCGGCATACTTATTTGCATTAGTGGCCGGGGATTTTGATGTCTTAGAAGATTACTATACGACGACTTCGCAACGCGAAGTGGCCTTACAGGTATTCGTTGAAAAAGGGCGCTTACAACAAGCCCACCATGCCATGCAGTCGCTCAAAAAATCGATGCGCTGGGATGAAGATACTTTTAATTTAGAATACGATTTAGATATCTATATGGTCGTAGCGGTGGATTTCTTCAATATGGGCGCGATGGAAAATAAAGGCTTAAACGTCTTTAATAGTAAATTCGTCCTGGCAGAAGCGAAATCGGCAACCGATGAAGATTATTTCAACATCGAATCGATTATCGCGCATGAGTATTTTCACAACTGGACCGGTAACCGTGTGACATGTCGTGATTGGTTTCAACTCAGTTTAAAAGAAGGCCTGACGGTTTTTCGCGATCAGTCTTTTAGTCATGACATGACATCGCCTCTGAGTAACCGAATAAAACAAGTTAATGTCATGCGTTCACATCAATTTGCTGAAGACGCATCTGCTATGTCTCATCCGATCCGTCCTGATGAAGTTATTGAAATGAATAATTTCTATACTGTGACCGTTTACGACAAAGGTGCCGAAGTCATTCGCATGATGCATACGTTACTTGGTGATGATGGCTTTAAAGCAGGGATAAAATTATACTTTGAACGTCATGATGGCCAAGCCGTCACTTGTGATGACTTTGTATCTGCGATGCAAGATGCTAATAATTATGATCTGACCCAATTTTCGCTTTGGTATTCTCAAGCTGGTACACCTGAAGTAACGGTTACACCATCTTATGATGAAACAACCCGCTCACTGACCTTAGCGTTGCGTCAAGTAACTAAACCGACAGCAAACCAAAGTCAAAAATCACCATTGGTTTTACCAATCCAATATGATTGTATATCAGCTGATGGGACAAGTTACGTTGCCCAAGAAGACCAAGGTAATGGTGTTGTTGTGATGGATCAAGCCGATTTCAATATGACGTTTACAGACGTACCACCTGATGCAGTAGCTGTGTTGTTTAATGGTTTTTCTGCTCCTGTCAAAGTACAACAATCCTTTACGACTCAACAATTGATGCAAGTCGTAAAATGCAGTGGTAGTGACTTTGCTAAATGGGAAGCCATGCAAGATTTGTATACTTTGGCGATTGCTAAACTACTTTCGGCAAACATTGCTCTTAATGATAGCTTGGATGTAAACTCAGTATTACAACAAAGCGTACCATTTGCAGAACTGGGTGCATGGATCGATGATAATATGTCCCGTCCAGAATTAATGGCCGAATTACTGAGTTTACCCAGCACCGAGACATTACTTCAATCCTTAGCTGGAAATGATATTTTAGCTATCGATCAAGCACGAGAAGCGTTAACCCTGCACTTGGTCGAATTATTCGAGCCAACATTACTCAGCAGTTACCATAGTTTAGCAAGCTCGGTTGTTGTGTATGCTTACGAACAACATCAAGTTAATAATCGCAAGCTTGCTGGGGTGATTCTAAACCTATTAGTACATAGAGCAACGCATCAACACCTAGCTAATGAGCACTTTGCCCACAGCAATAATATGACCGATACTCTTAATGGTTTAAAAGCAGCACAATTATCCAAAGCTGAAGCGTTCAACTCGATGATGGATAAGTTTTCCGCTGATTGGCAGCACGACACTGTGGTGATGGATAAATGGTTTGCATTGCACGCTACAGCTAACCGCGAAGACATTTTATCACAATTAACATTGTTGCAATCTCACCCCATTTACTCAGTTCAAAATCCCAATAAGGTAAGAGCATTAATGGGTAGCTTTGCTTTTTATAATGTAGCTGGATTTCATGCTGCGGACGGTTCGGGGTATGCCTATGTTACCGATTATTTGTTGCAGCTAGATGGCATTAATGCCCAAGTAGCGGCAAGAATTGTCACTCCGTTAACTCAGTGGCAAATGCATACACCTCAACGTCAATTACAAATGGTACAACAACTGAGACGTTTGCTTGATAAGCGAGGCTTAAGTAAAGATTTGTTTGAGAAAGTATCAAAAAGTGTTCTGCAATATGAAGCGCAACACTGAGTACTTTTTTACCATTAATGCCTCTTATCAAGATTGTCTGCGCTTGTACTCAGGCAGCAAAAAACATGTAGTCATTATTGATGAAGCGGGTGTTAAAGTGAGCTTACCAATCCATAATATCAAACCGTTTATTACTCGTGTAGGGATCAATGGACGGTTTCATTTAACCTTAAGCGAACATCAAAAAATCAAAGATTTTACCCAAATAAGTTAATCGTATTTACATTAATAAGAATAAATGTAGCTGCAAAGGCATCCACTGGTAGGATTAGTCCTTGCACATCGAACAAATTAATGTAATTATTTTGTTAATAACAATAAGTTCCGGTCTTTAATACATTGTTTTTACTGGTGTAAAGGCAATCAAGGAGAATAACAACTATGACACACAGACCTAACCTGTTCAAAAAATCCCCACTAGCGCTAGGGATTGCTGCACTTCTTACTGGAAGCGTTTTTGCTACTCAAGCTGCTGAATTTGAATTTGGCAAAGTAACCCTGAATATTGATTCTACTTTTACCATTGGTACAGCGTATCGGGTAGAAGACCGTGACCTAAGTTTAATTGGTAATTCAAATTTACCTGATTTTAACTGGAGTGGTTATACTGCTATGGGTAATGTCATTTATCCAAGTGCAGATGTATGGGCGATTGCTGATGGCAGAGGCGCATATTCGACTAATGGTGATCTCGGTAATTTGATGCATGATGCGGGTGACATGTTTTCATTCCAGGTTTCTAGTTCTCACGAATTAGATTTCCAGTATGAAAACATGGGTGTATTCATGCGTGGTTTATATTACAAAGATATAGTCACTTCTGGTAGTAATAACCATTGGGATCGTCCAATCGGCGGCGATTCAATTGACCTGTGTGCTTCTAAAAAATCCAGAGAACAACTTTGCGAAGATTTGCGTTTATTAGATTTCTTTTTCTACGCGGATATGGAAGTCAACAATATGCCTTTAACTTTGCGTATTGGTGATCAGGTCGTGAGCTGGGGTGAATCAACTTTCATTCAACATGGTATCAATACTACTAATCCTGTTGACGTAACGCGTGCACGTACACCAGGCGCAGAGTTAAAAGAAGTGTTCATTCCTGTCGGAATGGTATACGCTTCATTAGGTATTACTGATAATGTGTCATTAGCGGGTTATTACCAATATGATTGGGAAAAGAGTCGTTTACCTGTAGCCGGTTCTTACTTTGCGACCAATGATTTCGCGGGTGAGGGTGGTCAAGCATCAAACGTGCAACTTGGTTTTACTGGTAATCCTGATATACATTTAGATTTCTTATTGTCTGAGCTTAACAGTTTGGGTGATATGCTCCGTGCAGGTACCCCAGGTTCAGCCTTATCTCAAGCGTATTTAGCTTACCCAACCAAAGTCGCCGTTCGTGGCTTTAGTGATGATGCTCACACAGATGCGTCGGATAGCGGTCAATACGGTTTAAAATTATCGTGGTATGTACCTGAGCTAAATGATACAGAATTTGGTTTTTATCATATTAATTATCATAGTACTCGCCCATTAGTGTCAGGTGTCACATCTGATTTTACCGCTGCTGGAATTGGTGGTGATTTAGCCTATTTAGCGGGTAACCAAATTACTAAGGATAATGTAACTGAGTTAGCGGCGTTTACTAAAGCACAATTCATCTATCCAGAAGATATTGCATTATACGGTGTTTCATTTAATACGAATATCGGTGAAACGGCTTTTGCTGGTGAATTATCCTATCGTCAGGACGAACCATTACAAATTGATGATGTTGAGTTGTTGTACATGGCAATGCCAGAGCAGCTAGCTAATGCTGGCTTACGTCCAGATTTAGCGGGTATTTCTCAACTTAATAATATTACACTCCCTAATGGCCAGCCAGGAACAACTGGACCAGGTGAGTACGCTGCGGGGTACCTATTATCTGATACCTTCCAAGCACAAATGACAGTGTCGCATATTTTCGGACCTGCATTAGGCACTGATAATCTAGTTTTATTAGGTGAAGTGGCCTATGTAGATGTAATGGATTTTATTGATCCAAATATCATTCGTTATAATGCGCCAGGTACTGGCCGTACACCGTCTTTAGAGCCTAACACATTTACTGGTTCAACTGGTGAAGGATTACATGTTGGTTTATCTGATGGTCCTGAAACAAATCCATTCTCAACGCAAACATCATGGGGTTATCGTTTATTAGCCGTGGCTGATTACAACAACATTCTTGGTGGTGTCAATCTACGAGCTCGCGCTACGTTTGCGCATGATGTTAGTGGTACGACTCCTGATCCATTGTTCTTGTTCCTTGAAGATCGTAAATCGGCAAGTGTTGTGATGACATTTGATTACTTAAGCAAGTATTCAGTTTCAGCATCGTATAATGCTTTCTGGGGTGGTATTGGTACAACTAATGCACTTTCTGATCGTGACTTTGTCTCGTTAAACTTTAAATATTCTTACTAATTGGGTATTCACATGATAAAAAAAATAAGCATATTAGCAACAGCCCTAACATTCGCACTTTATGGCGGTGTCGCTTCTGCAAAAGTGAGTGTCGCCGAAGCAGCTAAATTAGATAATGAGTTAACCCCAGTTGGTGCAGTCCGAGCAGGTAATACTGATGGTTCGATTCCAGCATGGACAGGTGGTATTACAACTTTACCTGCGGGCTATCAACCTGGAGACCATCACGTTGACCCATTTACTACCGATAAAGTGTTATTCACTATTACGGGTGCAAATTATAAAGAGTACGCAGCAAATTTGTCGCCAGGACAAATTGCATTGTTTGAAGCGTATCCTGATACGTATAAAATGCCGGTATATCAGACTCGTCGAAGCGCTTCTTATCCAAGTTCGGTGTATGAAGCGACCAAAAACAATGCGCTTAATGCGGAATTATTTCAAGGCGGTAATGGCATACAAAATGCGACTATGGGGATCCCGTTTCCTATTCCACAGAATGGTTTAGAAGCGATTTGGAACCATACTTTACGTTTTCGTGGGGAAGGGGTTGAACGCTCTGGTGGTCAAGCGGCGGTAACTGAAAGTGGTGATTATACCGTTATCGGTTTCGAAGAACAGTTAATGATCAAGTACTCTGAAGCAGGCATAACCGCACAACAGCTTATGGATGACAATATACTCTTTAAATTTAAACAAAGTGTCACTAAGCCATCTCGTTTAGCTGGTACAGCCTTATTAGTACACGAAACGGTTGATCAGGTAAAAAACCCTCGTCAAGCATGGACTTATAACACTGGTCAGCGCCGTGTGCGTCGTGCACCAAATGTTGCTTATGACACGCCAGGAAATGCAACTGACGGATTACGTACGACAGATGATTACGATATGTATAACGGGTCACCAAACCGCTATAATTGGGAATTAAAAGGTAAACAAGAATTATACGTAGCCTATAACAGTTACAAAATTCATAGTGACCAACTAAAATATGAAGATGTATTAAAACAACATCACGTTAATCCTGATCTAACTCGTTTTGAAAAGCATCGTGTATGGGTTGTTGAAGCGACGTTAAAAGAAGAATACCGCCATGTATATGGTAAGCGTGTTTTCTACATTGACGAAGATAGTTGGCAGATTCTTGTAGCAGATTCGTATGATGATCGTGGCGGTTTGTATCGTGTAGCTGTCGCCCATGGTTTAAACTATTACGAAGTCCCGACTCCTTGGGCTACTTTGGAAGTTTATCATGATTTAAATTCTCGTCGCTATCTAGCAACTGGATTAGACAATGAAGAAGAAATGTATGATTTCTCTGTTGAATTATCCGACCGCGAGTTTACGCCGCAGGCGCTGCGTAGAGAAGGCAAACGATAAGCATCAATACAACGGTTGACTTAGGTCAACCGTTTTACATTTAGGGCTAGTATGTTTAAACATTTAATCTCTTTATCACTTTGTTTCTCTTGTACTGTTTTGGCACAAGACGCAATTCAAGCAAAGTTAGCAAATGAATCAATTTTACTCGATATTACTGCGCCAACAGCAGATAGCTATGTTGTGGTCGGTGAACGAGGGCATGTTTTATTAGGTCAAACATTGACTGATAGCGTTCAAGTACCTGTTCCGACAAAGGCAACATTGACGGCAGTAACACATGTTGGCGAACGTCTTTGGGCTGTAGGGCACGACCATAGTATTTTACATTCAATTGATGCAGGGCAAACTTGGGTCAGTCAATACGAGGATGCAGGCAAAGAACGTCCATTTTTGGATGTATTGTTTTTCGATGAACTACATGGAGTAGTTGCCGGAGCATATGGTAGTTTCATGCGTACGCGGGACGGCGGTCAAACATGGCAAAAAGAATTACACGCTTCTTTATTACACCCAGACGATATTGCATATCTTGAAGAGATTAGAGAATTAGATGGTGAAGAATTTTACTTAGATGAGCTAAGTTCTATTTTACCGCATCTAAACCGTCTTTCTTATGATGGCACTACCTTATATCTAGCAGGCGAAGCTGGTATGTTAGCCAAAAGTGTCAATGCCGGTGAATCTTGGGAACGCATTGATATTGATTATGAGGGATCATTTTTCGATATCATAACTGCAGGCGATAAACTTATCGCAGGTGGTTTAAGAGGTAATCTTTTTATTCAATCACAAGGAGAGAGTTGGACTCAAGTTGATTTGTGTCACACCTCTTCAATTAACTCATTGCTTCATTATAACGAACAACTTACCGTAATGAGTAATAACGGGTACATTGCGACAATTGACTATGCCAATTTAGATACTGATCCGTCGTGTAATGATCCTCAGGTGACGGTCATACAAAATGCAAACAAAGTTACCGTGATGAATGCGTTACCTCTCAACAACACTATGATTGCTGTAACCAGTCAGGGTATTGCTAGCTTAGTTAATCAAAAATAAGAATTAATCTATTATGGATAAAATAATCAAGGTTTCAGAATTAATGATATTTGGGCACCGCAAACTTGTGGTTGCCTTATTTGCTGTTGTGACAGTGGTATTGTTATTCATGGCATCACAGTTAAAATTAGATGCCGGTTTTGAAAAGAACATTCCCCTAGAGCACGAATACATGGTTAATTACATGAAGCATCGTGCTGATTTTGATGGTGCCAATAGTATATTGGTATCTGTATGTGATACCTCAGGTAATATCTTTAACACCCATTTTTTTGATACGCTAAAAAATGTTCACGATGATGTGTTTTTCATTAATGGGGTAGAGCGTTCATTAGTTGTGTCTTTGTTTTCACCATCAACCCGTTTTACGGAAATTGTAGAAGGTGGATTTGCAGGTGGTCCCGTGATCCCTGCGGATTTTAATTCGTCGAATCCAGATGCATTGAATACCGTTGCACAAAATGTTGAAAAAGCGGGTATTGTTGGTCGTCAAGTGGCCAGTGACTTTTCTTGTGCTATGGTTACTGCACAATTGCTTTCAACTAACCCTGAAACGGGTGAATCACTTGATATGTTAGTGATTGGGAAAGTACTAGAAGAAGAGCTTCGCGACAAATACGAATCTGATAAAGTTACGCTGCATATTATTGGCTTTTCTAAAATGATCGCAGATGTTGCCGATGGCGCCAAAGACGTCGTTTTCTTTTTCGGCATCGCCATCGCAATTACCGCAATCATGGTATTTTTATTCTCTAAATCAATCATGTTGACGGTGCTACCGTTGTTTTGTTCTATAGTCGCTGTTATCTGGCAACTTGGCTTACTGACACTTTTTGGATTTGGTCTGGATCCTATGTCAATCCTTGTCCCATTCTTGGTTTTCGCTATTGGTGTGAGTCATGGGGTGCAAATGATCAATGCGGTTAGTCATCATGTGATTGCTGGTATGACAGTTAGTAACGCTTCCAAACTTGCATTTACCTCATTGTTAATCCCAGGTGGTATAGCGTTACTCTCAGATACCGTTGGTTTTATGACGTTACTGGTCATTGATATTGGTATCATTAAAGAGCTCGCCATTACCGCCTCCATGGGTGTGGCCGTGATTATTTTGACAAACCTAATCCTGTTACCGGTATTAATGTCATTTATTACCTTAGATGACACGTACAAAGCCAAATTTAGTCAGCAAAGTCACGCTGTTAAAATTTGGGAATGGTTCACTAAATGTTGTGAACAACGTGTCGCTGTAGGTATTGTATTATTAACTGCTTTGTTGTTTGTTTTAGGTAGTATGCAAGCACAAAACCTGAAAATTGGTGACTTGCACGCAGGAGCACCAGCACTGCATGAAAGTTCTCGTTACAACCAAGATACTTTTTTGATTACGGATAAGTATGAAATCACCGTTGATTACATATCCATTTTAGTCGAAGGTGAGCCAGCATCATGTACTTCGCACGATATAATGAATCGTATCGATGAATTTCAGTGGCGCATGCAAAATGTTGAAGGCGTTCAATCGGCAGTCTCCTTGCCGTCGGTAGCCAAAAAAATTAATGCCGGCTACAACGAAGGAAACCCAAAGTGGCACGTCTTACCGCGTAATGAACAAACCTTAGTTCAAGCGATTGGTCGAGTACCGACTTCATCAGGATTGCTTAACTCGGATTGTTCAGTACTACCGGTGATATTATTCATGGAAGATCATAAAGCTGAAACCATCACACGCGTGATTGATGCAGTCAAAACCTTCCGTACTGAATATGAGTTAGATGATTTAACCTTCGCTTTAGCATCTGGTCCTGTTGGTGTTATGGCTGCAACGAATGAAGCGGTTGCAAGCTCTCAAGATCCGATGTTGCTATACGTTTTTGGCGCAGTAATTTTATTATGTTTATTAAGTTTCCGTTCATTACGAGCAACTCTGTCGGTCGTTATTCCGCTGTATGTGGTTTCGGTATTGGCGCAAGCGTTAATGACATTCCTCGAAATTGGCTTAACCGTATCGACATTACCTGTTATCGCTTTGGGAGTGGGTATTGGAGTGGATTACGGGATTTATATTTTGTCGACGATGGTGGTGCATTTACGTGCAGGGGATACGGTTCAAGCTTCCTACCTAGCAGCGTTAAAAGAACGGGGTAGTGCGGTATTATTTACCGGTATTACTCTTGCTATTGGTGTCAGTACTTGGGTCTTTTCATCGTTGAAATTCCAAATGGACATGGGCATTTTGTTGACCTTTATGTTTATCGTCAACATGCTCGGCGCTATTATTGTTTTACCTGCAATCGCTAAGTTGTTGTGGTGGAATAAAAAATAACCATTACGCGTCATGTGAAATAAATTATTTTTGCATACTCATCTACTAAAAAAGGGCATTACGCCCTTTTTTTTATGTTTTTTTGCATAGTTATTTTACTTGTGAATATTCTGTAAAAAAACGCTTTCTAATCCTGTTCATGTCCGTAGAATACCTTTATATAAAGCAGTATTATGTCGATATATTAACAATATATTAATATTTAGTGGGCTAGCTCCATTTTAGAATAAAGGATTTTTATGACTGTTTCTCGCCATCCCTCGGTTCTGTTAGACAAAGTATTTACCCTTATTGGTGAAAAATCTGACAAAAAGAACGCGCCTTTGGTCCAAAAATTTGCCAAGATTTTATTTAAAAATATCTCCGCAACTGATTTACATGGTCGCTCTGATAGTGATTTATATGGTGCTTCATTAAGTTTATGGCAGCGCTTTTCGCACTATAACTCTGCGCAGCCATTTATTAATGTATTCAATCCACAAATCAACAAACATGGATGGCAATCTGAACATACGATTGTAGAGCTTATTATTCAGGATATGCCATTCTTAGTAGATTCTGTTCGGATTGCATTAAACCGCCTTGGGATCACTGCACATTTATTGTTGCATAGTCCAATTGCAATCGTTCGTGACAAATCTCATCACTTGCTTAACGTGAATGCAGAACAAACGGATAGTATTAATACTGCAACTAAAGAAACCGTGTTTCTGATAGAGATTGACCGTCAAGAAACGACAGAACAAATTACACGCTTAACCGATGAGTTACGCTCGGTATTATCCGAAGTATTGTTAGTGGTGAACGATTGGGAAGCAATGTTGCAACGTTTGCTTGAAGCGAAAGAAACCGTCATTAATTCACCATTTTCTTTGACCAAAGCGACACAAGATTCGACCGTTCAGTTTATTGATTGGTTGGCGAATCACCATTTCACATTAATGGGTTACCGCTACTACGAAGTCAATGCTGTCGATGGTGATCATTTATGGCATCCGGTCAATGACTCGAGTTTAGGGATAATGAAAAACTCTATTCGTGAGCGCGACCGTCGCATTTCTAATTTACCGAGCTCTGCGCGCAAAGAAACACTTTCTCAAAAACCGTTATTACTCACTAAAACCTCTTCGCTTGCCAGAGTTCATCGCCCAGCTTATATCGATTATATTGGTGTAAAAGCATTTAATGCTAATGGCGAAGTTATTGGTGAACATCGTTTCTTAGGGCTTTACTCTGCAACATTGTATAACTCTAGTGTGATGCACATTCCTATTTTATCGCAAAAAATACTCGATATTTGTGATGCAGCCGACGTTGAGAGTGGTACTCATGCCCAAAAAGCTATCGTCAATATTTTAGAGACGTACCCTAGAGACGAGCTATTACATTCGCCTATCAATGAATTAGCCAAAATTGTCAGTGGTATTTTTCAAATGCAAGAGCGTGGCATTTCGCGCATGTTTACACGTAAAGATGTCTTCGGCCGTTTTATTTCATGCATGACCTATGTACCGCGTGAAAAATACAACACTGCTTTGCGCAAACAGACACAAGATTATTTACAGTTTGCATTTGGTAGTGAACAAGAAGTGGAATTTACGACTTATTTTTCTGAGTCGGTGTATGCCAGAACACATTATATTGTTCGTGTGGCTGATAATAATATGGATTACCCTGTGAAAGAAATTGAACAAAATATTATCGAGTTAACTAAGACTTGGCCAGATAGGCTCGCTAAGGTAATTAAAACCGCTTATGGTGAAGGCAAAAGTGTTAGTGTAATAGAACGCTATGCGGCTAACTTTTCACAGTCCTACATGGATCAATACTTACCTAGTGCAGCACTTGGCGACATCGAAAAGCTCGAATGCTTGTCTGACGATAATCCATTGGAGATGTTATTTTATCGTCCTCAAGAAATTCAAAATACCAGTAAGGCAGTACGTTTAAAGCTATATCATCAAAGAGAACCTATCCATTTATCCGATGTATTGCCAATGTTAGAAAATTTTGGCTTACGCGTAATTGATGAAACCCCTTATAAGATAGCAACAAGTGATGGCGGCTCTAACTGGATCATGGATTTTAGTATGTTACATGAATCCTTTCCTACAACCGATATGTCTCAGTCTCAATCTTTGTTTCAAGACGGATTTGCACAAGTATGGCAAAACCACCTTGAGGATGATGCATTTAACCGCCTGATTTTAAGTGGTAACTTAACTGGACGTAATGTCACTATTTTACGTGCCTATGCAAAATACATGCGCCAAATTGGACTGTCTTTTTCGGTTGAGTACATTGCCAATACAATGGCGGGTTACCCACAAATATCCGCAGCCTTGATTGAGTTATTTACATACCGCTTTGATCCTAACAACCAGTATCAAAAACAATATGAAAGTGATTTGGTCGATGAGATCATGCATTCTCTAGATGGTGTCAGCAACCTTGATGATGATCGTATTATTCGTAAATATTTAGATATGATCTTAGCGACAGTGCGAACTAATTTTTACCAACCGAAGAAAAATGGCGAACAAAAAGCGTATGTGTCATTTAAGCTTCTGCCTGAATTAATTAGTGATATGCCGTTACCTATCCCTAAGTTTGAGATCTTTGTGTATTCTCCGCAGATTGAAGGGGTGCACTTGCGCGGTGGTAAAGTTGCCCGTGGTGGCTTGCGTTGGTCGGATCGTTTTGAAGATTTCCGTACTGAAGTATTAGGTTTGGTCAAAGCACAACAAGTTAAAAATACCGTTATCGTTCCTGTTGGTGCTAAAGGGGGTTTTGTATGTAAACAACTACCAAAAACTGGCGGCCCTGATGCATTTATCAAAGCGGGACAAGCTTGTTACCGAACCTTCATTCGCAGTCTACTAGATATCACAGATAATATTGTAGATGGTGTCGTGGTGTATCCCGATGCCGTTGTGCGTCATGATGATGATGATCCTTATTTAGTCGTTGCGGCAGATAAAGGTACTGCGACGTTTTCTGATATAGCCAATGAAATATCCGATGAGTTCAATTTTTGGTTAGGTGATGCTTTTGCTTCTGGTGGTAGTGTTGGTTATGACCACAAAAAAATGGGGATCACTGCACGTGGTGCATGGGAATCGGTTAAACGTCATTTCCGTGAAATCGGTGTGGATTGTCAAACTACACAGTTTAGTTGTATCGCGGTTGGTGATATGGCTGGGGATGTGTTTGGCAATGGTATGTTGTTATCAGAGCAAACGCGCTTAATCGCAGCGTTTAATCACATGCATATCTTTTTTGACCCTAAACCAAAAGTTGCTGAGAGCTTTGCTGAGCGTCAGCGCTTGTTCGCAGACCCATCTTTAAACTGGTCTGACTACAATACAAAATTAATATCCAAAGGCGGGGGCGTCTTTTCCCGACGTTCGAAATCGATCCCACTATCAGCAGAAATGAAAAAGTGGCTCAATACCAAAAAAACCTCAATGACACCAAATGAATTGATCCATCAGATCTTACAAATGCCCGTTGATCTAATGTGGAATGGTGGTATTGGAACCTATGTTAAATCCTCCAAAGAAAATGATTCTGATGTGGGCGATCGCGCGAATGATGCAGTCCGTGTAAATGGCAAACAGTTGCAAGCTAAAATAATTGGCGAGGGTGGTAACTTAGGTTGTACGCAATTGGGACGTGTAGAGTTTGCTAAACATGGTGGTAAAGTCAATACTGACTTTATCGATAATGTTGGCGGTGTCGATTGTTCGGATAACGAAGTGAACATCAAAATTTTACTCAATGCGTTAGTTAATAATGGTGATTTAACCGTTAAACAACGCAATGCATTACTTCATGATATGACAGATGATGTAGCAGATATTGTATTGGATGATTGTTATCGTCAGACTCAATCTATCTCAATCACTGAACAAGCAAATGTCGCGCAAATTAAAGAGCAATTACGCTTTATCCACTCGCTTGAGCGGGAAGGCCATCTTAATCGTGAATTAGAATATATTCCGAGTGATGAAGAGTTTTCTGAGCGTATTGCTGATGATGTTGGTCTGACTCGTCCAGAGTTATCCGTGTTAATTTCTTACGCCAAAATGGTGTTAAAGGAAGAGCTGAATCAACCAGTCATAACAGATAATCCATATTATCAGCAGTTTTTGGTTGGCTCATTCCCGCAATTATTACAAGATAAATATCAATCCCAGATGCAACACCATCCATTGCGTGGTGAGATCATTGCAACCAAGTTAACCAATTACATGATTAACGATATGGGGATCAATTTTGCCCACCGTCTAAATGAGGAAACCGGCGCGAGTATTTGTGATATCGCCATCGCTTATTCAACCGTCAAGGCGTTATATGATTTAGGTGGTTTGTGGCGTGAAGTCGAACAACTTGATAACCAGATTGATTCAGCATTACAGCTACAGATCCTTGATTCCATGCGTCGAACAGTTCGCCGTGCAACACGTTGGATGCTGCGTGAACATACCCAGTTTGAATCAATAAATAGTGCTATTGAGTTTTATCGTCCGGTGTATTCGGATCTATTGAAAAACATTGATCAATATTTAGTTTCTGATGAAATAACAACGTTAAATAACGAAGTCGCGCGTTATGTTAAACAAGGCGTACCAGAAAAAATTGCTTATCGTATTGGTATACAAAGCAATGCCTTTAGTGCTCTTGATCTTGCTCATATTGTCGAGAAAACTCAGTTGCAACCGGCGTTGGTCGAACGTTTATATTTCCAATTAGGATCGCATCTACAGCTTCATTGGTTTTTAGAACAAATTAATCAACAAGGGGTCAATAACCATTGGCAAGCACTAGCACGCGCATCTTACCGTGAAGAGCTGGATCATCAGCAACGAATGCTGACTATCTCATTACTTAAACGCAGTGAAAAAGTCACCTCGATTTCTGCGGTTGATGATTTATTAGCCAACTGGATGGATGAAAATTCAAACCTGATTAATCGCTGGTCAGGCATGATGAGTGAGTTTAAAACCAGTCAATCACATGAGTTTGCTAAGTTTTCAGTGGCATTACGCGAGCTGTTGTTATTAACGAATAAGGTCAGTGCGTCGTAATTTTTAACGAACACTGAATAAATCGGTGATGTAACATAAAAAACACAACATAAAAACGCGCTATATGGCATAATTTACGCTGTATAACGTGTTTTTTTATTTGTGGAGTTTCTGTATGTTTTCGTTGGCACATAAAGCCTTATTACAATGTGATCCTGAGTTTGCTCATGACATGACAATAGGGTGGTTAGCTAAAACCCAACGTTCCTTTCTCAAATGTACTTATCAGCAAAATGTACAACAGAAACCAGTTTCATTATGGGGTTTAGATTTTCCAAACCCAGTAGGTCTCGCCGCAGGATTAGATAAAGAAGGCCAGTGTGTCGATGCTTTCCAATCCATGGGTTTTGGTTTTGTTGAAGTTGGTACTGTCACACCGTTAGGACAACCAGGTAATCCTAAGCCTCGTTTGTTTCGTTTACCCGAAAAACACGCCATCATTAACCGCATGGGTTTTAACAACCATGGGGTAGATCAATTACTAAAAAATGTTTCTGCTGCAAATAACACGGGGATTTGTGGTATCAATATAGGTAAAAATAAAGATACCGCTGAAGAAGCAGCATTGTCAGATTATTTAATTTGCCTTGAAAAAGTCTACACAGCTGCAGATTATGTTACGGTCAATATTTCCTCACCGAACACGCCAGGATTGCGTAATCTACAATATGGTGATTCGTTAAACCAGTTATTAACGGGCTTAAAAGCCGCCCAATTACGATTAGCCGATCAACATGATAAATACACGCCTATCGCACTAAAAATAGCGCCTGATTTAAGCCATGAAGAGTTGATCGGGATTGCTGATGCGATGGTTGCGGCTAAAATTGATGGGGTAATAGCTACCAATACCACGCTATCACGTGATACGGTTATCGGTTTACCACATGCAGAAGAAATGGGTGGGTTGAGCGGCGCAGTGCTTACCGAACGTAGTCTTGAAGTTACTCAGCAATTAGCACAGCATCTGCAAGGTGAATTACCTATTATTAGTGTCGGTGGTATTGATTCAGCTGCCACAGCTCAAGCACGTTTAGATGCTGGGGCTACATTAGTACAAGTTTATTCAGCACTCATTTATCACGGTCCTAAATTAGTACCAACCATTGTTAACGGGCTATCTTAATGCATCAGTTTTTAGTAACAACCTCGCGTGGTTTAGACGCGTTATTACAAGACGAAGTCAATACCATTTGTCCCGGTGTAGAAACCAAATTAGCGCCTGGTATGGTGAAAGTTACAGGTGATATCGCAGATGCATACAAAGTGTGCTTACACTCGCGTTTAGCTAACCGCGTATTATGGGTGTTGGTGCATGCTCCTTGTGCTAACGAACTAGAGCTATATAACGCTGCAAACCAAATTGATTGGCCGAGTCATTTTGGCCATGAACATGACTTTATGGTGCAGTTTAACGGTTCTACCAAAGCAATTAATAATACTCAATTTGGTGCGTTACGTATTAAAGATGGGATTGTGGATCGCTTTGTTGAAGACGGGCTAATGCGCCCCAATGTGAGTAAACTAGCACCGAAATTGGTTGTGCATGCTCGTCTTCACCGTGATGAAATAACCATATGTGTTGATATGTCAGGCAAAAGCTTGCATCAACGTTATTATCGCCAAAGTACAGGCGAAGCGCCATTAAAAGAGCACATTGCCAGTGCAATGTTGTATCGCAGCGGCTTTGTACAGCGTGTACGTGAAAACCAAGCTTCTGATACTCCTACTGAATTAGTCATGGCCGATCCTATGTGTGGTTCAGGTACCATCGTGATTGAAGCTGCGTTAATTGCCCAAAATATTGCTCCTGCAATTAAACGAGAGCAATGGGGCTTTACTCACTGGAAACTGCATAAGCCAGCGGTTTGGACAAGTCTTGTTGAGCAAGCGGTAGCAAACCAAATACCTGCAAACGAGACACATGTTGCTGTGTATGCCAACGACTTAGATCGAAAACTCGTGCGCAGTGCTAAAGCAAATGCTGATGAAGCAGGGGTGTTTGCTGATATTCACTTTAGTCAAACCGATGCACTAAAATGGACTATTGATAACCAACCCTCGGTGTCGATTGATACTGATGCACCGACGCACTTTATTGTGACGAACCCACCATATGGTGAGCGTTTGGGTGAGCTAGCGACATTATTACCTATGTTTGTAAAATGGGGGGAGCAACTTAAAGCGCATTTTGCTAACTGGCAGGTGTCTATGTTGACCTCTAACCGTGAGTTACTGCGTCAACTTCGTCTTCGTTCAAATAAAGAATATGCCATGATGAATGGTAAATTAGAATGTAAGTGTGTTAATTATCAATTAAATGAAGCTAACTGTACGCAAGTAGAACAGAATACTGGTCAGCAAGACTTTGCTAACCGTTTGAAAAAGAATCTAAAACGATTAAAACCTTTTATTCAATCTGAAGTGACTAATTGCTACCGTATTTATGATGCAGATTTACCAGAATATAATTGTGCTATCGACAGATACGCTGATTGGTTAGTGGTGCAAGAATATGCGCCACCCAAAGATATTCCTGCAGAAAAAGCACGTCGCCGTTTACATGATGTGTTATTACAATTACCTATGTTAACTGGCGTTAGTACCGATAAGATTGTACTTAAAGTTCGTGAACAGCAGAAAGGTAAAGCGCAATACGAGAAAACTGATTCTCAGCAAGAGCGCATTGTCGTACATGAAAATGGTGCACAATTTTATGTCAATTTACATGACTACTTAGACACGGGTTTGTTCTTGGATCATCGCCTGACTCGTCAGCGTTTTGGTCAAGATGTACAAGGCATGCGAGTACTTAATGTATTTGCATATACGGGTAGTGTCTCGGTTCATGCCGCATTAGGTAAAGCTGCGAGTGTGACCACCGTTGATATGTCTAATACCTATCTAGATTGGGCAAAAGACAACTTTAGATTGAACAAATTACGTGGCGGTTACGACTTCCAGCAAGGTGACTGTTTACAATGGATCAAACATCATTCCAAGCAATATGAGCGTATTTTTATTGACCCACCTAGTTTTTCTAACTCAAAACGTATGTCACAAACGTGGGATGTTCAACGTGATCATGTCAGTTTGATCCGAGATGCACTAGGATGTTTGGTTAATGGCGGTAAGATTTATTTTTCGAATAACTTACGTAGCTTTAAGCTGGATCATGATTCACTGACTGACATGGGCTTTGTTATCGAAGATATAACGGCTGCAACTATCCCTGAAGATTTTGCACGAAATAGCAAAATTCATCATTGCTGGATCTTGACGTTAAATCGATAATGTAAACTTATGACTCAGACGACTAAACAAATTTGGTTAATTGGTGGCGAAGATTGCGCATTGTGTGATGATGCAGATAAATTATTAACACTTGCGCTAGCTGCTAACCCGAACATTCCTATTGAAGTGAGTTATGTGAATGTCAAATCAACCACAACATTATTTCATCATTACGGGGCACGTATCCCCGTATTATTGGATTTAGATTCGAATGTTGCTTTATATTGGCCATTTGAACTTCCACAAGTACAGGAATTTATTCGTACATGAGTGTGTTACAAATTAAAGACGGTTCCGTTATATTCGGGCACCCACCTATTTTAAATGGCGTGGATTTTGTTTTAGAACCTAATGAACGTGTGTGTATTGTTGGCCGAAATGGGTCAGGCAAATCGACATTTTTACAAGTCATTGAGGGATTAATCATTCTCGATGATGGGGTGCGAGTGGTTGATAATAACTATCGCATTTCACGACTACCACAAGATCCACCTGAGAGTGTTGAAGCGACCTTATTTGACTATGTTGCTCAAGGCCTCGATGGCGTGGGTGATTTAATCAAAGCTTATCACGAACAAACGATCATCGTTGGTGAAGATCCATCTGAAGCACAGCTAGACAAGTTAATGCATTTACAAAGTCAGCTCGATAGCCAAAATGCATGGGGTTATGAAACAGCAATTGCTCAAACACTGACAATGCTAAATCTCAACGCTGATGATATGTTGTCTTCATTATCAGGTGGTTGGCGTCGTAAGGCTGCATTGGCACGTGCCATTGTTTCCCAACCTGACATCTTATTACTAGACGAACCAACTAACCACCTTGATATCGATATGATTGGCTGGTTAGAAAGCGCCTTAAAACAGTTTAAAGGTTCCATAGTATTTATCTCGCATGACCGTGCCTTTATTCGTTCATTGGCGACGCGAATTGTTGATTTGGATCGCGGTAAACTCACCTCTTACCCAGGTAATTATGAGCTGTATTTAGAGAAAAAAGCACATGATTTAGAAGTTCAAGCCAATCAAGAAGCGTTGTTTGATAAACGTTTAGCACAAGAAGAAGTATGGATCAGACAAGGGATCAAGGCACGCCGTACTCGTAACGAAGGCCGTGTTCGAGCACTCAAAGCATTACGCGAAACACATCAAGCACGTCGTAAAGTACAAGGTAATGCCAAATTTACTGGCCATGTTGGACAGTCATCGGGCAAGCGTGTATTTGAAGCGACTGATTTACATTACAGTATCGGTGGACAGACGATTGTATCTGGTTTGGATTTGCATATTGTTCGAGGTGATAAAATAGCGTTTATTGGTAACAATGGCTGTGGTAAATCGACATTAATTAAACTCTTACTTGGCCAATTACAGCCCGACTCAGGTGAAGTGATACAAGGTGTCAATCTTGAAGTGGCATACTTTGACCAACACAGGGATGCGCTTGATTTAAACCAAAAAGTCGTTGATTGTGTTGCGGATGGCAAACAAGAAGTGATGATTAATGATCGCCCTCGTCATGTGATTTCATATTTACAGGATTACTTGTTCGAGCCAGATCGGATTCAAGCACCGGTGAGTTCATTATCAGGTGGTGAAAAGAATCGTTTAATGATCGCCAAATTAATGTTACGTCCAAGCAACTTATTGATCCTCGATGAACCGACCAATGACTTAGATGTTGAGACACTGGAGTTGCTCGAATCATTGCTTGTAGATTATGCCGGAACCGTTATATTGGTTAGCCACGATAGAGAATTTGTTGATAATGTAGTGTCATCTTGTGTTGTATTTGAAGGTGATGGCGTTGTTACAGAATTTGTGGGTGGATATACTGATAGTGCAGAGTGGTATGCTCAAGATCTAAAGAAATCAAAAGAGCAGGGAACTAATGCTAGCAAGAACAGTCCTAACCCCGTTCAGACTGAAGAAACAAAACCTGTCGTTAACAAAACGAAAAAGTTATCATATAAAGATAATCTTGAATTAACAGAATTACCACTTAAGATCGAAACATTAGAAATCAAGGTAATGTCAATTCAAGCAACGATGAATGAAGATGGGTTTTATGTTCAAGACTTTTCGATTACACAACCGGTAATTGATGAACTTGCTGCATGTGAGCAAGCACTCGAAGCGGCTTATGCTCGCTGGGACGAATTAGAAGAATTACAACAATCATAACACATAGTTATAACAGGAATTTTATGAAGCAAGCTGATGTTTTCGCCAAGTCACCGCGCGTTATGCGCCATAAGTTGTCGCGCACATTCATATCATCTGCATTAATTACAAGTGCGTGTTTTGCACCTCTTGCTACAGCAGCGACATATGAAGTAGAAGAATTAACGACCAACGAATTAGCCATTAATGTGTTTGCACGCAGTATTGATAATGCAGGTAATGCGTTGATGGTCACGCAGGACTTATATAATCTACCTATTGATGTAAGCTTAATTGATTTTGAAAATGAAACAATTATTGCAAATTTAACTGATGTCGATGCAGCAGCTGCAGGTAACCCTAATGAAGCCGATTACAATTATCTAATTGGCTTAATCCGTTATGGTGCCAATGGTAATTCGTTAACCAGTCAGCAATTTGCTCTATATCAGTCCTTTGTTAATAACGGAATGACCGATATCAGAGTCAAAGGCTTTGATGAGGAAACGACGGCGACGAATGGCTACACTTTTGGTAGTGAAACTTTAGCTAACTATATTTTTGACAGCAATACAATTGTTGGTTCAGGGGAAGGTGTATTTACAACTCGTTCTTATACCACTGAAGATGAAACTCAAATCAACTATGTACTTAATGATTTTATTCGTCGCGGCTTTGTGCAACTTAATGGTAATACTATTGCGTTACCACCGAGTGAATTATCCTTAGGCGGATACAGTGAAGCGTATAGTATTAATCAAAATCTTCAAGTAGTAGGTACTTCGTCAGTGCGTATGACAGAGCAACTTGTTGAAGCCATTGCTAATTGTGATGATGACGAAGAGCGAGGGGATATCCCTCTGGATGTGTGCTACTACAATTTAATACTAAGTGGAGCCACAACAATAAGTATGGATCGTCGTGCTACTATTTGGCAACTTGATGCACAAGGTCAAATCATATCAACACAAACCTTCCCGTTACCATTTACGCCAGAAGAAGTCAGTGAAACGAATACCGATACGGCATTTTATAATGCAGCCTTAGCGATTAATGACGAAGGGATTGCAGTTGGTGAGACACACACTTTTTATCTTGATCGTGAATTGAAATTTAATTCTGCGGCTATGTTTCGTGATGGTGAAACTATTGAACTGATAGATAAAGAAGATTATTTCCCTAGTACCGCTAAAGATATTAACAATAATAATATCATTATTGGTACAGGCTCTACGCAAATAAACGGTACCACACGCACAAAGTTTTTTACTTATGACCTTGATGCTGATGAATTAACGTTTCCAGTCGATTTTTTTCCTGGTTCGTCTAGCACCGCGCGTGATATTAACAACAACAATATGGTTGTTGGAGAAGGTGAAGTAGAATTTGATAATGCCTCCACACGTCGTAAAAATGCATTTATCTATGACATGAATTCACAAACATTCACTAATCTAAACGATTTACTCGAATGTGATTCACCTTACAGCATTGTGGGTGCAAACGCCATTAATGATAACAACGTCATTTTGGCTAACGCGCTCGTTAATCGTCAAGCTCGTAACTCAGCCGGAGAACTTGTCATTGATAGTGATGGTGTTGCTATTATGACGGATCAAATAATCACAGTTAAACTTAATCCTATTGCTAACGGTGCGATTGATGATTGTACGACTGAAGACAATACTATCCCTGAACGTGTTGGCGCGAGTATGTCATTTTCACTCGGTGGATTGTTATTGTTAACCCTATTCGGGAAGTGTGTATTTTGGCGTCGCCGTCAAAGATAAATACACAAAATATCTATATTCGAATTTGATATAAAAACCATTTTTTATATTTAAATTTGTTGTAAACAGGTATTTCTATATTATTCATTAACTTAGAGATACCTGTCATAAATCTTAACATTTTATTCATAATTCCTCTTGTAACTTCATTCACTCAGGCGTAAAACTAGTATTGTTGATTATGAATATTCATAAAGTGAATTTTCAACAACATTTTTTATTCGCAACAGAGGTTAGAAAATGAAGAGACAAAAAAGGGATAAAGTATCACGTGCCCATTCAAAAGGGTATCAAGCTGGAATTGCTGGCCGTGCTAAAGAAAACTGTCCGTTTCAAGCATCTACAACTCGCTCAGAGTGGTTAGGTGGTTGGAGAGAAGCTGTTGAAGATCGAATAACCACCTTCGGTATGCGATGACATATCATAGGTAACAAAAAAAGCTCCTAATTGGAGCTTTTTTTATGGGTATTCATTTAATTAATTAAAATGCGCTAGTATCTTGAAACAGACCAACTTTTAAATCTTTAGCAACATATATCTCACGACCATCAACTGATACCGTTCCATCAGCCATGCCCATAAACAATTTACGTTTGATAACACGTTTCATCGTGATTTTATAAGTCACTTTTTTAGCCGTTGGCAATACTTGACCGGTAAATTTCACTTCACCTACACCTAATGCACGACCTTTACCTGGACCACCTTCCCAACCTAAGAAGAAACCAACTAACTGCCACATAGCATCAAGACCTAAACAACCAGGCATAACAGGATCACCAGGGAAGTGACAATCAAAGAACCAAAGATCAGGAGTGATATCAAGTTCAGCGATGATTTCCCCTTTGCCGTGCTCACCACCGTCAGAAGTGATAGACACGATGCGATCCATCATTAACATATTCGGGGCAGGGAGTTGACTGTTGCCAGGACCAAATAACTCACCTTGGCTACAAGCAAGTAAATCTTCACGGGTATAACTATTTTTATCTAAACTCATAATACTATGATTCCTTTTTTAAGAATGCGTAATTTAGCGAACACTTGTACGCTTAACAAGTCTGAACAGTGATTTTTATTGATTATTTTCTCAATAATGCCCATTGTGTGCTTGATCGGTTAATTAAACAACAAAAGAACAGCTAAATTATCGTTCTTATCCGCTCATAAGTTACACTCTAATAATAGGTATGACAGATCAAGAGGTCGCTGATGCGCAAAAAAAATCCATATGCAAATGCAGAAAAACAAAAACGCTTTCGTGATAAACAAAAAGAACTCGGCAAGAAAATGGTACGAGGTTATGTCACACCCCAAGCGTTAAAGTGTTACGAAGAAATTTTGGACAAAACCAGTTGGTCAGATTCAGAAGTGTTATCTAATGCGTTACGCATAACGTATGCAGCCTATAAAAAAGGGCAGATTAGAATGTTGAACCAATATTTAGAAGATAATAATTTATAAACGAATAGATGGCACAACCCACTATTATCAATTGCTATGCATTGCGTCGACCAGGCACTATGTGTTTTTTTAGAATACGCTTAGCATCTTGTTTTACCTCTGGGCTTTTTTGAAATCCCCACAACCTGTCGCGTGCAACTTTAGCGGCCGTTTCTATATCGATAATGGGCTCTGGATAAGACTCAGCTTCATCAATCGCAAACAGCTGCTTTTCTAATGGTGTGATTAACCATGGAGTGTGCACCATATCATCGGGGTAGGTGGCTAACTCAGGAACCCATTGTTTAATAAACACACCCTGTGGATCTTTTTCCTGAGATTGTTTAATTGGGTTATATAGTCTGATGGTATTGGTGCCTGTTACCCCGGCTTGCATTTGAAACTGCGGGTAATGAATCCCAGGCTCAAAATCTAAAAACTGCGCCGCTAAATGTTTTACTCCCATACGCCAATCAATATTAAAATGATGCGTCAGTACACTGACTAACATCGCACGCATTCTAAAATTAATGAACCCAGTGGCGATTACCGCACGCATATTCGCATCGACAATCGGGATCCCTGTTTGTCCAGTTAGCCATGCATTGAGTCTTAATTGAATAATTTGCTCGTCAGTTTCATACGGGTAGGATGCATACGCGAGATTAACGGGTCGAAACTCCATGTCACATTCACTTTCAAATTTCTGAATAAAATGACAGTGCCAATGTAATCGAGACGCCATCGCTAACAACGCACGACGCCAACCTGGAAAATCTTGCTCCTCTAACGTCTCTAATTTTTGATACGTTTGTTTGATCGTTATGTTTCCCCACGCGATGTAAGGAGACAAGCGCGTACAACTTTTTCTAGATAGCGCAGGACTAGAAATATGCTTTGCATAATTTTTTCCACGTCCATCCAAAAAAGAATAATACGTATGCCATGCTCGACGTTCACCGCCAATCTGAAAGAGCGGGGAAGTGTCTTGCCATTCGTTATAAAGTGGCTGTATCCCTTTATTCTCAAAGCTTGAATCACACAAGATTGCCATATTGGCTATATTTACAAATTCAATGCTTGCCAAGTTGGCATCGGCGCAAGGGGTTTCAATTTCCTGTTGCCAATACTTCCCCCAATCACGCCTGTGGTGCAGACCTCTTCGCACAACCGAGTATGGAAACTCAGACCATGAGATGCCTCGTTGTTGCAAATACGACCTCAGTGTCTTATCTCGTTGATACGTCACATCCAAGCCAATTTCTTCATGACTCAACAAATTAATTATTTGGTAGTCCTGGGAGATTTGCTCAAGAGCCGTAAATATATCGGTATGCCATATCAATACTTGGGTGTTGAAAGGTTGCAGCTGTGCCTGCAGATCCATTAATGATTGGTACACAAAGCGCCAATGACGCTCTGAGTAATGAGGATCTGCAATGACTGCTGGCTCAAATACATATAGCAGTAACACTGGCCGTGGGTTATTCATCACGTTGTATAAAGGCAGATGGTCGCGTAAACGAAGATCGCGTTTAAACCAAATAATATCGATTGCTGGATTCATTATTGACCCGCGTAGTTCGACCAATAAGCAACAAACTCACCATTTGGATCATAGGTTTGTGTTTGTTTAGACAAATTAAAGCGCCGTAAGCCTCGTGGATCACTTCCTACACCAGCTAAATACTGCCAGTTTCCCCAATTACTGGCGGGGTCAAAATCAATTAGCATCTGCTCAAAATATGCCGCTCCATATTGCCAATCCAATCCAAGTTCATGAACGAAACAGCTAGCGACTAATTGACGTCCTCGGTTAGACATAAAGCCGGTGTATTTGAGCTGACGCATACAAGCGTTAATAATTGGGTAGTCGGTTGTGCCATTACACCAATCAGCAAAATGTTTAGGCTGATGGCTTCCTGTTGGGGGGTGCTGTTGAATACCAGTGTGTTGATACATGTGATGCCCGTATTTATATTGTTGCCACTGGTAAAACTCACGCCATAGTAATTCAAAGAATAACCAATACGTTGAGTCATTGGCACCATACGTACCCTCGTATTCTTTGATCCACGCAGCGACTTGCCTTGCTGAAATACACCCCGCAGCTAACCAGGGTGATAATTTGCTAGAAAAATCCCATCCTTCCAGACCATTGCGTGTTTCTTTGTAGGTACTTAATCCTTGAGTCTCAAATGTGTAATAGTGCATTTGGGCACGTGCTTGAGTTTCACCACCAATAAGGTTTTGCACGGTTTGGTTGTGTTTTAATAAATTTGGCTCTGACCCTAATATTTCAGGTAAGTCTAAAGCAATGTATGGCTCAGATTCACAAGGGGCGGGTAGATGGTTAAGATCTTGGTTTATCGGGGCTTGTGGCTTTGCATCTTTTTCAACTTTACGGCGAAACGGTGAAAACACATCGGGTAGATCTGTAATAGACATTGGCAAATCGCTTTGGTCATACAAGGTATAACTGTTTGCCGTGAATAGCGTTGCGTCATTAATTAACGAAGACATCCGCTCAAATTGATTACGTTCATACACGCCAGTATGAAAATGTTTGGCAATATGTGTAAACTGATATTGCCGATGTAGCCTCATTATGATTGCATCAGGCTCACCAATATATATATGTAATTGCTGTCCATTAGAACTTAACTGCTGCTGTAAATCATCTAACGCTTGACGTAAAAATTGATAGCGATGTTGACCCATCGCACACTGACCAAATTTATTAAGCACAAACCATTTAGGCTGGAAAATATAAATTAAGTGCGCTTGTTCAACTTCTTGTAATAACTGCGACAATGCACGATTGTCCTGTAGACGCAAATCATGCTCAAACCAATATAAACCTGTACTCATTTAAAACCCACATAAAGACTAAATAACAATACTCACTAATACGCATAGATTGTCTATGT
The DNA here is from genome assembly GCA_029246415.1 of Glaciecola sp. GTDB lineage: Bacteria > Pseudomonadota > Gammaproteobacteria > Enterobacterales > Alteromonadaceae > Opacimonas. The sequence continues at coordinate 48,030 of JAQWNF010000011.1, forward strand.
AGATTGTTAATCCGTGATATTTTTCTCAGATTTTTAAATAAATTGTTGAACAAAATCAGCCTTAGAGTCGTAATAACCACATTATTTTTATGATCATTAGATATTATGCCAACACCTACAATAATTATGTGGTTTCGCCACGATTTACGTCTCAAAGATAACCCTGCACTTTTTCATGCTGTCGATATTGCTCAAAACATTACAGTGGATGGCGTGAAGGCTAAGGTGTTACCTATTTATATTCAAGATGAGACCACTCCTGCAAATGCACAATTAGGTGGTGCCTCCAAATGGTGGTTACATCAATCACTTACGTCATTATCCGAAAGTATGACCGGTGCATTGCAAATATTCTCAGGTGAACCATTAGCCATACTACAAGCATTAATGGCTGAGCATAACGTGACACACGTGTTATGGAATCGCTGTTATGAACCTTGGCAGATAGCCCGTGATTCAAATATTAAGTCGCAGTTAAAACAACTCGATATTGAGGTGTTATCTTGCAATGGTCATTTGCTCTGGGAGCCGATGCAGGTATTAAAAAAAGACAACACGCCTTACAAAGTGTTCACGCCTTATTATCGCAAAGGTTGCTTGACACGAACTGAACCACGCTACCCACAAACGATGGATTTGTCTATCGACTGGTCAACAGCTATTTCATCCTCCCGTAAGCATCTGGATGAGTTAGCGTTACTATCTGATATTTATTGGTATGACACAATTGAAAAATTGTGGCAACCAGGTGAACAGGGTGCTGCCGATAGGCTAGCCACATTCATTGCTGGCGCTTCAGGTCAATATCGAGATGATCGCAACATACCATCAGTGACGGGGACGTCTTTGTTATCACCGTATTTACATTTTGGTGAAATCTCTATTAATACGGTGTGGTATGCACTAAAAGATGCCTATGCACATGATCCCGATAATGCACATTGCGATACGTATTTAAGCGAGCTGGGTTGGCGCGAATTTAGCCATTACTTACTGTTTCATTTTCCGCATATCCCTACGGAAAATTTCAATAGCAAGTTTGATAGCTTCGTCTGGCGTAATGATCCTCAAGATCTCCACGCTTGGCAACGCGGTCAAACGGGTATTCCGATCGTTGATGCTGGTATGCGAGAGTTATATCAAACTGGATATATGCACAATCGCGTACGCATGATTGTCGGGTCTTTTTTAGTTAAAAATCTATTGGTTGATTGGCGTGAAGGTGAGCGCTGGTTTTGGGACTGTTTGCTCGATGCGGATATGGCAGCTAATAGTGCATCATGGCAGTGGGTCGCTGGCAGTGGCGCAGATGCGTCGCCCTATTTTAGAATTTTTAATCCTATATTACAGGGTGAAAAATTTGATAAACAAGGCGACTATGTAAAACATTATTGTCCTGAGCTGCGCAAACTACCGCCAAAGTTTATTCATAAGCCCTGGGAAGCACCAAACAATATATTACAGGCGTGTGATCTTGTATTAGGTCATAACTATCCTAAGCCGATAGTCGATTTGAAAGTGTCACGTCAACGCGCGCTTGATACTTTTGCTAAGAGTAAAGAGGATGCCCTAAATGCCAGCCTCTAAAACCTTACGCTTGATTTTAGCGGATCAACTGACCCACAGTGTGTCAGCTTTAGACGGTATCGATGTCGATAATGATGTGATATTACTTGCTGAGGTTCGCTCTGAAGCTAGCTATGTAAAACATCATAAAAAGAAAATCATTTATCTATTTTCAGCTATGCGTCATTTTGCGCGTGAGCTACAACAAAAAGGCTATCAAGTACATTACACTTATTATGATGCTCAGGATAATCAAGGGTCTCTAGCGGCAGAAGTAGCTCAACGCCTGACTCAATATGGTTGTGACAAAGTTGTATGTACCTTTCCTGGTGAATATCGCGTACATCAGGACATGTTAAGCTGGTCTAACTCTTTAACGTGTCCAGTTGAGATCCGTGCTGATAATCGCTTTATTGCGACGATAGAAGAATTCGCTACTTGGGCTGATGGCAAAAAACAATTGCGTATGGAGTTTTTCTATCGAGAAATGCGCCGCAAGCTTGATTGCTTATTGCATGATGGTCAGCCCGAGGGCGGTAAGTGGAACTATGATGCTGATAATCGCGCTAAGCTACCCAAAGATATTCAATTACCCCAGAATACTCAATTTGCGCCTGATGCCATTACTTTAGAAGTCATCGAGCTGGTTAAAACACATTTCGGCGATCACTTTGGCGATTGGGGAAATTTTCATTATGGCGTGACTCGTGAGCAGGCATTGATTGTTCTAGACACTTTCATTAACGAGCGTTTAATTAATTTTGGTCAGTACCAAGATGCGATGATGCAAGATGAGCCTTGGCTATTCCATTCACATATTTCATTTTATTTAAATAGTGGCTTGTTAACCGCATATGAGGTTGTGGCAAGAGTCGAGCAAGTGTATTACGTGCATGCTCAGGATCCAACTTTACCGCAGATCCCTTTAAATTCGGTTGAAGGCTTTATCCGTCAAGTCATTGGCTGGCGCGAGTATGTACGTGGCTTGTATTGGTTTGTCATGCCGGATTATGTTAACAAAAATCACCTTAATGCGACACGCAAGTTACCCGAGTTTTTTTGGACTGGTAAAACCAAAATGAACTGTATGGCACAGTGTATTAAAGATACCAAAGAACATGCCTATGCACATCATATTCAGCGCTTAATGGTATTAGGTAACTTTGCATTATTGACGGGGTTATCTCCCGAAGAAGTTAACGAATGGTATTTAATTGTATATGGTGATGCTTACGAATGGGTCGAACTGCCCAATGTATCAGGCATGGTGTTGTATGCAGATGGTGGTGTTTTAGCGAGTAAACCGTATGCGGCGAGTGGTGCTTATATCAATAAAATGTCCAACTACTGTAAGCATTGCGAATATAAGGTAACGGTCAAAACCGGTGAGGGGGCTTGCCCATTTAATTATTTATATTGGGATTTTTTATATCGTCATCGTGAGGTACTCTCTAATAATCATCGCATGGGTATGATCTATCGTACTATGGATAAAATGGCCCCAGAAAAACTCGATGCTGCGATTGCTGATGCGAATACATTTTTAATTTCACTTGATGCAGCAGAGTAATGTCGACACGAAATGAAAAAAACAAATTTACCTAGCAAAATGTGTCCAGTTTGCGTCCGTCCATTTACTTGGCGAAAAAAATGGGAGCGCAACTGGGAGGAAGTAAAGTATTGTTCTAAGCGATGTAGTGGTAATCGGTCTAAATCTAGCTCGACAGCGAACTAATTATTTCATTTAAATTGTCGATAACCTTGAAGTATTCAATGGATGAGTTAACAAGGTGTGTACATGGATGATAATGATTGGCTAGAGCCTAAATCTACCAATAATGAAGAAGCGCGTTTAGCAGAACTGTATAGTCTAAACGTGCTCGATACAGAAGCAGAATACCGCTTTGATTCCTTATCGAGTTTAGCATTAGAAATCATTGGCGGAAGTAACTGCTTGATTTCATTGGTTGACGAACATCGTCAGTGGTGTAAATCAAGTTGCACCGATATGGGAGTCGACGTTAGCAGAGAACACTCTTTTTGTGCTCAACTTATCAACAATACCGCAACCTTAATGCAGATAAACAATACCCGTCAAGATACGCGTTTTAAATCCAATCCATTAGTAATTGCTGAGCCAAATATAGCAGCGTATTTGGGCGTTGCCTTGCATGGTCCCAATGGTTATATAGTAGGGAGTTTATGCGTATTGGATACAATTGAGCGCGAGTTTACCGCACAAAACATTCAACATTTACGTGCGATCGCCAAACGTGTCGAAGTTGAATTACAGCTAGTAAAGTCAGATTTACCTAAGTATCAAGCAAAAAAATCGGCTGATTTGTATGATCCGATTACCAAACTACCTAACAAACAATATTTCATTCAAAAGCTGCAACAGCACCTACAAATACAACACATACATGAACAATATGGTCAAATTGCAGTGATTCAAATACAGCGTTTTAGGCATATTGCTCGTATTTATCAAGATGCCTTTTGTAATCAAGTATTACTTGAATTTAGTCATCGTATCCGAACCTCATTACCCAATGATGCAATTATTGCCAAATTAAGTAATGATAAATACATTGTGTTTTTACCTGCTGTGTTTGCGCAATCACAAGTTGATTATTTTCGCATGTAAAAGAGATCTTAGAAAAACCCGTATTACATAATGGTACTCCTGTTTACATCAATGCCCAGGTCGGTCTGACATTTATCTCTAAACATACTGAGACCTTAGAAGAACACATTAGTCGTTGTCTATTAGCGATGCAAAACCCTGATACTATTCATGAATCTTTTTCAGCATTAGATAATGATTACGAACGTTTGTCTTTGCGTGCAATAGAAATTGAAAACCACCTGCATCAAGCAATAAATCAACATGCCTTTACTATGGTTTATCAACCTATCGTAGAAAGTTATTCAGAAACCATGGTTGCTTTAGAAGCTCTGGTACGCTGGCGCTGGAAACCAAATGAGTTTTTATCACCGTCTGAATTTATTCCTATCGCGGAAGCGGCTGGCTTAATTTTGCCGTTAAGTCAGTGGATCTTAAAAACCGCATGTATCGAATTTGCAGCATTTCAAGACGAACATCAAGCGCCTTTATATCTATCGGTCAATATTAGCCCCAGTGAATTAATGGCAAATGACTTCGTCGAACAAGTGATCAATGCATGTGACATAGCAAAGTTATCCTACAATCGAATTCAATTAGAAATTACTGAGCATGCACTCTTAAATGATTTTGATGGTGCAGTGATTCAATTACGTCGTCTCCATGATAAAGGGGTTAGGATTGCCATTGATGATTTTGGTACAGGCCATTCATCGCTGCAGTATTTGCATAAATTACCGGTAGATGTGGTTAAGATAGACCAAACATTTATTCGAAATATTCACCAATCAGCGGAATTAAATGCCGACATTCAGGGAATCATTGCGCTTTCCCATGAACTGGGAAAACTCATTACCGCAGAGGGAATTGAAACTTTTGAGCAGGCTGAGTTTTTACGTAAAGAAAACATCAACACAGGGCAGGGTTGGTATTACGGTAAACCTATGGATATTAAAACATTACTGCTAAAGACTTCAGATTTGCACTTTATGTAACAAATTATCATTAGCCGAGATTTGAATTTGATTGCGTGATTGCCATATCGCGCAACGTTTTACTTTGATCTAAGCGAGCACGGGCTAAATCAAAAAATATTTGGATTTCATCCATCGTGTTTGGTTTTTGTGTAATAAACCCCGTTGATACAGAAACAAACGGTGATAAGGGTGAGATATCGTGTGGCATCAATGCCTGTACGACAAATTTATTGATTAGAGCAATCTTGTGCTTCGCTCCTATCTCGGAACAACCGGGTAACAAGATATAAAAATCATCACGCCTAGACCTTACCACTAAATCGTTTTGTCGATATATAGTAGAGTGTAAGATACTCATCATCATTCTAAGATAATGACAGATCATGTTATTACCCGCATGCGCCTTTAATAGTTGAAAGTAGTCAATATTTAAAGCAATTAACGTCACAGGCTCATCTGCTCGTATACATTCAATCCATGATTTGGATAAATGCTGCATAAAGAAATGAAAATCCTTTTGCGCACTATCATCATCTAATACAAACGGATTGGTTTTAAGACGTGCCGGTTTATGATCAGAGATATGAGATTCAATACGTTGTAGAAGATTTTTACTCGAAATCGGCTTGAGCACTACGTCCATTTTATGCAACGGCATTTGTTCGATATATTGCTGCAGAGTATCAATCACAGACATCACAAATATATGAGGTTGATTCATATAATGGATGTTTTTTAAGAGGTCATTGACATCAATGTAACTTTCTCCTAATTGCAACATGTCAATGAGGATCAGATCAAAGGGACTGTCTTGTTTTTGTGCAAGCAGTAACGCGCTTTGTGCGTCCTTAGTGTTTTTTACTCGAACAATGTCAAAGTGTTTACTTAGTGCAAAACTTTTCACTTTAGATTGCACTGGATCATTGTCTATCAGGAGTAAGCGAAGTTCCGTTTCTTCATTTGTTAAAGGCATATCGACGTAAGTTACTTTTTAATAATTATATCCATATAACTCTAGTCGATATTTATTGAATCGCCACTTATACATGCGGATATCGTATTAATAATAGTGCTCAATGGGAAGCGACAAATTCGGTAAACTGATCTTGTGGGATTGGCTTGCTCATCAGATACCCTTGATAAGCATCGGCACCTAAACGTGTTACTGCATGCATTTCATCAATGGTTTCTACGCCCTCAGCAATTATTCTTAAATCGAATGAACTAGCCAATGCAACAATCGCTTTAACAATTTTCACATTACTGTGATGCACATCGAGATGCTCAATAAAAGATTTATCTATTTTGAGGATATGAAATGGAAATTTTTGCAAATAACTCAATGACGAGTAGCCCGTACCAAAGTCATCTAAGGCTAAACGCATACCAATATCACAGATACCTTGTTAACACAATTTACGTCTGAAGAAATCAACGCGACACAACAACTATTACGAGTTTCTATCAACCCTTATCGCTTTAATGATTCATCAAGTTCACAAGGTGTAGCGATTACATTTTCTGACATTTCTAGAGTTAGACACATGGAGTTAGGTATGGTCGTTGTCTACAAACAGCTTCGTGCTAGCATTAACAACGCGTTAGAAATGCTGGATAATAAACCGTTTGATGAGAGCATTAATGTATTAATACTTGACGATAACCCCAGTTATTTAGCAATACTAGAAGAGCAGTTATCGAAAATCAAACAATACAAAATTAATACCTTTGCAAAAACATCCGTTGAAGAAGCGTTTGAAGTTATCGAAAAACAAGAGATCGATATTTGTATTTCTGATTATTATTTAAAAAATGAAACGGCTTTAGGATTAATAGACGGGCTGGTTAAATATAAAATGAATTTACCTGTCATTGTGATTTCTGGTGAGTCGACTGAAGATCTAACTACATTACTGCTTTCTTATGGTGCATTGGACTTAATTGAGAAAAAAGATTTAACCCCAGCAATGCTAGATAGAAGCCTTAGATATGCCATTCGTCGAAACCAAATAGATAAACATATCAACAACTTAATTAGTGAAAACATGCAAAAAACACTTGGCCAGTAGGGTGTATATACCCAAGTTTATCTGTCGTTTTTCATAAGGCTTTTATTTGTGAATGATTCACATATAGCTGCGTTGCTAAAGGCATACGCACACGATATCAAAGGCTCCTTAGGTGCCAATGCAGCTTTTGCACGTCTTATTTTGGAATAATATGGCTCCAAATTAGATGAAAAAGGTGCAAAATGGCTGTCTTTAATGGCCAATGAATATGCATTAATGATATTAAGCTAAGCCGTTTGTCTCATTATTCGCAACTGTACAAATATCAAGTACGAACTGAAGATTGTCATCTAGGTACTATTATTGGTACGGTTATTGGTTCTATTATAGGCAATAATGTCAATGATATATCTGATAAAATGCAAGTACAAGCGAATAATGTAGCGATTCATTATCTACGTAAACTAATCATTAAAAGTGATTCTAATTTGTTGCACATGTATTTTTCAGAACTCATTGCAAATACCCAGCAACATGCAGCACATCAATCCAAACATAATTCCCAGACTAAGGTACATATCAGATATAACAATGCTGATAAAGTTCATCAGTTGGTATATGTCGAACATGGCACAGCGCTAAGTGATGACGAGATTGCATATATTCAATTACCACTTAAAACATTAGATGCTGCTCACAGTAAATTAAACAATGCAGGTATGGGTTTTACAATATTACAACGTATTGCTGAATTGTTATCAGGTAACTTGAAAGTTGAACTAATCAAGAATGGTGATGACAATTTGCAAGCGCATTCACAAGGTCATTCAGATTCATCTTTAGTGGTTATGCTGGAATTTCCACAATAATAAGAGTCAGGCTTGTAAGTTACGGCTAAGGATTATGAGTGTGTATAGTTGGCACTACAAGTTCACATAATGTATATTATGTTAAATCATGTATTAACTAAGAAATACGCGTATGATTACTGTAATTTCTATCACAGTTTTCATGAACTATCGAACAGTTGATTTGCATCACAACCACTGTATACTTAACCAGTGTTTGATTGTATTAAAGTATGGGTAGTTATTAATGCGTTTATTTATTGCTGAAAAACCTAGCTTGGGTCGCGCTATTGCAGAAGCATTACCTAAGCCATTAAAAAAATCATCAGGTTTCATTGTCGCAGCAAATGGTGACACGGTCACTTGGTGTATTGGTCACTTGTTAGAGCAAGCGCAACCTGAAGCCTATGATCCGGCTTTTAAAAAATGGTCACATGAACACTTACCCATCATTCCTACTCGCTGGCAACTGCAACCCAAACCCAAAACGGCCAAGCAATTGAATGTGATCGCTAAACTAATAAAAAAAGCCAAATCCATTGTCCATGCCGGTGATCCAGATCGTGAAGGCCAATTGTTAGTTGATGAGGTCATTCATTATCTAGGAGTGACAGCGACACAAAAAAGCACCATTCAACGTTGTTTAATCAATGATTTAACGCCTAAAGCAGTCAGCCAATCGCTAAATATGTTACGTGATAATCGAGAGTTCATTGCCCTATCCACTTCAGCATTAGCAAGATCAAGAGCAGATTGGTTATATGGTATTAACCTAACGCGTGCCTATACAATACAAGGAAAACAAGCCGGCTATCAAGGCGTGTTATCGGTCGGTCGTGTACAAACTCCGTTATTAGGTTTAGTCGTACGTCGTGATTGGTTAATTGAGTCTTTTGTTAGTCAAACCTATTATGAAGTATGGGCAACATTATCAACCGAGCAAGGCTGTATGTTTAAAGCTAAATGGTTACCTAGTAAAGCTTGTCAGCCATATTTAGATGAACAAGGGCGAAATTTATCAAAAGCATTAGCCCAAAATGTCGTGCAACGGATCAGCCATCAACCGGCAACCGTTACCGTACTTAAACGCACTAAAAAATCACAACCAGCTCCCTTACCCTATAATTTATCCGCATTACAGATCGATGCGAACAAAGCGTTTGGTTTATCAGCGCAACAAGTATTAGATATCTGTCAAACGTTATACGAGCGACACAAACTCATTACGTATCCACGTTCAGATAGTCGTTACTTACCCCATGGTCATTTTGCACAAGCTGCTACTATTTTGCATACTGTTGCACATAATGCGCCATTATTAGGGCAACAAGGTGTGCTTATTTCGAACACATGGACGCAAGGTGATTACTCGATTAAGCACAAATCAAAAGCTTGGAACGACAGTAAAGTCGATGCCCATCATGCCATTATTCCGACAAGTAAAAAGACTCAGCATTTAAGCGGACGAGAAGCAGATGTGTATGGCTTGATCAGCCGTAATTACCTTGCGCAATTTATGTCTAGGTATGAATTTTTCGATACGCGCGTAACGGTGAACATTAATAATGGTGAATTTGTGGCTTCAGCAAATGAATTGATTAACCAAGGTTGGAAATCTATATTCATTGGTTCAACCAAGAAACCAGCCACAAGCTTAAATGAGCAGTCCTCAGCACTGTCATCTATGCAACAATCGTCCCCTGCACTGCCAAAGCTTGTACTTAACGAGCGTGTAAACTCACTACAAGCCGAATGGTTTGATAAGCAAACAAGCCCCCCAAAACCTTACACAGATGCAACATTATTGGCTGCAATGACAGGTATTAGTGCGCATATAAGCGATCCTCAATTAAAAAAAGTTTTACGTGATACAGATGGTTTAGGGACAGAAGCCACTAGAGCAAGTATTATTGAACTACTGTTTACTCGTAAATATTTAACCCGTTCAGGTAAAACAATTAGCTCCACCGTCACAGGGCAAACGCTTATTAAGGCATTGCCTGACGAAGCAACTTATCCTGACATGACTGCGCGTTGGGAGTCACAGTTATCGGCAATATATTCAGGTCAAAGTACTTATAACACGCTGATGGCCCCGTTAAATCAGCAACTTGAACACTTAATTGAAACTAGCCATACCTTTATTCCTGCGGGTTTAAACGGGTTAGGTAAAGCGAGTTTCAAGGGTAAAGGTAAATTTAAGCGACGTAAGTAGGCTAAAGAACGGCTAATAACAATAATCTATCACTGGAGACCGGAATCCTCATGTTTGATATACACGTAAAATATACAATGAATACTCCAATAGAGGTGGCTTTCGAAACATTAAGTCAACATGCTCAATATGGTGAATTCAAAGCGGTTAAGTATGCGGCATTGATTGAGCAAGGAACAACAGAGCTTAATGGTGTCGGTGCATTACGTGAAGTTCACGTTGGCCCATTACAATTAATGGAGCGCATAACGGTGTTTGAGCGACCTACTCGCTTAGATTATCATATTGAGAGTGCGAAACCGGTCAAGATCACGCATCAAATCGGCTCAATACAGCTTACCAAAGTTGATGAAAACAATACTGATGTCAACTGGATCTCACAAGGTAACATCCATATGCCGTTGTTAGGCTGGTTGATCGATAAAAAATTCAGTCGTGATGGCGCAACAGGTTTTCTGTCTTTGCTGAAGCAAATTGAACGTGATAATAAAGCGGCTTAATTTATTTGTATAAAAAAGCAACAAAAAGCAAAAGTAATCTGCCAAGTTGTCGATATAATATTTGAACGTGATGTTGAAATGGATTATTTCATACATGCATTATTAAGCTGTTAATCATGCGGACAAGGACGTCCCATCACCGTTCAGCTTTTCCCCGTCTAAATACAGATTTTTTTCATACCTTAGAACTAGTCTCTAAGTGGTGTCAGTAATAAACCATTGATTATAATAGCAAAAACCACAATCATTTAAAATGATACATTTGCTTTTAGCATTTCAAATCTTTATATTTCAGACATGTTAATTATTTAAATAACTGTTTATGCATAAATTGTATTTGTTAACCTGTATCGGTATTGCCTTTGGTGCGTCTGCACACGAAAATCAAAATGGCATGGAAAATAACATCATTGAAAATATCGTTGTAATCGGTGCCAATCCATTAAATCAGCTGTCGCAAACTCAGTCGATTATAGGGCAGACGCAAACCCTAACAAGTCGTGATTTACATAATACCCCTACTCGCTCGTTAGCCGAAATTTTGCGTAACCAGCTAGTTAGTGTCAATATCAATGATGTGCAGAACAACCCTTTTCAACCCGATGTACAATATCGAGGTTTTACGGCTTCGCCTTTATTAGGCTTACCACAAGGCTTATCGATTTATTTGAATGGGACACGTGTCAACGAGCCCTTTGGTGATACGGTTAACTGGGATTTGTTACCCCTTGAGGCATTAGATAATGTTGTACTATTTTCTACCTCTAACCCTGTGTTTGGTCAAAATACTCTTGGTGGTGCGTTAGCGCTCAATACCAAAAATGGCTTTAGCTACACAGATACCACTATCAATGCCTCTTTAGGTCAATATGGCCGTGAAGAATGGTCAATTCAAACAGGCATGAACAAAGGTAATTGGGGTTGGTATGCATTAGTCAACCAATATCAAGAAGACGGTTGGCGTGATTATTCGCCCAGTGAAGTCCTGCAATTTTTTAGTACTTTGTCTTATCATACCAAGTCCACTCAGGTAGATGTATCTTGGTTACATGCCGATAATAAACTGCTTGGCAATGGCGCAATACCCGAAGATTTACCCCAATTTGAATCTCGTTCATCCGTGTACACACACCCAGATCAAACCAATAATGAATTAAATTTTGTTTCGCTTAACATCAGTACTGAATTAACCGATTCGTTGAGTATGATTGTGAACGCGTTTTATCGCGATAACAAGACTTCTTCTATAAATGGTGATGATAGTGATTTTGGCGCGTGTGAATTAGACACAGGTTTCATTACATTGTGTGAAATGGATGACGATGATGATGATGACCATTTAACAAGTGATGATGAAATTGCAGCTGACGACGATGATGATGGTGAGATCCCTGCAGCTGACGATTTTGAAGTCGTTGAATTTGTAGGTTATGATGATTTAGCTTTAAGTCAAATCAGTAATATTGATCCAACTGAAGTCGACGGCACTTACAACACTGGACAAGCGGATAATCAAAGTTTTGGTTTCACTACTCAATTTACCCAAAAACATAACCTGGGAGCAAAACCAGCTACGACTATTTTTGGTTTTGGTGCGATCAATGGTGACATACACTATGAGGCAGATACGACCTTTGGGATCTTAGACAACGATTCGGCACAATCCACTCGAACGGTCACCCCTATTACTGGCATTATGGATGCTGAAGCAATGGTCAGACTCGATGTAGATACGCGTGCTAGTTTTGCTTATATTTCAAATGTCACACAACTTTCTGATGTAACTAACCTAAATATAGCTGCTCGCTACAACCGTGATCACATTTTAATGAATGATCATTTAGCAGATGGAGAAGGTTCATTAGATGGTGATCATCGCTTTAATAGTTTTAATCCTGCTATCGGTATTTCACATCAAATTGATGCCAATACGCTGCTTAATATTTCATTAGCACAAGCAACACGAGTACCGAGTCCTGCAGAGCTAAGTTGTGCGGATGAAAATGACCCATGCCGCTTGCCTAATGGCTTTGTCGCTGATCCTCCACTGAACAAAGTGGTTACGCGTACCCTTGAGGCGAGTGTAAAAGGACAATTTAATACGACTAATTACAATGCAACAGTGTTTTACTCACAAAGCATCGATGACATAATCTTTCAGCAAGCTGGTACTACATCATCTCGCGGATATTTTATCAATATTGATAAAACTCAACGCCTTGGTGCTGAGTTATCTGCGCAACATCAGTATATTGATGTGTTAGTAAGTGGTTCGTATAATTATTTGGATGCAACATTTGAATCAAGCTTTACCTCATTTAGCCCAATGAATCCGTTGGGACCTGATCGTGAAGTATCACCTGGTGATAGCATCCCAGGTCAACCTAAACACCAAGTGAAACTTCGTATGGAATATGCTGTAACGACAAACTGGCTGGTGGGCGCACAATATATCTATGCATCAAAACAGTATTACCGCGGTGATGAGTCCAATGAAAACAAAACTATCGATGGTTATGGTTTAGTGAATGTATATTCAAGCTACGAGTACTCCAATGCATTGAGCTTTTCTATGCGTATTGATAACGTGTTTGACAACGACTACGACACATTTGGTACTTATGGCGAAGCTGATGAAGTGCTTGAAGATATTTACCCTGAAGTGGATTCACCTTATTTTATTGGTGTCGGTCATCCTCGAATGATATCAGTTAATGCGCAATATACTTTTTAAGGTCATTTTCTCCTCCTAAAGGAGGAGAAATAATCACGTGATATGCGTCTAAAGGTCATGATACAAGGTTGATTCAATAGGCTAGAATCAAGCATCAGTAAGATTAACGATTAATTAACATATTTTTATTTGTTAAGAATTTTCCATTAAGAGAAATAATGACTAAATCACATTTTCGTTCCCCACCTATGGCTTCTTCATTTTCAATGTCCGCGATAACCTTAGCATTATGTTTATCTAGTACTACATATGCCCAACAATCAGAAGTAGATGACGTAATAGTCGTAACAGGCTCGCATACTCCCATTGCTAAGCTCACCGCCTCTAACAATGTCGACGTCATTTCTCAGGATGAAATAGAACGAGTGCTTGCGGTTACCCCTGCAGATATATTAAACCGTATTACGGGTGTTCATATACATACCAACAATGGCATGGAGTCATTACCCGCGATGCGCTCTCCTGTATTAACCGGCCCTGGTGCTGCTGGTGCGTTTATTTTTGCACAGGACAGCATTGCTACGCGTGCTGCAGGTTTTGCCAATAACAACGGCTTGTCTGAACTTAATTTGTCAGCAGCATCAGCCGTTGAAGTGATTCGCGGTCCTGCCAGTGCGATTTATGGCTCAAATGCTGTGCATGGTGTCGTGAACGCAATCAGTGCTGGTGTCGATCAACCCGGTCGTCTACGTTTTTTATATGGTGACAACAATCACATCAATATCGCGACTAAATTTAGCGGTGAACAGTACGCTATCGACTATCAACATGTTAATGATGGTGGATTTCGAGACGAAAGTGATTTTGTTAGCAACAAACTTGATGCCAAATTTGTAAGCCAGTTTTCAGATGCCATTGTCACGACAACGTTCTCAGGGTTTAATCTAGATCAAGAAACTGCGGGCTTTATTTCATCGGGCAGTAATGGCGATTGTTACACCTCTACTTTGGACGATAATGTTCTATATGAAGATATTGCAGCCATGGCTAAAAACTGTGATCCTGATGCATATCGTCAATGGTCAAGCGTTCGCTGGGCTTCAAAATGGGAGTGGTCACTGGATAATGGTGCTAAATTGGCTCTGACCCCATTTTATCGAAACAATAGTATGGAGTTTAGGCAGCATTATTTGCCTTCGCGTGCCATTGAAGAAAATAGTCATTCTAGTGTGGGTGTCAAAACCATTTATAGCCAATCTATTAGCAACGATCTAGAGTTGGTCGCCGGACTTGACCTGGAGTCCACTAATGGCACATTAATTGAAACGCAAGATACCGTAGACAAATACAGCTGGGGTAAAGCCCGCCAACAAGGTCAACACTTTAACTATGAAGTGGATGCGCAAATTATTGCACCATTTTTCCAAGTACAATATCAAGCCAATGAGCAACTGTCCTTAGATGCCAGTCTGCGTTTTGATAATACCCAATACGATTATGATAATTTAATCGCTGATGGAACCACAAAGGCCGACGGAACAAGTTGTACTAAAACCAATGGCGACCCGATTGCATGTTTGTTTTTACGCCCCGCGGATCGATCTGATGATTTTAGTCACACCTCGGTAAAAGTCGGTGCTAATTACTTACTGACCGATACCACCGCCCTATTCGTCTCAGTTGCTTCGGGCTTCAGAGCCCCACAAACCACCGATTTATATCGTCTTCAAAATCAACAAAGCATCGGCACGATTGATTCTGAAAGCACTGATAGTATTGAAATTGGCTACCGTCAACAGGCGCAAAATCTGAATTATGAAGTGGTGTGGTACACCATGAAAAAAGATAACTTTTTCTTCCGCGATGCAGATGGACTAAACGTTACTGATGGTAAAACTACCCATACAGGCCTAGAGATAGGTGTCGATTATCAGGTAAGCCCAACGTTAAATGTTGGCGTAAATTACTCATTTGCATCTCATGAATACGATTTTGACCGAGCCAGTTCAGATGTTGTCAGTGGTAATGAAATTGATACCGCACCAAGTAATATGGGTAATGTACAAATTACATGGCAACCGACTGATGCTTTATCTATGGAGCTTGAATGGTTAAATATGGGAACATATTATATAGATCCCGCTAACGAGCATGAATATGATGGTCATGATTTAATGCATTTACGTACTAACTATCGCATGAGTGATACCGTAACACTGAGTGCCAATATCGATAACCTTACAGATGAAGCTTATGCATCAAGAGCAGATTATGCGTTTGGTACCTATCGTTTCTTTGCTGGTCAACCGCGCAATGTGAAAGTTGGCGTCGCAGTTAACTTCTAAGGAAAATAAATGAAACGCTCTTTTACCAAGGTGGTATCTATGCTTCGTCAGGCTAGTTTATTTGCCTTAGTTAAGTGTTTGTTGCTCACGCTACTATTTGCAAGTACCTTAGCGGTAAACGTCCAGGCGCAAGCGCAATCACAAATGCAGGCCCAACAATCAATCAGTGATTTACCTATCATTAGAGTAGGCGTGCTGCAGTTTGGTACAATTAATTGGGAAATGGATACCATTATCCATCACGAATTGGACACCCAACGCGGTTTTAGATTAGCCGTGTATCCTTTTGCCAGTAAAAATGCTTCAGCGGTAGCGCTGCAAAGTGGCTCAGTGGATGTGATCATGACCGACTTATTTTGGGTAAGCCGCCAACGCGGTCAAAACAAACCTTATGTCATCATGCCCACAACGAAAGCATCAGGTGGAGTGTATACCAATGCTCAGGAGTCTTTTACACAGCTGCTGCAACAGACCGATAGAAGTATCGGTGTGGCTGGTGGCTCTGTAGATAAAAATTGGTTGTTATTACAAGCCTACGCTAAACAACAAAAACTGGATTTGTTATCACACTTTACGCCTAAATTTGGTGCGCCTCCTTTATTAAACCGCTTCATGCTAAATAATGAATTAGACGCTAGTATCAATTTTTGGCACTACAATGCTCGATTGAATGCTGCTGGTTTTAGTCTATCCCTACCCGTTACCACTATGCTGACTAGTCTTGGGATCCAAGCTGATGTTCCCTTACTTGGCTGGGTATTCGATGAGCAATGGGGCAATACGAACAAGAACCTAGTCACTGATTTTTTTAACGCTTCTTTTGCTGCAAAAAAACTTCTCCAAACAAGTCCACAAGAGTGGCAACGCATTCGTAGCTTAACCAAGGCCGAAAATGAACAAGTCTTTACCGCACTGCAAACTAATTATCCAGATACCTTGTTAACACAATTTACGTCTGAAGAAATCAACGCGACACAACAACTATTTACGGTGTTTGTCGACGTTGGCGGACAAGAACTAATGGGCTCTACCACATTTTTTAATGCCGATATTTATTGGTCTGATGCATTACAAGTATGGCAATCACAGCAATAGCAGACGCTAAAGCGTCAACACGTTTTACCGAGTCGGCTGCGTTGCTAAAACTCAGTGTATTTTTGTTATTGTTAGTTATTTGGCAGGTATTCGCAGTCATACTCGCACAACCCGACTTCCCTACTTTTACGCAAACCTTATCTGCTTTGTACTATCATACAATGACTGGCGATTTACTGGTGAATGTCGGGATCACAGTGACACGTGTTGCTATTAGTTTTGTCTTAGCAATGTTAATCGGTAGTATATTTGGTATCGCGATGGGTGCACGTGCTTGGTTTAATCAACTGAGTGATAGCTTATTAATTATTTTATTAAATGTCCCAGCACTCGTGGTGATCATCTTGTCTTATATTTGGATTGGATTGGTCGAGGCAGCCGCAATTACGGCTGTAGTGATCAACAAAATCCCCACTGTTGCAGTCATGTTACGTGAAGGTGCGCGTACAACCGATCCCAAATTAGCTCAAGTCGCACAAGTATACAATATTCCTTGGTGGCGTTTTATGCGTCAAATATATCTGCCTCAGCTTTATCCTTTTATCCTCGCCGCAGCTCGAAATGGCCTCTCGTTGATCTGGAAGATAGTGCTGGTAGTGGAGTTATTAGGCAGAAGTAATGGTGTTGGATTTGCGTTACACAGTATGTTTCAATTTTTTGATATCGCTGGGATCTTAGCTTATACAATGGCATTTATTGGGGTTGTGTTTATCATTGAATGGCTTTGCTTTACGCCGTTTGATCGACGTATCCAAAGGGGCCGATAAGATGAGTGCCCTTCGTGTAAACATTACTCAGTTAGCTTACCGAGCATCACAACACTCGGCTCTCTCCCAATCCGCGGCCACATCTCAAACTAGCGATTATGTCATCGCGGATATTACTTTGGATATTCAGCATAATGAGTGTGTCTGCATTGTAGGGCCATCCGGTTGTGGTAAAACCACCTTATTAAATGCGGTAGCAGGTATTTTAGATACTAATACCAGTGCAAATGTTGAACTAGCGTTTACTACTCCCTCACCCACTATAGGGTATATATTTCAAGAGCCTCGCTTGATGCCTTGGCTTACACTATATGAAAATATCGCTTTGGTCATGCCTAAAGCCGATCCTCGCAAAATCACAGCCATATTAGACGCAGTGGGTTTAACAGCTCAAGCTAATAGTTATCCCAATCACTTATCTGGAGGCATGCAGCGACGCGCCAGTATAGCGCGTGCATTTATCATTGAGCCTGATATTTTATTGCTCGACGAACCCTTTGTCTCTTTGGATGCACCTACTGCTATGCAGTGTCGCGAGCTATTAATTAGCTTAGCTAAACGTCACAAAACCACCATTTTATTCGTTACTCATGATTTAAATGAAGCCTTATATCTGGGCGATAGAGTCGTATTTTTATCTCCCAGTCCAGCCCGAATCATTCACGAGCTTGCTTTAAATAATCTCTATAAAGCTTATGATTCTGCAGCACAAACCAATCTTAAAAGTGAGTTATTTACACGTTTTCCTAAAATTTTAGAAGGCCAATTATCGAAAGACTAACACTTCAGTGTTATTTTTTTCCTCCTAAAGTGTTACATACCAAGTCTATGTCCAATTAACGTTACAAATCAGTAGATTGTGGAATTAATAAAGGAACTAATTCACAGTATTGTGTCATTTCAATAACATAAAACACACATTAGGACGCAATTATGAAACACACTTTCACTAAAAGTTTAATCGCTACTGCAATCTTAGCTAGTTCATTTGCTACTCAAGCCGCTGTCGAAATCTATAATAAAGATGGCACGACTTTTTCAGCTGATGGCTTAATCAATATATTTTATGTCAACAGTAATATCGAAGCGACTAACGCTGCTGGTGCAGTGTCAGAACGTGACCAATCTCGTGTAAAAATGGGATTTTTACCAAACAACATTGGTTTTGGTTATGGCAAACAACTAGATGATTTAAAAATTGAAGTACGTTCTTCTTTTTGGGTGAGTGTCAACGATACCGATCTTAATCGTGGCGCAACAGCACTGGGTACTAATTCCTTAATCGATGTTCGTCAGTTTTACGCCAAATTATCCGGTGACTGGGGCTCGGTAACACTCGGTAAAGATTTTGGTTTATTTAACCGTACTAACATCTTAGGTGATGAATTGTTATTAGGTTACGGCCAAACATCTGACACCTTCGGTTTAGTTGATGGTGGCAATGTGTCATTCGGTAATATTTCTACCGGTTACGTTTATCCTTTCCCGAAAGCACAAATCACTTACCGTTCAAATGATATGAATGGCTTTAATATTGCAGTTGGGATCATGGACCCCAACAAAGCGGCTACCGACTCTTCAGAAGATACACCACGTATGGAATTTGAAGCATCTTACGCTGCCGAACTTGACAGTGTTGCCGTCAAAGCATGGTTAAACGGTGTATCTCAATCTAGTGAAGTAGCCGGTGTTAGCCAAGACCAATCGGGTTTAGGTTATGGTCTGAATGTAAAATTCTCTGGTTTATCGTTAACCGCATCAGGATATTCATCTGAAGGCTTAGGTCATGTTGCAGGTCTGGACCATGTGGTTGGTGCAGAGTCAAACGAATCAGATGGTTTCCTACTTCAGGCTTCTTATACCATGGGAGATAACCGTTTTGTTATTTCGTCGGGTGAAACCGAAAACCTAGATACTGCGAATACCGCTGCAGGGACAACAACACATAAAAACTTTGCGTTAGGTTACTTCCGCACAGTTCGTCCTGGAGTAATTATGGTTGCAGAATTTAACAACACAGAATCTGAAAATTCAATCACAAGTGTTGCCGAAGATAATAGTACATTCTCTCTTGGTACCGTTGTGACTTTCTAAGCTATTTAAATATGTGTGCATTGTTCTTAATAGCTCATTTTAGTTAATTAACAATTAATGCTGAAAGTCAGAGGGTGCCTATATTAGGCGCCCTTTTTATTTTTAGATTCAGCAACATTTTGCTGCACAAAAGGTCTCAAATAGTGTTATCATCAAGCATGTTATTTACTTGTGAAGTAGGTGTTATGTATAAGTTATTAGTGGTCGATGACCACCCAATTTTCAGACAAGCTATTACGGGTATTATTGCAGATAATTTCCCTGGCTCTGCATGCCTTGAAGCTGAGTCTATTGAAGCTACCCATACTGTAATTAAAGATAATGACGATATTGATTTGGTGTTATTAGATTTAAATATGCCTAGTACATCTGGATTAAATGGGTTACTTGAATTACGCAATGAGTACCCTACTATACCCGTTGTCATTATTTCGGCAGAAAATGAAAAACAACAGATTCTACAGACCATTTCTTATGGTGCGGTTGGTTTTATTTCTAAGTCATCCAGTGTTGACACGATTACCAGTTCATTAGAATCTATCTTTAGTGGCAATGTCTGTTTACCTTCTGATCTGATCCGTGCGCCAATCAAACCGCAGTCAGCATCGTCGAAGAACAAAGACTTTGAAATTTTGCCTGAAAAAATGCAGTTATTAACTCGCAAAGAACTAATGGTGCTCAAATACTTAACTCAAGGTGAAGCCAATAAATATATTGCATACGAAATGAATATTTCAGAAACCACGGTCAAATCCCATGTATCTTCAATATTGAAAAAACTCGGGGCGTCTAACCGAGTAAAAGTGGTAGTTGGCAGTGCGAATATTGATTTTGACCAATACCTAAAACGTTAAACCTAAAACGTTCAACGTTCAAACAAAAAATACTCTAGCAACATTTATTGAGGCATTGTTGCATAGTCATCCGTAACTTGAGTGGTTTGACCGGCTTGTTGAGCAACAAAATATCATTCGCTTTACATTGTTCTTGAAGTTCCTGAGAGTAGTTAGCAGAAATCATGATAGTCGGTAATGCTAACGTTCTTAATTGATTAATGTGTTGCGCGACCATTATACCCGTTTGTTCATTATCCAAATGGTAGTCAACGAGTAATAGATCACACTCACCTTCTTGCAGATCAACAGTATCGCATAACACATCTAACGATGTCGCCGTTTCAACTTCACAGCCCCATTGCGATAATAAGGTTTGCATCGCATCACAAATCGCAGGATCGTTATCAACCATCCAAACAACCGCGCCGGATAACTCTTGGTTAAACATAGCAGGTTGCGATTGATATTTTACACGCTCTGGTTTGTCTACGATTGGTAAACTCACCGAGAAACAAGAGCCTCTTCCGTATTCTGAAACAACATTAATATCATGTGCTAATACTTTGGCCATTTTATCAACAATTGCCAGGCCTAAACCTAAACTTTGTTGCGCCTGAACTGCCCCTTTTAAACGTTTAAACTCTTTAAAAATTTCTTTTAAGTTATCCGCTTCAATACCCACACCTGTATCCCAAACTTGGATCTCAATTTGGCCGTTACGCCGACGACAACCCAAGGTTACTTTCTTGCCTCTGGCATAGCGCACTGCATTGGATAAATAATTTCGTAAAATACGGGCGAGTAATAAACTATCCGATTGAACATACACATTTGTCGGAATAAACGTAAAATCAATATCGTGCACTAGGGATATTTTTTGGTAATCAGCGGAAATATTTTCTAATAATGAGTTCAAAGCAAACACTTGTTTATCGGGTTTAATAACTCCTGCATCCAGTTTAGAAATATCAACCAATGTCACAATAAGATTTTCTAAATCAGTTAATGAGCTTTTTATCGAGTTTAACAACGGTTTTTCGGTTGCTTCAAAATCCCCAAGTAAAGAGGCGGCAAATAACTGCGCTGCATTTAATGGTTGCAGTAGATCGTGAGACACCGCAGCTAAGAATTTAGATTTGGATTCTGTTGCAGATTTCGCTTCTTGCATCGCCAGCGATAAGCGCTGCTGCGCAGCACGACGATTTTCAACCTCATTTTCTAAGGCTTGTGTACGGGTTTGCACGCGCTGCTCGAGTTCAAAGTTAGCATCTTGTAGGGCTTGAGCGGCATTAATTCGTTCGGTGACATCATTGATTAGCACAAAGAAACCAAGCACTTCACCGCTATCAGTCTTGTTTGGGACATAAGATTTTAGCAAAAAGTAGTCGTTACCATCAGCACTGGTCTCTTTACTTTCAAACGAAACCGTTTCACCATCAAGTGCGCGATTAACGTATATCTCTATGCGTTCATAATCATCAAACAATTTACTTTGTTCAAGATTTTGACCAACCAAATCCCCTACCTCACCACCATACCATTGATTATAAACTTTGTTCGTAAACATAAATTGCTTGTTATTATTTACATAGGCAATCATCGCAGGAACATTATCAGTGATGGTGCGTAACCAATTTTCACTTTCTTTTATCGACTGTTCATATTGATGTTGCTCGGTAATATCTGACAAGGTAATGATACTTTTGCCGTCATTAAGATAGTGACGATGCACATCAATGACCATACCGTTAGTTAGTTCTTGAATATGATAATGAGTATGTTGATTGGCATCCAAATACACTTCGGTAATACTGGCAAAGTCCTGTAACTGAGTGACATGTTGAATAGCCTCATGGGATAATCCACAAAACTGTTCAAATTGTGCGTTCCATACCTCAGGGATATCATCTTTATTCAGCAACAACACCCCTTGCGATAAGTTATCTATGAGATCTTGTAATAACTTGTTTTTTTGTGCAATAGCACGTTCATAACGTTGCAGTTCGGCTTGTTTGACATGCGTAATATCAGTAAATAACAGTACCATGCCGCCATCTTGGATGCGCCTTTCGGTAAGTTGATACCAGCGCCCATTATTGAGATGATAGACCGAATTGTTATCATCACTATTCGGGGTGACACTTAAAATAATCCCTTTGGTTTTACCTAGTGACTTTAACTCATAATAATTAGATCCAACCAATGAGGTCATATCAGTATTTTGCCAAAACCGAATAAAATTAGAGTTTTGAAAGATAATATTACCTTGATCATCCAGCAATACAAATGCTTCTGAAATACTTTCGATGGCATCAATAAAGCGTTGCCGAAACAAGTTTGCTTCTTTGTTAGCGTCAGATAATCGATGGTTCAATCCTTGCAATTTAGCTAATGCTTCATTCAATTCATGGGTTTTGAGATTAACTTGCAACGCCAAGTGGACTGAGTTTTCAAATGCAGAATATGCAGCGTTGTTACCCGGCCCCTCCTCAATTCTGAAAATGAGTGCATCATTAATTTTCTGGAGTTTCGTATTTTGTGCTTTGAGATAGGCAATTTCATCTTGAGCTGACATAAATACAGGAGGCAGTTGCTCACTCATATCGGTCCTCACTGATGTACACGCCAGTAAACGTTTGATTTAAGTGCAAGCCATTGATGTGTTCACCATAAGCATTAAAGCCAACCAGATTAAAGGCTTGCTGAATTTCACGGGTTTCATCATTTAGTGATTTACTGCGCACTTCGAGGCGTCGCAAAAAACAATCACAGCCCATTACGATGTGCGCTTTACCGAGACTGTTATGAATACGTGCAAGCTTAGTTGCTAATGGATGATTAATATCAATTAACTCTACTTCGTTAAGTACTATGCCTATATCTACCGCACAATAAAATGATAACGAATAAAAATCTTTGTTAACTCGTTGAATCGAGCGAATGTAGTACTCACCGCCGATTTTTACCGCCAGTGGGTGCAAAGAAAATACTTCATGCTCTAGCGCGTCAATCGGTACACCAAGCATATTTGAATACACAGATGCCGCAGGTTCGCCATTGATTTCAAATACTTGCCGTGTATTGGGATCAGCATCAGTCACGACCAATTTACTGATTGAATCTTTGACGTGATTAACCGAGAAAACCGAGAATTTTTGCGGCGTATTAATCAACATGATAATCGCTGCTGACGAACGAAATTTTCCATCGTAAAATACGTAGGTTTTGTTCAAGTTAAGATCATCACCGGCAGAGCCTCCAAAATGAGGCAAGCCTTGGGTGCAACTATCAAACGTAATTAAAAAGTCTTCTTCTTTTGATGCTAATCCATCCACCAGTGAAAATAAAAAACTTTGCCGCTCTAACGGTGCTAAAACCTTAGACGAGATAGATTCTTTTAAGGTGTTCATGACATTCTGTGCATCAATCACAGTGAAGGATTTTAGATTTTCAACTAAGGTTGTTTGGATCACAAAATTACTATCATGATAACCTAACGCCACCATGCTATTGGTTTCATAGCCGTTTCCTGCAAATTCACCCGCGGTGGTGCAACCGACGCATTCATGATCAGGAAAGTGCTGATTAATATTAAGAGCAAGTGCATCCAAATCATACGCCGAAGAACAATAAAAAATGATCGTACTCATTTTGGTTAGATCTAGCTGGGCTTTAATCTCAACACATGCAATATGCGGATCAATTGAATGACTTATCGCGGTAGTACTAATCATATAAATGGGTCATTTTTATTGTTTTAAACGCCTGTTAATATAAAGTAAATGAAGTGGTAATAAGCTACGACTTTAGTAGATTACACCGGTTTTACTACAATGACATCCTGATTGCGCAAAGGAAGCTCTTTTTCCGTTTTTGGTTTTTTACCTTTGTATTTATCAATCACACATAGTGTAGGATTTTCTATTGTGACGACACATTCAAGACATTGAATACATTCACCGTAATCAATACTTCCATCTTTATGGATCGCATCAATATCACATTTTTTAGTTTTACATAACTGACACGGCGTACCACACTCATCCCGACGACGTAATAACTTAAACAGTGGAAAGCGCCCTACTATCGCTAACCCAGCACCTAACGGACATAAATAACGACAATAGACTTTATGGATCTTGAGACTTAATAGCAGTAGTAACACCGCGTAGACCACAAAGGGCCATGTACGTACAAAGTGTAAGGTGATCGCTGTTTTAAACGGCTCTACCTCGACTAGCTTTTCGGCAACATTCAAAGACACAAAAGCACTGACCAGTAGCCCTAGTAAAATGACATATTTTATCGATTGGCCCCAGCGATGATGCTGAGGTTTAATACGAATTTGTTTAATCTTGAGTTGCTTGGCCAGCATTCCCATAAACTCTTGTAATGCACCAAAAGGACATAACCAACCGCAATACAATCCTCGTCCAACCAAAAACAAACTGACAAACACAAAGACCCACAAAATAAATATCACCGGATCGAGTAAAAATACTTCTATTTTAAATCCGTTAAACAGTGACAATAATAACGTATAAATATTGACGACGGATAATTGCCCTTGGGCATAAAATCCGATAAAAAATAAAATAAATAACAGCGACACACCACGCACAACATGTGTTAACCGAGCATGTTTGACTAAGGCTGTTTGCTTAATAAATAACAGCGTAATCAATAACAAATATCCACATGTAATCGCAATCACAGCGACCCTATCTTGCCATATCCGCATCCATAAAGGCGTTGGCTCGCCAATTTGTGCATCGGGATTCAACATGAATAACGATGAAGGTAAAGTAATACTTTGTTCGAACATATGCTGCTGGGTATCAAAAAATGAAGCTTGATAATTGATCCCTAAGCCTATCGTCATTTGCCGACTTAATTCAAAACCTGATTGTGATTTTAGGCGCAGTACATGTATATCCTGATACTCAGGCATGGCGGTGACAAACGAAGGTTCATAAAAACTATAAAAATCAATGTCGCGAATATCTGTTGGAAAGCCGCTTTGGGATAGCGCTAAACGCGCAGGCACCGTTTGCGGAATAAATTCTTCACTGACATACGAATAATCACCGTTACTCAGTACTAATACCGCATGCTCACCCGGTTTAAGGTTCTCTTGTAAGCGTTTAAACTCCTCAGTCCCAAGTAGGTTTTGGCCTATCAGCGGAATATTAATAAACGCAAAGTACAAATCAATAAACAACCCTGTTTCAGACTCAACATTATCAATTGCAGTAACCACTTCACTAGCTAAATCTGGCTGCGCTAACACATCACTCAATGGTTGTTGCCAATGTGTAATTAAGCCTCGCTCTACTAATTGAGTAAAAGATAAGGTTTCTGCCAGTTCTGTACTAGGTTTGAGGATCATGTTACTCGGTGCTACAAAGCCGTCTAATTTTGCCCGAGCCACTTTGAGTGCTGAGGTTATAATCGTGTCATTAGCAACTAATACCGATACTGTAGCTTTAGTTACGCCATCAAAATAAGTTGAGTTAGTAGAGCTTTTATCAGCACTATCAATAATAAATCGCTCGCGGATTGAATGATTTTTATATTGATCGACAAAATCGAAAAAAGGTGCTTCGCCCAAGCCATAAACAAATATTGGCTCGTTATGTTTGAGTACCTTCAAGCCTTTCATGATCCCTTGCGTGTCTAACCCAATCAATATATTAATTGGTTCACCGGCAAAGCCCATAAAATTAGTAAAATCGTTCGATTCAAACACATATCCCAACAACTCATTGAGCTGATACACAGGCACAATGGGTAATTCGGTATCCGGTATGCCAATACGTGTTGCAGTTGGAAAAATACTCTCGATATCTGCAGGGATATTAGTGACATCGCCTTCTTTAGCTAGGGCTACTGAAATAGATGATAAACTCGCTACAGCAACCAGGCAGTATAAACATAAGCTAATACATATTGTTGGCCAAATGCTTAGAACAACATGAGTCGCTTTATGTGTTCTTTTGTTGTTTGACGCACTGAGCATGCTAAAAACCTTATACCAATGTGAAAAAAAAATGGTGACAAAATATTTTCATATTAAGCCACCATTTTGGTATTACATATTCAGCATTAACATGGATTAATACTGTTAGACCTAAACGTATTGCAGCTTAGAAGAACCCTAATGGATTAATGTCATAGCTAACTAATAAGTTTTTGGTTTGTTGGTAATGATCGAGCATCATTTTATGGTTTTCACGACCAATACCGGATTTTTTGTAACCACCGAACGCTGCGTGTGCAGGATACAAGTGATAACAATTAGTCCACACACGACCTGCTTCGATCTTACGACCTACACGATATGCACGGTTAGCATCACGTGTCCACAGACCCGCACCCAAACCAAATTGAGTATCATTAGCAATCGCTAGTGCTTCTTCTTCAGTTTTAAATGTTGTCACTGCGATAACCGGCCCAAAAATTTCTTCTTGGAATACGCGCATACTGTTATCCCCTTTAAGGATAGTCGGCTGAACGTAATAGCCAGTATCTAAGCTATCGTGAATCATTTCTTTTTCACCACCAGTAACTACTTCTGCGCCTTCAGCACGACCAATATCAATATACGATAAGATTTTTTCAAATTGCTGACCTGAGGCTTGTGCACCTACCATAGTATCTGTATCAAGTGGATTACCACGCTTGATTGCTTTGGTTTTAGCTAAGACACGTTCCATGAACTTGTCGTAAATGCTTTCTTGAATTAATGCACGTGATGGGCATGTACATACTTCACCTTGGTTGAAGTAACCCAATACAAAGCCTTCTGCACATTTATCGATAAATGAGTCTTCTTGATTCATGATATCTTCAAAGAAAATGTTAGGTGATTTACCACCTAGTTCGACAGTTGATGGGATCATGTTTTCAGCTGCACATTTAAGAATATGTTCACCTACAGGTGTAGAACCGGTAAATGCGATTTTTGCGATACGTGTAGAGGTAGCTAATGCTTCACCCGCTTCACGACCAAAACCGTTAACTACATTTAACACGCCGGCTGGTAATATATCTTCGATCAGCTCTAACATTACCATGATACTTGCTGGTGTTTGCTCAGCTGGCTTCATTACAATACAGTTACCTGCAGCTAAAGCTGGTGCAATTTTCCATGCAGCCATTAATAATGGGAAGTTCCAAGGAATAATTTGACCAACCACACCTAACGGCTCTTGGAAATGATAAGCAACCGTGTTGTCATCAATTTGAGACATATGGCCTTCCTGAGCTCGAATTGACCCAGCGAAGTAACGGAAGTGGTCAACGAATAAAGGTACATCGGCGTTAAGTGTTTCGCGAACAGCTTTACCATTATCCCAAGTTTCAACAACCGCAAGAAGTTCTATATTTTGCTCAATACGGTCTGCTATTTGTAATAAAATGTTAGAGCGCTCAGTAACTGAAGAACTACCCCATGCGTCTTTGGCAGCATGCGCAGCATCCAATGCAAGCTCAATATCTTCTGCAGTAGAACGGGCGATTTGACATATATCACTGCCATCTACAGGTGTGGTATTAGTGAAATACTCGCCTTTTACAGGGGCAATCCATTTGCCGCCAATAAAATTATCGTATTTCGCTTTAAACGTGAATACGGAGCCTTCACTCCCTGGATTTGCATAGATCATAATTACCTCGGTTCAATGTTAATGTAGGGTGCGGATAGAGGTGCAACCCAATAATCAGAGTTAGATGGATACATCATGTTTTCCAACCAACAAGTTAAATTTACATCACTATATTGCGCTCGTTGGTGCTGGACTACTATTACTCTATGGATTTAAAAACTTCCTACTTTGGGATGATTTTTAACATTTTTATAATATTTATTTGATATGTGCATTTTGGGGGGGGTATACACAAAAAAACCTCGGCAGAAATATTATTTCATCCCGAGGTTTTGGCTTTCACTTAGCTATTTATGTAGCTATGTATAGGTCGATATCTACGAATTAGTTTTTCGCAAATTGTGCGTATTTTTTAGGAAGCTTAAACGTCCAAACACTGCCACCTTGGTTTAGGTCTTTGACGCGCTTAGCAACATCGCCCCCCCATAATGGTACTGCACCACCCCAGCCAGATAAGACTGAAAGGTATTGCTCACCATCCATTTCCCAAGTAACCGGTGAACCGACAATGCCTGAGCCTGTGTTAAACTTAAATACTTCTTCACCTGTCTTAGCATTAAAGCCAAGTAAATAACCTTCAGGGTTACCAGTAAATACAAGGTTACCAGCTGTCGCTAACACACCACCCCATAAAGGCGCATAGTTGTTGTGACGCCACACGGTTTCACCTGTTTTAGGGTCAATCGCACGTAGTACACCAATGTAATCATCATTCATTGCTGTGATCGTAAAACCAGCACCTAAATATGCTGCACCTTTTTTGTATGCAGTTGGCTCATTCCAGATTTCCATTTCCCATTCATTTGATGGCACATAAAACAAACCTGTATCTTGGCTGTATGCCATTGGCATCCAGTTTTTACCACCTAAAAACGACGGTGCTGTTACCACTGAGTTACCTTTTTTACCATCCGATGAAGAAGCTGGATTTCCAGGACGATTGCTGTCTTCAAAAATTGGACGACCTTTAGCATCTAAGCCCTTGGCCCATGTGATCTTATCAACGAATGGGAAACCGCGAATAAAGTCACCATTTTCACGATTCAAGACGTAAAAGAAACCATTACGGTCAGCGGTTGCAGCTGCTTTTATGGTTTTACCTTGATCTTGATAATCAAATGATACTACTTCATTTACACCATCATAATCCCAGCCATCATGCGGCGTAGTTTGGAAATGCCACACGATTTTACCCGTATCAGGATCAATGGCCAGTCGTGAAGATGAGAAATAGTTATCACCTGGACGTAAGTGAGAGTTCCAAGGCGCCGGGTTACCCGTACCAAAGAATAATAAATCAGTATCGGCGTCATAAGTACCACCTAACCATGGCGCTGCGCCACCTGATTTCCATAAATCTGCTGGCCAAGTTTTACCTGGTGCGCCACCAGAAATTCCGTTCTCTTCTTTTTTACCGTCTTTTACGATATAGCCCATATGGCCTTCAACAGTCGGACGTTCCCAGACTAATTTACCGTTGGTAGCATCATAAGCTCGCACTTTACCTACAACACCGAATTCACCACCTGCAACGCCAGTAATGACTTTGCCTTTAACGATGATCGGTGCAGCAGAAATTGAATAACCCGCTTTGTAATCTTCAACGGTTTTTTTCCAAACTACTTTACCCGTATCTTTGTTAAGGGCGACTAGCTTGGCATCCAATGTACCAAAAATAACTAAATCACCATATAAAGCAACACCACGGTTGATAACATCACAACATGGCATAATACCATCGGGTAAACGTGCATCGTATTGCCATAACTCTTCACCAGAACGGGCATCAATTGCAAACACGCGAGAGTATGAACCAGTAATATACATTACACCGTCTTTGACCATTGGCTGTGATTCTTGACCGCGTTGCTTTTCACCACCTAAAGAGAATGCCCATACAGGACGAATATCTTCGACTGTGTCTGTGTTAATTGTCTCAAGCGTACTGTAGCGCTGACCATGTAAACCCATACCATTGGATACAATATCGTTGTTTGTTAGATGATCATTTACAATATCTTTATCAGTTACTTGAGCACTAGCTGTTCCTGCTAATGCTAAAGACACCAACACCGATAAAGAAAGAATTTTAGCTTTACCATTGTTTAACATTCTCATTTCCTCATGTGTATATAATAAGTGTGTATGACACCTGTACTGTTGAAATTACCATCGAGATGCTTCAATGAAGTATGTTAATGGTAAGTTAATCATTATCATAAAGGTCTGGTATGAATAAACCTATCAGACCCTGGTGTGAATTTTTTCATCCATTAGGAGGAGACAAACGAGTGTAGATAGTCTCGTTTCAGATTTATTCTTTATTTATTCAGAATAATAAGCAGGTAGTTCAAATATGACGTGGTGTTGGTTGAAAATAGCCTGTAACGAACCGTCGTTAATCATAGCGGTTACCACATCTTCGACTGCATAACCAAGCGCACGAAAATCATTATGAACAGCCATTCCGATATCCCACTTTTGTTTTCCTAATAATGGGAACGCATTTTCGGCAAGCAAATAATCGCTAGGATCTAACTGATGATGCAGCGCACTAATTTGTGAACGCAACCCCATCACCGCATCCACTTCCGCTTTGACTAATCCATCAACTGCAAGTGCTAGCGTATCAAATTGACGGGTATTTTTAGCCATGCTGCCGCGAAATGCTGACATCAAATAAAACTGTGGGATTGAATCTATTTCAACACCAATTGGATGATATTGAAAAAGCGCCATAGTAGGAACGTCAGGTAAGCGAGTTTTATTGTGGACTATTTTCCATGTTTCGGTGTGATATGGAGCGAACATATGAACCAGTTCATGTACTAATAAACCTACGTCATCACGCTTTTGTGAGTACTCTTTGTCGTAAGGTACACGTAACATTAAGTCTGCTTTGGACTTATCTAAGAAGTGACCTTTCCATATCGCGTTGCGCAAATCATCTTCTGTGGTCTCGTCCGCAGTAAGCCATTTTAAGCGCAGTGTGACACCTAATTGCCGGGCAATTTGCTTAGCAATATCAATATCGATGCCGGTTGGTTGCCCGTCAACCTTGGCAGAAAACGGTAAATAGTCACTATAAACCGCAATTACGATATAACCGGATTCAGTAATGTCATCTAACGACCGAGCCTGCGCAACATTCAAGTTCCACAGGCTCACTAGTAATGCAAAAGCTAACAATAACCCACGCAAAGGTTTATTCCTGAACTGCTACAGATTCGACAAATGAGCGAACAGCCCATAATGCTTCTTGTGATAAATGCTCAGTCATTTTAGGCATATAAACAGCACCATTGCGTACCGCACCATTTTGTACACGGTACACATACCATTCATCTCCATCAAAATCAGCAGCTAAATAACGTAAATCAGGTGCAATACCACCGCTAATTGCTTCTAAACCATGGCAACGCGCACAGTTTTGATTATATGCAGAAGCACCTACTCGTAAAATTTCAGTTTTTGCATCACCTTCTACATCGCGATAAGGATTAGTATCAGCCCATTCTTCACCAATTTGCGGTAAAGTTGACGTATCAATAGCTTGTGGAGTGACGGCACCATGTGCTAATACATTAGCGGAGAATGCTAAAGCAAGCGCAAGCCCACTCATTTTCATTGTTAGTTTCATTTTGCTTATCCTATACATAGAAGTGTTAAAGTTATATTTAATGTAATATACATAATTATTAACAAATCACTAACTCTACTTTAGCGTTGTTTACGTTCGGCTTTTCCCATCCTTTAGTATGAAAAACCGTTTTAATGGATGCTAAATTATTGATATTTTGTTAAAAATACTAATTAAAAGGTTACAGATTCTTGTAAAAATAAATTAAGGTTTTTGACTGAATGAAATATCAATGTGCCATTTATAACAAAATACAATGCTTTATGTTAAATGTATTAGTGCTTTTATTTGGTATAGCTTCAGCAAACATTAATGCTGCAGATATTAACGTTAATATCTATCATATTTCTCACGATGACATTACTTCTTATGCTGTTAACCCGTTATTAAAAGCACCTGACAATGCAGGGATAGCTGGCGCAGCCCTTGGCATAGCTGACAGCAACACAACTGGTAAATTTCTAGGTCAGCACTTTACGTTACGCACTATTCATTTGGATGACATTAGTGATAACGTTAATTCCAGTATTGATTGGCCGGCACTTTTGCCACAAACAGGCTTACTGCTAGCTGATTTAGCAAGTCCCTATTTACAGCAGTTACTTACATATAATGCGTCACTATCTGAACCTCATTTAATCATCAATGTCAGTAA
The DNA here is from genome assembly GCA_029246415.1 of Glaciecola sp. Classification (GTDB taxonomy): domain Bacteria; phylum Pseudomonadota; class Gammaproteobacteria; order Enterobacterales; family Alteromonadaceae; genus Opacimonas. Next base: position 80,544 of record JAQWNF010000011.1, read on the forward strand.
TCGCGATAATAGTTTACGACAAACGCAATGCAATACGATGCTATTTCATACCACGCCCAGTCATGCACAAGTAACGGATGCATTAGGCCAGTGGCTACTGAGTAAACGCCTTAATCGTATATTTTTGATTGATGGCGATACGCCTGAAGATGCAAGTTGGGTGGACTCATTTGAACGCACGGCAAAGCGCTATAAATTAAAAATTGAGACAACAAAACAATGGACCTTTGCTACCGATTTGCGTCGCACAGTTAGCCTAGATATTCCGTTGTTTACGCAAACTGCTCGCCCCTATGATGTGGTGGTCGTGGCTGATACTCATCAACGCTTTGGCCAATACATCCCTTATAATACCTACTACCCTCGCCCCGTTATCGGCACTGCAGGGTTAGTCGCTGATACTTGGCATCCGAGTATTGAACAATGGGGAGCAAAGCAATTGCAAAATCGCTTTTACGACCAACATGCCCGCTCAATGCAACACCAAGATTATGATGCGTATGTTGCGGTGCGGGCCATTGCTTATGCTGTGCAACAAACTCAATCTCTCAATGCGACTCCGTTAGCTTTATTTTTGCGCAGTGACGCGTTTCAACTTGCCGCTTATAAAGGCAGAAAGCTCAACTTTAGAGATTATAACGGCCAGCTACGCATGCCTATGGAACTAACGCATCCGTTAGGTCTAGTATCCCGAGCCCCCCAAGAAGGATTCATGCACCCTATTACTGATTTGGATACTTTAGGCTTTGACCGTCGTGAAGTATGCCAAGAATAATAACAAGGAAACAAATACATGTCCTATCAGTTTAACCGTTCATCACGAAACTCACTTTCATTTGGGTTGGTCGCGTCTTCAATTTTTCTCACTACGACATTGCTTTCTGTATCATTGCATGCCCAAGAGTTAGCGTACGTTACTAACGAAAAAGACAACTCTATTTCTGTTGTAGATTTAGATACCTTCAGCGTGATTAAAGACATCCCCGTAGGTGAACGACCTCGTGGTTTTATCTTAAATCACGACCAAACACTAGCATATATATGTGCAAGTGATTCTAACCGCATCCAAATTTTGGATATGCAAACTGACTCTATTATTGGTGAGTTGCCATCGGGCGAAGATCCAGAAACCATCGCTTTGCACCCCAATGGCACCACTATTTACACAGCTAATGAAGATGATGCGTTATTAACAGTGATTGATATTCCTAGCGCACAAGTCATTGCACAAATCGATGTAGGCGTAGAGCCTGAAGGATTAGCTGTCAGTCCAGATGGCAGCAAAATGATTGTTACCTCCGAAACCACTAACATGGTGCACTGGATTGATACCGCTACCAATAAGAATCATGCCAACAGTCTCGTGGGTGCGCGACCTCGTTCAGCCATGTTTACCCAAGATAGTTCACAATTATGGGTGACTTCAGAAATTGGTGGGCAATTAACGGTATTTAATGCCGCTGACCAGAGTGTGATGCATGAATTGACCTTTGCGATTAAGGGCATTCACCGTGATCGAATTCAGCCTGTGGGCATATTATTAATGCAATCAAAGCCACTTGCGTTTGTTGCATTAGGGCCGAGTAATCATGTTGCGGTCATTAATACTCAAACCATGGAAATCGTGAAATATTTATTAGTTGGACGCCGTGTTTGGCAATTAGCATTTAACCAAGATGAATCATTACTATTAACAACAAATGGGATCAGTGGTGATATCAGTATTATAGACACGGATAAATTAAGCACGATCAAATCAGTTAAAGTAGGACGTTACCCTTGGGGTATCGCAGTTAAGCACGACTCATGAGTATTACTATTACAGATGTGACCTATAGTTTTAAAGCCAAACCTGTACTGAGCGCGATTAATCTAACACTTAATCCTGGATTCAATGTATTGCTTGGACCTAATGGCGCAGGTAAGAGTACCCTATTGAGTTTACTGACAGGTCAACGTACTCTACAACAAGGCAACATTACATTTGCAGATTACGATATAACGCAAGAAACACGCGCCATAATGGGACAACTAGGCGTGGTGTTTCAACAAACCACACTCGATTTAGATCTCACGGTTTTACAAAATTTAACGTATTTTGGTGCTCTGCATGGTTTATCTGCAGCATTAGTTTTAGAGCGCATCACTCCTGTATTGACTCAGTTAGCTCTAATTGAACGCTTACACGACAGAGTCCGCTCGCTTAATGAAGGGCATCGTCGACGCGTTGAAATCGCGCGTTGTATGATCCACCTACCACAATATTTATTGTTAGATGAAGCGACGGTCGGCTTAGATGTTGATAGCCGTAAATTAATTATCGAGCACATACGTGCAATAGTTGCGAGTCAAAAACTAACGGTATTATGGACAACCCACTTGATGGATGAAGTCCTTGAGCAGGATCCTCTGTTTATTCTCAACCAAGGTAAATTAATTGAGCAAGGGCTGTGTCAATCATTACTGCTTAAACATCAGCAAAGTAGCGTTTTCGACTTATATCGAGCATTAACTCAACCGCAGGGATTGCTCTAATGAATGCCTATTTGATTTGTTTTTGGGCTATATTACAACGCGAGGTTTTACGTTTTTTTCAACAGCGTTCGCGCTTGTTAAGCGCCTTAGTACGTCCACTATTATGGTTGGTTGTCTTTGCTGCCGGTTTTAGAAGTGCATTAGGCGTGTCTATCATGCCACCGTATGAGAGTTATATTTTGTACCAAGAATATATCGTTCCTGGATTATGTGCGATGATCATCCTGTTTAACTCGATGCAAACATCGTTATCTATGGTATACGATCGCGAAATGGGCAGTATGAAAATATTGTTGATGAGCCCTATTCCGAAAAGCTTCTTACTATTGAGTAAATTGATTGCCGCGGCCTGTTTATCTTTATTACAAGTCGTTATCTTTTTATTATTAGCTAATCTCGTCGATGTGGAAATACCTTGGTGGGGATTTATTTACGCCATTCCTAGTGTCTTTTTAAGTGCGTTCTTTTTAGGTGCATTGGGTTTGATACTTTCTAATTTCATCAAACAGCTGGAAAATTTTGCTGGAGTAATGAACTTTGTCATCTTCCCTATGTTTTTTCTTTCAAGCGCATTGTACCCCTTGTGGAAAATACAAGAATCCAGTTTATGGTTATACTGGATTTGCCAATACAACCCGTTTACCTATTGCGTTGAAATGATCCGTTTTGCATTGTATGGACAAACTAATATCCAAGCAAGTATGGTCGTACTTAGCTGTGTATTGGTGTGCGGATGGGTCGCGGTAGGTACATTTAAACCCAAAAAATAGCCTCAATATCTCTAATATTGAGGTTGTATGTTGTGCTGATTCGCTAAGTGTTGGTTAGCTCAATCCTGCGGAGAGCTCAATGTTGTGCTGAAACAGGTTAAATTAAGTCACCCCATCGGCAACCATTTGTTTGTATTTGTAGTAGGCAATTAACTCAAGCTGCAGTTCGTATTGCTCTAAGCTTTGCACTACGATTTCTGGCTTACCGTTGAGGTTAACAATTAATGCATCTTGTAAGGACGATGAAGGCTTAACAGCCATGGTGTCAGTAATTTCTGTCATGTTAAAATCCTTAAAACATCTTGTGTAACTTTTACGTATCATTATTTGTGACTTTGCTCTTAGCTGCTTGTCTTTTTTGCTACCTAGCAATGACATAATTTCCTAGCTAAGTTCGGTGTCAATTATGTAAAACATCGCAACCATTAAAATATAGTTTATATTTTAAACTTTTGTATAATATTTTTATTTCAACGCTTTTCTGGTCTAATGAATGGCATGCATCCCTAAAAATAATAACAAGAAGGATTTAGCGTGACGGAGAATACTGACAACGGTGAAGCTGCGACTTATCAAGTGGTGATCATAGGCACGGGTTTTGGTGGCCAAGCAGCAGCGATTAATTTAAAAAAACGGGGCTATAGCGATTTCATCATGCTTGAGCGACGTGCATTTGCCGGTGGGACATGGTTACAAAATCGCTACCCTGGCGCAGCAGTAGATGTGCAATCACCTCTTTATTCATTATCAGCTATGCCCTATAAATGGAGTCAGATGTTTGTGACTCAACCTGAGCTAGCGCAATACACACAACAAGTGTTTAATACTTTTAACCTCACACCGCATGTACGTCTCGAGCATGAAGTCGTAAACAGTCAATGGGATGAAGCCCGTCAACAATGGCGTATTAATATAATCGGGTCTGACCCTATTTATGCAAAATATATTATCAATGCGACTGGGCCCTTATCCATGCCAGTTATTCCTGACTTTGCAGGTAAAGATAGTTTTAAAGGCGTGAGTTTTCATACTAACAATTGGCCAGATGATCTTGATCTAAATGATAAACGTGTTGCCATCATAGGCAGTGGCGCATCTGCTGCCCAAGTGCTCCCTGCTATTGTTGATACAGTTAAATCATTAGCGGTGTTTCAACGCTCGCCCCATTGGATCATTCCCCGTCCCGATTTTGCATTTCCGACTTGGATGCAAAAATTATTAGGCGTGAAATGGTTCTATAATGTTCTCAGAAGTGCCATTTATTGGGGATTAGAGACACGCGTCATTGGCTTTAAATACTCCCTAACAATATTAAACTTATTCGCAGGCGGGCCAGCTAAACGCCAACTAAACAAACAAGTATCTGATCCTGTATTACGTAAAGCACTCACACCTGATTTTACCATTGGCTGTAAACGCATTATTTTATCTAACACCTATTATCCGGCAATATGTCGTGAAAAAGTGAGCTTGTTCGATAAGAACAATGGTATTAAGAGCATTACAGAAAATGGCATCATTAGCGCTAATGGCACTGAGTTAGACCTTGATATCATTATTTATTCAACTGGCTATGATGCAACCGATGGGCTTATTTCATATCCTGTCATAGGAAAGAATAATACCACTCTGGCATCGGTGTGGACTGATTTTCCGCGCGCATATTTGGGCACGAGTGTGCCAAACTTTCCTAACTATTTTATTGTTACCGGCCCTAACACAGGGATAGGACATACCAGCGCGATATTTGTTATCGAAGCACAAATGCATTACATCATGCAAGCCATCGAGACTGTTGAAACGGAACAAAAACAGACAATTGAACCTTCTGTACAAGCTGAAAGCACCTACACAGATATGGTCCATCATGAGATGGAACGTACCGTTTGGCAAACAGGCGGCTGTAACAGTTGGTACAAAAGTGAGTCCGGTAAAGTGATTGCGATGTTTCCGGGCTTTTCTTTCGTGTTTAAACGCATGTGTCAACGCTTTAAGCGTCAAGATCATATTATCAAATAATAATAAAAAAAGGACATAACATGGCGACAACTGATTTTTTCAACAATAAAATCGTGGCAATTACTGGTGCTGGTTCAGGTATGGGAAGAAGTTATGCCACGTTATTAGCCGCACAAGGTGCGAAACTATTACTCAGTGACATCGATGAGGATGCGTTGACCGGGACACTTGCCCTACTTTGCCCCGATGTTTCTACATCCCCTAACATTGCCTCAATGGTGATGGATGTCAGTAACCCTGAGCATTGGCTCGCGTTTAAACAACTCGCTATCGATACGTTTGCAGGCTGTCACATGTTAATTAATAACGCTGGTATAGAAGGAGCCGCGCAACCAACATGGGCGAGCCCCCCTGAGCAGCTGCAACGCACTATGGATGTAAACTTTTTTGGCGTCGTCACCGGTTGCCGTACATTTTTGCCGTTGTTAGTTGCTCAAGAATGGGCTGCATTAGTCAATATTTCCAGTATCTTTGGCTTTATCGGCACACCAAACGCATCCGATTATTGTGCAAGTAAATTTGCGCTGCGCGGATATACAGAAGCATTAATGGTTGAACTTGCTCATGTGCATCCTCAGATACAAGTTCATTTAGTTCACCCAGGTGGTGTCGATACCGACATATCGCGTTCGCACAGAACGGCTAAATTTAAACGTCGATTTTTAACGACACCTAGTGATGAGATGTGTAACTTTGTGTTAAGCCAAGTACAAGATAACAACCCACGTATTATTTATGGTAATCATGCCCAAAAAACCTACTGGCTATCCAAAATATTACCGCTCACTCAGCTACGTAAATTATTAGCAAAGGGGTTGAAACTGGTCGACCAAGACGATTACCGCAAAGACCATAACGGATTTAAATAGGAGTTATTTATGTTGTATTTTTTACTCGTCATCCTGCTGATGATTCTATATGGCGCTATCCGTCATCCTGAGCAATTTGGTGGTTATGTCTTGCGTTTAAGCCATACTATCGAATCGACGTTATATGGCTTTACGCCATATTATAAAAAAGTCGGCAGCATCAATTATTTTTATCTACAAAACAGCCAGTACCGCAAAATAAGCAGAGCGAAGGACCAGATCTCTAATCGCATAGCAAAGCCAACATTAATATTACTTCATGGTTTCAGTGCTGAGCATACGGTATGGCTTAGATGTGCCAAAACCCTAGCCAAACACTATCATGTGATCCTGCTAGATTTACCAGGGCATGGCGTAACCGGTTATGATGCAAATGCAGATTATTCTATCCCAGCACAGTCACAGCGTTTAGCGGAATTCATAAATGTATTAGGCTTAACTAAAGTACATATTGCAGGTAATTCGATGGGCGGATTTATCGCGGCACAGTTTGCGCTTGATTATCCCGAACAAACTAAATCAATTATATGTGTTGATCCTGCCGGTGTGGTCCCGCCAAAACCGAGTACGTTACAACAATTAGCAGCCCAAGGGCGCAATCCATTTTTTATGGATACGCCAGATCAATTTGCTGAGTTTTTTGCATTAACGATGGCTAAGCCGCCGTATTTCCCTAACTCGATTAAACAATACAAAGCCCATGAATACGTTAAACATAAAGCACAATTAGAGCATATTTATCATGATTTTTTTAATGTCGAGCATATGTTAGATGACAAACTAACCAACATAACATGTCCTATATTGATGTTATGGGGTGGATTAGACCAAATTATTGATATTTCATGTGCCAAAGTATGGCAAGATAAAACTAAAGCCGTCAGTATCATCTGGGAAGATTTAGGGCACATGCCTATGTTAGAAGCACCCAAACAGACTGCTGACGAAATAATTCGATTTATTGGTTAATTACACTTTTTATTATTTACCCTTTTTTTATTTACTTTGTTTGGATTAGGAATAGTAAGTTACATGGATATTATGTTTTTGTTAGTTGCATTTGGTTTTGGCTTAATCGCAAAATATTGCAAATTACCGCCACTCATTGGGTTTCTTATTGCCGGTTTTTTCTTAAACGCATTAGGTTACGCTAACAACGATACATTACAGGCCATCGCTAATTTAGGCATCACTATCATGTTGTTTACGATTGGGTTGAAACTCAACATCAAAGACTTACTCAAGCGTGAGATTTTAATTGGATCAATCGCTCACAGCTCTATCTGGATAGCATTGTGCAGCGCGGCGGTGTTCGCTTTAGGATTGTTTGTTGCCACATCGTGGTTTAATTTGACTTGGCATACCGCAGTGTTAATTGGCTTTGCCTTTAGCTTTAGCTCAACCGTCTGTGTTGTTAAAATTCTCGATGAAGCAGGTGAAATTAAAACTCGACACGGGAAATTAGCGATTGGTATTTTGGTGATGCAAGATATCTTCGCCGTGCTGTTTTTGGTGGTTGCTACCGGTAAAGTCCCTTCTCCATGGGCGGCATTGTTGATCTTATTGCTCCCCGCCCGCCCTTTACTGCAACGGCTATTATCAGGCTCTGGTCATGGCGAAATGCTACCATTAACAGGGTTTATCTTTGCCTTAGGCGCATATCACCTGTTTGAGTTAGTCGGAGTGAAAGGTGATCTCGGAGCATTAATCGCCGGCGTATTACTAGCAAGTCAAGCGAAGGCAAATGAACTATCCAAGTCCTTAATGGCATTTAAAGATCTGTTTTTAATTGGTTTTTTCCTAACTATTGGCTTAACTGCATTACCATCAATCGATTTAGTCAGTGTTGCATTAGTATTGTGTTTATTGTTACCCATCAAATTTTTGTTATTTTTCGGGCTATTTATCAGTTTACGTTTACGCGCCAGAACCGCTTATCTGACCTCGTTAATGATGTCTAACTACAGTGAGTTTGGATTAATTGTTGGTGCTGTTGCAGTGACTGGCGGGATGTTAGAAACACAATGGTTAGTGATACTTGCTTTAGCAACCGCGTTTTCATTTGTGATCACGAGTGTGTTATACAAACATTCACATCAATATTATTGCAAGCACAAGACTTACATTAAACAGTATGAACACCCTGTCCCATTACATCAAGATATCTACCCTTCATTGGGTGAAGCCAAAGTATTAGTTATTGGTATGGGGCGTGTGGGTAAAGGCGCATTTAAAGCGATACACGCACAATTAGGACAACAGGTATGCGGCATTGACTCTGACCCTGATAAAATTAAGAAATTAGCAAAATTAGGTAAAAATGCAATAGTCGGTGACGGTGAAGATATTGATTTGTGGGAAAACCTCAATATTCAAAATATAGAACTCGTGCTCATCGCTTTACCTTCTATTGAGGATACTTCCAATATCACTCAACAATTAAAGAGCACTAATTTTAATGGGCGGATTGCTGCCATTGCGCGCTATGAAGATGAAGTTGAGCCGTTAATCAACAATGGAGTTGATCGCGTATTTAACTTTTTCACCGAAGCGGGCTTAGGTTTCGCTGAAGAATCATTAATGTGGGCAAAAGTGTGTGCGGAATCAAAACAATAACGATTATCATTAGCAAACCTCTGATTTTATTGAAAAAATCTTTATTTGATATATAGTAATTTAAACGTTAACAAAAATAATAAGGAGTGATAAATGCAAATATCTGCCACTGTCATAGCACAACTTAATGCAGTTCTGACATCTGAGTTAACATCAATTAACCAGTATTTTTTGCACGCTCGTATGTTCAAAAACTGGGGCTATGAAGCACTCAATACTGCTGAATATAGAAAATCTATCAAAGATATGAAACAAGCTGATGCGCTGATTGAGCGTGTACTCTTTTTAGAGGGCTTACCGAATCTACAAGCACTCGGCAAACTATACATTGGTGAAGAGCCAGAAGAAATGTTGAGCTGTGATGTGAAATTCCAAACGCAACATATAGGCTTATTGTCCGACAGTATTGCCATTTTAGAGTCCGAGCAAGATTTTGTTTCTCGAGATCTGTTAACTAAACAGTTAGTCGATGAAGAAGAATATCTTGATTTTTTATTGACTCAACAACAACAAATCGCAGATATGGGACTAGCCCGTTATCTGCAAGCGCAACTTTAAGGAGCACATTATGCAAGGTAAACCCGTTATTATTGATGCGTTAAATAACTTACTTGGCTACGAACTCGCCGCCATGGATCAATACTTTATCCATGCCCAAATGTATGAAGATTGGGGCTATATGAAACTGTTTGAACGAATCAATCATGAGTTCGATGATGAAAAAGGCCATGCGACGAAATTGATCCAACGTATGTTGTTTTTAGAGGGTCAACCGGACATGGTAACTCGCACTGGTTATCAGTTAGGGCACACCGTACCAGACATGTTAGCAAGTGACTTAAGGGTTGAATATGAAGTCGCAGAGCAGTTACGCGTAACTATCGCGCTATGCGAAAAAGAACGTGATTATGTGACGCGAGATATGTTGCTAGTGTTGTTAGATGATACGGAAATGGATCATGCACATTGGTTAGAACAGCAGCTTGGATTAATCAAATCATTGGGCCTAGAGAACTATTTACAAAGCCAACTATAAAAAGAAACAATTACTTATAGCATCGTTAGTTTTGTGGCAGCTGATTATTGTTGCGTGGTAAAAAGCGCGCGCACAATGATCACCTTAGATGTTGATTGCTCTGTGTTATTTGCACTATTGGTAATACTCAGAGTGATCAACATTTGCCATTGCATTTCATTTAAATGACAACTCCCAAGAAAGAACTCTCCGTTTCGCTGTGTAAGTTGGTCGTCAACGTGATATTCAGCTTTAAGAGATGACTCAAGTCTATCTGGTTCAAAATGAACTGGTAACTTCCCCATATACATATTGACACCTTCAATCACCACTTGCTCAATTTCTATGCCCTGCGGTAAAGTAAATTTGACGTTTAGCATCTCTTCTACGACTAATTGCTCAGGAAAATCCATGATCAATTGACCTTGGTCAAGCGTAACGGTGCATTTTTGAGCGTATACTTCACATGTGTTCGAATTATCGTGTTGTGAACCGACGTTATGTTGATAGAGAATCATCAATAAAACAACAAACGTGATTAATATTAATGCTTTATGTAAATTAGTGTTGGTCATTATGTTAACTTAAAGCCTCTATCTTGTTAAAATTTGGTTAAATGAGTTGACCTTGATCAAGCTTCTGCTCCTTAGTCTACCATTTTCTATTTAAACACTATATCATCCTCACATTCTAGCTATGAGCTCAGATAAAATATCGAACTCTTTTATGAGTTTAATACTAAATAAATAGCGGAAAACGGTAACAATTTTACTTTAACAATGGAAGAACGACCCGATGAGCGAGACAACTCAAGTTCAACCTAACTACAACTATAAAGTCGTTAGGCAATTTACGGTGATGACCGTAATCTGGGGTATTATAGGAATGTCTCTAGGTTTGCTAATAGCAACCCAATTATTTGCACCAGCACTTAATTTTGATATTCCATACTTAACCTATTCACGTTTACGCCCTTTACATACCAATGCTGTCATTTTTGCATTTGGTGGCTGTGCATTATTTGCTTGCTCATACTATATTGTGCAGCGAACCAGCCAAGTGCGTTTATTTTCGGATAAATTAGCCGCATTTACCTTTTGGGGTTGGCAAGCAGTTATTGTCTCAGCGGTCATTACTTTGCCTTTAGGCTTAACCTCTTCAAAAGAATACGCAGAGCTAGAATGGCCGATCGATATTCTGATTACATTGGTCTGGGTCGCATACATCATTAACTTCTTCGGAACGTTAGTAATCCGTAAAACATCACATATCTATGTTGCCAATTGGTTCTTGGGTGCGTTTATGTTGACGGTTGCAGTATTACACATTGGTAATTCAATGGTAATTCCAGTCTCGTTCACCAAATCCTATTCATTGTATGCTGGCGCAGTTGATGCCATGATGCAGTGGTGGTACGGTCACAACGCGGTAGGCTTCTTTTTGACTGCTGGTTTCTTAGGTATGATGTATTACTTCGTACCTAAACAAGCGGGTCGTCCGGTATATTCTTATCGATTGTCTATCGTGCATTTTTGGGCATTAGTATCTTTGTATATTTGGGCTGGTCCTCACCACCTTCATTACACTGCTTTACCTGATTGGACTCAATCCTTAGGTATGGTGATGTCTATTATCTTATTCGTTCCATCTTGGGGTGGCATGATTAACGGTATTATGACTCTTTCCGGTGCTTGGCATAAACTTCGTACTGATCCTATTTTACGTTTCTTAATCGTATCTTTGTCTTTCTATGGTATGTCTACCTTTGAAGGTCCTATGATGGCAATTAAAACCGTTAACGCCCTATCCCATTATACGGATTGGACAATCGGTCACGTTCACTCTGGTGCGCTAGGCTGGGTTGCAATGGTATCAATCGGTTCTGTTTACCATCTTGTGCCTATTTTGTTTGGCCAACCAAAAATGTACAGTACTTCATTGATTAATGTCCACTTCTGGTTAGCGACTATCGGTGTGGTGTTATACATAGTTGCAATGTGGATGTCTGGTGTTCTTCAAGGTCTAATGTGGCGTGCGGTAAATGCTGACGGTACATTAACGTATAGCTTTGTTGAATCATTAGAAGCATCTAAACCTTTCTATGTTTTACGTGCTATTGGTGGTGCCTTCGTTGTTGTTGGTATGCTAATTATGGCTTATAACTGCTACAAAACTATTCGCGCACCTAAGACTGATTCAGTCGCAGATGCCACTGTAGCAACGGCATAAGGAGTTGAGCATGAAAAATCCACATGAGATTATTGAAAAGAACGTTGGTTTATTAACGGTTCTTGTTTTGTTTGCTATCGCTCTAGGTGCAATGGCGCAAATTACACCTTTGATGTATCAACAACAAACGATGGAGCCCGTTAAAGGTCTAACGCCTTATACTGCGCTACAAATGGAAGGTCGTGATATTTATATCCGTGAAGGCTGTGTTGGCTGTCATTCTCAAATGATCCGTCCATTCCGTGCTGAAACAGAGCGCTACGGTCACTATTCAGTTGCTGGTGAATCAGTGTGGGAACGTCCATTTTTATGGGGTTCTAAGCGTACTGGTCCTGATTTAGCAAGAGTGGGTAATCGTTACTCTGATGAGTGGCATCGTGTGCACTTATTAAACCCACGTAATGTTGTACCTGAATCAAATATGCCAGGTTACCCTTGGTTAGCAGAAAACACCTTAGATGGTGAACTAACTGCCAAGAAACTTGAATTATTCCGTGATTTTGGAGTGCCTTATACTGATGAAGACATTGCTGGCGCGAAAGCCGCCGTGCAAGGCAAGACAGAGATGCAAGCATTGATCGCTTATCTTCAATCACTCGGGACGCATTTAAAATAATGAACCAGGCAATCATCGGCAGTATTTTTACTGTTATCGTCTTCATCGCCTTCATCGGTGTGCTTTATTGGGCTTTTTCAAGTCGCAATAAAGCGCGGTTCGAAGAAGATGCAAACTTAGTGTTTGATGATGAAGAAAAAAAGATAATTAAAAACAAACAGGAGTCTTGAACATGACCACGTTTTGGACAATATGGATATCGGTAATTACGCTCGGCTCTATCGCCGGCTGTTATTTCTTACTTCGCTGGACACTAGCAAACAAAACGGGTGTTAAAGAAGGCGAGTCAATGGGCCATGAATTTGATGGTATCGTTGAAATCAATAATCAACTACCGCGTTGGTGGACGATTATGTTTTACATTACCATCGTTTGGGGCTTAGCGTATTTAGCACTCTACCCTGGTCTTGGTTCTTATAAAGGATTATTGGGCTGGCAGAGTTCTAACCAAGGTATCCTTACTTTGGAAGAGTCAGAGCAAAAGTTACAAGCGTCAATTGAATCAGGTGCTTTGATCCAATATGACCGTGAAATCAAGTTTGCCAATGAAAAATTTGACCCTATCTTTGCTGAATATGCGAAAATCGATGTCGAGACATTAGCAACTGATCCACAACATGCTGAAGCATTAAAAGTGGGACAGCGTCTGTTCTTACAGAACTGTGCACAATGTCATGGTTCAGATGCCCGTGGACAAAACGGCGGCTTCCCTAACCTAACAGATGATGATTGGTTATATGGCGGTTCTGGCGCTAAAATTGTAGAAACCTTACAACGCGGACGCAATGCTGTCATGCCTGCTTGGATAGATGCATTTGGTGAAGATGGTATTGCTGAAGTAGTTGAGTACACATTAAGCTTATCTGGTCGCCAAGTTGATCAAGAGCTGGCAGCGAAAGGCAAAACACGTTTTATGGCATGTGCCGCTTGTCATGGTATGGACGGCAAAGGCAACCAAATGATGGGTGCGCCAAACTTGACTGATAACGTGTGGTTGTATGGTGGCAGTAAACGTAGTGTTACAGAAACACTTACTTACGGTCGTAATGGTGTTATGCCAGCATTTAGTAAAACACTAGGTGATGATAAAATCCATGTAGTTGCTTCATATATCTATAGTTTATCTAATAAATAACACTTTTATGATATAGTTAAAGCCTCGTTTTTACGGGGCTTTTTATTTTTAACTATTTATTATTTTTACTTTACACCATCCCTACACCTCTTGGAGTTCTGATGAGCACACCAGATTCATCGTCTAATGCAAACACACCTTGGTACAAACAATTTTGGCCTTGGTTTTTAATTATAGTGCCATTGTCTTCAATGATTTTTTCATTGAATTATGCAAAGTTAGCAATGACCACTGATAATGACTTGGTGGTAGATGAATACTACAAAGAAGGTAAAGTCATTAACGCACGTTTGGATAAGATTGAAAAAGCGCAAAGCCTTGAGATATCATCTTCACTCTTAATTAGCGGTGATCGCGTTGCATTAACGTTTAACTCAGGAGCACCGCAACAAGGTCAAGCGCTGCAATTAAATTTTTACCATGTCACTATCGCTGCCCGAGATTTTGAACTGTTATTGACGCGTGACGCTGCTGGCGTGTATCGCGGTAGTCATACGACTGACATAATAGGTAAATGGAAAGTTTCTTTGATGCCGTTAGATGAGCAGTGGAAAATTCAAAAAACGATACAATTACCCTACTCTGGCTCCATCTCATTTGATCCCGAATAAGGCAAAGGTTTTACTATCTCATGGACTATACTTGTTTTCATTGTGGTTTGGCTGCAGCGGATGATCACTCCTTTGTAGTCCGAGTCTTTGACCAACCTCAAATTATGTGTTGCCCAGGCTGCGCTGCAGTTGCCCAATCGATAGTTGACAACCAACTCACCGATTATTACAAATTCAGAACAGAAAACGCTCAGCGTGCCCCTTCGGCAGCTGAACAAGCTGAGTTGTTATCTAAGCTCAGTGTTTATGATGCTCCCGAACTCCAACAAGATTTTGTCCTAGACCAAGGCAACTTAAAAGAAGTACAGCTAACCCTTGAAGGTATCACCTGCGCGGCTTGTGGTTGGTTGATTGAACGACACTTAGCCAAGCAGCCTGGAGTGGTGCACAACGCCGTGAATGTTGGTGCAGCTCGGGCTTCCATTAAATGGGAGCCTACGGTTACTTCTTTATCGGCTATCTTAAGTGGCTTATCTGGGATTGGCTATGATGCTCAACCCTTTTCTCCAGAACAACATGAACTGACCTACCAAACTGAACATAAACGTTTTATAAAGCAACTTGGTCTGGCGGGTATCATGACGATGCAAGTCATGATGTTATCAATGGGCTTTTATTTTGATTGGCTGGGTAATATTGATGCAGTAATGCGTGAGTATTTTCAGTGGATAAGTTTAGTGTTAACGACCCCTGTAGTATTTTACTCCGCATCAACATTTTATCTTGGGGCTATCAAAGCATTATCACTACGCGTATTAAATATGGACGTACCTGTTACTCTTGCGATTATGGGAACCTATATTGCTGGTATAAAAGCAACATACTTGCATACAGGTGAAGTGTATTTTGAATCTATATGCATGTTTATTTTCTTTTTATTAACCAGTCGCTTTCTCGAACATCGAGCGCGCTACAAAGCAACGGAAATCGCGTCCAACACGATGAAGTATGTGCCAGTGAGTGCAACGGTACTTGCTCCTGAGACGTCAGAGCAAACAATAGTAACCGCTAAATCGTTAATGCCTGGACAGCTTGTATTGGTGAGAGCAGGCGAAACGATCCCCATTGATGGGGAAATAATTGAAGGTGACAGTCACATCGATGAATCTATGTTGACGGGCGAATTTGAGCCCGTCACCAAAGGCATAGGTCAAAGTGTCTTCGGTGGCACAATCAACCAACATAACAGTATAATAATTAGGGTCAAAGCCGAATTAAAATATGCGTTAGTTAATCAAATCTTGCGCTTGCAAACGGATGCGATGGCACAAAAACCAGCTATCGCACAAATGGCAGATAAGTTATCACAATATTTTGTAGTTGCCGTCTTATTAATTGCCAGTATTACTTTTGCCGTGTGGCATGCATTAGGCAATGAAGATGCATTTTGGATAACCGTCTCAATCCTTATCGCTACCTGCCCTTGTGCGCTAGGTCTAGCAACCCCTTCGGCATTAACCTCGGCCATGGCACGCTTACAACAAGACGGAGTCTTACTCAAACAAGCAAATGTACTAGAAGCATTAACGCATGTTGATCATTTAGTATTTGATAAAACAGGCACACTCACCCAAGGTAAGTTTTCAATTATTCGCTCTGAGTCTATTACAGATCTTGAGCCAGATAGATTATTATCCTACGTCGCAAGTATCGAAGCATTCTCAGAGCACCCCATAGCCAAAGCATTTGCACCAATAGCAACGATCCAAGTGACTAATCCCAAGCAGTATCTAAGTTTGGGGGTCGAAGGGACGATTGATGGTATGGTGATACGTTGTGGTACACGCCAATTTATGCGTCATCAAACCTCAATAGCACAATACCCTGCTCTTAATGACGCGACTATTTATGTAGAATCTGATACACAATTATTAGGTGGGATCTGGTTAAACGATTCTCTAAAACCAGATACCCAAGTAACATTAACGAGTCTCAAGCAATATCAGCAAAGTATATTAAGTGGTGATGCACAGGTAAATGTTGAAAGCATCGCCGTACAACTACCGATAAATCATATTAAAGCTCACTGCACACCAGAACAAAAACTAACTTACGTACGTGAGCGTCAAGCATTAGGAGAACATTTATTAATGCTTGGTGATGGTATTAATGACTCACCGGTTCTCGCTCAAGCAAATGTGTCGATTAGCGTGGGTAATGCTTCTGATTTAGCAAAAAGTGCGTCGGATGTTATCTTTTTGCAACCTAGTTTAGCTCCCCTCACTCAATTATTGGCTATAGCTACAGCTTGCAAACGAACTATCATCCAAAACTTTATGTGGGCGATAGGTTATAACCTTATCGTGCTACCTTTTGCTATAACTGGTATACTTACTCCATGGATGGCAGCATTGGGCATGTCAATCAGTTCCATTATTGTCGTTTATAACTCATCTCGACTTTTGTCGTTTCAGCAATCGGATTTGCCTAAATGAATGTCATCTATGTCTTAATACCTATCGCGATTATCATCGTTGCAATTGCACTGTTAGTATTTTTTTGGGCAGTTAAAGCAAATCAGTTCGATGATCTAGAAAGACAAGGCTCTGCTATATTATTTGATGATGATGTGACTGAAAAAGTGCCATCAACACATCCTTCACAGAAACCAGATCCAACAATCGTCGACCACCTATCCGATAACCAAAAGTAGTTATCAGTCGATGGATTCAATTTATATCACTGCATTACTTATCGGTCTAGCCGGCGGCGTGCATTGCGTGGGTATGTGCGGCGGTATAGCCAGTAGTTTACTCTTTAGTGCCACACCGACTGTCAGCCGTTATCGTCTATTAACCGCCTACAACTTTGGTCGGATATCTAGCTATTCTATAGCAGGCGCATTGGTCGGATATTCGGGTAATATGTTAACGCAACATACCTTTATCAGCCCTAAAATATTACTTATTTTTTCTAGTATTTTACTCTTATTATTAGGTTTCTATATTGGTGGTTTTACCCAATCACTCACTTGGTTAGAGCGTGTCGGCGGACGTTTTTTCAGATTAATAAAACCCGTGTCGGCTCGTTTTCTTCCTTTAAATAATGCAATAAAAGCAATACCTTATGGGATGATTTGGGGATGGTTGCCATGTGGTCTAGTGTATTCTACTTTAGCGTGGGCAATGAGTTCAGGCAGTGCAACAAATGGTGCGTTGGTCATGCTTAGTTTTGGTGTCGGTACATTACCGGCGGTGTTTGCAACTAGCATGAGTGGACAGTATACGCATGATCTCTTTAGTCAGCCTTTAGCTCGCAAGTTCATCGCTATCATTCTAATTATTTCCGCAATAGCGTTGCTTAGTATGGCATTAATACACTAGAATAAAATTCAATAAAAATAATATGGCTTTTTCCTTTTCTTAAATCTTAACGGCGTGCACAACATTATGAATAAAATGGACTTCTCAATTCACTGCCAGTCATGCAGTTTTTCACACTTATGTTTACCAGTTAGCCTCGACGAAAACGAACTTCAAACTTTAGACGAAATCATCGAACGTAAAAAACCGTTACACAAACACGATGTTCTCGTCGAAGCTCAAACTAGATTTAAATCTCTGTATGCGGTGCGAAGTGGTTCTTTCAAATCCTATATCACGACCAGTGATGGTCAAGAACAGATTGTTGGGTTTCACTTACCGGGCGATCTCATTGGTTTTGATGCCCTGAGTAGCAAACTTCACCAATCCAGTGCTACCGCGTTAGAAACCTCGATGGTCTGTGAAGTCCCCTATACTACCCTTGAAGAAATGTCAGAGCGTTTTCCTAAGTTACGCAAGCAAATCATGACCTGTATGAGTGACGATATTAAACAAGGTCATGAACTGATGATGTTGCTGAACAAGCGTAAAGCCGAAGAACGGTTACTGTATTTTTTAGCCCAACTATCACAACGCTTTTCTGAGCGTGGATTTTCAGAAAAACAATTCAATTTGTCGATGACACGGAATGAAATCGGTAATTATTTAGGGCTAACCGTTGAAACGATTTCTCGTTTATTGACGCGTTTTCAGAAAGAAAACTTGATCAGGGTCGACGGAAAATTGATTGAAATAATCGATTTTGAAACCATCTACAACCGCTCTCAAGGCTTGCACAACGATATATTGATCAAAATGGCATAGAATTTGTCTATTTGTAGATAACAATATGATCTTAATCAACTGAATCGACTTTAGCAGTAGTATAAAACTGATTCACATTTTATAGTTCGGGTGAACATTAGCTCGGACTATAAAAATGATTGATATAAACTCTGTATTAGTGGTGATTGAGCCCACGCAGAAAGAGCAACCTGCATTATTACGTGGTATTGACTTGGTTAATAAAACGGGTGCCAAACTGATGGTGTTAATGACCGTATACCATCCTACTTATGACTTAACTACCATGTTGTCCCCGCAAGAACGTGAGGAATTTAGAGCTGAATATATTGCCGATCAATATCAAGCCTTATCTGATTTGGTTGATGCTTATGAATTACCGCGACGCACACTCACCGCTATTAACTGGCATAAACGTGAATACGAAAGTATCGTTGAGACAGCGGCCGACGAACAAGTCGATATCATTATTAAATCGACCAAATTGCATGATTCGGTTACAAGCCATGTTTTTTCATCAATTGACTGGCATTTAATGCGTAAATCACCTATTCCGGTGCTGTTAGTAAAACACAATGAATGGCCCTCCTACGCCGATATTTTAGCGGCTGTAAATACTGGAGACGAAGATCGCAGTCATAATGATTTAAATGAAAAACTCACTTCCACGGCTGAAGATTTTGCGCGATTATTTTCGAGTAATGTCCATCTCGTTAATGCGTATCCTAGGATCCCCCTACCGATGGCTAAATCAACCCCTAGTTTCACATTTAAATCGCTTAACGGTGCAATTAAAAATCATCACAGAGAAGCATTAGACATGTTCGGTTTACGTCACCATATTCGTGCAGATTATTTGTATGCCCAAGAAGGGTTACCGGAACAAGTTATTCCTTCCGTCGCGAGTAATATTCACGCCGATCTTTTAATCATCGGTAGTGGCAGCAAAACAGGCTTCACCAATTATCACTTGGGAAATACAGCTGAACACATTATGCATAAGATTAATTGTGATGTATTAACCATCAAACCTGACGGTTTTATTTCACCTCGGCATTAATCAGTTTATAATTGCGTCAAAGACATTACTAGGCGCAATTATGGTCAATACAAAGCTGCAAAATAAACTTCGTAAACTAACTGCTCAAGCGGTCACTCGATACGCCATGATTGAAGATGGAGATCGCGTCATGGTATGTTTGTCTGGCGGCAAAGATTCTTATACGATGTTAGATAATTTACTTTATTTACAAAAAGTTGCGCCGATTTCTTTTGAAGTATTTGCGGTTAACCTTGACCAAAAACAACCTGGCTTTCCAGCTCATATTCTCCCTGAATATTTGACCACATTAGGAATAGAGCACTATATTGTTAATGAAGATACATACAGTATAGTAAAAGAAAAAACCCCAGAAGGTAAAACTACCTGCGCACTCTGTTCGCGCTTACGACGTGCAATCTTATACAAAACAGCAAAACAACACAAAGCCACCAAAATAGCCTTAGGTCATCATCGTGATGACATGTTGGAAACCTTATTATTAAATATGTTTCATGGTGGTAAACTCAAATCGATGCCCCCTAAATTGGTATCTGACAATGGCGAACAAATTGTTATTCGTCCATTAGCATTTTGTGCCGAGTCTGACATTGCCCAGTACAGCGAATCAGTCGGATACCCGATCATTCCTTGCAATCTGTGTGGCTCCCAAGAAAATTTACAGCGCAAACAAATCAAGTTAATGCTTCAAGATTGGCATGAACGCTTCCCTACCCGTATAGCTTCAATGGCAACATCACTGCAACAAGTGGTGCCATCGCATTTAGCCGATGATTCGTTATATGATTTCACGGGGATCACTACAACCGGAGAGCCAGTGATCGATGGTGATATTGGTTTTGATGAACCACAATTAGAAAATTCAGCTATTATTGAACTACACACGACAAACAACAGTGTCGATAACTCTAAAATTGAGATCCTAGAAATAAAATAAAAACATAAGGTCACTATGAAGATTGGATTAGCATTAGGTGCTGGCGCAGCCCGAGGATGGACTCATCTTGGGATCATTGATGCATTAGAAGCACTTGGAATAAAAATAGATATAGTTACCGGCTGTTCAATTGGTGCTTATGTCGGCGCAGCATATGCTTCTGGTAATTTAAACAAGCTAAAAGAATGGGCATTTGATCTGAGCGATTGGCAAGTATTGAGATTACTTGGTGTCGGTATCAGTCGAGGTGGTTTAGCCAGTGGCGAACAGGTATTTAAATTACTTGCTGATGAGTTTTCAGCGGCTAACTTTAGCGAAATGCAAAAACCTTTCGCCCTAACCGCTACCGATTTATATTCAGGTCGAGAAGTTGTATTTAAGGATGGCGAAGTCGTTGAAGCCGTTCGTGCATCTTGTGCAATACCAGCTTTGTTTCCCCCTGTTAAATTTAACGGTCGATGGCTCGTTGATGGCGCTGTGGTTAACCCTGTTCCCGTTAATTTATGTCGTCGTTTAGGCGCTGATTTTGTTATTGCCGTTAATTTGAGTGCTGATTTTAGACCCGAAATGCTGGATAAAAATACTCAAGCACATGTCAAAGCGCAACAAAAGACAGATGAAACATTAGCCAAGACACAAAGCTTTTTGCGCAGTTGGTTTTCACCTGAGCCAAAGGATGATACACCTACTCCACCGGGTATCATGAGTGTTATGAGTAATAGCCTTGATATCATGCAAGCTCGAGTGACACGCTCACGACTAGCTGGTGACCCTCCTGATATTTTAATCGAACCCCATCTACGAGATGTCGGTTTACTTGAGTTTGAAAAAGCCCAAGAACTTTATGCAGCAGGCAAAGAAGCAGTAGATCGATTAGAAAAACAAATCCTATATCAACTTAATTATTTAGATGTATAAGTATTATGGTGATAACCATTTGCTGATTTTCGAACGCAAATAACAAGTTGCGGTTAGTTAATTAACCGCAACCAATTTTCCTTACTTAGATTCAGTTAGAGCAGTAATTCTGAGAGGGTCAGTTGGTAAATTTACTGTCTTCAATGCACTGATTTGAGCCTTAGATAAACGTAAGATACCTTGAACAACCTGCAGATTATTACCTAAGTCTGCATTCAGACTATCATCTGCAAAACGCAATTGTAGCCCACTGACTTGTGGCATTAAAAATGACATAAAGCCGCCCATCTCATCAAAAAACGCCATATATTGACCGAGGATAAAACTCAGATCGGCTTGTGTATACTCGGTTTTAATGTATTCGGGTAGCGTTTCAATTTGCACATTAATGTCGCAATGATTAGCTTGTTCACGTAATGCTAACCTGATTTTTGCATCCGCTAAACGAAGGGCTTTTTCTGTTGGGATACTAAAACGCTGTTCATCAGAAACAGTCAATGGGATATCTTGTTTTTGGGTATGTATATAAG
Source organism: Glaciecola sp. (assembly GCA_029246415.1). GTDB lineage: Bacteria > Pseudomonadota > Gammaproteobacteria > Enterobacterales > Alteromonadaceae > Opacimonas. The sequence goes on from JAQWNF010000011.1 coordinate 102,510, forward strand.
CACTTTCAATATGACATAACGCATTATCAGCATGGATATTAGTAAAGCCAAACGCAAACCTTAGGGCAGTAATATCATCACCAGATAACTTACGCGTATGGCTATAAAAAGTCTTATATTCGACTTCTAACATTTCTTCTGTAGACGTTGCGCTTGCAGGGTTTGATAAGCTTAATGCAATGCCAAGTAACAATATGGGTAATTTCACTATTTCTCTCTATTTTTCTGTGTTTTCTGAATCGTGTAAAAAAGGTTTGTTTACCCGCAACATGGCTTGTAATTCATCAATGTATTCGTCACCGCGCTCGGAATAAGCACCTAACGTATGCGTTAATGCCATGGCTCGCTCATAAGAGCCCTCTTGCATGTTGGGATCATCAAACAGTTCAGCACGAGTGTAACGTAATTCACGGTAAGCCCGGTTACGATTGAGATTACGGATATATTGATACATCCCTTCGGCTGGTGAACTGAATTTTGCGACTTCATGCGTCGCACCATCATTACGACGACTAGGCACGAAGCCACAGCCTTTAGTGTAACACCATAAACCAAAGTAGTTATAGCCTTGAGTAGCAAAACGCGAAGTGCCCCACCCTGATTCGTTGGCTGTTTGCACCTGAACTAACTCAACCGGTACTGTGTGAACTCTAAGTAACAAACGCGCTATCACAGCGCCAGTATTCTGTTCTTTGATACGGTATTCATCAAGTAAAAATACTATTTTTTCTTGTTCAGCGTCACTCAGATGTTCATTGATATATACGTCAATCGGCAATTCAAGATTACCCGACTCGATAGCTTGCGCTTCTAACGCTAAAATAAATGCACGTTTTTGTAGTAAAATAGCGTTGTTTTGTTCTGCGAAATGTCGAATAAAATCAAAATAAACCGTTTTCTTTTCTTTTACATCAGTAAAACTAGCAAAATCAGGAATTGGATAATCATCAGTAATAATATCGTCTGATGCCGCACCATGAGGCATCGCAAAGAGCTCTAAAGAACGTGTTAATGTTTTTTTTTCAACAGAGACAATGGAATCAACTTTGCGTTGTTTACTCACAGTTGTATCCGTTGATATCCAAAATGGATAGATAACGGCCCATGCTATGACGCAGCCAAAACCTAAATATACAATGCTTCTAAGCATCGAAAGTGGTGTCGTCTTTTCTTGATTCGTGTGTTTCGATGATGTCGTTTTCAATTTGGTATCCTACTAAATCTGCGTAAATTTTTCCTTTTAACGTCAACATAAAAGGCACGGTATAGAAGAATAATAGTCCATAGGTTAATGCCGATGCGATAATTAACAACAAAATAATGCCATGAATAAATACAAAAGAACTTAAATACTTACTCGTTAATTTAAATGATAGTTTGATTGCTTGAAACGGTGAAGCCCCTTTATCGACCATCAATGGAAGTACTAAAGACGTTACCACCCACAAATATAGACCTGGAATGATAAATAGTTGAAAGCCGACACTGATCCACAAGGATATAAAAATAGACACCATGCCTAATAAAAATATTCGAGGGAAATATGCCAACATATCCAGTGGTTTAATTGGTTTGCCTACCGCTGAGCGGATCCCCATCACTAAAAAAGCCGTAATAATCGGGGCCATAAAAAACATCATGAGCATTTCTAATTGCAAGGCAGTCGAACGTTCAATCTCAAGTGGATTAGCAATACCAAAAACGGATAACAATATCATGGCAAACACAACCACAGCAGCAAATGTTAAAAACATTGCACCTATAAATGGAAATATTTGGATTTTGGTTTGCTGATGCGAATAACGTAATAAGGATTTAATATTAAATACATATTGACCATTTAACGCAGCTTCTACTTGGCTATAAGATGACGACATAAGACTCTTTATACTAATTAAAACAAAACTAAACTGATAGCTAATACTATCAATACCACACCCATCAATCTATCAATAACGTGCCTATATCGCTGTAAATATTGATCAATATGTGAATTTGAGAGTAACACACTTAGACTGATAAACCATATTCCTGTTGCAACAGCCAGATACACTCCGTATCCCCAACGCACAGAATCACTAGTTGACGGCGCGACGACTACACTAAACAATGATAAAAAGAACAAGGTTGCCTTGGGATTTAGCCCGTTAGTCACAAAACCAAGCCGAAACGCCTGCCAGTTACTCTGAGGCTTTGGTTGTTGAGTACTAGCAGGTTGTTTAGTAATAGTAGAACCACTAAGGCCATCATCATGAGCCATTTGTTCAGTCGGTTGACTGCGCATAGCCAACACGCCAATATAAAATAAATACCCTGCCGCCGCATACAGCATAATGTTGTACAACATAGGTGTATTTTTAATCAGTAAGCTCAAGCCCAATATTGAATACACTACATGTAACATGATCCCCAAACCAATCCCAATACTACTATAAATAGCAGCGCGTCGACCTTGGTTGATGACTTGTTTTAAGACAATAGCAAAATCAGGCCCAGGACTCGCCACAGCAATAAGATGAACACCAGCAATAGTGATAAATTCAAGCCAGATAGAGTCAGACATCGACAGCACTGTTATTTTGATTGGGTTCAGGTTCATGATTAGAGGCTAAAACTAAATATACATTCGGTAATACCACTAAAGTAAAAAATGTACCTAAAATCATGCCTGCAACTAAAATAATGCCTATACTATTTCTCGCTTCAGCCCCTGCACCAGTGACTAAGACTAACGGAAAATGTCCAAGTACAGTGGCGGCCGTTGTCATTAATACAGGGCGTAATCGAGTTTGTGCGGCTTGTTCGATGGCAGATAATTTGGACAAGCCTTCTTTCTGCATTTGATTAGCAAATTCAACAATCAAAATACCATTTTTTGCGACTAATCCTACCAAGGTGATAAAGCCGACTTGAGAATAGATATTAATCGTAGTGAAGTCTAAAAACGCAAACATCAATGCACCAGACAAAGCTAAAGGCACAGAGCCAAGTAACACTACTAACGGGTCTCGAAACGAATTAAACTGTACTGCAAGTAACAGATATACAAAGACTAAGGCAACTAACAACACCCCTTCCAATGAATTTCCTTCGCGGCGGATCTCGCGAGACTCACCAGCATAATCCACCGTATAATCAAGCGGTAATATGTCTTTTGCTGCTTGCTCCATCACTTGTAACGCTTGTTCTTTGGTTGTCCCTGGGATCACACCACCGAATAAACGAAAGGCATTTTTTTGTTGAAACTTAGATAATACTCGAGGCCCTACTTCAGTTGTCAACTGCGCAATACTGCTAACTAAAATCAAATCATTTGCAGGTGTACGTATATGTAAGGATAAAATATCATCAGGTGTTAGGCGGCCGTTTTGCTCCAGCATAGGGATAACACGATAGGCTTTGCCTAACTGGTCAAAACGATTGATATAATTACCAGACAAAAGGATATTTAATTGTGACGTCACCGATTGTAAACTCATGCCAAGATCGGCAATTTTATCGCGATCAAGTAAAAACCTAACTTGTGGTAAATCAATTTTTAAATCTGTGTCTGCAAATAAAAATTTTCCAGATTGATTAATTTGCTGCAACATTGATTGCGCATAACGTTGCATATCAGCGTATGGGTCAGTGCTCATCACTACCATTTCCACATCAAAATTACCCGCTGTAGGCAATGCTGAATCAAGTACTGGAAACGCTTTTACCCCAGGTACACCCGAGAGCATTCCAAAAGCCTGCCAATATAAATCTTGTACACCTTGCTCTCGCTCTTCTGGTGGCACAAAATCCATACCACCAAATGTCGCGCCCGGATTGACAATTTGCCAAATGAACTTAGACCCATCAAGTAAACTCATGGTATCCACAACATCATCCATATTAGTCATGCTATAGGCTAAAGAAGCTTCTGGTGCAGATTCGACAATCACTGTTATGCCTGATTGGTCTTCTGTCGGTGCTAACTCTTTTAATGAAAACAAATAAAAAGGAACACTGAGTAAAGATAAAAACACCGCAACAAACAAAATCTGATTGCGCCATAATACAGAGCGCTGTAAAAAATGACCGTACATGGATTGGAGCTTGGCAAAAATTGCATTGACCTTGAGAGTGAATTTTCCTTCTTTGCCTCCTTCTGCATTAGCATATGCTGACATGATCGGGGATAGTGTGATTGCCACAAAGCCTGAAATCAATACGGCGATAGCCAAGGTAAATGCGAACTCTTTAAAAAGCGCACCAGATAAGCCAGTTAACAAACCAATTGGCGCATACACCGCAGCCAGTGTAATCGTCATACTTAATATAGGTGTAAGTAGCTGACGAGAGCTGAACAATGCGGCATCAATGCGAGACATTCCTTTGCGCATATGCCGGGCGACATTTTCTACAACAACAATCGCATCATCGACCACTAAGCCGACGGATAAGACGACGGCTAACACGGTAAGTAGATTTAAACTAAATCCCATTAGTGTCATTGCCGCAATCGCACCCAAAATAGAAATCGGGATGGTAATTAACGGAACGAGCGCGGTGCGTATCGATCCCATCATAATAATAACGACCAAGCCCACTAACAAAATAGTTTCAGCTAAGGTAATAAATATCTCTAACAACGCAGAACGCATATAGATAGTGCCATCATAGCCGTCAGTAATACTCATACCTTGTGGTAGCGTTGGATTGATTTGCGCTAGTTTGTCATAAAGACGATCGCCTATCTCAATTTCATTGGCACCTGGTAAAGGCCAAACAGAAATATATAACACGGTCTCTTTATCAAAACGTGCACTGGTCTCCCCTTCTGTTTCTCCTAGTTCCACTCGCGCAAAGTCACTGATCCTAAGTACCGAACTCCCGACTTTACGCACTATCAATGATTCAAAATCAGCCACAGTTTGTAATGCGGTATCAGCCATTAAACTGATCCGCTGCATATTATTTTCACTGCGACCTATGGTGGCAACTAAATTATTTGCTCGAAGCGCACTTGCAACATCATTGGCGGAAACATTTAATGCGTTCATTTTGTTATTATCTAACCAGATACGCATAGCAGGAATACGCCCACCTTCGAGGTTAACCCGCTGCACACCGGGTATGGTCGATAAATTAGGTACGACACGACGAGATAAATAATCAGATGCATCTGAGCGGGATATGTTTGCGTTTTCTTCATCAAACAACACGGTGAGATAAAATACAGCAAAAGGTCGATCAGCCCGAACAACTTGGATTGCAGGATCTTCTGCGCCTTGGGGCAATTCAAAGCGAATTTGGTCCAAACGTGAAGATAATTCGGCTAACGCTTTAGCGCTATCCACGTTGAGGTTTAACCATACAGTGACACGTGATAATCCTGGTGTAGTCGCTGAATCAATATAGTCAATTCCAGGTACAGAAGCTGCGGCTTTTTCAATTGGATCGGTTACAAAGCCCTGTACAATTTCAGCTGAAGCACCGATATAAGGGGTGGTAATCTCAATTGAAGCACTGTCTAATTTAGGAAATTGAAGAATAGGTAAATCCGATGCTGCACGCACTCCAATAAGGACAATTGCTAATGATAAAACAATTGCTAATACCGGTTTGGTAGAAAATACATCAAGCCAACTCGGTTTACTAAATGCCCTAATTTCTTTGTCTGTATCAGCCATTATTGTTGCTCCGCAATCTTAACCCATAGCCCTTCGCGCAACTTAAACGCACCTAATGTTGCAATTGGTGAGTCAGTAACAAAGTCAGCAGCAATAATAACGTCATTACCTTGTTTCGCTAATACGGTTACTTCTTGGCGTACAGCACGGTATTGATTATTGTCATCTAGCTTCAATACATATACAAAACTGCCAAGAGGTGAATATCTAACAGCGGTATCCGCAACTACATAAGCGGATTGTTGTGATAATGACGGGATCTCTACTTGGACAAAACTACCAGGAGATAACGCTTTGTCACTATTATCAATCGCTATGCGTATTTTAACTGAACGGTTTACTGGATTTAACACCTGTGATTTTGCGATTATCGAACCGTTTATTTTGCGACCTTGATAATTAACCGCCAACATCCTGCCGACATCAATAGCTGAAAGTGCTTGTGGTACATCAACCTCAACCCAAATAGGATCGATATCTCCCATAAGCGAGGTTAATTCAGAGTTTGCTTCAATATATTGACCGACTTCTAGTGAATGTAAGCCTAGCACTCCAGGAAAAGGGATCATGACTTGTTTTTTAGCTATGTTTGCTTTGATAGCATCCGCTTGAGCATTGACTACATCTAGTTGTGCTAATGCGCGATCGTATTGTTCTTTACTCGATGCGTTGACCTTGATTAATCTACCCAATCTATCTACATCAAGCTGTGCTAGTGCTATTTGGGCAGCAATAGCTGCTAATTGAGCAGATTCTTCGCTTATATCTATTTGCACAAACACAGAACCTTTTGCGATAGCTTGACCCGCTTCGCCATTGACCGCAGTAATAATGCCTGATTGTTGATTGGTTAAACTTATCAGTTGCGGAGCAACTGTTTCAGCAGATAATGACGACATGGTTCGCCATTGAGTCGTTGTTAACGATTGTGCGTGGACTGTTTCGCTAGGTTCAGGAAAAGACTCGCCAAAGGCTATTGCTGCCATGACTTGATTGTATTTGATGAAGCTTAAGCTCACAAAAACAGCCACACAAATAACAATAGCGACACACCAACGAAACAACGACATAACGATCCCTAAAAGATTAAATTTTATATGGTTTATTATACGGAGGTTCAATCGAAAAGGAGTAATTCTTTATTGCATAATAATTAAATTATTAAACAAAAACAGTGTATTAAAATTTTGAATTGTATATGGGCTGAAAGCCCTGAAGTACCAATATCTGTAAGAAGATAATGGTGCCCGGGGCCGGACTTGAACCGGCACACTCTTACGAGCGAGGGATTTTAAATCCCTTGTGTCTACCAATTTCACCACCCGGGCAACGAGTGCTTACGACATTGCGTAAGTATAGTGGAGGCGGAACCCGGAGTCGAACCGAGATCCACGGATTTGCAATCCGCTGCATAGCCATTCTGCCATTCCGCCAGAATGTACATACCCAATCTCTCAAAGAAAAATTGGAGCGGGAAACGAGATTCGAACTCGCGACCCCAACCTTGGCAAGGTTGTGCTCTACCAGCTGAGCTATTCCCGCGCTGTCTTTAGAAAGAATGGCCTCTCTCTTAAGAAGTGCGTGCATTGTACCTGCCAGATAAAAACTGTCAACAGTAAAAAGCAGTTTTTTTTTAGTTTCATGCGAAATAATGATTGAATGCATTATTTTTACACAAATCGCGCATTTAATCAGCGCTATTTAGCGCCTTTCAATGCAGGGATAGCTGCTACAGTATAGACCCACATTGACCACAACGATAAAATAGTCGCAACGTATAGTAAAATATATCCTAAACTAACCCAAAAAATTCGAAAGTCGAAAAAGTATTCCATGCCCGAAAGTAAGCCAATTAAGGCAAGCATTTGAGCGGTTGTCTTACATTTACCGATGAAACTCACTTTTACATTACTACTTAAGCCCATCTGCCCCATCCATTCACGTAATGACGATACATAAACTTCACGTGATAATAAAATTATCGCAGGGATCGTAATCCACAAAGTTTGATAAGTGTGTGTAATCATAATGAGTGCAGTTGCGACTATTAACTTATCGGCGACAGGATCTAAAAACGCACCAAAGGCACTACTTTGTTTTAACTTGCGAGCCAAATAACCATCAAACCAATCGGTTATTGCAGCTAACCAGAAAATAAACGCCCCCGCTTCATGTGCCCAACGCCAATCTAAGAAGTAGACGACGACAAATACAGGAATAAGGACAACACGAAACATGGTAATCAGGTTAGGTAAAGTATACATATACTACTTATTAAGATTAGGTATGTAGGTGATCATATATGATTTCAGCCATTTGAGCACTAATTCCCGGTACTTTTTGTATTTCATCTTGACTCGCTTTTTTCAAACCTTGCAAACCGCCCATGTATTTTAATAGCGCTTGGCGACGTTTGCCTCCTACTCCAGGAATCGATTCTAAAGTGGAAGTCGTTTTAATCTTTTGTCTACGATTACGATGTCCAGCAATCGCAAAGCGGTGTGATTCATCTCGAATATGTTGAATTAAATGTAATCCTGGTTGATCGGGATTCATCGGAATGATTTCGTGTGAGCCAGCCATAATTAAGGTTTCGAGCCCCGCTTTACGACTGGTACCTTTTGCTACACCAATTAATAACGGCTTTTTAGCATAGGGCCATTTATCAAAATGCGCTTCTGCTTGTCCTAGCTGACCTTTACCACCATCAATAAAAACAATATCAGGAATTTTATCTTCATCTTGTTGTGTGTATTTATAACGACGTGCTAACACCTGTGCCATAGCTGCATAATCATCCCCGCCCGTAATGCCTTCAATATTATATAGACGATAATCAGACTTTAACGGTCCGTCACGATTAAACACCACACAAGATGCGACAGTCTGCTGGCCAGAAGTGTGAGAAATATCAAAACATTCCATGCGTTGGATTGGTTCATCTCGTTCAATCACAGATTCAAGATCTTTGTATCGTGCGAACATCGACTTTTGTTGAGTCTGTTGACTGATCAGCGCATTCTCTGCATTTTTATTAGCTAACTCTAAATAACGACGTTTACTATCACGGGCACCAGCAAAAAACTTCACTTTATATTTAGCATGTTCACTGAGCGCATCAGCAACCGCATCTTGTTCAGGTAACGCTTGTGGCAACACGATCTGTTTAGGAATAGTTTTATTTCCAGCTAAATAAAACTGTAATATAAAAGACTGTAATGCGTCATCAATACCTAAGATAGTTGGGATTTTTGGAAAAAATGATTTGGCACCGAGTAATTTACCATCTCGCACAAACATTACTTGAATACAGGCCCCGCCATGTTTATAGGCAAAACCAAACACATCCATTTCTTCTTGTGCTCCACTGACCCACTGTTGTTCTTGAACTTTACGCAGAGCACCAATTTGATCGCGTAGTTTAGCTGCTTGCTCAAAGCGTAACTCAATGCTCGCTTTTTCCATTTGTTTGACTAATGTGTCAATAACTTGCTGATCTTTTCCTTTTAAAAAAAGCTTCGCCAACAATACTTGTTCGGCATACTCAGTATCTGAAATATGGCCTTTGACACAAGGAGCACTACAGCGCTGCATCTGATATTGCAAACAAGGACGAGTACGCGCACGATAATACGCATCTTCACATTGACGAATTGGAAATATCTTTTGAAAAGTTCGTAAGCTTTCTTTCACTGCCCACGCGCTAGGATATGGGCCAAAGTACTCGCCCTTTTGTTTTTGTGGACCTCTGTGCATAGAAATTTTTGGATGTTGATGATCCGAGATAAAAATAAAAGGATAGGATTTATCATCTTTTAAGAGGACGTTATAGCGTGGACGATATTTTTTAATGAAATTGTTTTCAAGAATAAACGCTTCAGTCTCGCTGCTAACAACGGTCACATCCATACTGGCTATTTGCGAGACAAGAGCTTGGGTCTTGGAATTATCGTGTTTAGCTTTAAAGTAGCTCGATACACGTTTTTTTAAATTTTTAGCTTTGCCTACATAGATAACATCTTCCTGGCTGTTATACATACGGTATACGCCAGGATGGTGTGTAAGCTTTTCTAGAAATGATTGATAATTAAATTCTATATTCAGTGGCATTATTGATAAATATTATAAAGTATCGGAAGTAATCAACTTATAGCGCAGCGCTAAGTGGGTTAATTCAACATCCGTGCTGATATCTAACTTTTCAAACATGCGGTATCGATAAGTGTTGACTGTTTTAGCACTAATATTTAATGAGTTAGCAATTTCAGGAACGCGTTGCCCTTTTACTAGCATTAGTGTTATTTCTAGTTCTCTGTCAGATAACTGCTCAAATGGATTAGAGTCTTCAAAGTCTAATTTGCCAATGGCAATTTGTTGAGCAATATCTGGAGCAACGTATTTTTGCCCCGCCGCGACTTTATGAACAGCGCGGAGCATTTCTTCTGGTTCGGCATCTTTGGTTATAAAACCAAATGCACCCATCTGCATCACTTTTGCAGGAATAGGGTTTTCGGTATGCATGGATAAACAAATAACACGTGTATTTTCAGACATACGTACAATTTGTTTAGTAGCCTCTAACCCACCGATTCCAGGCATGTTTACATCCATCAATACGATATCAGGTGCATCCTTACGACAATAGCGGATGGCATCCTCACCGCTTTTTGCTTCGGCTACAACTGTAAAACCTGCAACTCCTTCTAGAATTAATCGAATCCCTGAACGTACAAGTTCATGATCATCTACTAGTAGAATTTTTACCATCTTAATTATCCTTAATATTATCGATCTTGTAAGACATCCTCTACACGCTCTGTAATCATTCCCACATAAAAAAAGTAAGCACTCAGATACAGGCACATTTCCTACATCAGCTGTTTAAATGTAATCTATGTAGTCGATTAAATCTATAGATTTTTGTAACTTATTGGCAAAAAAAAGCCCGCTTTAAAAGCGGGCTTTTTAGTAATATGGCGGAGAGTAGAGGATTCGAACCTCTGGTACGTTTGACCGTACGTCTGATTTCAAGTCAGGTGCATTAAACCGGGCTCTGCCAACTCTCCTTAACGAGATGCGCATTCTAGAGACCTTCTTGCCGCTTGTAAACCCTTTTTTGAAAAAAACTTCATTTTTTCATTCTGTTGATTATTAATTACACATATTGGGTGTTTTTAATCTTTATTTTACTGTTTGATCTTGAAAATTAAACTTTTGGCTATAACAATAGTCATATTATTAGTTGTAATTTTTATTCCTGTGGAGGGAACTTATGAACAGAGATACCGTTTTTGCTCAACCGGCACAAGCTTCGGTACTAGAAACAAACAAAGTGTTACGTAACACTTATATGCTTTTATCTATGACATTAGTCTTCAGTGCATTTTGTGCTGCTGCTGCAATGTATATAGGTATCAGTCCTATGATGTCACTAGGCATGACATTAGGTGCGTTTGTTATGTTGTTTGTTGTAAACAAAAAAGCAGATTCTGCATCGGGTTTATTTTGGATCTTCGCCTTTACAGGTTTGTTAGGCGGCGCGTTAGGTCCAATGCTAACTTATTATGCAGGCTTAGCTAGTGGCCCTGGCTTAATCATGCAGGCACTGGGTGGCACAGCGATTATCTTTTTTGCTTTATCTGGGTATGTATTAACCACTAAAAAAGATTTTAGCTTTATGGGTGGTTTTTTGATGGTTGGTTTATTGGTTGTGGTTATCGCAGCCATTGCTAACATCTTCTTTGCAGTACCTGCTATCTCACTAGCCATTAGCTCTGCGATTATATTTATTATGTCTGGTTTAATCTTGTTTGATACAAGCCGTATCATTCATGGTGGTGAGACTAACTATATCCGTGCAACAGTTTCAATGTACTTAAACCTATATAACTTGTTCACGTCCCTACTACACCTTCTTGGTGTATTTAATAGCGACGATTAATATACAAACCGTGTGTTAGTTAATCAAACTAACGCAAATTATGATTTGTCATAATAATCAGTATAATAAAGCTCATTCCTAATGGTTTGAGCTTTTTTTATGGCCTTAACAATTTTAGTCACGTCATCACCTGCGACTTTATCAGCTGAAAAACTGATCACTCAGCTAACTGTGTTGTGCCAACAGCAGCAGGTTGTACAAATATTTTTTCTTGCTGAAGGATTACTTCAGACACTCGATAACCACGTCATTGCCTATCTGAGTCAATTAAACACTACAGCTCAACAAAACCAACCATCGATTGCACTTGGCTATTGTCCTAGCTCTGCGGCTAGGCATATACCCAATTATCAGAGTGATATCATCGAAGATTATGGCTTAACCCAATTTTATGCATTGCTCCATAACTCAGCACAATTGGAGCAAATATAATGGCCCACATCGTCATCAGTTATCAAGCACACGCGTATAACACTAATGCGTTTCTCGATATGTTTGAATGTGCGGCTGCGGCAGGCAATGTTGGCCACACCTGCACTCTGCATATTAGTGGATTAGGATTGACTTGCCTGTCTTTAAAACCAGAACAGTTTGCCGACAAGGTGCACCCTAAAAATACAGGGAAAATGCTTAAAAGTTTACCTTTGTACGATGTAGATGAAATATTAGTTCTACGTGGAGACTTAGGTAGCGACTTATTCGCACAGCACTGCATACAAGGACATGCATTAGCTGATACGGTAATAACTTGGGTCGATGAATTTCCAACGCTTGCAGCAAGTGACATCCAAATACACTTTTAACTGAGACACAAATTAATGGCATACGAATTACACGGCAATACGATTGATACAGATGAACATGGCTACTTATTGGATCATTTACAATGGGATGAAGCGCTTGTACCTGTTATTGCAGAAAAAGAAGGAATTGAACTCAATGCTGCTCATTGGCAGATTATTCGCTTTGTTAGACAGTTCTATGAAGATTATGACACTAGCCCCGCTATCCGAGCGCTAGTAAAAGCATTAAACAATGAATTTGGCCCTGAGATTGGTAACAGCCGTCATTTACAGCGATTACTACCGCAAGGACCCGCTAAAATGGCGAGCAAATTAGCAGGCTTACCTAAACCCGCTAAATGCTTATAAAATTAATCGCCCTTAGCCTAAGCGTACAATTTATTGTGCGGGAATGACTTCCAAGCCGTTCATGTAAGGGCGTAATACTGTAGGTACTACCACTGAGCCATCGGCTCGTTGATAATTTTCTAATACCGCAACTAATGTACGGCCAACAGCTAGGCCTGATCCATTTAAAGTATGAACTAATTCTGGCTTTTTAGCGCCTTTAGCACGATAGCGCGCCTGCATCCGACGTGCTTGGAAATCCACCATGTTAGAACATGAAGATATCTCACGATAGGTATTTTGGGCAGGTAACCAGACTTCTAAATCATAAGTTTTGCATGCGCCAAAGCCCATATCACCAGTACAAAGATTCATTTTACGATACGGTAATTCTAAGGCTTGTAAAATAGATTCAGCATGTCCAGTTAACGCTTCTAATGCAGCAAATGAATCTTCCGGCTTTACGACTTGCACTAACTCAACTTTATCAAACTGATGTTGACGAATAAGTCCACGCGTATCACGACCATAACTCCCCGCTTCTGAACGGAAACAAGGCGTATGTGCAGTCATTTTTATCGGTAATTGCGTCTCATCAATAATCGAATCACGTACAATGTTGGTTAGCGGCACTTCAGCCGTTGGGATCAAGGATAAGCCCTGACCTTCTTCGGTAGCAGGTTTGGTATGAAACAAGTCTTCACCAAACTTAGGTAATTGACCCGTTCCGTATAGACTATCGCTATTCACTAAATACGGTACGTAGACTTCAGCATAACCATGTTCACGCGTATGTTTATCAAGCATGAACTGCGCTAGCGCACGATGCATAGAAGCAACATGCGAATGCATCACGACAAAACGAGAACCGGTCAGTTTACTTGCAGTATCAAAATCTAAACCATTAGATAAGCCTGCAGATATATCAACGTGATCTTTGGCTTCGAAATCAAAGGTCGTAGGTGTTCCAAAACGACTAACTTCAACATTATCTTCTTCATCTTTACCGACAGGCACACTTTCATGAGGTAAATTTGGGATCCCAGCTGTGATCGCATCAATATTTGCTAACAACTCTGTCAACTCAGCTTTCGCTGCATCAAGTTTATCCCCTAGCTCTCCTACTTCAGCTAACAAAGGAGCAATATCTTGACCAGAAGCTTTGGCTTTACCGATCGACTTAGAACGAACGTTGCGCTCGTTTTGTAGATCTTGTGTGCTAGCTTGTAACACTTTACGTTGAGCTTCAAATGCCGCAATCGCGTCAACATCAAGCGTATAACCACGAGTCGCCAAACGTTGTGCCGTTTGCGCTAACTCATCGCGAAGAAACTTAGGATCTAACATGTACTTAATTATCCTTTAAAAATGTGAAGAGCAACCCATGTCACACATAAACAACATGTAACATTGAGAATAATATTTACACCCGCTTTTAGCCACTGCGAGCTTTGTAATAATAAAACGGTGTCAAACGAAAATGTCGAGAATGTCGTCAAGGAACCGAGTAAACCGACAATTATCAATGGTCTAACAGCATCATGAAATTCATTGACGCTTGTTAGCCACGCATAAACTGCACCGATACAAAATGAGCCGATAACATTGACTAATAATGTGCCATAGGGAAAATCTTTTCCCATGAGCAATTGGGTTTGATTAATCAAAAAATAACGTAAACACGCACCTAGTGCGCCACCTATAGCCACAAACAAATATATCATTTAGCTTTACCTTGATGGCTTGCATTATTGTTTCTATTACTATGATAAGCGGTTTTGTTTAATTGGTCGAGGAACTCTTGTTTTTGCCTAAGTTTTTGCTCTAAACCGCGTTCATTTGCTTGATAAAAATGCGGTTCAGGTAAATTATCAGGTAAATATTGCTGCCCTGCACTCACCGCATGATCTTCATTATGTGAGTAACGATAGCCTTCACCATGACCTTGAGATTTAGCAAGTTGGGTCGGCGCATTGCGTAAATGATTGGGTACTGGCATATCACAAGTATCAGCAGCTAATTGCTTGGCAGCTTTAAATGCACTATACAAAGCATTGCTCTTAGGCGCTAACGCACAGTAGACACAAGCCTGAGCAATCGCTCGCTCACCTTCTGCTGCACCTACTCGATGATAGGTATCCCATGCATTTAAACATAACGCTAATGCGCGTGGGTCGGCTAAACCTATATCTTCAGACGCAATTGCCAACAGTCGACGCATGATTGGTAACGGGTCAGAATTAGCATGTAAATAACGCGTGTACCAATATAAAGCTCCATCAGACGATGAGCCTCGAACCGATTTATGAAATGCCGACAACAAATCGTAATAATGATCGCCTTGTTGATCAAACTGCGCGACTTTTTGCCCCGCAGCTTGTGCTATGTTGGCTTGAGTAATATGTTTATTCGTCGCTAGCTGTGCAGCCAGTTCAAGATAAAGTAATGTGCGACGTGCATCACCTGAAGCTAAAGATGCCAAGGTTAACAGTGCCTCATCATCAATCTGTAGCGCTTGTCCCGCCAGCCATTGATCCTCGGTTAACGCTTGCTGTGCGATAGCAATCAGCTCATCATCGGTTAAGGCTTGTAACACATAAACTCGACACCGCGATAACAGGGCATTGTTACAACTAAAAGCAGGATTTTCGGTTGTCGCGCCAATAAACGTAATCGCGCCAGATTCAATATATGGTAAAAATGCATCTTGTTGCGACTTATTAAAGCGATGAACCTCATCTACAAATACAATGGTCGTTACCCCTGGATGGGTCATCGCCATCGCTTCACGAATATCTTTAACACCACTTGATACCGCAGAAAGCGTAATTAGATTGGCATCCACCTGATTGGCAATGATCTGTGCCAAGGTCGTTTTACCGGTGCCAGGCGGTCCCCACAACAACATAGAGTGTACTTGTTTGTTGTGTAATGCCTGAGTTAACGGCTGCCCCTCACCCAAAATATGTGATTGGCCAATGTAACTTGATAAATCCTGTGGTCGCATTCGCGCAGCCAAAGGTGTAGTCGGCCCCGCAGAGGCATCTGCAGACGAATTTACTGAGCTGTTGGATGTACTTGATGAAAGTGACGTCATGGCAAGCCTAGTTTAGACACTTATTGTGTCTGGTCATCAACACTAAACCCTTCAGGTATAGCATAGCTAAATTGATTAACTGGTAACGGCATATTTAATACGGTTCCGTTTAATATGAACTGACTCACCTGCCCCTGATTATCCAATAACGTGAATTGGGCTAAGGTATCTTCGACGAAACGTAAGGTCAATTGTGTAATTTGGCCTTCATTGTTTACCGGTGTGACGACATAAGCCTGATCCTGTTTGACCACACTAAACTGCTCCCACACTTCATCATCGCTAGATGTTAGCAGCATTAATGGGTTATTTGAGACCATGTCTTTTTGTGAAAAAATAGACACTTGCTCAACAAATTGATCCACATAAAAAACACGCTCGCCATTGGCTATCAATAGTGTTTCGTCGGGTATTAGTACTTGCCAGTAGACGCGATCAGGTTGTTGCAAGATCAAATTACCTGAGCTAGTTTGTAGTGGTTTACCCTGGCTATCCGTGACCACTTGAGTAAAACTGGCTTGTAGTGTGTTAATTTTTGCCAGTAACCCACGCAATGTCGGTTTTTCATTCACCACTGCAGCCAACGAACTGGATGTAAATAACACTAAGCATAACGCGAAGCTCATCCGTGATATTGTCGATTTTGCATTCATAGATAAATCCTTATGCTTCTTTATAAATTTAATAAATTGCTAATTGCTACTGATTATTATTCATTAATCACGCGGAGCCGGGGCAGCTAATACTTCACGGTTACCGTTGTGACCAGGTGCTGATACGATCCCGCTTTGCTCCATTTGTTCGACTAAACGTGCAGCGCGGTTGTAGCCAATTCGAAACTTACGTTGTACCGATGACACCGAGGCTTTACGGGTCTCAGTGACAAACGCCACAGCTTCATCATAAAACACGTCCATTTCC
The DNA here is from genome assembly GCA_029246415.1 of Glaciecola sp. Taxonomy (GTDB): domain Bacteria; phylum Pseudomonadota; class Gammaproteobacteria; order Enterobacterales; family Alteromonadaceae; genus Opacimonas. The sequence continues at coordinate 119,262 of JAQWNF010000011.1, forward strand.
TGATCGGCATTTTCGGCTTGTTCGCCAGGTAGTAATACTTCGCCACCGACTTCAGGATTAAGAATCTCGTCAATGTATTCAGGTTCGCCGCGTTTTTTCCAATCACCTACAACAGCATGTACTTCGTGATCATCAACAAACGCACCGTGGACTCGTGTTGGTACACCTGTGCCTGGTGGTAAATACAACATGTCACCCATACCTAGCAAGGCTTCAGCACCTTGTTGATCGAGGATAGTACGAGAGTCAATTTTACTTGATACTTGAAACGCAATTCGCGTAGGAATATTCGCTTTAATCAAACCAGTAATCACATCAACTGATGGACGCTGCGTAGCTAAGACTAAATGAATACCTGCAGCACGCGCTTTTTGTGCAATTCGAGCAATTAGCTCTTCAACTTTCTTACCTACAATCATCATCATGTCGGCAAATTCATCTACCACGACCACAATAGCGGGTAACTTGGTTAAATCTGGCGCTTGGGCATCCATACTGTCACCTTGCTGCCATAGTGGATCTTTGATCGGTTGACCGTCTTCAATCGCTTTGAGCACTTTGGCGTTGTAGCCTTTTAAGTTACGTACACCTAATGCACTCATCAAACGATAACGACGTTCCATTTCACCGACACACCAGCGCAGTGCATTGGCTGCTTCTTTCATGTCCGTGACGACTTCTGCGAGTAGATGAGGAATACCTTCGTATACCGATAGCTCAAGCATTTTAGGATCAATCATGATCATACGCACATCTTCAGGAGATGATTTATACAATAAGCTTAAGATCATGACGTTGACACCAACGGATTTACCCGAACCTGTCGTACCTGCAACCAATAAATGCGGCATTTTAGCTAAATCAACGATGACAGGTTTACCTGATATGTCAGCACCTAAGACCATAGTTAAAGGTGAGGATGAGGACTGAAAAGACTCCCCTTCTATCACTTCACTTAGACGCACCATGTCGCGATTTTTGTTAGGTAGTTCTAAACCAATCACTGATTTACCTGGAATGACTTCGACCACACGCACTGAAATTGCAGACATCGCACGAGCCAAATCTTTGGATAATGTTGTAATTTTACTGACTTTAACACCTGGTGCTAGATCCAATTCAAAACGGGTAATCACCGGGCCAGGATAAACACCCACGACTCGGGCAGAAATATTAAAGTCAGCGAGTTTTTCTTCTACCAAGCGAGATATCCCTTCGAGCTCTTCTTTGGTAATCGGGTTTTTAACTTTATCAGCTCGGTCAAGTAACGCAAAAGACGGTCGCTCGCCCTCTGGTTTTTCTACATGCTTAGGCTTCATAACACTTTTAACTAATGGTGATGACACCACTGCAGTATCAATTTCAGGCTCTGCTGGCGCCGAGTCAATGGTTGCATCAACTGTTTTTTCTCCAGCATATACAGGAGTCGCAGGGATCTCATCATCAATGGTTATTTCCGGCGCAATATCACCTAATGCAATATCTGAATCCATAGTATTGGTATTAATAATAATCTGCGGATCATCATCTAAGATTTCATCAGGGACTTGGTACAGGGTTTCATGTTTGATATTAAAAGGACGATCATCTGGTGCAGGATCGGTAGGACGTAATGTTGAAATAGAAATATCATCGTCGTCATTAGTTGCTTTCTTAGCGGAAAAATACTTAGGACTTGGCAGTGACAACTGCCCTACCCCTTGCGGTAATGCAATTGCTTTTTTACCTGCCCATAAAGTGCTAGCACCGATTGCTTCAACAACTGCTAACCAAGATATCCCTGATGCTAGGGTAAATCCAGTGGCAAAAAAGCTTAACAATAAAATGGTAGTACCGACAAAACTAAACTGTGGGAGCAATGCACTTGAAATCACATCACCAAATAAGCCGCCTGCAGAAAAATAATACATATCATCAAAATTAATGCTGGCTAACCCACTGATCCCAATAGCCATAAAAATCACACCTATCAAGCGCAATCCGATATTTAAAAAATCTAAATCTAAGAGTTGTTTGATTTGTTTAAATGCTAACCAGCCAATCAGCGCAAATAAAAATGGTAAACTGTAAGCTAAATAGCCCAAAGAGAAAAATAACAAATCTGCTAATTTAGCGCCCGCAGGCCCCATCCAATTTTGAATTGTCGGCTGTAATCCGGTTTGGGTCCAACCTGGATCAGCTTGATGGAACGACATCAGTGATAAAAAAATGAATAACGCAAGCACGGTGCAAACTATCATGCCCGTTTCGAAAATACGTTGAATACCAGTAAGTTGAGCCATTATCTACCTAACATTAAAGCATCTGGTTGAGGGAAAAAACCAGTTAGTTTTAGTATATTTATTATTTTCAATATTCTATCACAGCTAACGCGTAAATTAACGTCCAGTAATATTGATTTTAATTTTATTTGAGTGTTTAACCTCTTCCATTACGACATAACTACGTGACTCTCTTACACCCGGTAAGCGCAATAATGTATCGCCCAACAATTTGCGATAACTCGCCATATCTGCAACACGGGTTTTTAATAAAAAATCAAAGTTTCCCGATACTAAATGACACTCTTGTATATCATCTTGTTGCTGAACCGCCGCTGAAAAATCCGCAAATATATCTGGTGATGTTTTTGATAATGAGATCTCAACGAAAACCAACATCGCTGCGCCTAGTTTTACCGGATCGACACTGGCACTGTAACCTGTAATGTAACCTTGTTGCTCTAATCGCTTCACCCTTTCTAAACAAGGTGAAGGACTTAAACCAATCTGATTAGCCAAGTCAACGTTCGACATTCGTCCATCGGCTTGCAGCGCATTGAGTATTGCACGATCTAAGTTATCAATGTGTTTCGGTGTTTTTATCAACATTTTATATTTTGCCATTTGGGTATTTTTCCAAATATTATACTGCAAAACTAAAAAATAAGAAATTTATCACCATGCAAAAGTCTATATAATCGGTTTTTTATCCATTATAGAGATTGGCAAATGATTATTGGTGTACCTAAAGAAATAAAAAATCATGAATACCGTGTTGGCTTAACCCCTGCCGCAGCTAACGAGTTTGTACAACATGGACACGCCGTGTTAGTTGAAACACAAGCAGGTACTGGCATTGGCTTCACTGATGACGACTACACATTAGCTGGTGCAACCATTATTGACAATGCTGCTAGCATTTTTGCTGAAGCTGAAATGATAATCAAAGTAAAAGAGCCACAGCCTAACGAATGTAAAATGTTACGTGAAGGCCAGTTATTATATACCTACTTACATTTAGCACCTGATCCTACCCAGACTCAGTTATTAGTCGAATCCAAAGCAACCTGTATTGCTTATGAAACAGTGACAGACAAATTTGGTGCACTTCCATTACTTGCGCCCATGAGTGAAGTAGCTGGTCGTATGGCCATTCAAGCTGGCGCACATTACTTAGAAAAAGCTCAAGGCGGTAACGGCACATTATTAGGTGGCGTGCCTGGTGTTGCTCCAGGTCAAGTTGTGATCATTGGTGGCGGTGTTGTTGGTACGAATGCTGCGAAAATGGCGATTGGTCTAGGTGCTGAAGTAACCATTTTAGACCGTTCACTACCGCGTTTACGTGAGTTAGACGATATCTTTGCTGGCCGCGTACGCACAGTCTACTCAACGACAGATGCGATTGCACAGTATACGCAACTTGCCGATTTAGTGGTGGGTGCGGTATTAATACCCGGTGCTGCTGCGCCTAAATTACTGACTCGTGAACATATCGCGAATATGAAAAAAGGCTCGGTGTTAGTAGATGTTGCGATTGACCAAGGTGGCTGTTTTGCGACTTCAAAAGCGACAACGCATCAAGATCCAGTCTATATTATCGATGATGTTGTGCATTATTGTGTTGCTAACATGCCAGGTGGCGTGGCTCGTACTGCCACCATGGCGTTAAACAATGCGACATTACCGTTTGGCTTAGCACTAGCTAACAAAGGACCTAAGCAAGCCATGTTAGATGATGTGCATCTACTTAATGGCTTGAATGTACACAAAGGTTTAGTAACTTATAAAGCAGTCGTTGATGCGTTAGGTGAAAGTCTAAACCTTGAGTATATGGATGCAACTGCCGCCCTTAATGTCTAAGGACAATAAAGGCGCGATATGGGCGCGAAATTATTAGTAACCGGTTAAATGGATGCGTTAATGTCTAACAGCGTTTGATAAGGATTGGCCGATTGTGTAATCGGTCGGCCAATCACCATATAGCTCACACCGCTAGTCATGGCTTGAGGTGGCGTCATGACACGCATTTGGTCTCCTTGTTCACTGCCCACTGGACGTATTCCAGGAGTAACCAATAAAAATTCATCATCCACTATCTGGCGTAATTGCACGGCTTCTTGTGCAGAACACACTACTCCATCAAGCCCTGATTCTTGGGTCAACAATGCCAGTTTATTTACCTGTTGAGCCACACTAATACCCGGTGTTACTTGATGTAACTGCGCTTCATCCATCGACGTTAATACAGTAACAGCGATAAGCTTAGGCGCATCTTGGCCAAACTGCGCTAGACCAGCTTTAGCGTGGCTCATCATTTTAGCACCACCACTGGCGTGGACGTTGATCATCCACACACCAAGATCGGCTGCTGCAATACACGCTTTGGCTACTGTGTTTGGGATATCGTGAAATTTCAAATCCAAAAATACATCAAAGCCTTTAGCAACTAATGGTTTGACTGCTTCTGGACCAAAATAAGTAAACATTTCTTTGCCGATTTTTAACTTACATAAATCAGGTGAGACTTTGTCTACGAAATTATGTAAATCAGATATTTGATTAAAATCACACGCAACAACGACTTTAGGATCTGGTTGATATTGGGCTGAGACAGGTTTAATTTGGGACATAATTTCTACTCTTAATAAAACACAGGCCAGATAAAAAAGCGAACGGTTTGACTAATCAAGGCGTTTTGCTGACTAGCCTTATTCGCACTATTCGCCATCGAGGCCTTTGATAGGCTTAACCACGCTCCAATGCTTACAAGCTGGACACAACCAATACACTTGGCGACCAGAGAAGCCACATTTGATGCAGCGGTATTTGGGACGTGATTGGATTTGCTTTTCAACTAAGTCAGCTAATAACGCTAAGCTATTTTGAATTTGTTCATCGTCTTGTTGTTCAACAAAAAATCCAAGTAAGGTTTTAAACCCTCGCATGGTCGGTTTTTGTTTCAACTGTTCAAGTAATATTTGGGTCGCTTCTTTATCTTCACCACGTTTGGCAGATAATTTCACTTTAGCCAAATAAGACGTAGCACAGACCTGCCAATATGGCGCTAAGCTGCTTTCTAATAAATCATCATCGTCTAGGGCTACAGAACATTGCTCTAACAAAGGAACAGCTTCAGAGAACCAAGTAATGTCACGATTAGGTACTTGGTTAAGTGCGTCAGCAGCTTTTTGGTATTCTTGTGATTCGATATAAATGCGCCCTAGCATTAACCAAGGACGAACGGCATGTTCATCGATATCAATCGATTTGTGTAAAAATGGAATGGCATTCGAATAATCTGACAACTTAACAAACTGCTGAGCTTTTTCACAATAAAAATGTGATAACTGATGCGCCACTTCAGGTTGCTGCTCATCAACACTAAGCATACGTTGCGATAAGTCGATGGCTTTATCCCATTCTTTGGTGGTTTGGTAAATCTCAAATAAATATTGCTGTGCTGCGGGACGGTGCTTATCGCTATCAAGTAGTTTCAAATAGGAATTTTCAGCACGCTCTAAAAAACCGGCTAACATGTAATCGCGCCCTAATTCACTTAACGCGTTTTCACGTGGAGTGCCCTGGAGTTCGTCACGACTAACTAGATTTTGATGGATACGAATAGCTCGGTCTAACTCTCCGCGATGACGGAAAAAGTTCCCCATTGCAATGTGAGTTTCTACTGTATCGTTATTGAGAGAAATCATTTTTATCAGAGTATCAACCGCTTTGTCGGGTTGGTCTGATAACAGGAAATTTAGGCCTTTGTAATAGTGTTTAGACAGGATGCTTGATTGTTTACGCTGGGCATTGCGAACGCTGTTTCGCCCCATCATCCAGCCATAACCTGCCGCAACAGGGAGCAGTAAAAACAACAGTTCAAGCATAGTTGATTAGTCTTCTTTTGATAAACGCTTTACTTGGTTTTTGAGGCTTTTCACTTGCCAAGATAACTTTAACCAACTACCGAACATTGTCAACATCCCGATGACAATACCTAAAGATAATATAATTGCCATTAACGTTGATTCACGTAACTCAGATTGAGCAATCAAATAATTAATGGTGACCAGCTCTTGATTTCGAGAGCCGATGATAATCGCGATAACAAGTACGATGATGAGTACTAAAAAAGTAAATAATCCCTTCACAATTTGTCCCTTTTGTTGCGCTGAATTAAGAAAAATCTACGCGATCACGTAATTCTTTACCTGGTTTAAAGTGCGGTACATACTTGCCCGTCAACTCTACCAATTCACCCGTCTTTGGATTACGACCGGTGCGAGGAGCTCGATAATGTAACGAGAAGCTACCAAAACCTCGAATTTCAATACGTTCACCGCGTTGTAATGTTTGCGCCATGAACTCTAATAATTCTTTTACTGCAACTTCAATATCACGAGTTTGAACTTCGTCATATGTAGACATAAGCTTTTCGATCAATTCTGATTTAGTCATTATTGGAGCCTTATTTAGCTAAATAATTGTTGGGTCTTATAAGAGTTACAGAAAAAAAGGTGTAACGCAAGTTAAGTTGCTGTTACACCTTCATATTTTCAGACTAAAAGATTACTCGCCTTTGGCTGCTTTGAAAGCTTCTGCCATTGCGTTAGTTGAACCTTGGTCTTCGTTAGTTTGATTCACTTTATCAAGTGCTTCTTTCTCTTCTGCATGGTCTTTCGCTTTAACAGATAGAGTTACAACGCGATTCTTACGGTCAACGCCAGTGTATTTAGCTTCAATGCTATCACCAACAGTAACGACTTCAGATGCGTCTTCAACACGGTCACGAGATAAATCGCTAACACGGATATAACCTTCAACTTCATCAGCTAAGTGTACAGTAACACCTTTAGCATCAGCAGCTGTGATAGTACCAGTAACAATTGTACCTTTAGTGAAATCAGCTAAATACTGATTGAACGGGTCTTCTTCAATTTGCTTAACGCCAAGAGAGATACGCTCACGCTCAGGATCAACTTGTAATACTACTGCAGAGATTTCGTCACCTTTCTTAAAGTCACGAACCGCTTCTTCGCCAGTCTTATTCCAAGCAATGTCAGATAAGTGAACTAGACCATCAATGCCGCCGTCAAGACCGATGAAGATACCAAAGTCAGTGATTGACTTGATCTTACCAGATACTTTATCGCCTTTATTGTATGACTTAGCAAACTCTTCCCATGGGTTAGGGATACATTGCTTAAGACCTAGAGAGATACGACGACGCTCTTCGTCAATTTCAAGAACCATCACTTCAACAACGTCACCTAAGTTAACAACTTTAGATGGGTGGATGTTTTTGTTAGTCCAATCCATTTCAGAAACGTGTACAAGACCTTCTACACCGTCTTCAATTTCTACGAAACAACCATAGTCAGTAAGGTTAGTTACTGCACCAGATAAACGGCTGTTTTCTGGGAAACGTGCAGCAATTTCTTGCCATGGATCGTTACCCATTTGCTTCATACCTAATGAAACACGAGACTTATCTTTGTCAAACTTAAGGACTTTAACATTGATTTCGTCACCAACATTTACGATTTCACTTGGGTGCTTAACGCGTTTCCAAGCCATATCAGTAATGTGTAGTAGACCATCAACACCACCTAAGTCAACGAACGCACCGTAGTCAGTAAGGTTCTTAACGATACCTTTAACTTCGTGGCCTTCTTCTAAGTTAGCAAGTAATTCGTCACGTTCAGCACTGCTTTCCGCTTCGATAACTGCACGACGTGAAACAACAACGTTGTTACGCTTAGCATCTAACTTGATAACTTTAAATTCAATTTCTTTACCTTCAAGATGCGTTGTGTCACGTACTGGACGTACATCAACTAATGAACCAGGTAAGAACGCGCGTACAGTGTTAACTTCAACTGTAAATCCGCCTTTAACCTTGCCATTAATAACACCTTTAATGGTTTCTTTTTCTTCGTAAGCTTTTTCAAGTTCAACCCACGCTTCGTGGCGTTTAGCTTTCTCACGAGAAAGGATCGTTTCACCGAATCCATCTTCTACAGCATCTAATGCAACATCAACAACATCACCTACGGCAACTTCAAGCTGGCCTTCGGCATTTTTAAATTGTTCTGCTGGTATAGCACTCTCTGATTTTAGACCTGCGTCAACTAGTACGATATCTTTTTCGATAGATACGATAGTACCGCGAACGATAGCACCAGGACGTGTTTCTAACTGTAGTAAGCTTTCTTCAAATAGTAGAGCAAAATTTTCTGACATATTAATTATCTAAGTCTTCTAAGTAATATCCACATTCCATCCAAGTTATGCGGGGTTATTGTTCAAAGTTCGTTAATCCTTTAACAAACGTAATAAACTAATGTGGAAGTATTTCCGCATTAGTTAAAATCTGTTGCACCTTTGCAAACACTTCGTCAGCATTTAATACTGTTGAATCAAGCACATAAGCATCAGTTGCAGGCACTAATGGAGCTACTGCTCGATTGGTATCCCGCTCGTCTCTTGCTTGAATATCGTTCAAAAGGCGCGCAATGTTAACATCATGGCCCTTCTCTTTCAACTGTAGATAGCGTCTTTCGGCACGTGCCTCGGCAGATGCAGTTAAGAAAATCTTAACTGGGGCGTTAGGAAATACCACCGTCCCCATATCTCGACCATCAGCAACTAAGCCTGGTAATTGTGAAAATGCGCGTTGACGACGCAACAATGCTTCTCTAACTCGAGTTAAAGAGGCGACTTGCGATGCTAGCGCGCCGACTACTTCAGTTCGAATAACATCCGTTACATCTTCACCTTCAAGTATAATACGTGTGTGATTTTCTGTAGTAATAAAATTCACATCTAAACTTGATGCTAATGGTACGACTGATTCTTCATCTTGTATTTCTATGCCGTGATGTTGGCAAGCTACAGCGAGAACGCGATAAATGGCACCACTGTCTAAGAAGTGCCATTGTAAATAATTAGCAATATGTGCGCTAAGTGTACCTTTACCCGCCCCACTTGGGCCATCCACGGTAACAATTGGTATAGTATGATTCAAATCCATTACATCCTTAGCTCAAATTTAAGGCGCGTATTATACTCCCTTGTATGCTAAACATAAAGGGAGAATGTATTCATATTTGTGATAATTATATTACAGTTTTGTTAATACACACATTATCTAGCTAATTACTGACAGATGCTCGCAAGACGAACAAAATAATCAGGGAAGGTTTTAGCGGTACATTTTGGATCATTAATAGTGACTGGGGTATCAGACAGTGCAACTAATGAAAAACACATCGCGACTCGGTGATCATCATAGGTATCAATCTGCGCATGTTGTAATGACTCAGGTGGTGTCACTTCAATAAAGTCATGGCCTTCGACAACAGTAGCGCCTACTTTACGTAACTCTGTTGCCATCGCAAACAAACGATCCGTTTCTTTCACCCGCCAATTATAGATATTGCGGATAGCTGTTGTGCCCTTAGCAAACAACGCAGTCGTCGCGATCGTCATTGCAGCATCGGGAATATGATTCATATCCATATCAACAGCTGTCAATGGTGCCCCTGTGACGGTAATGCTGTTAGGTGCATAACTCACCTTTGCACCCATCGCTTCTAATACTTCAGCAAAGCGTATATCACCCTGTACAGATGCACTACCGACACCCGTTACTGTTACCGTACCACCTTTAATCGCTCCAGCGGCTAAAAAGTAAGACGCAGAAGACGCATCGCCTTCTACCATGTAGGTTTCAGGGGCTTTATAAGATTGATTGCCTTTTACATGAAAGACCTGATATTGGTTATGCGTAACGCTTACGCCGAATTTCTTCATTATGTCGAGCGTGATATCGATGTATGGAATGGACACCAATTCGCCTTTGATATGGATCTCAGAGTCACTGGTAAACAAAGGTGCAGCCATTAAAATTGCAGTTAAAAACTGCGATGACACACTGCCGTCAACTTCGATATGGCCTCCGGTTAAACGCTGTCCGCGAATATCTAAAGCTGGATAACCGACTTCATCCAAATAACGAATATCGGCATTAACGTCAGCTAGAGCTGCAACCAAATCACCAATAGGACGCTCTTTCATGCGTGGCTCACCAGTCAAAATTGTATTGATTGGAGATGTTGCTAACACACCACATAATGGACGCATCGCGGTACCGGCATTACCTAAAAACAACTGTTCTGTTGGTTGTGTGGTAAACACGTCCCCTAACCCTTCAACGACACATACAGTGTTGTTTTCGGATAATTCATAATTCACACCCAATGCCGTTAGTGCATTGAGCATGTGGCGAATGTCATCACTATCAAGTAGATTCGTAACGCGAGTCGTACCTTTGGCAAGTGCTGCTAGTAATAGCGCACGGTTAGAAAGTGACTTAGAGCCTGGTACATTGACTGTACCTGAAACTTGGCCAATCGGGTCAAGTGTAAGTTGTTCCATCTTGCTTATCCTTTGGTGCGTGCAAATTCTTGCATAAATTCGGTGAGTGCTTTAACGCCGTCAATCGGCATTGCATTATAAATACTGGCACGCATACCACCGACTGAACGGTGACCTTTTAACGCTGCTAAGCCATTTTGTTCTGCAAGTGCTAAAAACTCTTTATCTAAAGCTGGATCAGCTAAGGTAAATGGCACATTCATAATCGAACGATGTGCTATGGCAACGTTATTATGATAAAAATCATTACCATCAATCGCTTGATACAACAATGCAGCTTTTGCTTCATTACGTTGTGATATAGCCTCTAAACCACCTTGCGCTTTAAGCCATTTGAATACCAAACCCGATAGGTACCATGAATATGTTGGCGGCGTGTTATACATGCTGTCGTTATTGGCTGCGAGCGTATAATTTAGAAAGCTAGGGGTAACTGACTGCGCTTGATTTAACAGATCATCACGTACAATTACTACTGCTAGGCCTGATGGACCAATGTTCTTTTGTGCACTAGCATAAATTACACCGTAATCACTGACGTTTAATGGGCCGGATAATATGGTTGAGGACATATCTGCCACCACAGGAATATTATCTAGTTTAGGCGGTTCAAATATCGCTATGCCATCAACGGTTTCATTGGGACAGTAATGTAAATAAGCAGCTTGTTGGCGTTGTTCATCAGTTAATGTCCACTGAGATTGTTCTGGAACATAACGCTCCCCTGCAGCATTGACGGCATCTTGTGTGACCACATGAGTACGAGTGTACTTGGCTGCTTCGTCAACGGCTCCTTTAGACCAAGAGCCAGACTGTAAATGTAATGACAAATCCGTAGGCTGAGCAATGTTTAATGGGACGCTGGCGAATTGACCTCGACCACCACCTTGCAAAAACAATACTTTGTAATTATTAGGTATGGCTAACAAATCACGTAGATCTTGTTCAGCTTGCGCTGCCACTTCGATAAACGGTTTACTACGGTGACTAATTTCCATCACTGAAGAACCTAGATTTTGCCAATTAAGAAATTCTGCTTGTGCTTGTTGCATCACATCAGCGGGTAACATCGCCGGGCCGGCACTAAAGTTAAAATGTTGCACGATTTTTCCTACATTAGAATAGATAAATTAAAAATAAAAAAGCGATGCAGGCCAATACCTTACATCGCTTCAAAACCTAACTTAAATTATGGCTACCTGACTATTTGTCGGCATCACTATCTTCGTTAGATCCAGCGTCACTTTCAGGTGTAGTTGGCGCATCAGCATTTGCTGTTACCGTTTCCTCACCTGCTTCAGCGTTTTCATCATCAAGAACGGTTTGTTCTTCGATTTCATCAATACGCTGCAAACCTACAACACGTTCATCATCCGCGGTACGGATCAACGTAACACCTTGAGTATTACGACCGACTGTTGATACTTCAGCCGCGCGTGTGCGAACTAATGTACCTTGGTCACTGATCAACATGATTTCGTCTTCTTCGTTCACCTGAACTGCACCAACCACTTTACCATTTCGCTCTGATACTTTGATTGACACTACGCCTTTGGTGGCACGTGATTTAGCAGGATATTCTGCAATACCAGTACGTTTACCATAGCCGTTTTCAGTAGCAGTTAAGACTGCCCCCTCTCCACGCGGAACGATTAACGATACAACACGTTGCTCTTCTTCTAAGCGAATACCACGCACACCTGTTGCAGTTCGACCCATAGGGCGTACTTGTTCTTCATGGAAACGCACAACTTTACCGGCGTCAGAGAACAACATGATTTCGCTATCACCGTCAGTTAAATCAACACCGATAAGTTCATTACCGTCATTTAAGTTAACAGCAATGATACCGTTGGCACGTGGACGTGAATACTGAGTTAACTCAGTTTTCTTAACCGTACCGTTAGTGGTAGCCATAAAGACATATTTACCTTCCACAAATTCTTGAATAGGTAATATCGCAGTAATACGTTCACCGTCTTCAAGCGGTAAGATATTGAGAATTGGACGACCACGAGCATTACGACTCGCTAATGGCAACTGGTACACTTTCAACCAATACAAACGACCACGCGTAGAGAAACACAAGATATGATCATGAGTATTTGCGACTAATAGCTTTTCAATAAAGTCTTCGTTTTTCATCTTCGTCGCTGACTTACCTTTACCGCCTCGGCGTTGGGCTTCATAGTCAGAAAGCTTTTGATATTTCACATAACCTTCACGCGATAATGTCACAACGACATCTTCACGTTCAATTAAGTCTTCGATATCGATATCGTGCGATGCTGCAGTGATTTCAGTGCGACGTTCATCACCAAATTCATCACGAACGGCTTCAAGCTCTTCGCGGATCACTTCCATCAAACGTTCTGAGCTACCTAGTATTCTTAATAACTCAGCAATGACATCAAGCAAGTCTTTGTATTCAGCAAGAATTTTATCATGCTCAAGACCTGTTAATTTGTGTAAACGCAAATCAAGAATTGCTTGGGCTTGTTGCTCGGTTAAATAATATAGACCATCACGAATACCGTACTCAGGCTCTAACCAGTCAGGACGCGCTGCATCATCACCTGCGCGTTCAAGCATTTGTGATACATCGCCTAATGCCCAACCAGAGGCGATTAACTTCAATTTAGCTTCAGCAGGACTGTTAGATGCTTTGATTAGCTCGATAACAGGATCAATATTGGCTAATGCTATGGCTAAACCTTCTAATAGATGCGCTCTGTCACGGGCTTTTTTCAATTCATAAACGGTGCGACGAGTAACGACTTCACGACGATGCAAAATGAAGCATTCAAGCGTGTCTTTTAGGTTAAATACTTTAGGTTGGTTATTATCCAACGCCACCATATTGATACCAAACACCGTTTGTAATTGTGTTTGGGTATATAAATGGTTAAGTAAAACTTCTGCAGATTCGTTGCGTTTTACTTCAACAACAATTCGCATACCGTCTTTATCCGACTCGTCACGTAGTGCTGAAATACCTTCTATACGCTTTTCTTTGACCAGTTCGGCGATTTTTTCAATTAATTTGGCTTTGTTAACCTGATAAGGGATCTCGTTAACAATAATCGTTTCTTTACCATTATCTTCGGTTTCGATAATCGCACGGGCACGCATGTAGATTTTGCCACGTCCAGTTCGATACGCTTCTTCGATACCTTTACGACCACTAATCATAGCTGCAGTTGGGAAATCAGGACCTGGAATATGTTCGATTAATTCTTCAATCGTACACTCTGGGTTTTCTATGAGTGCGATACAACCATTAATGACTTCGGTTAAGTTGTGTGGCGGGATATTGGTCGCCATACCTACCGCGATACCTGAAGAGCCATTCACTAATAAGTTAGGTACACGCGTTGGCATGACTTCTGGGATATGTTCAGTGCCGTCGTAGTTAGGAACAAAATTAACGGTTTCTTTATCTAAATCAGCGAGTAGTTCGTGCGCGATCTTAGACATACGCACTTCGGTGTAACGCATTGCCGCAGCAGAGTCACCATCAACAGAACCAAAGTTACCTTGACCATCAACCAGCATATAACGCAATGAAAATGGCTGTGCCATACGTACAATCGTGTCGTATACCGCAGTATCACCGTGTGGGTGATATTTACCGATTACGTCACCTACTACACGAGCAGATTTTTTGTATGGTTTGTTAAAATCATTTTTCAATTCATTCATAGCAAACAATACACGGCGGTGAACAGGTTTTAAACCATCACGGACATCCGGTAATGCTCGACCCACGATAACGCTCATGGCGTAATCTAGGTATGAATTTTTAAGTTCTTCTTCGATATTAATCGGTAAAATTTCTTTGGCGCGATCAGTCATAAACTGCCGATTCCCCTATTTTGGTTATTAAGGATTGTTCTCATCACATAGTGCTAACGGAAAATCTCTTTTTTATTATGGGTAACTTTATTAAAAATACTCTCGCGATTGTAACATTAAGATAAGATAATATGTAGTAAATGTGTGTTTAGATGCGTTATGCGTTGAAAATTTAAGCAATTGGCTAAAATCGATAGTTTCAAGATATAATGTTAAACTTAGTTTTGTAGTAATCGCAGTTTAAATAGGTATTGTCAATGAATGTTGATCAGCTAGAAATAGATAAATTTAGTGCCATCGCGAGCCGCTGGTGGGATGTAAATGGAGAATTCAAACCTCTACATCAAATTAACCCCTTACGTGTTGATTATATTATTGCTGGCATATTGGGCCTATCAAGACCTACTGACGGATTTGCAAAAAATGCGTTGGCTGGCTTATCTATACTAGATGTAGGTTGTGGTGGTGGTATATTGGCAGAGGCCTTAGCCGCGCATGGCGCAACAGTGACTGGAATCGATCTCGCAGAAGAGTCTCTCACCGTCGCTCGCTTACACGGTTTAGAAAATGGTATCAAAGTTGATTATCAACTCGTTAGCGCCGAAGATTTTGCTGCTGCTCATCCTCAGCAATTTGATGTTGTGACTTGTCTAGAAATGCTAGAGCATGTGCCAGACCCTGCATCTATAGTGTGCGCAGTAGCAAAACTGGCTAAACCCAACGCTGCAGTGTTCTTTTCGACCTTAAACCGTAACCCTAAAGCATATTTAATGGCGATTGTCGGTGCAGAATATGTGATGAACCTTGTACCCAAGGGAACCCATGACTTTAGTAAATTTATCAAACCCAGTGAATTGATGCGCATGATCGATAAAACAGATTTAAACATTTTAAATACCACAGGTTTACACTTCAATCCATTGACTAATGACTACTATTTATCCAACAAAAATATAGATGTCAATTACATTGTACAATGTCGCTTAAAGGACAAAAAATAACTATCATTATTTAGCTATTTTTAATTGACAAAAAGCTAAGTACTTCTCAGGCAACACCATATGTAGTGTTGCCAATATTCAATTATTTCTATATATCGTGTTTGAATAACAACATCACAAAATATAATAAAAAATACTGAATAAGTTTTATGCTGTGCCGATATACAACAATTCCAGTAAAGCAGCGTATTTATTGGCTTTGCGAAAATCAAGCATTTCCCTTGAACATTTTTTAACCATCAAACCACATCATCTAGTGGTTGCAATGCACCTCAAACCACATTATCTTGTGTCTACATCTTGTCAGCAAGTTGTGAGTTATCAAGGACCGACCAATTTAACTCTTTGCATATAATTATTAAAAATGGCATTTATCATGAATAAACAACTACTCGTTTCAAAACGCGATGGTACTCAAGAACCTATCGATTTAGACAAAATCCACAAAGTGATCACTTGGGCAGCCAAAGATCTTAATAACGTCTCTGTATCTCAGGTCGAAATTAAAGCCCATATTCAATTTTTCGATGGTATCAGTACTGAAATTATTCATGAAACGTTAATCAAGTCTGCAGCAGATTTGATTTCTACTGATTCTCCAGACTATCAGTACCTTGCTGCTCGCTTAGCTATTTTTCACCTACGTAAAAAAGCATATGGACAGTTTGAGCCACCTGCACTATTTGATCACGTAAAATCAATGGTTGAGCGCGGTAAATACGATGAGCATTTATTAGCAGATTATACAGCTGACGAGTTTGCTGAAATGGATAGCTATCTTGACCATTGGCGTGACATGAACTTTTCTTATGCCGCCGTCAAGCAACTAGAAGGTAAATACTTAGTACAGAACCGTGTTAGTGGCGACATATACGAAAGCGCACAGTTTTTGTATATCTTAGTGGCTGCCTGTTTATTTGCTAATTACCCGCGTGAAACTCGCCTTGATTACATTAAGCGTTTTTACGATGCTACCTCCTTATTTAAAATTTCCTTGCCTACGCCGATCATGGCTGGTGTACGTACTCCTACTCGTCAATTTAGCTCATGTGTATTAATTGAAGCTGGCGATAGTTTAGATTCGATTAACGCAACTTCATCAGCAATCGTCAAATACGTATCACAACGCGCTGGGATTGGTGTAAATGCAGGTCGTATTCGTGCGTTGGGCAGTGAGATCCGTGGTGGTGAAGCATTCCATACTGGCTGTATTCCTTTTTACAAGCACTTTCAAACGGCTGTCAAAAGCTGTTCACAAGGTGGTGTTCGTGGCGGCGCAGCGACATTGTTCTACCCGTTATGGCATCTAGAAGTAGAGTCCTTGTTGGTATTAAAGAACAACCGTGGTGTTGAAGAAAACCGCGTACGACATTTAGATTACGGTGTGCAGTTTAACAAATTGATGTACAGCCGTTTGATCAAAAATCAAAACATTACTCTATTCAGTCCATCTGATGTGCCTGGTTTGTATGATGCGTTTTTTGCTGACCAAGACAAGTTTGAAGAGCTGTACGTTAAATACGAAAATGATCCAAGCATTCGCAAAAAATCCATTAAAGCGATGGAATTATTTAGCTTGTTTATGCAAGAGCGTGCAAGTACTGGTCGTATTTATCTTCAGAATGTTGATCACTGTAATACTCACAGCCCATTCGATCCACAAGTTGCTCCGGTACGTCAGTCTAACTTATGTTTAGAAATTGCCTTACCGACAAAGCCCCTACAGCACATTAACGATCCTGAAGGCGAAATCGCACTCTGTACGTTATCTGCGTTTAACCTTGGTGCGATTAAATCACTAGACGAGTTAGAAGAGCTTGCTGAGTTAGCCGTGCGCGCATTAGACAGTCTACTTGATTACCAAGACTACCCTGTTCCTGCTGCATACAATGCGTCAATGGGTCGTCGTACGTTAGGTATAGGCGTGATTAACTTTGCGTATTACCTAGCTAAAAATGATGTGAAATATTCAGATCACAGCGCTAATAACCTGATCCACCGTACTTTTGAAGCGATTCAATTTTACTTGATGAAAGCGTCTAACGAACTAGCTAAAGAAAGAGGCGCATGTCCTAAGTTCAATGAGACGACTTACTCTAAAGGTATCATGCCAATCGATACTTACAAAAAAGACGTGGATGCGATTTGTAATGAGCCACTACACCTAGATTGGGATGAATTACGTGAAAGCATCGTTAAACATGGTTTACGTAACTCTACTCTATCTGCGTTAATGCCTTCAGAGACCTCGTCACAGATTTCTAATGCTACCAATGGTATCGAACCTCCACGTGGTCATATCAGCATTAAATCAAGTAAAGATGGCGTGTTAAAGCAAGTGGTCCCTGATTACGAGAACCTTAAAGACAAATATGAATTGTTATGGGATATACCTTCGAATGATGGCTACTTACAACTATGCGCAATCATGCAAAAATTTGTCGACCAAACGATTTCTGCAAACACCAGTTATAACCCAAGTAAATACGAAGGTAATAAAGTTCCGATGAAATTATTGATCAAAGACTTGTTAACTACGTACAAATTGGGGATTAAAACCTTGTATTACCACAACACCCGTGACGGTGCAGGTGAAGCAAGTGATTTAGATGCTGCAACGATTGCAAAACAAAACACTCAAGCCCAAGTGGTTATTGAGGCAGAAGATGATGACTGTGCTGGCGGCGCGTGTAAAATTTAACACGCACGCATGCTTCAACGACAACAAATAATAGAAGTGTAAAACACATGAAATATACTACCTTTAATCAACACAATACGGATGTCATGGCAGAACCAATGTTCTTTGGCAACCCGGTAAACGTAGCGCGTTATGACCAACAAAAACACGCTATCTTTGAAAAATTGATTGAAAAACAAATCAGCTTTTTTTGGCGACCAGAAGAAGTAGACGTAAGTAAAGACCGCTCTGACTTTCAAGGCTTGAGTGATGCTGAAAAGCATATTTTCATCTCAAACTTAAAGTACCAAACGTTACTTGATTCGATACAAGGGCGTAGTCCAAATATCGCGTTATTGCCTATCGTGTCATTACCAGAGCTAGAAACGTGGATTGAGACATGGTCTTTCTATGAAACGATTCATTCACGCTCATACACGCATATTTTGCGTAACCTGTTTACTGACCCGAGTGCCATTTTTGATGATATCGTTGAAAACGAAGAGATCAAACGCCGTGCTGCTGATATATCTAAGTATTACGATGATTTGATTTTTGCAACGCAGTTATGGCAAACACAAGGTGAAGGTACTCACGTTGTTAATGGTGAAACTCATGTTGTAAACATGCGTGAATTAAAGAAAAAGCTGTTTTTGTGCATGAACTCAGTAAACGCACTTGAAGCTATTCGTTTTTATGTATCATTTGCATGTACGTTTGCGTTTGCAGAACGTGAGCTAATGGAAGGTAATTCTAAAATTATCCGTCTGATTGCTCGTGATGAAAATCTACATTTGTCCTCGACCCAGCATATCTTGAATTTGTGGGCCAAAGGTAAAGATGATCCAGAAATGGCTGAGATTGCCAAAGAGTGCGAAGAAGAAGCACGTGAGATCTTCTTAAATGCGGTACAACAAGAGAAAGAATGGGCTGCGTTTTTGTTTAATAACGGTTCAATGATTGGCTTAAACGAAGAAATTTTGTGTCAATACGTAGAGTATATCGCTAACCAGCGTATGTCTGCTATTGGACTTGGTCAACCGTTTGATATTGCAAGTAATCCTCTCCCTTGGATGAACAATTATCTAAGCTCTGACAATGTTCAAGTCGCACCACAAGAATCAGAAATCAGCTCTTACTTAGTCGGTCAGATTGATTCAGAAGTATCAGAAGACGAATTTGATGCCTTTGAACTTTAATTATCCTACGTTTAATTAAGATAATTACGTGAGTCAAACCAAGCAAACAAGGTCTATTAGCATTGCTAATGGGCCTTCTTTTTTAAGCACTCCTGATAATACGTTATTAGCAGATCTCGAGGCGCAAGGTATTGCCATCGAATACCATTGCCGTGAAGGGTATTGTGGTGCGTGTCGCTGTAAATTAATTTCGGGCGAAGTTGATTATACGGTCGATCCCCTCGCCTTTATTGATGATGATGAAATCCTACCTTGTTGTACTGTCCCTTTGAGTGATGTTGAGTTAGCACTTTAAGCTGCACTTCCTTTCCCATTACATATTCTATCTGCGGTCTCCTTTGTTATAACACTCCACTAATTTTGCAGGCTGCACAAGCATACCGAAATTTTACCGTATGATTTTCATGACCTGTTAATAGGTCTCGAAAATCATACGAGAAAAAAATGCCTGTTAGTACAAACTAAGTGTTGGGTTTTAAGAGTATTGTAAATAGATAAAATTCAAACAGAGAGCGTAAACCTTTTAAACGATTAACGTTTAGTTAACCGTGCCATTGCATCGCCCAAACCCGCAACAGTTAAGCCATACATGCGGTCACTCATTAACTGCTGGATGATTTGAATGGAGTGGTGATAACGCCAGACTTGCTCTGGTTGAGGGTTGAGCCACACACTACTAGCAAAATGCGACAACAGCTGATTGAGATAATGCTCACCCGAATGTTCATTCCAATGTTCGACACTCCCACCAGGGTAGGTTATTTCATAGGGGCCCATGGTCGCATCCCCAACAAAAATACATTTATAGTCACGACCAAAAGTACGTGTTATCTCATCAATGCTTAACGTGTTAGCCCGCCGCACATTATCCTTCCATACCCCTTCATATACACAGTTATGAAAATAATAATACTCCAGATGCTTAAACTCAGCATGTACGGCACTAAACAACTCTTGGATTTGACGCACATGTGCATCCATGGAGCCGCCTACATCAAAAAACACTAATACTTTGACTGCATTGTGACGTTCACGAGACATCTTGATATCTAATAAACCTGCATTTTTAGCTGTCGCACCTATAGTGTCGTGAATATCGAGTTCTTCTGCTGCACCGGTTCGGGCAAAGCGACGTAGTTTACGTAACGCCATTTGAATATTACGTGATGATAACGCTTCATCATCTGATAGATTTTTGTACTCGCGCTTATCCCAGACTTTCACCGCAGAGAAGTTACGATTGCCGTCTTGTCCAATACGCACGCCTTCAGGATTATCACCATACGCGCCAAACGGTGATGTCCCGCCGGTGCCAATCCATTTATTACCACCTTGATGCCTTTTTTCTTGTTCTTTAAGGCGTTCTTGCAAAGTTTCCATGAGCTTATCTAAACCGCCCATGGCTTTGAGCTGGGCTTTTTCTTCAGGACTTAAGCGCTTTTCAATTTCTTTACGGAGCCATTCATTAGGGATGGACTGATCAAAAATATCAATCGCTTGCACACCTTTAAAATACTCGGCAAAGGCGCGATCAAATTTATCATATTGCAATTCATCTTTGACCAGTATCGTGCGAGCCAAAAAATAAAACGCATTCAGATCGCTAAACACCACCTCTTGCTTTAGCGCGCTAAGTAAATCTAACAACTCACGTAAAGTGGTTTTTACTTGGTACTTTTTTAGTGTGAGAAAAAACTCAATCAGCATACCCGCCCCACTTCATTAACGGTCTTGGCGACGTGCCATAAACATGAGCTTTTCAAACAAATGAATGTCTTGTTCATTTTTTACCAACGCACCATATAACGGAGGTAAATCAGCTTTGTGATCGTCACTATGTAAGGTCGCGGGATCAATATCCTCTGCCATCAACAACTTCAGCCAATCAATCAGTTCAGACGTGGAAGGTTTTTTCTTTAATCCCGGTAAGTCTCTGATCGCAAAGAATCGTTTTAGTGCGGCGTCCAATAATTGCTTTTTCAAATCAGGATGATGCACATCAACAATCGCCTGCATCTGCTGCGCGGTTGGAAATTGAATATAATGGAAAAAACAACGACGTAAAAATGCATCAGGCAGTTCTTTTTCATTATTACTGGTAATTATCACAATCGGACGCTGCACGGCTTTGACCCACTGCTGCGTCTCATAAACGTAAAACGTCATCTTGTCTAATTCAAGTAGCAAATCATTAGGAAACTCAATATCCGCTTTATCAATTTCATCAATGAGCAACACGACAGGTTTATCAGCGGTGAACGCTTCCCATAACTTGCCTTTGATGATGTAGTTACTCACATCATGGACTTTATCATCACCTAATTGTGAGTCGCGTAAACGTGAGACCGCATCGTATTCATACAGACCTTGTTGAGCCTTTGTAGTGGATTTGATATGCCATTGAATCAAATCAGTGCCTAAACTCTCAGCCAGTTGTTCTGCTAGCATAGTTTTGCCAGTACCTGGCTCGCCTTTAATCAATAACGGTTTCTGTAGGGTAATAGCTGCATTGACTGCTAATTGCAATTCTTCGCTAGCGATGTAATCACTCGTGCCGGTAAATTTCATAGGGTGTCCTGTCTTATTTTTATAATTCAATGCTTTGTAGTTTCGTCGAAAAGTATAGCGCTATGCGCATCGCTCGTCGATAATATCTTAATGGTTCGTTGAATATTCGAACGTTTAGCTTCATTTATTAAAACGCTCGGTTTTTTCTTTAAAAAACACTTTTACACAAAATATGCATTGATTAATTTTTTTAATCCTATATATATTGATAGTGCACAAGGAATTTCAATGAACCGTATTTATCTATTCATCTTACTGACTATTACCCTGCTGATATCAGGTGTAAGTATAAGTGTTAGTCATGTTGAGCATAAGCAACCTACGATTAAGCAATTAATCGTAGATGTTAGTGTGTCGACTGTGGTGGCGGATGAGCTTTCGCTCGAAGATACAGATACGGATTTATTAACAGACTTAGCGGGTTTGACCCAGATCTTACCTCGTATTTTACACAGTATTAAGCCCACTGTTACATCTATTTGTACCCTATTCATTTCCAACAATGATATCCGCGGCCCACCACTCTCTTTTTAATATTATTTTACGCATTTTATTAATCTACTATTAAAGAGAATACCCATATGAAAAATTTACAATTACATAATATCGATCTAATCGACACGTTAGCTTGGCCAACTACTGAGTTATTTATTACTGCGAAAACTTCGGCTTTGTCAATCTTAACGGATTTTACTCAGCATCGACCGTTAGTCATTAGAAGTAATGTCAAAGCCATTGAGCTTGAAAAACTCATGAAGCAGTCTCACGTCAAAATGAAATTAGTCATTGACGATAATGATAAGTTCGTTGGTTTGGTCACACTGTATGATCTGTCTGAAGAAAATATACTCAAACAAGTTGATAAGACGACATCGCGCAATGACTTAACCGTCAAAGATTTTATGCACGATAAACGTGATTTAAAGTGTTTTGATTATCATGAGTTAGAAAATGCAACGGTAGGTGATGTGTTAGCCACTCAGAAAGAAAATCATCTTCAGCACTGTTTAGTGATTGATACGCAATTAAATATGATTAGAGGGGTCATTTCAGCACGAGATATCGCCCGTCTCATTACACCAAATGTTGATGCAGCTAAACATTTCTCATTTGAAAATCTATATAACGAGCACAAAACTAAACTCGCAGTTTAGCGCCAATAACATGCAGCATACGTCCCTTAAATTGCCGTATGCTGCATATTTTCATACTCAATCACGCGTATTATCTTCTGTATTGGCTAATCAAGTAACGCGTTATTAACAAATACTACTATCTTATATCAAAATATCACTTCAAAAATGTTCTAGTCTCATTGAATATACACTTATAACTAGAGCGTATAAAAGCATACAATCTAGTGATCATATTCTAGTAAACATATTTAAACCTACGTTTGAGCACCATAATAAAAGGAAAACCAAATGCACATATTTGACGACAATTCCCTATCTATTGGCCACACGCCATTAGTTAAGCTGAACCGAGTTACTGGCGGTAATGTATATGCCAAAATAGAATCACGTAACCCAAGCTTCTCCATCAAATGCCGTATAGGTGCAAACATGATTTGGGATGCTGAAAAACGCGGTGTCTTAAAACAAGGTATAGAGCTTGTTGAGCCTACTTCTGGTAACACAGGCGTTGCATTAGCATTCGTTGCTGCTTCGCGTGGCTACAAATTAACGCTTACTATGCCAAGCAGCATGTCTTTAGAGCGCCGAAAGCTACTTAAAGCACTAGGTGCTAATGTAGTTTTAACTGAAGCGCCTAAAGGTATGAAAGGTGCCGTTGCTAAAGCACAAGAAATTGTTGCTTCTGATCCAGCAAAATATTTGTTATTACAACAATTTGATAATCCTGCTAACCCTGAGATCCACTTTAAAACTACCGGCCCTGAGATCTGGGAAGATACCGATGGTAAAATTGATGCGTTTGTAGCTGGTGTTGGTACAGGTGGTACTATCACAGGTGTGTCTCGTTATATTAAACAAGAACAAGGCAAAGCGATTACCACTATCGCCGTTGAGCCGACTGATTCCCCAGTTATCACCCAAGCCTTAGCAGGTGAAGAGTTGACTCCTGGTCCACATAAAATTCAGGGTATTGGTGCAGGCTTTATTCCTGGCAACTTGGATTTGTCATTAATTGATGAAGTTGAGCAAGTCACTAATGAAGAGTGTTTTGCGATGGCTGACCGTCTATTAAAAGAAGAAGGTATCTTAGTGGGTATTTCTTCAGGTGCAGCAGTCGTAGCCGCTAAACGTTATGCTGAGCGTCCAGAAAACAAAGATAAGCACGTAGTTGTTATCTTAGCGTCTGGTACGGAAAGATATCTATCCAGCCCTATGTTCGCTGGCGAATTTACCGAGCTAGAAGAAGTTCAGTAAAATTAAATTACGCCGATATAAAGAGGAAGCTTAGGCTTCCTTTTTTTATGTCAGTTGTTTTTATTAAGGTTAAAGGTACTAAAATGAATGTCGTTCAACGAGTAATAGGCTGTTGTGCCCTTGTATTAACATTACTATTTATGAGTGGTTGTGATAATGATTCACGGGCATTTTCTAAAGTCGGAAGTGATCCAGAAGAAATAGCCATTAGCTTTGTTGAGTCTATATACGAAAGTGATTCATTAGAATATGCCAAATCTATCTCTAGCCCTCGATTAGCTGCACTGATAGACCGTTACAGAACCAACCGAAACGTACAGAAAAATTTATTTTATCAAATGTATGACAAAGTCGATATTCAATCAGAAGGCCAAGGTCGAGCTGGACGTCAAGAGTTCGCCAAACAAGCAACCATCATGGTGCTGCTAAAAGGTGATTATAATGGCGATACAATCGTCCAAATAAGAAAGGTAAAGCTCTCTAGAGAAGGGAGTAATTGGCAAGTCAATGCAGTAGAAGTGTCTGGTTTTTAGTTGTGTACAAACCAGATATTACACCTCTACTTTTTTCACTATTTTTGATTCTATTTTCTACCTACACATAAGCGCTAA
This sequence comes from Glaciecola sp., assembly GCA_029246415.1. GTDB lineage: Bacteria > Pseudomonadota > Gammaproteobacteria > Enterobacterales > Alteromonadaceae > Opacimonas. Next base: position 144,266 of record JAQWNF010000011.1, read on the forward strand.
AATCAGGTTGGCGCTTTTCAATAAACGCGCTAAATGCTTCTTGTGCAGCATCTGAATACATAGCCGATACAAAAATTTCTAATTCTTTGAATACATGTTTTTTCACGTCTTCGTGATTTGATTTCAATAATTGTTTCGTTTGCATCATCGAGATCCTCGGTAACGCAACCAGTTTAGCGACCACTTGATTCACTTTTTGGTCGATATCTTCAGGTGCAATAACCGCATTAATCATTCCCGCATCCCGTGCATCTTGGGCGCTAAACGTTTCACCTAACATTAACCATTCAGCGGCTTTCACATGACCGGTTAAACGAGGCAAAATATAACTAGAAGCGTATTCAGGTACTAGGCCTAGGTTAATAAACGGCATCATAAATTTTGCATCAGGTGTGGCATAAACAAAATCACAATGTAGCAATAAAGTCGTACCGATTCCGATGGCGAGTCCTTCTACTTTTGCTACAACCGGCAAGCTTGATTCCATTAACGCAATCATAAACTGCTCTGTGCCGTTTATAGAATTACTATCGTGGCGTTTGATAGAGGCAAAGTCATGCATATCATTGCCTGCGGTAAAGCACCCTTCACTGCCTTGAATAACAATGACACGAGTTTGGTGGTCATGTTGTGCAAAGTTGATGGCATTGGCTAAATCAATATACATTTGTTGGGTGAAGGCGTTTTTCTTGTTGGCGCGAGTCAGAGTGAGAGTCAAAGTTTTATCGTGATGGGCAATGCTGACATCCGTCATAGGGTAATTTCCTGTAATGTGTGTCTTCAGAATAGGTGTGTAATATGTATCTTTACTGTTTATACTACCGACTAACGTAGTATACTCATAAAAAGTTTAAAAAGTACATAAATGTGAAAAAGTTATTAACATTTTTCCCAATCCACTATCAGCATTGGTTGACACTGATTATTGTCGCTATTTTTGCCATTGTGTGTCATGTGTTGGGCTCACAATTCATCAGCTCGATGGAATTTATCCACGCTCAAGTTAATTCAGGTCAGTATTGGCGCTTGTTGACACATGCCTTATGGCACACCAATACCAATCACCTGTTACTTAATCTTGCGGGCTTGGTCTTACTCTGGGCATTGCATGGCGAACATTATCGAACTTGGAATATCGCAGGGTTGTTAATTTTTTGTAGCGTGATAAGCGCGTTAGCCGTGTGGGTATTGTCACCGCATATTGATTATTATGTGGGTTTATCCGCAGCGTTACATGGGTTATTTGCATTTGGTGCGGTACGTGATGTGCAACAACAGCGCTTTTCAGGGTGGTTGTTATTAGGAGGGCTTGCCGTAAAACTTTACTTAGAACAACATCAAACAACCGATACAACCGCAGCATTGATTAATGCCACGGTTGCCTATGATGCACATATTTATGGTGCTATCGCAGGAGTATTTTACGCCTTAGGAAACTTGTTATTTAGCTTTTTTCAACAAACGTCACCTGATACACCCCAATCCCCTCATAAGTAATCGTCGCCAGTTGATTGAATGCCACATCCACTACCCCACAATACGAGCCAGTAATCAGTGCTTCACCTGCGGTGAAATCCACTCCACGGCGAGTCATATAGTTAATTAACCAATAGATAGGTGCAACAGGATCTTGGTTAGGGTGATTACCTGCGAAGGTTTGCGTGCTTTCGCCTTGGGCAATACTTACTGCAAATGAACTCGCAGCAAACGCGCTGTTACGATCAATCTCAGGACCTATATATAGTCCTTGGTTAACGAGCCCATCAGCCAGCTTATCCACAAATTGTGCATCACTGTCATCAGCATAGCGCAATTGAATCAGCTCTAATGCCATATGGCATGAGCCAATTGCTTGGTCTATTTCTGCTTCAGAATATCCGTTTGCATTGGCAGGTAAATCTTGTCCTAAAACAAAGGCTATTTCTGGTTCAACACGCGCAGCACTATTTTCTGCAAACTGTTCACAGGTAGCGCCTTGTTGGATCCCATCAGAAAAAATAGGCCCCACAATCAATTGGTCTTCAGCTAACGGTAATAAACATTTCCAACCCGCGACATCAGCGCTATGCTGTAAAATCATGTGTGCTTGGATCTGTAGGGCATCTTCAATATTTTGCGGACGAAGCTCTGCCGGTAAACAAGCCGCTTTAGTAGCTGCAACGCGTCTATGTAGTAGTTCAATCGCTGCTTGTTGGTATGTTGTACTTTTCATTATTTAACTTTCCAAGTGTGTTCTAATATAGTGTGTTGATTGCTCAATACTCGAGCCATAAATGTCGCACCTAACCGAATACTGCCGACGCCTTTGGGCGTACCCGTCATAATCAAATCACCTTCTGCGCATGTCATAAAAGTACTGACTTGGGCTAATATATCATTGGGTTTATGCAACATCAGATCAAATGTGGCTAACTGGGTCAGCTCACCATTGATATAGAGCTCAAGACTCAGCTCCTCAATGCGACCTGGGATTGTGACAAAGTCACTCAGCACAGCCGAACCATCAAAGGCTTTTGCTCGCTCCCAAGGTAAACCTTTTGCTTTTAATTGAGATTGGACTGCGCGTTTTGTCAGATCTAAACCAATACCTACGCCAGACAATGCACCACCCTGTACAACAAAGGTCAATTCGGCTTCATAATGAATATCTTCTTGTAGATCAAAGGTAATCGTATCAGTAATCGCAGAATTGGGTTTGATAAAAATGACGGGCTCTGTGGGCATTTCATTGCCTAGCTCGTTGATGTGATCGACGTAATTGCGGCCAATACAGACAATTTTTGATGGCGTAACAGATTGACCCTCTACTCTAATCTGTTGCATCTGTCGCCTTGTCAATTATTGCAGCGTTCGCCTCAACGTCTAAGGCTTCTGGGACTTCTGGAGCTTGTGCAACTTCAGCCGCTGCTAACTTTGCTCGCTCAGCTTTACTGATGTACTTAGGCTTATTGCTGGTAGCTAGTTTGGCGTTCGCTTTTTTAATGCGCGCTTTGACTATTTGAATGCCTTTTTTACGTCTATTCATGGAATAAAACTCATTTTGTTTTAATATCTCTACATTTTATCTGCTTTTCACCAATATGGTAGATATTATTCACCAGTACATACGTACTTGAAATAATTGCCGAAGCTGGAAGCGTTACAAAAGCTAAGATTTCATCGTTCCATGCGTAAAAGCTCGAATCTCCATCGTTTAAATTAACCAATTTCAATACTTTTTTATCCGTATTTATTTCATTCCTTTTGATGTTCATTTTTGAGTATTGAAACAATCCGATTAATGCTTATTTCTGACAAATTCCACTCATAACCATTAAAGTCAGTGGTATTAATAAATTGTACAACAACCGCATCGATGTCTTTATGATACTCTGCTAAGCTTTGATAACCCGGCACTAATCCACCATGTTCATAAACATAGATGTCATGATAAATGGCTTGTTCTGCTGCATTAGTGAACACAGAGCCATCGTTTAATGCCCTTAAAAATATGCCAACATCCTGAGCTGTAGCCAACATGCCATATTCAGCAGTTTTAAAATCTTCGTCCACTCCGACGTAATACCCGCTCATGACGCTAGCGATGTCGACACCATCGAGGGAGAAGAACGTATGGGATAATTTAAGCGGCGTTAAAATGGTTTCTTGTATATATTGTTCATGGCTATAACCTGTCACTTGTGCAATGATTTGTCGTAATAACAGATAATTAGTATTGGAATATTCATAGCCTTCATCTGGGGCAAAACTATTTGGCATAGCCAGCGCATAGTCTAACGCGCTTTTTCTATTTTCACCCTCATCACTCCAAAAAGCAGCACTATTAGTAAAATTTGGGATCCCACTGCGGTGTTGCACCATTAAGCGCAATGTAATGCTATCAGCGTGTTCAATTTTGCCAACAAGCTCAGGGAAGTACTCAGCAAGCGTTTGGTCAAGTGACAATCTATTTGTGTTAGCGAGCTTGGCGATCGAAACGGCGACATACAATTTACTGATGCTGGCTATTTTGAATAACGCATCTGGCTGAGCAGGAAGTTGTAACTGTTTATCATGCCAGCCTGCGGTATAAAATTGGGGCGACTGTTTCCCTTTATCGACATACACAATCATGCCATCAAAGCCATGACTTAACGTCTCGTCGACCTGGTCTTGGATAGTATTCGGCAAGGGTAAGATCCATGCCTTGACCAAAATCCACGGGACAAAAAATAAAGAAATGACAGTACCACTAAGTAATATCACTCTGAACATATTAGTAAAGGTTTGTTTATTTAATTTAATAACGTTTTACCTCTAAGTTTTATATTCTATTCAGGCATTAGCATTTAGCTATTTTCTATCGATTCTGTTTTTAACAGTTCTTGTCCACCAAATAAAAATGCCAATGCAAATATCCACTCTTCAACTAACCATAGATCTGCAATACCGGTCCAGGTCAGCAAAATCATTAAGCCCATGCTTATATAAAAGATTAGATTACGATTCTTTCTTTGACTAGAAAATATGTACAAATATAGCAGTACTGACAATACGCCTAAGAAAGAAGAAAATATAAAGGGCACAACATTTAAAGGTACAAATTCGATTTTAGAAAATATATATCCTTGCAATAAAAATATGGCTAAGGACATGACAAGGCACAATAAAGTCAAATTGCGAATTTTCTTTGACGTTAACAACATGGTTTACAAATTCTCTTCAAACAACTTAAAGAT
>JAQWNF010000019.1 GCA_029246415.1 Glaciecola sp.
CCTTTGTACATAGCGCCAATCTGCGACACCGTCACATGTGATTCATCTATCATCAGCAACCCATCTTTGGGGAAGTAATCAATTAATGTGGGGGGGGGCTCACCAGGCGCGCGTCCTGATAAATAACGCGAATAGTTTTCAATCCCTGAGCAATAACCAAGCTCGAGCATCATTTCAATATCAAATTGTGTGCGTTGCGAAATACGCTGCTCTTCAATGAGTTTGTTGGCGCTGGTGAGTTGCTCTTTACGCGATCCAAGCTCGGTTTTAATACGCTCAATCGCTTCGATGATTTTCTCACGAGGCGTGACGTAATGGGTTTTAGGGAAGACGGTAGCACGAGTCACTTTTTTATCAACGGCACCGGTAAGCGGATCAAATAAGCTGATTTGATCAATTTCTTCATCGAACAGTTCAACCCGAACAGCTTGTTTTTCACTATCTGCAGGAAAGATATCAATAACATCCCCCCGCACACGGAAGGTTCCGCGTTCAAAGGCAATGTCATTACGCTTATATTGTAATTCGGCTAATCGGCGTAAAATATCACGCTGATCCATCGTGTCGCCTTGACGGAAATGCAATAACATTTTCATATACGATTCAGGATCGCCCAAGCCATAAATTGCCGATACACTGGCAATAATGATGACATCGCGTCGCTCCATCAATGCTTTAGTTGCTGATAGACGCATTTGTTCGATATGGTCATTTATCGACGAGTCTTTTTCAATAAAGGTGTCGGTACTCGGTACATAGGCTTCTGGCTGATAATAATCATAATAAGACACGAAGTATTCAACAGCATTATTGGGGAAAAACTCTTTCATTTCTCCGTATAACTGTGCCGCTAAGGTTTTATTATGCGCCATGATTAACGTAGGTCGTTGAACATTGTTAATTACATTGGCCATTGTATAGGTTTTACCTGATCCGGTGACCCCGAGTAATGTTTGACAGGCTAAGCCGTCATTTATCCCTTCTACTAAACTGGCAATGGCTTTGGGCTGGTCACCCGCTGGTGAATACTTGGATTGTAAATCGAATGCTTTTGTCATAACTGCTTTAATCGCCAATAATAGATGAATCGGTAAGGGTGTGAATTTGTCGACGGAACCAAAAGAAAGAAATACCGGCCATGACAAAATTTGCCAACACCGCACCACTGAATAATCCAATCAACCCATACCATATACTGCCTAAGTAACAAAAAGGCACAAAAAATAAAAATAACCGTAACGCATTTAAGCTTAATGCAGCCATAGGTTGGTGCAATGCATTAAACGCTGAGTTAGTTAATACCACGACACCTTGTACGCCATAGCCTAACGGAACTATCATTAAAAATAACGCAATTAATGTCGCTACGTCTTCTTCTTTGGCAAACACTTGGGCGATATAATCTGATGTCAAATACATAAGTGCAAACACCAACAACTGAAACCCCAGAACAAAACCAATTGCTATTTTATATGCTTCATTGACCCGTGCAATGTTATTTGCGCCCATATTTTGTGAAATCAAAGGCGGTAAAGACATGGAAAGTGCGAGCAATACGATACAAGCTATCGACTCTAAGCGCCCGCCTACTCCCCACGCTGCAACGGCGGCATCACCATAACCAGCCACGATTGCAGTCACGACTCCGGCAGCCATAGGCGTAAGCATGTTAGCACCCGCTGCGGGTAAACCAATTTTGAATATCCCTTGCACATTTTGAGTAAATTCGTTCATAGTGAGTAAACGAGGTATCATTAGCTCGCGCTTTATTAATAAAACAATAATCCAAATAACGCCAACACCCCACGCTATGGCGGTTGCAATAGCAGCGCCTTGTATGCCCATACCTTGGATCGGGCCATAGCCAAATATTAATAAAGGATCTAACGCCACATTAATTGCGCCACCAGCAGCCATAATGAGACTTGGTGTTTTCGTGTCTCCCGCCGCACGTAACACGCTATTGCCGACCATGGGCAGTGCTAAAAATATACCCGCGATGTACCACACATTCATATAATCCGTGATATGAACGAGTAATTCAGGGCTGGCACCAAGTAATGTAAAAACCGGTTCGATGGTATTAATGCCGATAAAGGATAAAATCCCCACCAGACATACCACCGTCATCAATGCCGTCGTTGCGACTAAACGTGCTTGGGCATGTTCATTGGCACCTAACAATCTGCCGATAACCGCTGAAGTACCAATACCGAGTCCGATATTTAGACTAATAACAGTAAATGTCACTGGAAAAGTAAAACTAATAGCGGCGAGTTCTTGGGTTCCGAGTAAACTGACAAAAAAAGTATCAACTAAACCGAAAGTCATTAACATGATCATGCCAAAAATCATCGGGATCGTCATTTCCGTTAAGGTTTTCTTGATATTTCCTTCGAGCATTCGGTTTGCAGGGTTAGCTGATTGAGTCATATTTACTTAAGAATGGCCGGTTTTATGATTATAGGTACAGGGTATCACGAATTGTTTTATTCTTTGAGCGAATCCCCCCTCCCTTTTTGTTTAAATAACTAGCATTAAAAAATTATTCCGTAGTAATAACTTCATAATTTCTTTGTCGCCGCGTCAATATTTTGACTAAAAAGCGATCAACCTCTACAGATGTAATCATTTTAGTAACGTTATACACACCTCATGACTAAAAAATAAATTACGCTTAAAAAACAACGGCAAAGTTTAAAACACTATCTAACTAAAACGTAAGTCACTGATATTATTAAATTTACAACTGTCAATACGAATATTTTTACAAAATCCTATTGACCTGCTTATTTGCTTCATTAATCAGCATTTACAAAGTAATACACATAGTTATCCACAGTTTTGGTGGATAAGTAAAAAAAACCTTATATGACAAAGTATTGACTCATTTTATTCATATTTAATGTTAGTAAACGCCAACCCCAAAACCCTTATTAAGCTGTACAAAAACATTAACAACTGTACTTTTGACCAGTGTATAAGAGTTTTTAATCACTTGTAGGGCTATAAATATAACTTTTAGGAATAAAAAGAAAAGTGAAAATAAATAATGTTTTTAGTTGACAGAATCGCTCGCGATATTTAATATTCGCGCTCGTTGAAATCTTCGCTTCCCCCTTAGCTCAGTTGGTTAGAGCGACGGACTGTTAATCCGCAGGTCCCCCGTTCGAGTCGGGGAGGGGGAGCCAGATTCATCGAGTGTTAGTTTTGCGTTTCCCCCTTAGCTCAGTTGGTTAGAGCGACGGACTGTTAATCCGCAGGTCCCCCGTTCGAGTCGGGGAGGGGGAGCCATCTACATTGGCTCACACATCTACTTTACACCCAATCCTATATAATTCCCTGTTTTACCCCTTTATTCATGCTTTATCCATTGTTTATTAAGCCATTTCATCAGATAATGTATATGTTGTTTACAACATTATTTTTCTTAAAACATTTTCATTACTGATACCCAATAATTATGCTTACTGAATTTATCCTACTGTTGATAAGTACCGTACTGGTGAACAATTTCGTTTTGGTCCAATTTCTTGGTCTATGCCCTTTCATGGGAGTATCAGGCAAATTAGAAACCGCTATTGGTATGTCGATGGCAACTACATTTGTTCTCACGCTAGCGTCGGTTTGCAGTTACCTTATAGAAACTTATTTACTTGCGGCGTTTGGATTAGAATATCTACGCACTTTAAGTTTCATTCTAGTTATCGCAGTAGTTGTGCAATTTACAGAAATGGTCGTACAAAAGACCAGCCCTACCCTGTATCGCCTTCTAGGTATTTTCCTACCTTTAATCACCACTAACTGCGCTGTATTAGGTGTGGCTCTATTGAACATTAAAGAACAGCACTCTTTAATGGAGTCGGCTGTGTATGGTTTTGGCGCTGCGGTTGGTTTTTCTTTAGTACTGGTATTGTTCTCAGCAATGCGTGAACGCCTTGCCGCAGCTGATGTACCCACGCCCTTTAAAGGTGCATCGATTGCGATGATTACAGCAGGGTTGATGTCGTTAGCCTTTATGGGCTTTACTGGGTTGGTGAAACTCTAATGACGTTACTTACTGCTCTTCTTATTATCGGTGTATTAGCGTTAATATTCGGCGCTATACTAGGTTATTCAGCAATTAAATTTAAAGTTGAAGCCGATCCGCTGGTCGAACAAATCGATGCGTTACTCCCGCAAACACAATGCGGCCAATGTGGTTATCCAGGTTGTAAACCATACGCTCAAGCCATTGCAAATGGCGACGAAATTAACAAATGCCCGCCAGGTGGTGACGCAACCATTAAAAATCTCGCTGATTTAATGGGGGTTGAACCTAAGCCCCTTGATGGTGATCACGGTGTTGAAGATGTAAAAAAAGTCGCCTACATTCGTGAGGCAGAGTGTATTGGCTGTACTAAGTGTATTCAAGCTTGCCCCGTTGATGCAATTATTGGCGCATCAAAACAAATGCATACTGTCATTATTGATGAGTGTACTGGCTGTGACCTTTGCGTTGCGCCCTGCCCTGTTGATTGTATTGATATGGTGCCAGTTGCCCCCACAACACAAACATGGCAGTGGGAACTTGGCAAAGGGGTCGGCGATATTCCGATCAAGCAGGTACAATAATGATTGATGTTGAACAAGTCATCACCCAATTAAACCAAGGGCAGTTATTTGAGTACTCTGGTGGTGTTCATCCGCCACAGCAAAAATCACTATCTAACACGACGCCAATCAATACTATCCCTGAACCTGAAGTATTGTATATCCCAGTCAAGCAGCATATTGGTACCCAAGGTAGCATTTGCGTGACTGTGGGCCAGCATGTGGCTAAGGGAGAAGCATTAACTCAATCGAGTAATCCATTTGCAGTACCGGTACATGCATCTACCTCAGGTACAATCAGAGCGATTACTCCGCATCCGAGTGCCCACCCTTCTGGCATTCCTGAAATGACTGTGACACTGGAGCCTGATGGTCATGCACAATGGCAGCTAATGCCACTGCTTAGTGACTATATGCATCTCGAACGTATCACATTATTAGAGCGGATTTGCCAAGCTGGTATATCTGGTCTGGGCGGAGCCGGATTTCCTACTCACTTAAAAAGTAACCCGCAAAAACCGGTTGAATGCATCATTATCAACGGTATTGAGTGTGAGCCATACATTACTAGCGATGATCGCATCATGCGTGAACATGCTTGGCAAATTAAACAAGGGATTGATATTTTACGCCATATCATCAAACCTAAACACATTATTATTGCTATCGAAGATAATAAACCCCAAGCGCTAGATGCATTAAAAACTGCGTGTTTAGAAGACAATGGCATTACTATTACCAGCGTCCCCACTAAGTATCCTTCAGGTGGCGAGAAACAACTTATTCAAGTACTCACAGGTGCAGAAGTACCCCATGATGGTTTACCTATCGATATAGGGTGTTTGATGTATAACGTGGGTACCTGTTTTGCGATTGCCGATGCTGTTTTGCATGGCAAGGCACTCGTCCAACGAGTGGTGACACTGACAGGGCAAGCGCTGGGTCATCCGCAAAACGTATGGGCATTACTTGGCACCCCAATCAGCCATTTACTTAATATCGCTGAGTATGAACCAAGTAAACAACAAGCACAAAAAGTCATCATGGGCGGTCCTATGATGGGCTTTACCGTAGCTAATGATACGGTTCCTGTAGTAAAAATTACTAATTGCTTGTTAGTTCCAGACAAACAAGAACTCCCTGATATTGAGGATGAACGCGCTTGTATTCGCTGTGGATTATGCGCTGAAGCATGCCCTGCGGGTTTATTGCCGCAACAGTTATTTTGGCATAGTAAAGCCAAAGAATACGACAAAGCTCAAGCTTATAATCTTGATGCATGTATTGAATGTGGAGCTTGTGCGTATGTCTGTCCATCCGAAATTCCGTTAGTACATTATTATCGTAAAGCCAAAACTGATATTAAACATATTGCCTTAGAAAAAGAAAAATCAGAAAAAGCTCGGGTACGCTTTGAAACACGTCAAGCTCGTTTACTAGCCGATAAACAAGCGCGTGAAGAAAAGCACCGATTAGCCGCAGAAGCACGCAAAAAATCTATGGATAACAAAGGCAACGACGCCAAAGATAAAATTGCGGCAGCACTCGCGCGAGCAAAGGCCAAACGTGCCGCTGCGCAAAACAACTCATCAACTGATTCGGATAAATAACCACATGCAGTTTTCGTTATCAAGCTCTCCTCATAATCGTGTTCGTCGTGATACTGGTCAAGTAATGCGTATGGTGGGTTATGCCTGTATTCCAGGTGTACTTGCACAGACATGGTTTTTCGGTTGGGGGACTATTATTCAAATTGCGTTAGCTATGATCACTGCTGTCGTTACCGAAGCCACGATTTTAGAACTGCGTAAGAAAAACGTATCGCGCGGTATTCGCGACTACTCAGCTGTAGTAACCGCACTATTACTGGGTATTTGCTTACCGCCATTAGCACCTTGGTGGTTAGTTGTTATAGGTACATTTTTCTCTATCGCTATCGTCAAACAGCTTTATGGTGGGTTGGGCTTCAATATGTTCAATCCTGCTATGACAGGCTATGTAGTGTTATTAATATCATTTCCTATTTCAATGTCCGCATGGCTGCCAGTGCAAAGTATGGCACAAACGTCATTTGGATTTTTTGATGCGTTGAGTATGATTTTCACCGGTTTTACGCAAACTGGCTATAACTTAGCACAATTACAATTAGGTATTGATGGCATTACCCAAGCCACTCCATTAGATGCAGTGCGTACAGGCTTACTTAGCGGCATGACTTATTCAGAAACCTTGAGTGCGAGTATTTTTAGTTCTGACTGGGGTTGGTCTTACGGTTGGAGTAGCGTTGCCCTCGCCTATTTGTTGGGTGGGTTGGTGTTATTACAACAACGTATTATCAACTGGCAGATGCCCATTAGTATGTTGTTCGGTGTGATCTTAACCGCAGGTTTTTTAAGCATGCTATCACCCGATCAAACCGGTTCTATTACTTATCACTTGCTTTCAGGGGCTGTGATGTTCGGTGCTTTTTTCATTGTCACCGACCCAGTGTCTGGATCAACAACAGACAAAGGACGTATTATTTTTGGACTGCTGATTGGCTTTTGGACAGTCATCATTCGCACTTATGGCGGTTATCCCGATGCGGTTGCTTTCGCTGTGGTAATTATGAATATTGCAGTCCCATTAATTGATTACTACACACAACCTCGTGTTTATGGGCACAAATCATGAATTCAGATTCTCTCACTAACACAAAAAAAAACGCATTGATCTTAGGCGCATTTGCCCTAGTGACCACGTTATTAATTGCTATTACGTATTTGGGCACCAAAGATACGATTGCAAAACAGCAGCAGCGCATGTTGCTGCGTGTAATTAATGATGTGGTACCTACTGATAGCTTTAGTAATGATATTCAACACGATTGTGCGGTGTTACCGGTCGATGCGCAATTAGGCTCGGCCGAAGATTTAAAGGCTTATCGCGGTTTTCGCGAAGTAGTAGCTGAAAACGACCTAAGTGTATCGCAATCAAAGCTAACAAGTGTCGCTATTGAAACGGTTGCGCCTGACGGCTATAGCGGCGATATTCGTATGATAGTGGGTGTCGCAGGACCGTATCTGCGAACGGTTACAGGCGTCCGCGTGCTAGCGCATAAAGAAACACCGGGGCTAGGTGATAAAATTGACCTGCGGATCAATGATTGGATTTTAAGTTTTAATCAACAAGTCTACATCTCTGGACGCGAAGACAACTGGGCAGTAAAAAAAGACGGCGGTCAGTTTGATGCATTTACCGGAGCAACCATCACCCCTCGAGCAGTGGTTAATGCCGTACTAAATGCAGTGCTCTATGTGCAAGCACATCAACGCGATATCGCACTTGCAGATAATCAGTGTGCCTTATCCTCCGGAGAAACCGATGAGTGAGTTTAAAGAATTAACGTGGCAAGGTTTATGGAATAACAACCCTGCCCTTGTGCAATTACTGGGTTTGTGTCCGTTACTAGCGGTGACGACTACGGCCATCAACGGCTTAGGGTTAGGCATTGCGACCTTGTTGGTTTTGGTTGGCTCTAACGTTACCGTGTCTTTGGTGCGTAACTTCGTCCCTAATGAGATCCGTATCCCTATTTTTGTAATGGTTATTGCGGCTTTTGTGACAATAGTACAGCTGGTAATGAATGCATATACCTATGAGCTGTATTTGGCTTTGGGTATTTTTATTCCGTTAATTGTGACTAACTGTGCCATTATTGGTCGAGCGGAAGCCTACGCGTCTAAAAACCCAGTCAAAGAATCAGCCTACGACGGCTTTATTATGGGTGTAGGATTCGCGTTAGTCTTAGTCTTTTTGGGCGGAATGCGTGAAATTATTGGTAGTGGTAGTTTATTCAGCGGTGCTGACTTATTGTTGGGCGCATGGGCAGCGAATATGAAAATTCAATTGTTCACCCCTGAACAACCTTTTTTACTAGCTATCCTCCCTCCAGGTGCGTTTATCGGCATGGGACTTATCATTGCATTAAAGAACATCATGGATACGCGAATGGCCCGTTGGTTTGCCCCTCAAAAAGAAAAAGTGGTTGCGAGAGCGCGGGTAACCACTGAAGCAAGTTAACTTGCTAATTGATGAACTGATGAACTGATCAGTCTAGGATTACCTAATGAATAATACTAAACGTCTAGAGATCCTTACTCGCTTACGTAACGAAAACCCTCATCCCAAAACAGAACTCAACTACAGCTCGCCATTTGAGTTACTTGTCGCGGTTACACTCTCCGCGCAAGCAACTGATGTGGGAGTAAACAAAGCCACCGATAAATTATTCCCAATAGCCAATACACCCGAAGCAATTTATGCGCTGGGCGTTGACGGATTAAAAACTTACATTAAAACGATTGGGTTATTTAATAGTAAAGCTGAAAACGTTATCAAGGCATGTAAAATGTTGATTGATTTACATGGCTCTGTGGTGCCACAAGATCGTGAAGCGCTTGAGATGTTGCCTGGGGTTGGACGTAAAACCGCGAATGTGGTGCTAAATACTGCTTTTGGCTGGCCGACCATTGCCGTCGACACGCATATTTACCGCGTTAGTAACCGGACTAAGTTAGCGATGGGTAAGACAGTTAATCACGTAGAACAAAAACTTATTAAAGTGATACCCGCAGAGTTTAAAGTGGATGTGCATCATTGGTTGATTTTGCACGGACGCTATACCTGTATTGCGCGTAAGCCTCGTTGTGGCTCGTGTTTAATCGAAGATTTGTGTGAGTTTAAAGATAAGACTGATATCTAGCGTTAAAACAAGTCTTACGGCGCCTTAAACAACTGCACAACGACGCGGCGACTAAACCCTTGCAGAAGCTTTTTATCCGGCGCGATACTGCGTTTTTCACTATAAGCTGTGACTTCAATACGGCTATCATCTATGCCATGCTCGGTAAAAAATGATTTGATTTTATCCGCTCTTGCTTGAGTAATATTTAGATTAGCCGTTTGCCCTAAAAGGGCATCAGTATGGCTATCAACCAAGACTAAACTCAAGTCATTATCATATTTTAAATATTCTGCAACTTGATCTAACCGTCTTTGAGCATAGGGTGTTAAGTGGTGGCTATTAGGTTGGAATGTCAAAATAGTAAACGCAATATCTTCTATACTAAAAGGTAATAGCTGGGCTGTACAATCGACAAAATCTTGATACGCAGGCATAAAATTAGCAGTATGCAGACTGACCATTACTGTATCATTTTGATTATACCAATCTTGATATTGGAAGGTTGGCAACAACCCTTTTTCTAATTCAGATAACAAGGTCCAGGCCATGGCTTTTGGTAACTCAGGTTGAAATTGACGCTGCAATTTCATTTTTGTTAATAATCGAGAAGACGTACCTGGCATCCATTTGGGCGCCATCGAATACACTGCAGCTTGCGCATACGTATCTGGTAACATGCGCATGTTCATCGCAAAGTGCATATTGAGTTGATTAGACGCAACGGAACTAAAATGGGCCTCTCCAAAGCGATCAATCTGGTGGATTAATCGGCATTCTAGGCGGTTTGACTGAGGATCTAATGTCCATGTCGACGTTTCAACTTTAGCTGCATATTGACGGACACTCAGATCCGCATAAGTGGGCACAACCACAATCAAACTTAATAATATCAGTACATGTAATGCTCTAATCACAGGCGACCTCTCAAACAACATACCTTATTATCGTCAATTTTAAAAAAAGGTTTAATCTGTGTAGCTAAGCTTTGCTAGAACTTCATCACATAAATTGCGATAATGGTGCCTTAGATATTAGAATTAAGGTCACGTGTTGTCTCATCCAGAATTAAAAGATCGATTTCGCAATTACTTTCCCGTCATTATTGATGTTGAAACTGCAGGTTTCAATGCACAAACTGATGCGTTGTTAGAAATTGGTGCAGTAACCATTCGCATGGATGAACATGGAGTAATGCACCCTGATCAGGAGATCCACTTCCACGTTGAGCCCTTTGCTGGCGCAAATATCGAACCGGCTGCGCTCGAATTTAACGGCATCAAACTCGACTGTGCGTTACGTGGTGCAGTAAGTGAAAGTGAAGCCATGAAAGGCTTATGTAAAGCAATTAGTAAAAGCCAAAAAAATGCAGAATGTCAGCGCTCAGTTATCGTCGCCCATAATGCGAGTTTTGATATGGGATTTATTAATGCTGCACTAGCCCGAACTAAAATGAAACGATCACCGTTTCATCCATTCGTTTCATTTGATACCACCTCATTAGCTGCCTTAACACTGGGTCAAACAGTATTAATCAAAGCCTGTGAAGCGGCACAGATCCCATTTGATCAACAACAGGCACATGGCGCATTATATGATGCGCAGCGTACCGCTGAATTGTTTTGTTTTATGATGAACCGCTACAAAAACTTAGGTGGCTGGCCGTTGGCTCAACCGAGTGAAAGTGAGAGTCATAGTGAAAGTGTGAGTTTCAGCGACAGCGAATAACGTACTGAATGATTAGCTAAATATGGGCATGTTCACAATGCCCATTAACATCACCCAAATAGCAAAAAACACCTTGACTTGATATGGGTTGAGCCACAAGACGATATACTTTGCGACACTGCCACCTATTATTGCGCCTAGACCGGCAAAGCAGGCTATCGGATAAATGATCATATTGTTGCCAGCAAACACATCAGCATAAAATTGCGCATCAGCTAAAACATAATGCCAGATCCCCGCCCATACTGACATTGCACTAAGCATAACCGCAACGGCAATGCTTAACGTCACACTATAACGTCGCAAAATCAAATACACAGCCACCAACTCACCAACACCGACCGATAACCAAGCTGTAATCATCCCACCGATATAACCGATTAAAGCCAATGCTATATAATCAAATGATGTTATTGCTTGTGCTTGCTCTGGTGCTTTAAGTCGACTTAATGATGCGAAAATCGCACAAGCCAATAATATTGAGAAGGAACCAAAGACCCAATGTAAGGAGTCCTCAGCAGAACCAATCAAAGTATGCAACGGACTATACTGAACCGTCCAAACACCGACTATCGAACACGGTACAGTGACTAATAATAATTTAGGTAACACAGCCCAAATAGACTGGCTTTGTGACTTATCACGTTGAGCTTTTAGGTAATGATCACGCCAAGCAATACTTCCCGCCACCATACCAAAACATTGAATCGCAAAACTGGTCGCGACAATCTCAGCCGAATCGAGATTAAGTTGATTGAAAATCGGTACAAAAATCACTCCGCCACCGGCGCCTGTCGCATTGGCAAATATAGCACCAACAATACCAAGCAGCACAAAGCGAATATGCTCGACAAATACCGCCAACGGGTCGGATTGTGATAAAAGCAAACCAATCAGGGTAATAATAAGTATTAATAATATGATAAAGCGTTTTTTTGCGCGCATGTTGATTTTTATTCTTGTTATAGTTAATGCAAAATGACAAATTTAATGGATGTCTGTACTAGGTAAGTCAAATACTACTAGTTAATACGGGCATTATCCCTAACTGAGTTCACAACACAATTAAAAAACATGATTACGATTAAACAAACACCACCAGTAACTGTGATTACACTCTCCCCAAACCAATCGGCGAGTTGGCGAGAAACCAAGACCGTAATTACTATCATGGTTGTTTTAGTCATGTGTATCGCAATCGGCTGGGCTCTGGCGGGCGCGTGGGTCATTTTACCTTTCGCCGGTCTAGAAGTTGGTTTATTTGCTTATTTTATGTACCGTGTTTGTCGCCAAGGATTTGCCCAACAAATCATTACCATCTCTGCCGAACTGGTATTAATAGAGTCCGGCATACACAGACGCGAAGTCGCCAGAACGTATCATAGAGAGTTACTTAGCTTTGAAATAAAAGAAACGGAACGAGATTGGCATTTACCTGATATTGTACTGTGCTTGGATAACTATCGGTTAAGTATTGGAGAGTTTTTGAATAAAGATGACCGTATATTACTCAAAGACGCATTACAAAACTCTGGGCTACCTTTGTCCAGAACACAATGGTGGAAAGAGTCTTAGCCTCTAATAACACCCTATACAACAGCGCCAAGCTTTCTATAGATTAACATATTAGAACTCTCCCAAAAGCAGTCGATTGGGTGGTATTTTACCTTCAAGCAATTGTTGATAGCGATCTATTAGCGCCTCGATTCCTGTAAATTCGTCAATCGTATAATGCGTTTCAATACCTTGAGCCACTTGTTGCCAAGCTTGGGAATATTCAGCCATAAAGCGTTCATGCCCCCACGACTTAATCAGTAAGTTGATGTGTGCGGGAGCAAAAAACATCTCACCTTTCAGCTTACCCGAAGGCTTATTTTGCTGAGATCTGACATCCGTAATACCAATAAATAAAGTCGTATGATGGAGGTGGTCTAGGAGCTCTTGGAGTTGCTGCAATAATTTTTTATTACCGGCTAAGTCTAATACCCACACGGGGGTTTTATAACGCATATCAGGCACTTGCTCGTACTCTAAGACTTCATCATAACAATCTAAATTTTCGACAAACGCGACATTCTCTGAAGATGTTAATCCCACCACATCTACATGTGGCATTTGTGACAACAACATCGCGCAGCCTATGGCGGTTTTACTCGATGCACTGGTTAGCACAACGGTAGTAGCAGTTTCAACGGTTTCACTGGCTATATATAGAGCCAAGGCAAACGAAGTCAAAAACAACGGCCTAAAATTGGCCTGCCACACCTCTCTCGCAGGATCATAATTAGGGTCAGACCCACAATAAAAATAACTATCGTATACTGGAGAATTACTTTTACGGCTCGGTAATATGTCAACAAAACCTTGCTCGTTCAGCTTATCTGCCTGTAATACCCAATGCGATGCCATCGGCAAATACCCAAAAATACGACATCCCACAGAGATGTCAGGATGAGCCGACTCAACGACATCAGCAAATCCCCATAATGGCACTATTCCATGCGTATCACTCGTATCACCCACCGGAAAAAAGCCCCAATATCCAAATGAACTTCCCGTCACCGCATACGTGATATTGTTGGCAGATAATCCAAATCGTGCAATTTTGATACGAATTTGTCCCACTAGTAATGGCAACAAATCTAGCTCCATCACGCGAATATCACAGATGTTATCTTTGTCTACCCAAAGTTCAAAAGCGCCATTGCTGTGTGCCATTAGTCAAACTCCGTTGTATATATTCAAATAAATGATGGGTAATCAAACTCATACTTATTTTATCTGTCCATGAGTATTGTACACTTAACCCATATTGTCATTAACTTTACTGGGTATTAAGGAAAACATATGTCCGCACCGACTCCCGCTTTCGATATTATTATTTACGGAGCAACCTCTTTTGTTGGTCAAATCATGCTGGAATATCTTGCAGAATATACTTCACAGCAGGATGCCGAGCCTGTTAAATGGGCTGTTGCCGGTCGTGACGAACAAAAATTACTTGCGGTAAAAGCACAGAACAGTTTATCTCATATCGAGCATATTGTTGCTGATGCCAGTGATGAGGCAGCATTAAACAGCATGTGTGCCCAAACCAAAGTCGTGATTTCAACGGTGGGTCCGTATGCATTATATGGTGAAACATTGATAAAAGTATGCGCAGAATCAGGTACAGATTATTGTGATTTGACCGGTGAACCGCAATGGATAAAAGCGATGTTAGACAAGTATGAAGATGTCGCTAAATCCTCCGGAGCACGTATTATTAACAGTGCTGGATTTGATTCTATTCCGTCCGATCTTGGGGTCTATGTATTACAACAACATGCGCTTGAAACCACCGGCAAACCGGCATTTCAGATTAAAATGCGCGTACGAAAAATAAAAGGCGGTGCCTCTGGCGGTACGATTGCAAGCATGCTGAATGTGGTTGAAGAAGCCAGTAAGAACCCAGCTTTGCGCAAACTGCTTGTCAACCCCTATGTCTTATGTCCGGCTGAGCACCCTTATAAGCAATATCAAACTAATCATAAAAAAGCGCAGTTTGAAGAAGATACACAAATGTGGATCATGCCTTTTATTATGGCTGCGATTAACGAACGTATTGTGCATCGCAGTAATGCGCTATTGGGCAATCGTTATGGCGAGCATTTTTTGTATGATGAAGCAATGTCAGCCAAAAAAGGTTTACAAGCTTGGGGCATAACTCTCGGACTTGGTGCATTTATGGTTGGCGCAAGTATTAAACCGATTAGAAATATCCTCGCCAAACATGTGTTACCTAAGCCAGGTGAAGGGCCGAGTAAAGAAGAACAATTAGCAGGAATGTTTGATATGCGCTTCTATACCACGCTGGATAATGGTGAAAAAGCAGTGGTTCAGGTTAAAGGCGACCGCGATCCTGGATATGGTTCAACAGCAAAAATGCTCACCCAAGCTGCGTTATGTTTAGCTAAAGATGTACCTGATGTATCAGGCGGATTCTGGACACCGGCAGCGGCATTAAACGATGCGTTGATACAACGTCTTGCATTACATGCTGGGGTAACAGTAACAATTCTAGCGTCATAACTCGACAATTCTACCAATTCGGCAACAACGAGTTTATTTGGGCGCAGGCTGCTTATGTTTTTTATCAATTAAAATATCAGCTTGCGTTCGCAATGACTTTTTCGCCCTAATATTGGCAAAAGCATCATTCGTCTTTGGTTTGCTCTTTGGGGTCGCAATAGATTGAGGTTTCGGCGCAGCAGTGGTAGCCTTACTCTTAAAAGACAGAATACTTTTGAGTACAGAGTTGTCTTCGCCTGCTTGGGCTTTTTCGAGTGCTTTTTTATTATTTGCCCACTTATTGGCATAAAAACAACACGTAATGCCGGCAATATACACGGCATACTTGATAATAAACGACCATCCCACCGATACTGGCACGCTGCCATCGCCTTGCGACAACTGATACTGTGCCCACTGTAAGTAATCATCATGGACCAACCCCACAACAAACACGCCCACAATGAGCACCAGCACAGAGATGATCATGAATTTATAATTACGCCACAACGCCGCTGTCAGAATTAAATTGATGAGTTTGTTCATACTATCCAAACACTCCAATACCTAATACCGCTAAGACAGCCAATAAGCCTTTTTCTTTTATAGCAGAGTAAATTTTACGTTCTTCTTCTGCGACAATAATTTCAAGCTCATCTTCAGAGAAATCCTCTAATGCGCGCTCGCACAACAAAATGCGCACTTGTGCATTTTCTATTGCTTTATCTCGAATAACTTGATGGGTTTTTTCTTTTATCGTTACAAATGGATTCACGGTTAATTCCTGTGTTGACTGACTCTAGTCTACACAAAAAAATCAAATCTCTCAGTATTTGAATCATCATCATCCTTGTTTTCAGGGTGATTAATTTGTTTCAAATTGTATGTTTTTTGATGGATTACCTCATTTATAGGGTGATACGTCTCTTCGGCAAGATTGGGTTCATCCTCCCCTGACTTTCGCACTGATGTGTGCCGTTCGACTTTATTACGAAGATCTCGTGTATACAGCGAAGTCGAAGGACGTGGTAAATATGGCAATAATGCATCGCTCATAAAATAGTCTACCTCGAATATGGATTAAATTAAGTATAGATAAATGCTCTATCTACGACCCAAATATTATATCGGCAATGAACAATAACTCTTTATTTTAAGTGCATGGCCGTTGCATCCAACTGTATTTTTAGCTAGAATTCGCTCATCAAATTTTATCCAAAGAAATTAATGAATTTTATCTACGCAAATCACCATCATCATAGTGCATAACCTTTCAGGTTCGTGCTGGAAGGGTGTGTTCCTTCCAGAGGCGTAGATTTTAAAGAATTGACCCCCGGAAGGCACCCTTTCGGGGGTTTTTCGTTTTTAGGTTGTTAATTTTTACTATTTTCATTGTTAACGCGAGAGGAAACATCGCATGAGTGATACACGTAGGCTTCGAATTGCTATTCAAAAATCAGGTCGTTTATCTGACGACAGCATCGCACTATTAAAAGCGATTGGCGTAAAACTACAGATCCGTGACCGTCTATTAATTGCTCACTCAACCAACGAACCTATCGATTTATTGCGCGTGCGCGATGATGATATTCCAGGACTCGTCATGGACGGTGTTGCTGATCTAGGGTTTATTGGTGAAAATGAACTAGAAGAAAAGATGCTCGAACGTCAAGCATCTAATAAACCAAACGACTTTGTGACTTTACGTCGTCTTGATTATGGTGGTTGTCGCTTATCTCTTGCTGTTCCTAATGAAATGGACTATTCAGGCGTCGAGTCTTTAGAAGGCAAGAAAGTCGCTACCACCTATCCGTATTTATTAGAGCGCTTTTTCAAAGACAAAGGCGTTAACGCGCAAGCGGTCATGTTAACTGGCTCAGTAGAAGTTGCACCTCGCGCTGGTATTGCCGATGCAATCTGTGATTTAGTGTCTACGGGCGCAACACTGGAAGCCAACGGTCTACAAGAAGCCGATGTCATTTTTGAATCAAAAGCAGTCTTGATCCAAAAATCAGCTCCATTGAGCGATGAAAAACAAGCCATGATCAATCGCTTTTTGCCGCGCATGGATGGCGTGATGCAAGCTAAAGAAAGCAAATACATTATGCTACACGCACCTAAAGCCTATTTAGAACAAGTCAAAAGCTTATTGCCTGGTGCAGAAAATCCAACCGTTTTGCCACTAGCACAAAATGATGAAACCGTTGCAATCCATGTTGTCAGCACAGAAACATTATTCTGGACCACGATGGAAAAATTAAAAGCATTAGGTTGTAGCAGTATTTTAGTACTGCCAATCGAAAAAATGATGGGTTAAGAGGCGTAACAACATGCTCATACAATGGTCCACATTGAACCGTCAACAACAACTGCAAAGTTTGGCACGCCCTGCGCAAACCAACAATCCGCAGTTGTCTGAACAGGTAAGTGATATTATTGGTCGCATCGAGACAAATGGCGATGCGGCATTATTAGATTATACCAGCCGTTTTGATGGTATTACTTTAGCGCAAGTCGCGTTGTCAGAAGCAACCAAAGCAAGCTCTCTGGCATTACTCGACCCAGCTGTTAAAGCATCAATTGATGTGGCATATCGTAATATCAAAGCATTTCATACGGCGCAAATGCCTAATGACGTGCTACTTGAAACCCAACCTGGTGTCGTCTGTGAGCTTAAGCATGTTGCGCTCGATGCCGTGGGTCTATACATCCCTGGCGGCAGTGCACCCTTACCTTCAACGGTATTGATGCTAGGTACGACCGCGCAAGTCGCAGGCTGCCCACGTAAAGTTTTGGTCAGCCCGCCTAACGCGCAACAATCTCTGGCACCTGAAATTTTATATGCCGCAAGCTTATGTGGCATTGATGAGATTTATTTGTGTGGTGGAGCACAAGCTATCGCAGCATTAGCGTTAGGTACGGAAAGTATCGCCAAAGTCGATAAGATCTTTGGCCCGGGTAATAGCTATGTCACAGAAGCAAAACAACAAGTAGTGATGCTACCAGGTGGTCCTGCAATCGACATGCCTGCTGGTCCATCAGAAGTATTAGTATTAGCTGATGCTAATGCAGATGCTGATTTTGTCGCGTCTGATTTATTATCTCAAGCTGAACATGGCAAAGACTCTCAAGCCATATTAGTTACTGAGTCATTGGCTTTTGCACAAGCAGTACAACGCGCAGTAGCCCAACAACTGGCACAGTTATCACGTAAAGAAATAGCTGAACACGCCATGCAGTTTGCGCGATATATCGTTTGTGAATCGATAGATGAAGCGATTGTGGTGAGCAACCAATATGCTCCGGAGCATTTAATTGTGCAAGTCGCCGATACCGATGCAGCATTAGCTAAATTGAAATATGCAGGCTCCATTTTTGTTGGTGCGTATTCACCCGAATCAGCCGGTGATTATGCCAGTGGCACTAACCACGTATTACCGACTTACGGGTATTCACGCAATTATTCAAGCTTAGGCTTAATGGATTTTATGCGCCGTTACACTATACAAACTTTATCTGCGCAAGGTCTACAAGATTTAGGCCCTGATATTATTCGTATAGCTGATGCTGAAGGCTTAGATGCCCATGCTAATGCGGTGGCGATCCGTTTAGCTAAACTTGCAGGAAAACCAGTATGAGCTTGACTTCATTTATTGCCAACAACATCGCCAAGCACGTTAAAGATTTAGTACCGTATGCGTCTGCGCGTCGTTTATTTGCCGCATCTGCACAAGGTAATGATACTACAGCTCCTATTTGGCTCAATGCCAATGAAGCCCCAACGAGTGCGCAATATGATTTGGACACTTCGTTGTATAACCGCTACCCGGATTGTCAGCCTGACAAAGTCATCAGTGCTTATGCACAATATGCAGGTGTGAATAAAGACCAGGTATTAGTATCTCGTGGAGCTGATGAAGGGATTGAATTATTGATCAGAGCATTTTGTAACCCTGTTACCGATCATGTACTAATTTGCCCTCCCACATACGGAATGTATGCCATCAGTGCCCGTACTTGTAATGTTGGGGTGAAATCAGTCCCGTTAATCAATAATGACCAAGGCGATTTTCAGCTAGATGTTGCCAATATTGTGGCAGCCAGCGACAATGTAAAATTAGTCTTTATCTGCGCGCCAAACAATCCCACGGGTACGCTACCCGCTCGTCAAGATATCGAATCCATCATTACACATTATGCCGATAGTGCTTTAGTGATCATTGATGAGGCGTATATTGAATTTACCGATAGCACGCACATAGGCTGGTTAGCACAATATCCAAATGTCGTGATTTTGCGTACGTTATCCAAAGCATTTGCATTGGCAGGACTACGTTGTGGTTTCACTTTGGCACAACCGGACATCATTCACGAATTACTAAAAGTTATCGCACCCTATCCTTTGTCAGCTCCAGTAGCAGATATTGCTGCTCAAGCGTTATCTTCTGCTGGTTTAACGCGAATGCGTGACCAAGTAGCGACTATTTTGCATGAGCAAGTTGCATTAGTTGATGTGCTTCCGAGTATCGGAGACATTGAGCTAGTCGGAGCACAAACGGGCAACTTCATCTTATTTAGAACGACACATAAAGATGCGTTGATGCAATTTTTAGTGCATCACAAAGTCTTTATTCGTGATCAATCCAAACAAATACAATTGACTGATTGTTTACGTATCAGTACCGGTAATGCCGCTGAGAACGCGCGTTTACTAGACTTAATCACCCAGTTTTATCAGATTCAGGAAGCAACCTCATTATGAGTAACTCAAGCTTAGGACAACCA
Source organism: Glaciecola sp. (assembly GCA_029246415.1). Taxonomy (GTDB): domain Bacteria; phylum Pseudomonadota; class Gammaproteobacteria; order Enterobacterales; family Alteromonadaceae; genus Opacimonas. Next base: position 19,880 of record JAQWNF010000019.1, read on the forward strand.
ATTTTATTCATTGACCGTGACGGCACATTGGTTGAAGAGCCGCCCGTAGACAAACAACTCGATACATTAGCTAAACTAGTGTTTGAACCTAATGTAATCCCAGTGTTGTTGCGTTTACAAGCTGCTGGATTTCGTTTAGTGATGGTATCAAACCAAGATGGTTTAGGTACCGAGAACTTTCCTCAAGCTGATTTTGATTTACCTCATAATGCGATGATGAATATCTTTACTTCACAAGGTGTGAAGTTTGATGATGTCTTAATTTGCCCGCACTTTCCTGAAGATAACTGTACTTGTCGCAAGCCACATTTAGGCTTAGTCAAAGATTACTTACAACAAGGCCGCATTGATTTTACGCGCTCTTATGTCATTGGTGATCGCATTACAGACGTGCAATTAGCAGAAAATATGGGTATTAAAAGTTTTCAATATAATCCTGAGACACTCAATTGGAATGATATTGAACGCGGCTTGTTATTTAGTGATCGAGTTGCCACGGTTGAGCGCAATACGTCTGAAACCAAAATTTTGGTGGAAGTAAACCTCGACCAGCAACGTCCGTCTCAAATCAGTACTGGGATTGGCTTTTTTGATCATATGCTTGACCAAATCGCGACCCACGGCGGCATCTTTTTAAAGGTACAAGTGGACGGTGATCTTCACATTGATGATCATCATACGGTTGAAGATACCGCGCTAGCACTAGGTGAATGTTTAAAGAAAGCGATTGGCAACAAACGCGGCATTGGTCGTTATGGCTTTGCCCTGCCAATGGATGAGTGTCGTGCAGAATGTCTAATGGATATCTCTAACCGTCCTATCTTGAAATTTGATGCCAACTTTACAGAAGCAAAAGTAGGTGAACTGGCGACGCAAATGGTCGAGCACTTCTTCTTTTCTCTGGCGCAAAGTTTGGGGTTGTCATTACATTTATCTGTATCAGATGGTAATGCGCATCACCAAGTGGAAGGTGTTTTTAAAGCCTTTTCACGTGCATTTCGTATGGCAATCAAAAAAGAAGGCGATGCCTTACCTAGCTCTAAAGGAGCCTTGTAATTATGGCTCAACAAAATATTGTTATTATTGACACGGGTTGTGCCAATATATCATCGGTCAAGTTTGCATTAGAGCGCTTAGGTGTCGATGTCACGGTTTCTGATGTGCCTGCAGTAATTAAAGCATCAGACAAGGCGTTTTTACCCGGAGTCGGCTCCGCACAAAATGCCATGGCGTCGATTGCTAAAAAAGGCTTAATCGAGACGATCCAAGGCTTAACTCAGCCAACATTAGGTGTCTGTCTAGGCATGCAGTTAATGACAACGACCTCACAAGAAAGTGGCTTGCACAGCATCGACAATGTACCTTGCTTAGATCTCATTCCAGGTACTGTTGAACGTATGCAAGTGGGTGATTTACGCCTACCTCATATGGGGTGGAACACGGTAAACCCAGTCAACCCAAGTCAAAATCCGTTGTTTAAAGGGATTGGTAATGGCACGTATTTCTACTTTGTACATGGCTATGCAGTACCAGTATACGAACACACTCTAGCATCTTGCGAATATGGTATGGCATTTAGTGCTGCGATCCATAAAGGTAACTTCTTTGGCGTGCAATTCCACCCTGAGCGCAGTGGTGATGCAGGGGCACATTTGTTAGAGAACTTTGTGAATCTTTAGTTTGCAAAGGGTTAGTGTTGAGTTTTTAAGAACGTGGCTTGATTGATAGATTTAGGATGACTTGCAATTGCTCCTGGATTACGTTCATTTCTTCAATAGTTAATTTGGTAAGACATTCAGGTATTAATCGACGCACATCAATTGAGCGAATTTGGTCGCATAAAACATCCGAATCTAGATTCAATTTATGCCTTGCACACACCCGATACCTTAATGGATGGGCATCATCAAATAATACCGTTGTAAGTGGTAATACTATAATTGTTGGATGAGAAATAATATTTAACCAATCATGTTGTACGACTAAAACAGGTCTCAGTTTTCCTGGTTCATTACCTTTATTTGGGTTTAAATTAGCTAAATATATACCTGCCCTTTGAAATGTAAGGTCAGTCATGATTACTGGCCTTCTAAACCATCTAACAGAGTATCTTCCCAATCAGCAGACTCTAGCTTGTAACGAGTTTTAAAGGATGCTTCTTGTACTTGATTCATCACCCTAGCCTCGGAATTTTTCGCACAAAACTGTTCTACCGCTAAACGAATTAATTCGCTTTTAGATAAGTTCAATTCTTTTGCTGTCGCAATAAGTTTTTGTTCGAAATCATCTGTTGCTTTTAATGTGAGGGTTTTCATCATTCATATTAGCCAGTATTACCTAAGTAATACCTAGTATAGTCGCAAGTAATAATTACAACAAGGTCAGGTTAGAATTCTATTATTTCCCCATACTTAACAAAATATTGGAATGAACAGGATCTTCTAATAAACACTCGCAAGTCGCAAAACCGGCCTCATGTGCCATCTTAATTAGTCTAGTGCGAGTGCTAGGATAATCACTACTACGCACATGGACATTGAGTAAGTCGGTTTCTTGCTCATCTAAAGCATGCCAGTGCGTCAACGTCGGTGCTAAATATCTATCCAGATATGCTGCACGAGATTCTCCCTCTTGCTGATATACATCGATTAAATAAAACCGACCGTGCGGCTTAAGTAATTGCTTGATTTTGGCAAACAGCAACGCTTTTGTATCATCCTGAACGTGGTGCAAGGCAAACCCTGAAAAAATCACATCAAATTGCCCTGTTTTATCCTCAACTAATTGATCAATCGCCGCGACAAAATCCATATTCATCAACCCAATATCACAATTCAACGCACCAACGTTATTTGGCACTAATTCCAAAGCTTCTTTTGATAAATCGATACCGGTATAAGAGCGAATATTGGATGTCTTTAAAAAAGATCCTAAAGTTTGTGCATCCCCGCAACCAATATCAAGTAAGTCCAGTTGCCTATTCGAAAATCCTTTAACCAAGGAAGCTTCAAGTAAACCAAACACAGCTTGATGTCCCATATAATCATGCTGAAGTATTTTTTGGTAAATCGCCCAATGCTGATTGAAGATATGGTTGTAGTCTGTGCTCATACTTTTCTTCTGATGAATGCGAATAATGAGGTAATCATACGATAGATTTACTTACAAGCAAACTGCCTTTTTAGAGGTGATGATCTCGTTACAACTTTAACGTATAATCCGTTCCCTAATCCATTTTCCTTAGTTATTACTTATCATGATTATACCTGCTATTGACCTTATTGATGGTTCAGTCGTTCGTCTTTACCAAGGCGACTATGAACAAAAAACCCAGTACCAATTAGACCCTGTTCAAGTCGTGCATGACTATGCCGATGCAGGTGCCCAATGGTTACATATTGTCGACTTAACGGGTGCCAAAGATGTCAACAAACGCCAATTAACGTTGATTAAAGCGATGGTTGATACCGGTCGCATGTCTTTTCAAGCTGGCGGTGGGATCCGCTCTGAAGAAGATGTCAAAGGACTACTTGATATCGGTGTTAAGCGAGTTGTTATTGGCTCTTTGGCGGTAAAAGAACCAGAGCTAGTTAAATCATGGATCGTAAAATATGGTCCTGAAGCAATTGTCTTAGCGCTTGATGTCAACATCAATGCTGCTGGTGAAAAATGCATTGCGACACATGGCTGGCAAGAAGACTCAGGTGTCGAGATTGAAGGTTTGTTAACTGACATGCTATCAGTTGGTGCGAAGCATGTTCTATGCACTGACATCAGCCGAGATGGGACGTTACAAGGTGCTAACGCTGAGCTTTATGCCGAAATGAAAGCAGCATTTCCAAGCGTTGTTTGGCAAGCATCTGGCGGCATTGGTTCACTAGCTGATATTGAACGCCTTAAACCGACCCAAGTTGACGGTGTGATTTTAGGTCGCGCTTTGTTAGAGGGTAAGTTCACATTGGCCGAAGCACTGGCTGTGTGGCAGTAGGAAAAGATAAAAAACACAAATCAGACCATCTGTAACGCCTATTACACTATGCTTAGGATCGTGCTTAGGATATAATTTAACTAATTTAGTTTGTTTAGAGAAATTATGTTAGCACGACGCATTATTCCCTGTTTAGATGTTAGAGATGGCAAAGTAGTCAAAGGTGTCAAATTTCGTAACCATGAAATTATTGGCGACATTGTTCCATTAGCAAAGCAGTATGCTGAAGCTGGTGCTGATGAATTAGTTTTTTATGACATTACGGCTTCTAGTGATGCACGTGTCGTCGATAAAAGTTGGGTTGAGCGTATTGCTCAAGTCATTGATATTCCATTCTGTGTTGCAGGTGGAATAAAGTCTGTCGAAGACGCAGGCAAGATTTTAGCAATGGGCGCCGATAAAATTTCAATTAACTCCCCTGCTCTAGCGGATCCGGAATTAATTACTCAACTTCACGATGCTTACGGTCAGCAATGTATTGTGATTGGTATTGATAGTCATTTCAATGACGTGACAGGTAAATACGAAGTTTATCAGTTTACCGGTGATGAGACTCGCACCCAACAAACTAGCTGGGAAACCGCTGATTGGGTTCAAGAAGTGCAAAAACGCGGTGCTGGTGAAATAGTATTAAACTGCATGAACCAAGATGGCGTGCGTGAAGGGTACGATCTGACACAACTAAGCGCTATTCGCAAAATTTGCCATGTTCCTCTCATTGCCTCTGGTGGTGCTGGTAAAATACATCACTTTGCCGATGTCTTTAAAGAAGCCGATGTCGATGGCGCGCTTGCCGCTTCCGTATTTCATAAAGCCATTATTAATATTGCAGAGCTTAAAACCTATTTGCACAACGAAACTATTTGTATGAGAACTGTATGATCATTACCACACAAAACACTGCTCAAATCGCATGGGCAAAAATGGATAACCTCGTCCCTGCAATCGTTCAAGATGCCGTTACAGGCAAAGTCCTTATGCAAGGTTATATGAACCAAGCAGCATTATCACATACATTAGAAACTGGCCATGTCACTTTCTTTAGTCGCTCCAAACAACGCTTATGGACTAAAGGTGAAACTTCTGGCAACACATTAAATTTAGTGCAGATAGAAAGCGATTGCGACCATGATAGTTTACTCGTCTTAGCTAATCCTAATGGCCCAACTTGTCATACTGGTGCAGAAGCATGTTGGTTTGATAACGGCCAAAGCGATTATACGTTTATCGCCGATTTAGAAAAGTTGATTGCATCACGCAAAGGCGCAGATCCTAAATCAAGCTATACCGCACATTTATATAATAGTGGTATCAAACGTATGGCGCAAAAGGTCGGTGAGGAAGGCGTAGAGACTGCGCTTGCTGCGACCGTGGCTGACTTGGATGAACTTAAAAATGAATCCGCCGACTTGATGTATCACTTATTAGTGCTGTTGCAAGCTTCTGGTTTGTCGATGCAAGATGTCGTAGGTGTGTTACGTGAGCGTCATAAATAGACGTTTACAGATTATAAATAGCAATATGATGGCGCTCCATTTAATGATTTACATGTAATTATTAAATGGGGCCTTTTAAATGTTTATACTAAATTTCTCTTTTCATAATTCCAGCAAATTCAAGCCCACCCTCAAGTTCACGGAAATCAACATTAACAAGATCCCAGCCTTCAGCGCCTAGTGAACTAAGATAAGTTTCTACGTCTTCACGTTGTCGACCTTTGAATAGCCCTGCTGATTCAACATCTCGCGTATCGACAATTTTGTATTCGTACTTTTTCATGATAGTCCTTTAATAACTAATATCGTTAAGCCTACCATTTATCGTTTCTGAAATCACCTTAGCTTTACTATCTGTTATGGGTAGTGACTTAGACTTACCATTCGTCTTTTTTATAGATACTGTAGTCGTCAATTTAATCGTGACTATGTAGCTATAAGATATGTCTTCCCACTTTAATGTCTTGGTGCCAAATACATTGCGATATGTTACACCTAATTCATTAATTTCTACCCAAACGCCCTTACGAATAATCACAACAAAAGATATCATCACAAGCATCAAACCAATCAATGAGACGATACCAGCTTTGAAGTCACCATTGAATGAGCTATTTAAAGATATATCCCTGCAAAAAACATACGTTTAAACGCACGCGAATTCAACATTTCGCTGCTAACAGCATCTCTGTAAACCAAACCATTCTCGCCTCCTTTATCGATTTATTTATCACTTTTTTATTATTTATCCCTTGAAAACGATTTTGCCATGCCTATATCTATTTCATCGGTGCTCAAAAGAGGCTGATACAACCGCCGCCGAATAATCGGGGCATTTTAATTTACATATTGCTTTACCTTTTAAGGATATGACTATGCGTACTATCGATCTATCTCCACTATACCGTTCATTTATTGGTTCTGACCACTTAGCATCTATGATTGATGCGGCAGCTAAAAATGAAAAACAAACTACTTACCCACCATACAACATCGAGTTGGTGAGTGAAGACAAATACCGTATCACAATGGCAATAGCTGGCTTTGCTGAGTCAGATGTTGAGATTGTGGTTCAAGAAAACACATTAGTGGTAAGCGGTAATAAACCTACCGTTAATACTAATAATGGTGTGAATGAAGAAGCCAAACAGTTTTTACACAAAGGCATTTCAGAGCGTAATTTTGAGCGTAAATTTCAACTAGGTGACCATGTTAATGTACTTAGCGCCAACATGGAAAATGGCCTCCTCAATATTGATTTGGAACGCGTTATCCCTGAAGCCAAAAAACCGCGAACCATCGCAATAGGCTCAAAGGTAATTAACAATAATTAATATCAATTAACCCTCTTTTTAAATGACAAAGGCAGCCATCGGGCTGCCTTTTTAACGTCTACAACAATCTAAATTGGTTAGTACAACAAATATAAATTACATAATGATAAGACTAAGATTGACAAATATGTCGCTATCATACCGACCATACGCTGCCAATTTTCACCCGCATAATGACGAATACCATAAGCATGCGCTAAGCGACCAAAAATTAGTAACATCGCACTGCCATGCAGCACATATTCATGCACCTGATTAAGTTCAGCCACTGCTAATAGTAATAATGCAATCGGGGTATATTCTACAAAATTACCAAACATCCGCACATTTCTATACAAAACTGGATTCGTATCTTTGCCATCAGCAATGATCTCTTTATCACGAATACGAACTTGCACGACTAAAAATGACAAATAAAGCAGAATAAGCCCTGCAATACTTACGTAAAAACCTGTAATTGGAATGATCATAGTTATTTCCTTTATGTGGTATGTGTAACTTCATACCTTTGTTATTATTTTCAAAGATGCATAGCATAGTGGTATTTAGCCAATATTAACAGCCTAATTCCATATATAAATGGGCCGCATTGAAAGGAAATACGTAATAACAAGGTCTATTTAACACTTATCTTCTTTTTTTGCTGGAGTCATACAATGTCTAAATTCTCTTGGTTTGTGATCATCAGTGTCATCGTGATGACAGGTTTGTCATTGAATTGGGATAAATTAAACCCCAATAAAACACCTATTTTTGCATTTGTACCGACTAACGCAACAGAAAGTCAAAATGCACAAAAAATGCGAACACTCATAGACACCAGCGAGCTGCCTAAAACAGTAAAATCTGAACAGATTGTATTCGGGCTAGGCTGTTTTTGGGGCGCGGAGAAAAATTTCGCTGAGCTTCCTGGCGTTATTGATGTCGTATCAGGTTATGCCGATGGTCGCGGGTTTGATGCAACATATCGTAATATTACTCAAGCACAACAACGTTTCAATCCCGATAATTACGCCGAAGTAATACAAGTTACCTTTAATCCCATGCTAATCAGTGTGCAAGACTTAATCATCGCATTTTACGAAATGCATAATCCTACTCAAGCCAACGGTCAAGGTAATGACATTGGTACTCAATACCGCTCAACGATTTTATATACGAGTCAACAACAAGCTGAGCACGCCCAAAACCTCACTGGATTGTATCAACAAGCCTTAAGCCAACAAGGTTATGGCGCAATCACGACTAGCATCAAGGCGTTAGATACTTTTTTTCCAGCAGAAGAATATCACCAAGACTATATTGCTAAAAACCCCAACGGATACTGTCCCGACCATTCTACTGGTGTGCGCTTTGATGGTTCAGTTGAGCGCGTTATCGCTATGGATAATAGCGATATATTGACAGGACAGCACATAGTCATCATTGATGCTCCTGATTGTCCGTATTGCGAAAAATTCAAATCCAATGTTGCGACCTCTTACGCTGGCAGCATCCCAATGCACTTTCGCGGTGCACAACAATTACAAGGATTAACCGTCACATCACCGACTTGGGCGACCCCTACCTTATTATTTATGCAAGATGGCAAAGAAGTACACGCCGTACAAGGCTATGTTGCTCCGAAAAAGTTCTATCAACTATTGGGCGCATTTAAACTGGGTGACTCTGAAGCCTTTAACGTAGCATTTAATAAAGGCACGGATGCCCAATTTTGTAAGCAGTATGAACAGTTCAAAAATGTAGGGGCCGGTGTATTCACCGATACGTTAAGTGGTGAGCCATTATTTGATACCGATTATCAATTTAATTCGGGTACTGGTTGGCTGTCATTTACACAAGCGATTGGGGAAAGTGTAACGTACCATGAAGATAACAGCTTAGGAATGCGTAGGATTGCACTAAAAGCCAAAACTAGTGGCATTCATTTAGGTCATGTCTTTGATGATGGCCCAAATGGCAAACCGCGCTACTGTATTAATGCAACTGTACTAGGCTTTGAGCCGCGACAAGCCAGCACTCAATAACGCTTACAGAAAATTCACAAATAAAACATGTACTTAGGGTTGTTTATCTAAGCGCATATCAACATGCATGATCCCATCTTCATCATACTCTGGTGAGATGGGAACAAACCCAATACGGGCATAAAAATCCTGCAAATAAGTTTGCGCACCAATCTCTATATCCTTTTCAGGCCAGTGGCTACGACACGTTGCTATCGCCTGTTGCATGAGTGCACTTGCCAATCCTTGTCCCCGAGCACTCGCACACACTGCCACACGCCCAATACTCGCTGCATTAGGAAATGAAACCCCTGGTGGTAAACAGCGAGCATATCCCAGTAGCATTTCATCTTTAAAGCACAAAATATGCTGTGAATCAGTATGCAAATCTTTATTATCAAGATCGGGATATACACAAGCTTGCTCTACCACAAATACATCGCTGCGAAGTTTTAACATGCCGTACACTTGAACATTTGTCAGATCAGTGAAAGGTGTAATTACAAATTCGATGGTATCTGGCATAGAGGAGTACATATAAGTAAAAGTGAATCTATTATGCGTTAAATATAAAAAAATAAAACGCTAGTCCTTTGCAGAAATAGCGTTTTTACAATGTCACAAGAAAAATTATGTCAGTCGCTTAGCCTAATAACTCGGCTAACTGAGCACTAACATTGTCCACCGGCTGAGTACCATCAAATTTATGGTAACCACAATGACCAGCAGCCGCTTCGGCTTGATAGTAATCGACTAACGGTTTAGTTTGAGTATGATAAATGCCTAAACGGTCACGAACTGTGGCTTCTTTATCATCATCACGAATACTTAAATCATCACCGGTTTCATCGTCTTTACCTTCCACTTTTGGTGGATTATAAACGACATGATAAACACGACCAGAAGCAGAATGAACACGGCGTCCACCCATGCGCTCAACAATGACATCATCAGGTACGTCAAACTCTAAGCAGTAATCAACTTTTACACCCGCATCTTTCATTGCATCAGCTTGTGGAATAGTCCGAGGGAAACCATCTAATAGAAAACCATTTGCACAGTCTGCTTGAGCAATACGCTCTTTTACTAAACCAATGATAATATCATCAGACACTAACTGACCTGCGTCCATGACTTTCTTTGCAGCGATACCCATTTCCGTACCGGCTTTAATTGCACCACGCAACATATCGCCAGTAGAGATTTGTGGGATACCAAACTTACCCATCAAAAATTGAGCTTGAGTTCCTTTTCCGGCACCTGGTGCACCTAATAAAATGATGCGCATTGTGCATCCTCCATATTTAAAATGTTAATAATTTTGTCTACGGCTAAGTTACCTATTAATTGAGCTTGTTTCAACCTAAATTGGTAATACCATCGGATCTTTACGACTAATAGCGCAAGGAATCAGCGACTCGCCAAAAACAAAAAGGCAGCATAAGAATGCTGCCCTCATTTATGACTATTCGTTAAGCTATTTTGATAAGCTCAATAACAGACTATTTAGGTTTTGTACAAACGCAGCTGGATCTTTTAAGCTGCCTTGTTCAGATAACGTCGCTTGGTCAAACAACACACCACTCCAACGCTCAAATAACGCTTCATCTTGTACATCGACTAAATGCTTCACCAACTGATGTTCAGGGTTTAGCTCTAAGTGATATTCAACTTCAGGTACTGGCTGACCAGCAGCTTGCATTAGCTTCACCATTTGTGTCGTCATGCCATTTTCATCGGCAACAATACAAGCTGGAGATTCAGTTAAACGGTGTGTGAACTTCACTTCTTTCACTTTATCACCTAGTGCAGACTTAACACGGTCTAGTACACCTTCAACTGCTTTCTCAGATTCAGCTTTTGCTTTTTTATCATCTTCAGAATCTAGTTCATCTAAGTTGCCTTGCGCAATAGTCTGGAATTGCTTCTCATCAAATTCAGTAAGATGCGACATTAACCATTCATCAATACGCTCAGACATTAATAATACTTCGATGCCTTTTTTGCGGAATATCTCAAGATGCGGGCTAGATTTAGCCGCTTGATAAGAATCAGCGGTCACGTAATAAATCTTATCTTGGCCTTCTTGCATGCGAGAAATGTAATCAGCTAGGGATACGTTTTCTACGTCCGAATCATTATGAGTCGATGCAAAACGTAACAAGCCAGCGATTTTTTCTTTGTTACCCATGTCCTCAGCAGGACCTTCTTTTAATACGTTACCAAACTCTGACCAAAAGCCTTGATATTTTTCAGCATCGTTTTTCGCCATGCGCTCAAGGATCTGCAAGACTTTTTTGGTGCAACCGTTACGCATTGCTTGGGTGATTTTGTTATCTTGTAAAATTTCACGAGATACGTTCAATGGTAAATCATTAGAATCCAACAACCCTTTTACAAAGCGTAAGTAAGTCGGCATAAATTGCTCTGCATCATCCATAATAAAGACGCGCTGTACAAACAATTTCAAACCGTGTTTTTGATCGCGGTTGTATAAATCAAACGGTGCTTTCGCTGGGATATATAATAAGCTAGTGTATTCTGTTTTACCTTCAACACGGTTGTGTGACCAAGTTAATGGATCGGCATAATCATGAGAAACATGCTTGTAGAACTCGTTGTATTCTTCATCAGAAATATCTGATTTTTCACGGGTCCATAAGGCTGTTGCTTTGTTAATAGCTTCCCACTTTGCAGGTTGACCTGGAATTTTTTCACCATCCGGGCCATCAGACTCAGGTACTTCAGCAGTAAACATCTGGACAGGAATACTGATATGATCAGAGTATTTAGTAATAATCGAACGTAATTTCCAATCATCGACAAACTCTTTATCTTCATCGCGTACATGTAAAATAATTTCAGTACCGCGCGTTGCTTTTTCAATATCCGCAGTAACAAACTCACCTTCACCTTTGGATTTCCACATCACACCTTCAGAAGCTGGCGCACCCGCTGCACGAGTGTTAACGGTCACTTCATCAGCAATAATGAAAGCTGAATAAAAACCTACACCAAATTGACCAATCAATTGTGAGTCTTTAGCTTGATCGCCAGATAAATGAGAGAAGAACTCAGAGGTTCCAGATTTTGCAATCGTACCTAAATTTGCAATCACCTCTTCTTTGTTCATGCCAATACCGTTATCACTAATTGTGATCGTGCCGGCTTCTTTGTTGCATGAAACTTTAACGTGTAATTCGCTGTCATTTTCGTATAAGGCATCATTCGATAATGCTTTAAAACGTAATTTATCAGCTGCATCAGCAGCATTGGAAACGAGTTCGCGTAAGAAAATTTCTTTGTTTGAATACAAAGAATGGATCATCAATTGTAGTAATTGTTTAACTTCGGTTTGAAAACCGTGAGTTTGAGTTTGTGTATCGACTGTATCGGTCATGCTAGCATATCTCCAGAAACAAAATAGATTATGTTTGATGATTAGATATGTAAGGCTGCTAGCATTTTTTTCAAGGGGAATAGTTAATAAATGTGAAAAACTTATTAACCAGCTATCGAATATCGATCCCCATTAATCTCTAGATTGCGCGACGGCCAGAAAAAGCGTGCGTTAGGGTATTGCCATCAATATACTCTAGCTCCCCACCAACAGGTACACCGTGCGCAATTCGGGTAGCAATAATTTCATGCTTTTGACACATTTGTCCGATGTAATGTGCTGTCGCCTCTCCTTCCACTGTCGGATTAGTGGCGAGGATAACCTCTTGAATATTTTGTTCGGCTAAGCGTTTGGCTAAAATGTCTAAGCCTATCTCACTCGGACCAATACCATCAATCGGTGATAAATGTCCCATTAACACAAAATACTGACCGCCAAACTCTGCAGTTTGTTCAATCGCTAAAATATCTTGCGGTGATTCAACAATACACAATATTTGGGATTGTTGCCGAGATGGACTAGCACAAATACCGCATAACTGACTTTCGGTAAAGGTTCGACAAGACTCACAATGGGTCACGTGTTCCATCGCATCATGCAAAGCATGACTTAGACGCATTGCGCCAGGTCGATTGCGCTCAAGCAAATGAAACGCCATGCGCTGGGCAGACTTAGCACCAACACCTGGTAAGCATTTAAAGCTTTCGATTAACTCGGTAATTAAGGGGCTGTATTTCATTGTATGATCCAATGGTCAAAAAGATGATGAGATATAAATATTACACTGAAGATTTTACGCTATTTTTACAGTGACGGCTATGTAGAACATTGATCTATCAAGGTGTTTTTTATGTTACTCTGACCCTAATATTATTATAATTATACATCATTATGACTTTACCTAACCCCGCTTCAGCTTCGTCTTCATCTAAAACTCGCCCAAGTCGATTCGCCGTTTTACAGGCTTGGGTTCAACATATCATTGCGCAGCAACATGCACGCATGGCGGATGTAATAGCTGATATTAAGACACTTAAAATTAGCCAATGGGTCAGTCAATATACGCCTTCTCAATTATGTTATTTTGCTGCTACGGTACTATTATTGATATCGCTTTTTACTGAGATGGATTTTTTACCTGCTATCGCGATTATTGCTTTTATTGGTTTAATTAGAGAATTACTGAATTTATTTAATCGGATCTGGGCGACAACACTAGGTAAAAGCTTAACCCTTATTACCTATGCTAGCACCGCTAATTTAGCATTAGCCTTTGCAGCCTTAAAAATTAATTTGATTACAGGTGTCGAGCCGATGCCTTTTGTGTTTACGTTGGGGTTTAGCACATTAATATTAATGCCGTTTTGGATCGCTTTATCTAGTGTAGTGATGTTTTTGTGCGTACTTATTATTGCTAATGCTTGGCTGCTGATTAGTATTCCGTTACGCTTAATAGGCTTGCCTGTTGTTATTCATTGGGAAGACACACACCGAGCACTGTTAACCATGCTAATGCGCATAGTGTTAATCCCTATTGTGTTGGTGCATTTATTTAATATTATGTTGCCATACATTGGCCACGACGTTTTTGATGAACCCATATCAATTAGCCTAAATAATGATAATGAATCGGACACACAAACTGATAACCCTGAAGTTGCTGAGGCTACAGAGGCGTTATTATCAGCACCTAGTGAAGCCCAATCCCAAGAGCAACAGGATCTACTGCACCTTAGAGTACAGGAACAGGAACAAGAGCAAGACGAATTAATCAACCGACAACGCTTTATTGAAAACTTAATCGCTGACTTTATTTTCTATTTCGAGGCATACCCTTATAGTGCATGCGTCAAAGAACCCGAGCAAAAATCGGTGATCTTAGATGACTATACCGTACTTTTAATTACACAAAATAGTGAGGCTGTGCACGGTTATGATTTTATCGTCGCTAAATGCATTGGCCGACATACGTTAGGGGCGAATTGAGATTTTTAAAGCAATAGACAGGAAGTTAAAAAAGGACATAAAAAAAGACCATTCAACATGGTCTTTTTAATTTAATCATTCAGTCTCAAAGGACTTATTAGAATGGCATTTTAAAACCTGGTGGAAGATTCATTCCACCCGTTACATCAGCCATTTTTTCTTTACTCGTTTCTGCCACTCTGCGAACTGCGTCGTTACAAGCCGCTGCTAACAAGTCTTCAATCATGTCTTTATCATCGTCCATTAACGCGTCATCAATATGTACGCGTTTGACGTTATGGTTACAGGTCATAGTGACTTTCACCATACCAGCTCCAGCTTCACCCGTCACTTCAACACTAGCGAGCTCTTCTTGAGACTTCTGCATGCGCTCTTGCATTTGCTGCGCTTGCTTCATGATATTTCCCATACCACCTTTAAACATATTGATTATTCCTTACTAAGGTTTAGGTTTTAATGAACCGTCTACTACTGACGCTCCAAATGTATTTTTTAGCTTTTGCAATTCTGGGTCAGAGTTAAAAATCGACTCAGCATGCGCTTTGCGAATTTGGTTGATCTGCATTTGCAAAGCAAAAGGCGTATATGCAGGTTGACCACAGATAACATTCACATTAATTGGCACAGCAAAATGATTTGATAAGGCTGACCGTACTACTTCAATAGCAGCATCACTTTGTAAGTGACCTTTTTGTTCATCAAGTAATAATGTAACAGTATTGTCACTACGTTGAAAAGCAGAATGTAATGCTAATTGTTTATTTAAACCACCAAGGTTGAGCTGAGAAATGGTATTTGCCCATTCATCAATTTGTGCTGCACTCGTTAATTTATCACCATTAGGTAAAATTGCTGTCAGTTGTTCAGCTTGTACCTGTTGAAAGTTAACCGCAGGGGCGTCTTCATGATGCACTAAGCCCATTTTAGATGGATCACGCTCTGGCTGAGCCAACGGTAACAAAGGTTCTTCACTCTCATCAGCAGAAGGCACTACAGAAGGTAGCGGTTCGACTCTTAGTTCTGAAGTTGGCTCTTTTTCGGCTACAACTTCAGGTGCAGCAGTCGTTGGTGCAGCTGGAACGGTTGGTGCTTCTGGGGTAATAGGCGCAATAGGAGCCGTGAATTCAGCTTTGGGCGCCTCTTTCTGAGCTGCAGTTGAGTTTGCTGAGGGAGAAGGTTCAGACAATTCATCACGTAAAGATAACAAATCATCAAGCGTATCATGCGAGACCGCTTTGATTTGTGGTTGACTGTCTTGTTGAACTTGAACGTCTATAGGGACATCTGAATAATCATCATTATCCATATATGCTTCAGGCGGTAACTCACTCTCATCCATGATATTGACCATCTCAGATAAAAGGGGGTCAGAGCCAATTTGAGGTGTCGACTCTACTTGCATCTCAGCAGTGTGAGTCTCCTCGGTATGAATTTCCTGGGTAACCTCATTTTGGACATCACTAGAAACAGGTGCAACTTGTACTAGATCTGACTCTGATTTTTGTTCTGGCTCTGGCTCTGGTTCTGGCTCTGGCTCTGGCTCTGGCTCTGCAAACATATCGTTCATCACTTCAGAAAAATCAACTTTTTCTTCAGGATTTTCTTCTGGTTCTTCGACAATAACCGAGATTGGTTCAATAGATGGCGCAGGTTCTGGTAATGAGGCCGGCTCAACAACACTAACAGGTTCTTCAACTATTGGCTCAATCTTTGGTGTCTGAGGTACCCCAGGGGTTGGTGCTGCTGCAACAGGCGCTTGCGCAAACGTCACCATTTCACCCACTTCCACAGTATGCTTGTGCATGTCAGATTTAATAATCTCGACAAAATCTTCTACTTCAATTGCAGGCGTAAACGCCAACATCCGTAACAACACCATTTCAAAGCCACTGCGACTATCCATGCTGTGTGGTAAATCTTGTTTACCTTGCAACGCCATTTGATATAAAAGTTGAACTTGTTCTTTAGAAATAGCACCGGCTAATTTATAAATAGCGCGAGCAGAAATCGTTTCTAGTTTACATGCCTCAGGCACAACTTGTGTCATCGCAATTTGATGCAACAAACTCATCAGCTCATCTAACACATTGGCATAGTTAGGAGCGGTTTGAGCTAGCGCTTCGACTTGCTCAAATACTCCTTCTTTGTGGCCTTCAATGAGGCTGTGCAGCATTTTTAAAATTTGGTTTTTGTCCATTAAGCCAAGCATATCAGTAACAATACTTGCACTGATTTGATTATTTCCTTGGGCAATGGCTTGATCAGTCAGACTCAGGGCATCACGCATAGAGCCATTCGCCGCTCGCGCCAGCTGAGCTAACGCTGCAGGTTCATGGTTAATTTGCTCTTGGGTTAACACATACGATAACTGCTGCTGGATTTGCTCACGAGATAATGCTTTGAGATTAAACTGCAAACAACGAGATAAAATCGTTACCGGTAATTTTTGCGGATCGGTTGTCGCTAGCAAAAATTTCACATGGGGAGGTGGCTCTTCAAGTGTTTTTAAAAGCGCATTAAAACTATGCTTAGAGAGCATATGCACTTCATCAATAAGATAAACTTTGTAATCACCTTGAGTAGGACGATACTGTACATTATCGAGAAGCTCTCGAGTATCGTCTACTTTGGTCCGCGAAGCAGCATCGATTTCAAGTAAGTCGACAAACCGCCCCTGTTCGATGTCTTTACACGTACCACATTGTCCACAAGGATTAGCACTTAAGCCTGAATCACAATTCAAGCTTTTAGCAAAGATCCGTGCAATCGTCGTTTTACCAACGCCTCGAGTACCGGTAAACAAATATGCATGATGCAATCGGTTATTATCTAACGCATTAGAAATCGCCGTCACGACATGCTCTTGCCCAACAAGCTCAGAAAACTTAGATGGGCGCCACTTCCTTGCCAGTACTTGATAGCTCATAATAGATCAATCGCCTTCAAATTCGCAGATTGCGTATGGTGTAATCCCGGCCTCTTGAAGTCTAGTTTCACCACCAATATCGGGTAATGAAATAACAAACCCAGCATGCTCAACAATACCACCTAGACGCTTGATTAGATTAGCGGTAGCAATCATAGTGCCGCCTGTTGCAAGTAAATCATCGAGCATTAACACTCGCTCACCGGGTTCTAGCGCATCGGTATGTATTTCTAAATTATCAGTGCCGTATTCAAGTTCATATTCTTCAGAAATCGTTTCGCGAGGCAGTTTACCTGGCTTACGCACTGGAATAAAACCAATACCTAAGGCTAATGCTAAAGGTGCACCAAACAAAAATCCGCGTGCTTCTGTACCTGCGATTTTATCAAATTTGTGGTCTTTGAAATGCTCTGCTAGCAAGTTAATGCATTGCATAAATGCATCGTGATCTTCTAGAACGCTTGTAACGTCGCGAAACATGATACCCGGTTTAGGGTAATCCGGAATGGTTTTAATGACCGATTTAATATACTCGCCTGACAAAATACACCCTTATTATAATTGTTTTACTTAGTGATATAGAATACGAACCAACCACAAATTGCGTTCAATAAAGGCATGGCTAGCAATACTGCTAAGGCTGCAAGAAAATACCAAACATTGAATGGGTCTTTGAAATCAGAATCTGAAGACATTGTACTACTCCTAAGGTGTTCGTAAATAGAAAATTTTTATGGCGGTGAGTTTAAAGGAATCTAAGCTAAATTAATAGCCTAGATCGCCAATAGTCTGAGGGGATTATGGTTGGGCTTGGTAACCAATGCGGAAACCGCCCCAGTGCTTGCCATTAACATATATTGGCGCAGACAAATCATGCATGACCTCGCCGGTATCGCGTTTATAAGTTTGGAGTAAAAAGCTTTGTGTGTTCGATCCACAACGCGCACCAGTATAATCATCAAAAATACGTTTGGTGCGGCTGTTGGCTAAATCTTGTTCGTAATTTCCTGTCATCGGCTTACTGAATTTTTTGTTGTGTGTTGGAAAATAGCCTTTACGATCGACAGCCCCTGCATAAATAATATAACTATGACTTTGCAAAATTAGGTCTTGCACAGACGGCAACACTTGGTCAGTAAATTTATCAAATAATGTGGTGTATTTTTGCGGATTAGTATTGGGCACTTCTTTGTATTGAGAATCGAACAAAGCGTGTTCGGCTATTTGACCTGAAATAATTGCGTTGGTAAATAACTCACCAACTTTTTCAGCTGCATCTAACGCAATATCTCGGATTATGGAATTTCGGTTCTGCAGTGAGAACACATGTAATTGACGGAAGATATCCTCAGTTTGATTACATAGATTCAGTACTTTTTTGGATACTTCTGCTAAATCACCTTCGAGCTCTTGAGTCGAACCATGTAAATCTCGAACATTTTGACTGATGCCTTGATTGGTCTCATTATGCTCTTTCACTGTCCGATGCACCTGCTCCATCGCTGCCTTTGCCTCATAAGCAGAATTAGAACTTTTGCTCACTACGCCTGACGTCTCTTGCACTAGATTAGCCATTTTTTGACCCGACACGGATACCGCATCAATCGCCTTAACGGAATCTCCAGTGGCAAAAGATATTTCTTCTAACACTTTTTCAATCCCTTGCGTTGCATCTGTGGTTTTTTTCGCTAGTTCTCGAACTTCATCAGCCACCACCGCAAAACCTCGCCCTTGCTCTCCCGCACGCGCTGCTTCTATTGCGGCATTTAACGCTAACATATTAGTTTGGTCGGCCAGTTGATTGATGGTTGTGACAATATGCCCAATCGAATCGGCTTTGATTTTTAAATTACCAAGTGAATCTGTCGATACGGAAATTTGTTCATTTAGCGAAGTTTGTTGCAGCATCGCTTCTTGCAATAATTCATTCGAGCGATTGGTCTCTATATCTGACTGTTCAATACTGTTTTGAGCGTGTCGCGCTGCATTTAATAATTCGGCATTGCCACTTTCGAGTAACTCGACTCGCTCTGCAATTTGTTGTGTATGTTCAACTTGCCGTTTAAACATGGAGGTCAATTTGTCAGTAAAGTGTGAGACATTCGCTCCCCCTATTGCAATCCGGCTGGTGCTGGCTGCAATATTTTCACCATACTCATTGTAATTAACCGACTCAAGATCGGGTTTATCAGACAGTGCATCTGAAGGTTTTGACATAAAAAAACTGATACACCCTGCAACAACAGCAGATACTAACGTATTGATTTGATTATCGATTTGAAAAAATTGGCCACCAAACATGATAACCAAAATTGAGAATAAGACTAATACAGAGGGTAAAAACATAGTAAGCATCCGTCCAAGCTTTGATAAACATTTAATTATTATGTCTATGTATCGGCTGTGTAGGATAAAACTTACATTGTTTTTTTATATGTATCGAAGAAAGTAATTAACCATATGAATGCTAAGCATTTATAGATAAGGTTGCTTGATAACCAGTATATTTGCGGATATTAATGACGCGATTATCATCTAATAACCAATATTGCCCTTTGATGCCTAATAACGTACCAGTAAACGAAGGAGTTTTTTCTAAATTAATCGAGACGACTTTTTCTGGATATTGAGTCACAGGATAGTGAATATCGACACTCTCATGTTCAATATCTTGCACTGCTAATAAACCATATTGTTCGCGCAATGCAGTAATTTGAGGAGCGATAGCATTCATCATTTCTTGTTTGAGATTAAGCAAATCTACTGGTTCAGGCTGACCTTTTAGCATGGTACGCCAGTTAGTTTTATCCGAGATAAATGATTTGCATGCGGTTTCCACTAAACCACTCATCAAACGATTACTCACTCGATACAAGACAATCGCTTGAGATGCTCCTTGATCCAACCAACGCGACGACACAGTGCCTTCGACTTGGCGAGTAATACCAACTTTGGATTGTCCGGTATTCGCTAAGTAAACAAAATGCGTATTAAAGCAATGTGCTTCGCCCCATTGCGGTTCACGACATGTGCCTTGAGCATAATGGCACATCTCAGGTTTCATGATGCATTCGTCACATTGTGCTAAAGCACGTAAACACGAGTAACAAAACCCTTGGCTAAAACTTTTATTGGTGGCGCTGCCACATCCGACGCAAGTAATTTTGGCATGATTGGTTAAGGAAATTGAACGACCTATGAGCTCATTCATCGCCACTTTATGTTCCCCAATCGGTAAAGTGTACTGTGCAACATGAGCATCATTTACACCCACAATCATTTTTGCTAAATCACCAGTATATTGTGTCATTAAATTAAGTGCCTTTTTATTGGTTTTATTCTGAACGAGCAGTCTCTTAAAAAACTATTCTAAACGATATTGGCATTCAGGGTCGACTATAAATCGCCCTTTCATGGCTTCACGCCCTAACAACATCATATATGTCATCGTCGAACGGTTAGTTAGCGTTAAACGAATTTTCCATGTTTTATTCGCCATTTTAATTTTAGTCACGATGACATAACGGCGTTGACGGGTAGCAGTCGAGCTTTTAACCCGTTTGATATCGACGACTTTGGCTTCTTTGCGAACGACTTCTTCAATATCGTATACATCTGGATGCATATCAAACGCAATCCACAACTCATCGTCTTTTTTGAATTCTTCAATATTATCAACATGTAATGAAGATGTTTTTGCGCCGGTATCCACCCTAACGTGAAGATCTTCAATCCCTAACTGGGGTAAATTACACTTCTCTAACGAACCTATAATTATTTTTTTCATGCTTGTTTATCTGCCAATGGATTGGGATTGTCTTCCATGTCGAGTTTATCTTGTAATAACTCAACGTGCTCTGCAACTGAATCTGGCTTATTAAAATACGCGATATGATACATCGCATCGCCTTCTTGCGTCAGTGGGATATTTTGTTTACCGATTACCACCCCTTCTGTTAATGAGGTGATGGTGTCGAGTACAGTGCCAAATGGGTCAGAAATCGTGGCTAATAAATCACCTTGATTCACATGATCGCCTAGTTGCGCTACATGGTTAACGAAACCACTTTCACTCGCCCGAACCCAGCCACTTTGACGTGCTATAAACAGCTTAACTTGTTTTCCGATGCGCTGACGTTTGTTGAGCATGCCAATTTCACGCATGACATTAATCACACCTTTGACACCTGCACGAATGGAAAATTCATCATAACGTAAAGCTTGTCCTGCTTCGTATAAAATGACTTTGACACCAAGTTCTGAAGCAGTCTGACGCAAAGAGCCATCACGTTCTGCAGCATTTAACAACACCGGCATACCAAATGCTTTAGCTATAGCAAGCGTGCCTTCATCATCTAAATTACCACGGATCTGAGGTAAGTTACTGCGATGGATTGCGCCGGTATGAAGATCGATTCCATAATCACAGTGTTGCACAATTTCATTCAAAAATAGATGTGCGATACGTCCTGCTAAAGAGCCTTTTTTACTACCGGGAAAACTGCGATTTAAATCTCGTCGATCCGGCATGTATCGAGATTGATTCAAGACACCATACACGTTAACCATAGGGACGGCGATTAACGTGCCTCGTAGATTTTTGATCGAACGGCTTTTTAATAAACGACCTACGATCTCAATCCCATTGAGCTCATCACCATGTATCGCCGAGCTAACAAATAATGTTGGCCCCGGTCGCTTGCCCCGTTGCACATGAACGGGGATCGACATTTGGGTATTGGTATAAAGCAGTGGCATTGGTAATTCAATGCGCTTAGTTTCACCTGGGAGTATATCTATCCCACCAATAGTTAAAACATCTACATGTTTTGCTGTCATCCTGCTTAACCTTTACCTTGGGTTTTCGTTTTATTAGGTTTTGCATTTTTAACTATGTGCTCAATCACCATAGTCGCGACATCTTTGCCTGTCGCTTTTTCGATGCCTTCAAGACCTGGTGATGAGTTCACTTCCATCACGACCGGACCATGATTGGAGCGTAAAATATCAACCCCAGCCATACCTAAGCCCATTGTTTTTGCTGCATCAACTGCAGTTTTACGCTCTTCAGGTGACAAGCGAACAATACTCGCAGAACCGCCACGATGAAGATTAGAACGAAATTCACCTGGGGCAGCCTGACGTTTCATCGCTGCAATAACTTTACCACCTACCACCAAGCAGCGAATATCTGCACCACCCGCTTCTTTGATGTATTCTTGAACCAAGATATTGGCATTCAAGCCCATGAATGCTTCGATAATAGCTTCAGCGGTTTTAGATGTTTCAGCTAATACCACACCAATTCCTTGAGTTCCCTCAAGCAACTTGATGACGACTGGCGCCCCGCCGACGTTTTTGATTAGGTCATCAATTTTGTCAGGATGATTAGCAAAGCCAGTACGAGGCATACCAATGCCTTTTCTAGATAGCAATTGTAGTGAGCGCAGCTTATCGCGAGAACGACTAATCGCAACGGATTCATTGACACTATAGGTGCCCATCATTTCAAATTGACGCACAACGGATGTACCATAAAAGGTAACCGAAGCACCAATTCTTGGGATCACTGCATCATACTTAGGTAAGGGTTTACCTTTATAGCGTACAGAAGGACGATTACTCGTAATATCCATATAGCAATGCATAGTATCAACGATGTCGACTTCATGACCTAAGGCAATGCCAGCCTCTTGTAGACGGCGAGTTGAGTATAATTTGGGGTTGCGCGACAAAATAGCAATTCGCATGATGATCCTTCAATTTATCTAAAAAATAGTGTGTATATAATAGTCGCCTTTATAAACACTTTTTAAAAATAAGCAAACAAAAAAAAGCCAGTTTGCAATAAACTGGCTGTTTTTATTCGGGAATAGGTGTATCAATAAGCAACTTCGACGTTATATGTACCTGAGTACAACCCATCTATGTAATCAGAACTACCATCAATTGTCATCGTTGCACCTAAAGTAAATGTTTTAGCACCATTTAAATCAGTGGTTATTGAACCTAAGGATGCAATATTTGCTGTCGCACCTGTCTCACGTGCTGCGAAAGCTGATAGAGTGAACGCGCCGTTGCCAGGAGGAGCCGCAGCATTGGTTAATGTCGTACCAGCAGTCATAGTTACAACTAGGTCAGTAAACGGTGCGGCGCCTGATACATCAAATGTTGCAGGGGTACCAGCTACAATCGAACCTATTGCGCCACCTGTAGCAGCAGCATTAGTAATGACAGGAGTACCGCCTTCAGGACTCAACACCATAGTCGCATCATCATCTGAATCATGCGTACCGGTAGCTGCAGCAACAGTAATAGTACCAAAACTAAGCTGAGTAGTTTCAACAAGGCTAAATGCGTTTTGAACGGTTAAACTTGCAGTACCTGTTACCGTTTCTGCTTGGGCGGTTGCTGCAACACCAATAATTGAAGCAGCAAATAAAGTGGTTAAAATTTTATTGTTTTTAAACATGGAATACTCCGAATAAATTTGATATTTCGATTCTGAATATTCGCAATACAACATAGATTTGCGAGCTCCGAATCAAACCTCATATATCTGACTCATGTAAGATATATCGGACCATCCTTGCTCACTAAATACTTTATCGACTAATCCAAATTTTCCTATAATTTTTTTTTATAAAACAATTAACCTTTAGATTAAAGCAACTATAGCGACACAATTTTTTCTGCAAATACCCGACCCGAAAATTCTTTTTCTCCAATTAAAGCAATGCGTAAACTACCTGGACCCGGACGAACAAAATCAGGCCACACAACACGCTTAGTAATCAATGAGGTGTCAGGAAAAAAATTAAAACCATTTAATATCGCAACCTGAGTTTCAGAATCTGTCCCTAACGGTTTATAAAAAGCGACTAATTTACCGGTAGTACTCATCTTACCTTCACGTGATAAATTAACTAAGATATGCGCTTCGCCGGGTATTGATGTGTTGGTTTGTAATTCAATTCGCTCTATTTTAGCCGACACATCCAAAGGACCATTGCGCAACACGACAGGAATGGTGTAACTCATTAACAAATCCAGCTTCATCGCCACGCCAGACATAGGGGATGTGTTGTTGGTGCGACTTGGTAAAGCAGTAAAACGTAAGTGAGAACGATACTCATTGTTTTGAATCTCTTTACCGCGACGGGCAAGTAGTTTAATCGTCTGGCGTTGACCAGGTTGTAATGTTACCTGACGCGGCGTAAAGCGAATATACTTTGAAGCAACAGGAAAAGTCGCAGCTTGTTCTGGCGATAATTTTTCATAGCCTCCTTGGGAGTTTACGCGCTGTTCTACCCATTCTAAGCGATACGTTTTTACCTCTGAACTCGAATTAATTAATGTCACTCGTTGCGCTCGATCCCGTTTGCCAAACGCAATTCGTGTAGGTGAAATCAGTAAACTCGCTTCAGCTAAACTCGACACAAGTGAAAGAAAAAAGATCACGACAATAAGTATTTTCATATATAACACCTTAATATTGGACTTGGATTTGAATGGATATAGAGTAATCAGTATCAGAGTAAGCAAGGCTACCTGAGCCTGATGTTTGTATGGTGCCACCTAAATTAATTATTGCAGTACCATCAACACGAGTACGTACAGAGGTAGGGTGACTAATCGCTGTTAGTTGAAATTGTTCAGGTGAAACTTGGGCAGAACTGGAATTAGGTTGCAATACAAACGCATCCACAAACAGTTCAGCGTTTACTGGATAATTTGATAACAACACCTGACCAATTTGACTTGGACTAATAATGCGAAAGTGACTTGATACGGTCAGTTGGCCTAAATAGGATAAAGATATTGTACCGGGTGAACTGTTATCGACCACAACGATATCTCCAAAATCTAGATCTTGGATAAATTCAATATCGCTAGCGCATACTTGCAAGGGAAGCAAACTAGCTAAGATCCACACCCCGATAGAACATTTCATTACAATGTTTCACCTGTAAAATCAGTTACTCGACAATATTGTTTTTGTTTCTTTAATGCGTAACAAATCGATTTTGCTTCAGAGCGACTAACATAGGGACCAACTCGCATACTATAAAATTGCTTACTTTTTACTACAACTTTTTGAATCACCGCACCTTTTTGACAAAAATCAGGGAAACGTTCGACTGACTAATGCCAACCACGAGGCAACGAATCTAATGTATTGAAGGAGGCAACATGGATACCATATTTACGTGCATCGCTAGTCACATCTACAGGCGCACAAGTGGTATAACTCGACGCAGGAAACAATCGTATTTGAGCTACACGTGGTTGCGATGGCATATCAGCTTTTTTCGCTATTGCCTGAGGCGTTGATGCAAATGCAGGCTCAGCAGCCTGAAATGTAACAACCGGCTCAATGGCTTGCCGGGTAGATTGGGAGTCAGGATTTTCTATTGTTTGTATTTTGGGCGTGGCAATCGGCTCAAGTGCAAAAATAGGTTCAGGCTCTTGTGCCGTATCACTCACATATAACACTTCTAACTCAGGCTGCGTATTATGAGGATCTAAGGCAACAGGTGTTGATTGAGGCTCGTATGTACTGACTTGAGAAAGACTTTCTGGCGCTACCCCAGGGTTATTAATAGTCGCAATTTGTGAAACCATGACTTTAAAATCATTTTCCATTGCTATTAAACGCTCTATCGCTGGCTTGATTGTTTTAAATTCGGCGACGTGTTCATCTATGGTATCCTTGAGTTCTTGTTGTTTGATCTGCTGCACAACACTGGGTTTCGTCGCGGTTGTCGTCGATAAACAACCCGACAAAAATAGCAGTAATACTACACAGGCAAAAATTCGATGTAGTTCAATAGGAATAATCCTCGTTGTAATATATTTCATCTTCTTTTCCTCTTTACTTACTCAAGATAGGTTCGATGCGTGATCACTTCGCATTCAATCCCATATTGGAATAACACATCACATTGATTGGTCGCTTTATTTTGATCTTGGCTAAAGTAAATACTTAACACGTCGCTTTGATCATTTTCAGTTCGAAATAGATACGGTTTAGCACCACGTAAAATAGTTGGAAATGTCTTGTTCAACACCATCCAAAAGGCATTAAGCACATCTTTAGAGGCAAACTCTCCAAGAGATACCACATAGCGTAAATTGATATCTTGGTAATACAGGATAAAATCATTGCCACTGGATAACTCACCAGATTGCTTCAGTGTGATAGCTTGTCGTGTTTGTTGTTTGAGTTTATTGGTTTGGACATAAGCTTGATCAATTTCAATCTCATAGTCTCCTGGTAACACGTCCGTAAAAAGGTAATAACCATCGTATTCACTTACTGTACTGGCATATTTTTCGCCTGCTTCATCATATAAAGTGACCGTGATATTCGATACGGTATTTTCTCGGTCAAATTGATCATAAATAAACACACTACCTTCTACTTCACTGGCATATACAATGGGTATATCAGCTGTATCGATGAAACCACCTCTTGGAGTAACTGAAAAACCTTTTTGCAGCGGCATCATAAAAGGATCAGGTAAACTATCTGGGTTTAAGACAATATCTGTAGGAAAGTTATCTGTTAAATTACTAAGTACTGCCATGCCTTGTTGATCAGAATAGCCTTTCTTAAAAGCTTGCACTGCTCTGACTTCAACGTCTGGTAATGGCGTTTCCCCAACATCGAATTGCCCATTCATATTGCTATCATGAAATACATTGAGTACTAGAGTGCCATTATTGGCAAAACCATTTCGTTTAAACATATACTGATCGGTTAAGGGGTTGTAGCCAATACCAAAGCGCATATTTATCCCAGCGGTTAAGCCCGTTTGTTCAGAATAACCAAACGTCGAATCCACAGAGAAGCCATTTTTTCGCCAGCGCATATTCAAATCAAATAAGTCATTTTTATCTTCTAAAAGATGTGAATAAGTTAAACGAGCAGTTAACTCATCAGTAAAACTTCGACTTAATTGCACATTTAAAGATTCGGGGTCAAAGGAGTCATTCAATAGAAAATTGGATTGAAAACGCACAAATGTACGACCAAAATTTCGTTGCAAACCTAAGTTGAATGTATTCTTAGAAAGTCTTTCTTTTTGTAATTGAGAATCAACTAGCGTAACCAACTCAGTACTTGAAAAGGTTAAGCCAGTATTAATACGAGTACCTAAAATATTAGTACCTAAATTATTGCGAAATAAGGTTTTGGTTAGACCCGTAAGCTCTGTAATCGATTGTAATTCGTTTAAGTAGGATACGGACATATCAGGTATTGGTTGGAAAGCACCTGACATAGTCAATTTTAGATCGCTACCAGTAACAGATTCATTATCAGCATTGACTCCCTTTAGTAGTCTTGCTTGTGCTAATACCGTGTGTTTACCAAACTGAGTACGTAAATTAGTATTAAATTGTTGTTTGTAATTATCGTCAATGACCGCTTCCGCTCCAATAAGGTAACAATCAAATATGCGAGCGTTAATCCCTAGAGAAAGCGTATTGAGGTCGATATCACCACCAAATTGGTTCGCCGTTGTCGCACGTAAGCTGACATTATCGGCAATGTTTTGCCGGTATGAACCAGAAAATAAATAGCCCTCATCTGTCTGCGATTGTTCGAGATTTCGTATGTTGAGTAAGGTGTCACCTAATTTATTAATTGAGGCAGAGTAAATGCCTTTGGAATCTTGTAACGTTCTATCGACTGTCCGCTCAAATTGTTTCTTTTCTATTTGACCTTGCGGTCCGTAAAATACGACTTCAAATGTATTGATTCCATATACAAGCGGTACGTCTCTAAAATCATATAAACCATTTTCAATATTGTACTGCGCATCCAATAAGACGTTATTACGATACAACTCAACGTCCCATCCAGTTTGGATCGGCCCGCTGAAGTTAGTATAATTAATATCATCGAGCTGATTAATACGGCTATTTGAAATAGCAAAACCAGTTGATAGATTCGCCGTTTGGGCACTTGTTCTAACCGGTGTAATATCGCCAAACTCATATTGACTTGCACCAATACCAAGTAAGTCATTATTCACTGATTTTTTAGAAAATTTTACGCGCCCATCGTTTAACCAATCGTCTTGGTTACCTGACAAGTAAAACTCACTACGTAAAAAAGCAAAGTCCCTAGCACCTAAAATAGAATAATTAGCAAGATCATTTGATTTGGTGTGCTTAAGCCCAACAGAAACATCTACTGCTTGTGGTGATAGTGCCTGATAGTCATTACTACGGCGAGGTAAAATCGGGGTGACATTGCGTAATGAATCTTGGATTAATTGGTTTTGACGGGCTAATTTTTGTTGCAATGGTAATGGCGTACTTGGGTAAAGCAGTACGTTTAATTCAGTAAAGTCAAAACGCACGTTAATCCCAAACCAACGCGCTAACTCGTCTGCATTGATATAAATACCGTCTTCTTGTGCCACATATTTATGTATTTCAATATCAAGCTCTTCATTATCAATAAGTAGACGTAGAGAAGAATCATCTGTAGGAAGCGCTAAATTAAAAAGGTTATCTTCCGAGATGAACCAACCAGAATAGGAATTATCAGTATATTCAATAGGAAAATCTAACGCAGCGATAAAATCTGTAATTAGAAAACGAGCACCGTTCTCGTGTTTAATACCTACTAACTCATCTAAAACAATACCATCGACACTAATCGTAAAAATAAGTTCTTCACCATCAGCAAACCTGTCTGCAGATGTAATGTGTAAGTTTTTGAATTGGGCAGGATCATCAAAGTCTAAGTAACGCTGATGCATCTTTTTAACTAAATCAAGCATCTGGAATTGCTGAACTGCTGAAGGTTGTGCATCCAGAGCTTGTCCATAAGCGACTACTGATAAAAACAGTAAACTAACGGACAACAGAATAGCAGTATTCTTTTTTGTAGACATCACAATGCAGTAAACCTTAATGACAAAGTCAAAAATATGACAAAATATACTGCATTGCCATGAGAACGTTTTTTGAACCTAATAAATACGGTGGTTCATAGATACTAAAGCAATTTATAGACCAAGATTAATAATGAAGTGCAATAGAGTACGTACCAGTATATAAACCGTCATCATAATCTTTGTCGCTATCGATAGTGATACTCGCACCAAATGCTAACTCTATCTTCCCAGTCATATCTGTAGTAATAATGTCACCAGATACATACTGAAGATGTGTATTTTTTGTTGATGAAGCCGTTAAGTTTGAGAGGTGTAATTTACCATTTTGTTCATAACCTGAAGTATGCACAAGTTGTGAATACTGAGAGATATCTAATGTTAAATCGATATAGGGCGCGGTGTTAGTAACACTAAACATAGCTGGCGAACCAAGATATGCAATCTCGTGTGGACTATTTTTACTGGGGATAAAAGCTGAACCCGTCGATGTTAACTTTCCTTGGGGACTCAACCTTAACGTGCTGTTATTATCGAGCAAATAGGAAGAGGAGCGATTAATTGTAAGATTCCCAAAATCGATAGCTTGAGTTTGGTTTACCGATACTGAGTTTTGTACAGTCAAACTTGCACTGCCCACAACTGAAGCAGCATTAACCGTCCCACTATATAAAACGAGTGAGAGTACGCTAAAAATAATTGGTCTACACATAACACGTCCTTTTGTTGACAGATATGTCAATAATCTGTCAATGAATCAATAAAGGAGTGAATTGCAATATCTAGACCAGATAAAAATGCTTACATGTCGTTAATTAATAACAAGAATTTGGGGTCGTATCAGGATTAATGTCACCGGGAACTTCATCTGGATCAATACCATGCTCAAGTAATGTTCCTCGTACATAGTCAATATGATCTAAGACTCGCTGAAAATTATCACCATATTCATATTTAGTTACTTCAATTGCTTGTGGCATGTAGGTAAAAGCTATTTTTAAGGCGTGTAAATCATCGGCAGTCATAATATTTTCCGTGTAATTATTAACTAAATAAAATATACATCAGATGAAAGGTATTCACATGTTTTTTATAAGATGAGCTCTGTTAAAACCAAGCATTTTATTTCCCTATGATCTTCATGACCTATTAAGTGGTCTCTAATTTCCTAGGTTTTTTAGGGTGTTCGCATCTCGCTGGTCAGTATTGTGGTGTGACTGTCGCGGTATGACTTTCCTGCAGGCATAAAAAAAGGCTTACCCTGAGGTAAGCCTTTCTTCGAATGGGAGCTTGGCGATGTGCTACTCTCACATGGGGAAACCCCACACTACCATCGCCGCTAATACGTTTCACTTCTGAGTTCGGAATGGA
>JAQWNF010000020.1 GCA_029246415.1 Glaciecola sp.
TACTACAGCTTGCAGCAAGTTTAGAAAGCGGCTCAGAGCATCCTTTAGCGCAAGCGATTGTTGAAAGTGCGTTAGATCAGGATATTGAGTTACTAAAAATTGAAGCCTTTAACGCCATTACGGGTTTTGGTGTAGAAGCAAACTGCAACAATAAAGCCCTGCTTTTCGGTAACGATAAACTAATGAAGTTAAAAGGCATAGACCTCACTGGCTTTGTTGGAAAAGCCCAGTCTTTAGCAAAAGAAGCTAAAACACCTATGTATTTTGCTGTTGATGGTGAGCTTGCCGCAATAATTGCTGTTGCAGATCCAATCAAGTCTGACTCAATCTCTGCTATCCAACGTCTTCAGGCCAATGGTATACGCGTCATCATGCTAACGGGGGATAACAAGGAAACCGCTGCCGCTGTTGCCAAAAAAGCGGGCATTAGCGAGTTTTTTGCTGAAGTGCTGCCAGAAGACAAAGCCAACAAGGTGAAAGAGCTACAAGGCAGTGGCGAAATCGTTGGTATGACAGGTGATGGCATCAACGATGCTCCGGCGCTAGCGTTAGCTGATGTTGGTTTTGCTATAGGCACAGGTACAGACGTTGCGATTGAAAGCGCGGATATTACCCTGATGCGTGGTTCACTTCATGGCCTTGCTGATGCCATCGCGGTAAGCAAAGCGACTTTACGAAATATCAAACAAAACTTGTTTGGCGCGTTTGTCTATAACGTAGCCGGGATTCCTTTTGCTGCGGGGGTTCTATACCCCTTCTTTGGCATTCTGCTTAGCCCTGTAATTGCTGGTGCTGCAATGGCGTTTTCGTCATTGACCGTAGTGTCAAATGCAAATCGACTTCGCTTTTTTAAAGCCCAAAACTCATAGAAAGTAAGCATTAGGAGAATCACAATGATGATAATTAACTTATTAGGCTTAGTGTTAATTGCAATGATTGTTTGGTGGTTTTGGCTATACAAACCCAATAAAACAATTGTTCAAGATAGTGAAGTACTCATTGAAGTGAGGGATGGCGTGTATTCACCATCCTCAATTCAAGTGTCTGCTAGCCAGCCTGTCACTCTGAAGTTTATGCGCAAAGATCAATCACCCTGCGCTGAAACAATGCTTATTCCATCATTGGAGATAAGTGAGCAGCTTAAATTGTAATCCCCCCATTTTAAACAGCAGTCATTTGTAGAAGATCCTTAAGCTGCCTTTAACACAGCAGTTGGTGGTATACCACCAACTGCTGTGTTAGGTCTTTCATTATTGTATATCCATAACCATTGTGTTGCCAATTCTTGTGCATGCTCGACACTTTCGAACATATGCATATTCAGCCATTCATGCCGAGCGGTCCTGTTAAATCGCTCCACATAAGCGTTCTGTGTGGGTTTACCCGGTTGAATATAGAGCAACGTTATTTGCTGGCTGTTTGCCCATCTCACAAGCTCATTTGATATGTATTCTGGGCCGTTGTCACACCTAATAGCACTGGGTTTGCCACGCCATTCAATTATTTGCTCTAATGAGCGTATTACACGGCTGCTAGGCATTGATAAATCAACGTCTATTGCCAACCCTTCACGGTTATAGTCATCAATAACATTAAATGTGCGCAAACTACGCCCATCAGCTAAACCATCAGACATAAAATCCATCGACCATACTTGGTTCTTTGAAATTGGCACACTCAGGGCGTCCGGCTTATCACGCTTAAGCCTTTTTCGCGGCTTGATACGCAAGTTAAGCTCAAGCTCACGGTAAATACGATATACACGCTTGTGATTCCAACCAAGGCCTTTGACATTGCGTAAATACAAAAAGCATAGACCAAATCCCCATTGCTTATTTGTGCCGGTAAGACGCAATAACCAATCCGCTATTATCTCGTTTTCACTCGATAATTTAGGTATATATCGATAACCGCTTTGGCTGATATCTACACATATACAAGCCAAACGAATACTCAACTGACGATCTTTTACTAACTGCTTCGCCACCTCTCGCCGCGAGGATGGCGTTAAAGCTTTCCCTCGATAATTTCCTGTCGAATATCAGCTTTGATGCGCTCCTCTGCATACATCTTTTTGAGGCGTTTGTTTTCCTCTTCAAGTTCCTTCAAACGCTTCATCATTGACGTGTCCATGCCGCCGTATTTAGACCGCCATTTATAAAATTGAGCACTGCTCATGCCATGCTCTCGACATAGTTCCGGCACGGAAACACCAACTTCGTTTTGTTTGATCATCGCCATTATCTGGCTGTCACTGAATTTTGATTTACGCATTAGAAAACTCCTTTGTTTTATTTTATTGGAATTTTCTACTTATGACCACTTTGGTTTTTCGGGGGGATTACA
>JAQWNF010000030.1 GCA_029246415.1 Glaciecola sp.
TTGTTTCTGCTAACCCAGAAATCCCAACTGATATTATCTCATTAATCGGTACGTCTGCTGCATTAGCGATTTCTGGTATGCCATTTGGTGGTCCAGTTGGCGCGGCGCGTGTTGGTTATACTGACGGTGAATATGTATTAAACACTCGTACGTCAGAACAAGAAGCTAGTCAATTAGACCTAGTTGTTGCTGGTACTGAATCTGCGGTATTAATGGTTGAATCTGAAGCAGACATTCTTTCTGAAGAAGTGATGCTAGGTGCCGTTGTTTTCGGTCATGAGCAATCACAAGCGGTTGTTAGCAATATTGCTGAGTTTGCAGCGAATGTAAACACGCCTAAGTGGGATTGGACTGCTGTAGCTGAAAACACCGAATTGAAAGCGAAAGTTGCTGCTCACGCACAAGGCGGCATGACTGCTGCGTATCAGATTTCTGATAAACTAGCGCGTAAAACTGCTGTTGACACCGTAACTGAAGAAGCACTAGCTGCTATTGTCGCTGCTGATGATTCAGTCGATGCAAAAGAAGTGTCAGAATTACTTCATGACTTAGAGTCTGACGTTGTTCGTTCACGCATTCTTGCTGGTGAGCCGCGTATTGATGGTCGTGATCCTGCGATGATCCGTGCACTTGACGTAGCTACTGGCGTATTGCCACGTACTCACGGTTCTGCTGTGTTTACACGTGGTGAAACTCAAGCACTTGTTGCCGCGACTCTTGGTACTGAGCGTGATGCACAGATGTTAGATGAACTCGGTGGCATGGCTACTTCGCGTTTCATGTTACATTATAACTTCCCTCCATATTCAGTAGGGGAAACTGGTTTTATCGGTTCTCCAAAGCGTCGTGAAATTGGTCACGGTCGTCTTGCTAAACGTGGTATGCAAGCAGTTATGCCAAGTGAAACTGAATTCCCGTACGTTGTACGTGTAGTATCAGAAATCACTGAATCTAACGGTTCTTCTTCAATGGCTTCTGTATGTGGTACATCTCTTGCGCTTATGGATGCAGGTGTGCCAATTAAAGCTTCTGTTGCGGGTATCGCGATGGGTCTAGTTAAGTCTGATGAAAACTTCGTAGTTTTATCTGACATATTAGGTGATGAAGATCACTTAGGCGACATGGACTTTAAAGTAGCGGGAACGACTAACGGTATTACTGCTTTACAAATGGATATTAAAATCGAAGGTATCACCCAAGAAATCATGCAAATTGCGCTTAAACAAGCAAAAGAAGCACGTATTCATATCTTAGGTGTGATGGACCAAGCAATTAATGGCCATCGTGATGAGTTATCTGAATTTGCACCACGTATCTACACAATGAAAGTTGATCAAGATAAAATTCGTGATGTAATCGGTAAAGGCGGCGCGATGATCCGTGCTATTACTGAAGCTTCTGATACCAATATCGAAATCGAAGATGATTGTACAATCAAAATCTTTGCTACTGAAAAAGCAAAAGCGACGATTGCGATTGAAAAAATCAAGCAAGTAACTGCAGAAATCGAAGTTGGTAAAGTCTACACTGGTAAAGTATCACGCATTGCAGATTTTGGTGCATTCGTTGAAGTGCTTCCTGGTAAAGATGGCCTTGTTCATATTTCTCAAATTGCACATGAACGTGTTGCTAAAGTAACTGATTACCTTAAAGAAGGTCAAGAAGTTCAGGTTAAGGTCATGGAAATTGATCGTCAAAACCGTGTCCGTTTAAGCATGAAAGAACTTATTGAAAAACCTGCTCAGGAATCTGACGCAGAATAATCACTAAGTTGATGTAGAAAGGAGCCTATGGCTCCTTTTTTTATGTCCAAAATACACATACGTCTGTTGTCATAGTGTAATTCATGTTAAATTTTAACATTGGGCAAAGCCATTCCAGCTATCATTTCATCAATAAGGATCCCAGATTTGCGCGCTATTCAATGTTTACTTCTCACCATGAGTCTTACCTTAAGTGGTTGCTCATTGTTTTCCATCGATCAAACTAATCACGCACAACGTGCCGGCGCTGTTGATACCAGTAATAGTATGGCTAATTTAATTATTCCTGAGCCAGTAGAAGCATCGGGCCGAGCGCAACAAGCGTTAGCCAAGTTTAATATGATTGTCATGAGTCCAGAACTCAGTGATGATGAGCGTGCACAGTTTTTATTTCGTCGAGGGTTATTATTCGATAGTGTTGGGCTTTCGAGTCTTGCGTTTTATGATTTTCAGCAATCTTTACGATTCGACCCGCGTTTACATGAAGCTTATAACTCTATTGGCATTCACCATACGGTTCGTAAAGAGTACATAGAAGCTTATGAAGCCTTTGATGCTGTTATTGAAATGGTTGAAGATTATGAGTTTGCGTATTTAAACCGTGGCGTAGCGCTTTACTATGCCGGTCGTTCGGATTTAGCCTTGGCTGATATACAACGCTATTACGACAATGATCGACAAGATGCATATCGTTTGTTGTGGTTGTATCTGGCAAAATCTGAAGTTGATCCTGAAGCTGCAATGACACTGCTCAAAGATGGACAGACTCAGCTCACTAATAATCAATGGTCGGACAATATTGTGGCGTTTTATACGGGCAAAATATCCCAACAAACTTTGTTAGATTCTGTCATCGTTGGCATTAATACTCGTAATCAAATGAACGAACGTTTGTGTGAAGCGTATTTTTACTTAGGTAAATATTTTAGACAGCTAGGTAAAGATAAAATAGCGACTAACTTTTTTAAACTGGCGCTGAGCACCAATGTGTATGAGTTTGTTGAGCACCGTTTTGCTAGAGTAGAATTAGCTTTGATCCGCGATAAAAATGTACAAGTTGATGCAACCAATCGTTTACCCGATTCAGAGTAATCTTGTTAGGGTGATGCTTGCTTTTGGGTGCTTGATATTAAGTACACAAACATTTGCGTCCAAGTATATTTACCCGCAATTATCCCCTAAAATAACAGCCAACATATCAGTGACACCTTTTACACACTGTGTCGATCATGTCGCCTTGATTGCGCATAACCTCAATGATTATGCTTACTTAATGGGATTGTACGACGACTTTGTATTTGACCAAACGATGCGTTTTTTGCCAGTTTGTTTGTTGCCTCCAATGATAGTCGCCGAAGATAGAAATGACCCGCTAAGTACAGTGGCGACCTCGTCTTCAAAAATAAAAACAGCTCAACTAGTTCAGGTTCAAGCTCAGGGTAACGCGTTTGTATCTGATGCTGTAATGCAGCTTGCGCATTCTGATACTTATCAAGTTTTTATACATGAATTGGCGCATTTTGCGGGGTTTTTAGATGAATATCCAATGAGTGCGGCAGCGGCACGTTTTCAATGTAATATTGTGCGCCAAGCGCCGAATGTGATTCATGCATCACAATTGAATGAGAACACCAGCCAACCGCATCCTTATGTAGATATTTTTGTAGCACAGCTAAATCTTCGCCCATCCAAAAGTCGTAATGAATACATTGGTTGCGGCGACCATGAACAGCACATACAAAGGTATTTACTGCACCCCAATGACTTTAACTTTTTACGTTTTTTTGACGTGCCTTACATCCCGTATTTATATCAGTACTTGTGGCAACAACAAGTATTGCAGGGGCGTACCAGTCAGATAATAACTGGTAAATCTTCTTAGCATTATATAACGGTATAGGGCTATGCTGTATGCTCAGATTTAAACTTATCGACCCACATTGCTGTCGCGCCACAAATAGCCACGGGCATAACAATGAAATTCACAATGGGAATCAAGGCAAATAAGCTTGTAATAATACCAAAACCAAACGTTAACGATTTACGTTGGTTTAATTGATGACGCATTGCAGGGAAAGATATTTTATGATTATCAAACGGATAATCGGCATATTGAATTGCCATCATCCAGCCGTTAAACAAAAA
Organism: Glaciecola sp.; assembly: GCA_029246415.1. GTDB lineage: Bacteria > Pseudomonadota > Gammaproteobacteria > Enterobacterales > Alteromonadaceae > Opacimonas. The sequence continues at coordinate 3,909 of JAQWNF010000030.1, forward strand.
CCATAACACTTGACCAATCACCGGCAGAATAAAAAATAATAACAAAAAGCCGATTGCGCGTGGAATGTAGTACATGAGTTTGGTTAGTTCGCGCCCTAATGTGCGCGGTAAGTCTTTTAGAATGTCGCCAAGACCGCTGGGATCAACGGTTTGTCCTGTGAGATGCTGTTCAACTTTTTCTGCTAATAACCCGTTAAAAGGCGCAGCTATCCAGTTGGCCAAGGTACCAAAAATGAGTGCGAAAATTAGTAATACGCTCAGTACGGCAATGGGCCACAAGATATAAATCAAACCGTCTTTAAGCCATCCCAGCCAATCAGGGATGAAATTAATAACAGCTTGGATACCCAATGCGATTTCGCCAAAAAGAAAATAAAACGCGCCAGCAAATAGGGCGATATTAATAATTAATGGGACGAAGACAAAACGTTTGAGGCCCTTCACCTTAATGAGTGAAAACCCTTGAAAAAAATAGCTCATTCCTGAGCGTTGCTGCGTAGACATAGAAAAACTCGCTGTATTAAGTTAACTCATTATAAGGTGTTTAGTGTCAGGATTGTATGAAGAAATGTTACTAATTTTTTCCAATTTAAATCAGCTGCAGGATAATTGCGTAAACACACTAAATTCGTACCTATATCCTGGTTAATTCTCTGATTCTGTTTGCACCTATTAGGTATTATTGTTACATTTCTATGCATAATTATAATTTCAAAAATAGCACAGGTTCATGCGTCTTAAACGGATAAAGTTAGCTGGATTTAAATCTTTTGTCGAGCCAACGACTATTCCTTTTGACGGAGCTATGACAGCTATCGTCGGTCCTAACGGCTGTGGAAAATCCAACGTTATTGATGCGGTGCGTTGGGTATTAGGTGAGTCAAACGCCAAAAATTTACGCGGCGATGCCATGACCGATGTTATTTTCAATGGTTCTGCATCGCGTAAACCGGTTGGGCAATGTTCTGTCGAATTAGTGTTTGATAATAGTGCCGGACGTATAGCAGGAGAATACGCCAGTTACTCAGAACTATCAGTTAAGCGCCTAGTTACTCGCGATGCCCAATCCTTTTATTATCTTAATGGCGCAAAATGCCGTCGTCGTGATGTCACGGATTTGTTTTTAGGAACCGGTTTAGGACCGCGTAGTTATGCCATCATAGAGCAGGGCATGATCTCTAAATTAATTGAGTCAAAACCCCAAGAGCTGCGTATTTTTATTGAAGAAGCCGCTGGTGTGTCTAAGTATAAAGAAAGACGCAAAGATACCGTCACTCGGATCAAGCATACTCATGAAAACTTAATTCGCTTGGATGACGTGCGCAGCGAGCTGGGTCAACAAATTGATAAACTTCAAGAACAAGCACAAACCGCTCAACGTTATACTGAATTAAAAGCCGAGCAAAGAAAACTGCAAGGGCAAATTACAGCATTAAAATGGCTGGTCGAGGCCGATAAGATTGCCTCAGCAGAAAAAGCTATTGTGCAATTAACTAATCAACTGGCCGAGTTACAAACCAATCAGCAAGGTGACGAAACCCAATTAGTGGCATTGCATGTTCAGCAAGAATACCTAAATGAAGAAATTGCCACAGAACAAGCCACGAAATATCAGTTAGCGACGAATATAACCAAGTTAGAACAAGAGCAAAAATATAATCAAACCAGAAAGGCTCAGATCCAGCAAGAATTACAAGATACTAAAGCGCAATGTATTGCACACGAGCAAGCGTTAAATAGTTTTGATTCACAAGTGGTTGATGCGCAAATGATTGTGAGTGCATTGGAGCCTGATTATGCTCATCAAACGCAGCAGCAACAACAACTCACATCACAATTAACCGAGGCGCAGTTAGCGTTGAAGGAGTTTTCTGCCAAAACTGCTGCCCAGGCGACGGCATATCAACAATGTAAAGCTCAATCTGAGCGCTGTCAAAGCCAAATCCAAGCCTTGCATAGTGTCTGTCAAAAATCGCAATCGAGTGTCGATCAAGTCAGCCAACGCTTATCTGAACTATCACTCGAAACGCAAGATTTAGCGGGGCAAGTAATGCTCCAAGAATCGGCTGTGGATACGCAAATTCTCTTGGTAAATGAACAACTCAAAAATCTGGCTGAGCTTCAAGCTGATGAAACCATAATAAAAGATGAATTAGCACAAATACTCACTGAGCAAGCACAGATCAATCAGCAAATTGCACAAGATGAAGTGGCGTTAACAGCCTTAGAAACCTTACAAAACGCGCAAACCATTACTCGCAGTTGCGCATTTCCGACGCAGCCTTTATGGCGTTGGTTATCTATTGCACCCCAAGATACGCATTGGTTTGAGCCTGTACTATTGTGGGCGCAGCAACCAGATGTTACGGATTGTGCCAGCGATAGGGTATTACAAGCACTTGCTAATGAGCCTGATAGTCCTGTACATACTTGGCTCGAAACCTCTTTTACCGCCTCCAAGCTAGAAGGTACGTTAGCTGAAAAATGTCAAAACGAACGAGTACCTGCTTGGTTTAATACGATTCATCTACTATCTGATACAAGCGTGACTCAAGCACTTCAGTTGCTTGATTCTTTGGCGAGTGACGCTAGTGTATTGTTAGATAATGGTATCTGGTTACAGCATGGCATGGTCTATCACACTGGCCAATTTAATACTGTGGATAATGCTGCGGATCTTGCAGCTCAAGGTCTAGTGCTTCGCTCTCAACAAATTGATAAGCTAGCGTTGGATATAGCATCAGGGCAACAGCAATCTCAAGAGTTACACGTTAAAATAGAGTGTAAAAAACAAACCTTACTCAATAAACAAGATGATCTTAATTTAGCGCTTAAGGCCAATGAACAGAGCAAACAAGCCTTACAAGTCTTGCAACAAACTCAGCGCGAGTTAGCTTTTCAGCAGCAACAAAATCAGTCGCAACAGGCCAAGCTCAATAGCGAAAAGAGTCATTTGTTACATACATTAGCAGATGAAATGAATGCATTAAATGAGTTAAAAGAAACATTGGCAGAATACTCAATAGAATTAACTCAGCTAACCGAACTGCAAAACGGGAAGATAGCCCAAGAAACCCAACTAAGTGAAACAGTAAGTCGATTGCAGCACAAAGTTCAAGCAACCCAATCTACAATTCATCAGTCTGAGTTAGCATTACAAAAAGCCCGTTCTTCTTATTCATTTGTTGTACAAAATAAATCTAATCAAGCAAAACAGCTTGCTGATATACAGATGAAAATAAGGTTGCTTGAAGACCAAATACAAGCAGTCGATACACCTTATGTAGAACAACAAGGGCAATTATTGAGGTTACTGGAGCAGCAAGTCGCCTTGGATGCGACGATTCAATCTTTGCAGATAAAAGCGGCTGAACTCTTGCAGACCATTAAACAAACCGAAGCGGGACAACAGGGTAACCAGCAGCAAGTTGAGACACTCAAGACTAAAATACAGTCTCATGAGCTAGGGTTGCAAGGGCATCGGGTTCGCGCTGCGGGCATTGTTGAACAACTTGAACAAATCGATCTACAATTATCTTCTATTTTACCTGATTTACCCAAAGATGCTGATGCGCTTATATTACAACGAGAGTTAGAAGCGGTTACCGATAATATAACGCAATTAGGTGCGGTTAATTTAGCTGCAATTGCTGAGTACGAAGTTCAATTTCAGCGAAAAGCGCATTTAGATCAACAAAATACTGATTTATGTTCGGCACTGAATACACTAGAAAGTGCGATGAAAAAAATTGATAATGAGACCAAAGCACGCTTTAAAGCAACGTATGACCAAGTGAATAGTGATCTTAAAAGCTTATTCCCAAAAGTGTTTGGTGGTGGAACAGCCTATCTTGAACTCACTGGTGATGATATGCTCGACACTGGCGTTACAATTATGGCGCGACCACCGGGTAAGAAAAATAGTACAATTCATTTATTATCAGGTGGAGAAAAAGCATTAACCGCATTATCATTGGTGTTTGCTATTTTTCGTTTAAACCCAGCACCATTTTGTTTGCTGGATGAGGTTGACGCACCATTAGATGATGCCAATGTCGGCCGCTTTTGTAAATTAGTCAGTGAAATGTCGAAGACGGTTCAGTTTATATACATTTCTCATAATAAAATTGCGATGGAGATGGCGAGTCATTTAACAGGTGTTACAATGGCCGAACCGGGGGTATCAAGAATGGTAGCCGTCGACATCGATGAAGCAGTAGCCATAACTCAGGCATGAAGGATTTTTGATGGACTTACAACTTACGCTAATTATACTCGGCTCAATTTCTATTATTGGCCTGCTCATTCATGGTTTATGGGTGAGTCGAAAAAACAATACTCCTCAAGAGCACTGGAGTAAAGATGATATTGATTTTGATGCGCCTAACATCGGCCTAGAGAGTGAAACAGACGCTCAAGAAAACAGCCAGCAAGGTGCATCGATAAATGCGAATAGTTTCGCAGAAAATATTGATTTACCAGACCCGTATGATGAAGTAAGTGATTTTGATGAATACGGTATAGGTAAAGTGAGCACTGTTGCATCAGCGAAACAACTCGACCCATCAAGTGTTACGAATGATGCAGCTACAGCACTCGACGATATTCCTACTTTTGATGCAGAAACTCCTGTCGCAAAACCTTCTCCTGAGAAGGATATCAAAGATGAGCCTAAGGTTTATGCGTCAGTGGTCACCAATCCTAAACCAGCAATGACACCCGTATCCGTTAGTCATGACCCTAGTGGCGAGGCTGGGCAAGGCACTGCTGACTTAGATGATTTTCCATTACCACCAAAACATTTTTTACAGAACGCTCCAGTGGATAATCAAGAGGTAACCGCTGAGCAACCTGCACCTGAGCAAACCTCTGAACCCGAGCTTGAAAGCAACTCACCAAGCAGTAATCAGCCTACACCAGCTTCAACACCTGACACAACGGTAAGTGCTGAGCTAGATAGAGATGTTCCTTTGTATTCTGCACCGGATGTCACACCTCCTGCGATTGAGCCAGAGCCTGAAGTGAAAAAGCCATCACTGACAGAACAAGCTAAAAACTTAGTGATCCGCAAACAACGCCGTTCACCTGTGCGCACTGAACCTAAAATTAACGACGATCAAATGCGCATTGACTTTGATACTGTCGATCCTGTTATTAATGAAAATAAAGCAGCGGCGCAGGCGCAATCAACTACTGCACCTTCTCATACTGTAGAGCCTGAATTTTTATCATTGAACGTCAAAGTCAGTAAAGATAATCCAATCCCTGGGGCGCAGTTAATCGCGTCTTTGTTAACATTGGGCTTTAAGTTTGGTGAATCTGATATTTTCCATCGACATGTCAATTCGAATGGCAAAGGACCTATTTTATTTAGCCTTGCGAGTATGTTTAAGCCAGGTGTATTTGATGTGGAACATATGGAAACGCAACAGTATTATGGCTTAAGTTTATTTATGTCATTGCCTATCGAAGGGGATGCACATCAAGTATTTAATATGATGCACAATGCGGCGCGTAAGTTAGCCGATGAGTTTGGTGCACAAGTCTTAGACGAACACCGCAGTGGGTTAACTCAGCAAGGCTTACAACACTACGTTGAACGGATCCGAGAGTTTGAACGTCGTCGTTTATTCGGGCAATAAATTTTATGCACAATATATCTCCACAACAACGCAATATTATTGATTCGTTGGCTCTTGAGCTGAGCGCAGATGATGTGGTTCAAGCGCTTGGTATAGCTGAAGTTAGTGAAATGAGTAACACTCAGTTATTGGCAATATTACATGCCGCTAATGCTTGCTATCGCGCTGGTTTTCCTATTATTGATGATGCCACCTACGACCATCAATATTTGTCTGAGTTACAACAACGCGACCCTGCACATGAGTTTTTAAGTCATGTAGAGCCAGAAGTGGCGACAGGTAAAACCGTTACCTTACCGCAAAAAATGTTGTCGACCGACAAAGCGTATTCAGTGACTGAAATTGAAAAGTGGATTGAACGTATTCGCAAAGCCGCACAAGAAATAAATGTGCCGGAAAGTGACATTCAGATCCGAATTACTCCAAAGCTTGATGGCTATGCTGCTTTTGATGACGGTGAGCGTTTATATACGCGTGGTGATGGTGTGCGAGGTCAAGATATTACTCGTGCTTTTACCCGTGGAATGGCTGTGGCACAACAAGGCGAACGTGGTTTAGGACCCGGTGAAATTGTTATTTCGAAAAGTTATTTCAGCACACACTTAGCTGAGCAATTTGAAAACTCTCGAAATATCCAAGCTGCAATTATCGCAGAAAAGAACGTTGAGCCAGCAGTGAAACAAGCAATCAAGGAACAGGCTTGTGTTTTCTATCCTTTTGCGTTACTGCCTAATTGGACCGGCGACTTTGATGAGGTGTTAACCGATTTTACAGCATTACTTGAGCCTATTTGGGAAGCTGTGGATTATGATATTGATGGTGTTATTTTAGAAACTACACATCCAGATATCAAAACTCACATGGGCGCAACACGCCATCATCACCGTTGGCAAATTGCCTTCAAAGTAAATGATGAGTCAGCAGAAGTCGAAGTGTTGAAAGTGACACCACAAACGTCTCGTACAGGGCGCATTTCTCCTGTTGCAGAGTTGGTCCCGACAAAGTTAAGTGGGGCGACAATCAGCCGTGCGACAGTGCATCATTATAATATGGTGAAAACTAACGGAGTAGGGCCAGGAGCCGTGGTTCAGTTGGTGCGAAGTGGTTTGGTGATCCCAAAAATTGAAAAAGTATTACAAGCAGTTACTCCACAATTACCGGAGTCTTGTCCTAGTTGTGGTTCGCATATTATTTGGGAAGCAGATCATTTAATTTGTCCCAATAAGACTGATTGTTCGGCTCAAACAGAAAACACTTTGGTGCATTTTTTCAAATCATTAGGGAATAATGATGGCTTTGGTCCTAAGGTGATTGAAAAGTTACACCAACAAGGGCTCAAGCGGATACACGAAATTTATGCTCTGTCACAAAATCAGTTACTCGGTTATGGATTTGGTGAAAAGACAGCTTTTAATCTCGTTGAACAGTTAAATGTCAGTCGCACCGTTGCAATCGAGGATTGGCGCTTTTTAGCGGCATTTGGGGTGAGCCGTTTAGCGGGTGGTAATTGTGAAAAGTTACTGCAACACCATACGTTACCTGAGTTATTTTCACTTAGCGTAGATGATATGGTGACGATTGATGGCTTTGCACAAGTCAGTGCAGAAGCGATTGTTGAGGGATTAGAAAATGTCAAAGATGAGTTTTTTAAAGTATATGAACTCGGCTTTAACCTAACCCAAACACCTAAGTTAAGTGATAGTGATTTAGCCGATTCCGTATTGTTTGGAAAGCAAGTTGTGTTTACGGGGTCAATGGCCTCTGGTTCGCGTCCAGATATGGAAAAACATGCTAAATCATTAGGTGCTAAAGTAGGGAAATCCGTATCGGGTAATACTACTTATTTGATCACGGGTGATAAAGTTGGGGCGAATAAAATAAAGGCGGCTCAAGATAAAGGCGTTACTGTCTTATCCGAGGCTGAATACTTAGCTATGCTGCAGTAACTTCGGTTACTTGCAGCTATTGCTAATTAATGGCATTGACGTTTGGCACGGCGTGCTTGCCAAGATTTCATCACGGAGCGGCGCCATAAAAAGTTCATACTCGCATAACCTAGCGAGCCAAATACCACAGAACAAATCAAACATCCCACTAATAATGCAGGGCCAATAGTATTGACACTGCCCATTAACCATTCCCAAGATAATTGAAACTCAAATTCCGTCGCCTTAGTTCCTAAGGCCCAAGTTCCGACTTTGTATGCCCCATAAAATATCGGCGGCATGGTAAATGGGTTGGTCAGCCATACCGTAGCAATGGAAAGTGGCAGATTTACCCGTAGTGGAATCGCCGCAAATGCAGATAGCCACATTTGAAATGGTACAGGCCAAAACGCAAAAAACAATCCTATCCCAAATGCCCCTGACGCTGAATGACGATTCAAATGCCATAAATTAGGGTCTTGAAACATACTTCCGAACAGTTTTAGGAACTTTTGTTCCTTGATAGTCTTGTGCTCAGGCAGAAACTTATTAATAAACTTTTTAGGCATGATAAATAAACGACTCGGTTCCTACGCGCTACACATTATACATATTTGCAATCCAGCATTTTGTGCTGGCATCGTTGTATGTATGGTTTCGTTTGCTTGGTGGCCAATCTTGCCGTTAGTACAAGTATTAACCAATCCATTTTCAATGTTTAGTTTGATAGCCATCTTCGCCATGAGTGGCGCAATAATCGCAATCACAATTTGGAGCTTACGGTTCACTAAACACGAACAACATAAATATAAAGTACTACACAAATTTGGATATTTTATTACAGGTGCAATAATAGCATGTGTCTATTGTAATTGGATAGGACATCAGTATATCTATGCAATAAATAGTATTGAGTTTGATACGCCAATGTGGGTGCAGGGTGAGGTAACGACATTGCAAAACACGGATTACCGTGCCACTAAAAAAAGTACTATAGTGCTGCGCGTGTCACACATTAATACCTCAGCGGTTAGCCCTATGCTAATTCGTTTGAATTGGTATTACCCTCAGTCTGATTTACGTCAAGGACAGCATGGGCGATTATTGGTGAAACTCAAGCCTGCACGAGGTTTAGCTAATCAAGCCGGTTTTGATTATCAACGCTACTTAATTGGCCAGCACATTGTTGCTTCAGGTTACATCAAGCCCCATGCTAACAATCAGTTGTCGAATGCGAAAATAACCTTAGCCCAGCATTTAAGCTTACAGCTCGAAAATAGCGATACATTGCATCATCCTTGGATAAATGCCTTGATGCTTGGGCATAAACACGCATTGAGCGCTAAGGATAAACAGTTAATTAGAGAAACTGGGACTGCGCATTTGTTTGTTATTTCCGGTATGCATATAGGTGTGGTGGCGGCGTGGATCACGCTGATCTGCCATTTGTTAGTCAATATCGGGGCATTAATATTGCGTCGCTGTGGAATTAATGTAGCACGCAGTATGCAAGTTGTAACGCTTTGTATGATCTTGGTGGGCACATTTGCCTATTGTGCGTTATTGGGATTTACGATCCCTATGTTACGTGCATTTACTGTGATCAGTATGTGGTTATTACTCAATTATTGGCAAGTGAAAATCAGCTTTATGCATAAATATTTGCTGTGTTTAGTCGTAGTGTGTGTCGTATTTCCCATGAGTGGTTTTAATCTGGGCTTTTGGCTTAGTTTTGCTGCTGTTTCGGCGATTGTACTGGTGTGCCATACGATAGTATTTAATACGCAAACATGGGGCCAAAAAATGCGTGCATTTATCGTTTTGCAAATTGCGCTGTCTATTTTACTGATCCCTATTAATGTGCTGTTTTTTCAACAATGGTTACCAGCAAGTATATTTGCAAATTTATGGGCGATCCCGTGGGTCACTCTTATATTAGTTCCTTTGTGTATGCTGACTTTACTGTTCAGCATATTAGCCTCGATATTACCTGATAGTTTATCCATTTTGGATTTTGCTTATCAAGTAGGAATTGCGGTACTGGATCATAGTTTTGCGATACTCGTTACAGGGTTAAAGGTATTCTCTAACACCGAACTTATGACGACTTTGTTTGCACCTGTTCCGATTTCTCTTAGTTTTGCGGCGTGTGTGCTATTGCTCATTGTCAGCGGAATAGGTTTGTTGCTACACCGACAGTGGTATGCACAAATAATGCTCATCTTGGTGGTAATTACGGCTATATTCGTCATACCGCCACACAAAGAACAAATTAGCCACGAGCTAGCGAGGTGGTTGACTGGTAAGCCCTCTAGTTCAGTAGCAATGTCTTTGCATGTTATGGACGTTGGTCAAGGTAGTGCTGCGCTATTGATTGCAGACAATGAAGCGCTAGTTTTTGATGTCGGAGATGACTTTGGTGATCACTTTAATATGGTCGATAGTGTGCTCAAACCATTTTTGCAGCAATCTGACATTTTGGATATTCGTACCACTTATATCAGTCATGATGATAAAGATCATGTCGGTGGGATAGATCGTCTAGTCTATGCCTATCCACTGATGCATGTAGTGAATGAACAAAATGGCTGTGTGCATGGGTATCAACACACTTTTCATGCTGCACAATTAACCGTGTTATGGCCGCCACGCAATACAACAATCCAAAAAAGTAATGAGCGTTCTTGCGTGATCCAAATAACGATTGGCACTCAGCGTATTTTATTTACTGGTGATATTGAACAATTTGCTGAATCTCAGCTAGTTAATGCTCATGAGCGAGGTTTAATTAATTTACATAGTGAGGTGTTAATAGTGCCTCATCATGGCAGTGCGAGCTCGTCAAGTCTTGCATTTTTACAACGAGTTAACCCCCAGCATGCATTGATTTCAGCGGGATTTATGAATCGCTATCAACTGCCAAATAAACGCATAATACAACGCTACCAAGACGCGCAGATTGAGGTGCTTAATACTGCTCAAGTTGGACAAATCTCCGTTCAGTTTAGTAACGATAACCGCCTGCCTTATACAATAACCACTAAACGAGGCTCATCATACACTGATATGTGGGCGCATCGTTGGTATCAATTTGATTAGTATTATTTGGGTTATCAGCTGTTTACAGGTACAATAACCATTCAAAAACTAAGCCTTGAAAGTGAGTGAAAGCTTGTCGAAAACTTTACCTATTAGCAAAGACCAACCGGTATTTAAGCGTTTTTTATCCTATTTGACGGCTTATAAATTTTTCTTTGCGATTGCCATTGTTGGTATGATTGGCTACTCAGCAATTGATGCCTTTGTCATTGCGCAGTTACAACCCCTGATCGATGAATCTTTAGGCCAGGGCGATTTTGAATTTTTACGAATTGCGGCTTATTTAATTATTCCGATGTTTATTTTACGTGGGATCTTTAATTTTATGGGCACGTATACGCTCGACTGGATCAGTGGCAAAGTCGTCATGAACATGCGCCAATCTTTGTTCCAGCATTATATTAATTTACCAGTGAGTTTTCATGACCAACACTCCACAGGTTTACTAATTTCAAAACTCACCTTCGATACCGAACAAGTCGCTCAAGCGGCGGGTAAAGCGTTATTAACTTTAGTGAGAGAAGGCGCGTTAGTTATCGGTTTGTTATGTGTCATGTTTTATTATTCGTGGCAGTTATCTTCTATTTTTCTCTTGATTGCGCCTGTAGTTGCCGTTGTTGTTTCTGTCGTGAGTAAGCGCTTTAGAACCGTTTCCAAACGTATCCAAGATGCGATGGGCAATCTAACCACAGCTGTTGAGCAAGTTGTGAAAGGGCATAAAGTCGTATTAATGTTTGGTGGTGCAGAGTTAGAATCAAAACGTTTTTATCAAAAAAATAATGAAAACCGCCATCAAATTTTAAAGCTATCTGTGGCCCGAATTTTGAGTGTTTCCACGATCCAAATTATTGCTTCGATTGCACTGGCCGTTGTTTTATTTATAGCCAGTGTGCCTGGATTGGTAGAAAACCTAACCCCAGGGATATTTACTCAGGTAGTAGTATGTATGACCATGTTACTTAAACCACTAAAGCAAATTACAACGGTGAATAATGATTTTCAGCGCGGTATGGCAGCTTGTCATAGTATTTTTGCCGTTTTGGATGAGCAGCTTGAACCAAATACGGGCTTGCAAAAAATAGCCCGTACCTCGGGTAAAATTGAGTTTAATCAAGTGACATTTGCGTACCCAACCAAAGAATCCAATGCCCTTACCAATGTCTCGTTTAAGGTTGAGCCTGGACAAACTGTGGCGTTAGTAGGTCGTTCTGGTTCAGGTAAATCAACGATATCAAGTTTACTTACTCGTTTTTATCAGCCTCAACAGGGGCGTATTTTACTAGAAGATCAGGATCTCAACGACATTGAACTGACTTCATTACGCAGTCAGTTTGCATTGGTTTCACAGCACGTTACTTTATTTAACGATACGATTGCAAACAATATCGCCTATGGCACTCAAGCTGAAATTGATTTTGAAGCTGTATTAAATGCAGCAAATATTGCTCATGTTACCGAGTTTGTTAATCAGCTCGATGATGGATTTGATACCATTATTGGCGAAAACGGCTTAATGCTCTCTGGCGGACAGCGTCAGCGGATTGCTATTGCTCGCGCGATTTTACAAAACGCGCCTATTTTGATTTTAGATGAAGCGACCTCGGCATTGGATACTGAGTCTGAGCGATTAATTCAAGATGCACTTCACCAACTTCAAGCGCAATGTACCAGTATTGTTGTGGCGCACCGATTGTCCACGATTGAATCAGCGGATTTGATCTTGGTGATTGATCAAGGACGCATTGTTGAACAAGGTACGCATCAGGGATTACTTGAAAAATCCGGAGTGTATGCGCAATTACACACGATGCAATTTAGTGAATAGCCATGACTTTGATTGAAAAAGCATGGAAGAAGCACTCATTATGGTTGTATCTCCTAGCACCATTGAGTCTATTATTTTGGCTGTTAAGTTCGTTGCGCAGGATCTTATTTAGTCTAGGTATCAAAACCACACATCGCTTACCTGTGCCGGTTGTGGTGGTAGGGAATATCAGTGTTGGTGGTAACGGCAAAACGCCAACTGTGCTTGCTATTGTCGAGCACTTACAATCTCAAGGCTATGCACCTGGGATCTTATCGCGCGGCTATGGTGCCCAATGTAAAGACTTTCCCTATCACGTTCAATGCACTGATAGCGCAACTTGGGCGGGTGATGAGCCGCTACTGATGGCGCAACAATCATTAGTGCCTGTTGTTATCGATCCTAATCGCGTGCGTGGAGGGCAATATTTGGCGCAGCACTGTGATGTGGTTATTTGTGACGATGGTTTGCAGCATTATGCATTACATCGCGATATTGAAATCGTTGTGATGGATGAGCGCAGAGTAGGGAATGGCTGGTTATTGCCTGTTGGTAATTTACGTGAATTACCAGGACGCTTAAGTACTGTTGATTTTATTATCATTAATTCAGCATCAACAGAACATCAACATGAAATCCAGATGGAATTAGTCCCACAAGCACTAAGTCTGGTTAATCCAGAAAGTACAGATAAATACGCTAAGCCTCCGGCCGAGTTTGATTATTTAATGACGGGGATTGGTAATCCTCAACGTTTTGAAGATACCTGTGCTAGTTTAAATATTGTTTATCATAATACGCTTTTTTATCCCGATCATTTTCATTATACCCCTAAGGATGTGCCAGCAGGTGCAGTCATAATGACGCAAAAAGATGCAGTAAAATGTTATGGCTTTGCTTTAGACGATTGGTACTATTTACCGGTAAAAGCGACCTTTTCTGAACATTTTTTATCAGATTTAACTACACTGCTTAATAACAGAACTCCGGTAAAACATACTAATGGCTTTTGATAAACTCTTACTACAAGTATTAGCATGCCCCGTCTGTAAAGGGGCACTAGTGGCTCATACTCATCCCGATACGCATGAGGATGAGCTAGTCTGCAAATTTGATCGCTTAGCGTTTCCTATGCTAGGTGATGTTCCGATATTAATTGAACATAAAGCAAGAACCCTGTTACTTGCTGAATATGAACAGGTAAAGTAAATGGCATTTATTGTAATTATTCCCGCACGATATGGTTCGACTCGTTTTGAGGGGAAGCCCTTAGCCGATATCGATGGCAAACCTATGGTACAACACGTTGTTGAGCGGGCATTGTCTGCGCAACCTTCAGCAGTGTATGTTGCGACGGACGACCAACGCATTGCTGGTGTGGTACGTGATTTTGGTGGTGAAGCAATCATGACTTCACCTGAGCATCAATCAGGGACAGAACGTTTGGCAGAAGTTGTCGATACGTTAGCACTACCAGCAGATATGATTGTTGTTAATGTCCAAGGCGATGAGCCGCATATACCTGTTGAAATTATTGCTCAGGTGGCAAATAATTTAGCTGAGAATCCGGATGCAGTGATGTCTACCTTAGCTTGCAAAATTACTACTGCGGAAGAGTTAATGAACCCGAATGCAGTAAAAGTCGTGATGGATAAGCAAGGGATGGCGTTGTACTTTTCACGCGCACCATTGCCCTATGTCCGTGATGATTTTATGCAGGGAAGTGCTACCAAAGCGACGACAGATATTACGTCCCCTTTAACTCATGAACATTATCGCCACATCGGTGTGTATGCATATCGAGCGGGGTTTATTAAACAATACATTGAGCTTGATCCGAGTGCTTTAGAGCAGGTTGAATCATTGGAGCAGTTACGCGTGTTGTATCATGGTTTTAAAATTCACGTGGCAGAAGCATTGAGCACGCCTCCACCAGGAATAGATACGCCAGAAGACTTAGCTAACTTACTAGGCTAGTCTTCTGTATTATTGATGTTACCAGCGATCTTACCAGCGGTGTCATCACCGTCGTCATCATCTACTAACGCACCCCAGATGTCATGTTCATCGGTGTGGATGATTTCAGCCCATACACGGCTACCGATTTCAACATCAAATACGCCATTTAAGTGAACCACCCCATCAACTTCAGGTGCATCGGCATAACATCGTCCGACTGCACCTTCTGAGGTAACTTCGTCGATAACAATTTGATACTCTTTGCCAATGCGTGTTTTTAAGCGTTCGGCACTGATTTGACTTTGTACTGCCATAAAGCGTTGTAAACGATCTTCTTTCACTTCTTCAGGAATATGATCAGGCAATGCGTTAGCCGTGGCGCCTTCTACTGGTGAATATTTAAAGCAACCCACGCGATCGATTTGTGCTTCTTGTAAAAACGCCAGCAACTCTTCAAATTCTTCTTCTGTTTCACCAGGGAAACCGACAATAAACGTGGAACGAATAATGAGTTCTGGGCAAATTTCACGCCATTTTTGAATACGTTCAATCGTACGATCGGCAGAGCCAGGACGCTTCATCAAACGTAAAATACGTTTAGAGGCATGTTGGAACGGAATATCCAAATACGGTAACACTTTACCCTCATTCATTAATGGGATGAGGTTATCAACGTGTGGGTAAGGGTAAACATAGTGCAAACGCACCCACATATCCATAGTGCCAAGCTGCTCACATAACTGTTGCATGTGGGTCTTGACTGGCACGCCATCCCAAAAATCAGTCTTGTATTTTACATCTACGCCATAGGCACTGGTATCTTGCGAAATAACTAATAATTCATTAACGCCTGCTGCTTTAAGACGTTTGGCTTCATTGAGTACTTCACCGACTGGACGAGAGACCAAATCACCACGCATCGACGGAATAATACAAAAAGTACAACGGTGATTACAACCTTCCGATATTTTAAGGTAAGCGTAATGTTTTGGCGTTAATTTAACACCGTGATCAGGTACTAAATTCAAATAAGGGTTATGCGCAGGTTTAGGTAAGTGTTCGTGGACTTGCTCTACCACTGCCTCATAGGCATGAGGGCCGGTTATTGACAGGACGTTAGGGTGTATTTGGCGGATTTCGTCTTCTTTTACACCTAAACAGCCTGTTACTATGACTTTACCATTTTCGGCTAAGGCTTCACCGATAGTATCGAGTGACTCTTCTACCGCGGAATCTATAAAACCACAGGTATTAACGATCACTAAATCAGCATCATTATAGGTCGAGACCACATCATAACCTTCGGTGCGTAATTGCGTTAAAATACGCTCGGAGTCCACTAGGTTTTTAGGGCAACCCAAAGATACAAAACCAATTCGTCCTGCATCAGCTGCTATTTGCGTCACATCAATAGAATCTTCGGATGCTGGGAATGCCAAGTCATCAATCACCTTTTTAGGATTTGACAAAGTGGTGGTCGTTTTGGCAATACCCTCATTTGCTTTAGAAGCGGATGATGATGATTGTTGAGGGTCAAATTTTTCTACGGTCACTTTTTCTACTGTCATAGTTCGCTCTGCTGCCTTTGGTTTTATGCGCGGTATTATACAGGAATGTCGGAAAGCGTGCACGATATTAGACTGTTGGGATGATTGAGTGAATATTGATGCTATATCACTTATAATATGTAAAATTTCAGAGAACCATAATATGTCGTTTAATACCTTAGGGCTAGGTAAAGCATTAGTTGAAAACGTAACAAAGCAAGGCTATGTTTCGCCAACAGATATTCAGTCGCGCGCGATCCCTGTTGTCCTCAAACAACAAGATGTCGTTGCCATAGCTCATACGGGCACCGGTAAAACCGCTAGTTTTACGCTACCTATTATAGAGCTTTTGAGTAACAATGAACCTGAGTCAGCCTTGGCTGCTGGACAAATCAGAGCGCTGATTATTGCACCTACCCGAGAGCTTGCCGCTCAAGTATTAGCCAATATCGACACATACCAACAACATATCAATCTGCGCAGCGTTGCAGTCTATGGTGGAGTACGTATCGAACCGCAATTGGAAGCGTTAACGAATGGGGTGGATATATTAGTGGCAACACCTGGTCGATTAATTGACCTGTATAACCGCCAAGCTATTAATTTTGATGCGCTACAAATACTGGTGTTGGATGAAGCTGATCGCATGTTAGATCTAGGTTTTATTGATGATATTAAGCATATTCAAACCTGTCTTCCGAAAAAACGACAAACGTTAATGTTTTCGGCTACTTTTTCTAAAGCCATAAAAGCCCTTGCTCAAACCATGTTGCACCAACCCACATTTATTGACGTCGCTACAGGGCAAAACCCCACCAAAAATATCAAACAACAACTTTATGTAGTCGATAAAGCACGTAAACATGAAATGTTACTGTATTTACTCAAACATAATAATTGGCGACAAGTGTTAGTGTTTTGTCGGACCAAACGAGGTGCAGACAATTTAGTGCTCGAACTTGCTCAAGCTAATATTAAAGCAGAGTCGATACATGCTAATCGATCTCAACATGCCAGAACGATGGCGTTAGATGGGTTTAGAGATGGCTCTTTGAGGGTGTTAGTCGCGACTGATATTGCGGCTAGGGGGATTGATATTGATGATTTACCTTGTGTGATTAATGTCGATTTGCCGTATGTTGCTGCTGATTATGTGCACCGTATTGGTCGCACGGGTAGAGCGGGTTCACAAGGAATTGCGATCTCATTTTTCAGTGAGGACGAGATTAAGCCGTTAACTGCCATTGAGCGTCTTATCAGTAAGACGTTTAAGCGAGAAACACTGACAGGCTTTTCACTCACCCCTTCAAGTAAAGTGAAAGATGACGATGATGAGTATGGTAATTTTGAGCCTCATCCAGTTACTAAACCTGTTACTAAACCTCGTCGCCGCAGCTTATCAGATAGACCGCCCAAACGCAGACGCAAATAAATCATCCACAGACAATCTAACCATTAAGATTGCCTTTGCTAGTGATTGATAATTTGGTGGTGTGGGCTAGTAATTTGAGCTACTGGCCTAAGCTACCCAAAAACGCAATAAGGTAATCTTGTTCAGCTTTATCTTTTATTTCCACATGACGCATGCGTGTGCCAGGCACATATAGATCATTACCCGCTACCCATTTACGTAAATTAGCTTCAGTCCACACGATATTAGATTGTTTTAACGCGTCCGAATAGGCATAGCGTGGCATTGAACCTGCTTTGCGTCCGACGACGCCAATTAAACTTGGTCCAAATGCATTTTTACTTGAATCTTTGGAGTGACAAGCGGTGCATTTTTCAAAAATTTGTTCGCCAGCAGCGACCATCATTGCTTGCTCTTCTGCTACAACGCTTGCCGACAATGTGGTGCTTGCAGTAAACACCGTAGTAACTAACAGGGCTAGTGCTCGTTTCATAATAAACTCCAGATAAAATAGAATAGGTTTAAAATGATTATGTATGCAGGGTTGGCATGTTGAATTGATCTAAAACAAGGTTTAACAGGGATCATACTGAGGTAGGAGTAAATTAGTTCTGTTGGACGGGAAGCAATGATAGGTGATCATTCAACCATTGTTCTAATTGCAATTTATCATGCACAATAATGGCTCCATAAGATGAAGAAACTAAGTTAATGTCGGTTAATTTTTTTAATGCCTTGTGACTACTTAATACGGTGACTGCGAGTAATTCTGCACAATCGCTTTGGCGCATTTTAATGTGATTAAGAGTTGGCTTCGTGCATTGATTATACAGTAACTTGGCTAATCTAACATGCGTAGGTAAGCGACGATGATCATCCATCATTTCTAAAGCCATATTGAGTTTGATCGCTAATGACGTCAATAAATACTGATTAAACTCAGGGACGTTAGCATTCATCCAATTAAATGAAGTGCGGTTGAGATGGGTTAATACAACATCTGTATTCGCTTCAGAGTGGTGAGTGCGAGGTTGGTTGACGATTAGTGTGACTTCACCAAAGCTATCGCCTCTATTTAAATAAGAGGTCAGCTGATATTGCCCATCTAAGCCGTAATTGCCAACTTTGACTTGTCCAGATTGAACAATGTTTAAACCCGGCCGTGAATCACCTCGTTGATGGATTAACTGTCCTTGGGAAAATAGCTTGCGGTCGCCATGCTGTGCACATAACGCGAGTAGCTCCTCGTTCATTGTTCTAGAATATTTCATTTTACGATTTTAATACAAAATAATCACAAATGTATATAGGTATATTTTTTGATTTATGGCCGAGGGGTATGCTGTGTTGGTAGATTAACGAGAGGTAAATTATGACCTATCAATATGCGATATTAGCTGTCTTTGCAATGTTTGCGATTGCAGAAGCGCGCAACGGTAAATTATTTAAGAAAACCACCGAGGTTAAAAGTGATGGGGTGGTTGAACTCATCAGTACGCTTGTTTTATTTATATTTACCCAGCCGGTAATTTTATTTTCATCTGGTTTTTTGGGGGCGTTAATGTTCCCACAATATGCCGGTGTGTTAGCTGATACTTCAATTTGGTTACAAATCGGCTTATTACTTGTCTTTGATGATATGCTGCAATATTGGTGGCATCGAGCGTCACACAATTCTCGGTTTTTATATTTTTTACATCGCGCCCATCACAACGCCAAGTATATGAGTGTCCGTATTGTTTATCGTAATAACTTCTTTTATTACTTGTTCATGCCGTCACTTTGGTGTTCTGGTGTGTTAATTTATTTGGGTTTAGGCTGGGTATATGCCGGTTATTTAGTGGTTAAACTGACCGTGATCACCGGTGCGCATTCAGAATGGCAATGGGATCGGGGAATGTATAAACTCGCAGCTCAATACCCGATATTAGAACCGATTGTCTGGGTAGTGGAACGGACTATTTCTACGCCTTCGACACATAGTGCTCATCATGGGTTAACTATGGAAGACGGCGTGACGAACTACAAAGGAAACTACGGCAATTTATTATTCTTTTGGGATGTATTGTTTGGGACTGCGCGTATTACTCGCCGTTACCCGAACCAATATGGGATTGAAGGCATGCGCAAAGCTGAATGGGCTGAACAGTTATTTTGGCCGATTATCAAATCTAAGAAAAAAGCCAAGCCAGTGGCAACAGCCCCTATAACTGAATAACACGCTGTTAGTTTATTTCAATTACAGTATAATCGGGTCATATGACTCGATTACCCCTTCATTTACACTGTTACGATGATGCTGGACGGATAGTTCCGCCTCGCCCGTTTTGGTGGAGCTTAGTTTTTTTAGCTAAAAGCTGGCTGATACTTATTGGCTCAGTGACTATTCGTGGTAAAGAAAGCGAAATCCTTGCTTTTTGGTACCCACATAAATTCGACTTATACCTTGCTCTAGGCTTGGGTTTACCCGCAGTCATAGCAATGTTGTTATGTAGTAATCGGGAGCGGTTATGGCTGCGTGAGTATAAACGTTGGGTGTACGTGTTAATCGCCTGTTTAGCACTGGCTTGTTTTGGGCAGTTAACCCATTACGGCTTACGTTTAATAAATACTCACTTTGTTTACGATCATGCCACCGCTATGGGTTTAGTCGGGGTGTTTGGCGTAATAGGCTACACATTACGAAGTCGCTATTTACGCTTGATGTACCGCGATTGGATGGCTTAATACCTAAGATTGGCAGTTTTTGATAGCTTGCAAGAGATATTGGTGGACACTTAATGTGTTATCAACCGCTAGACGTTCGTAACAAATACCGGTAAATGCAAATGATTTGTCCTGAAAAATCACCATGACGATTTCTTGGTTGTCTTCTTGTCTAAACTCCCAGTCACCACCGACAACTTTTCTAAACACTTCTCCGACATACGCCCCATAGATATTGCATAGTGTAAACAGAGCTTGATCTTCCAGCGCTTGATCTGCATATCGGTCTACAAACCCTGATAATAGATCATCAATTAGCGCCACACTTTCAACACTTTTATCAAGGTTGATATTAAACTCTTCAAGTGAAACTAGAACAGCGTCTGCAGCACCTTGTTCCATTAGCTCGGTGATTTCTTGGTTGGTTAATGACATAGTTAATCCTTTGTGTCTGGAGCGAGCGATATGACGCGATGCTGTAAAATTAGGTCGGCTAATAACTGCGAACTGGGTCCTATATTATCAGGTTGCGGAATAATTAGAAACGATGTGAAGCGCTTGTGGGTCGATCCATTGATGTTTAATAGTTGTAACTCACCCGAGCTGATATGGTCTGCAACTAAATACTCAGGTAACCAACAAAAGCCTATTTTACGCAGCAACAAATCTATAGCAGTTGAAAACTGCGATACCGTCCAACGATTTTCAGATTTTAACCAACCAGCATTTTCTTTTGGTTGTTTAGAGGTATCTTTTATAACGAGTTGTAAATGACGTGATAATGCTTCGGGATCGATAGGCGATGGAATATGTGTAATTGGATGCTGATGGTGGCACACTGCTACAAACGTCACTTCAGCAAAAGGTTCGCCCAAAAAACCTTTCGGAATTTGATGGGCAATTGCCAAATCAACTTTGTGTTGAGTGATAGCGTCGTCTGTTCCAGTTATAACAGTGTCTAGCATGGTAAGGCGCGAACCACGACATTCAGGTAAAAACTCTTCAAGGGCAGGGTAAAGCAAACGTTTGTCAAAGGCTAAATCAATTGCTAGAGTGATTTCAGGCTCCCACGCCTGGTTAATATTGACGGCGAGTGATTCCAAGGCTTCAACATTGTCGGTTAGATTACGTGAACGACGTAACATGACTTCGCCCGCTGGGGTCAAAAAAGCTTTACGGCCTTTAACTTCTAGAAGCTGCACATCGAGTAAATTTTGCAGTTTTGCAACTGCGTGATTTAACGAAGATTGGCTTTTATTTAAGTAAACGGCAGCTTTAGCATAGCCACCATGATCAACGACAGCTTGTAATATTCGCCATTGCTCTAACGTTGTTTTAGGTCGATACATAGTATTATTGGGATTGATGTTTACGATAGTCCAATATTAACGCAATTATTAACCAAATACATACAGCCACCATTAAAAAGGTAGTATTTTCTGCAAGTTGCATGACTTCTTCACTCAATGCTGCGGTAGCGAAGATGAGCGCAAGATAGTAAGGCAGATTGAGCAAGCCTGCTAAACCTATAATTTTACGACTGCGTTTTAATGCTCCTTGGGTCACCATGAAAAAGGCTAATGAGTTAATGTGGATCATGGCGATAAGTAATGATTTAATACTTATTGAAGGTAACACTGTTGCTGGATTATTGGCAGCAACAGTGTTACCTGGTAAATCGATTTTGCTAGCTCGTCGTCCAATTTCATAATTGATGAACGAGCCTAATGTCGCTCCAACCACCATGGCAATCGTAAGCTTGATAATGTCGCTCGCTGACGGGTTAGCACCGACCACTAATAACACTGCGAAAAACTGCCCGGGGAAATAAAATCCTACATAGACAATGGATTCAAGCAAAATAATCAACAGTATCAATGTATAAAAATATTCGCCTGCAGTGTCTTTAAGCATGGTTAATAGCGCCATGCCAGGCGGGACTATATCGAAGTTGATCAGCGTTTGTAACACGATCAGTGCTATCAACGCAGTAATGGGTAAAGACGAATAATATTTCAAAGAAAACTCAATATTCTATAGATACTTAGTACACATTATTACGTGATCGGGTCTGAAGGGATCATCTAGCCATGGACTTGATATTTTCGCAAGTTACCCTTTTACCCCTAGAAATTTATTCATTGCTTGTGCCACAGCGACAAAACCAAATGTAGCTGTGACTGCGACGCTGGCACCAAAACCGGTTTCACAATCTAATTTAACCGCACCTTCGGAGATGGGCTTTTGTTTATCAACGGTACCATCACCTTGTGGGTATCTCAGTTGTTCGGTTGAGTATATACATTCAATTCCGAATCTACGTTGGGTGTTTTTACTAAAATTATAATCACGGCGTAAAACCGAACGAAGTTTAGCTGCAAGTGGATCTTGTGTGGTTTTAGCTAAATCACCTGAGGTCACTTGGCGCGGGTCAATTTGACCACCAGCACCACCGATAGTAATAATTCTGATTTTGTTGCGTTTACAATACGCAATCATCGCCGCTTTGGCAGAAATACTATCTGTCGCATCAATAATGATGTCCATATCGGGCGTAATATAAGTTGCTACATTATCAGGTAGTACAAAGTCTTCGATAGGGTTAACCACACAATCAGGGTTGATTTGTTTGATCCGTTGCGCCATCGCCTCTACCTTTGCTTGACCAATGGTATCTTGCAGGGCATGTGCCTGGCGGTTAGTGTTAGTAATACAAATATCATCTATATCGATTAATGTAATTTTACCTATACCACTGCGGGCAAATCCTTCAGCAACCCAAGTTCCGACACCACCAATACCGACAACGCAAAAATGCGCCTGTGCTAATTTGGTTAATCCAGAGGCTTCATATAATCGTTCTACGCCACCAAAGCGGCCACCAAAGCGTTGTTTATTCATTTATAGTTCTATTTTATTGAATTAAATAAGCGTAATTTTGCAAGTTACGTTCGATTAAAGATGTGATTTAATAGCTATTATACTTTTTCTTAATTGGCTTGTCATGACTAACCTCGACTCAACAACACATTCAACTGCATCTACCACAACAGTCAAAAAACTGTATCGCGGCCAAGCGACACAAGACGGCGCGGGTGTCTCATTAACTCGTATTATCGGCCAAGGCAGTCTAGCTCGTTTAGATCCATTTTTGATGCTTGATGAATTTGGCTCAGATCAACCTCAAGATTATTTGGCGGGTTTTCCTCCACACCCCCATCGTGGTTTTCAAACGGTAACTTATATGCTGCAGGGCAAAATGGGACACAAGGATTCGGTGGGTAATACTGGATTGATCGAAGACGGCGGTTTGCAATGGATGAATGCTGGTAAAGGGATTATTCATGAAGAAATGCCACAGCAAACACATGGCGTTTTACGTGGATTTCAGTTGTGGGTCAACCTTCCTGCAGCTGAAAAATTATCTGCCCCCGCTTATTACGATATCCCTAGTTGCGAAGTACCTGAGGTAGAGTTTTCAGGTGGACTATTGCGTGTTTTAGCTGGTAAATACAAAGGAATTAACGGAGCTGTGGTTGCACAGGCCGTTAAACCGCAATTTTATGATATACATTTTTCTTCAACAACGGCATTAACCGTCGATACAATATCTAAGCATAATGGATTTATATTTGTTTATGAAGGTCAGGTTGAAGTACAAGAGCACACTATCGAAAAAGGTCAATTAGCGCTGTTAGATATGCAGTCATCGTTAGTGGTCCTTGGCCAAGCTGGTGCACGTGCGATATTTGTGTCGGGTGAACCCATCAATGAGCCTGTATTTCAATACGGGCCGTTTGTTATGAATACCAAAGACGAAATTGATCAAGCGATGCGTGATTATCGTGATGGGGTCTTAACTGATTAAGCGATATAATCCATTTATTTTAGACAGAGTCAGGCAAACTATGCTTTACTTATTATGACTCTTTTTATGTAAAGGATTACTAATTAATGAAGCCAATTATTCTTGCTGGTGGCACTGGTAGCCGTTTGTGGCCAAAATCTCGTGTCGCTATGCCCAAGCAATTTCTAGCCCTTACCTCTGATAACTCGATGTTGCAGGACACTATAACTCGTTTAAATGGTTCTGGTGCTCAAGCTCCGATGATTATTTGTAACGAAGCACATCGTTTTTTAGTGGCAGAGCAACTGCGACAGCAAGACATTCAGCATTCGGGGATTTTATTAGAGCCTGTCGGACGAAATACAGCCCCAGCTATTGCACTTGCTGCATTAAAAGCTCAAGAAAGCGGGTCAGATCCAATTTTATTGATTTTGGCGGCTGATCATTTAATTCAAAATCACTCAGCTTTTCATACGGGTCTTGCTCGTGCTCAACAATTAGCTGAACAAGGTAAGTTAGTGACTTTTGGTATAGTTCCACAAATGCCACATACCGGTTATGGCTATATAAAAAGTGGTGCGTCATTGTCTAACAACGGCTTAAATGTAGGATTTAATGTTGCTGCCTTTGTTGAAAAGCCTGACTTAGCTACTGCGCAAGATTATGTCAGTACCGGCGATTATTTTTGGAACTCAGGGATGTTTATGTTTAAAGCCAGCGCTTATTTGACTGCATTAGCTGAATTTGCACCTGAGATTTTATCCATATGCCAACAATCCTTAGCCGGACAAACCCAAGATATGGACTTTACGCGCATTAATGCCGAAATATTTGCGACTTGCCCTGATGATTCTATTGATTATGCGGTGATGGAGCATACTAAAGATGCGGCAATGGTACCGTTAGATGCCGGTTGGTCAGATGTGGGTAGTTGGTCATCGTTATGGGAAACAGCGGATAAAGATGCTCAAGGTAACGCAACTGTCGGTGACGTGATGTTACATGATACGACCAACAGTTATGTAAACGCCGAAGGGAAACTTGTCAGTGTGATTGGGTTAGATAATATCGTGGTGGTCGAGACCAAAGATGCAGTGATGGTTGCTCATAAAGATAAAGTACAAGAAATCAAACATGTCGTTAATCAGCTTAAAGCACAACAACGACCTGAGTTTGAATTTCATCGAGAAGTATTTCGTCCTTGGGGCAGTTATGATTCGATTGATAATGGCGAGCGCTTTCAGGTTAAACGTATCAGTGTTAAACCAGGAGAGAAACTTTCCGTACAGATGCATCACCATCGAGCAGAGCATTGGATTGTTGTATCGGGGACTGCCAATGTGACAATAGGGGATAACACTATGATTGTTTCTGAAAATGAATCGACCTACATTCCTATTGGAGAAGTTCATGCACTAGAAAATCCAGGTAAAATTCCTCTAGAATTAATAGAAGTTCAATCGGGAAGTTATCTTGGCGAAGACGATATTGTGCGATTTAGTGATAGATATGGACGAAGTGATTAAGCTAAATACTGAAAGGTAGTAACAATTCATTTACATATAAAAGCATCAGCCATTTAGGTTGATGCTTTTATATTTTCTGGTTAACCAAAAAAAGGTTAATAACTGACCATTTAGATTGAGATGAGTAAACCAAAATGACATAAAATTACCACTGTTGTTAATACCAATCTCATTTTGGTATATTCGATGATGATAGTTTTAGGTAACGACAAGGTAAATTTATCATACATTAGTATTAACAAATAACTAACAGATAGGACAAATAATGTTATTTTTATGTCAAATAGGAATAAACTAGACCAAGCTACTATACTTGGCAGCATAGCGACGTATATTTGGTGGTTATTTTTTGGCTCGCATAGTGCTTGATACCAATGTACTCCACCAAAAAAAGACAAAATGATGGCAGAATATTGGATAAAACCCATACTCGCTTGCATAGAAGTAAGTAAATTGAGACTGAGTAGCTCGTGTAATGCGAAAAAGATAAACGGGATAAGCCCTAAATAACCTAATATTTTAGCGTTTATTGGCATGATTTAT
Source organism: Glaciecola sp. (assembly GCA_029246415.1). GTDB lineage: Bacteria > Pseudomonadota > Gammaproteobacteria > Enterobacterales > Alteromonadaceae > Opacimonas. The sequence continues at coordinate 29,918 of JAQWNF010000030.1, forward strand.
ACTCGGTATTAATAATATGAATGATAAATATAAAAAAAGCACCCGAAGGTGCTTTAAAATAGATTAAATTTTAACTACTATTTTTCAATTGGCTCGTACTTACGCTCAGTATGACCTGTGTAAAGTTGACGAGGACGACCAATTTTTTGACCTGGTTGGCTCATCATCTCATGCCAATGTGAAATCCAACCTACTGTACGTGCTAGTGCAAAGATACACGTAAACATATTAGTTGGAATACCAATCGCTTTAAGCACGATACCTGAGTAGAAATCTACGTTAGGGAACAATTTCTTATCGGCAAAATATGGGTCAGAAAGTGCAACACGTTCTAATTCCATTGCTACGTCTAATAATGGATCGTCTAACTTAAGTTCAGCTAATACTTCATGACAGCTTTCGCGCATTACCTTGGCACGTGGATCTGTGTTTTTGTAAACACGATGACCGAAGCCCATTAAACGATATGAATCATTTTTGTCTTTTGCACGCGCAATAAACTCTGGAATACGGTCAACGGTACCAATTTCTTCAAGCATTTTTAAACATGCTTCATTCGCGCCGCCATGTGCAGGCCCCCACAAAGACGCAACACCAGCTGCGATACACGCATATGGGTTAGCGCCAGAAGAACCAGCTAAACGCACTGTTGACGTCGATGCATTTTGTTCATGATCAGCATGTAAAATAAAGATACGATCCATCGCTTTTTCAACAGCAGGGCTGATGAAATAGTCTTCTGTAGGAACGGAGAACATCATGTTTAAGAAGTTACCAGCATAGGATAAATCATTCTTAGGATACACAAATGGCTGACCTACGCTGTACTTATATGCCATTGCAATCAAAGTCGGCATTTTGGCAATTAAGCGATGTGCTGAGCGAATGCGTTGAGCAGGGTTAGTCACATCTAAATCACTGTGATAGAACGACGATAATGCGCCGACTGTACCGCATAGCATCGCCATAGGATGCGAATCATTTCTGAAGCCATGGAAGAACATGTTAATTTGTTCATGGACCATCGTATGGTTAGTGATAGTGTCTTTAAACTCTGCGTATTGTTCTGCAGTTGGCTGGTCGCCATGTAGAAGCATATAACATACTTCTAAATAATCAGAATCTTGGGCTAGTTCACCAATTGGGAAACCACGATGTAACAATACACCTTCTGCGCCGTCGATATAAGTGATTGAAGATTCACAAGAACCAGTCGCCATAAATCCAGGGTCGTAAGTAAAGTAACCAGTTGCGCCTAACGTGCGAACGTCAATAACGTCTTGTCCAGCGGTTCCTTGCAAGATAGGAAGTTCAACTTCTTTACCGTCAACTTTTAAGATGGCCTTTTTGTCTGCCATGTGTGGTTCTCCTCAGTATTCATATTTGCATTATTATTCATAATAGCATCTTTGCATAGAGTGCAAGTAATTGCGTTATATGCAGTATGTAACTATTTTTGCCTTTTGAAAAGGGGGCATAGTTGTACGTCTAAACTAGCAGTAAGTCAATTTTTATGACAATTTCCTTAATAAATAACGTAAATTTCTGATTATGATGAGGAAGTGCAAAAAACAATTTACTACCAATGTCTTAATTCCGAACAAAAAATTGTAATTCGATACTGCTATATATATACTTCGCAGTGCTTTTTATATCGGCAGGATATGCTGATATTTAAATGACTAAATATTCACAAATGATTAACATTTGCTGAATTTGGCACGAAACCGTTATTTGTGAACTTTTATATTAGTTGAACTATATAAAGGGCACAATTATTAGGGGCGAATCCCCACGAATGAGAAAATAGGCTAACGTATTGTGAAAAAGCAAAGACCAGTTAATTTGGATTTAAACACCATTAAATTCCCACCTTCTGCAATTTCTTCAATTTTGCACCGTGTAACCGGCGTAGCAATGTTTTTCGCATTGTTGTTCGTGATTTGGGCTTGGGCAGTATCGCTAAGTTCAGAACAAGGCTTCAATGACGTGCAAGCTATTATGGACGGGTTTATTGGGAAGTTTGTAGCAATAGGCACAGTATCAGCCTTAACCTATCACATCCTTGGCGGTATTCGTCACGGCATCATGGATATGGGCTATTGGGAAGAACTTGAATCAGGTAATCTGAGTGCAAACATCATCATCGGTATCTGGATTGTATTAACCTTAATCTTAGGGGTGGCATTGTGGTAACAAATCAAGCATCCATAAAACGTAACGGCATCCAAGATTGGGTATCGCTTCGTGCAACAGCATTAATTATTGCTCTTTATTCATTTTATATCGCGTTTGTGTTTTTTACAGCACCGACGTTAACATATTCAATCTGGCAGGGTATTTTCGCCAGTTTGTTTATGAAAGTATTTACGTTTGCTGCATTAGTGTCAATTATGCTCCACGTGCGCATCGGTTTATGGCAAGTATTGACTGATTACGTTAAACCAGCTGGTTTACGTGCAGGTATTCAATATGTACTAAACTTAATCGCCTTTGCTTATGTAGCAGTTGGCTTGTTCGTGTTGTGGGGAGTGTAAGGTATTATGAGTATTCCAGTTCATGAGTTTGACGCAGTAGTAATTGGTGCAGGTGGCGCAGGTATGCGTGCTGCATTACAAATATCTGAATCAGGTAAAACCTGTGCGTTATTATCAAAAGTATTTCCAACCCGTTCTCATACCGTATCCGCTCAGGGTGGTATTACCGTTGCATTAGGTAATTCACACGAAGATAACTGGGAATGGCACATGTACGATACCGTTAAAGGTTCTGATTATATCGGTGACCAAGACGCTATCGAATATATGTGTAAAACAGGTCCAGAAGCCATTATTGAAATGGAAAACATGGGACTACCATTTTCTCGTACAGAAGAAGGTAAAGTTTACCAACGTCCATTTGGTGGCCAATCTAAAAACTTCGGTGGCGAGCAAGCGGCACGAACTGCTGCAGCGGCTGACCGTACTGGTCATGCACTTTTACATTTGTTGTATCAACAAAACGTAAAAAACAAAACTAAAGTCTTCTCTGAGTGGTATGCACTCGATTTAGTTAAAAACCAAGACGGTGATGTTGTCGGTTGTACCGCAATTGATATCGAGTCTGGTGAAGTTGTTTATTTCAAGTCTAAGGCAGTTGTCTTAGCTACTGGTGGTGCTGGCCGTATTTACGCGTCGACTACCAATGCACACATCAATACCGGTGATGGTGTTGGCATGGCACTTCGTGCTGGTGTTCCATTACAAGATATGGAAATGTGGCAGTTCCACCCAACGGGTATCGCAGGTGCGGGTACTTTGGTAACTGAAGGTTGCCGTGGTGAAGGTGGTTACTTACTAAATAAAGACGGCGAACGTTTCATGGAGCGTTATGCGCCAAATGCTAAAGATTTAGCCGGACGTGACGTTGTTGCTCGTTCGATGATGACTGAAATTCGTGAAGGTCGTGGTTGTGATGGTCCTTGGGGTCCTCATATTAAATTGAAACTCGATCACTTAGGTAAAGATGTATTAGAATCTCGTTTACCGGGTATTTTAGAGTTATCACGAACATTTGCTCACGTTGATCCAGTTAAAGAGCCAATTCCAGTTATACCTACTTGTCACTATATGATGGGTGGTATTCCAACTAATGTTGATGGTCAGGTAATCACTATCGATGCTAATGGCGCTGAATCTAAAGTAAATGGTTTATTTGCTTGTGGTGAGATTGCTTGTGTATCTGTTCACGGTGCAAACCGCTTAGGTGGTAACTCGTTACTTGATTTGGTTGTATTTGGCCGTGCTACTGGCTTACACCTTGGTACTAAGCTTGACGAAATTGAAACATCACGCGAAGCATCATCTGATGATGTTGACGCAGCATTAGCGCGTTTCAATCGTTGGGAAAACAGCGAAGTAGGCAAAGGCGAAGATCCAGTTCAAATTAAGAAAGATATGCAGCAGTGCATGCAGTTAAACTTCTCGGTATTCCGTGAAGGTGACTCTATGGCTGAAGGCCTAAAAGAACTAGCTGAAATCCGCGAACGTCTACAAAATGCAAGATTAGACGATAAGTCATCTGACTTTAACACTCAACGTATTGAGTGTTTAGAACTAGATAACTTAATGGAAACCGCTTACAGCACAGCTGTTGCAGCGAACTTCAGAACAGAGAGTCGTGGCGCACATAGCCGTTTCGATTTCCCAGAGCGTGATGATGACAACTGGTTATGCCATAGTGTTTATCTGCCTGAGTCTGAATCTATGCTTAAACGTGATGTTAATATGACACCAGTTCTGCGAGAAGCATTCCCGCCGAAAGCACGTACATATTAAGGAGAAAATACAATGCAACTTAATTTTTCTATATATCGTTACAATCCAGATATTGATGATGCTCCGCGTATGCAAGAGTACTCATTAGAAGTCGAAGAAGGTCAAGACATGATGGTGCTTGATGCACTGATTGCCTTAAAAGAGACTGATCCGACATTATCTTTCCGTCGCTCATGCCGTGAAGGTGTGTGTGGTTCTGACGGTATGAACATGAATGGCAAAAATGGCTTAGCATGTATCACACCTTTATCAGCACTAGGCAAGGGTAAAATTGTTGTACGTCCATTACCTGGCTTACCAGTTGTACGTGATTTAGTTGTGGACATGACTCAGTTCTACACACAATATGAGAAAATTAAACCTTTCTTGATCAATGACGATAACCATCCACCATCACGTGAACATATTCAGATGCCTGAAGATCGTGCAAAACTTGATGGTTTATATGAGTGTATCTTGTGTGCATGTTGTTCAACATCATGCCCATCATTCTGGTGGAACCCTGATAAATTTATCGGTCCTGCTGGTTTGTTACATGCATACCGTTTCTTGATTGATAGTCGTGATACTGCGACTGAAGAACGATTGAATGATCTTGACGATGCGTTTAGTGTATTCAGATGCCACGGTATCATGAATTGTGTAAGCGTATGTCCAAAAGGATTGAATCCGACTAAAGCAATTGGTCAGATAAAATCCATGCTCTTACAACGAGCTGTTTAGTGATTATGGGCGGTTTTACCGCCCAAATATTAGTTTCTAAATAGCTATCTGTGGTACAGATGGCTATTTTTTTGAGTTAAAGTTAGTGGTGAGTCAATGATGAGCTCACATGATATTAAATTTGTAGACAGGGCATAATAATGCAAGATAGCGCAATGAAAGCATGGTGGGAATCTTCTCACATGGCTGGTGCGAATGCGGCATACGTAGAGGAATTGTATGAAGCATATCTCGAGGACCCGCAAAGCGTCCCATCGACTTGGCAACAAGTCTTTGAAACATTACCAAAGGTAGATGGAGTCGAGATTGATTCTAATCATACCCAAATTCGCGACCAGTTTAGAAAACTAGCAGCGTTAGGTCCAATGGCTCGAGTCGGCACAACTGCCGCGCCTGCTGTCGGTGCCGCTGGTGATGAAAAACAAGTTAAAGTTTTACAGTTAATAAATGCCTTCCGTTTCCGTGGTCATCAACATGCAAATCTAGACCCATTAGGTCTTTGGAAACAAGAGCGTGTTCGCGATTTAGAATTATCTCACCACAACTTAACTGACAAAGATTTTGATACTCAATTTAACCTTGGATCATATGCGTTAGGTAAAGAAAAATTACCTCTTGGCGAATTATTCAAATCATTGAATCGCACGTACTGTGGCTCAATTGGTGCAGAGTACATGCACATTACTGACACCGAACAAAAACGTTGGTTACAACAACGTATTGAGTCAGTAGAGTCAAAGCCAGTCATTAGCCGTGAAGAAAAGATTAAAATCCTCAAAGGATTAATCGCAGCTGATGGTATGGAAAAATACTTAGGTGCTAAATTCCCAGGTGCTAAGCGTTTCTCGCTTGAAGGTGGTGACAGTTTAGTGCCAATGCTCAAAGGCCTGATTAGTGAAGCGGGTAAAGCAGGTACTAAAGAAGTCGTAGTGGGCATGGCTCACCGTGGTCGCTTAAACGTACTAGTCAACGTATTAGGTAAAAACCCTTCGGTGTTATTTGACGAGTTTGCTGGTAAGCACGATGATTCCTTGGGTGCGGGTGATGTTAAATATCACGCCGGTTTCTCATCAGATTTTGCTACTGAAGGTGGTAACGTCCATTTAGCATTAGCGTTCAACCCGTCTCACCTTGAGATTGTTAACCCAGTTGTTATGGGGTCTGTACGTGCTCGATTATCTCGTCGTGATTCAGATGATGGTGCTAAAGTGTTACCTATCACAATTCATGGTGATTCTGCGATTGCGGGTCAAGGTGTTGTACAAGAAACCTTTAACATGTCGCAAACACGTGGTTTTGCGGTAGGTGGTACAGTTCGTATCGTGGTTAACAACCAAGTTGGCTTTACCACATCTAAAACAGAAGATACGCGTTCTACTCAATACTGTACCGATATTGCTAAAATGGTACAGGCGCCAATTTTCCATGTAAATGGTGATGATCCTGAAGCCGTTATGTTTGTGACTAAACTCGCTTTAGATTATCGCAATAAATTCAAACGCGATGTGGTGATTGATTTAGTTTGTTACCGTCGTCACGGCCATAACGAAGCTGATGAGCCTAATGCCACGCAGCCGTTAATGTACCAAAAAGTTAAAAAGCACCCTGTGCCACGTCAACTTTATGCTGATCAATTAACCGCTGAAGGTACAATTGATGAACACGAAGTTGAAAAATTGATTGCTGAGTACCGTGCAGCACTTGATCATGGCGCTTGTGTAGTTGAAGAATGGCGTCCAATGACGGAGCATTCAGTTGATTGGACTCCATATATTGGTCATGATTGGGATGTTGCTTATGATGCCGCTACTTCAGTCGAAAAGTTAACTGAACTTGGTCAACGTCTAATTGATTTCCCTGAAGACCAAAAGTTGCAGTCACGAGTAAATAAGCTTTATGTTGATCGTAAATCAATGGTTGAAGGTGAGCGTTTATTAGATTGGGGTATGGCTGAGAACTTAGCGTATGCCAATATCTTAGACCGTCAATATGATATTCGTATTACTGGACAAGACTCAGGCCGTGGCACATTCTTCCATCGTCATGCAGTATTGCATAATCAAACTGACGGCTCTACCTACATGCCGTTACAAAACTTGAACGCTGAGCAAGGTAACATTGAACTATATGATTCAGTATTATCAGAAGAAGCCGTATTAGCATTTGAGTATGGGTTTGCAACTGCTGAGCCGCGAACGTTAACGATTTGGGAAGCGCAATTTGGTGATTTCGCCAACGGTGCACAAGTTGTATTTGATCAGTTCTTATGTTCGGGTGAAGCAAAGTGGGGCCGTTTATGTGGCTTGACTATGCTGTTACCGCACGGGTACGAAGGTCAAGGTCCTGAGCATAGCTCAGCGCGTCTTGAGCGTTTCTTACAATTATGTGCAGATCATAACTGGCAAGTGTGTGTTCCATCTACGCCTGCGCAAGTGTATAATATGTTACTTCGCCAAGCGGTTCGTCCGATGCGTCGTCCACTAGTTGTGATGTCTCCTAAATCATTGTTACGTCATCCTCTAGCGGTTTCTTCATTAGAAGAATTATCCACTGGTGTATTTAAAAATATCATTGGCGAAATTGACGAAATCGCTCCTAAGCAGGTCAAACGCGTCGTCATGTGTTCAGGTAAAGTGTATTACGATTTACTCGAAAAACGTCGTGAGAATAAACAAACTGATGTGGCTATTATCCGCATCGAGCAGTTATATCCATTCCCGATTGATGAAATCAATGCTGAGCTTGCACAATATGGGCATGTTACAGATTGGGTTTGGTGTCAAGAAGAGCCTATGAACCAAGGCGCCTGGTACTGTTCACAACATCGTTTTTATGCGTCCATCCCGCAAGGAGCGACATTAACTTATGCCGGTCGTGATGCATCAGCTTCACCAGCGGTAGGCTATATTTCTGTTCACAACCAACAACAAAAACAATTGGTTGATGACGCACTAACAATTAAATAAGGATCTCAAATGACTACTGAAATTAAAGTTCCGGTGTTACCAGAATCGGTAGCAGATGCAACGATTGCAACTTGGCATGTAAAAGCGGGTGACACTGTGTCTCGCGACCAAAATCTTGTTGATATCGAAACCGACAAAGTGGTACTTGAAGTAGTAGCACCTGAAGATGGCGTTATTTCTGAGATCTTATTTCAAGAAGGTGACACTGTATTAGGCGAGCAATTGATTGCTCATCTAAGTGCTGGTGGCGCAGCCGCAGCACCAGCTGCTAAAGCCGCTCCAGCAGCCGTAGCTGCACCAGCTGCTGCAGGCCCTGCAACTGATATCAAAGTTCCTGTATTACCAGAGTCGGTAGCAGATGCGACTATCGCGACTTGGCATGTGAAAGTTGGTGAAGCAGTTGAGCAGGATCAAAACCTTGTCGATATCGAAACTGATAAAGTGGTTCTAGAAGTCGTAGCACCAAGTGCTGGCGCCTTATCTGAAATTATATTTGAAGAAGGTGCGACTGTTACAGCTGAGCAAGCAATTGCTAAATTTGTAGCTGGAGCCGGTGCAGCCGCTGCTCCTGTAGCAGCACCTGTAGATAGTGCTTCAGAATCAGACGCGTTAAGTCCTTCTGTACGTCGTCTATTAGCAGAAAAAGGTCTTGATGCTGCTAGTATCAAAGGCACTGGTAAAGGTGGCCGAGTAACTAAAGAAGACGTCGAAAAATCATTACAATCTGCTCCAGCAGCAAAAGCAGCGAGCACAACTACAGAGGCACCGGCAGTTCCTATGGGCGAACGTACTGAAAAACGTGTTCCGATGACACGCTTACGCAAAACTATTGCTAACCGTTTATTAGAAGCGAAAAACTCAACAGCAATGTTAACGACTTTCAACGAAATCAACATGAAACCAATCATGGATTTACGTAAGCAATACCAAGAAAGCTTTGAAAAGCGTCATGGTATTCGTTTAGGTTTCATGTCGTTTTATGTAAAAGCGGTCACTGAAGCGTTGAAACGTTTCCCAGAGGTCAATGCGTCGATTGACGGTGATGATATTGTTTATCATAACTATTTTGATATTTCGATTGCGGTTTCTACGCCACGTGGTCTAGTGACTCCTGTATTGAAAGATACAGATACATTAGGTATGGCTGGCATTGAATCAGGTATTAAAACCTTAGCACTCAAAGGTCGCGACGGTAAATTGTCTCTTGATGAATTACAAGGTGGTAATTTCACAATAACTAATGGTGGTGTATTTGGTTCGTTGTTATCAACGCCAATCATCAACCCACCGCAAAGTGCAATCTTAGGTATGCATAAAATCCAAGACCGCCCAATGGCTGTTAATGGTAAAGTAGAAATCTTACCTATGATGTACTTAGCATTGTCTTACGATCACAGAATTGTTGATGGTAAAGAATCAGTAGGTTTCCTAGTAACAGTAAAAGAAATGCTAGAAGATCCAACACGTCTATTATTAGATGTGTAATTAATTTTAAGACATTAGTCTTGAATAAATTGAGAAAGATGATGTGTGATGTATCATCTTTCTTATTATAGACGTTGGAGTAACGTCTACTATAAATACAGTCGGGATATCGACTTTTTTTAAATTTACTAAAGCGGATAGAATATAACCATGAATTTGCATGAATATCAGGGTAAACAGCTTTTCAAAGAATACGGTTTACCTGTATCTGAAGGATTTGCTGCCGGTACTCCTCAAGAAGCTGCTGACGCGGCAGATCGCATTGGCGGTGAAGAGTGGGTAGTTAAATGTCAAGTACACGCTGGTGGTCGCGGTAAGGCTGGCGGTGTTAAACTAGTTAAGACGAAAGAAGAAATTACAGCTTTCGCGGAAAACTGGTTAGGCAAAAACTTGGTTACATATCAAACAGACGAAGCGGGTCAGCCAGTTACTAAGATTTTAGTTGAGTCTTGTACTGACATCGATCAAGAATTGTACTTAGGTGCAGTTGTTGACCGTGCAACACGTAGTATCGTTTTCATGGCATCTACTGAAGGTGGTGTTGAAATCGAAACAGTTGCAGAAGAGACGCCTGAAAAAATCTTGAAAGCGGCTATCGATCCACTAGTCGGTGCACAACCTTACCAAGCTCGCGAAATCGCGTTTGCTTTAGGTCTTAAAGGTGTGCAAATCCGTCAGTTCACTACGATCTTCATGGGTCTAGCGAAAATGTTCGAAGAATTAGACGTTGCACTAATCGAAATCAACCCTCTAGTAATTAAAGCTGATGGTGATTTACACTGTCTAGATGCTAAAGTTGCTATCGATGGTAACGCGATGTATCGCCAGCCTAAGCTTCAAGAAATGCACGATCCTTCACAAGAAGACGCGCGTGAAGCACAAGCAGCGGCTTGGGAATTAAACTACGTTGCCCTAGACGGTAATGTTGGTTGTATGGTTAACGGTGCTGGCCTTGCAATGGGTACGATGGATATCGTTAATTTGCACGGCGGTAGCCCAGCGAACTTCCTAGATGTTGGTGGTGGCGCGACGAAAGAACGTGTTGCAGAAGCATTCAAAATTATCTTGTCTGATGACAATGTTAAAGCTGTTTTAGTTAACATTTTTGGTGGTATCGTACGTTGTGACATGATCGCTGAAGGCATCATTGGCGCAGTGAAAGAAGTTGGCGTAAACGTACCAGTAGTGGTTCGTTTAGAAGGTACTAACGCACTATTAGGTCGTGAAGTATTAGCTAATTCTGGTCTTGATATTATCGCTGCAGAGTCGCTTACAGATGCTGCACAAAAAGTTGTAGCTGCTGCGGAGGGCAAATAATGTCAGTATTAATCAATAAAGATACTAAAGTAATCTGCCAAGGTTTTACTGGTGGTCAAGGTACATTCCATTCAGAACAAGCTATCGAATACGGTACGCAAATGGTTGGTGGTGTTACTCCTGGTAAAGGCGGTACAACGCATTTAGGTCTTCCTGTATTCAATACAGTTAAAGATGCTGTTGCAGAAACGGGTGCTACTGCGTCAGTTATCTATGTACCAGCTGCTTTTTGTAAAGATTCAATCATTGAAGCTGCTGATGCAGGTATTCAATTGATTGTATGTATTACCGAAGGTATTCCAACTGTAGACATGATTTATGTGAAAGAATATGTTTCACAGAAGGGCGTGACTATGATCGGTCCAAACTGCCCAGGTGTTATTACTCCTGGAGAGTGTAAGATTGGTATCATGCCTGGTCATATCCACAAGCCTGGTAAAGTAGGTGTTGTTTCTCGTTCTGGTACGTTGACGTACGAAGCGGTTAAGCAAACTACTGACGAAGGTTTTGGTCAGTCTACTTGTGTTGGTATCGGTGGTGATCCAATTCCTGGTTCTAACTTCATTGATATCTTAACTTTGTTCCAAAACGACCCACAAACTGAAGCAATCGTAATGATTGGTGAAATCGGTGGAACTGCGGAAGAAGAAGCTGCTGAATTCATCAAAGCTAACGTGACTAAGCCTGTCGTTTCTTACATTGCTGGTGTTACTGCACCTGCTGGTAAGCGTATGGGTCATGCTGGTGCGATTATCTCTGGTGGTAAAGGTACTGCTGATGAGAAATTTGCAGCGTTAGAAGCAGCGGGCGTTAAAACAGTACGTTCACTTGCTGATATCGGTAAAGCATTACGTGAAATCACTGGTTGGTAATCCCTGCCATATTTCATTGTTAAATGATTATAAAAGACCGCATCCATGATGCGGTTTTTTTATAACCAAATTTCAATATTAGTTCAATATGAGTTCAGTGTTAGTTCAATGTTAATTCATAGCATTAAATTTACTGGCATAGCCAGTATGTTTACGACTGGTGACACTGTTCACATGCTGATCATTTCTCCACGGCTGATAGTGCAGGGTTTGTTGATCGTAGTGCTGGGGTTGTGGTGCTTCTAAAATACCCCCTTTTACTAAGCTTAACTCTTGATTAGTCAGCTCATTTTGCTTGGTTTTTGTAAGTTGTGAATGAATGTTCATTATTGTTTTCCTTTTCATTTAGTAGTTAGTTTTACGTTCTCAATACTATGTACTTAGGTACCAAATCAGTATACGTACTTAGCTTTTTTCTTCACCTGACTGAACGTCTAGTTTTACAAGATAAATACATTTAATTTTAAAATTGTTGATTTATTGTTATGTAAATGTATGCATTTATGCATGAATACGTATGCACTTCGTTGTGCAAGTTGTATGAATACGTATGCACTTTGTTGTTCAAGTTCATAGAGTTAAATATAGTGTAAGTTGATAAATGCAGATGATGTGTGCGTTGTAACAACAATACTAATAATTGAGTTCAAGTACGAACAACACTGCACACACTCATCTATAACTCAACGGGGAATGGGACAATATATGACTAAATTCAGACCCAGTTTGATCACTGCAGCACTTGTCGCAAGTGGCGTATCTTTGGCTATGCCAATTTATGCTCAAGAGGCTAACGAAACTACAAAAATAGAAGATGAAGTTGAAGTTATTGAAGTCAAAGGCTTTTCTACTAGCTTGATTAAATCTTTAAATCAAAAACGTTTCGGTGACACGGTATCAGAACAATTATCTGCAGATGACCTAGGTGGTTTGCCAGATGTTTCAATGGCAGACGCATTAACACGTTTACCAGGTATTTCAGCCGTCCGTACTGGCGGACAAGCAGCTGAGATTAATATTCGTGGTTTATCTGGAGATTTCGTGTTCTCGACTTTAAACGGCCGTGAGCAAGTATCCACTTCAGGTAACCGATCAATTGAATTCGATCAATATCCTTCTGAGTTGATTAACTCAGCTGCGGTATACAAATCGCCAAAAGCATCACTAATTGAAGGTGGTGTAGCGGGTACGGTTGAACTAGAAACGGCTAGTCCGTTATCTAATACTCAACAGCATACCTTTGGTGCTAATCTTCGCGGTATGTTTAATGACCGTGCGTCTGAAGTTTCCGATGCAGAAGAGTACGGTAACCGTATTAGCTTTTCTTACCAAGGTAAGTTTGCTGATGATACTTTAGGCTTAGCGTTAGGTTATGCACGTTTATTTCAACCTTCGGTAGCAACCCAATACATTGGTTTAGCACCGGGTGGTTTATTAAGCGGTACGGATTTTATTCCTAGCGAAGGATTTGAGATCCAGCACAAAGGTGGTGAAGAAACTAGAAACGGTTATATGGCTGCCATTGAATGGGCTCCTACTGATAACTTCCGCTTAAAAGCTGATGGTTTCTTATCGCGTTTTGATTCTAAAGAATTTGCACGTGGTTACCGTGTTAAATTAGAGTCTAATCAATCAGATTACGCGAATTTAACAACTAACCCTGCTGGCAATATTATTGGTGGTACTTTTTATCGTAACGATAGTAGCTCGACGCGAGTTGAATTAGTTAACGATGATAATCAAGATTTTGATGAAGTCGCCAGTTATGGTTTAAAAGGTGAGTGGGATATATCAGATAACTGGTCTATGTCATTTGATGCTTCTTATTCATCTGCTGAGTCTAACTTCCGTAATGGCTTATTGTGGTCATTGGTTGCAGAAGACGCAACGGTTGCTAACCCTGTGATTGATCAAAATGTTTCAATAAGCTATTTGAACAATGGATTAAACTTACCTAATGTTGGGTTCAGTCAGGCTGAAGCATTTAGTGATATTAACCGTGTAATGGTCAGCAAATACGGTATTTATCCGTTCCAAAATGAAGATGAAATCGAAGCATTCCGTCTTGATTTTAAATATCAGTTAGATAACAACTATATCTCGTCTATTGAATTTGGTGCGCGTTATTCCGACAGAACCTATGCCAATGAACGTTCGGTGTTTGAATATGGTTCTGATTCGGGCTTTCCAAATTCGGCTCCGCCATTGCGTTTAACACAAGATATGGTTCAAGTAGTTGATTGGCAGGGTGATTTTGCTTATTTCCCAAGCTACTTATCAATTGATTTAGATAAAGCATTAAACGCATGGTTCCCATCGGGTATTCCACAGCCGGTGCAATCATGGGGTACAGCTAATCCAGGTGTTATTAATAGCCCAACACCAGGTCTAGGTCCTAATACAGCATGGTCTGTGACCGAATCAGGCTCGGTATTTGAAGAAGTTACTTCTGCATATTTAATGGCAAATATTGACACTGAACTGGGTGATATACCTGTAAGCGGTAACTTTGGTGTGCGTATGGTTGATACCAATCAATCCTCTACGGTATTACAAGATGTACAAGGCGATCCAGAGCAGGGCGCTCAGTACATTACCGATGAAGCTGGTTTGATCAACGATCAATTTGCTGCCAAAATTATTGGTGACACGTACACAGACTATCTACCATCACTAAATCTAAACTTCAAACTTACTGATAACGATCAAATTCGTTTTGCTGCAGCTAAAGTCATGGGTCGTCCACCGATCAATCGCTTGTTTGCCAATGCTAACGTGCGTGTGTCTGATGTGTTTGGTTCAATCGATGAAGATACGGGTGATATTGTATTAACTAGTCCTACTGCGGAAATTAATGGTTCGAGTACTAACTCGCCGTTCTTACGTCCGTTTTATGCTAATCAATACGATTTATCTTACGAGCGTTATTTTGATGAAACCGATGGTGCATTAGTCGTTGCTTTGTTTTATAAAGAGATTAAATCTTTTATTGATACAACCGCAACGCGTCCATATGATTTTGCTGCGAACGGTTTTGATGTACCGACTGAAGTGGTTGTGACAGTCACCAACGAAGATGGCTTACCTGAGCTTGATAGCAATGCTGATCCGATCACTGTGACTATTCCTACAGTCAATGGCACTTACACAACTGCCCAAAATAACTCTGAAGGGGGTTATATTCGTGGTATTGAATTAGCCTACACTGAAATTTACAGTATGTTACCTGGCTTGTGGTCTGGCTTAGGCGTTAATGCGAGTTATTCATACACTGAATCAGAAATTCAACGTACTACAGGAAACGGTGTTTACACTGGTAACTTACCTGGGTTATCTGAGCAAGTGGCGAGTGTGACTTTGTTTTGGGAATATGAAGGTTTTGAGAGTCGTGTCAGCACGCGCTATCGTAATCCATTTGTATCCAAACAAGTCGGTGTCAATGAGCAAACGGTTAATTACGACGGTGAAACTGTTGTCGATTTCCAAGCCTCATATGCCATTAATGATAATTTAAGCGTGTTATTTCAAGCTAATAACGTAACCGATGCCCCAACGAAGAGTTACTTTGGTGACGAATCATTGACCGGCACGATTCAGTACTTTGGAACGCAATACTTCCTTGGTATGACGTATTCGTTATGAGATTTTTAACTAGTTTAATAACATCGGAGCAACAACCTATGTTTAATTCAATCAAAAAACTAGGTGCAGTCGTTGTAGTACTGACTTCACTTGGTTTAGCAGGGTGTGGTGGCTCAGACGTATCGTCTGGTGTAGCTATTAAATCTTGTACTTTGCCGCAGATCCCTGATGCTGCTGGTACTTCTTGTGTGGCACCGCCACCGTTAAGTTGTGCAGCCCCATTAGTCCCTGCTGCAGACAATCAAAGTTGTGTAATTGGTGCTGATCCAACATTACCAACTCCTTCTGTTTTTCCAAGTGCTACGCAAGCAGTGGTTTACTATAACCGTGCTTTAGTTGATGCAACTAATGAGCCTGGTGACAGCGCTTATGAAGGGTATCGTTTACACACTTGGAATAATGAAGCGTGTGACTCATTAGCCCCTGATTCTATTGCTGCATCTTGGGATAATGGTTTAGTGCATACTGGTATTGATCCAAATTATGGTGCGTATTGGTTACTGAACCTAAAAGAAGGGTTTGGTACGTGTCATAACTTCATTATTCACATTGGTACTGACGATGCGGGTAAAGAAATGGGCGGCGGTGACTTTAGAGCATCACTAGACCAAGAAGATGATACCTATCAACGTGTTAACTTCACGTTATCAGGTGAACCAACTGTTTTCGATTACCCTTTATTATCATTGGGCGAGCGTCCGGTTCAAATCGAAGGTTTAGCAGCACATTGGTTAGATACAAACACCTTAGTGTGGGATGCACCTGATGCGGTGTCTAGCGTTAAGCTACATTACTCTGCAACGGCAGGTATTGAAGCAGATCTTGAAACTGGCCTTAATGGTACTGCGTTAGATCTTATGGATGCGACGTTAACTGATGAACAAGTTGCCATTGCACCACATTTAGCTAGCATGTCGGCATTTGCCGGTGAGTGGGATGCTGATGCCGCTAAGTCGGTATTAAAAACTCAAGCTGTACTAGGTGGTTATAACGATGAAGGTAAACTTGTCGCGGCAACCGGTATTCAAATCGCTAATGCATTGGATTCATTATATACAATGGGTGATGCGGATGCTGATGAAAGTACGATTGGCTTAGTCTATGACGCAGACATGATCACATCCAACGTATGGGCGCCAACTGCGCAAAACGTCGTGTTAAATGTCTATGGCGCTGATAAGCGTCTCGCTGCTAGCCACCAAATGACTGAAGATCCAATGACGGGTATCTGGAGCTATTCAGGTACAGGTATGGATCGTATGTTCTATCGTTTTGGCGTGACTGTTTTCCATCCAGTATCGGGTGAAATACACACGTTTGACGTGACAGACCCTTATTCAGTTGGCTTAGGTGTAAATGGTCGTTTCTCTCAGTTTGTTAATTTGGCTGATGATGATCTTAAACCTGCAGGTTGGGATGACACAGTTGCACCGACGATTACTAACCCTGAAGATGCAGTGATTTATGAAGGGCATGTACGTGATTTCTCAGCGTTAGATATGTCTACTTCTGCTGAAAACCGTGGTAAATACCTCGCTTTCACTGAAGAAAACACAGCACCGGTAAACCATTTATTGGATTTAGTTGATGCGGGTATTACACATTTCCATGTGTTACCGGTTAACGACATCGCGACTATCGAAGAGCGCCCAGAGCGCACGGTTGATATGTTTGATACTGTGTTTGATTTATGTTTATTAAATCGTGATGCGGCTATTTGTGAAGATGAAGCGCCAACGACTGTATTAAAAGACTTGTTTGAAAGTTATGACCCATTCTTACAGCCAACTAAGGCTCAAGAATTAGCGCAGATGATGCGTAATGTTGATGATTTCAACTGGGGTTATGATCCTAAGCATTTCAATGCACCAGAAGGTAGTTATGCCACTGATCCAGATGGTGTCGCACGTATTTTAGAAATGCGTTCTATGGTCCAAGCATTACATGAAATGGGCTTACGCGTTGCTATCGATGTGGTGTATAACCATACGAATGCTTCTGGTCTGAATGATAATTCAGTCTTGGATAAAGTGGTCCCAGGTTATTATCATCGTTACACGGTAGATGTCGGTAATATTACACGTAATACATGTTGTGATGATACTGAAGATCGCAATCGTATGATGGCTAAACTAATGGAAGATTCATTAGTTATGTGGGCAACAGAGTACAAGTACGATGCATTCCGTTTTGATTTAATGGGTCATCATTCTAAAGATGTTGTACTTGAGCTAGAGGCTGCAGTTAAAGCGGTAGATAGTGATACTTACTTCTATGGAGAAGGCTGGACTGCACCGGATCGTGGTGTGACGCAAGCTGACCAGATCAATCTGGCCGGTTCACAAATCGGTACGTTCAATGACCGTATCCGTGAAGCCATTCGTGGCGGTGCGTTCTTTAATGGTCTAGGTGACGGCGATCAACTCTATGCTGGGGATCGTATTAAAGCTGGTCTTGCTGGCACATTAAATAACTACATCTTACAAGATAGTAACGGCGTGACGTCGACTACTAGCTCGTTAGGTGGTTATGCAGCTGATCCTGCTGATATTATTAACTATGTGTCTAAACATGATAATGAAACGTTATGGGATAAGTTCAACTACGAACTTCCTGGTGATTTGTCATTAGCACAACGCGTGCGTGCACAAAATATCGGTCTTGGTTTGCCATTAATGGCTCAAGGTATTCCATTCTTGCAAATGGGTGGTGATTTATTACGCTCTAAGTCAATGGATCGCAATACCTATGATGCCGGTGATTGGTTCAACAAAGTTGATTTCACTAAATCGAGCAATAACTTCAATGTCGGCTTACCGGTCGCTCAAGATAACCAAGGGGCATGGGAAACTATTGGCTCTTTTGCGTATTCTCCAGAGCGTGCGGCAAGTATGTCTGAGATTGAGTTTGCTGGTGAAGTGTTCCAAGAGTTGCTATCAATCCGCTCAGATTCAGCGTTATTCCGTTTAACCACGGGTGAAGATATCTTAGCACGTGTTGGCTTCCATAACATTGGTCGTAGTCAAGCTGCTGGTGTCATTGCGATGAGCATTGATGACGGTACTGGCTTAACCGATATTGACCCATTGAACGATGCATTAATGGTTATCGTTAACGCAAGTTACGATGAACAGTCGGTACGTGTTAATACAGCAACAGGCTTTGCATTACATGCGACTCAAGCATCCTCGATTGATGCGGTAGTACGCGGTGCAAGCTTTGCTGAAGGCGTTGATGATGATGCTGGTAACGGCTTATTCACTGTCCCAGCGCAGACTATTGCTGTTTTTGTTAAAGCCCAAGGTACTGAGCAAGGTGCTGGTCTATCAGCATTTGCGACCGCCGGTGCACCTGATGTGGTTCCTTACGGTTCAACAACGGTTTACCTACGTGGCAGCATGAATGACTGGGGTACGGCAACTGCATTTAACTATGAAGGCGACGGTATTTATCGTACGACTTATACATTAGAAGCAGGGACTGAGTACAACTTCAAAGTAGCCAATGCCGATTGGGATAATCCAAATCTAGGTGGTCAAGCGGGTCAAACTGCTGTTACTGAAGCTGTGACTTATAGCCTAGATGGTGGTGAGAACTTACAGTTTACTCCAGCTGATACAGCGCTATATGAGTTCATCTTTGATGCAGCAGATCTAGATAATCAAACTTTATTGATTAGCAAAGATAACCCATTCTTTGGTACACAAGTGTATCTTCGTGGTGGCATGAACGACTGGGGAACCGCAAACGAGATGACTTATGTTGGTGACAAAGTATTCACGGCATATATCGATGTGGCTGCGGGTGACTATGAGTTCAAAGTAGCTTCAGAAGATTGGTCAACAGTAGACTTTGGGGCACCAGAAAACACTGATGAGGCGCGCAATATGGTGCCTGGTGATGTGTTTGATACTAGCACTGGTGGTGGTGATAACTTCCGTCTAGCGATTACTGATGCCGAAGAGTATGCGTTTATCTTTGATACATCTGGTATGACGAACACGATTGCCGTGTTTAAATCTCAGTTCTTTGGTACTACACCAGTCTATCTGCGTGGTGGTATGAATGGTTGGGGCGCGACGGATGTATTTACCTATGCACAAGGTGAGTACTCGTTAACGCTAGACATTACTGAAGGTAACGTTGAGTTTAAAGTTGCTGATGCGGATTGGGCTGATATTAATATTGGTGCAGTCGATGGTGATAACAAAACCGTTACACTCGGCTCTCCGTTATTAATGTTGCAAGGTAGTAACGACAACTTGGTGTTTGATGCACCTGCTACTGGCTCTTATACCTTCACGGTAAAAGGTCCAAATCCACTATCACCAACGGTGACAGTGACACAAAACTAATTGTGTATGTAAAGAGAGGTTAATGTCACAATATTAACCTTTCTAATTAGTAGTCAAGCCGCTCCATGTGTAATGCATGTGAGCGGTTTTTTTTACAAAAATCATGGAAAAGGGCAGGGTTGATGTTAGACAAATTGTAATCCCCCCGAAAAACAAAAACGGATATTTATCTACTGGTTCTTCAATCAATGTCAAATGGGCTTAACACGCCTGATGAATGTTGACCAATCACATGTGTATATATTTGGGTTGTCCTCAAATCGTTGTGCCCCAGTAATTCTTGAACAGTGCGAATGTCTGCACCACTAATCAGAAGTTGAGTCGCAAAGGAGTGTCTAAAGGTATGGGCAGTAACATGCTTTGTCACGCCAGAGCTATTAACAGCACGCTTCAACTCTCTTTCTAGCTAAACTTGGCGGTAGACTCGTTATACCAGAACCCTCAGCAATATCCTGTTGACACTTTTTCTATTTGATTTTTTAATGGTTCAATGAGCTTTGAAGGCAACATTGTGGTGCGATCTTTACCACCTTTCCCTCGAAATAAAAAGACGGTCTTAGCCTCAAAATCGATATCTTTAACACGCAATTTAAGTAACTCCGCTTTGCGCAAACCGCTGCCATATAACAGCGAGAACATAAGTTTATATTTGGGCTTCATTAGCCCGATTATTGACAGTGCTTCTTTGTGTGAAAGTACAGTTGGAACTCTGGTGGGTGCTCGCGCCCTGACCGCATCTGGTAAAAGCGTTAATTCTCGTTCAAATATATGCTTGTACATGAATACAATGGAGCATAGTGCAAGGTTTTGGGTGGATGACGTGACTTCTCGGTTTACCGCGAGGTGAGTCAGAAACTTTGTTACCTCTTGATAGCCAAGGTCTTTAGGATGTTTTTTTTGATTAAATAAAATGAATCTTTTTATCCACAAAAGATACGTTTTCTCGGTTTGTATTGAATAGTGTTTTGTTCTCATGACATACCGAATACTTTCTAAAAATGGTGAATTAGCCATTTTACAAAAGAGACAATTGATCTATAGGCCAGATGACCTCTGTACTTAGGAATAGATGTCATGGCGTTGTTAAAATGCGCGCATTGTAACAACGCCAATTTAGAGGGGAAATTATATTAGGTTGTTGTTTTATATAAATAATGATTAGAACAGCATGTGCGTTTACTATGCATAGAAAATACACATAAAACGTTAGAAATAACCATCAAAAACAAGATAAACTACTGATAGTGATAAAATTTGAGGGCTTATTAAAATGACAATATCTAGTGGTTACAATGCCGTCTTCATAATAAGTTGTTAGCAGTGCAATATTGACATGGCGTGCGTTTAAGCGTACGCTTTAGGCTTGGAGGTATTTCTTATGACTACATTGACAGCTACAGAAGCGCGCGCAAACTTATACCGAGTTATTGATGAAACTGCAGAATCTCATGTTCCTGTAAGGATCACGAGTAAACGTAATAATGCAGTTCTATTATCTGAAAAAGACTGGGATGCTATACAGGAAACACTATATTTGTTATCTGTGCCAGGGATGCGTGAATCAATAAAGACTGGTTTAGAAACTGATGTAATTGATTGCGCGGAGGAATTAGACTGGTGACATGGAAAGTTGTCTATACTAAGCAAGCACAAAAGGATGCCAAAAAGCTTGCTAGTAGTGGGTTGAAAACAAAAGCTAAAACTCTAATCGATATTCTTAAAGATGATCCGTATTCCTCCCCGCCAGCTTTTGAAAAACTAATTGGCGATCTCTCAGGGGCATATTCTCGAAGAATTAATATCCAACATAGATTAGTGTATCAAATCTTAGAATCGGAAAAGGTAGTCAAAGTACTGAGGCTTTGGAGCCACTATGAGTGATTTGACTACTAACAAAGCAAATGAAGACGGACGTCAAGAGTGGTATTCCGCCGCTTATTTCAGTGTTATAGCTCTAGTTAACGATTAATTGACGGTACTACTATTTAGTACTATCATTATCAAATGAAAAGAAAACACCAAAAGACTTTAGCTCTTATTTTCTCCCGCCCAGTCAGTGGTAATGTCAAATGGAAAGATATCGAGCAGCTATTTATCGAGCTGGGAGCTGAGATAACCGAGGCCGAAGGTTCTAGAATTGGTGTAAGACTTTTTGGTGACAGACGCGTTTTCCACAGACCACATCCGTCTCCTGATACTGACAAGGGAGCGGTAAGTAGCGTCAGACGATGGTTAGAGTCAAATGGGGTAAAACCATGAAAAATATAATGAACATAAATGGATACGATGCGGTTATAACGTACGACCCTGAAATAGAGATGTTCAGAGGTGAGTTTATTAACTTGAATGGCGGCGCTGATTTTTATGCTGCTGATATTAAAGGTTTGCATGAAGAGGGTTCAACCTCATTAGAAGTATTTCTAAAAATGTGTGAAGAAGATGGTGTAGCACCCAAGAAAAACTATTCAGGTAAATTTAATGTTCGCGTAGGTCCAAAGCTTCATGAGCATCTCGTTTTACAATCTTCTGCAACTGGAAAAAGTATAAATCAAATTGTCGTGGAATCGCTATCAAGCAGCGTAGGTGTTGAGCTATAACAAAACGATGAAGTCGGACGTAATACAAGGGCGGTATTCCACCACTTACTTAAGTGTTATCTCTCAATTTGACTAAATGGTATTTTGTACATACGCTGTACATATGGTTAAGTTCGAGTGGGACGAAGCTTAATCAGCTCCGAATATAGTTAAGCATGGAGTTTCTTTTCAAGAGGCTAAGTCTGCATTCCATGACGAAAGTGCCTTACAATTTTACGATGAAACCAACTCAATGTTAGAGGAAGATCGGTTTCTTCTTTTAGGCATTAGTAATTCATCTAAACTTCTCCTTATATGCCACTGTGAACGCAAGGATGGTCAACTCATACGAATAATTTCAGCACGGAAGGCTACTAAATCGGAATCAAAACTATATGGTGACTCATGAGAGCTGAATATGATCTTACGAAACTCCAATCACGCAAAAATCCATATGCGAATAAATTGAAGAAGTCCGTCACGATAAGACTGGGAGAGGACATCATCGGCTACTTCAAGGGCATGTCGGAAGAGACGGGTGTGCCGTATCAAAGTCTTATAAATTTGTATTTAAAAGACTGTGTTCAACAACACCGCAAGGTTGATATTAGTTGGCGGTCTGAGATAACAAAAACATGAATACGGACGATTCAAAGGAGCTTTGAATTGTCGCTTATTGTAAGTGTTATATTCCCACTAGACACTTGTTGCGCAACACGCTACACTAAATTAATGATTAAATCATTTAAACATAAAGGGCTGAAGAAGTTCTTTGAGTCTGGCAGTAAAGCTGGTATCCAAGCTAAACACGAGCGTCGACTCAGAATGCAACTTGCCGCGATAGACACCGCCACCGTTATTGACGATGTTGATTTACCTGGCTTCAAGTTACCCCCTTTAAAAGGAAATCGTGTCGACATTTGGTCAATTACCGTTAATGGCAACTGGAGAGTTACTTTTGAATTTAGAGAGGGTAACGCTTTTATTTTAAATTATGAGGATTATCACTAGTGAAAATGCATAATCCACCGCATCCGGGTGAGTTTATTTCCGATGTATACATGGAACCCTTTAGCTATAGCTGCCGTTTCGTAGCTAAACAATTAGATGTTTCACCTTCGACCTTGAGTCGTATTTTGAAATCGCAAAGTGCAGTAACTCCTGAAATGGCATTGCGACTGTCTAAAGCGTTAGGCCGCACCCCTGAAAGTTGGCTAGCAATGCAAGATAATTATGATCTTTGGCAAGCAAAACATAATGTTGATCTTGCAAAAGTACACCAGATTAACTTTGCAATTGCATAAAGGAATATAACAAGCCAATTAAGTCAGACGGCCTCAACTTCGGCCTCATTTAATGCAAAAAGAAACGACGCATAAATGCGTCCCAAATTGGTTCGCTGCTTATGCAGACGTTATATAACTACACGGAGAGTCAAATGATTAGAAATATAAGTAACAAAAAGCTATTCTTAATCTGGGCTGCAAGTATACTTTTATACTTGTTTTACGTTTTGGCCTCGGATGTTTCGTTTAATATTCTTATGATAAGTGGGCTTACAAACATCTGTCTGCTTCCTCTTATATTGAGGAGAAATGCCCCACTGCAAATTGACAACCCTATTGAATATATCAAATTTAACAAAGGCAATTTCCTATGGGCCAGATCACTTCTTTCAAAAGTTACCTGAATGAAAATATCAAAGGAGTCGAGTTCGTCACATAACAAAAACATGAACACTGATAATTCACAAGATAGGTGAATCAACGCTTAATCAGAACAATTACCCGTGTGCCTAATCAAAACTAACCTCTAAAGGTTGTTAATCCTTTCAACCAATTGTTCCAATACACCATCTTTTTGTTGTTGAATATCATTTACTTGCAATGGCATAAGAATGTCAGGCGTCAAACCTTGATTTGAAATTGATTGTAGCTCTGTTGCCTCTACGCCAGTTGGTAGGTATTTGAAAATCGGTATATCAATTTCAATTTGTGTATTTGGCAGAGTTAAAAAGAACATACCACCACCGTTAATACCGCGTAAATTGCCGCCCGTCGGTTGACCTACAATTGTGGCAATACCGGCATCTTGATAGTGTTTAGCTAGCATAAAGGTTGCCGATGCATTCGCCCCATCGACTAACAACCACACCTTACCCGTAAACGTTTGTGCCACCGGCTCTAACGTTGGCATAGCCATTGAGGTCTGCGTATACAGTCTTTGATCCCAAGTCTTTAGATATGGCTTGATTGCTTCAGGTATGTTTGCGAATGGACGCATAGGAGTAAAGGGTAACGATTGATTCACCGTTGACGACAAGTACTGACCTAATTGCAACATAGGCAAATCCAAACCGCCTCCGTTGCCTCTAATATCAATAATTAAATGCTCTACTGATTGGCTGTTAAAGCGCTCAAACGCTTGGGCATAAAACTCGCTCCAATCAAAATCAATATTGTAAGTCGCAAACGTTCCAATTTTAAGATAACCAATTGGATTATTTTGTAGTGTGCTAAATTGTAAGCTATTGCGCGCATCGGCTAGTTCGGGCTGCTGTTGATACAGTACATTTTGGCGTTGCTTCAACGTAAGGCCATCGACATCGACAATCAGCTGTCTGCCACTATTGGGTAAGCGTAAGGTAAGTTTATAGCTGGTATTGCCGCTGTCTTGACCGGCTTTCTCTGGTCCTAACAATAATGGAAAATACGCATCAAATAGCTGTCGGCTACTCGTGGGTAACAACTGAGTTAAATAACGTTTACGGGCATCGTTATCGCCATCCACACTCCAATATGGGTCTAGTTGCGCGTTTATCGTAGCGACTTCAATATTGTTTATCGCAATGATTTCTGTGCCCGGACTAATAATTGATTTATCCGATAAGTTATGCGTGATGTACCAACGGTCTTGAATATTTTGAAACAACAATGGCAGTTTATTAGCTGGGGCAAGGGTAAGCTGGTCAATAAAAGCACTTTGGTTGTACATACCTGTATGCGTGTGGCCACATCGTAGACCTGCTGCGAGTTTACTGAAGCTTAAGTAAGCATCTTTTACCGATAACGCTTTGGCAAACTCTTGCTTGGTTTGCGAAAACAACTGAGCCAGTTGGGTATCATCCAAATATCGCGTTGCGCCAGCATGTACTTGAGTAAATGCGGTATTAACAATAGCTAAATCGGCTTGCAGTTGTGCAGGAGTGAATTTATCTACTTGATCAAAGTTAATTGTATCAGGTACACCAAACGTATGTGTCGCTTGGGTATGAGAGCCGCTAAGCTTAGTCTGTCTAAAACCCTGTATTGGTTCGTGCACGATGTCTGGCGCTTGTCCAAGTTGAGTGGCAGGTTGATTAGCGGTGTTGAGCGTGACTAATTGATAACGAATTGTTTGGCCTGTTTGTGTACTAGGCAGCCATAAGGATAGTTGATAGTT
The DNA here is from genome assembly GCA_029246415.1 of Glaciecola sp. GTDB lineage: Bacteria > Pseudomonadota > Gammaproteobacteria > Enterobacterales > Alteromonadaceae > Opacimonas. The sequence continues at coordinate 55,611 of JAQWNF010000030.1, forward strand.
ATCACCGCGACGCATTAACTCAATAGGCGAGTCCATGCTTAGTGGGGGAGTGTGTCCGATAATGTACAGACCGCTTTGATCGGGAGAATGCACCTTGATACTTAATGTGTTTGCACTGAGCGATGAGGTAAACAATGCACAAAAACACACACAAATACAGACAGCCACTGCTTTCATTTTCAATATCCTTATATGACAAGCCTAGTAATATAGCATAACTATAATACTAGGCTAGCGGATCTTTACTAATGGATTAGGTCAAGTGTGAACTAGAATTTAGTGGCTAACCAAATCCATACTTTTTGCGCATCGACTTTGATATCTTTTGCGTTGTAGTCTGCATATTTAATGCCTAATGCATATTTTCCAGCAAGTTTAGTCGTATATTGCACGTTAATTTCTGAACCTAAATCATCAACTGTCGAGCTTGACTCATCCGCAGAATAATCATGATATACCGCTAAGATATTCCCGCCTGCAACTTTACTGCTTAGTGTAAAGCTGGCATCGACAAGCCCTTGTGCTGGAGTCGCTAAAAATTGATCCGACCAACCATTAAATTTATGTAAGGTTGCTAATGGCGTCGTAAACGCACTATTACCATCATCTGAGCCTAATACTTCATAACCCAATTTTGCATTAATACCCGAAATCGATGTACTGACTTCAGCTGCCAAATAAGAAGTATCATACTCTGTCATGCCGTTTTCATTAGATTGAGTTGCGTACTCTAAGGCATATTTAATTCCTAAATCATTGATTTTGGATGAACCGTTAAAACTAACACCATAGGTGTCGAGCGCATTGTTTGTCGTGTTATCCACCTCTAATAAATACGCGTAGCCTGTAAATTTACCGATTGACGTCGAGTAAGAGATATTGAGTAAGTGATCATTACTGTCTAAATCCGCTGCCTCAGCAAAGATGCGATTGCGCTGCATAATGTGGCTATATTGAGCTTTGAGTTGTTTACTTGGCGCATAGATGACCGTTGCAGCATCAAATGTTTGGCGATCTTGACGCCAACCTACATGACCCACAAAGCGATGATTATCTAATGTGATGACCTGTCGACCTACTTTAAGAGTTAATGCTTGGTTTTTGTATTGTACAAACCCTTGGTCGAGTTCGGTAAACTCAGGATCGGCAATGACTGAATACACCCCTGGGTTAAAACCAGTCGGGCCAACAGTATAATCGCCTTGTCCTAATACAACGCGGTTATCTTCCATTTCTACCGTAAAAGAAAAGCCTTCATAGGCACCTGACGTGTATCCAAGGCGCGTTCTAAATGTTAACGCATCAGCATCTTTTGCTGCATTGTCTTGGCTAACGCCTTCATAACGTAATCTAACGTCAGTAGTGACAGTGCCTGCTGAGAGAGCATCATGAATGGTATCTGCATGCGCGGTATTTGCAGAGCCTAGCGTGCCGGCCATTATGGATGCACTGATTGAAAGCGCTAAAAGGTTAGGTGAAAAAGCAGAGTGTGATGCAAATTTCATAAGGTGTTTTCCTGTGTAAGTACATTAATGGCATTAAAATTTTAAGCAAAAAAAAACCTACTCCACACCACTCGTGAAAGTGATATGGGGTAGGCTTCGTCGCCGATATGTTTTATCTAAACGTGTTACTTGATTGCATTAAATATATAGCAGGTTTAATGCCAATAATTTAAGACTTTTAAATCAATGACTTAACATTAATTTCACACTCGCAAATGGTTTTCATCAGTGCATTTCGCACCAATTCAGTTCGCATTATGCTATTTCGCACCAACTCATTTTTTACTTAAACGGCCAATGTGGCTTTCTAAATTCATCCCACCGGCACGTTGTGCTCGTTGATAGTAGTACAGGGCTTCGATGTTACGTTGGCGTTTTTCTAGCATCTTTGCCGCTTGCAAATTCATATAGCCATCATGGGGCATGGCATCAGCAAGAATCACTGTAATTTTTATCACCATGTCGATGTCTTTATTTTTCTTATAGCGTGCCAATGCAGTATTCATCATCTCCAACCAACTGACTTGTTGCAGATGCGCAGCTTTACCTAACGCTGTCTCCCAATTATGTGGAGTCGGCAACGTAATAGGTTGGGGGATTTCCGTAAATGGGTAATCTGCCATTAAGGTTAGTACATCAGCAAAGCCTTGATACTCTTCACTTGGCAGAATGGGACGACGTTGCCAAGCGGTATTAGCGTTAATAAAATACTGAGCCTGTTGCTTAGAGGCTAGCAAATCTAATTGCCACAAACGATCATAAAACGCATTAGCAATGACAAAGTAACCACTTACGTTAGGGTGTAAATGCTCTAACATCAGGTTGCGTCCAATTATCTTGTTGGGGCTGCGTTGTCTTAGCGCAGCTTGCGCATCAACGAGTGCGACATGGGTAAACTCTGCAGACAATTCTCGGATAATATCATTGATCACGCTAGGTGCTCTAAAACGTAATAAGTCATGCTCGGTCGCGAGTGCAAACTGAGTTTGCGCACATGCTATCAACTGGCGTGCGATACAATATTGTCCCAACTGATAGTGCAGCTGTGCACTTGGCTGAGTGAGTGCACCTGCTGCAGTAACTAGATGCGCTAGCTGTGTTTTAACCTGTGCTAAATCGCGCTGAGATTGCAGTTGTTGTAATTTGTCCAATAGCTCAGTTGGGATCGGGTTACTCTCAAAAGGAGGATGGTCTTGCTCATTACTCGCAACAGTCGATATGAGTACTGGAATATTGGCATCACCATAACGACTTAATAATGCGTGCATATTATGGCGAAATTGCGCTACCCCTGCTGCAAAAATAGCTGATTCGGTTGCGATCTGTTTATGCTTTGCTACTTTGGACATTAATGTGCGTGATGATCGTTCGCTAGCGTCGCTTCGTGAGTTGCTTGCCGAGTTGCTAGGCGAATTACTTGCCGAATTAGTCGCCGAATTAGTTGGCAATTTATTTGACGTTATACGGTTAAGTGTATTTTGTATCAATTGAAATACGCGCCAGTTCCGCAGTGCTAAAAACCATCGTGTAGACGTACTTGAGCCAGCCACTACAAAGTTTGATCCCACACCTAAGATCCCCAAAAACTCATTATGCCCGGCGTAAATAAGTACGCCGTCTGGTTGTTGCTCAATAATTTCATCAGCAAAATCTAACAACGTATATGAATTCACCGCTGACATAGCAGTATTGATTACTTCAACATAATGACCCGGTTTAGAGGCACGCACGCGACTTTCGAGCATTCCCGCCAAAGAGGCACCTAAACCATAGGGATAGCCCGCAGCCGTTGAGCCACCTTGTACAAATAAACGAAAGCCATTATCGGGTTTGTCTTTAAGTAAAAAATTGGCTTCCATGCTTACAGGCGGCACTGAGCTGTTTTGAGCAAAGTAGCGTTTGATAATATCCGGTCTGGGTAATTGATATTCCGAATGGGAGGGGTTATCAATAAAGAGTGGATAATCTTGGCCATAATTACCCAAGCGCAATGCCATTTCTAATAACAAAAAGAACAGGATCGGTAAGCTAATTGCAATCCCGTACATCAGCCAAATGGGAGGAGATTTTTTCATGACGTACTGCTCATATGTTGCTGGATTTGTTTCAGGTATTGTTGCGCTTGGGGATGATTAGGCTGCAATGTCAGCACGGTTTGTAATGATGTGATAGCTTGCTCATATAAGCGTTTGTTGAACTGGATTTGCGCCAGGCTCAAACGCATATTGACATCACTTGGGGCAAGCTCTATTGCATGTAACGCATAATAATGGGCGTAATCAAAACTACCTGCTCGGCGATACAAGTTGGCTGCACCAATAGCATATTGAGGGTTGAAGGGCAGGCCATCGGCTAAGGTACTGGCGGCATTAGCGGCTAACAACCATTGTTGCGTGTTTTGATAATGATTAACCAATAACGTTTGTTGTTTTAGGTAGTCATTCTCATTGATGCGAGCTAGACCAATCTGTTCAGCTGGCTCGGTCGCAATCAGCGTCGGTACCGGTTGCGGGGATGCGGTAAAAGGGTAATCTGATGTCAGGTTATTGATTTTATGTTGCGCAAAAATAATATCTGCAGCACTGATTTGACTATGTTGCTGTGCAATCGCTTGGGTTTGTGTATAAGGAGCTTGTGGCAAGAAACCTCGCTCAATCATCGCTTTCAGTGCGCTATGTGCCAATAATGTATAGCCCTTAGCATTGGGATGTAAATGCTCCAACATCAACTCATTACCTATAACACCATCCGTACTCGCCTCGATTAATGCCTCTTTACCTGCAACCAAGTGAACATTCGGGTGTTGTTGTGCGATATCCGTAATAATCGCATTGAAGTGTTCGGGTGCACGAAAACGCAAGCCATCGAGGTTGCGTGCTGTGGTCAAATATTGTTTCGCTTTGGTCAGGTTAGTGGATTGTTGTAGGGGTAGTGTGTTGAGTAATGCCTGTCCATAGCGATAATTGACCAGTGCGTGATAACTATGTTGCTGATACAGGGATTGAAGTTGTGTCAGTGAGGTAGCATCCGAATCTAACTCGTTTGCTGCAGCAGTAGGAAGTGTATAAGAGCTGTTAAACGGGACTTGGTCACGGTCATTACTGGCTATAGTCGATAAAAATACGGGTAAGCCTGCAGAGTCAAACTGCGTCACAATATGCTTTAGGTTATCACTAAACTGATTGATACCGGCCATATATGCAGGTGACTCAAACGCAATGGATTGATTTTTAGCGATACTCGCCATGACGGTTCTTGTATTGGCTGTGGCTGATTCGTGTGCTTGATTATCTAACAGTGCTAATATTACGGCCTGCATTAACTGTACTATGCGCCATTCTTTTAATGATAAATACAGTAAGTTAAGGCCATGACTGCCTAACCCTTGATAACTAGAGCCAACTCCCATTACACCTAGGTACTCATTATGCCCAGCATAGATATAAATCGCATCGGGTTGAATGTCTAATACCTCATCGACAAAATCACGCAGCATATAGGTATTAATCGAAGACATAGACACATTAATCACTTCGATTTTTTGTTCGGGGTATAAACCTTTTAGACGATGTTGCAAGATCCCAGCTGGCGCACCGAAACGACCATACGGAAAACCTGCTGCACTTGATCCTCCCATAGCAACAATGCGCAACGTATTTTGTGGTTTTTGTGCGAGGAAAAACTGCGTATCGATAGCGACATTGGGCGCGGCTTCTGGAGAGGGGAAATAGCGCTGAATAACATCAGGGTTAGGTTGAATGTAAGCCGGTTGATTGGGCACGGGTATAAATAAGTCGTGGCTGCTGCCGTACCCACTGATGCGCAATATCCCTTCTATACCTATTAAGACGATGATGGGAATCACAAGCGCGATGGCATAAAACCAAGTTTGGGCTTTTTTCATTATTATTAGTGTCCGCAAAAATGATGAATATTGTTAATGAATTGAGTATATCTTGTTTCATCCTAAGTGAACAACCCCGTGACATCGCTATGCTCTCAAGCCTATGCGTTGCCACATTTTGATCCCCATACAGAATTCTAGTGTACATACCATCATGTGGATAAATTCATCAGCTCCATGATGAAGGCGATGATAAAGATGAATATGAAAACGATGATAGCACAACATCGCGTCGCTCGGCGTGACTTATCGAAAGGCCCCGTGGCAGCGGCTTATGAACTCAAGGTGGACGCGGGGGAGGTGCGACGAGATAACGCGCAAGTCGCTCTGGCGGCAAAATTCGATGCCCTGCACGAGTCTCTTGCTTCGCTCCCACCAGTTCACGTATGCACCGACTATGCGACAGAGAGTAGCAGTACAAGCAGCAGTCCACTGTTACTGGCGCGATCGCTGGCATCCGCCCAGTCCTTTCTTCGAAAGAAGTTACATCCGAGGTCTTATGCTCCATCACCGCGAGGCATGTACATTTATGGACCGGTCGGGGTCGGCAAGAGCTTTCTAATGGATCTCTTTTACGCGTCGGTTTCTGTTCCTGACGAGGGTTCTTGCGGTGATAATGACAGTCACAAACACGCAAAGATTACCAAACGCAGAGTCCACTTCCATGAATTCATGCTAGATGTCCATCATCGAATCTTTGTCATCAAACAGAAGCACCCACGAGATGATGCGATTCCCATCATTGCGCAACAATTGGCACGAGAAGCCCAACTCCTGTGTTTCGATGAATTTCAAGTGACAGATATTGCCGATGCCGTGATTTTAAAGCGACTGTTTTTATTATTATTGGATTTGAATGTCGTGGTGGTGGCCACCTCGAATCGAGCCCCAGATGCCTTGTATGAGGGAGGCATTAACCGCTCCCTATTCTTGCCATTCATCGACATGTTGAAACAGACGTCCGACATTATTTCCATGGAGGCTTCCTGCAAGGATTATCGACTCGAAAATCGAGCGGGCGGTCAATCCTACTTTTGGTCTAATTCAGATGTTCATGGCGATATTAATAACAATATACAGGCGCAGTTAGAAGCAATATTTGGTGGCACAGCATCCGTAACTGAGGCAGAAAGCATTTCCGTCCTCTTTGGTCGTGCCGTCCGATTGAATGATCGGTGCGCCTGGTTTGACTTTTCCGAGTTGTGTTTCCAACCGCTCGGAGCGGCCGATTATATTTCCCTCTGCAATCGATTTCCGATCCTCATTATGGATCGCGTTCCTCAATTGGACGCCAATTACCTCAACGAAGCGCGACGGTTTGTGACCCTCATTGACGCTTGTTATGAATCTCGAACCCGCTTGGTGCTGTCGGCACAAGTCCCACTCGACGAGTTGTTTGTCGATTTTGAAGCGCAAGTCGTAAGCAGTGATGGAGATGAAGAGTTATTTGTGAGTGACAAGGGGGGAAATTCGAGTTCGTTTGCGACGACCATGATCCGTAACAAAGATGGGGAATATTGGGAGTGGTCGGCGACCGGTCGAATTGACGTGTCACTGGCACAATTATCGTCCGCCAATGATCTCTCCTTTTCTTTTCGACGAGCCGCGTCTCGATTGGCAGAAATGGGTGGAAAAGAATGGGGACGGCAATGACGAAAGGTCTTTACCTTACCAACTATTGCATCCATTCATACCAAATATTCCTTAGCGGCCGAAATACGTACATAAGAGACTGTCAGCTTTGGTCGTATTCTGTTTTTGAAAATGTCAGACTAAATGATGACGAATCCAGTGCAAGAACAAGGGGAGCGATTCATCCCAGCGACGTCACTGTCGTTGCAATCACGGGTTTTCTCGCTAAAGATCTATAAAAATTTCACCAGTAATATATTAACTATGGACGGATAATTATGAAAACAACACACCCCTTCAATGCATCATCATTGAAACTACCTTTACTCTCGCTGGTTGTATTGGGTACTTTAGGTTTAAGCGCTTGCTCAGATCAGTCTGCAAAAGACAAAGAGGCGGCGGCAAATAAAGAAACGACCGTTGTAGATACCATGAAGAAAAATGCAACAGATGCGAAAAATGCATCCGCCGATATGCTTGATAAAACCAAAAACAAAGACAAAGCCACAGCTTATGGCACTGAAGTAGCTGATAAAGCTGCAGCAGATAAAGCCGCTGAGTACAAAGACGCAGCAATAGATAAATTAACAGCAGGCAAAGATAAACTATCCGATATGAAAGCTAAGGCGATGGATAAAAAATCTGATGCTTAAGAAATGTTAGAAAAAGCCAAAGAAAAAGTAACAGATGGCGATGGTGGCCATTAATATCTTTGTAGTTCAACACTCAAACTTATAGTTAGTATTCACGTGAAGGTTAACAAATTATTAACGTTCACGTGAGTTTTATGGCACTATTAAAAATATAAAGAATAGTTACATAGAACATTGCATAATAATTATAATGACTAAGCAATACATTTTAGGGATCTCTGCGCTATACCACGACAGCGCTGCAGCACTCATCATTGATGGCAATATTATTGCTGCCGCACAAGAAGAACGATTTACTCGGATCAAACACGATCCAAGCTTTCCCCATAATGCCATCGAATATTGTTTAAATACTGCACAAATAGAACTCGAAGACATCGATGCGATTGTTTTTTATGATAAACCATTATTAAAGTTTGAACGTTTATTGGAAACGTATTTGGCTCATAGCCCGAGAGGGTTTAGATCGTTTGCTAGAGCGATGCCTATTTGGCTCAAAGAGAAATTGTATTTTAAACCGTTACTCCGACGAGAATGCCGTGCGCTAGTGCATCGTCGTCGTGCTCACACTGACAATACCAGCATTGAAGCACAAATCGCAAAAGAAAAAACACCTGTCATTCCCGTATTAGGATTTAGCGAGCACCATCTGTCGCATGCGGCATCTGCGTTTTATCCATCGCCATTTCAACGAGCTGCAGTATTGTGTTTAGATGGTGTCGGGGAATGGGCGACCAGCAGTGCATGGATTGGTGAAAAAGCCGGTGGTAGTGGTTCTCCCTCAACAACTGCCACAGCAACTTCGCCAACATCACAGCGTTTGACACCTCTGTGGGAGATACATTTTCCACATTCCCTAGGACTGTTATATTCAGCGTTTACCTATTACTGTGGCTTTAAAGTCAATGCGGGTGAATATAAGTTAATGGGCTTGGCACCGTATGGTAAACCTGTGTATGCAGAGTTTATTTACCGTCATCTGATTGATGTTAAAGAGGACGGTTCATTTTCATTGAACATGCAATACTTTGCCTACCCCGCAGGGGAAGTGATGGTCACCGAAGCTTTTTGTGAATTATTTGAAGGGGATGCCCTTGCACATGATGCGCCTGTGACACAAAAACAAAAAGATCTCGCCGCCTCCATTCAAATTGTCATTGAAGAAATTGTATTAAAGATTGCTCAGCATATTCATGCATCTACGGGTTGTGAGTATTTGTGTTTAGCTGGAGGTGTTGCGCTTAATTGTGTTGCCAATGGACGTTTATTACGCGATGGCCCGTTTAAAGATATTTGGATCCAACCCGCTGCTGGTGATGCCGGTGGCGCATTAGGTGCCGCTCTAGAGTATGCTTATCAGTTGGGTGATAAAAGAACTGAAACACCAGATATGCAACACGCGTATCTGGGGCCTGAGTATAGTGTTGAACAAGCATTGGCTGCGTGTACAGAGTGGGGCGTTACCTATACGCAGTTAGCGCATGAGGCGATATTTACTCATACCGCTCAATTAGCTGCGGATGGTCATGTGATTGGCTGGTTCCAAGGGCGCATGGAGTTTGGCCCTAGGGCATTGGGACATCGTTCTATTATAGGCGATCCTCGCTCATCCTCTATGCAATCGGTGATGAACTTAAAAATAAAACAACGAGAATCATTTCGTCCTTTTGCGCCGGCAGTATTACAAGAACATGCGGCGCAATGGTTTGCGCTGGATACGCCGAGTCCATATATGTTGTTAGTCGCTGATGTCATTGGGCCCAAATCCGTTCCAGCTATTACGCATGTAGATAACTCGGCAAGAATACAAACGGTTGCACCAGAGCAAGTCTACTTTTATCCTTTAATACAGGCATTCTATGAGTTAACCGGTGTCCCCATGTTAATTAATACTAGCTTTAACGTACGTGGGGAGCCTCCTGTGTGCTCGCCCAATGATGCAATTCGTTGTTTTTTAGCGACGGATATGGATTATGTAGTAATAGGTGATGTCGTCCTGAATAAAACCGATATGCCCGCTACTGCTATAGCAAAAGCAAAGGAGGTGACCTTTGCCAAAGATTAATCTACCGATGTTTATCAAGCAGCCTTGGCAACGAATAGCCTTACCGATGATGCTTATCGAACAAACAAGAGGCTTACGTGATTTTGCATGGCAATTTAGTATTATGCTCATCGTTGTGTTTATGGGATTGTTACCTTGGCTATTTAGTGGTGTGATCCCGATTTGGCCTCTATTGGTCGCAGGATACTTAATGGTTAGTGCCGTTATATATCCAAAAGCAATCTATCCGGTATATGTAGTGTGGATGGTCATAGCCTCTATATTGGGTTTTATCAATACGCAAATTTTATTGGCTCTGGTCTATTTTCTCGTATTTGCACCCGTAGGGTGTATTTTACGCCTCACTAAAGGTTTACAATATCAACACAAACGGTCGAAAAAATTGAACAGTTATTACATCAAGCGTGATAAGCCATTAGACAAAGACCATTTAACCAAACCTTTTTAGTCTCACTTTGACGATTAATTGATTAAAAGAAGTAAAGCATGAGTGAATTTTTATCTGATTTGTGGGAGTTTTTAAAAGTCCGCAAAAAAATCTGGTTATTACCTATCATTGTAATTTTAGCGCTACTTGGTGGCATAGTCGTCGCCACACAACAATCGTCGTTAGCGAGCTTTATTTACACCTTATTTTAGGCGCTATTTTAGGTCCTATTTTAAGCGCAGTGCAGACTTGCTTGTTATGAAAACGTATGCAAGAGATCTATATTGTTTTTTTGGGTATTCTCCATCATAAGTTCATTTATTTTGGCGCGTTACTATGCAGGTCACTGTGCGCGTTTAAGCAAGGAATTACCGTTATGATGGTCACTAAAAAAACAGCACGTATTTTCAGTACAAAAGCGATTAGCGTTTTAGGTGCGATGAGTGTTTTAGGGTTGCTAACCGCTTGTGGTCAAGCGCCACAAACTCAAACTACCGAGACACAATCAGCTACTAATTCGACTAATAGCTCACTTAGTCACTCGCTTGGTCACTCGCCTGCATCTGCACAGAGTGCTCAGGTGCTCCAGGCTGTGCAACTGAGTTTACCAGAGCAACAAGGATGGCAAATGCAACATGGTAAAGGTGCCGGTAAGCCGGTGGTATATCAAGTATTCACACGATTGTTTGGTAACACCAATACTAATAACATCCCTTGGGGCACGTTGGAAGAAAATGGCGTGGGTAAATTCGCTGATTTTACTGATACTGCATTACAGGGTATTGCTGAACTAGGTGTGTCTCATGTGTGGTATACAGGTGTACCACACCATGCTTTGGTGAATGACTACACCGCTTATGGGATCAGTAATGATGATCCTGATGTGATTAAAGGTCGAGCAGGCTCACCCTATGCAATCAAAGACTACTATAACGTCAACCCTGATTTAGCAATTGACCCTGCCCAGCGTTTAGCGGAATTTGAAGCCCTCATCGCTCGCACACATGCTAACGGTATGAAAGTGATCATCGATATTGTACCTAATCATGTTGCCCGTCAATACGAGGCCATATCTCGCCCAGAAGGCATAGCCAATTTAGGTGAAAAAGATGACACAAGTGTCACGTATGCCCCTAATAATAACTTCTATTATGTTCAAGGCGAGTCATTTAGTGTGCCGCAGTCGCGCAATGGCTATCAGGTACTAGGTGGTAAACCCGCTTTACTAAAAGATGGTAAGTTCGCCGAAAGTCCTGCTAAATGGACGGGGAATGGTTCACGCGCAGCACAACCGGATCTGAATGATTGGTATGAAACGGTTAAAGTCAATTACGGTGTGAGTCCCGATGGAACCTATGATTTCCCTCGACTACCACAAGGGTATGAACAAAAAGGCGTAGCCGAGCATCATGCGTTTTGGCAAGACAAAACTCTACCTGATTCATGGTATCAGTTTTATCACATCGTACATTATTGGCTAGAAAAAGGCGTTGACGGATTTCGCTATGATATGGCTGAAATGGTGCCAAGTGAGTTTTGGTCATTTTTGAACTCATCAATTAAAGTGAAATATCCAGATGCGTTTTTACTTGCAGAGGTCTATAACCCAGCTCAGTTTCGTGAGTATTTGCATATAGGTAAAATGGATTACTTGTACGACAAAGTGGACTTTTATGATTCACTTAAAGCCGTCATGCAAGGTCATGGCGATGCGAGTAACTTAGCACGCATTCAAGAGCAAGTTGCAGACATAGAACCGCACATGCTGCATTTCCTAGAAAACCATGATGAACAGCGTATTGCTAGTCCTGATTTTGCAGGTGATATGCACAAAGGTAAACCTGCATTAGTGGTTTCTGCATTGATTTCGCGTTCACCGACAATGATCTATTTCGGTCAAGAAGTGGGGGAAGATGGCAGTGAAGAAACTGGCTTTGGCGATCCGACTCGTACGACTATTTTTGATTACGCTGGAGTGCCAGCACATCAACGCTGGATGAATGACGGTAAGTTTGACGGTGGACAGTTAAGTGCAGCCGAAAAAGCCCTACGTGAGTATCATGTAAACGTCTTAAATATCTCTGCTAATCACCCTGCGATGAAAGGCAATTATATGTCTTTGCATGATGCCAATAGCGGGAACTCACAATATGGAAAATTACACTTTGCATTCGCTCGTTATGCAAATTTAGGTACCAACGAACAAGGTCAACAACAGCATGTTGCATTGTTAGTAGTAAACAACTTTGATGCTCAAGAGAGTCTGCAAACTACCTTATCAGTGCCACATGATGTGCTAGAAAAGTGGCACATGCCAGTGGGAAGTTACAATATGACAGAGCTCTTATCTACTGGGGTTGGTACATTACGCGTAACTAGTGCGGATGCTGTTAATGAGCTTGGTGATGTCACTAATGACATTATTAATGGCGTTTTTGATGTTAATTTGGCACCACTCGATTCAGCGGTATTTGAACTCACTTGGGCAACGCCAACCGCGCAGTAATATATGTTAATTAGGAATTACAGTATGTTATTTTCAACCCAATATTTATCTCGCCATGTACGCCATGTTACTTGTGTAGTTGCATTGTTTTCGTGTGCCTTTGGCGGAGCTGCACTGGCTAAATCTGATGCGCGAAATACGCTCAATGCCGTCAGCGAAATGAATCATCAAGCAGGTATATTAACCTATCAAATCCCAAACGCGACAGTGCGGGTTACTGCGTTAAGTGACAACAGTTTTGAAGTGTTTTATGAGCCTCATCATAGCCGTCAATTACCTTCGTTTGCATTAGTTGAGCAGACACAATCAGTAGAAACTAGTGTGAATACCAACCCGACACATATTGAGTTTAGCACGCCTAAAAGTTTCGCTCGACTTGATCCACAAACAGGTCAGTTAGCGTTTGGTTTAAACAATGAACCGGTAGTGGTGGAAGAAGAAGTTGGCTTGTTTTATACCGAAACCTTACGTGGTTTTCGCTTTAAATTAGATTCGGGTGAACAACTAATGGGCGGTGGTCAACGCGTGTTAGGGATGGATCGCCGAGGCCATCGTATGCCGTTGTATAACCGTGCGCATTACGGCTATACCACCGAATCTAATCAGATGTATTACTCATTACCTGCAGTCTTGTCTAATCAAGATTATGCCTTGTTGTTTGATAACTCAGCCAATGGCTTTTTAGATATCGGTCATACCAAAGACGATGTGTTGCAGTTTGAAGCGGTGGCAGGGCGCACCAGTTATATTGTGGTGCTAGGTGATAATATTGCACAAGTCTCCAAAGAAATTGCACAAGTCACCGGTAAACAACCTTTACCGCCGCGTTGGGCATTGGGAAATTTCGCATCGCGTTTTGGTTACCGCACACAGCAAGAAACGCAAGATACAGTACAAGCGTTTGCTGATGCGGATATTCCACTCGATGCGGTGGTGTTGGATTTATATTGGTTTGGTCCTGATATAAAAGGGCACATGGGTAATCTTGACTGGGATCGCACAGCATTTCCACAACCTGAACAGATGATCAAAGGGTTCACTGAACAAGGTGTCAATACTATAGTGATTACCGAACCATTTATTTTATCCAGTTCCAAGCAGTGGGATAGTGCAGTCCAACACCAAGCATTAGCCAAGGATTACACTGGTCAACCGCGTCGCTTTGATTTTTACTTTGGTAATACAGGGTTGGTAGATGTGTTTGATACAGACGCACAGCGCTGGTTTAATCAATTTTATAACAAATTATACCAAGAGGGTGTCACTGGCTGGTGGGGCGATTTGGGTGAGCCTGAGGTGCATCCTGCTGATAGTTTACACCAGTTCGGAGACTTAACCGTTACCGGAGATGAAATTCACAATGTCTATGGCCATCAATGGGCCAAAATGGTGTATGAACATCAACGCCAATTAGATCCGTCCATTCGTCCGTTTGTGATGATGCGGGCTGGCTTTTTGGGATCGCAGCGCTATGGATTGATCCCTTGGACGGGGGATGTTTCGCGGGAGTGGGGGGGACTGGTGCCGCAAGTTGAGCTGGCGTTACAAATGTCAGTATTAGGCTTAGGTTATATTCACTCTGATATTGGTGGATTTGCTGGGGGAGAAACCTTTGATCCTGAACTGTATATGCGCTGGACGCAACTGGGTGCGTTTTCACCTGTGTTCAGACCGCATGCCCAAGAGCATATTCCCTCTGAGCCAGTATTTCATGAAAAAGCAGTCAAAGACCATTCGCGTGATTATATTAAGCTACGTTATGCGCTCACACCTTATAACTATACTTTGGCGATGGAGCATAGCTCAACGGGGATGCCGTTGATGCGCCCTGTGAGCTTTTTAGATAGTGAACAGTTTACGCAATCAGCCAGTTATTTATGGGGGGATAGCTTCTTGGTGCATCCAGTGACCGCGCCGGGTGTGTCGTCAGTTAGCATCGATTTACCTGCTGGGGTGTGGTTTGATTATTTGGATAATCAGCGCTTCGTGGGTGACCAAGTGGTTAACGTGTCTGCGCCTTTACAAAAGCTTCCTCTATTAGTTAAAGCAGGGGCATTTGTGCCTATGGTAGCGGCTCAACAACACCTTAAAACGTATTCGACGCAAACGTTTGATATGCATTATTATTATGATCAAAGTGTGGGTGCTAGTCACTATCGCATGTTAGAGGATGATGGTGTTTCACCTGATTCATTACTTAACAATGCCTACCAAAGTATTCATTTTAGTAGTGTGACCACAGAGTCGATTCTTGCGATTGATGCACAGGTACAAGGGATGTATGCGACTGCACCTAAATCACGTGCAATGACTTATGTGATCCACAATATTGATTCGTTGCCCGCAGCGATAAAAATTAATGACCGTTTACTGAGTGACAACCAGCGTCAACAAGCTTGGAATAGTGACACCAGAGAATTACGTGTTGCGGTAGATTTAGTGCAAGGCGTTGCAATAGTAGTAACTTTGTAAGCCGCAGCAGTACCAACAAACTTATGGAGTCACAAAGATGCGTAGTTGCTCTTTGTGATTTCGTTCGTATTGTTTGAGTTTAGCTATCGTCGCCTCGGTGAAAATATGCCCTTCAGGCAACATCAATACATACTTTTCGGTATAAATATCTTTGCTCAGTTCCATCCCGACTTTGACCTCAGCAAGCACCTTAGAGCCATCATCTGGTAAGTTTTCATGCAATACATCGAGTTTTGCCAAGACATCTAAAATATCGGGATCATACTTGGTCCCACGGTGACGATTGAGTTCAGCTTTGGCTTGAATGGCATCAAATTTTTTCGCGGTGACTTTACCGATGCGATAACGCCAAAAATCACGTGCAACAAATAAAATCCGCGCACCTACTGGAATGTCTTTTCCGACACACATATCTGGGTAGCCTTGGCCATTAAAGTATTCAAATTGGCTTTGTATAATATCAATAACAGGCTGTAAATGTGGTAACGGAGATAACATCATCATGGCGACGTCAACCTGTCTCACATATGCTTTTTGTTGTTCATAATTAAGATCATTAAACGCGGTGTTAAACAAATGTACTTCTTTGCCTAACAGACCAATCTGACGTAACAAAGCAGCTTGTTTGACATGTTTGACTTCGGCTGCTGGCAACTTCATTAGT
Source organism: Glaciecola sp. (assembly GCA_029246415.1). GTDB lineage: Bacteria > Pseudomonadota > Gammaproteobacteria > Enterobacterales > Alteromonadaceae > Opacimonas. Next base: position 71,439 of record JAQWNF010000030.1, read on the forward strand.
TTGGCGATATCAGTGGCTAACTTACTGACCGATTGAGCAAACAAACCGTCTAACTCAGGATGTACAGAGATACAGTTAAACAACACTTTTTCTGATGCGCTATGCTCGTGTTTAATTTTCTTTAATGCTAATTGGATCTGTTTGGTTTTTAATTCGACTTTTTTATCTAGCGACTGGGCAAGCTATTTTAATGCGCGATTTTGCTTAAAGAGTTTTTGTTGTAGGGTATGATTTTCACGTTTGAGTTTAGTAAATTGTAAACCATCTTTAATCGTGAGTAATAAATCTTGGTTATCCCATGGCTTTTGGATGTAACGGTGAATACCACCGTGATTGACTGCTTGCATAATAGAGTCTAAATCGGCAAATCCGGTTAAAATTACACGGTAGGTTTCGGGATAAAGCTGCGCGACTTTTTCTAGTAATTCAGCCCCAGACATATTGGGCATTTTCATATCAGAAACGATCATGGTGATGTCGTGTTTAGCAAATAAATCCAACGCCTCTTGGCCACTTGTCGCCATCAACATATTAATATTCGTTTTATGAATAATACGTTTAATTGAACGCAAGATACTCGGTTCATCATCGACAAACAATACCGTAAAGTTGGTTGAAGCTACTTCTGTTTTTTATGCTGTCGTGTCTGTCAATGTCGTCATTCCAGTCAATGCATCATATTGATGCTAATGAAACATTAGGGGGGACGTCAGTCAATAAGCAGACTGAGTTTTCTGGTAAACGTATAGTGAAACAAGTACCTACACCCAATTCACTATTAACTAGAATTTCACCACCATGTTCTCTAATAATATTAAACGAGATAGATAGCCCTAAACCCGTGCCTTCACCTTCAGGTTTTGTCGTAAAGAAAGGATCAAACAGCTGAGTCAAATTCTCTTTGCTGATCCCAGAGCCATTATCGGTAATTGCTATTTCTACGAAACCATTGTTCATAGAAGACTTAACGGCAATTTTACCGTTTTCTACAATAGCTTGACCTGCATTCACCAATAAATTGGTAAGCACTTGAATAATCTTGCCCACATTTATCTCAATGTTAGGGATACTTTGGTCTAACTCTGTATTGATTTCACAGTGATATTTGAGTTGATTAGATACCATTTTAAGCGTGGTTTCAATACAATTATTGATATTAAACCATTGTTTATTATCATCATCCGCTCTTGAAAATGCCTTCATGCCAGCAATAATATCGCTAACACGTTCTAATCCATATTTTGATTCTTTAATTAGCTCAATACTATCTTCTAAAATAAAATCAATATCATGCTGGCTTAATAAAGTCTGTATTTCTTGATTGAGTTTACGCCTTTCAAACACATCATCACTGGAAATGAATTTTTGTAAGCTAAGAATGATTTCAGCAAATGAATCATTGTAACCCTGCAAACTTTCGACATTACTTTTAACAAAGCCAATTGGATTGTTTATTTCATGGGCGACGCCTGCAGCAAGTTGTCCTACAGATGCCATTTTCTCAGCTTGGCCTAATTGAGTTTGAGTTTCTTTTAAGCTTTTGTTTATCTCTTGTAATTTACCGTTACTTTTCTTGAGCATGGACGTTCGATTGACTATTTGTTCTTCTAACGATTCATTAAGCTCGAATAACTCTCGTTGAAACTTTTTAGTGCGACGAGTTTGTTTGTTCAATGCATCTATCAATTCATTAAAAGCCTCTCCAACGACTGATATTTCTTTGTCGTTATCAAAAGTATTGATCTTATCCGTTATTTTTTCACCAGAATTGAGTTTGGTAGTGACGTTTTCGGCGCTGACTCTAAGTTGTGTTAGTTGTCTAATAAGATAGCCGCCAAAAATGAAAGACGTAATACTGACAAAAATGATTTCAGTAAAGGCGACACCGGCAACGACAGTTTGAATTTCATATATAGAAGTAGCAATAGTGTTTGTTTGTATGCCTAGTTCGACGCGGCCAAATAATTGACCATCAACAATAACTTCTGCATAAGTATCAAAAATATCATCGCTTACATTGTCTATAGAGTTATTAAAATTACGTGAAGAACTCAATATAGCAGGGGTGCCTGATTGCGCTAGTACCTTATTATTATTAGGGCCTAATACTCTGGCATACGCAATATCTGGTTGCTGTAAAATGACATCGACAAATGCTTCTAACGAGGCAACATCATAGGTCACGATTGCATCGGTTGTCATGGTAGCAAAAAGCTGTGAGCTGATTTGAGCTTTAGTTGTTAAGCTCTCATGCAAGATGTCTTTAACTAAACTGGTTACCATAACCGCTAGAAATAGTAAAAATGCCGCCTCAATAAAGGTGACACCAATAGCTATTTTACTGCGCAGTGAGTTGATCATTTTGCTTTAACGTGCTCTTTAGATATATTTAAATTTCTGACATCATCCCAGTCCGTATCATGTGCAATGACAAAAGCATCCATACCTAGATTTTTTAAAATCTCCCTACCTATGTCGGTTGTATGCAAATTTTCTAAAGCACTTTGTATGGCAACCGTATCCTCTACTGACAACGATGGTGATGCGGCGACTGCATGAGGAGTATAAGGTTGGGTGTTCCAAAATATCTTGAGTTGATCGCGTACTTCTTCTGGCATATTGTTAAATGTGCGCATCACACCACCACCGGCAACAAAAAATCCTTTGCTGACATTCAAGTAAACAGAATCATGCGATGACACGTATCTAGGGGTAAAATTCACTTCGTTTAACTCGAGTTCAGCCCTAGGCAGTATTGATGCTGCAAATGCGGCGGGTGCAGGGAATGCCAACGTTTTATCATGTAAATCTTGAATAGTTTTAATATTACTATCTTTGCGTGCCACCAAAATCCCTTTAATCTGCTTATTAGCTTGTTTGGCTATCGCATGATATTCGTTGTATTCAGAGAAATAAATGTAATGAAAAGGGTTCATGTACGCAATATCATAAGCATTTTCACTTAAGCGTTGTTCAAAATTAGGGATGTTTTTAGCTGTGGCAAATTTTACGGTTAAGCCTGTTTCAGCCGACAAATATTGAGTTAATGGCACCCATACATTCGCTAATACATTAGCAGCCTGTTGCGGCACGACACCAAACGTGATGGTTTTGTTTTTTGGGTATTGTTTAGCTGCCTGCTGTCCTGATTGCTGTGCCGATGCATTTACTGACAATGTCATCGATACCGTTAAGAGCATTGAAATAAATATGCGCATGATTATGCTCCTTGGGCGAGTTGCTGAACGGTTGAAATGAGTGTTGGATTTGTATAAGGTTTTTGGATTATTGCATCTGCACCGTCAATTAGTACTTGTTGCATGTTTTCAATGGCCGTACCAGAGATGATAATAATCTTCATATTCATAAACTCAGGGTTTTCTCGGGTAAAGCGCAATATATCCAAGCCATTCATGCCCGGCATGTTCAAATCCAATGTCATGATTTGTGGTTTATGTTCATGCAGTAATGCACCTGCTTGAAAGCCGTCTTGAGCAATAATCGTATCAATATATTCACGTTGCAAAACTCGGGAAATACTTTTACAAACATTAATATCATCGTCAATGATCAGTACCTTTGGCGGTTTTAAGGCCTCTTCAATAACTATCGTTTCATTGGGTAGTGGCAAGGCATTAGTTTTGCAAAATGCAATGAAATCTTTTTTTTCCACGCGATTATTGCCTCTGCCGGGAAGTTTATAACTTTTTAGTACCCCTTTATCGATATAACGAATTACGGTTCTTGGTGTGACACCGAGCTGTTTTGATATGTCACCAGTAGTGAGATATTCCATTTTCACCTCTTATTCATCATTGATGGTTAAGTCCCTTTAATAAGCATAGTGTAAAAAAACAGAAAGAGTAAAAAAAGAAATATGCGACAATTGCGACACACGTTTACACTAGAAAATCACAAATACTATTTTCAAGGAATGAAAATGCAATCATGTTTATATCTACTACTCTTAAGCTCATTAGCTATATCGACCAATTTGATTGCTTTTGAACAAAAATCTAAGAAAAATTCTGATGCACCCAAGCAGTTTTCCGTTGGCGTAAATGGCAATGCTATGTTGCGTTTTGAAAATGATACGTTTACCGTCCGAAACCACCGTCAACGTTTACGCTTTATTGGGCGTATCGGATTGACTGCAAAATATGGTGACTTTAAATTTGTCTCCCGTTTATCAACGGGTTTGAAAAACAAACAAAACGTTCCAGCCATAACTATTAGCAAGTTTAATACTCAGCCGCAACCTGATTCAGACATTTTTGTTGAACTTCTGTTCATGCAATATCAAACCAAACCACTGACCATTACTATTGGAAAGCTGCCTTGGGCATTTGCCAATCAAACGGATACGTTTTGGGATCGCCAATTACACCCTCAAGGCGTGCATCTTAAATATCAATTCTCACCAGACGAGCAAGCGCGTGTTGCCTGGTTAAAACCTCTTGATGGCGCAACAGACACCGTAGGCACTTTACTGATTGCACAATATGCAAGCACCATCCCTTTTGCTAAAGGTAAGTTAATTTTGGCGCCGTGGTGGGTAGATTATCAAGGTGGGATTGCACAATTCGCTAAACGCGATACGCAGTATGATCATCAATCTATCCGTTTATCAGGCGCTTACGTAACAGGGCAGTGGCGCTATGGGGTTGATGCTGGATACGCCTTGGATACACCAGAATTAATCGTTGGCAATAAACAAAACCAATCACTCGCAATTCAAGTTAATTATGGTAGATTAAAGCAACAAGGAGATTATCAAACGCATCTACGACTTTTCCGAACAGAACGTTTTGGCGTCATCAGTGAATTTGCGCAAAATGCGACTGCGGGATTTGCGACAGCATATATTAAAGGATTTGATACTCGCGTCCGATATAAAATTAGTCCATCTGTATGGGTAGGTGCAAGATATAGCCAACTCGATACGATTACTGGCACTGCAGAGCGTAGTCATCGCTTTAGGATAGAAACTGCGGCAACATTTTAACTGATAAACAAGAGAACTCATATGAGTCAATCCAAGCAGACTGTGCTCATCGTAGATGATGAAATTAATATTTTAAAGTCTATGCGACGCTTATTTAAACAAGCGGGATACGAAGTATTCACTGCTGAATCTGGTTTAGAAGGGTTAGCTCTGTTAGCAGATCAATCTATCCAAGTTATTTTATCCGATTTTCGCATGCCCGGAATGAACGGTGGTGAATTTTTATCTCAAGTTAAAATTGACCGCCCTGATGTTGTTTCATTAATTTTGAGTGGATATGCCGACTTTGATTCGGTATTAGCTGTCATGAATCAAGGTAGTGCATTTAAATTTTTAACCAAGCCTTGGGACAACAAAGTATTGTTGCAAGAAATCGCCAATGCGTTTGTGCACTATGAAGCCAAACAACGCCAAGACAGCTCCTTAGAACAATCTAAGTATTTTGATAATCTCAACGAGTTCAATGGTGCGGTCGATAGTTTTGTGTATGAAAATATTCCATTTAGTATTGGTTATTTTGAGCTTACCAATGCCAATGATTTAAAACGTCATGATGTGGATGTCGAACCGCTTTTTGTTGCTTTACAACAGTACATTAGCAACAATTGGCTGAAAGAATTTTCCTTATATAGCATTAATGATGCGGCTGTAATCATGTTGACTCATGGCTGCCATGAACATGATGTATACATTGATTTTTCACGTCTCGTAAAGGACATTAAAGAACAACTTTGGCATCATGTAGAAGATAAAAAAATCGATGTAAGCGTGAGTTTTATTTCATCAGATAATCTAGATAATTCGACAAGTTTTATTCTTGAAACGCTGCAAGAAGCGGCAGTATTGATTAATCCTACTTCTGAATTTATGGCATTAAACCATCAGTATCTATTGAAAAAACAGCGTCAGTTAACAATCAAATCCGACGTTAATCGAGCATTGAAAATGAATCGATTTTCCTTGGTATATCAACCTAAAATCACCATGGATACAGGGTTGATTGAAAGTGCTGAAGTGTTGTTACGTTGGCGGCATGAAACATTGGGCTGGGTATCACCTGGTGAGTTTATTGATATTGCTGAAGCCGATGGACAAATAAATGATATTGGTGATTGGGTTATTGAAAATGGCCTAGCTGAGCTTTCGCGCTTGTCACGCATTTCACATGAAATTAAATCCTTTTCGATTAACGTCTCTGCCAGCCAATTATTAAATATCAAGATCGTCCAGACCATCAAAAGCACACTGCACAAATACAATATTGAGCCTCAAAAACTTGAAATTGAAGTGACTGAAACTAGCTTGATCAAGAATTTAAATGCGACATCAAAAACCCTCAATGCCATAAAAGATCTTGGCGTGAAAATCGCCATTGATGATTTTGGTGTGGGATACTCGTCGTTTGCCTATCTTACGAAGCTACCATTAGATGTGCTTAAACTAGATCGTGCCTTACTTGAAGATATCGAATACAACCAAGATACGCAGTTGTTAGTCGAGAATTTAGTGAAAACTTGCCATACTCTTAACATTAAAGTGGTTGCAGAAGGTATAGAGACTAAAGCCGCTCTAGAAAAAATCAACCTCGCAAATTGCGATTATGTGCAAGGGTTTTACTATAGTGCGGCAGTCTCAAGAACGGAAATAGAACAGCTCTTCATCAAACAACCTTTTCGGATCCGTACTCATAGCGCCATATAATTACTATGTGATAGGAACGATTTCCCATTTAGAGTTAGCAAAAAAGACTTTACTTGGGCCAAATTGTTGTTTGGATTTCCATGTGGATTTGTTAACAATCACATTGACGCCTGAATGTAAGGTGTGAGTAGCTTTTATCGTTAAAAACTGTTCAGACTCTTGTTGTTGCTGTGAATTCTCAGTAATCCGTTCCTTGATCCAGTTGAGCAGTTGTTTTTCTTTGATAACGGCTTTTTCTAATACGTTTATTTTGCTACTTAATTCTGGTGGTAGTTTTTTACCTTTCACTCGTAGCAATGCATCTTGATGTTGTGCATAGGTTTTTTGCAGTGTGTTGTATTGCGTGTTGAGTGAGCTTGCAGCTAAAAAGACATCGTTATATTCTTTCGTAAAATCAATTGAGATCCCACTGCCTGAGGTTGCACCAATAACCCCAGCGGTAATTTCACCTCTAGCTGCGATTTGACAACCGATAAGGATACCGTCGGCTTTATCGTCTTTACCGACAAATATATTACCTTTACAGACTATTTTGGAAAAAGCCAATTGTTTGTGGACGATCAAATCACCACCACAGACAATGTTTAAGCCTTGGGCATTTTCGATGCACACATTACCTTGAGCTCGAATAACGCAATTCGGATCGGTGTTGTTATCGACAGTTTGTCCGGCGGCACCTTGGGTGATAATGATATCGCCTTTAGTTTCCAAATAAGCTGATTCGACAAACCCATTGACGGTAATATCGCCTTTGGCAATAATTTTCATTCTATCAGCCACATCGCCATTGACGATGACCGCACCTTGATAGTCAATATTACCAGTGCCGACATTTACGCCATTACTAACATAAACCTCATGGACACGGACTTTAAAGCCGTCAAATTTAGGCATCCCATCACGATCCGCAATGACTAAGTTAGTATCGCGCTCATTGATCCTGACACCATCTTCAAGTTTTAATGGTTTGGATTTCCCCGCTTTGGCTTTAATGGGTTTGTTTTCGACGGTGAAACCATGTCTTCCATTTGTCGATTCTCGATATCGTAAGATAGGCGTATCTTTAGTGACCGTAAAAATATCACCTAAATCACGCATATCAGCAATATCTTTATCGCCAATTTTAGGCTGTAGAATACGCTCTAAGGCGTTTTTGACTAAATGAATACACTCACTGGCCTTACCTTCTTTGACGGGTAAACCGTGGGCTATGACTTCACTAACTGACTTGCCAGTACTCAGTGTTTCTGCGCGCTCAAGTAAAACCTTAATGCGTTTGTGACTAATCCCTCTGGTCACTAATTTTTCATGACAAAATGCAATGGCTTCTGAGGTTGTAGGGATCTTACCGCCGTATGCAGAAATCACCTCTAAACGCGCACTCATTTTATCATCAGCGACGGTTAAAATAAGTTGTGCATCTTTGATTATCGCAAACGTCGTTTCATGCTCAACGGCCTTGGTTGCTTGCAAATCAATATTAATATTATCGATAAACGCACCAAGTTCATCCGTTAACGGAAAATATTGTTGATGCGGGGTGGTCAAAAAAACGGTGACTAATTGTTCCGTATCGATAGGATTGCTTAACTTACTCACGTCAACCGATGCAGTGACATGTTGTTCTTGTTCATTGAATTGAAACTTTACACCTTGCATTCAAAGGCTCCATTTACACCACAATCCATGTACTAAAATATATCTTATCTATTGTTATCTGTGTCTTTGCGCTTTTACTTGAGTTATTTAGCATCGCTTACTGCGAATAAAACGGATGGGTATTGCCGTATTCAGTAAGTGCATCCAAAACGGTTTGTTGCGGCGCATCACTCGGATACATAGATTTACATTGAGCTATTTGTGCAAAGTACTGCTCAAATGAGAGTTTGTTAATGCTCGAACTGTTATCTGCTTGGCAATTAAGTTGCTGGCAATGCGCTTGCCAGGCTGCTTGTTGTTCAGACGAAAGTTGTCCCGAAGTCAATGATTCTGGGTAATTACGTGCGATAAAACGCAATAATAATTGTGCTAAGCGCGGTGTCGGGCTGGATTTGATTATTGTTGGTAGTTCTTCAGGTGTTGCATAATGAATTGACGTACAAAACTCTTTTTCCGCGTTGGATAAAAACCCTCCACTGTATAAGCTAGCCTCAACATCAACCGCTTTATCTTCGAATTCACGCACAAACGCCTGTTTGATCCGTGCCAAGAGTTGCTGTGAATCAGCTGACTGCAGCGCATTCTGCAATTGTAATAAACGCGCGTTAATCTGTGCTAAATCTAATGCGAGTTCTTGTGCACGCTGCTCAGATAAGGTGTTAGTTTTGGCAATGAAAGGACATTGATTATGTTTGATCTCTAATGCTGCAAATTCCGGGGTATCATCGGTTCTGTCTTCACGTTTAACATAGCGGGTGGCTTGTAGTTCAGTATCAGTGAATGTTAAAAGCGGTGTGATGTCTTTAGTCAAATCAACACAGATAGTCGCGTTAGTATTGGTTGGATGATCACAAATCGGTACAATAAAACTGATACAGCCATGTTTGGCAGAACGAAACGGATTAATGTATAGCAATGATGTCTGTCGATGTTGTTCAAGTAAATCAACCACAGCATGCTTTGACCGTAATTGGTACGCATAGGCAAATAACTTAGGTTGTGATGTCTGAATGAGTTTGGCAATCGCTATGGTTGCGTATACATCACTTAATGCATCATGTGCCTGTTCATGAGCTACGCCGTTGGCTTGGGTAAGCAATTCAAGTTTAAAACTAGGTAAACCTTTCTCATTTTTAGGCCACACAATGCCTTCTGGTCGCAGGGCATAACAAGCTCTCACCAAATCAATAATATCCCAGCGGCTGTTGCCGTTTTGCCACTCGCGTTGATAGGGGTCATAAAAATTTCGAAATAAACTAAAACGAGTGAACTCATCATCAAACTTGATCGAGTTATACCCAATACTACAGGTATTCGATTCACTCATGTGTTGTTGGATTTGACGCATAAAGACATATTCAGTCAATCCGTTTTGCAATGTCGATTGAGGCGTAATTCCAGTGACTAAACAAGCGCCAGGGTGGGGCAAATAATCGGGATGAATTTTAGCAACGATATTAATGGGCGTATCGATAGGTGTGAGTGACATGTCGGTACGAATTGCGGCAAATTGACATGGATAGTCATATTGTGGCGATATTCCCCAAGTCTCATAATCATGGAATAAAAAGCTTGGCGTTGATGGTTGAGGCATATCGGCATGCACCTATAATGAATAAGCATTTAAAGTATGAATAAAATAGAAAATAGCACGTTATTAATGGCGATGAAAGGATAGCAATTTAGAATGTTTGTGCGAGTAATCAGGTGAAATTATTTTTTGTAAAATAAATAATCTGTAGTTACTTATACTTACTGATTAACAAGTTTTTTTATATAATATTTGGATTTCCTGTAATAACTTATTGCAATAACAATGTTTGTTTATCAGAGTAAGATAGTGTAATAAATAAACAACTACATACATCAGAAGGTAAGGAAGCCGATATGAAAAAAATCAATACTATTTTTGATGAACACTCATCACTGTCACGCATTAAGTATAGATTAGACTTGGTGTATGCGGAGTTAAAGAGTAACGATGCAAGCTTTGAATTTGCTGATCGCTTGGCGTTTACTGAGCATGTTGAAAGTGCTAATGACCCCATTGCCGAACTTGATCGCTGGCATAATCTGTCTAAACGCCGCTAATCAGTTTACGCATTATTTACTCGGTTCATTATTTGGGGAGATTGAATCAGAGTATTCTTTTTGCTCGGGATGTCGCTTTAAGCTAAACAAATACTGGTTATACAGTGCGGTGTTTTTAGTGCCAAATTCGCTTTCATTTTTGAGAGCCTTTATCTTATTAATTATTGCCTCTTGCTCTTCATCAATGGCTTCATGTATGGTTAATTTAACCAATATTTTTAGTAGGGAAATCGCAATCGCGATATTGTTGGGAGCGAGCACAAATGCTTGGCTGAGGTTCATGAAAGCAGGTTTAAAACGGTTGTTTTTATAATTGACTTCAGCCATTTCTTTGAGCTCTTTGGGCGTAAAGTTGATTTCTGTCCGTTCTATTGATTCTTGCTCAAGATACTTATCGATGACTTTAGATGATAGATTATCTCCGGCAATTTGTTTCTTGACTAAGGATAAAATACGGTGGGTTCTCTCTTTGTTTCCCACTTCGTGAAAGGCCTTCATTTTATCCAAATTGTCTTCCAACAGATCATGCACCGAATCATCATATATTTCGTTAAGTAGATTTTCCGCTAAACTTTTATTTTGTACCAAAGATGCCATGCGCGCTTTTACGACAGTTATTTGAGAGTTAATTTCGTTATCGTAATTGGATTTTTCTAATTAGCTAAGCAAAAGATTCACATTTTTTAGTAAACTGCCTGATTCTGATTTATGTGACGCTGAAGCCAAATCAATAGCAGACCGGATCACATTTAACTTAAGGTGAGGAGAGTCATGAATTGAGTTTTTGGCATACTTATAAATACTGATTGTAGCTTTATACTGACCTAATCGATCATGATTTAGTCGAGCTAGATCCCATAGTTTTTTATTTCGATTAATATTGCGAGGCGCTAGCAATGTTGGACGTTTGATGTAGTTATAGGCTTCGGTGAAGCGTTCATTATCGATGCAATAAGAGGTAATTAAGTCATAAGCGGCAAAGCGGGTATCGTCACGCAAAAACAAGTCGCTAAGCATGACTTCGGCTTCCTGTTCTTTTTTGAGCTTGAGTAAACTGCGACATAACTCAATATGTAACCAGCTGTAATTATGCTGAATAAGCAACTTGCGATAATACTGCTTGGCCTCATCAAACTGGTGAAGTTTAAATAAACTTGTGCCTATTATGCGTTTAATTTTCGGAAAATACTCTTCTAACTCTGGCATTTTTAGATTACGTTCAGCGGTATAAATCGCGGCAGCAAATTGTTGTTTATCAACAAAGCCAAATAGTTTATTGAGGCGTTTTCTGGAATTAATTAAAAATTCAACCCGATTGATGATCGTGCGGGTATCCAAAGGTTTTGCCCAAAAATCATCCGGCTCTAGTTCTACGATACTATTGACATTAAATGATAAGAAAATGAAATCAAAGGTAATGGTTTCACACAAGCGCACTGCATAATGAGCATTGGTCGCTGAGTGAATTTTGTGAAAACCTAAATTAGTAAGATTTTTTTTCAATGAATCATGAACTAAGGATTGGTCATCGATAATCAGGACACGGTAATCATTCATATTTTGGATTTTTACACCTTTATACAATGTGCTTTCCTTTGCCGAGATCCATTGTTATATTCTTTAAACATTAACGGCAACAAAATGAATATCTGAAGGCCAAAGCGATGATAAATACAATCAGAACAGTACTCTTAACCAGCATACTGGTTTCATTAGGCATAGTACATGCGGATGTATCCGATGATAAACCAGTCATGCCGATAATGCAGAAGCCCATAGCTATCGCGATCCACGGTGGCGCAGGTACGATTACCAAAGCTAATTTATCAGAACAACAAGCACAGCAGTATCGAGCAAAATTAAAAGAAGCACTGCTTGCAGGATATGCTCAGCTTGAAGCCGGTAAAGATGGCCAAGCCGCCGTGATTAGTGCGATTCAAATTTTAGAACAATCCCCGTTGTTTAATGCGGGTATTGGGGCGGTATACACCTATGCGGGTGAACATGAACTAGATGCATCTATCATGCATGGGGCTAAACGTCTTGCTGGCGCGGTATCAGGCGTAAAAACAATTGTCAGCCCGATTGCTGCAGCACAAGCGGTAATGAATCACTCTCAGCATGTCATGCTTAGTGGTAGAGGAGCAGAAGAATTTGCGCAACAACAAGGACTGGCTCAAGTTGATAATAAGGTATTTAATACCGAGCGTCGTTTTAACGCCTTACAAAAAGCCAAACGGGTGATTGCCGATTCACAAACACAGTTGTTGGAATTTCAAGATTATAAATTTGGTACCGTTGGCGCGGTAGTGTTGGATCAACAAGGTAATGTGGTCGCTGGTACGTCAACCGGCGGAATGACAGCCAAGCGTTACGGTCGTATCGGCGATTCACCAATTATTGGTGCTGGAACATTTGCGGATAATAATAGTTGTGCGGTGTCAGCAACCGGGCATGGTGAGTATTTTATTCGCTATCAAGTCGCAGCAGATATTTGTGCTCGCATGGCATATCAAGGTTTAAGCTTACAAGCGGCAGCCGACAAAGTCATCAACGAAGTATTAGTTGAAGCGGATGGAACAGGTGGTGTTATTGCGATTGATAGCGCTGGTAATATTGCCATGCCATTTAATACTGAAGGCATGTATCGCGCGAGTATCGATATTCATGGTAAAATGAGCATTGCCATTTACCGATAATACTATTTTTCTATGACTGAACCTGTTGTTCCTGTTGTTGTTACTAGCCTGACTGCAAGTGATATTGCGCAACACGCATTATTTAATGACCAACTTGCCCTCTGTATGGGCAAGGATCGTTTTCGCTTTACCCGTCGCTATCGCGAAATTCAAACGCTAGATGGTGAAAAACTCGCCACAAGTTTAAGCAAATTAGCCGACCAAATTTATCAATCCCAAGCTCGTGTAAAGCAACGACAACAAGCCTTACCTAAAATAACTTATCCAGACTTGCCAGTCAGTGATCGTCAAGACGATATCAAACAAGCCATCCTTGAGCACCAAGTGGTGATTATTGCGGGTGAAACGGGCTCAGGAAAAACCACGCAAATACCTAAAATGTGTTTAGAGCTAGGTCGCGGTGTCACCGGCACTATTGCCCATACGCAACCGCGCCGATTAGCTGCGCGCAGTGTTGCGGCTAGGATCGCAGAAGAACTTGGCAGCGAAATAGGGCAGTCAGTCGGTTTTAAAATTCGTTTTAGTGATCACGGTAATCAAGATACGCACATCAAGTTAATGACAGATGGGATCTTGTTGGCAGAGATCCAACACGACCGCTTTTTACAACAATACGACACAATAATTATCGATGAAGCGCACGAACGTAGCCTCAATATTGATTTTTTATTGGGGTATTTACGTCAGTTGTTACCCAAGCGCCCCGATTTAAAACTGATCATCACATCCGCGACAATCGATCCTGAACGCTTTGCCAAACACTTCTTTGATGCACCCATTATCAGTGTGAGTGGGCGAACCTATCCTGTTGAAATGCGTTACCGTGCGTTGGTTGATGACGACGATGATATTGATGTGGGCCAAGGTATTGTTAACGCGGTGACTGAGCTGCGCAAAGAAAAAACCGGTGATATTTTAATATTTTTAAGTGGTGAACGCGAAATTCGTGAAACCGAACAGCTATTAAAAAAACAACTCTGGTCCAATTTAGAGATCGTACCTTTATATGCTCGCTTATCAGCAGCGGAACAAAATAAAATCTTTGCTTCTCACACTGGGCAACGTGTTGTATTAGCGACAAACGTGGCTGAAACATCATTGACCGTGCCGGGGATCCGGTATGTCATTGATCCCGGATTTGCGCGGATATCACGCTATTCCTACCGTTCTAAAGTCCAGCGCTTGCCGATAGAAGCAATTTCACAAGCTTCAGCTAATCAACGCTCAGGGCGCTGTGGACGAGTGGCTAATGGTATTTGTATTCGCTTGTACTCCGAAGATGATTATTTGGGACGCAGTGAGTTTACTGATCCTGAAATTTTACGTACCAACCTTGCTTCCGTTATTTTAAAAATGCTTGCGCTTGGCTTAGGTGACATTGGCGAGTTTCCATTTGTGCAACCGCCTGATCCGCGCTTTATTACCGACGGATATCGTTTGTTGCAAGAGTTGCAAGCAATTAACCTTCATAAAAAGCGTCCTTCATTGACTGCATTAGGTAAGCAGATTGCACGTTTACCTATCGATCCGCGTTATGCGCGCATGGTGATTGCTGCTCAAGCGCATCGTGCGTTACATGAAGTCGTCATTATTACTGCGGGATTATCCATTCAAGATCCCAAAGAACGGCCACGTGAAAAACAACAAGCCGCAGATGAAGCGCACCAACAATTTGCCGACAAACGTTCAGATTTTATAAGCATTTTAAACTTATATGCAGCGTTTTGTGAGCAACAAGCTAACTTGAGTCAAAATCAAGTGCGCAAATGGTGTAAAAGTAACTTTGTACATTATATGCGAATGCGTGAATGGCAAGATATTATCTCGCAAGTCAACCAATCGCTAAAAGAACTGCAGATCCAATCGGATCAACAGACCCCTGATTATGATGATATTCATATCAGCTTAGCCACTGGATTATTATCGCATTTGGGATTAAAAGACAAAGGTCGTGAATATTTAGGCGCGCGAAACAGTAAGCTGATGATTTTCCCTGGCTCGCCCATGGCAAAACAATCGCCCAAGTGGATGATGGCAGCGGAACTGGTTGAAACCTCACAGTTATTTGCTCGTGTCGTTGCTAAAATAGAACCGCATTGGATTGAACCTTTATGTGAACATCTCTCTAAGTCGAGTTTAAGCGAACCGTTTTGGTCGAAAAAACAAGGTGCAGCGCAAGCTTATGAAAAAGTAACCTTGTTTGGCTTACCCCTAATTCCTCGCCGAGTTGTGCATATATCGCAACGTGATCCGCAAGTGGCTCAAGGGTTGTTTATTAGCGAAGGGCTAGTCAATGGCTTAACTAAGCTCAACTATCAATTTTTAGGGGATAACCAAGCACTATTAAGTTTGGGACATGAATTAGAAGCTAAATCGCGCCGCCGCGATTGGTTGGTAGATGAGCAAGTGTTAGGGGATTTTTACGCGGAAAAATTACCTGAACATGTGGTCAGTGAAGCGACATTTAGAAAATGGTTTAAAGGACATAAAGACAGCGATTTGACCTTTGAGCCTGAATTAGTATTCCGTAAAGATCCCGATGCCATCAACCCAAATGCGTTTCCAGATAAATGGAAACAAGGCAATATCAGTCTGCCCTTAGAGTATGTATTTGAACCCAATCAAGCCGATGATGGCGTCAGTATGTTCATCCCCATTGGTCTGCTAAATCAAGTGAAAAACATTGGATTTGATTGGTTGGTACCGGGTTTTAGGCATGAATTGATTGTGTGCTTGTTAAAAGCATTGCCCAAGCGCTTACGTCGAAACTTTGTGCCTGTACCTGATTACGCCGAAGCGTGTTTACAAAAGCTCACGCCATTAGATAAAAAAGGCGCGTCAGTGGCACTGATTGATGCATTGGCTCAGGCGCTGTTTAGTATGAGCGGTGTGAAAATTACGGTCGAGGATTGGCTTGAACAAGACGCTTTAGCAGCTTTACCTAACCATTTAAAAATGCGCTTTGTGGTAGTGGATGAACAGCAAAATATGATTGCTGATGGGCGTGATTTACCGACATTGCAAGCGCAACTACAAAATCGAATTAAAGATACGCTAGAGCAAGTGGCTAGTCCTGAGTTAGAGCGAGATAACATTACGCAGTGGGACTTTGGCGAATTACCTTCCTCCTTTACGCATAAGACTGCAGGTTTTGCGATCAAAGGCTACCCAGCGCTAGTTGCTAAACGTAATAATGTGGCGATTGAATTGTTTGATTTGGAGCATGAAGCTCAGTCGGCTCATCAGCTTGGTTTATATAAGTTAATTCAGTTAACCATCCCATCTCCGTTGAAATACGTGCAAGAAAAACTGCCCAATAAAGCCAAGCTTGGCTTGTATTTTAATCCTTTTGGTAATGTAAAAGACTTAATCGACGATTGTATACTTGCTGGCATAGCGCAGTTGGTGGCGCAATTTCAGGCTGACAAACAAAGCGCTATTCGCGATGAACAAGAGTTTGCACAAGTGTGTGATTATGTTCGCGAACATATTAATGAAGAAGTATTAGCGATTACCGCAAAAGTAGAGACGGGGTTAACCTGTGCTAACCGTATTCAAAAATCGACTAAAGGCAGTATTCCACTAACGATGCTTGAAGCAGTAGGGCATATTAAGTCACATTTGGATTCATTAGTCTTTAAACAGTTCGTATTTACGATTAGTACTATTAGGTTAGATGATTGGAATCGCTATTTACAAGCGTTGGAAAAGCGCGTCGAAAAATTAAAAATAGATCCAACCAAAGACCGATTACATCAAGTACAAATTGATAAAGTAGCTGGTCAATATGAAAAAAAGTGTCAAAGTATTCAACATGGCGAAGTGATGCCCGATAACCTAATAGAGGTTAAATGGATGATTGAAGAATTACGCGTGTCATTTTTTGCACAGCAACTCGGAACGGCTTACCCCATTTCGGTAAAACGCATTGAACAGGCACTAAATGCGGTCTAATGTTGGCCGAAACGTTGACAAAGTGTTCTTCAGCATCTAAACATTAATTATACTGTTTTGTATAAAAAGGAAGTCACAGATGCTCGCTTATGAAGAAAACCGCAACTTTTACCGTATGTTAATTAATTCACAATGCAAAATCGTAGTGGATGGGGAAGTATTATTTGCTACATGTAAAGATTTAAGCGCGACAGGGATGGCGTTTCAATTAAGTTCAAAAGCGATCCCATTAGGTACTCTTTTAGACATTGAAATTGATTCACAAAATCGAGAGATCCCATCATTATCAGCGAATGCTGAAGTGGCACGTGATCCTATTGCTCAAGAAGGTGGTTATTTGATTGGGGTTAAGTTTCATAAAATGAACTAACCCCAAACTCGATAAACTAGATGGTGACTGCTGTGTTTAAAACACTTGGCACAACAGTCCTTTTAAGTAGTAGCCTTCAGGGAAGTTTGTGGCTACTGGATGATCACTCGCTTGAGAATAGCGTTTGATGATCCGCACTTCACGTCCCGCGTCTAATGCTGCATCAGCAACAATTTTTTGAAATAACTCTGCATTCATTAAGCCAGAACAACTAAACGTACTTAAATATCCGCCAGATTTAATTGATTTCATTGCATACAGATTGATATCTTTGTAACCGCGAGCAGCTCGATTAAGTGTTGATTTCGAATCGACGAACTTAGGTGGGTCAAGCACAATATGGTCGAACGTCTTGTCACTATTGGCGTAGTCACGTAGTAATTCAAATACGTCCTTTTTAATAAAACTCGCTTGTTTTACATCTAAGTCGTTAATCACCAGATGTTGTTTAGCGATATCTAGAGCCGGTTGTGATACATCGACATTAGTCACATGCGCTGCGCCATATTTTAGTGCATAGCTGGCAAATGTGCCTGTGTAGCAAAAGCAATTTAACACGTCGGCGTCTTGCATATATTGTGCAGAAATATATCTGTTGTCACGTTGATCGAGATAAAATCCCGTTTTATGACCGTTGACAATATCGACAAGGATTTTCACATCATTTTCTTGGATCTCAATCGGGGCATCGACGATCCCTTGGACTGGGCCTTTAATCGGCTCCAAGCCTTCTTTTTTGCGAACTTCTACATCACTTCGATCATAAACTCGATGCTCAGGAAAGCATTTGTTCAATGACCAAATGATCTTGTCGCGATGTTTTTCAGCACCGGCGCTCAGTAGTTGTAAAACCAATACATCGGCATATTTATCGACGGTTACCCCTGGTAAACCATCAGATTCAGCGGCAATTACGCGATACGCATTAGTCTTTGCTTGCGTAATCACATGCTGACGTACAGCTATAGCAGTTTGGATGCGCTGACTAAAAAAGACATTGTCAATGGATTGGTTTGGCTCAAAGGTCCAAATTCTTACCCGGATCTGTGAGTCAGGAGAAAACGCACCACGGCCTAACCAAACATTTTCAGCACTATACACATCAACTGTATCACCGCGCTGACAACGACCTTCGGTACGCTCAACAGCTTTACTAAACACCCAAGGATGTCTACGTAATAAGGATTTTTCTCGGGTAGGGTGAAGATAAACTTTAGACATAATTGACGATAATATTTGTAGGACATTGAATCTGTATTATACGCGGATTTATCCTAAACATAATAAAATAAGTAAAAAAAGACTAAATAGATCAATTATCACTAAAATTAAATTCATGTTGACCGTTATAAAGCGTGTGACCAGATTCAAAAAAGGAAAGCTTCATAATGGAAACCTCAGGCGTTAAGACAGGTGCATCTTCGACCTCAACAACAGCCAATAACAATCATATTCGAATTACTCAGCAGGATATTCCCGTTCACACTGATGCCAATATTTTATCGGTGACAAATACCTCAAGTGAAATCACTTACATCAACCAAGATTTTTACACTATTCGGGTTATACCGAGCAACAGTTGATTGGCGAATATCACAATATTATTCGTCATCCTGACATGCCTAAAGCTGCATTCAAAGAGATGTGGTCACGATTACAAGGTGGCCGTTCTTGGATGGAAATTGTTAAAAATAGAGACGTGGATGGTAATCATTATTGGATTGATGCATTTGCCAGCCCTTTAGAAAATCATGCAGGTGAACAAGAGTATCAATCGGTAAGAGTCAAAGCAAAGCCCGATGCTATTCATCGTGCAACATTAGCTTATGCTCGTCTAAATGCCGGTAAATCGCCTTTTAGTGCTATGAAGCTAAATGCTGTACTAATGAATAAATGGACCTTATTAGCGGGAAGTTTTTTGCTAACGAACACCTTGTCACTCCTATTCAATCCTGCAGTAAGTTTAGTAAGCAACATGATGTTGCTATTGGCCCATAGTGTACTGGCTGGGATATTATGGTTAGATGAACGTGCGACAAGTCGAGTCTCAATAAAAGCCAAGCAAATTATAGATGATCCGCTTGCACAATATATATATACCGGTGACACAGGTAAATATGGACAAGTATTGCTCGCGATGGAAGCACTCGCCAAGCAACAAGGTGCTATATTGGGGCGTATTAAAGAGTCTGGTGCGGGCATTGAAAATACTTTAGTTAAAGTAAAAGAGTCCAGTAATCAAACATCTACATTATGTACCAAGCAAGAAGATGAAATGACCGCAATCGCTACCGCAATTCAAGAAATGAGTGCTAGTTTCGCAGATGTAGGCAAAGCAAGCAGTAGCGCATTAGATCTGATTAACACTAACAAAGAACTTTTCAAATCAACTACCGAAAGTACTAGCCAGTCGCAAAGCGCATTAGAAACCCTGACCAATGATGTCAAAAAAGTAAAATCTAGTACTGAAACTTTGACGCAACAAACGGAACAAGTCTCAGGAATGGTTGCGATTATAGAACAGATAGCTGCGCAAACTAATTTGTTAGCTTTAAATGCGGCTATTGAGGCTGCTCGAGCAGGAGAACATGGCAGAGGGTTTGCTTTAGTAGCCAATGAAGTCAGAGAGTTAGCTAATAAAACCCATGAATCTACGCAAAAAATCACTCAAAATGTGGAAGGGCTTAACAATCAGACAAATGACACGATTAACTTAATTAACCGTGTCAGTGAGCATGCCGATTCTGCATTACATGCTTCTCAAGCATCACAATCATCCATGCTTGAATTGCAAGCCTCAAACGAAAATATCATATTACAAAATAGTCAAATTTCCACTGCGTTACAAGAGCAAATATATGTAACGGATAGTATCAGTCAAAGTATTCATCGAATTCAATAAGCCTCCATCGATTGCGCCCATATTGCCCAGCAGACAACGGAGCAAACCCAGTTTGCATTACAAGAAGTGCATCAGCTGACTGCGATGGGGCAATATTTTTGGCTTAACCGAGTGTCAGTTAACTAAAATTGATACTATGGTTGATAGCCACTATCAATTTGACCACCACCTTTGGCTGCCATTTCTGCAGCCTCTCGTGCTAAATCATCACAACGCTCATTTTCAGGATGGCCTGAGTGACCTTTGACCCAACGCCAATCAATGGTATGGGGCTGCACGGCAGCATCAAGCGCTTGCCATAAATCGGCGTTTTTTACGGGTTTTTTGTTACTGGTTTTCCAGCCATTTTTACGCCAGTTATGGATCCATTGATTAATGCCGTTTTTAACATATTGGCTGTCGGTAGTGAGAATGACTTTGCACGGTTTTTTTAATAACGCTAGCGCTTTGATTGGAGCGAGTAACTCCATGCGATTATTGGTCGTGGCTGCATATCCTTCAGCGAGCTCTTTGCGATGCTCGCCATAAATTAAAATTGCGCCGTAACCGCCGGGACCGGGGTTACCTAAACAACTACCATCGGTAAAAATATGAACTTCTTGCACGTTTTACTTATGCCTTTTTTCTATAATTGATATACTGCTTTAACCATATCATAAAAACGAGAATAGCTATGCGCCAAATTGTCCTAGATACTGAAACAACCGGTATGAGCCGTGAATCGGGTGAGCATTTTACCCAAGGTCATCGGATTATCGAAATTGGCTGTGTGGAGCTCGTTGACCGAAAATTAACCGGTAATCATTACCACGTCTATATTAACCCGATGCAAGATAGCGATCCCGAAGCAATCGCAGTACACGGGATCACCAACGAGTTTTTACAAGACAAACCGGTTTTTAAAGATATTGCTCAAGGCTTTATTGATTTTATCGATGGGGCAGAGCTGGTCATTCATAACGCGCCGTTTGATGTTGGCTTTATGGATCTGGAGTTTGCCCTTAATCCTGCAACAGCACTTCGTCGCACTGAACAATTCTGTACTGTCCTCGATACGCTTGTGTTAGCTAAGAAAATGCGTCCAGGTCAGCGTAACAACCTTGATGCTTTGTGCCGTGAATACGGTATTGATAACTCTCATCGACAGTTACACGGGGCATTATTAGATGCCGAAATTTTAGCTGACGTCTATTTATTGATGACAGGTGGACAAAAAGCCTTATCACTAGAAACCGGTACTAAGTCTAAATCTGGATTTGATGATATCGAAAAGCTAGCTCCTCGACAAAAAGCCCTTAAGATAATTCATGCTTCAGCCGATGAATTAGCTAATCACGAATCACGTTTAGACGTTGTCGAACAAGCTGGAGGGAAGTGCTTGTATCGCCAATAAAAGGGCAATATGCGCGCAGTTAAATTACACTCCTATCACCTTTATACTTATGCATTAGCGAGGGGAACCTCGTTATGCTTGTTATTACTTATCTTTATTGTTTCATCATTGCATTATGCAAACGCACAATCGTTTACTGCTGAGCAAGTACAAAAGCTCAATCAAAACAGCGCTCAAAAAAATAACCCTCTGACTCATCTTGATGATGCCTTTGCCAATGAAATTAAGCTATTGGACAACCGCTTTCGTCTTGATTACGAGGTTGAAGAAGTCACTATGGTGTTTTTTCGTGAATATGGATCGGCACCAGTGGTGTTGGTGCGACCTGATGGCTCAAAAATATTTCAGTACACAGCACTAGGGCAACAAGTAACTTGGTTCGATAGCCCTACATACGACATGATCAATATCAAAAATCCAATGGCAGGACCCTGGCAAGCACTCGGCAATATATTAGAGGATTCGCGGATCATGGTGATATCTGATCTTGCTTTGGTCACCAGCCCTTTACCTGACGAGCTATTCACAGGTGAAATATTAAAGATGAAATCGTCGTTATTGAATGATGGTCAACCGATGACTTTTGCCCCATTTGCAGAGGCAATCCGTTTAACGGTGAGCTTAGTTAGTGCAAATAAACCCGAAGAAAAAAATTTTGGTGCGCGTCCTCAAACGATTGCTGTATTTGAAGATAATGGCTTAGGTTTGGATGAAAAACCTAAGGACGGCGTATTTACGGGGCAGTTTAGGTTAGATGTACCGGATGGAGAATGGCATGCGCTTTCCAAAATCGAAACCCCTATGTATAGCAGAGAAAAAACTGATCCGATATTACGTGTGTACCCATCACCCATAGAGTTTGATTTGGCATTAGATCCCTCTGAAAAGGGAGATGGTATGCATTTTGTTACGTTTAAACAAAAATACAAAAAATTCGATCCGACATCATTGCTGATTGATGGCGAAGTGCAGCTGCCAAATGGTGTGACAACACCTTTTTCACTAAACGAACAAACTTTACGTGCTAAGCGCTTAGCTATCGATAATGTTGCTCCTGGTGTTTACCGGGTCAAAGCGATGGCGTTTGCTCGAACATTAACGGGGAGGGAGGTCATGATTAATTTACCTGAGTACTCATTTACCGTAGAGCCAATCGTTATTGTACCTCCACCACCTACACCACAAGAGCTTGAAGAAATTCGCTTAGCTAAAATAGAAGCTGCGCGTTTAGCTAAAGAAAAACAAGATAAAGCAATGATGAAGAAAGCGTTGGCAATAAATGGTTTTATATTGTTTGCAGGGGTAGTGATTATGGTCGCTATTCGTTTGTGGCTTAACTATCAAGCTCGTCCTACACCTGAGCCAAAATCTGAAACGGATACATTACAACTCGATGATGGTGATTTAGAGTTAGATAATACACTTAACTTCAAAGATAAAATGCTTTTAAAGATAAAATCATTTATTCCAAGCAAGAAAAATACCAAGCTTAAGACAGAAGAACCCACTCTAGAGGCGGTTGATTGAACGAAAATTGTTACTTTTGCGCATTTAATCGGCAAACGATCAATAAATCGAATTTTTATACAAAAAGCTATTGACCTTTACTAGGTCTGAACGTATTATCTGCGCCCGCAGTAGGGAATAACTTTATTTCTTACCGCGAATGTAGAAAGTGGAGCGGTAGTTCAGTTGGTTAGAATACCGGCCTGTCACGCCGGGGGTCGCGGGTTCGAGTCCCGTCCGCTCCGCCA
>JAQWNF010000034.1 GCA_029246415.1 Glaciecola sp.
GGAAACACCAACTTCGTTTTGTTTGATCATCGCCATTATCTGGCTGTCACTGAATTTTGATTTACGCATTAGAAAACTCCTTTGTTTTATTTTATTGGAATTTTCTACTTATGACCACTTTGGTTTTTCGGGGGGATTACAAAATTAAATGAAATTACTCAAATTACCTTATTGAACTTATCACCGGGAGAGCATGAGTTTCATTGTCAGATGCAAATGTATCGCGGTGTCTTAAAGGTCGTTTAGGAGGGCAATATGAAAAATCAACACCCTAATTTTTGGTCAACACCTACAGGTTGGGCTGCATTGGTGCTTATTGCCGCAGCCACCTATTTTTTAATCTTTGAACATGGACAACATGTTCTGCAATTTCTTCCCTATTTAATTTTGCTGTTATGTCCTTTGATGCATGTATTTATGCATGGCAGTCACGGCAAACATGGTCACGATCATTCACATGCGCCTGATGACAAAAAGGAAGAGAGCTTTCAAGAACTCACGGATAAAAATGAAGCCTATCGCGATGGCTACATACAAGGGTTAGAAGAAGGACGCAAGGAATTGCATAAGAAGGAGAACAGTGATGAATGAGACATATGATTATGGCTTATGGTCAATGGTGATACTGAATTCAGCAATTTTTATCTTTTTTGCCTTTAGTTTTGTCAAACCAAAAACATCAACTGATTGGCGAAGCCTAGGAGCGTTCTCCGCCTTTATTGTCGCCCTATTTACTGAAATGTATGGCTTTCCTTTAACTATCTATTTTTTGTCTGGATGGTTAACTGAAAATTACCCAGAAGTTAACTTCTTTGCGCATGAAAATGGGCACTTATTACATACTTTCTTTGGTTTGGAAGGTGATGCCCATTGGGACCCATTTCATATAGCGAGTATGGTGTTTATTGTGGCAGGTTTCTTTATGTTGTCTTCAGCATGGAACGTATTGCATCACGCGCAAAAACACCATCAATTGGCTACTACAGGATGGTACGCGAGGTGTCGTCACCCACAGTACGTAGCTTTCATTCTAATCATGTTCGGCTTTTTATTGCAGTGGCCGACCATCCCAACACTTGCGATGTTTCCAATCTTAGTCGTTGTTTACGTCAAGCTAGCGAAACGCGAAGAGACACAAGCTATTGCCGAGTTTGGTTCGGAGTACCATAGCTATATGGAATCGACACCAAGTTGGATTCCAAATTTTAATAAGAACATAGAAGGTAAAAATCATGAAAATGTTAGGTAAATCAATTTTATTTGTCAGCTCACTATTGGCGGCCACAAGCTTATTTGCTCAAAACAATGAGAATAAACATGAAGGTGCGAACAAATCGGATATGCATCAAGGCATGGCAATGTCGCATGAGAACATGGGGAAAATGCATTCAAAAATGATGGAAATGAAAAAGGAAGTCCATGCCATTAAAGCTGAAAAAGATCCTGAAAAGCAAAAGCAGATGATGGCTGAACATCACCGCTCAATGATGAAGATGATGCAATCCATGCACAAAAACATGGAAGAAATGCCAATGCATCAACAAATCAAGATGGCTGAACATCATTTAGAAATGATGGGGAACATGATGCCGCAGATGAACCGCAAAATGGAAGAAATGAAAGATAGCAATCAACAGCATTCACACAAACATTAGGAGAAAAATTATGAGCGATTTAGATCATAGAGTTGGCGTTAGAGAGCAAAATTTAGTTGTTCGAAATCTAAAGCTTAGCAATGTCACAGAAGAAAGCTGTGACGAGTTAGTAAAAGAAATAGATCAGCTTTTTGGTATAGATGAAGTTAGTTACAACATCAAAGAAGGTGAAATACACCTAGCATATGATGCGGCAAATATAAACCTTGATGGGATTGAGGAAGTTATTCGCAAACATGGTGCCGATGTTCATGATGATTGGTGGACGCACACTAAAGAAAGTTACTACAAATTTGTTGATCAGAACATCAAAGATAACTCTGTTCATAAACCGTGGAGTTGTCACAAAGTTCCTCCGGGTGCAAGCCGGAAAAATAAGTAAGCTTCCAAAGAGCTTGCTCAGTTAATAAGTTAGATGAGGAAAAAATGATGAAAACATCCAATATGAAAATTCTTTTGCTTGTTGTATTCGGTATCTTTTTAGCAGGCTGTTCGAATACTGCGTTTTATCACAAAAATATGATGAGGGGCCAAGTGGTTGAGCAGTCTACTGATCGAACTCTGATTTGTATTGGTGCCAAACATGGTGCAGAGGTTGGACAAAAATACAGTGTTATTAGATTCCATGAGGAAATTGCGCCGGGTGAAGGTGATGATCCGTACACTATTGAAAAAGTGGGAACGGTACAAATTACTAAAATTGTAAATGATCACTTCGCGACGGTAAAACTAATATCTGGTGACATCGCAGCGAAAGATATGGTGGAACTTGAAGACTAGTAAAGTGGTGGCGAAAGCCACCACAGGAGAATAACGATGAAACTTAATGAAAAAGCTTTAGTGTTATTTTGTACAACCTTTGAGATTGTTTGCTCAGTTCTGGTTATCTTGATGCCAGTACGACAGAAAAATGTTACATATGAATTAGAAAGGTGTGGGCTGGCATCCTAGGTCTAATCTTAACAGTTAAGGGGCCGCCGAATAGAGCTATACCTTTACATCAGCAGCATAATCAATGCTCCCGCGATCATAAATAAGTTTTCAGATAGCGATACAAATCCAAGTGGCACACTGCTATCGCCGCCTACACAGGCACACTTTAACTGGCGTTTGTCGATGTAAACGGCTTTGAAAACTGAAATTGCTCCAACTGTGCCGATAAACAATGAAAATGGTGCCACTGCGAGAGGCTGTAGTTGGGCAACCATACCAATACCTGCATATGCTTCAATGAAGGGATAAATATAACCATATCTTATCCATCTCATCGCTAGTAAATCATAAGTAATAAACGAATTTGTGAAACTGTATAGGTCTTTCAGTTTTTGCACCGCTAAGAGCGTCATTGAAAAAGCTATAAATAGCATCAGTGTTCTGATGGAGATAAATGAGCCGGAAGCAAAATGTTGAGATGCGACAGCAAGAAGTGCAGCTATCGAGAAAATGGCTACAACGGGCGTGTAGGTTGTGCTAGTTTGACCTGCTTCATCTTTACCAAAATACTCTCTTAAGTCATCGTATCCTCCGACACGCTTTCCTTCAATAAAGGTTTGTGGCGTAGTTTTGACATCATGCTTAGCTTTGAAGTCATCAGCTTGTTGTCTTGACGTGAGCTTATGATCTTCTACATCATACCCTTGCCTCTCCAGCAAATCTTTCGACCTTAAACCATAGGGGCAGATATGTTCGTCAGTGACCATTCTGTACAGGGTAGCTGTCTTAGTCATCTTAGTCTCCTTTGTTCAGTGTGCCTTCAAACTTTGGGAGCGGTCGTTGCTCAGCCTGAGCTTGTGAGCTGACCTTTCCATTTTCAGAAATATCTTTAATCAGCCATTCCATTTCTTTTATTTCTTTTCGTTGGGCTTTAATAATACCATTTGCCAATTCACGCACGCGTACATCCTCCAAAGTTGAATGCTCACTAGTAAGAATAGCAATGGAGTGATGAGGAATCATCGCTTTCATGTAGGCAGTGTCAGAAATTGTGCTTTGAGAGCGAACAAGATAAAGACATATGGCAAACAGTATTGTCGCCAATAGAAAAATAGCCATGTTGAGCTTCTTGTTACTGTACATGCCAAGCATAAAGGCCAGCATGATCATTGCCATACCTGCTCCCATATACAACGCCATATAGATACGCGTTTCACTAAACCATATATGTGATACTGCGTAAGTGTTGAGGTACATCATGACAAACATAGTAATGGTTGAGGTGATGATCATTGCAGCAAATCTTGAGTATTTCATAAGTAATCCTTACATTGATAGTGCAAATATTTCCCACTGTTAGCCTATTATTCTCTACATGTGGTCATGTTCTCGAAAAAGTGCAAGTAATGAGCCAGTATCATTATTATCTTATTGTGAATATGGTTTACCAACACAGAATTGGATTTGCGCCACTGTTAGGCTATATATTGATAATTGGATTTGTTTTAGTTAGAAATGATGATCGTTAGTTACTCTATATCTAACCCAAGCCTTCGGCTTCAAATTTCTATTAGTGGTTTTACCTGCTATGATGGATTTCATATTGATCGGATTATTGCGATCATCGCAAGTCTGAATTAGGAAAGTATTGGTTAATTCATGCAAACCATAGATAAATCATATTCCGGTTGCTTATCGAGTTATGTGAAGAAACGTTACTGTAGCTATACAAATTGAAAGGGAAATAATTAATAATTTGGATTTAAGTAAATAAGTATTAATATAACTTTTTGACAACGTAGGTGTGGATCTTAGGAAAACTGAAGAAGAGAAAATGGCGCCATGGCTAGCCGCTGTAACGGACTCGTTAGAAGTATTGCATAAACACTATGAAAACACCTCTGGCTCAATGTCTTATATTATGGAAAAAGCCAATATTCAGTTCAAATCGGTGAATTTTATGCGCGGTCGAAGCATTCAAAACGCAATCGTGATTTTAGATGAGTCGCAAAACTTAACCGCATCTCAACTAAAAACCATTATTACTCGCTGTGGTGAAGGGACTAAGCTTATTTGTGGCGGTAATTTAGCGCAAATCGATAGTAATTATTTATCGGCGGTGACCTCTGGATTGACCTATATTGTTGAGAAATTCAAAAATTTTGAAGGCAGTTCAACGATCACCCTCGAAGGCGTGGTGCGCAGTCGTTTAGCAGAGTTTGCAGAGAATTCTCTTTAGCGGCTAATGCGACTAATGCGGCGGATGGGTGACGATTTATTTGAATAAGGAGAGCTTTCCACTCCAGATATCCTTATACATCACCCAATCGCCCAAAAAGCTATACCAAGGATAGGTAAACGTTGCGGGTCTGTTTTTTTCAAAGAAAAAGTGACCAATCCAAGCAAAGCCATAACCTGCCAGTGGCACATACAACAAAGACCACCATAATTGTGTGAATAGAGTGAAGATGACTATGCCAAGCACTAAACTAGTCCCGATAAAATGCATTAACCGGCACTGACGATTTTTGTGTTCTTGTAGGTAATAAGGGTAAAATTCTTTAAATGATGTGTAGGTTTTCATGCTGTTTGACTCATCTATACTTGATTAGGCTAATTTAATCATACAGACTTTATACTACGCTGAAGCATAAAAAAGGGCAATTTTGTTAAAAAATACTTGTTTTACAAGCATATTCCCCCATTATTTACTCATTACTGACATAACAAGATGATCCATATATGAACGCACCTATTTCACCCACAGCGATTACCTTAGAAAATTTCCAACAAATCTTATTAGAAGATTCGAAACACACGTTTATTTTAGTGCAGTTTTGGGTGCCAGAAAGTGAAGCCTGTACCCATATTACACAAATGCTATCGCGTTTGACGCCGCGCTACGCTAATGTCATGCAGTACACCCAAGTTAACTGCAATGAACAACAACAAATTGCCTCTCAGTTTGGTATAAAAAGTCTACCTACAGTGATGCTAGTCAAAGACGGGCAGCCGGTGGATGGTTTTGCAGGTATGGTCGAAGAAGCACAAATTGAAGCGTTATTCGCCAAGCATTTACCACAACCTGAAGATGAGTTACTGATCCAAGCTCAAGAAAAACTCAATGCCGGTGATGTGCAAGGTGCCCTACCACTAGCACAGCAAGCGTATGCAATTAGTCCTGATAATCTAGACTGTCAGTATATGCTAGCGGATTGTCAGATTGATATGGGGCAAATCGTCGCGGCCAAAGCGTTGCTAGAAAATATCGGTTTGGTCGATCAAGACAACCGCTATGGGGTATTGCAAGGGAAAATTGAATTAGCAGAACAAGCTGCTGAGTCGCCAGAGCTTAAAGCACTGCAAGCGCAACATGCTGCTAACCCAGAAGATAAAGACGTTAAAATCGAGTTAGCTGTCGCACTCCACGCCGCGCATCAAACTGAAGAAGCGCTGGGCTTGCTATATAGTATTGTGCAAGTTGATTTAAATTTCGGCGATGCGAAAAAATATTTATTAGAAATGATCAATGCATTACCAGATGGTGAACCATTAAAATCTAGTTATAGAAGAAAGGTTTATAGCCTCTTATATTAGTCTTAGACTAATTAATCATTAAAAATAACATCAAAGGCGTGAATTATTAGTCAAATATTGCTAATATTCACGCCTATTTTTTTACAGCAAGTATATATAATGGCAAAGAACGTAGTCGTACTCGGCACACAATGGGGTGACGAGGGTAAAGGTAAAATCGTTGATTTATTAACAGAGCGTGCAACGTATGTTGTTCGTTACCAAGGTGGACACAACGCTGGACATACATTGGTAATCGATGGCGAAAAGACGGTTTTACACTTAATTCCTTCTGGCGTCTTACGTGACAATGTCACTTGTGTCATTGGTAATGGTGTCGTACTCAGTCCTGAAGCATTAATGACAGAAATGGCGATGCTTGAAGCTCGTGGTGTACCAGTTAAAGAGCGCTTAGTGATTTCAGAAGCCTGTCCATTAATCTTGCCTTATCACATCGCATTAGACCAAGCGCGTGAAATTGCACGTGGCAATAAAGCTATCGGTACAACCGGTCGCGGCATTGGTCCTGCATACGAAGATAAAGTCTCTCGTCGTGGTTTGCGCGTAGGTGATTTATTTAACGCACAAGATTTTGCTGAAAAACTCAAAGAAATCTTGGCTTATCATAACTTCATGCTGACTGAATACTACAAAGTCGACCCTGTTGATTTTGATACCGTGTACAAAGACGCAATGGAAGTCGCTAAAGTACTTAAGCCGATGATTGTTGATGTGACTGACTTGCTTGATCAAGCACGTATTGCAGGCAAAGAAATCATGTTTGAAGGTGCGCAAGGTACATTACTTGACATCGATCACGGTACGTACCCATATGTAACGTCTTCTAATACTACCGTTGGTGGCGTAGCTACTGGTGCTGGGTTTGGTCCGTTACACCTCGATTATGTATTAGGTATTGTTAAGGCCTACACCACGCGTGTTGGTTCTGGTCCTTTCCCTACAGAGCTTGATTGTGAAGTCGGTCAACACTTAGGTATTAAAGGTCATGAATTTGGTGCCACCACGGGTCGTAAACGTCGTACAGGTTGGTTTGATGCAGTTGTAATGAAACGTGCAGTGCAGATCAATTCTATTACCGGTTTATGCTTAACTAAACTAGACGTATTAGATGGCTTAGAAAGCTTATCTATATGTACTGGTTATAAAGATGCCGAAGGAAATATCTCTTCAGTACCACCGATGGCGGCAGATGGTTATGATCTTATCACGCCAGTGTACGAAGAAATGCCAGGTTGGACTGAAACTACCTACGGTGTACAGTCTTATGATGCGTTACCGCAAGCAGCTAAAAACTACATCAGCCGTCTACAAGAGTTAACTGGCGTACCAATTGATATTATTTCAACTGGTCCTGACCGTAACGAGACGATTGTATTGCGCGACCCGTACGACGCGTAGTCAAGGCTTAGCAACAGGTTGGCCCTACTTTCTAAATAGTAGTTGTTCAAATCTGAGTATTTATATAAGGTGTGCTGTTTAGCGCACCTTTTTTATATGAGTAAATAATATGAGTTCATTACGGCCGTTCCATTTGGCTTTTCCGGTGACTGATTTAGCTCTCGCCACTGCATTTTATGGTGATTTATTAGGATGTGAAAAAGGCCGTGAATCAGAGCAGTGGATTGATTGGAACTTTTTTGGTCATCAAGTTGTAACGCATTTAGTGGCACAAATGCCAGCAGCGCCTGCATTTAATTCCGTCGATAATCACGCCGTGCCTGTACCGCATTTTGGTGTTGTGTTAACGCTCGAAGATTGGCAAGTGTTGGCTGATAACCTCATTGCACATAAGGTTGAATTTGTGATTGAGCCGTATACCCGCTTTAAAGGCGAAGTGGGCGAGCAAAGTACGTTATTTTTGCTCGACCCGTTTGGTAACGCGCTTGAATTTAAAGCCTTTGCTGACCTATCTTCTTTATTCGCCAAATAAAGGCTTTAAGTAGGGGCATAACGTTAGCGAGTCATGAGCACTTGCGCTTTACCACGACCATTTGTTTCAGAAGCGGCATCCACTCGTTTACCATTGACACTGATGAGCTGCAGATCACCAAAACGTCGTTCTTTGGTATCGTAGCCCATCGCTTTTAAGCTAGTTAATGTCGCTTCAGGCATGCCTTTATGGTGACGTATTTCATTAATCGGTAACAGTTGATGATGAAAACGCGGCGTATCTACTGCTTCTTGTGCGCTCATACCAAACTCCAATATATGCAAAATAGATTGATACACACTAGAGATGATGGTTGTTCCACCTGGAGCACCTGTCACGACTCTGACCTTGTTATCTTCTAATACAATAGTGGGTGTCATAGAAGATAACATGCGTTTATGTGGTTGGATTTCATTCGCTACACCACCCACAGCACCGAAGTAATTCGGTACTCCAGCTTTAACACTGAAGTCATCCATTTCATTATTTAATAAGAAACCGGCGCCTGCGACCACTACGCCATTACCAAAGCCAAGGTTGATGGTGGTGGTATTGGATACCGCATTACCAAACTTATCGAGAATAGAATAATGGGTGGTTTGTTCTGATTCTTTTAAACCCGGACGAATGAGTTCTGTGGTCGATATACTGTTGCGTTTAACACCACTGGCTCGTTTAGCGATGTACTCAGGATTGGTTAAGGCGTTGACGGGCACATGATAAAAGTCCGGATCACCTAAGTATTCAGCTCGGTCCGCAAACACGCGTTTACCGATTTCTGCCAACAAATGCACGTATTCAGGAGAGTTATGCGTTAATCGAGGACTAGAGGTGCCATCTTCATTGATGATTCTGGGATTCAAACGTTCAAACATATTGAGCCATTGTGAAATCGCGATACCGCCTGAGCTAGGTGGCGCCGCGCTCACTAACGTAAAATTACGCCAAGGGGTGACAATCGGTTTGCGTTGTTGAGCGGTATATTCAGCGAGATCGTCGGCACTAATTAGTCCTTGATTTTGCTGCATATATTGCACAATCAACTGGGCAGTTTTACCGCGATAAAAGCCATCTGCGCCATTATCACGAATGCGCTCAAGCGTTGCACCTAGTTCCGCTTGGACAAATACTTCTCCGGATTTTACTGAGCCAAAGTAATCGGCAAAATTGACATCTAATTTACGTGTATCGATACGTTCGATATAACGACTGACATTACGGGCTAGTTTAGGGTGTACGACAAATCCATTATTGGCTAAATCTACAGCCGGTTGAACCAGATCCGCCCAGGGCATACTGCCATGTAGTTCATGAGCTTTTGCCATGCCGGCGACAGTCCCTGGTGTACCTGATGCTAACACACCATAAAGACTCTTAAGGCGTTCAACGTCCCCTTTTGCGTCTAAATACATATCTCGAAAAGCCGCTTTGGGCGCGGTTTCACGATAATCAATAAAATTATTGCCTTGGTCTGTGTGGATCACCATAAACCCACCGCCACCGATATTGCCAGCTTCGGGTAATGTTACTGCCAATACAAATTGCACTGCGATGGCTGCATCGATAGCGTTGCCTCCGCGTTGCAAAATATCCATTGCAACATCTGAGCTATAACTATCAGGTGTAGCCACTGCCATAGCTTGAGGCACGATAGGAGCTTGCTTAGTGGGGCTAGTAAGCGCCATTGGAGTCTGCACGGCGTGAGCAGACATAACGATTGAACAACACAAAGTCATCGCGCTGACACAGACCGTCAATGGTCGTAGTAGTGATGTAGTCGTCATAGTTAACATTCCTGTAAGTTCATTATTAAATTAAAATGGCGCTGGTGATAGTAAACGCAATGATACTTAGTCCACCAGCGACCAATGCATAAGGTAATTGAGTTTTGACATGCGTCAATAAGTCACAGCCTGCAGCAATCGATGATACTGCCGTCGTATCAGATATAGGGGAACAGTGGTCACCAAAAATACCGCCACTTAAAATAGCGGCTACGACCAGTGAAGGAGGCAAGCCTAATGTTTGGACCAAAGGGATCCCGATAGGAATTAAGATCGCAAAAGTTCCCCACGATGTCCCTGTGGTAAAAGACATAATGCCGCCAGCAATAAACAACATAGGCACAACCAAAAACAAGGGTAGGTAGTCTCCGACTAAACCAGCAACAAAGATGCCCGTACCTAACAATTTTAGACTAGCACCAAGGGAAATAGATAACAATACGATTGTTACTAACGGTAGAATTTCACCCATCCCTTTAAACGCAATGGTAATGGTTTGCTGATGGGTAAAATGACGATAAAAAACCAGTAAAAAATAAGCGACGGTGCAGGCTAAAAACGTCGCATATAATACTGATTTACTGCCGCTGCCTTGAGTTAAGTCACCATTGCCGGTAAACCACATGAAGCCCAACATCGATAAGACCA
This sequence comes from Glaciecola sp., assembly GCA_029246415.1. Lineage (GTDB taxonomy): Bacteria > Pseudomonadota > Gammaproteobacteria > Enterobacterales > Alteromonadaceae > Opacimonas. The sequence goes on from JAQWNF010000034.1 coordinate 10,548, forward strand.
TAGTTGCCAAAGGCAATAGCATATAGCGAGCTTTACTGGGTTTATTTGGCGATACAGGCGAGTGTTGAGGTGTTTGCTCAGGCGAATTTTGAAGAGTGTTCTCAGATGACTCATTAGCACTGTTGGTTTGCGTATTGAGCTCATCAAATTTAGCTTGAGCTAATCGTTCTTCAGCTAACATAGGGCCGTGAACTTTATCGGTAATCACCGTATAAGCCACAATAATCAGCGTAAAAATGGCATAAAAATTAAACCACACACTGCCCCATAAAATACTCACTGATGACTCAGATAATGTGAAGTTATCGAGCAAACCCAAAATAAATGCGCCCCAACCATTAAGTAAAATTAAAATACATATTGGTGCACTGGTACTATCAATGACATAGGCAAGTCGAGCACGACTCATCGCAAATTTATCGTACAACCCACGAGCCAAAATACCCGATGTAAGGACGCTGAGATTGGATTCAACAAATACTGCTACACCAGTAAACATCGTCAAGCCACCGACATGTTGACGGGTTTTAGCAATGCCTAGTTCCATGATACGAGTCACCGTCGCGCTGACGCCACCAGAATCACGGATCAATGCCAACAGTGCACCTACCAAAATGGAGAATAATAAAATCCGTGTGTTACCACCACTGCCAGCGACATCAACCACGCGCTCGATAGTGGCAATAGGGCTGAGCCATATTGATGAGTGTGGATCGTTAATTAACAACAAGATCTCAGATGATAATAAAGCAATAAACAGAGCTGCGATGACTTCTTTTTTCCAAAAAACGATAACAATTGCCAAAATAGGCGGGATGATTGATAACCAATCCATAATGAACCCAATGTTGTGCTAGTTTCTACTAGTATTATGCTAAGGCAAATGCCGTAATATGAGACATTGTGCCTAGTGATAGAGTCAGTGTCTAGCGATGTAAGATACTTTCATAAATTAAGCTAATAATACTGCCATATTTACCTGTCTCAAAGGTTTTAGCTTTAAAATCAAACGCTTCGTCATCACCAATAATGGGCGAATGACGCATATTCGTAAGTAAAATGATGGCCAAATCATGTTCAGGGTCAATCACTGTCGCTGTACCTGTCCAGCCAGTATGCCCAAATGCACGTGCTGATGCATACGGACCAAAGTGCCAATTGTTTGCCCCTTTACCTGCACGTCGCCAGCCCAAAGCAAAATGCGAATTGAGTTTGGTTGGTTGAATAAATGTTTCTAAGGTCAGCTCACTGAATAATTGCTGTTGACCATAGCCGCCGCCATTAATGAGTAATTGTGCTAGCACTGCGAGATCTTCTGCTCGACTAAACAAACCGGCGTGTCCAGAGACGCCCCCCAGACTATAAAATGCATTTTCATCATGTACTTCGCCGCGTATGACTTGGGTACGTATATTGGGAAAATCAATCCGACCACCACGTGTATTGCCTTGGATCTCAGTGGCTGCAAATTGTTTGGTGGTAAACCCTTTTTGTAATGGATTAAATTTTGTATGAGTCAGACCTAGAGGGACGTAGAGTGAGGATTCTACGTATTCATCTAGCGCTTGACCGCTCACCCGTTCAATCAGTAATCCTAAGATCATAAAATTAATATCAGAATATTGATGTTGACGTTGTAACGGTAAGCTAAACGGAATAGCTGTGGTTAATAGTTCACTCGTACGCATCTTGTCTTGGCTAAAGTAAGCTTGTCCTAATGCGTTGTCGGGTTGGTAAAATTGTACTTGAGAGGCAAAACCAGATTGATGAGATAACAAATCTCGAATCGTTCTAAATTCCCGCCCGTTGCCAACAAACTCAGGTAAATAAAAGTTCACAGGTAAATTGATATCTATTTGCCCTTGGTCATGCAAATGCATCAACGCTAATGTCGTGGTAAATGTTTTGGTATTAGAAGCCAAATCAAACAGGGTATCTGTAAGCATAGGCTCTGTTTTGCTATCAATCACCTTTCCATCATTGCTGATATAGCGCTGCGCATAACCGTAAGCGCTATGTTTAATTATTTTACCTTGGTGCAAAACCAGTAACACAGCACCAGGAAATCCTTGTTTGATCTCTTCGTTGATCAACGCATCGACATCCTTAAATTGATAATCTTGTGAGCGACTGGCGGCAATAGTCGGATAATCAATCCCAATTAAGATCTGTGCGCCTTCTGGCTGCACATCAGACACGTGTAATGTGTTAAGCCCATTCGTGGTGCGTTTGTGCAAATCATATTGATATACATAATCAGCTGTAAATGGCTGAGCGATATTTAACGTTTGGCCGTTAATTTGAATACGCGCATGAGTGGCATCTTGTGTGGTGATGCGAATATTGCCTTGGGCTTCTAAGCCATAAAATTGTTCACGATCATTGACCCATTCACGCTGTGAACGTTGCGAATGTGGAAAAATTTCTGCAATCTGTTGTTCAGTCTGCCATTGTGTTTGAACACTTTTCAGAGAATTACTGTCTGCTTGCGTGGCGAGTGCCGAGCTATTGTCGATTTGCGGATCAGGCTTTAACGGTGAGTTAGCTTGATATTGTGCAAATAGAGTTGCAGCTTTTTCTGGGAAATACCGATTTAGTAATGCCATCACGGTAGCCGCAGTCAGTGCATCAGGTTGTGCGGTGACATGTTGTGGTAAAAAATGCATTTGAAACGCAGTTAAGACATTACTTGTGTAACTATCTAGCTGACCGGTAAGGCGAACTTGATAACCATACACATCAAGTGCTTGTTGTAACCACAGGACATCCGGTGGGTGCTGTGCAAATGTATTGAGATAATCCTGTCGAACAGCAATATCAAACCATGCCCCAATGCCTGCGTCGTATAATTTTTTCCATGGAAAGCGCGGACCTGGATCGCTTTTACGTTGTGGCGCAATATCGGCATGTCCGATAATAGCCGTTGGATGAATATCAGGATGGCGTGTCAAAATATCTTGTAATAATGCAATGACCAAGGTGATTTGTTGCGGGTCAAAACGAGGATAATTACATTCGCGATTAGCGCCAGTTCGATTGTTAAGTATATCATCTGTACGATATTGACATTGCGGCACGTTGACGATTTCAATGCCTATTGAGGAGTCATTAAGTCCTTCTCGTCCTTGCCAATAGCTTTTTCCGGCGTGCCACGCTCGGTCTGACTCGTCTACAAGCTGTAGCACAGATAAGGTATCGGATTGATAAGACGGATCATTTGATTCAGGCACGAGATAATGTGAACTTAACCCACCTTCATCGACTAGCGCGGTCACTGAGTCTGCAAAATCAATTGCGGTGTAATGAATGACGATAGATTTTACACGCTTGCCATAATTAGCTGATGGCAGTTGTTGGTACTGACTAATACAACCGCTAATCAAGAAGACGCTAAGGAGGAGTAACGCACACAGTGCGGTTGCTGTAAGTGAGATTGATTTCACTGTGTGATCCTGTTGATAAATTTGATGCCCAATTTGAAGCTGCCAGAAGTACGCTTTATAAATTCATCTTCGTTAATGCCTAACATGGCATTAAATTGTCTAATTTGTGGAATGGTCGCTTCACCGACACTCGCGGTTCCGATTTGGGTCGACTCGATTAAGGTGATATTGGTGTGTTGTGGATTCAGGTTTTTGGCTAGCGCAGCTGCTGTCATCCATCCAGCGGAGCCTCCGCCGATTATAACGACATGTGGAATAGCGTGTTGCGTCATCGTTACTTACCCATCCTCTAGTTGGTAATAAATAAACAGGTACTTAAAGTAAATTAAGTACCTGTTTAATGCTTGCTATACGTTAAAGCTTAAACTTCAAATTAGAAGTTATAGACTGCGTTTAACGTAATTGAACGACCTCGAGGATCGGCCACACGTGGATCAAACGCCGCACCTGGCGAGTAATCGTTTTGATGAGCCGTGAACGGTGGATCGCGGTCTAGTAAGTTTTTAATACCTACGGTTAATACAGCATTTTCAACACCGGTGTAACGCATTGAGTAGTTATAAATTAAATAACTTCCCACTTGACCGGTATAGTTACTCGCTAATGCGATAGCAGCAGCATCACCCGCAGCGATTCCCGGTGGTGCTTCATCATCATAACCATTGCGGAATATTTGCGTTAGGTTATGGCTAAAGTCACCGTAGTCGTAGCTAAAGTTGAGCGTATGTTTCCAGCGTAGTGGGATGTTCCCACGTGAGTGAGTACCAACCAGATTAGGACCAAAATCAGACGTATCTAACAGCTTTTTCTTATCTTCAAGCAAGTAAGAGCCATTGAAGGTTAAGCCCCAATTTCCCGGTCCATATTCGCCATCAGCAATAAAGCCAAGCTCGATACCACTGGTATTACGTTCACCGGCATTGATGTAACGTAAATCAATCGACTCAATTTCGCCGCTTTCGTCTCGAATGAAGTTAGCTGCAAACTCATCATAGTTGGCAAGTAAATCACTAAATCCTGGGATTTGAATCGTACCGTCGATGACAATACTCCAGTAATCAATGTTCATGCTGAAGTTATCAGTCATCTGATATACCACGCCTAATGAATTTTGCGTGGATTCTTCAGGACCGAGATTGACATCACCACCAAATAAACGGGTAGGTTGTATGGGCGTTGCACATGCGGCAACCGCGGGGTCAATGACACCATTTGGACAATCACGTGGATCCGCTAAATCTTGCCCTGTGTAAGGCTCTTCAGTAGTGCCATTAAATAATTGGTTAAAGCTAGGAACACGGAAGCCAGTGCTGGTTGCGCCACGTACTAATAACCCGTCGATAGGGCGATAGGTAAAGCCTAGTTTAGGATTAGTCGTGCCGCCAAAACCAGAATAGTGGTCATAACGGAGAGCGGCGTTGACTTCTAATTCTTTGCTAACCGGTAAAATAGTTTCAACAAAAATGGCTGAAATATCACGATCTGCGCCTGCTAGTGCATTGCTATTATCAAATGGTGCGCCATAGATAGCTAATTGGTCATCAGCAGAGCGTGCATCACCATTAAAGCCATATTCTTCTTTGCGAATATCAATTCCACCAGCAACAAGGATTGTGCCATCATCCATACCAAAGACGATACCTGTATCACCTGAAATCGAAGCATCAAATTGCGTTAGCGTGGTTTTACCACCAAATAGACGAACGCCTCTAGCTGAACCTTCTTCTAGCGCAGCTAAACCTTCAGCAGTTTGGCTTTCGCCAGGCAGTAAGAATGGGCTAATTAATCCCGTACCAATAACATATTTCAAGTACTCAGTGTAGTGATAGCCTGATCCTAGCTCAGACGCCGATTCATTATTAGAGCGGGACAAGCCTACTTTATAATCCCAATCACCGTAGACACCGTCTAGACCCAGTTGAATTTTATAAGAGCTAGTTGTGGTTTCGATTTCACGCGGACCACACTCCATACAACGCCAGCGGTAGGCGATAGGTGCGCCAATGTTAAGTTGGTCTGCGCCATAGTAATCAGATAATGCATCGACAATATATTGATATGATGCACCCGTAGATGGATACCAACCGCCACCTGTTGACCAGTCGCCATTGCCAACTGCCCAAGGGGTGATTTGATTAGGTTCAAATACCTTGTTAGACACCACTTCAGAACCGACAAACTCGATAAAACCTTCTAAGTTATCGGTTAGCTTCATGGTACCACGGGTGACAAAGTCAAAACTTTCAACAGGTTGTTGTAAAACCGAAGCACGCGGATAGTCCCAAGCACAACTTACATCGGTGTTGCGGTCACGATTCCATAACGCAGCGCCATCATCACCCATTAAGTCAAATGAGTCACACCCTGGCTGTCCAGGTAAGGCGAGGACGTTCATTACATCGTTTTCTAGGCCTGTATTAGGGTTTATTAACCCACTACCGACTAAGTTATAATGCGAGCTTCTTGGATTGTTAGGATCACTAAAGCGGTCATTAATTGAAGCAAATGGTGTACCGCGGGTATCTGCAGACAAACCCAATGAAGGTTGGAACGTGTCGGTGAAGTCACGGTCAACACCTCGTAAAATTTCGGCTTTTTTGAACGATACAGATGCCATGACATTATAGCCATCTGACTCAATATCACCCGTACCGGTTAAAAAGTTGAAGCGATAAATATTACCACTGCCCTCGGTCGTGTGATCGGCAAATAAGCCCACTTGGTTGCCTTGGAAGTCTTTACGTAAGATAAAGTTAATTACGCCGCCAATCGCATCGGTTCCATAGACAGCTGAGGCGCCATCGCGAAGAATTTCAACGCGCTCAATAGCGGCAAAAGGAATTGAATTCAAATCTACCGAACGGCCTTTAAGACCATGAGCAGCGATACGTCGTCCGTTTAACAATACTAATGTAGAACCAGAGCCCTGTTGACGTAAGTTAGCACTGGATGAACCATTATTACCTCGCTCTTCACCACCAACAATACCCGCGTTACTGGCAAGGTTATCGTTTGAGTTTGAGGCAATGTTAAGTTGTAGCATGAGTTGTTCGGCAGAGGTAATACCGGCCGCATCAATGTCTGCTTTGGAAATAACGGTTAGAGGGAGGTCACCTTCATAATTAGTTCGTTTTATACTTGAACCTGTGACAGATATACGTTCTACTGAATCTTGTGTGGTAGTGTTTTGCGCATCCTGAGCTAAAAGCGAACTACTGATCCCAGACATGGCTAACACGAGAGCTATTTTATTGAGCTTCACGGTGAAATCTCCATTATGTAATATGTATTTTGTAAATTAATGTGTCCCATAATATCCATAAATGTATTAAATTTAATACATTAATAAATAAATTAGCATATTGCGCGTGACGAAACTATAAGTTTTTTATGAGATTAGATACCTATTGGAAATATATGATTAATCAGATGGTTAAAAGGCTTGAGAAGTTATTTACTCACTCGTTCAGCGTAGTGTTGGTGTTATGCTTAAGCATTATTATTGTTGAAATAAGTGGCAAGGTTTATGCTCTAACGGTAGATCACCCTGATACTCAAACTGACAAGGCCACGATGCTTGGGCAAAAATTGATGCTCGATTTACGTTATTTTTGTCGTGATGACACCCAGAGTAAACAATGCAGGCAACCGGTCACAGAGCTTCCTACAGAGTTAAGTCATGTACTGTCTCGACATGCCATTGGTGGAGTGATTTTATTTGCTGAAAATTTAGCAACGACAAAACAGATCAAAACACTCACTGCGCAAATTCGTGCGACAGCCATAGAGCCTGACTTACCCTTGTTTATTGCCATTGACCAAGAAGGGGGGCGGGTAGCGCGCTTGCCGACCGATTATTCGCCAGCATTTAGTGGCAATATGGCGTTAGGCGCAACGTACGCAGAGCATCAAACTCAACTCGCGAGCCAAGTTGCGAAGGTGATAGGCCAAGATTTATTGGCAATGGGTATTAATGTTAATTTTGCGCCTACGGTTGATGTAAATGCGAATCCGCAAAACCCAGTCATTAATGTCCGTTCATTTGGTGAATCAGTTCCATTGGTGAGCGCATTTGGTACTGCATTTACTCAATCATTACAAGCCCAAGGAGTCTTGGCTGCCATTAAGCATTTCCCAGGACACGGTGATACGCATGTGGATAGTCATACTGGGCTACCACAAGTGAATCATGATAAAGCAACAATCATGGCACAAGATATTGCGCCTTTTGCACATATCATCGCTACAGCTCAACCTGCGTTTGTAATGACTGCGCATATTCAATTTCCAGCACTAGATGATTCCACTTTGTTCACAACAAAGGGGGAGCAACAAATACGGCCTGCCACCTTATCACGCCCTATCTTGACGGGTTTACTCCGTGAACAATTAAAATTTGATGGTCTGATTGTGACTGATGCACTGGATATGGCAGGAATTGCTCAATATTTTTCTCCACTTGATGCGGTACTTGAGACATTTAATGCAGGAGCCGATATAGCATTAATGCCATTTACCATTCGCAACCACCAAGATATTCGTGCATTTGATCAATTTATGCAGGTGTTGACCAGCACTGTCACAATTGCGCAGATTGAAAGTTCTTTTGCCCGTATTAAAAGAATTAAACAGCATTTAAGGGCAACTGATTTACCTTCAAACACTGACGAAAATTGGCCGCCTGTGCGTAAGCACCAACTCGCAGCTAACTTAGCAAAGGCGAGTGTTACACAAGTATTTGGTACTTCCAAGGCGTTGTTGTCTAAAGAACAACTCAGTTCTGATTCACCACAGAATATATTGTTAGTCATGCCCGATGAGTTACGCTGCGCAGGTCTCAATCAGGCCATTAAAGCTCAGCATATATCGATTAAACCGACTTCTGTTAAACCTCCTTATGTCGAGCGTCAAACTAGTGATATGCAATGTCTGAGCACCACAACGTTGGCACAAGATGATCCGCGGATTACCGCTCAAGCACTACAGCAATATGATGTAGTGATCGCCGGAGATATTTCTCCGCAGGTTAGCTTAGTCGAAATGGGAGGCATGGATGACTTATCTGCATTACGAGCCATAGGTAAGCGACGTAATTCATTGGCTGTGCAGCAACAATTACTCAAGGATATTTTAGGTAATGTTCGACCAGAAGCGCATACCGTTTTTGTTGCGTTAAGGACTCCCTATATTATTAATCAGTTTTCTGAATTGAGTGATGCAGCATTTGCAATTTATGACTATCGGGTAGATGAAACCACATTTCATAGTGATAGTTTTAATGCGTTGGCGTTGTATCTTTTTAATGATCTGAAAGCGCCAGGGGTTTTACCGGTTACGATCCCGCAGAGCCCTCTTGATGCTGATAACACGGAATTGCTTGGAGTGAGTTCACGCTAATTGTCGAGTAGTTCATTAATCGTAATAAGTAATCCTGATGGAGATACAAATATGAGGTTTGCGGCACTATCTGGCTGTAGTTCTTGGTAATCACTAATTAACTGATAGCCACTCAGTGACAGTTCTTTGAAACCCTTAACGGTGTGACAATCTCCAAGGTGCTCAATATTGGTAGTGCCGTTTTTACCGAGATTAATAGTAATATCAATGGTAAAAGGATGATCGTTATGAGGGATCAGTAAGTCGGTTAATTTTAAGTCAACATACACGTCATCTTGGTGTTCTGGAATAGCACAATAATCTTCAGTCGTATAATGTTCATATTTGTTATGGAGCAATGCGTCGAGCAAGGTAAAGTAAATCAATACATTCATCTTTCTCGCGACTTGGCGATACGGATCATTAATAAACGTCCCCGATTCAACTAATATTGTGCTCACCCCTTGTGCCACAATATTATCGCCAAATGAACGCGGTGAGAAAGTATCATCAAATCGAGCCACATGATTAGGGATATATTCCCGTAATACTTTTTGTGCGGCGCAAATTAGCTGCATAGCTTGTTTTCGGATTGGCGTTATATGCTTGGTATGATCAGCTACCGGGGCTAATAACGCAATCGTTGATGTATGTTGGCGCTCACTGATTCCATGATAAGCATTCTGGTCGTGTAGATTTAACGCTAAATCGGGATGCAAGGATGAGACTAAGTGTTGTAATACTCTACCTTCAGGGGATTGTTGTACCAGCGCATCGCGATTTATATCGATAAACTGTGCATTGACGCGGGTTTGTTTGGCTGCGCCGTCAGGATTCAACATAGGCACAATATCAATTGTGACTTGTGATTGCCAATCGTTAAAATTACACTCTGTCTGACGACATAATAAATGGATGAAATCCATTAAGGCAGCCGTGGCAGTGCACTCATCGCCATGCATTTGGCTCCACATTAAGATTTTTAATGGGCCTGTACCCAAGCGTAAATGGACAATGGGACGTTGCTCAAAGGAGGTAAATGTTTGCACTAGCATGACTTCTGGGTAAGCCATTATTTGCTCAAGCACCGGCGCTAATATTTCAGGCGTGATATGAGCGACATTTAATTCAGAAAAATGCATGTCAGTATGTAATTGAGAGATGGTTGCATGATTGATCATAAGTGTCTCTAACGCATAGCTTATTTAGCTGGATATAATAAATAGGGTAGTCGTAATTTTTGATACTGCGCAAGCGGTTGTTGCCACTTTTCAACTATTTCAAATGCTGTCTTGCCCGCCTCTAAATCATGTCTTAACGTCGTCGTACCGGCTAATTTATCAAAAAAATCAGGAGAGGTGATTAGCTCTACTTGTTGCTGACGCCCTAAATCAAACATGGCCACTAGCAGTGAAATATCAAAACCAGCTAGATCCGGTTGGTATTGCTCAATCAATACGGCTTGTAATGGTGTGTTTTCCCATTTTGGGTAAGGCGCTGATGCAGGCATACTGATTGGAGTAACTTCTACTGGCGAATTGGAAAGCGTTAACTGTGGATGGCCGATCATCTGAAACGGATAATCTGTGCCTCGACCCACACTGATATGCGTCGGCTCAAACAGACATAATGAGGCGTACCATTGCACGGCTTGTGCATTGGGTAAATTGGGACTCGGCGCAATGGGTAGCGGGTAGGACATCGATTTGTGATAGCCTTGTACGGGGATAACACGAAGATTTAATTGATCTGCAAATTCAATCCATTGCTCTGCCTGGATCATCGTTGCCAATTCACCGACGGTGAGACCATGGACAAGGGGGATTGGATGCATGCCAACAAACGATTGCAACGACATCTCTAATACTGGGCCTGCAATATATTGACCGTTTGGATTGGGGCGGTCGAGCACAATAAACGGAATGTGGTATTGTGCAGCAGCTTGCATGGCATAATGCATGGTCGAAATATAAGTATAAAATCTCACCCCAACATCTTGTATGTCAAAAATTAATACATCGACATCAGCGAGCATTTGCTCGGTAGGCGCTTTGTTTTTTCCATATAATGAAATGATCGGTAGTCCTGTTCGACTATCGATATTATCTTCGATCGTTTCACCTGCACCTCGATCGCCTCTAAAGCCATGTTCAGGTGCAAATACTTTTATTACGTTAATGTCATTCGCGATTAATGCGTCAACTAAGTGCGTCGCTTTTGCTGTATTAGGGAAGAGTACGGATGTTTGGTTTACGATGACCCCAACTCGCTTGTTTTTCAGATATGGGTAGTAACGGGATGATTGTTCGCCGCCTAAACGTAGTGCTTTTTTTGCGATAGGATTGAGAGTGCTATTTGTAATGTTGTTTTTATTGGTATTTTGATTGGCATTGGTATTAGCAATTAGTGAGCACCCACTAATTATTGATAGAGCAAACATCATCAGCAGCAATTTGCCACCGATATTCTTGGCATTGTTAAAAACGATAGAAACAAATTTACGCATTTGGACTGGCACTAACAGCGGATTGCAGTGCGTGACGCAAAAATCCATCATGTTGGACCAATAAAGCTGACGCATCATTTGGTTCAATATCAGCAAGAATACATAGAATTGCAGGCTTAGGTTGATAGTTGGTACTAATTAATGTGGTAAGTGCTTGCTCCTCATCACAGCCGGTGGCTTCAACCACAATACGTTGGGCTCTGGCTTTGAGCTTAGCGTTACTGGCGTTGACATCGACCATAAGGTTGGTAAATGTTTTACCTAGTTTAATCATACTCGCTGTGCTGAGCATATTTAGAATCAGTTTTTGCGCGGTTCCTGCTTTCATGCGTGTCGAGCCAGTTAATATTTCTGGGCCGACAGCGGCACATATATTAACTGCGGCTAGTGTATTAATGCTGCCATTTGGATTACAGCTAACGCTGATAGTCGAGGCACCCAATTGCGCAGCATAAGACAACCCGCCAATGACATAAGGTGTTCGACCTGAGGCAGCAATACCTACTAACACGTCATTAGCGTTAAATGATATGGCTGCCAGATCAATGGCAGCAGCATGAATATCATCCTCGGCACCTTCGACAGCGTGTGTAAGTGCTTGCGCACCGCCAGCAATGATACCTTGGACTAAATCATCATCAACGCTAAATGTGGGACGACATTCGACCGCATCTAAAATGCCTAAGCGGCCTGAAGTACCCGCACCTAGATAGATTAATCGACCACCTTGATGAAGTTGTGTCACGATAACATCAACCGCCGCGCTGATCTCAGGTAATGCTTGAGCAACGGCAATAGGGACAGTTTGGTCAGCAGAGTTAATGATGTGTAATATTGCATCCGTTGTTTGCACGTCGATATCCATTGAGTCAGGATGTCGACTCTCAGATAAAATACGCTGTAGATCTTGGATTTTCACAATGCTCATTAATGCTGTCCTGTGTTTACTTGCCGTTAGTACGTGATTACTTAGTTTGTTGCGCAACTATCCATACATTAACCTGACGCTCAAGTATCGTCATAGGTAACGCACCACCACCTAAAATGGTGTCATGGAAAGCTCTAATATCGAATTTATCGCCTAGCTTCTCTTCGGCCATAGCACGTAACGATTGAATTTTTAACATCCCAATCTTGTAGCCTGTCGCTTGACCTGGCATCACTAAATAACGACGCACTTCTGATTGTGCTTGCTCAGAGGTGATCGCTGAATTTTCTTTAAAATAAGCAATGGCTTGGGCTTCACTCCACCCTTTTGAATGTAAACCGGTATCGACGACGAGTCGGATTGCACGCCACATTTCTGAACCTAAACGGCCAAACTCAGACAATGGATCTTGATAAGTGCCAGGCATCTGTTTGGCTAACCATTCTGAGTACAACGCCCAACCTTCGCCATAGGCATTGAGATAAGATTGTTGACGGAAAGTTGGGATCCCTTGCAGTTCTAACGAAATCGCGATTTGCATATGATGACCTGGTAAGCCTTCGTGGTAAGCGATCACTTCAAGTTCGCGTTTTGGCATAGCTGTCATATCAGATAAATGCGCATAGTACACGCCAGGTCTTGAGCCATCCGGTGTGCTTGGCGAATAATGTTGAGCAGCGCCATCTTGTTCACGAAAGGCTTCTACGCGTTTTACGACCATATCGGCTTTAGGCAAGATCCCAAAGTACTCTGGTAACACAGCTTTGATTTTATTAATCGCAGCCGTGGCATCATCTAGATAACCTTGGCGGCCCGCATCAGTGTTGGGGTAATACAGGCGTACGTCATCTTTGTTATCACGTAAAAACACGAAAAATTCTTGTAAAGAGCCCTCATAACCAAATTCTGCTTTAACTGCTTCCATTTCATTTTTTAAGCGAGCAACTTCACTCAAGCCAATATTGTGGATTTCATCAGCTGTTAATGTTGTGGTGGTTTGATTGGATAAACGTTGATTATAGTATGCCTCGCCATCAGGCAATGCACTGACTCCTTGAGCTTGTGCGGTAGCATTGACTTGGTCGGCTTTTTGCCATTGAATTAAGCGCTCATAGGCGGGCTTTAATTCCGTTACCAATGCCGTATTGATTTCTGCTAAAAGCGCATCAGCTTCTGCTGGCTCTAATAACTCAGCTTCTACTAGACTGTTAACTTTAGTTTTAGCATCACTCCAAATAGCACTGTCAGCTGCATCGGTAAACGGCGCGCCAGTAATGATTTTTTGTGACTCACTAATCACAGCATCAAATGCAAAATAAGGAGGGCGTACACCTCTGACTGCAATGGCTTTAGATGATGCAATCAGTTGATCCAAACCACGGGCACTACCGCTGATCCGTTGTAAATAAAATTCCATATCTTCTACGGTTGCTACGGAATGTAAGGCGATTAACAATTGTGGGAAGAAACTATGTATTGCTGTCATTTGATCAAATACATAACTATTTTCACGATATGCATATTCTGCGACGGCTTGCTCAGTTTGATACACCCAAAAATCATAAGAAATTTTCGCCGTATCGCTGAGTTTGTTGTAATCAAATTGTGCTTTTAATTCTGCTAAGTTAGCTTGTTTTATCGCGATGCTTTTAGCATAAGCCTCTGGTGAAAAGTCATCAATCTCACCTTTGCGCTCACTGCGTCCTAAATAGGTTAGATTAATTGGGCTTTCTAATACTTCTGCTTCATATTTAGTGTCAAACCACTGGTTTAATCGAGCTGACTCGTCCATTGCTACTTTTTGTGCTGTCGTTTGTGTCGTTGTTTCTTTAGATGATGCTTGAGATGACGCTGGCTTATCAGGAGCTTGAGTACAGGCAGACAGTGCAAGTGTAATCGCTAGAGCTATGTGTGAAAGACGCATGTAGAATCCTTTTAATTTTATTATATTATTTTTTTTAATGAGTAGGGTTATTTTTAGGCCACGCAGCAACGAGGCAGGCTGCTAACGTACCAATGCACAACTGCCAAGTAAAGCCAATATTTACGCCAAAGACATACGGTTGCATTAACACAGGTACGATAAACCCTATAGTTAAGGCTAAGCTCATACTCGTAGCATTGCCTCTGTTAGTAAATAATGTCACAAAAAATACACCTAACAGACCGCTATATGAAAAAACCATAACCGATAAAGCGAAGGATAACAAAGGCATATCTGAGTATTGTTGTAAATAAAAGCACAGAGCAGCCATCAGTCCTAATGCAACACCTACTGTAATCATCGCTAACCTGCTCAATATCAGCCAGCGAGAATCCGACAATTTTCGGTGCTGTAATCGTGGTTTCAATAAATCATCAATAATTACTGATGCCATCGCATTTAATCCAGAATTTAAAGTGGATAAAGCGGCAGCGATAATGCCGATGGTGACCCAAGCTTTAATACCGGCAGGTAATGTGGATAGCACATAGTGCATAAAGACAGTAACGGTTTGGCCGGCAAATTCTGGCGTCACACCCGACGATCCAGAATGCATTAAATCGGGCCGTTGATAGTAAACATACAATAATAACCCGATCACTAAAAACAACAACATGACAGGGATCAATAAAACAATCGACAGCAACATCGCGCGTGCGCTCTGTGTCGCAGATTCACAGGTTAACGCACGTTGCGTCAGATCTTGGTCTAAACCAAATGCAGCAATATTTAATAAGACAAATCCAGTAAATATCGATGCCATAGTAAATACACCCGCGGCGCTAAAATCCCAACGCCAATCAAACAGGGTTAGCTTAGAGACCTCAGAAGAAGTGGACATAGGTTCGTTTAACGCACTATAAATAGTCGATAAATCGGCTGGGATACTATTAATGAGTACCACCACGACAGCGATTGCAGCAGAAATATACACAGCACATTGGATTGCATCTGAATAAATAACACTGCGAATTCCGCCGACTATGCTGTAAGCAATACCAATCACAACGAGCACTGTAATGGCGCTCATCACACTGCTGGGCGCGATATTCCCAAATAAGATCATCGCAACGGCAATGGCAGCAATATACAATCGTGCACCACTAGCAAATAAACGACCAAATAAATAGACCATACCAGCACGCTGTTTTAATGCTTCCCCAAAACGTTGCTGCAGCAATTGATAGACGGTCGATACTTGTCGTTCGTAAAATAAAGGAATGAGCCAGCGAGCGACGATCACGGCCGCTATGAATGCACCAATGTTAGTGGTAAGGTAAGTTAAATTACCACGAAATCCTTGATCTGGACCACCTAAAAATGTCGCAGCAGATTGAGAAGTTGCAAGAATAGAAATCGCCACTAACCACATTGGCATTTGTTTTTGTGCCAAGAAAAAGTCTTGAGAAGACACCGCTGCACGATTGATCCACCAGCCACTGATTAATAGTAACAGTCCATACAGTCCAAAGACTAAAATATCTAATGAGGAATATTGAGCTAGCATCTTGTCTTATTTTTATATAAATTAATAAATAACAGGATAACGTAAGTTATGCCATCATGGAAACGTCTTCAATCACTTAAGGATATGTTGTGCCGCGTCAGACTTTTGCCAATATTAATTTAGCGGCTGTGCTTCACAATTATCATCAAGCCCAGCAAGCTGCACCGCACAGTAAAACTATGGCTGTCATTAAAGCCGATGCTTATGGTCATGGGATGTTACCCGTTGCGCAGTATTTGCAAGATGTCGCAGATGGTTTTGCCGTTGCGTTTATTGATGAAGCGATAGCCTTGCGTGAACATGGGATCACTCAGCCGATTCTGGTGCTTGAGGGAGCGCATCAACCTGTGGACTTTTCGTTAGCCCAAGAACATGACTTATGGATGGTGATACACCAACCAGAACAGGTTTCGTGGTTATTAGATGCTGATGAACCTATTCCTACCTTGTGGTTTAAAGTGGATACGGGATTACACCGCTTAGGATTAACTGTCGCTCAGCTTGAGCATGCTTTAGCTTCACTACCTGAGAGCGCCATAGAAAACACTGTATTAATGGGGCATTTTGCGTGTGCAGATGATCCCAGTAATGAATTTAATGCATTGCAAATGGAGCGACTTAATCACATAGCCAGCACTTACCAACTGCCAATTAGTATGGCGAATTCGCCAGCTATTGCAGCGGATCCTGCATCACACGGAGCATGGAATCGTTTAGGCATCGCACTGTATGGTTCAGAGCCTATGAATAAATCATCTGAGGATACATCTAAGCTTTCATTGCGACCTGCCATGCAACTTTCTGCTGGGATCATTGGGTTGCGTACTATTAAACAAGGCGAAGGCGTAGGGTATGGGCAGACTTGGCATGCAAGCAGAGACAGTGTTATAGCGACATTAGCAATTGGCTATGGCGATGGTTATCCGCGTCATGCTCCAACAGGCACGCCTGCGTGGTTACATGGGCAAAAGATCCCTTTAGTTGGACGTGTCTCAATGGATATGATTACCTTTGATGTCACCGATGTGATCGAGCAGGTTAATATCGCTGATAACGTCGAGTTATGGGGGCAACACCTTAGTGTTACTGAGGTCGCTGAGCACGTATCAACCATCAATTATGAGCTATTAACACGTATAAGTTCAAGAGTATCAAAAAGATACCATTATGATTAACAAATAAGTACATTATACCTTTCAAAATATAGCCATTAGCGATACATTACGGCTTTGTCCATCTCGGCTAATAATAATAAAAAGGTGGTGTTATGTTACACGCTCAACTCTCTAATCCTGTTTGCCCATTACGTCAAAAAATTCGTGACTTTTATCGCATAGACGAAGACCAATCCGTTGATCATATTCTGCCGCAAGCAGAAGTTAACATGCGTGCGCGCAGCCGTGCATGGGAACGTGCACGTAAAATGGTGTTACAAATTCGCCGTGAACAAGAGCGTCATGGTGGTGTTGATGCATTGTTAAATGAGTTTTCATTATCAACCGCTGAAGGGATCGTGCTAATGTGTTTGGCCGAAGCCTTGTTGCGCGTGCCGGATAAAGACACCCAAGACGAGTTGATTAGAGATAAGTTGAGCCAAGGTGAATGGACGCCACATTTAGGCAATAGCGACTCATTATTTGTGAACGTTTCAGCTTGGGGCTTGTTATTCACAGGTAACATGGTTGATTATGCTGATGAAAAGAAAAAAGCTCAATTTGGTTTATTGAAAAAAACCATTGGTCGCTTAGGTGAGCCGGTAATTCGTAAATCGATGAACATTGCAATGAAAGTAATGGGTCGTCAATTTGTAATGGGCGAAACGATTAAATCCGCAGTTAAGCGCGCTCAATATAAAGAGTCCCAAGGGTATGTGTATTCGTATGACATGCTAGGAGAAGGGGCTCGCACTCAAGCAGATGCGGATCGTTATTATCAATCCTATGAATCTGCTATCCATGTTATTGGCAAAGCCGGAAAAGGCAAGGGGCCCGTTAAATCACCGGGTATTTCTGTTAAATTATCAGCGATCCACCCACGTTACGAGTTTACTCATAGTGAGCGCGTACTTGCTGAGATCCCTCCTAAATTAAAAGCATTGTGTCTACTAGCCAAGCAATATGATATTGGTTTAACCGTTGATGCTGAAGAATCTGAGCGTTTAGATATTTCATTAGACATTATTGAAGCGGTATTTAGTGATCCAGATCTTGGTGACTGGGAAGGCTTTGGTTTAGCTGTACAGGCTTACCAAAAACGCGCGATTCATGTTATAGAATGGTTGCGAGTGCTCACTCAAACTGTCGGTCGACGCATGATGGTGCGTTTAGTAAAAGGGGCGTATTGGGATAGTGAAATTAAACATACGCAACAAATGGGATTAGAAGACTTTCCTGTCTTTACCCGTAAATCGTCTACGGATGTATCTTATCACGCGTGTGCAAACAAATTACTCGATTACCGCGATACCATTTTTCCGCAATTTGCCACACATAATGCTTATACCGCATCAGTGATTATTGAATTAGCCGGTGGTGATGCCATTGATAAACAAGATGCCGGATTTGAATTCCAGTGCTTGCACGGCATGGGCGATTCATTGTATGACCAAGTAGTCACAGAGTTAGGGGTTCAATGTCGAGTATATGCGCCAGTGGGCGAACATGAAGACTTACTTGCCTATCTTGTACGTCGGTTATTAGAAAATGGCGCAAATAGCTCGTTTGTTAATGCAATAGTCAATCCCGACTTACCTGTTGAGTCACTATTGACCGATCCAGTTGAAAGAACTCAGCGCTTAGCCAACAAAGCCAACCCTCATATTGTCAAAGCTAAAGACATGTTTGGTGCTGAACGTGTCAATTCTAAAGGCTTGGACATTAATGATCCGTTAACACTCATTCAATTGCAATTAGATATGAATCGTTGGGTTGATGAGCATATTCCAGTGATGGGTGCGAGCAGTGATGTGACACCTATATATAATCCGGCAAAATTAACCGAACAAGTGGGTCAGTTACATTATCAAGATACACAACAGATGCTCGCCAAATTAGATAAAGCCCATGCCGCTTTTGCTGATTGGACTGCTACCGACGTCAATGAGCGTGCTGCGCTGATTAATCGTATTGCGGATGCCTTAGAGCGTCATATGCCTGAGTTGATTGCCTTGTGTATCAAAGAAGCGGGTAAAGTCACGCAAGATAGCATTGATGAAATTCGTGAAGCGGTCGATTTTTGTCGTTATTATGCCGCTCAAGCGATTTTACTCGACCAAGATCAACGTTTGCAATCGCGCGGTGTGGTGTTATGTATTAGTCCTTGGAATTTCCCGCTAGCCATATTTTTAGGTCAAGTGGTTGCAGCCCTCGCAACGGGTAATACAGTATTAGCTAAACCTGCTGAACAAACCAGTTTGATTGCATTACATACACTCGATCTTATGTACTCAGTTGGATTGCCTGAAGGTGTGGTCGAAATGATAATTGCACCTGGTGCAGGTGTCGGTGAAACCTTACTACCTGACCCACGAGTAAAAGCCGTGATGTTCACGGGTTCGACCCAAACTGGTACATTGATCTCCAAAATATTAGCGCAGCGTGGCGCTGAACAAGTACCACTGATTGCCGAAACAGGTGGTCAGAACTGTATGATAGTCGACTCAACTGCACTGCCTGAGCAGGTTGTAGATGATGTCATTGCGTCAGGGTTTCAATCAGCAGGTCAACGTTGTTCAGCCATGCGTGTACTATTTGTTCATGAAAAAATAGCAGATGATGTGATTGCTATGATCACTGGGGCAATGTCGGAATTACACATTGGCGATCCTGCGATGTTAGATATTGATGTCGGGCCGGTGATTGATACTAAAGCACTGCAAGCGCTTAATGCCCATGTTGCTTATATGGACAGCCAAATCACGGCGAAACGCGCCCAATTATTGTATCAAAGCAATATTGGCGGATTAGCGGGACAAGGTCATTTCTTTGCGCCGCGTTTGTATGAAATCGACCATATTGATGTCCTTGAAAAAGAAGTCTTTGGACCTGTTGTGCATGTTATTCGTTACAAAGGCAATGATATGAATGGACTTATTGAACAAATTAATGCGACCGGTTATGGCTTGACGATGGGTATCCATACGCGCATCGAATCACGTGCAGTAGAGCTAGCTCGCTTATCACGTGCTGGTAATGTTTATATCAACCGCAATATGATTGGTGCAATTGTTGGTGTACAGCCATTTGGTGGGCGTGGATTATCTGGAACGGGTCCTAAAGCCGGTGGTCCAAATTATCTACCGCGCTTATTGCAAGAAGTAGCAACACCCAAAGCAGCCAAAGCAGTGACAGTTGATGATACCGATCCTGCGTTACAGTCTGATGAGCAAGCCAAACAAGAAGCGCAGCAATTTATGACGCAAGCTCGTCAAGTTGAAGGACTATGGCGTTTGACCTCGTTGAATGATCGTATTTCAGCGGTGCGTCAATTATTGGCTAAAATTGCAACCGTTGACTCGGTGGATGAGTTTGCCGATGATTTAAATCAAACTCTAGCTGCGGCACGTGATCAACTGATTCATATCGAAAAACGTCTACTCAAACCTAAAGAATTACCAGGCCCAACTGGCGAATATAATGCGATATCTCTTGAGCCGCGCGGCGTGCTGGTGTGTTTTGCCGATAAAGATGTGACGTTTGACTACTGGACATTGTCGATTGTTACCGCATTAGCGACTGGGAACGTAGTGGTTGCCGTCGTTTCAGAGTTATTTTACAGTGAAGCCATGGCGTTTCGTGATAAGTTAATTGCAACGGGTACTGATGGGGCTATTTTACAGGTGGCTAAGTTACGTCATCTTGATGCATTGTTGAAAGATGAGCATTTAGCGGGTGTCGTAGTTGATAGTAATACTGACAGAAGTGCTTATATGGCAATGATGTTAGCCGATCGCAATGGCGCAATATTACCTGTGATAACCGCAGAATATAATGATAATCTGATCCAACGTTTAGTGACCGAAAAAACCATCAGTATCGATACTACCGCATCTGGCGGCAACACTTCTTTGATGACATTGGTTGATGACGAGTAAATATGCCTAAAAAAATCCAAACTCCGATGGAAATCGAGTTAAAGTTAATTGCGTTGCATAATCCACTGCTTGCTTTTGAAGAACAGGTATTACCCTTGTTAGATGGGCAAGTAGATGTATCTAAAAAGACGTTGAAAAATCAATACTTTGATACTCCTGAGCAGCTTTTACGCCAGCATAAGATGGGCCTACGGGTACGCTCAGCGAATGATGTACACGAGCAAACACTCAAAATGAAAGGGACGACGGTTGGTGGTTTGCATCAACGTCCAGAGTTTAACTTGCCATTAGCGACTGCGAATGTTGATATTCGCTTGTTTGACGGCGATATATGGCCTGTGACTTTTGATGTCAACGCAATTCAAAACAGTTTAACTCCTTTGTTTACTACTCATTTTCATCGTACTACGTATCGAATCAAGGATACCCAAGGCAATGATTTTGAGGTGGTGTTTGATGTTGGTGAGGTGGCTACAGACAAAGATCAACACCCGATTAATGAAATTGAGCTGGAGTTAATTAAAGGTACACCTAATGCTTTATTTGCGTTAGCTGAAACCATTGCACAACACTGTGATGTGCGGATCAATAATCTGACTAAGGCTGCCTATGGGTATGCATTAGTCAGTGGTAAAGCACTACAACCAAAAAAAATGGCGTATGTATTACCGATTGATCGCAATGCATCCACTGAACAAGCATTTGAATCTGCAGTTGCTTATGCCCTAAAGCATTGGCAACATAACCAAACTGTTTATGTTGAAACTTATCGCTTGCAAGCATTGACAGAAATGGTGCGAGCGATTCGTTTGTTACTGCAAGTGTTTTCGCTTTATTTACCTGTATTACAGTGTAAAGAATTACTAAGTTTACATCGTGATTTAATTAAATTTTTACAAAAACTGCAATGGCAGGATGAGATCCACGCAATCCGCTATTTACGTTCACGCAAAGGACCATTTAGTAAACGCTTAAATAAAGATTCAGCCTTAATGAGTTATTTACAGGGGCGTAAAGAGGGAATATTGAATGCTCATTCGCCTCAAGATATTATTTTTTCTAAACAATCATCGAGTATTCAGTTAAAAACCGCAGCATTGATCTTAAATCGCCCTTGGCGTGAAAGTGCACATGGATTTGAAGTGCCAGTATTAGAGCATGCGCATGGTTGGTTATCACAAGGGTGGCAAACTCTGCTGCAAGCCATGCCCAATAAAACGATGCAAGCTCCGCAATACCTATCCGCACAAGTCTTGTTGCGGCAAACATTGCTCAATGGATTTATGCTCGCAGGGTTGTTCGATGAGGCACGCGAGGATTTTCGTGCACCTTGGTTAGATTTAGCCATGGGTATGGAAGAGTTAAACGCGTTAGCATTATTACAACAAATTTTACAAGAGACAGATTTAGACGATAAAACTGATTTACTTAAATGGACATCGGATAAAACCAATGCTCTATTAAACGTAATGGAAATGACAAGGAACGTAGCGTTAAATGCTGAAGTATATTGGTAAAACAAAGCATCAGTTAACAAAATACCATTTTTTTGCTATACTTATAACGAAAGGAAATATCAAAGGAGTATCACAGTGAAATTATCAAAGTTATTTAAACGTAGAAGTAAGTATGCACCTATCGCATTTTTGGGGCGTAAAAAGATTGAAAAAATCTTAGATGCAGATATTGAGAAACTGAACAAAAAGCCTAAAGCTGAAGTTTCTGAAGCATCCGAATCTAGCGATTCGTTATAAGCCAAAAGCTCGATTAATTATCGCTTGTGTAAAAGGCTTACGTAAATAAAATCCTCGTGGTCGGGTTTGTATAGTCTGACCGTTGTTGCCAATAGCATCAGTTAAGGCTTTACCATTGGCAGCTTTAGGGCGAATGTGTAATGCTTCGCCCATTTTAGCTGTAATCTGTTCGACCTTACCCAAACTAATTAACTCCATTAACTCTTCCCAATCGTGCGCTAGCAGAGCTAATTCCTGTGCATTCGGCTGCCACAGAATGGGCATACCCAACTGTCTATCTCTCGGCGCAATAGAGCGTTCACCGACTACGGGGATAAATAATACCTGAGCGAGTTTATTGCGAACGGCACTCGTATCCCATTGCTCAGCAATATGAGCTAACAAATGGACGTAACACACGTAGGTCGTTTCTAAGACCTGTCCTTGATGATCAATTGGTATAGTTTTAAGCTCAATACCTAATTCCGGAAAGTCTTGCTGTTGCTTTGAACCAGCGCTAGCGCCGAGCCATAACTCAATTAATTGACCAGTAAATCCCTTATGTTGTTTAAAGTGCTCAGGCACGACAACATTCGCGTTATCACCTAATTCACCTAACGTTCGACCTGCAATGATTTCAGCACGGGCAAACAATTCTGCAGAACTTGTTGGCGCGGTTGTCGGAGGACGCTGAACAGATTTAACATTATAGGGAGGATTAGGCGTACTTTCAGTCATATATTTCTTCGATAAGTGTCAGTTATTACTAGGAAAAGATAGTGGTTTATGAAAGAATGTCAACATATTAAATATTCACCGAATTGGTTTCCAAGTGATAGATACTGAAGGATTCCGTGCCAATGTCGGTATTATTATCTGCAATAAACAG
>JAQWNF010000041.1 GCA_029246415.1 Glaciecola sp.
GGTTTTAAAGCAGGAATAGGTTCAAGTTATTTAGGTTCACTCCAAGTAGGTGAAACGATAACTGCAAAAGGCCCTTTTTCTGATTTTTATGCCACTTCAAATAAAAAAGTTAGTCGCGTGTTTATTGGTTCGGGTTCAGGACTTGCACCACTGAGGTCTATTATTTTTGAACAGTTGAAAAAGCATAAAGATAAAAGTGGTTTGACTCTTATCTATGGTGCGCGAACTGAAGATGACTTGCTATACCATAATGAATTGAAGTCACTGAGTGAGAAGCATAAAAACTTCTCTTATATTCCTACTCTTTCTAATCCTTCAGAACAATGGCAAGGGCACTCAGGCTATGTTCAAAAAGTACTTCTGCCGTATATGAACCAAAAATCAGAACTGCTTTTGGCTGAGTTTTACTTGTGCGGTCCAGAAGCAATGATGAGTGAAGTGGAAAAAATAATTACAGATGCTGGGATTCCAAGTAATAAAATTTTCAAAGATAAATTTAGTCGTTAATCCATTAAATAAATAGAGGTATATATGAAAACATTAATTAAATTTTTAACCGTAATCAGTGTCGTTTTTAGTAGTGCGGTATTTGCGCATGTGCATCTTGAAAAAAGTGTGCCTGCTGATAATGCAATGCTAATGAATCCTCCAGAAGAATTAACTTTGATGTTCACCAAAGAGGTACGGGTTGTAAAAGTTTCATTGGCCAATAAACAAGGCGAAGAATTTAAATTTGGATTCGAGCCTTCTAAAGTCGCTACTAGCAAATTTACATGGAAACTACCTAAATTAGCTCCTGCAAACTACGCTGTGGATGTAACCTTCTTAGGTAACGATGGTCATAAAATGAAACATAGCTTCGGCTTTATGGTTCACTAAAATAGGCGGTGTGATTGATATGGAAATGTATATCTGGAATACAGTCATTGTACTGTCAAAAATTGTATTTTACGTCGGCTTTGCCTGTATTGCAGGTTATACATTTTTCAGGCAAATATTTGAGAATAATGAATCTCATACTAATGCTGTAATAGCGAATTTAACGTGGACAAGAACTTATATAGTTATGGCTTTGATCGCTAATATTACTTGGTTCTTTGCCAGTACTGGTGCAATGGCAGAAGAGGGAATTCAGGGGGCGATAGACGCTGATATGTTGGCTATTATGTGGGACTCCTCTGTCGGCACTGGAGCTTTGCTTCGAGCGCTTGGGCTAGTTACCGCAATAATCGCTTTAGCTTTAAGGTTCAAACTCGCTGTGAACTCGTACTTAAAACAAAGCGCTTTAATGTTGAGTTTATTAATCCTTGCATACTCATTCACGTTACTGGGTCATATTTCTGAGTTAGGCACAATTGAAAAAGGCTTGCTTATTTTGCATGTGCTCGTTATGGCATGGTGGTTTGGGGCGTTATTGCCATTAAAACAGGCTTGCCATCAGCTAAGTTATGCAGAACTTCATTTGCTGATGGAAAGCTTTGGCAAACAAGCAAGTTTTACATTGAGCCTATTGTTGGTAGCAGGCCTCTGGCTCGTGATTCAATTGGTCGGAAGTCTTGATGCACTAATAAGCTCAAGTTACGGACAAACACTGTTGTTTAAATTGGCCCTTGTAGTGTCTATTTTGGCACTTGCTGCTAAACATAAACTAATACTCGTTCCACAACTTAAAAATAGTCAAGGCAGAGAGGCTTTATCTAAATCTATCTCGATAGAAATGGTAGTAGCTTTTGCCATTTTATCTGTAACGGCTGGGCTTACTAGTGTTGTTGGCCCTGCAAATTAAAACCTAAAAGAGAAAATGAAAATGAAAACAATAAATATCCTACTCGTTTTATTAATGACGTTTAGTTTCGCAGCAAACGCTCATGGTGATAAGAACAAAGACAAAGGTTTGTTTAAAGGTATAGATACCCCTGCCGCAAAAGTTGTTTTGGCATTTCATCAAGCACTTGAAACTGGCAATCAAAAACAGGCTAGAGCGCAGTTAGCGGATGATGTCACCATTTTCGAGGGAGGCCGCGTTGAAAGGAGCGCTGATGAATATGCTCATCATCATATGTTGTCGGATATGAAGTATTTAGCAGCGATGAAGAGCGACACACTTGAACATCAAGTGACGATACTTGGAAATACCGCTATCTCTGCGTCGCGTAGTCAAACTACAGGTACTCATAAAGGTGTTGAACGCGATTATCAAGGCATGGAAACGATGGTGCTGGAAAAACAAAATGGTGAATGGAAGATTAAGCACATTCATTGGTCACATTAATTTATTGGTTAAATAACGGAGTACAAAATGAGAATTAAAAGTCCATTACATCAAGTTTCTACGCCACGTAGACGCTTTGTACAAGGTGTAATTGCTGGCGGTGTATTAGCTGCTTTTCCAAGTGTTCTTCATGCAGCTTCATCTTTGATTGCTGGAACTTCAACAGGTACTGCGCCCGAACTAAGTGGAGAAGTAATAGATTTAGTGATAGATGAGTCACCCGTAAACTTCACAGGTGTTGTAAGAATGGCTACAACAATCAATGGCTCAATACCAGCTCCTACCTTGCGCCTCAGAGAAGGTGATGACGTTACTATCAGGGTAACTAATAAATTATCAGTGCCG
>JAQWNF010000003.1 GCA_029246415.1 Glaciecola sp.
TGAATGACAAGATGTCAGGATGAAAGCACAATGCCAGCTGTGTTTGGTTAAACGCGATCGAGCAATGAAATAAGCCTTGGTAATGTTTAATAAAACTTGGGCTTGGTTCTGCGGTGGGGAAAAAAATACTGCGAATACTCAAGGGCATTTCAATGATTTGTTGCAGCACATGGAAGGAGAATGATACTGCATATTCACAAAAAGCCGTATTTTGTATGATATTCGGATCGTCATGGTTAAAACTCACCATAAAATTATCTAAATGTTGCTGCTGACTGATACTCAAGCCTGGAATGATACTTTGCACATAGGTTTGCAGTACGTCTAATAACGCTTGAATGTTGTGACAGGATTCTAATTTAGGGATCAGGGGGCCAAATACCGATATGTCTTGTTGCTGTGCTAAAAGCAGCGCTATGGACTTGCCACGCGGTTGGTTACGTGTATGGGTTAATAATGTCACAAATTGTCTCAGTGGCAGAACTGAGTATTCTTGAGTAACAACTTTCTGAGATAAGCCAACTGCTTTTAACAATTCAACAGGATCAAGATTATTCTGACGCGTTAACCTTACAAAATGTCGTAAAAAATGATTAGAAATATAATGCTGCAAAGTTACTATCCTCCTATTTTTTTCCCTAGGATTTTCATGACCTGTTAATAGGTCTTAAAAATCCTAGGGGTAAGATACACCATGTATGCTAGTGTAGACATAAAACGATCCATGTTGACGTAATAAATCAATAATATGTCATAATAAATCAATTATATGTCGTGAAAAGTCAACCAAAGGTCGTCATAAGTCAAATTAAATACTGTTAAATGCTTATAATTTTATCAAATAGACAAACTAAATTACGCAATTTACAGGTAATTATATGAACTTATTTACTTACAAACCAAGCATACTAAGCAATAAACAGTATCTATTAGAACATTGGCTGCGTTATGACTGGGTAACCCTAGCAATGTTTGGTGCAGGCATGGTCGGTTATTGCTTGTTACTTGCAAGTGTCATCTTCAATATTTTGCCACCCTTAATCAATATTATGCTGAGTATCAGCTTAGTGTACATCGCATTTACTGTCTTACATGAATCTGTGCATGACAATCTATTTGCCGGTGATACACAACGTCAATGGCTTAACGATAGCATTGGTTGGGTTGCAGCTATTCCTTTTGTGATTATCCCTAGTGCACTATTCAAAACACTGCATTTACAGCATCATGCATTTTTGAATGAGCCTGAACGCGATCCTGATTATTTTTGTCATGCCCGACATCCACTCCTCGCCTTAGGCAAATGCACCATTTTAAATTTTCATTATTTAGTCTGGTACACACGTTTGCTCTATAAGGAGCAATTAGCGATTACTAATATCCTCTCATCTAGCCTGTATTTTTGTGTGTGGGCGCTCATTATTGGCGCGTGCGTTAGATTTGAATGGTTAAGCGAATTAGCGCTATACGTGCTGTTACCAGCATGGATAACGAGTATTATATTGGCCTGGGTATTTGATCATATTGTGCATCAACCGCACACAGAGCAAGATAGTTATAATGGCACCAATGCGTATTATTTTATCGGAGCAAAATGGCTGACTTTAGGCCAAAATAGCCATGTGGTTCATCATGTTAATCCACGTATTGCTTGGCATCGCTATGATCAGCATTTACGTGATATTCAACAAACACATACACAACAAATACAATCTCAGCTAGAGCAAGAAACCATATTGGAGTCGGCATTAAGACACAATATTGCGTTGCCCCACCTATGTAAAAAAGGCGTTTGTGGTCAATGTAAAATTAAAATAGAAGTAGGGGAGTATCAACTGTTAGGGCAGTATGAAGGGGTAAAAAATAGAGCAATAACACCGACAGAACAAGCACAAGGATATGTACTTGCCTGTCAGTCAGTCGCTAATCCAAAGGGTAAAGATGAAATTAACACATGGTTAAGTCAACGTTATCCATCAGACCAGTAAGACGGCTAGATTAGGCCGAGTTTTTTTTCAAGGTAGTGGATGTTAGTCCCACCCGCGAAGAAATTCTCATCAGCCATAATGGCTTTTTGTAATGGAATGTTAGTTTTAATTCCATCAATGACAAGCTCATCTAGTGCATGACGCATTCGAGTGATCGCTTCATCACGACTTTCACCGTAAGTAATCAATTTACCAATCATCGAGTCATAAAACGGCGGTACCGAGTAACCAGAATAAATATGAGATTCCCAACGAATACCTAAACCACCTGGAGCATGAAACATGTTGATTTTGCCTGGACTAGGCATAAACGTGTCAGGATCTTCAGCGTTGATACGACATTCAATCGAGTGGCCTTTGATTTTTATTTGAGATTGATCTAGCGATAGTGGCTGACCAGCAGCAACACGTAATTGTTCTTTAATCAAATCCACACCAGTGATCATTTCTGATACTGGATGTTCTACTTGAATACGTGTGTTCATTTCGATGAAATAGAACTCGCCGTTTTCATATAAAAACTCAAATGTACCCGCACCGCGATAGCCAATTTCTAGACAAGCTTTACGGCAACGCTCACCGATTTTTTCACGCATTTGGTCTGATACACCTGGTGCAGGTGCTTCTTCGACGACTTTTTGGTGACGACGTTGCATTGAACAATCGCGTTCACCTAAATGGATCGCACCACCTTGACCGTCAGCTAATACTTGGATCTCAACGTGACGTGGGTTTTCTAGGAATTTTTCCATGTAAACTACGTCATTGTTAAATGCTGCACCGGCTTCAGCTTTAGTCATTTCAATGGATTGTTCTAACTCGGCTTCACTACGAACGACACGCATACCACGACCACCACCGCCACCAGAGGCTTTGACAATGATTGGATAACCGATACGTTTAGCGATAGCTTTATTGCGGTCAGTATCTCCAGTCAATGGGCCATCAGAGCCTGGTACACAAGGTACGCCGGCACTTTTCATCGCATTAATCGCAGAAACCTTATCACCCATAAGGTTAATAGTTTCAGCTTTAGGGCCGATAAAAACAAAACCGCTTTTTTCAACCGCTTCTGCAAATTCAGCACTTTCGGCTAAGAATCCGTATCCAGGGTGGATCGCCACTGAGTTGGTGACTTCTGCCGCAGCAATAATACGCGGGATATTTAAATAACTTTCTTTGGCTGAAGCATTACCAATACAGATAGATTCATCTGCAAGTAAAACGTGCTTGAGCTGTGCGTCAGCAGTAGAATGTACGGCGACAGTTTTGATACCAAGTTCTTTACACGCACGTAAGATGCGTAATGCAATCTCGCCGCGGTTGGCAATTAAGACTTTATCTAACATGTTAGAAATCCCGTATTATTCAATCACAAATAAAGGTTGGTCAAATTCAATAGCATCTTGATTGTTGACTAAAATCGCTTTTACCACACCGGCTTTATCAGACTCGATTTGGTTCATCATTTTCATTGCTTCAATGATACATAAGGTATCACCGACATTAACTTGTGAGCCGACTTCAACGAATGGCTTAGCTTCTGGAGATGACGCACGATAAAAACTACCAACCATTGGCGATTTAACGGTGTGACCCGCTGCTGCAGGCGCAGCTTCGGCTGCAGGAGCAGGAGCTGCGGCAGCTACTGGATCAGCTGGCGCGGCAAA
The DNA here is from genome assembly GCA_029246415.1 of Glaciecola sp. Classification (GTDB taxonomy): domain Bacteria; phylum Pseudomonadota; class Gammaproteobacteria; order Enterobacterales; family Alteromonadaceae; genus Opacimonas. The sequence goes on from JAQWNF010000003.1 coordinate 3,659, forward strand.
TTGAGCAGGTTGTTGTGCATAAACAGGTGCAATCGGAGCAACACCACCACGGTGGATTCGTACTGATTCTTCACCTTCAGTGATTTCTAATTCTGCAATACCAGATTCTTCGACAAGCTCGATGAGTTTTTTAATTTTTCTAATGTCCATGACGTTCTACCTGTTTTTCTGTTGATGACTAAATTGATGATCGGCACTGTTAATAGCTAATTGATAGCCATAAGTACCACAACCGACGATAACCCCGGAGGCCACATCGGATAAATAAGAATGTTGGCGAAAATCTTCGCGGGCATGCACGTTTGAGATATGGACTTCAATAAATGGGATTTTCACACCTAATAAAGCATCGCGTATAGCAACACTCGTATGAGTAAACGCTGCTGGATTGATGATGATATAATCCACAGAGTTCATTGCATTATGTATAGCATTGATGAGTTCATGTTCAGCGTTAGACTGAATATGACTAATAGTATGACCAAGTTGCTTGGCATAAAGCCCGCAATAGGTCATCACGTCTTCTAAAGTTTGCGAGCCGTATAAGCCGGGTTCGCGTTTACCTAGAAGATTTAGGTTTGGTCCATTTAGGATGAGAATATTCACGATAATCCTTATATCTTGTGTTTAACGTGCAAGATATATCGGATTATAGTGATTTTTTTTGATTACGCAGTAAATTACTGGTCTTATCAGGTGGATTTTTATAAATTAACTATTTTTTGCCGACGTTTGAGTCTGTTTAACGGTTATTTGTACTTTATATGGGTCAGTTTGTACAATTAGCATATCGACATCAACCGGTGTGTTGAAATATTCGGCACCGCCTTGAATTAATCCTGCTGCTAATGTCTCTAATTGACGCGGTGATTGATACAGCATTTGAATCATGCCAGGGCCTTCACTCAATATACTAAAGGTCGGCAATGTCGCATTGGGGTATAACTTTAGCACTTCGACGTGAATATTCGAATCGAGTTGTGCAAGTAGTTCAAATAATGATGCGTCTGCTGAAACAATATGCTTGTGACCTTCCATTAATTTCGGAAACAGATATTTGCCAAACGAAAATATCAAATCATTTGGGGCAATATCCGTTTTTTGTGACAATAATGTCACTATCTCAACGACATCTTCTAGTGGATAGTGGCCCACAGAAGTAAATACGCCATCAGATGATAACTTGGCTTCTTGTAAAATCTCGTCGGCCATTTCATATGAAACTGTCGTTTCAATCATTTCAACCAGATTAGTAAAAATTATCCCTAACATATGTACCCTTAATTACGATTGCTATGTTTTATTCTATACAGGATTTTATCGACTATACTGAGATTAAGTTTAATTTTTGCAATCTATTTTACATCGCTTAGAACTGAGTATTGATGAGCAATTAATTTCGGATATTGATTTATTGATGAACCAAATCATCGGGTTTGCTCAATCACCCAATAATCTAATGTTAGTCGCCACTCCTACTTCATCTAGTATGCTCGCTTACCAACAAGTTGAAAAATTAACTGCAGAAGTAGAACAAGATGTATTAAATGAAACCATAGAAGTCATTGGGATTGTGTTAGAGCAAGATATTATTATTGCGATCATTGCTGATGATAGAGCGGTGAGTTACTCAGTGCAAAAATTACTCGAAAGTTTTAATTTTAGGGCACAGGTATTTAATAGTATTGACGAGTTTCTTGTGTGATCCGTGAAATTTGCACATATTCTAGGCTATTTTCTGAAAGGTTGCGTATAACTAAGTCATGCTGTTGGGAAATGAGTTTTTGCAGTGCAACAAAGTTAGTGCTGATTAAGTCCACAGCGTCTGTTTGTGAACTATTAATATCGTCTAAACTAACTTCACACTCTCTGATCATGTTATTGATTTCTGTCGCTAATAAGTTCGAAAGTGATTGTTGTTCTTCCTTGCGTTTAACGAGCTTAGCCTCAAACCCTTTACTAAATCGTTGTAATTCAGAGATGAGATAAAATGACATCAAAATAGAGGTAATAGTAATGACGAGTATCGGCGCTTGGTAGCTGGAAAAAAATCCAACCACGACTGATGTTAACGTGACGGCTAAAGATAGGTAGATATATTTAAATTGCAGGCCCATGCGCTTTATGCGTTCCTTGTCCAAAGAGTGATCATCTACTACTATTAGCATATATTCAGGTCCTAAGATAAACGCGAATACATAGCTGCGTAATATTATATAAAGCGAGGCGCTGGCCTAACTGTAAATATTATAGTGTAGTTGCCTTTGGCTGATTTTGCGCAAAGGTAATTAATTACTCTTATCGGAAAAAATTCCATTTACATGAGTAGCAAATTTAGCTGCAGGTAACATTCCTGTAATGCGAGCTTTAGTTAATTCATTTCCTTGTGTGTCAAAAAATAAAATCGTAGGCAGGCCTGTGACGTCAAACTCATTTTGAAATTCTAAGTTAGTTGGCGTGTTATCAGTCATGTCTATTTGCATCCATACAGTATTAGCCAGCGCGGATTGCACAGCGCTGTCCGGAAAAACGTATTTTTCAAATTCTTTACATGCCACACACCAATCTGCATATAAATCAACCATGACACTTTTACCAACAGCATTGGCTTGGGCAATTTTGGCAGCTAAGTCACCTAAGTCTTTGACTATAATAAATTTAGGGTGATCTTTGGCATTTAAAGGCGTGCGAGCTTGTCCATTTTCGAGCTGCGTAGGCCCAGCTGTTGTGGATAATGGTGATGGCGCGACAGCTTGGTAGCCATACGCAAATGATAATAAGATTCCTGTTATGATCACTGCATTGCGCATGCCTTTGGCAAATGTCGTTTCAGTGGCTTGGTTTAATGTGAAATAATACACAAACAATGCAAGACCAACTCCGGCCCATAATAAATCCGTTAACGGGTGAACTATGATGCGCTCGACAAATAAGATGGCAACCGTGAGCATCATAAAGCCAAAGGTGACCTTGACGATATTCATCCAGTTACCTGCTTTAGGCAGTAGTTTTCCACCGGTCATACCAAAGATAATCAACGGTATCCCCATACCTAAACTAAGCGCATACAATGCGGAGAAACCCAGTAATAAATCCCCACTTTGGGCAATAAACAGCAAAATACCGGTTAACGGAGCAGTCGTACAAGGGGAGGCAACTAAACCAGATATCACTCCCATTACGAATACGCCGACAAGATTGCCGCTACGCTGTTGGTTAGCAATACCATTGAGTTTGGCTTGCCAAGCGGAGGGAAGCTGGATCTCGAATCCTCCAAATAATGCCGCTGCAAGGATCACAAACAACCCAATAAAAATGCTCAGTAATAACGGAGATTGCAATGCGGCTTGAAACTGGACACCTGCTGAAGCGACCACGAGTCCTAATATTGAATAAGTGATCGCCATACCTTGGACATAAACAAACGATAAAACAAATGCACGTGATAACGACATATTTGTGCCTTGTCCGATCACCAAACCGGATAAAATCGGATACATAGGAAAGACGCAAGGGGTAAATGCTAAGGCGATACCAACTAACAAGAACAATGCTAATTTGTAGCCAAGATTGCCGTCGGCTAATAAAATATCGAGTAGTTTGTATTGCTCTGATGCCGATGCAGATCCTGATGCCGTTGACTCCTTGGTCACATCGGTTGTTGTAGCTGTACTGGCGATAACCTCGGATAAATAAATCACTTTCGTGGTTGGCGGGTAGCACAAGCCTGCTTCAGCGCAACCTTGAAAACGTATTTTCACTACGCCATCGGAAATGGATTCAATAATCGGGTAGGTTACATCAACCGTATCAAAAAACACATCGGAGATACCAAAGAATTCATCTTCTATTTGTGTAGGCGCAGGACTGTAATTCGGTTCGCCGATAGTGGCGTTTTTAGTGACGGTCTTAAATTGTTTTTTGTATAAATAATAGCCATCTGCAATAGCCCAATTCACGCTTAATTGATCATTTTTTTGTGAATAATCCATCACAAACGCATCATCGACCTTGAGAAATTGAGGTTCGTCATCAAATATAGAAGATAAAGGCTGAGTTTGTGCGCTAACCATTGTAGATAAAATCAGGCATGCGATACTGAACAGAGTAATCAAAGAAGTATGTAAAGCACGGCTATAAGGTGTGTTAGGCATAATATTGGTTTATTCTCAGGTTAAAAAAGGTGGATAAAACTAAAAGACCGTTGAAAGTCTACCTTGCTTTCATATCGGCTTTCAATCAATTACAGTAACATAACTTTAGCAAGTGTGGATTAAACGAAACTTAAGGAAGTCTTTTGGGTAAATTATTTTTGTTGTTTGTGATCATGCCGATTGCAGAAATCGCGGTTCTCATCAATGTAGGCGAAATTATTGGTGGTTGGAATACGGTATTACTGGTTATCTTGTCCGCCATGATTGGGGCGTATTTGGTCAAACGCGAGGGCGTTTCGACGTTGGCACAAGCTCAGATAAAATTGCAACAAGGGCAAGTACCAGCCGAAGAAATAGGGTCAGGGTTAATGTTATTAGTAGCGGGTGTATTACTGGTGACACCGGGTTTCATTACCGATGTATTTGGACTGCTGTTGACCTTGCCATTCACGCGCAAGAAAATTGGTGGAGTGTTGTTTCATGCACTGAACGGCAAAATGCATGCATCGGCGCATTTTTCTCAGTCAGGATTTAGCCAGTCGGGATTCTCTCATTCAGATTTTGGTCAGACTCATGCGCAAAATGATGACATCATTGATGGTGAGTTTCGTGAAACTGCTTCGGAGGATACGGTACAAATATCCAAAATACCGACGGAGCGAAGTGAGGACGATCAGCCTACTAACCCCAAAAATGACAAATAGTTGCATTGTAGCCTGAAATTGATAGTCTGAGCATCAATGGATGTTAACTATAAATATAAAGAGGCTTATTATGCATTTACGTAATATCTGTCGTACATCTATCATCGCATTATCTATCGTGGCAGCTAGCTTTACCGTTACTGCGCAAGAATATAAGGCATTAGTTGGCGGTCGCCTGATTGATGGTTTTGGTCATCAACCTCTCGCCAACAGCGTAATTTTAATTAAAGATAACGTTATCCAATCGGTAGGTACAGTTGCTACCTTGCCCGTTCCTGATGGTTATACCGTTATTTCCACTGAGGGAATGGATGTCCTTCCTGGATTGTGGGAAGCACACGCTCATCTAATGCTCAATGGCCATGCAGATTATGCGCATTGGCATCCAACATACAAAGACCGTTTAGCAGATGAAATTATGCCAGCAAGTGCAGTGCAACTCTTGTTAGCCGGCGTGACTAGCACTCGCGATCTCGGTGCGCCGTTAGAACCTTCTTTATCGGTAAAACGTCGTATTAACAGCGGAGAAATTCCCGGCCCTCGACTGTATATCTCCGGTCCATTTATTCAACATGAGCCCTATCCAGGGACTGAGCGTTATCGCTGGGGAGTCGCTAATGTTGCGCAAGCACAGGCTAAAGTGAGCATGCTTGCTGAAGCTGGTGTGGATGTCATTAAATTGATTGATCACGATGTCATGTCTTTGCAAGTGGCTCAAGCGGTCGTTGATGAAGCGCATAAGCATGGCCTAAAGGTAGTAGGCCATTCGCATAAACCCGATGAAATCCGTCGAGGCCTAGAAATTGGTATTGATAACTTTGAACATACTGGTTTAACGACTGCACCACAATACCCGCAAGATATTATGGATATGCTCAAAGAGCGCACCGCCAAAGGCCGAATAGCAGGTGGCCCTTTGTATTGGACACCTACTGTTGAAGGATTATTTAATTACTCTCGAACGGTTGCCAATCCCGAAAAGCTCGATAACACTTGTTGGCAGCGCGGTTTAAAAGCTGACACAATTGCAGATATTAAAGCCTCGTTAACTAATCCTGGTCAATTAGAGTACATGCAGCTCACACCCTTGCGTCAGCCGACTTTAGAACAAAAGGTCAAACAGTTAAAAGACGCGGGCGTAATCTTATTGATAGGTACTGACAGTGGTATCCCGACCAAATTTCATTGTCAAAGTACGTGGAATGAATTGGCCGTGTGGGTCGATGATTTTGGTTTTGATCCTATGTATACCATACGCGCAGCCACATATTGGCCTGCTGTCATGATGGGCGTAGCAGATAAAGCTGGTACGATTTCTAAAGGCAAATTAGCGGATATTATAGCGGTTAAAGGCGATGTATTACGCTATATTAACTTATTACAAAATGTCGATATGGTGATGAAAGATGGCGTGCTGTATAAACAAAACGGTCAGCCAGTAGAGGCAAATCTGTAACTTATCTTGAGTATCAATCTTAATTTTCCCTTTTTGCGTCATTTTTGATAAAAAAAGGGAAAATTTTCTTCCTCCTCCCTTGAAAGATTCCGCATTAACGCCATATCAACGAACATAGCTAAGTAATTATCTATTTAGCGATTAAAGCCGGCCCAATTGTGGGTTTGTTATTATCATTAAATAATTGAAAATCGGAGAAATAAAAATGGCAATTCGTCCTTTACACGATCGCGTTATTATCAAACGTGCTGAACACGAAAGTAAATCAGCCGGTGGTATTGTTTTAACAGGTTCTGCTGCTGAAAAATCAACTCGTGGTGAAGTTATCGCAGTAGGTAACGGTCGCATTTTAGAAAACGGTGATGTACAAGCATTAGCGGTTAAAGTGGGTGATACGGTTATTTTCAGTGAAGGCTACGGCGTTAAGTCTGAAAAAATCGACGGCGAAGAAGTTCTGATCCTTAGCGAAGGCGATATTCTAGCTATCGTTGAATAACATTCATTAATCCATTTTTGATGTGTGGTGTTGATACCGCACTTAATCTTATTTTTTATAAGGAAAATTATTATGTCAGCAAAAGAAGTACGTTTTTCTGATGACGCACGTAGCAAATTGCTTAACGGTGTCAATATTTTAGCAAACGCAGTAAAAGTTACATTAGGTCCAAAAGGTCGTAACGTAATTTTAGACAAATCATTTGGTGCCCCGACTATCACTAAAGATGGTGTATCTGTTGCCAAAGAAATCGAATTAGAAGATAAATTCGAAAACATGGGCGCTCAAATGGTGAAAGAAGTTGCCTCTAAAGCGAATGATGAAGCGGGTGACGGAACGACTACAGCGACAGTGTTAGCACAAGCAATTGTGACTGAAGGTCTTAAATCCGTAGCAGCGGGTATCAACCCAATGGATCTGAAACGCGGTATCGACAAAGCAGTTGCAGCAGCAGTTGAAGAACTAAAAGCATTATCTACTCCTTGTGCCGACACTAAGTCTATTGCACAAGTTGGAACTATCTCTGCTAACTCTGACACGATTGTTGGTGACATCATCGCTGAAGCGATGGAGCGTGTCGGTAAAGAAGGCGTGATTACCGTAGAAGAAGGCCAAGCCTTACAAAACGAATTAGACGTTGTTGAAGGGATGCAATTTGACCGTGGTTACTTATCACCGTATTTCATCAACAATCAAGAAAATGGCACAGTAGAAGTTGATTCTCCGTACATTTTATTAGTCGACAAAAAAATCTCTAACATCCGTGAATTATTACCGACGTTAGAAGCCGTAGCTAAATCATCTAAGCCGTTATTGATCATTGCTGAAGATGTTGAAGGCGAAGCGTTAGCGACATTAGTTGTTAACAACATGCGTGGTATCGTAAAAGTTGCAGCGGTTAAAGCACCTGGTTTTGGTGATCGCCGTAAAGCGATGTTACAAGATATCGCTATCTTAACTGGCGGTACTGTAATTTCTGAAGAGATTGGCTTAGATTTAGAAAAAGTTACTCTAGAAGATTTAGGTACAGCGAAACGTGTTGTTATCAACAAAGATAACTCAACGATTGTTGACGGTGCTGGCGACCAAGCGAGTATTGAAGCGCGTTGTTCACAAATTCGTGCACAAGTTGAAGATTCTTCTTCTGACTACGACAAAGAAAAACTTCAAGAGCGTTTAGCTAAATTAGCTGGCGGTGTTGCGGTTATTAAAGTTGGCGCGGCGACTGAAGTTGAAATGAAAGAGAAAAAAGCGCGCGTAGAAGATGCATTACATGCAACTCGTGCAGCGGTTGAAGAAGGTGTAGTACCTGGTGGTGGTGTTGCTCTAGTTCGTGTAGCTGCTAAATTAGCAGATATGAAAGGCGATAATGAAGAGCAAACATTAGGTGTGAAACTAGCGTTACGTGCGATGGAAGCACCAATGCGTCAAATCTCTACTAATGCCGGTGCAGAAGCATCTGTTGTGGTAAATAACGTTAAAGCGGGCGATGCTAACTACGGTTATAACGCGGGTAACGACACATACGGTGATATGTTAGAAATGGGTATCCTTGACCCAACTAAAGTCACTCGTAGTGCATTACAATTTGCAGCGTCTATTGCAAGCTTAATGATCACAACTGAAGCAATGGTAGCAGATGCACCTGTAGATGCTTCAGCAGCTCCGGCAATGCCTGATATGGGCGGAATGGGTGGTATGGGCGGCATGATGTAGTGCGACAAGAGTCGGCTTAAATACCTCTCTAAAAAAAGCCCTAACAAGTTAATGTTAGGGCTTTTTTGTTTACCGCCACAATTAATTACATAAAGCGCTTACTCAGCTAACTTGCTTGCTATTTCTTTAATAGATGAATGTCTCACATCCAAGCCTTTTACCAAATAGATAACGTGCTCAGCGATATTACGGCTGTGATTGCCCATTCGTTCTAGTGAACGTAACGCCGATAGTATGTTCATGGCGCGTTTGATAGATTTAGGCTCATCTATCATGTAATTAACAATGGTACGCATCGCGCTTTTTAATTCACGATCGACTTTTTTGTCGGCTTTAGCCACGTCTAATGCGAGAGTGACATCTAACTGAGAAAATGCACTCAACGCAGAACTTAGCATGCTTTGTACCAGCCCACCCATATGGGCAACTTCTTCATATCCGGCTGGAGCAGCGCCTTTTTTCTCAAGTCTTATTGCCATCTTAGCAACTTTTTGTGCTTCGTCGCCAATACGCTCAAGATCACGGATGATCCTAGTCGCAGACAACACCATGCGTAAATCAAAGGCCGCGGGTTGACGACACGCTAATACTTCTGTGCAGAGTTCGTCTAAACGAACTTCACGCATATCCACGTCGTCTTCCACTTGCACGACTTTCTGAGCAAGTTCTTTATTAGTTGATATGATTGCTTTGACCGAATCAACAATTTGTTGTTCGACGATGTTACCCATTTCTAATATTTGAGTAATGATGGTTTCAATCTCATTATCGAAACTATGTGAGATATGTCTATCTAAAAACTTCTTATCCATTTTATGTTCCTGTTTTACCTATCTAAGGTATAAAGTAATTAACCAAAGCGACCGGTAATATATGCTTCAGTGAGCTCATGCTCTGGATTAGTAAATACGCGCTTGGTATCGTTCACCTCAATGAGCTTACCCATATGGAAATACGCGGTGCGGTCAGATACACGGGCTGCCTGTTGCATCGAGTGAGTCACAATCGCAATCGTAAAGTTTTGGCTTAACTCAGCCATCAGCTCTTCAATTTTAGCTGTTGCTATAGGATCAAGTGCTGAGCATGGCTCATCCATTAAGATTACTTCTGGACCTACCGCAATGGTACGTGCAATACACAAGCGTTGTTGCTGACCACCGGATAAACCTGTGCCTGGCGCGGTTAAGCGGTCTTTGACCTCTTCCCACAAACCGGCTTTACGCAAACTGACTTCAACAATTTCATCTAAGTCAGTTTTATTGTTAACTAAACCGTGAACCTTAGGGCCATAAGCGACATTGTCATAGATTGATTTAGGAAACGGGTTTGGCTTTTGAAATACGATCCCGACGCGAGCGCGAAGTGCAACCACATCTTGTTTTGGGTGATAAATATCACTGGCTTCAAGTTTAAAATCACCTTCGATACGACAGGTATCAATCGTGTCATTCATGCGGTTCATACAACGTAAAAAGGTAGATTTACCACAGCCTGATGGGCCGATCATCGCTACTACTTCATTTTTACCTATATCTAAGCTGACGTCATGAATCGCTTGTTTTTCGCCATAAAATACGTTGACGTTACGCATCGACATTTTTGCATTATCAGAAAAAATATTTCCGACCGTTTCTAGGTTTGACACATCTTGAGAGATCTGTGGATCGTTTTCTTTTTGTACTTGTTTCATTATAATAATTCCTGTTCTTACCAACGACGCTCAAGGCGTTTGCGTAGCCATATTGCTGCTGTATTCATGGTTATAAGAAACGCCAACAGCACCATAATGGCCGCTGATGTACGCTCAACAAATGCGCGTTCTGGACTGTCAGACCATAAGAAAATCTGGACAGGTAATGCCGTAGCCGGATCGGACACGCCACCAGGAATATCCACAATAAATGCGACCATTCCGATCATTAATAACGGCGCAGTCTCACCTAATGCTTGTGCAAATCCAATGATGGCTCCGGTTAACATACCCGGCATTGCAAGCGGCAATACATGATGCAAAATAACCTGCATCTTTGATGCTCCCAAACCTAATGCTGCGTCGCGGATGGATGGCGGTACTGACTTAATTGCCGCACGACTCGAAATAATAATCGTGGGTAGGGTCATTAATGACAACACTAACCCGCCAACTAACGGTATAGAGCGATGCATTTCGAAGTAGCCAATAAAAATCGCCAAGCCCAGTAAACCAAAAATGATAGAAGGTACTGCGGCTAAGTTGTTAATGTTCACTTCGATAAAGTCAGTGAGTTTATTTTTAGGTGCATACTCTTCCAAATATACTGCCGCCGCTACACCAATTGGAAAGGAGAGTGCGATGGTGACTAACAGGGTGAATAGAGAACCCGCCATTGCGCCCATGATCCCTGCTTGTTCTGGCTCGCGTGAATCCCCTGATGTAAAGAAAGTCGTATTAAAACTTTTCTTCAACTGTTGATTGCCAATCCATGTTTCTACCCACGCCACCTGTTGTGGGTTTAATCGACCGATGAACGCATCTGCTTGGTTATCGCCGCGGCTTTTATAGTAGGTATCAATATCATCATCAGCTAATACCCAAACACCAGTGGTTTGATTGAGTAATGCTGGATTTTCTTCGAGTGATTCACGTAATGTAAAGCTTGCCCCATTACTGACTAAGCCATAAAGGTTACGACGTTGTTTGCGACTTTTGGCATCGGTGAACTGCTCACGCAACGCGCTTTTTACAAGCGCTGAATAATCTGCCATTGCCAATTGTTGCGGGTCAGTTACGTCTGTGATCTCAAGTGCATCGGCATCATAATTGACTTCCAAATAAACATAAGTCTGTAAAAATGCAGAATGACCTTTGCCAATGATGTCACTAAACAATATCACCAAACATGCTAAGCCAAACAAAATGGCAGTAACGCCATATGCTTTAAAGCGTTTTTCTGCGCGATAGCGCTTAGTTAGGTTTTTGTTGACCAGCTCGATGGTGCTAGGTTTTTCTGCACTGTGTGTATTTTGATTAGATTCATTTTTCATCATTATTACTCGTACTGCTCACGATATTTTTTAACTACCATTAAGGCAATGCTATTGAGGATCAGCGTGATCACAAACAACATTAATCCAAGTGCAAACGCAGATAGTGTCTTAGGACTATTAAATTCTTGATCGCCGACTAACAAAGTCACAATTTGGACAGTTACTGTGGTTACCGATTCCATTGGATTAGCGGTGAGATTAGCGGCTAGACCCGCTGCCATCACCACGATCATGGTTTCACCAATTGCTCTTGATACGGCCAACAATATCCCGCCAACAATACCGGGTAATGCTGCCGGAATAATCACTTGTTTAATCGTTTCAGACTGTGTTGCACCTAGCCCAAATGAACCATCACGTAAAGACTGCGGCACGGCATTGATAACATCATCAGACAGAGAGGAGACAAAGGGAATGATCATCACGCCCATTACTAATCCTGCCGCTAATGCACTTTCAGAAGAGACGCTTAATCCAAACATGCTACCGGTTTCACGTAAATAAGGTGCAACTGTCAATGCGGCAAAGAAGCCATATACGACAGTTGGGACACCTGCTAATACTTCTAGGGCCGGTTTAACGAATGTTCGTACTTTTGGTGATGCGTATTCAGACAAATAAATCGCCGCCATTAAGCCTGCTGGCACCGCAATGATCATTGCAATTGCTGAAATGAGCATAGTACCGGCAAATAAAGGCACAGCACCAAATGCGCCAGAACCACCTATTTGCCCCTCTCTAATTGCCATTTGAGGACTCCATTGAAGACCAAAAATGAAATCAAAAAAGGGTACAGTCTGAAAGAATTTGACAGATTCAAATATAACCGAGAAAACAATGCCTGCAGTGGTAAAAACGGCAATACTGGCACACATTAACAAGGCAATTTTGAATACGTTTTCTACTTTGACTCGTGCTTTTAACTTTGTGTTGACACGCAACCAAGAAAACAAGGAAAGTCCCATCGCCGCACAGATAAACACAACCGTTAATGCCATTTGGCTGATCGCCTGTAAGCTGTTTAAACGCTCGGCAGCTGCAATGATATATGGCTCAGCTGCTAAGGTAGAACTATCATCTAGTGCAATATTACTAACAGTGTTGAGCAATAAGCCAAGTTCTGATTCGGTTAATGCTTGAGTACTGGTGGGCAATTCTTGAATGATGATTTGTTTGATCAGGTAATCATCAAATAATACCCATACGACAAGTATCAAAATACTCGGTATACCACACCATAGCGCTGAGAGTATGCCGTAATAGCTAGGTAACGAGTTAAGGTTGCGGATCCCTTGGCTACCGCCTGCCACGGCGATAGAACGTTTACGTCCTAAAACAAAAGCCATTGCCATTAATAGCACGGCAAGGATTAATAACATTGATGTATTCATATTGCCTCTATCGTTTACTTTACTCCGGTGACATCTCCCGGAAACAGCGCAAAGTAACGAGTGTAAATTAAGTAAAAAAGCCAGCCGAAAATAATCGGGCTGGCTTCACATTTTGTTTACTGCGTATAACTATAGAATAGTTATAGTTTCACTGGTGTTAATCTTTTTACATCAGCTTTAACTTGCTTACGCAAATCGTCGTTCAATGGGATCATGCCTTTGTCTGCCAAGTAACCTTCTTGCCCAGAAGCTTTGTTACTAATAAACTCAGCAAGAAACTCTTCGATACCCGGAACAACACCGATGTGATCTTTCTTCACATAGAAGTATAACGGACGTGAAACAGGATAAGTACCTTCAGCGATATTTTCAAAGCTCGGTTCATAGCCATTAATCTTAGTCCCTTGAATTGTATCAGAATTTTGGTCTAGGAAACTAAAACCAAAGATACCAAATGCATTTGGGTTTGCGTTTAATTTTTGCACAATTAAGTTGTCGTTTTCGCCAGCTTCGATAAATGCACCATCATCGCGTACACTGTGACAAATCGATTTAAACTTGTATTTAAGATCTTTGGATAGCTCAGCATTACCCGCTTTGCCTGCAGCTTTAGATTGTTTGCTAATATCCGCAATCCAATCTATTTTTTTACAACCACCTTCTAAAGCTAATTCAGAAAATGCATCACGAGTACCTGATGTAGGTGGTGGGCCTAGCACTTCAATTTTGTGCTTAGGAAAACTCGGGTTGATATCATTCCAAGTTTTATATGGGTTAGTGACTAATGTTTGTGAACCATCTGGATTAGGCACTTCTTTGCCTAACGCTAAAAATAACTCTTCCAGCGTAATGTTCATTCGCTCAGCGGTGTTTGCATTACCAATGACAATACCGTCAAAACCAATTAATACTTCAACCACACCGGTCACACCGTTATCTGCACATAACTGTACTTCAGATGGCTTGATACGACGTGATGCGTTAGTGATATCAGGGAATTGAATACCAACGCCCTGACAGAAAAGTTTTAAACCACCGCCTGAGCCAGTTGACTCTACTTTTGGTGTTTTAAATTGAGTGGACTTACCAAAACGTTCAGCAACCACTGTTGAGAAAGGGTAGACGGTAGACGAACCGACGACGTTAATATAATCGCGCGAGGCGTGCGCAACATTTGCAACTAACAACGATGATAAGACTACCGATGCTGAAATTAAAAACCTTTTCATATTTTTGTTCCACATACTAATTAATTAAGACGCAGAAAGTATATGACGAGGCTGTGACACATATATGACAGCAATATGACACTTTTGTGACAGAGTTAACCCTACAATGACTAAGGCTTTATCGCAATCTTTAGCACGCCATCGCGTTGGTGCATAAATAAATCATACGCCTCCACAATGTCATCTAGCACATAGGTATGTGTCACCATTTCGGATAAATCGACGCGTCCTGTCTCAATCACATTCATCAACGACATCTACTTCCGTGTAGTTAATGGTGATATCTGCGCCTAATTTTTTGGCCATCGCTAAGCGTTCATTGTTGGCATCAACAGCAATAATCAGCGAAGCACCTTTTAATTTTGCACCTGCGGTGGCACATAATCCAATCGGACCTTGGGCAAATATAGCCACCACATCACCAATTTGAATATTGGCATTTTCAGCACCTTTAAAACCAGTGGACATAATATCAGGGCACATCAACACTTGTTCATCCGTTAAGCCATCTGGCACTGGGCATAAATTAGCTTGTGCATTCGGCACTAACACGTATTCAGCTTGTGTGCCATCAATATGATTACCAAAGCGCCAGCCACCCGTTGCTTTATAGCCATGGCACGAACATTTACCACCAGCATCTAAATAGCCCCCATCTTGTGCGGGTAAACCATCCTGACTGGCGTAAGAAGTATAGGATGGGCAAATTGCACCGGCAACAACACGTTGACCCTCGCTATAACCCATTACCGCGCTACCAAGTTTTTCAATGGTACCGACAGGTTCATGACCTATGGTTAACCCTTTTTAACAAAAGTATAACAACCTGTATTAAAGAAACTTTGATGGAGGTCAATGTTTGTTTGGTAAGCCCTGACATTAAAATAAAACCCCAAGAACATCGCTGTTTTTGGGGTTGGTATTTAGCTAGAACCGAAATTAGTTACTGGTAGTAAAATGCACCAGTCCAATCATAAATCGTGTCAGCAATTTTTAGGCTATGTTTACTTGAAGCTGCCGCATCTTGATTAGCAAGAATAAATAACTGTGTATTGCCTGCTAAATCAGTAATTTGGATCGCTGTATACTGTGTATCATCGTGCACAATTGCAAGGTTAGCAATATTACTCGATGAGTTTAATGACGCTTCAGTAACAGGACTATAGCTGCCATGAGGCTCAATTACAGTTGCAAATGTGGTATCAGCAGTGTCATTACGACGGATCATGAAAGCCGCTTCACGACGAATATTAAACTCAGGATCCTTTGCCCCCATGCGGGTAAACAACAATTCATCGCTAGTATTCGTTGCAGCAGTCAACGTAAAGAATTTGCCTTCAGTTAACCAAGATAATTTAGTGTTATTTGTTTTAGGTTGACCTTGACCTTCTAAGTATAAATGTTGATAACCGTTTTTCGTACCAAGCGGAGCTAGCGTGTTGGGTGATGCATAGTCAAAATTGGTGTCAATGACTTGGCCTAAGAAATAATAAGGTAGGTCATAATCTTGCTTAGCATTCGTGTCCACTTTCATGATGTCGAGTAAGAATGCTTTTTCAAAATTCTCGTCTTTGATCATGACCATAGTACGATGCATTTTGGTCCCTGGGTATGCATTGGTTTCAGTCGCACTCACTACTTGCACTTCTGGGCGCGAGTCATCATAGACATGTAATTCGGAATGATGCTGACTGCCTACCGCATATTTACCCTGAAAATGCATTTCTTGATTAAGTGATAAAGTATTGTGAGCAATAGTGGTTTTTGCCCACGTTGTGTTTTCTTTTAGATAGTTACCACCGCCTTTTTGACCAATATTAACAAAACGCGATAATCCGTAATCTTGCAATACTTCAGCGCCTTTTGCATATAATGAAAAAGATAACTTGTCGTAATGACCGTGGCTTAAGCCTTGGGCTGCATATTTAAATACATTGGTAAGTTCTTCGTTACCATAACGTAATACAGCAACGCCACCCTCATCACCGTTAGCACCATCAGTAAGATTAACCGATGTTTTGGCAAAAGGTTGGGCCTTGTTATCACGCACACCAATAGCGACGGCTAAACCCGCTTGGTCGAGTAGCACTTCATTTTGAGTTTGTGCAATGCTTAGTAGCTGTGGATCTTGATTACCATAGTGATATGCAACGTTAACCGCAGTAACTAATGACGGCGTAAAATAAGACATGCCTTTTTGACCGTCATTAAGTGGGAAGAACTCTCCATCAGCATCGGTCAAATTCAATAACGCATCTACACCTTTGAGCAGTACATTGTCTTTATGCTGCATCACGCCTAATTCTGGCTTAGCATTTTCCATTCCCAATGCAAAGATTAAGAACGGGTACATAGCATAACGTTGGTAATACGGACCTTCGGTATAGTAACCATCAGGTGAAAAGGGCTCTTCGAGATTAGCTAAAAAGCCGCGACGTTGGCCTTCTGTTTTAATTGTACCGCCGTCATTATCAACGCCACCAACTTCTAAGCCATCATCTTCGATGCCATATAATGCGCGTTGGATCAGTTCTTTATCATCCATTACTAGACCAATCATACCTACTGCGGCATTACCCCAAGTACTATGATTGTGTACGCGGTTGAAAAACGCAGGGTTTTCTAACGAGATAAAATCTGCGAATGGACGAAATAAATTATTCTCTAAAACAGAGCGTTCAGAATCAGACAAAAAATTATAGATAGTGTCGTAGGCTTGGCTCATATACACCAGCCAGTTACTGTCATTTAGGCACTGCCAAAATAACTTACCTCTTGAATAGGAACGTTCTTGGGGATGTAGGGGCAAGTTTTTGTACATTGCTTCGTATTGAAACAACATATCACGCACATAAACGGCATATTTATCGTCTTGTAAAATTTGATATAACACACCAGCTTGTTGGGCAATGATAAAATTTTGTTTATGACGGTAATGGGTATAACCACCAGAGAAATCTTTAGGGATTGGCGTATCAATGCCCGCAGCAATTTCTGCATCAACCACTTGTTTAACCTTGACTAAACTAGCGTCAAACAATGGGACTTTACCAAGGTTTTTGCGGATTTGCTCCACTCCGTCTTGCGTCAAAATAAGATTTGGATGTTCTTTGGCTGACAGCGATGGCACGTTGATTAATATCAACACCATCAGTAATAAACTTTTCATCATTCTTATTGGCATGATAGGTAGTTCCTTGTGTATAAAAGCGTTTAAAAATTCTGCCTTAATACTAACAGGACACGGCTAAACTTTCTAATATTAACAGACCAAAATGTAGTTTTTTTTGGCATGAAATATTACCAATTTGTGTGACCAAAAATATGTGTCTAATTAGTCATTTATTATAGATGGTCAACGGGAGTAATTTAGGCAAATCACAGATACGTACTAACCACATTAAGCTACGCGTATCCTCTTATATCTGATTAGCGAGCGGTGCTATAACATTTAAAGACGATTCAATAAAAAAGCAGGGATAATGATGCGTTTCGAGAATGCCCGTTCAGCTATGCAACACGCAAAAACATTTCATCAACAATTAGGTGATTTTTATCACTCATTATCTTCGCAAGTGACGCAGCCAAAAGCTAAATTATTACTCGACTATATCACGCAGCAAGAAAGGTCCTTGGTTGATGCGTTATCGGCATTTGAGTCCAGCACACCTAAAGGGGTATTAGATACCTGGCTGCAATATGCTAATGACAGTGAAATATTGAAACTGCCTGCTATAGCGTCATCCAAAGCGATCCACACTGCTGAAGATATATTAAATATTTCGACACAGATGAGTGATGAGTTACTGAGTTTATATGCTCAAGTAGAGGAACAGATAGACGAAGAACAAGTAAAAGCGATTTTTCATAATTTGGCAGATATGCAAGTGCAAAAACAAAAGAAAATTACCATGAATTATGATCGCTTGATGGATATGTAGATGCTTTAAATCAAGAGGGCTGATTGGCTGCTGAAGGCAATAGTACCCTCGTCTAATAGGATAGATATGGATTTTAAAGATTATTACAAGATCTTAGGTGTCGCAGAAGATGCTGATATCAAAGCAATTAAAAAAGCCTATCGCAAATTGGCATTAAAACTACACCCAGATGTAAGTGCAGAAGCGGATGCCTCAGACAAGTTTAAAGAAGTCGCAGAAGCGTATGAAGTATTAAAAGATCAAGAAAAACGCGCTGAATATGATCATATCAAAAAATATGGTGCTCCCCAACAGCAATCTGGCTCACCGTTTTCTGGTCGAGGTCAGCATGCCTATAGTGGCGGATTTGAACAGGCTCAAGGTGATTATTCTGACTTTTTTCGTCAAGTATTTGGGGGACATACAAACGGCTATAATCGCCACTATCAATCTGAACCTGATATGTTTAAAGGCCAAGATATTGAGATGGAAGTGCCCTTGTTTTTAGAAGACTCTGCAATAGGAGTTAGTAAGTATATTGAGTACATGACACCGGATCATTCATCGGGTATCGAGAAGCAAATAAAAAAATCTATCAATGTTAAAATACCACAAGGAACTAAGGATGGAGAGCGTATTCGCTTGAAAGGGCAAGGCGGGTTAGGCAGTCAACAGGGTTTACATGGTGATTTGTACTTACATATTCGGTTGGTACCGCATCCGTTATTTGATGTCGATGGATCGAATATATTATTAACGGTACCTTTACTACCGTGGGAGGCTGCGTTAGGCACTTCGTTAGAAGTTCCCACATTGTATGGCAAAATAAAACTTAATATTCCGGCCAATAGTCAGTCTGGGAAAAAACTACGCATTAAAGGAAAAGGCCTTAAAACCAAAAGCACACAAGGTGATATGGTCGCCATCCTCAATATTGAAATCCCAACAACACAGTCAGATGAAGCAAATAAATTATGGCAGCAATTAGCAGATCAAAACACGGATAATCCCCGTTCGGAATGGGATGGTCGATAGGTGAGTCGTAACTCGTTACAAAGTGCGTAGGCATAAATTTTCTGTTTATAAGCATTATAGTTTACTATCATGCTATGAAATTACTTAAAACTCGCCCCGATTGGCACTACCTAGTTCTGGTGAGTGCCATTTTATTTGTCATTGAGATCATCAATGTACTCTCTGGTCGTTGGCTTAATCAGTTTAGTATTGTGCCACGAGATATTACTTCACTCCCTTATATAATCACTGCACCTTGGCTGCATATTTCTATTGCCCATTTTGGGTCAAACTTTGTGACCTTAGTTATATTGTCGTTTTTGCTCTTAGAATTTGGTTTAAAACGCTATGTACTAGTGAGCCTATTACTGATTGTTAGTACCGGTGTATTTGTGTGGACATTTGGTCGCACTGGTCACCATCTTGGGGCAAGTGGGATTGTGTATGGTTATTTTGGTTACTTAGTGCTGGCGGGTTGGCTCAGTAAACGGATTTGGTTAGCGCTGATTTCTGTAGGTGTCGTATTTTTTTATGGTGGGTTGATTTGGGGTGTATTACCGACTCAACCTTATATTTCATGGGAGTCGCATTTGTTTGGTTTTGTTAGTGGGTTGTTTTTTGCCTATAAATTACGGAATCACAAATAATTGATATACCGCTAATAACTATACCGCTGAGTAACTAATCATTCTTTAATCTGCAAGCATAAAAAAAGGCATGTCATCTAAGATGGCATGCCTTACTATTTTATATACTAGTGTTGTTTTAAGCTAGTTGCTTAGAACGTGTAGCTAGCACCAAAAGTGATACGACGGTCAGCTAGACCTTGGAAACAAAGGATTGCGCCTTCGTTAACACAAGACTGAGTTACGCCTTCTTTTGTTAGGTTAACTGCTTCAACACCAACGTTAAGCTGTTCGTTTACATCATAGCTGAAGCTAGCATTAAGCTGACCACGGTCATGAGTATAAACTGGGAAACCTAAAGTAGAGTTACGTGATGCACCACCAGCTGTATCATCTGTACGGAACGCTTCACGCCATGTGTAACGAACACGAGCACTGATACCATACTTTTCATAGTATGCAGTTACGTTATAAGCATTTTCAGAGAAGTCTAATAGACCTTGAACCGCTGATACTTTAACAAAGTCTGCATCGTCATAAATACCATTGATAGCATTGAAGATATCAGTACCACGACCCGCAGATTGGTTAACAACTGAACCACCTTTGTATTCTTGGATAGTGTAGTTAGCCATGAAACCAAAACCAGATGCCCAGCCAAGGTCTTTTTCAAACGCTGACAAGTCATACTGTACAGCCATCTCAATACCCGTTTGAGTAGTGGTTGCTGGATCATTAACTTGTGTGTCTAAATCAGCACAGGCACCAGTTACACCTAGAGGAGCACGGAAATCATCACCTTGAGCAGCAGGGTTATAAATACCACCAGCGGCACAAGTTGTGTCATTCGTCGCTACGAAACCATTGGCATCTGTAGGCGCTGATTCTAGCGTTGATACAAACAAGTTACCGATTTCTTTATCAAAATAACCGATACTTACAACAGCTGCTTCTGCAAAATACCACTCAGCAGATAAATCTAACGTAGTGATTTCTTGTGGCTCTAAACCAGGGTTACCAACAGAAACTGATTGGTTGATGTTCGCTGGGAATGATACAGATGTATTCAAATCAGAGAAATTAGGACGACGGATATCTTGTCCATAACCTAAACGTAGTACAACATCATCATGCGGTGTGTAAACGACATTTAACTTAGGTAATGTAAACGAGTAATCACCAGTTACAGTAGTAAGTGTATTAGTACCATCAATATTTGTGTTACCTGTAGAATCTACAGTTGTTTTAATATGACGTACACCAAAGTTACCAACAACGTTTTCAAACTCAAAGTTTGCTTGCGCATATAACGCTTGAGTCTCTTCTTCGATGTTGAAGAATGCAGACGCTGATGGAGAAAGATTTAATAAATCTGGTGATGGATCATGTGCAATTAACGCAGCTTCTAACGTATCAATTACTTGATCTGGATTACTAAATGCCATATCAGGATTGATGATGATGAAGTTACGTAATGCTAGTTCGCGACCATCCGCATCGCCAAAGTTGCTTGGACCAGCTACTAACAGGTCAGAGAACAATGAACCGCTTGGACTGTCTTTCAACTTGCTGAAACCACCAATACGGTCAGTGATTTGGTTGTAAGTACTTTCACGCTTGCTTACACGGAAACCAAAATCAACAGATGTTACTGGTGAATCTTCTAAGAAGTATGTGAAATCGGCACGGATAGCATCTAATGAGTTATTAGTTTCGTTTGCGCCTACGTCAACTTGATCAAGAACTACGTTTGCTGGATCCATTAGCTGAGGGATCGTCGGAGCAAACGGTGAGGCAAAGTTGATACCAAATGTTAATGCACCGCCTGTAAGATCATAAATGAACGGAACAGCGTTGTCATTACTTGTGCTATCAGTTGGGTTGCCATCAGCATCAAGACCATCTAAAGGTGCATTAGGGTTGATGAAGTTTAACGTTGTGCTTAGGTTTGGATTAGTTGTATCTGAACTCGCTGAAGAGATTTCAACGCTAGCAAACAAGTTATCACCCTGCCACTCACCACCAAGACGGAAAAGAGATGTGTCAGTTAAACGTGCACCTGTATCAGAACTGAAACGTAGGTTTGGATCATCGTCATCCTTCGCTAGGTCTGGTTCGATTGTACCGCGAACTGCTGCTTGGATACTACCAAGGTTAACACCGTCTAAAGAACCGTAATTTACTGTTTCAAACTGAGTTGGTAAGTTTTGATTAAGCACTGAACTTACACCAGAACCTTGTACACGAGTACTGTCTTGACGACGCTCTTGGTCAGTTAAAACAACATCTAAGAAAAACTTAGTGTTATCAGTTGGGGCAAACTCAAACGTAGTTGAGATGTTAGTTGTTTCATATTCGAAGTTTTCATATTCTTGGTTTAAGAATTGAATACCTAGGAAATCAAAATCTTGACATACTGGACGAGCAGATACGTCTTCAGTGTTACCACTTCGTACTACAACTGCATCACAGTTTTCTACTAGACTACCGTCGCGGTCAACACGTGGACGGAAAGAAGAAGCTTCTTGTTGTGTAACACTACCACTGAAAACAAAACCGAATTTACCAGAATCTGTATCCCAGTTATCACCAAATGCAGCAGACACACGTGGCATAATACCATCAGTGGTTAAGCTGCTGTCTTCGCCTTGAACACGTACGTTGATTAAACGGTCGTCAAGTTCTAAAGGACGGATTGTACGAAGGTTAACAGTACCACCGACAGAACCTTCGATAGTTTTGGCTTCTGACGCTTTAGTTACTTCAACACCGGCAATGATCGATGCAGATACATCTTCAAAGCTAATACCGCCACGGCCAGTACCAGCACCAACAGTTTGAACTCCGTTAATTAGTACGTTGTTCGAGTTAGAACCACGAATTTGAACACCCGTACCAACACCAGCTGTACGTGTGATTTGAATACCTGTAATGTTTTCTAATACTTCAGCTAAGTTTTGATCAGGTAGTTTACCGATATCTTCAGCTTCAATAATTTCTACTAGGTTAGTAGATGAACGTTTTTCAGCAAGTGCGTTAGTTAGTGAACTACGAATGCCTGATACTTCGATGACTTCAACATCAGCAGCTGCATCTTGTGCAAGTACTGGAGCAGCCATATTTAGTGCTGAAGCAGATAATACTGCTAAAGTAATCTTAGAAAGTTTGTGACTCATGTTGTGTTCTCCTGTGTGATTGCTGGCACTTAAAGTGTCATGACAACCGCATCATTTGTTAACGTGTGTTGTATGTAACTCATTGAAGTAATTAATACGTGTGTTTGTTTACATAAACATGCAATCGTATGCAACGAGTTAACGCTATCTTTACAATTAATCGCTCAAAGGTCAACCATTTTGGTAAAATAATTGTGAATATTATGTGCTATGATGGTCTTACAATGAGCAGGGGGTGGTGACTGTAATTGTGTTTTCATCACTAAAAAAAAGTAGGGCTAAAGTTTAATGGACATTAATTTTAGTGGGTTTGACTTGCTTTTTTACTGCATGTGGCGCAACTGTTTATAGTCATTGTTGTATTGTTTTAAAATAATAAAAAATAATAACAAATAAGATTTTTATTTTTTTATTGGTCGACCAATTGCTGTTTTATTGGTTTTTGGCTACATTTTTGCCGAACAGACCGATATACTGCCATACATTAATCCTATCCTTTCCCTGTAATATTTAACTTAGAGAGATAATAATGCGCGAATCTTGGAGATGGTTTGGTCCTAACGACCCAGTAACAATCGCTGATATAAGACAAACTGGTGCGACCGATATTGTTAGTGCCCTGCATAATATACCGACAGGTCAAGCTTGGCCGTTAGCTGCGATTCAAGAGCATCAGGCTTTAATCGAAGATTGCGCTGCCGATTTATCGCCATTGACTTGGAGTGTCGTAGAAAGTATCCCGGTACATGAAGATATTAAATTAGGTCGCCCAGGTCACCAGCAGTACATAGATAGCTGGATCACTTCAATGGAAAATCTAGCCGAGTGTGGCATTAAAACTATTTGTTATAATTTTATGCCTGTTATTGATTGGACGCGAACCGACCTTAATTACAAGCTTCCTAATGGTGCTTATGCGTTACGCTTTGATCAGCCTAAGTTTGCTGCGTTTGATTTGTTTATTCTGCAACGTGAAAATGCTCAAGCAGAATATAGTGCTGAAGAAATTACAGAAGCCCAAGCGGTATTTGATGCAATGGATGATGCCGAACGTACACAGCTGACCAATAATATCATTGCTGGTTTACCAGGCAAAATGACGGATGCCTATGGATTAGATGATTTTCGTCAAATGCTAGGCAACTATATAGATATGGATAGTGCCGGTTTACGCAGTAACTTGTTTGCTTTTTTATCTCAAGTGTTACCGCGTGCAGAAGCGTTAGGGATTAAATTAGCCATTCACCCTGATGATCCACCTAGAGATATGCTTGGTCTACCTCGGATCATTTGTACTGCAGCGGATTTGGATATTTTATTTGCTGCGTTACCTAGCCCATCCAACGGTATTACTTTGTGTGTAGGTACTTATAGTAGTCGTCCAGATAACAATTTACCCGAAATGGCAAAGCAATTTGGTCCGCGTATTCATTTTTCGCATTTACGTGGTGTCAGTCGCGATCCCCAAGAGCAACGTTCCTTTTATGAAGCGAGTCATTTAGATAGCGACATTGATATGATCCAAGTTGTACAAGAATTATTGTTAGAAGAACAGCGTCGCCGCGTGGATCTCTCTGACGAACAAGGCATCGACGAAATCTTTATTCGTCCAGATCATGGTCATCAAATGATGGATGATATTGGTAAGACTGTTAACCCTGGCTACTCTGGCATCGGTCGGATGAAAGGCTTGGCTGAAGTACGTGGTGTGATCCGTGCTCTTTCTGCGCAGATATCTGCTTCGTCCCAAACGAACAAAGGGAATCCAGCATGAGTCAAATAATCAAGTTCGGTCCCAACCGTGTGTGGCGCACCTATCAAGGTGGTAAGCAGTTAGACATTATTGAAGGCAAAGAAGATCCGCAAGACTCTAGCTTTCCAGAAGATTGGATTGGCTCAACGGTTGCGGCTAAAAATATAGGCCGAGAGCACATTTCAGAAGGGTTAGCATTGGTCACCGATACGAGTGGGCAAACCGTTCCTTTTAGAGATGTATTACAACAAAATCAATCTTATTACTTAGGTGAAACCGATGCTGGTCCAAGTGGTATGGATGATATTCCGTTAGTGAAATATCTCGATAGTGCAACGCGATTACATTTTCAAGCACATCCAACACGTGAGTTTGCACAAGCACGTTTGGATTCACCACGTGGTAAGACTGAAGCATATGTGATTTTAGAAATTCGTGACGATGTAACCGAGCCCTATATTTATGCAGGTTTTCAGCGTTCACCTAGTCGTGCGGATTTAAAGGAATGGATCGAAACGCAAAACATCGATGCGATTGAACAGTGCTTTGATAAAATTCCGGTCAAACCTGGCGATGTGTTCTTACTTCCCGGTGGACGTCCTCATGCATTAGGTGAGGGGATTTTAATGCTAGAAATCATGGAGCCATCTGATCTAGCGGTACGATTTGAATTTGAACGTTGTGGTTACGTGATCCCTGAGAAAGCCCGTTTTATGGATCGCGGCATTGAAACCGCATTAGATGTGTTTAATTTTGACCCTGTCCCACCGACTCAGATTGATTCTGAATTTCGCTGTATACCTACTATTATAAATCAGGATAGTAGCGCGAACACATTAGAGCAACTTATCGGTCCTGATAAAACCTCGTGTTTTACGGTTAAGCGTGCAAACGTTCAAGGTGAGTATATACGTTGTGAGGACGAGTTTTTCTACGGTGTTGTTACGGCCGGATCAGGCAAGATGCAAATTGGCGATGAAACTATTGTGTTGCAACAATGGGAGAGATTTTTCTGTCCTGCAGGGGTAACCGATTTTACCTATGAATCGACTTCGGGAATGACAATCTTAGAATGTTATCCAGGTAGTGAATTAAAATAAGCACTATTGACCAGTACTACTGACCAGCACTAGGGGAATAACAACATGCAACGTCTTAATCAGGCTAGTTTAGCAACACTTCCGGCGAATATTACAGCGCCTAAATATGCCCCGGTCACGGTTTCATCGGGAATATTACACTTTGGCGTAGGTAACTTTCACCGTGCTCATCAAGCCATGTACTGTGATGAGCTGCTAAATAAAGGTGAATTAAAGTGGGGCATTACAGGTGTGTCTCTGCGTTCGCCGGATATGCGTGATCATTTGGCAGCGCAAGATTATTTGTACACACAAGCGACTTTAGGTGAGCAAACTCAGTATAAAGTCGTTGGCGCGTTGCAACATATATTAGTGGCACCAGAAGATCCGCAAGCGGTGCTCAGTGAGGTCGCAAACAGTAATATTCAATTAATCACAATGACGATTACCGAAAAAGGCTATGATTTGGCTAATGGCGAACTCAATGGGACAGCATCAGGGGTCGCGCATGATCTTCTGGATTTGAGCCAACCCAAAACGATTTATGGATATATAGCCGCGGGACTTATTCAACGTTGTACAAAACAAGGCTCGAAATTAACCGTATTGTGCTGTGACAATATGCATGCCGGTGGTGAGGTTGTAAAAGCTGGCGTGATGGTACTGTTAAATCAACATAGTCCTGAAACCATCGCTTGGGTTGATGAGAATGTTGCCTTTGCGTCTTCTATGGTTGACCGCGTAACACCTGCCACCAGTGAGCAGCTCAAGCACGATGTTACGCAAGCATTAGGCTTTGTCGATGCGGCTCCTGTGGCTGCTGAGCCATTTACACAATGGATTATTGAAGATAATTTTGCCGGTGAGCGTCCGCCCTTTGATCGTGTAGGTGCATTATTCGTTGATGATATTACTCCGTTTGAAAAAGTGAAATTGCGTTTTTTAAATGCAAGTCATTCTATGCTAGCGGCAATGGGGTATTTAGCGGGTGATCAATTTATTCATGAAGCTTTACGCCGTAGTGTACTAGCGCAATTTGCTGAGCAAGCCTTAAAACTCAATATATTACCTGTAACTCATGTGCCACAAGGTATGTCAGGGGTTACTTATATAGATGAAGTGTTAGCGCGTTTTCGCAATCACCATTTACCGTATGCGGTATTGCAAGTGGGTACCGATAGTTCACAAAAAATTCAACAACGTTGGTTTCCTGCTACTGATGATGCATTGCGTGTTGGAAGAGCGAGTGCTTATTTGGCGTTTGCCGTGGCTGCGTGGGCGAGTTTTATACGTAAAGCCCTCGAAAATAATGACCTCAATGATCCATTGTCTGAAGCATTGGCTCAATCTAGTGAAATAACCAATACAGATACTACGGATTTTGCAACACGCATGCACGGTTACTTACGTCTAGCGGGTGCTGAAAGTTTTGATTTTTATAGCAATCGAGCGTTCATGGATCGGGTGACTCAATGTCATATCAGTATAGAAGGTTTAGGTGTTGAACAAGCGCTTAGCGTTGATTTAGCCCTTAGCAAATAACAATAAAAAATAACTTTTGAGGTCGTCTAACATGGAACAAGTAGCAGCATCATCATTGAAACAAACATTTGCCAAATGGTTAGCGTTATTTTTGCCAGGTATTTTTTTACTTGGTTTTAATATTGGTACCGGCAGTGTCACTGCGATGGCTAAAGCAGGTGCAGATTACGGTATGACGTTGTTATGGACGATTGTCGCCTCGTGCTTATGTACTTTTTTCATGATCAACCTGTATGGGCGTTATACGTTAGTGACGGGGGAAACCGCACTACAAGCATTCCGCAAGCATATTCATCCAAGCGTCGGCATCTTTTTCTTAATTGCGTTAACGACTGGCGTGTGCGGCAGTGTGATGGGTGTAATGGGAATAGTCGCTGATATTTGTTATGAGTGGTCAAAATCGGCTGTAGAAGGGGGCATTGCGCCGATTTATTTTGCGGCGTTTTTTGTTGCTTTGGTGTATTACATTTTTTGGAATGGTAAAACAGAGTTTTTTGAACGCAGTTTAGCGGTGGTTGTTGCGATCATGTCTGCATGTTTCTTGGTGAATTTTTTCATTATGATGCCGCCGCCTGTGGAAATAATCAAAGGTCTTGTTCCAAGTATCCCTGAAGTTTCTACCAGCACAGGTAAAGGGCCGTTTTTAGTTATTGCGTCAATGATCGGTACGACGGTGTTTTCTGGATTATTCATTATCCGTACAACATTGGTAAAAGAAGCCGGTTGGACGTTAGCGGATTATGCTAAGCAACGCAATGATGCGATATTTTCGGTGTGTTTGATGTTTATCATCAGCGCGTCGATCATGGCTGCTGCTGCCGGAACCTTACATGTTGAAGGGATTAGTTTGACCAATGCGTCACAGATGATTGGGATTTTAGAGCCGTTAGCGGGCTCATTGGCGACGGCTATTTTCGCTTTTGGTTTGGTTGCTGCAGGGGTGTCTTCACAGTTTCCAAACGTACTGATGCTGCCTTGGTTATTGTGTGATTATAATGACACACAACGTGATATGACCTTAACTAAATACCGTATTATTGTGTTTTTAATCTCCTTGTTGGGGCTAGTTGTACCTATATTTGATGCACGTCCAGTACTGGTCATGATTATCTCGCAAGCATTCAATGCGGTGATTTTACCGATTACCGTCGCCTGTATTTTTTATCTAGGTAATCGCAAAGACTTGATGAAGTCTCATACAAACACATGGGTCGCTAATAGCATTTTAGCTGCTATCTTAGTGTTCTCGATCTTTACTTCTTTCATCGGTGTGAAGGGCGTGTGGCAGTTGATAACAGCGACTTTATAAGTCCGATATAAATAGGTTTACCTTTTGGTAAACCATTTATCAAAAATAGCCAACCAAATTGG
Source organism: Glaciecola sp. (assembly GCA_029246415.1). Taxonomy (GTDB): domain Bacteria; phylum Pseudomonadota; class Gammaproteobacteria; order Enterobacterales; family Alteromonadaceae; genus Opacimonas. The sequence goes on from JAQWNF010000003.1 coordinate 32,313, forward strand.
TTGACAACGGTTGGGTTAATTGTTTTAATAATGTTAAATAAATTGTATAGTTTGTGTTTGTGCTTAACGTTTATTTAATTATTATGTTTTCATAGTGTCTTGGCTCCTTTTTTAAGGAGCTTTTTTTTGTCTGTTATTTTGTGATCGCATTGACTGTTTTTGTAATATCGATGTGCTGAGTTGATTCGATAAACCCAATTGAAAAACGCTGAGGGGTATTGAGGTATTTGTTCTTTTCACTGCGTCCAAAACCTAGGACCGTCATGTAGGGGCGGCTAACATAATTATCTGGATGTTGGTCATCTTCATGGTGCAATACATAGAGCATACGCGAACTGTTTGTATCGCCAAAGGCAAACCATTCTGGTGCAGGTAAATCGCCTAAAAAGGATTCATTAATTGGGTGTGACTTTGAATCGATGGATGCATACCAGAAATCACTTTCATCCATATTACCATTGGGCACGCCTTCAAATTGCACCCAGTAGTTATATCCAGCACTGACTTGGGTCATAGTAAAATCGAGTCTATCGCGATAAAAGTCATATTGACCGATCCACTTACCATTTGCTGAAGTAACATCAATTCGAATATGTTGCGGGGTATCAATGACAATATTTGTAGCAGCTAGGTCGGTTTTGGCATTCATTGCATGAAAATAATTGCCATCTTGTCTATGAACGGCATTAGGAAAACCGCGATATTCACCTTTCCAACCTGAGCCGGGGGTATTATTAAAACCTATCCAATCCACGCCATCAGCATCGAGCATACTCGATAAACCGCCACCGGTTTTTTCTAAATAAAATGTCGCATTATCTATCTCAACAATAAACGCAGGTAAATTGCCAGCAGACTCATCGAAACCATCTGTTAGTTGTATACTTCTTTGAGAACTACAAGAGACTAGACCTAAACTTAAGCAAATCGCTGTGGCTAGTGGCGCTAGTCTGTTAAATGAAGGTTTAGGTGTAAATATCATGATTTATATAGTCCTTTGGCGAGCACTGCGCTTTAATAATAAACCTATAGTGAGGATAGTCATAGCACAGCCAACAAATACGAGCCTGCCCCATAATGGATTTGGGATCAAACACATCAATAATACACCGACGCCCATTATCAGCACCATAGCGCCGAGCTTATCCCGCTGATGACGGTCATAATCGCCTTGTTCAGCATCGGCTATAAACGGTGTTTCGACATCGTTAAAGAAGGCTTCACGTTCTACTCGATATTCATCTGTGGCTTCGTTATAAAACAATGTTGTCGAACAGAAAAATCCTGCTGTAATGACTAAATGCGCTGCAATAGTGATCATTAAGTTGAGATCGATATATTCACGGCGGGTTAATGCTTGATCCAATCCGATGATGTCGGCAAAGACATTTGGCGTAAATACATTCATCACAAACCAAGACACAAACAACCCTAATGCAACTGTTACCCATGGTGCCCATTTAGGAGTTTTTTGGATAAACAAGCCAAAGATCAATGGAATTAAAAGTGGTACTTGGATCATTGTTGACACGCTCATCATCAATTCAAACAAGCTTAACTGTGTGAGTGACTTAAAGAACAACGCCACGACGATGACCAAAATACCACTGATAAAACTAATTAAGCGACTGACCTTAAGTAAATGCTTATCATCCACGTATTGTTTGCGTTGGCTTAACCAAGGCTGATAGATACTGCGGACAAAAATACCTGCATTTTTGTTGAGTGCCGAATCCATTGAAGACATAGAGGCGGCAAATAAGCCAGCGAGTAATAAGCCTACAGTACCTATTGGCATTGCGTTTCGGGTAAATACCAAATACACGGCATCAGCAGCTTTGTTGCCTAACTCTGGATAAGCTGCTGCTGCATCTGGATATAAAATGGCTGCCGCCCAAGGCGGGATAAACCAAATAATACTGCCTGCCGCCATTAATATCATAGCTAGTAGTGCAGCTTTGCGGGCATTGTCAGAATCTTTGGCATTTAAAAATCGGAATGAATCATGGATGTTCATGATTGTTATCAGTTGTTTAGCTAAAAAAAACACAAATGTACCAACTAATAATACACCATAGTTCATATCTGGACCCATCATAAAATCAGAAGGGAACTGAGTGACTAGGGCGACGGGGCCGCCAACTTTTATTAGAGCAACTATGGCACAGGCAATCGAAATGACTGCCACAATCAAAGTTTGTACAAAGTCTGATGCGACCACGCCCCATGCACCAGATAACACTGATACGAACAATACCGCGAGACCTGTCGCGATAATTGTGACACTGATATCTGCATCGAATACTACGCTGGTAAAGACTCCTAATGCATTAAGCCACACGCCTGCGTTGATAAAACTAAAGACAATTAATGCCCAAGCAAAGAATGTTTCATTGCTGCGACCAAAGCGGCGTTTAATACCTTCTGTTGGCGTATCGACACGCATTTGCCTAAAACGAGCGGAGAAATATGCCCAGCCACAAAAATATGCAAAGGTATTGGCAAAAAAGACTAAACTAATCGAAAAGCCATCAGTGAAAGCTTTACCAGCAGCTCCAGTAAACGTCCAAGCTGAAAATTGTGCCATAAACGCAGTTGAACCAACCATCCACCACAACATCCGACCGCCGCCACGAAAATAGTCACTGGTCGAGTTTTTCGCCATTTTAGAAAAGGCAAATCCGATTCCAAGGATCAGTAAAAAGTATCCTACAATGACTATGTATTCATAAAACATGAAGAACCCTTTTATTGCAGATGGCTAACATCAACCCAATTATCATTTTTGCGGAGCAAGTCTATTAATTGTTGATACTGCGCACCTTCTTTGAAGGTTTGATAAGGTTCGACGGGTTCACCTTGAATATCTTTGACTAATTTATTGATCAAGTAGCGCCAATTACGTTCTGTATCGCCTTTTACAGTCGGGATCCCTGCTACAATATCATCGGGTAATGCACGCTCAATCCACTCGCCATTTTTATAAGTGTAAAGCGGACCACTCGCGTAGTGACCTTTAATATAAATTGCTCCTTTACTGCCATAAATCACGACATGGTCTTCGTTGAACCTAGGGTGCAGACCACCGTGTTTAAATAGCACCGATACAGGTTTAGCCGCAAACGGACTGGCTAATTGTGCTAGTACGGTATACGACCACTCTACATTGGACTCGCCCCATTTTAGTTCGGGGTCATTGAGATCAGAGGGAATAAAGTCACGACGCGTTTTAAAATTATGCACTCCATCGACAATAGGGGCCTTACCCAGATCATCACGTACTTCGCCCATAATCGATAGAATTTTTTCGCCAACGATGGAGGTCACAATAGATAATTTATGGGTAAAATTGTTGTTTAAGCGGCCACCGCCATCTTCTTTACGATGTGACCAACCGAACGGAATATCTCGTTCGAGGTTAAAATGAGAAATGCATTCTACTTCTAACGGCTCACCAATTATCCCTTCACTGACTAAGCGTTTGGCATGAATGACATCAGGCATATAGCGAAAACTGGAAGCAAAGGCGGTTTTGACTTGTTTGGCGACGGCTAATTCGTAGAGTGCTTGGGCGCTAGCACCTTCCTCCGTTAAGGGTTTGTCACTAAATACGTGGCAACCAAATTCAATGGCTTGGCGAATAGGCGTTTCATGTGCGCCGCCTGGAGTGGCGATAGACACCACATCCGGTTGACAGTCAATTAAGGCTTGTGCCCAATCAGTGCCAGCATAAGGGATCTGCATATCTGCGGCTACTTGTTCCACGACACTTGGCGTGCGGCCAACAATACCTACGACTTCGACACCAACATAGCGAAAGGCTTCTGCATGACCTTGTCCAGCAAAGCCGGTACCATGAATTAATACACGTAATTTTTTACTCATAATGGTTTTTCCAATATTAATTTAATGACGCTGGTGGTTACCAGTTCCATAAAGTGCCGTCTTCTAATCGACTGACAGGTAAATAAGAGCGTTTGTAAGGATATTGTTGTGCTGCCGTTTCATCAAAGTCTACGCCTAATCCAGGAGCTTCACTCACATATGCCATGCCGTCACTCACGGTGACAGTAGAGGTAAATATTTGTTTTACTTGTTCATTACCCAATCCAACAAACTCTTGAATACCAAAATTAGGCGCCCAAGTATTGAGGTGCATATGAGCGGCAAAACAAATCGGTGACAGATCGGGCGCACCATGGGGCGCGGTTTTAACATTATAAATATTGGCAAAATCACCTATTCTGCGTAATGCGGTAATGCCACCTGCATGGGTCGCTGCGACACGAATGTAATCAATCAGTTGATTTTGGATCAGGTCTTTACAATCCCAGATGGTGTTATACGTTTCGCCAATCGCTAATGGGGTCGTCGTGTGTTGGCGAATGATCTTGTAGCTATCTTGATTTTCGGCGATGGATGCATCTTCTAAAAATAGTAAATCATAGGGTTCGAGCAATTTACCTAAACGTGCTGATTCGATGGGAGTTAAGCGACTATGCACATCATGTAATAAGTGGATGTCGTTACCAAAGCGCTCGCGTGCTTGCTTAAACAGCTCAACGACAAGATTAAAATATTTCTTAGTTGACCATTGTTCTTCTGGTGGAAGCGGGCGGTTACCTTGTAATTCGTAGTAGTCTTTTTTATCGCCTAACACGCCATACGTGACAGGTAGACCTGGGATGGCAGATTGCAACCGGATTGCTTTATAGCCTTGATCTATAAGCTGTGCGGCTTTATCTAACGTATCTGCAATATTTTCGCCACTAGCATGAGCATACAAGGTCACGCCTTGACGACTTTTACCACCCAGTAATTGGTAAACCGGTAAGCCAGCAGCTTTCCCTTTGATATCCCACAACGCCATATCGATTGCGGCGATGGCAGCGAGGTTAACCGCCCCTTTGCGCCAGTACACGCCTTTGTATAAATACTGCCAAATGTCTTCGATGGCATGCGCATCACGACCGATTAAACAAGGTGCGACATGTTCTTCTAAATAGGTCACTACGGCCATTTCACGACCATTTAATGTGGCATCACCGATGCCATAAATACCCGCATCGGTATGGATTTTTACGGTGACAAAGTTTCTGCCTGGGCTACAGACAAACACCTTAATGGCTGTGATTTTCAACGTGAGGCCTCTTTATAATGATTCAATAGTGCGGGAATAGTTTGCAAATAGTGCTGCAATAACGCGAAAATGCGGATTAAACAACTTACTAAACCGGTTTAGTTGATAAATTTAGCATAATGTAGGATTATGTCAACATCGTAATGTTTACACTCCAACAGACTCTTTCTTAATGGCAAAAGTAAAATTAATTGACGTGGCTCAATTAGCCGGTGTGTCGAAAAGCACTGTATCCCAATACTTGAATGGACGGTTTGAATACATGTCCAAAGAGACGCAAGCGCGTGTGCGAGCCGCGGTTGATCAACTGGATTTTGTACCGAATCCGATTGCCCGTAACCTCAAAGCGACCAAGACGAAAACTATTGGTGTGATAGTGCGTGATATTAGTGGTTTTTATACGAGTAAAGCCATTCGTGGTATTGATGATTATTGTAAAGCGCACGGCTATCATGCTGTGATTTACAATACGGATTTTGCCTCAGAGACTGAAGCGACCGCATTAACAGCGTTGTATCAGTTACGAGTCGATGGGATCATCATTGCCTCTTCAGGTAACAATCCTGCACTCATCGAACAATACATCCAAAAAGGTATGCCGATTGTGCAGTTTCAGTTAGAGCATGATGGCACTGAAAAAAACATCATTATCTCTGATTACCAACAAGCTGCGTATGCTGCGACGGAATATTTGATTGAATTAGGGCACCGCAGGATTGGGTTTGTCACCCAAGATTTTAAACACGTGAAATCCAGAAATGAGCGCTATCAAGGTTATGTGGCGGCATTACACAAACATGGCATTGAGCAAGATCCTGCATTGATACAATATTGGGATCGGGAAACTGGCTTTGCGCACAGCATCCATCATATCTTACAACAAGGTGCGCCTAGTGTTTTGTTTACTCAGCATTTAGCTATTACTACTGAGCTGTTGACCGAACTTAATGCAGCTGGAATTGTTATACCGCAAGACGTGTCATTATTGGGGTTTGATGAGATCCCTATGGCTGAGTTCTTCAAAGTTCCGATTACTGTGGTGCAACAAGAACCTTATCAAATTGGTCAAGAAGCCGCTAAATTACTTTTTAGTCTTGTCGATAAGCCAACCCAAGCAGCGCAACGCATTATGGTTGATTGCACCATGGTTAAGCGCGATTCTTGTCAAAAAATCACAGGTTAATCATATAAATGCACTTTTCCTACACATTTATTGTATATGCTTTTGGTGTTATAGATTGTTATATTAAGTAGTCATGAACATATCAAAAAAATTAACCCTATCATTTGTTGGCTTAACCAGCGTGATCCTACTTGCGACATTAGTGTTGACTCGTTGGAGTTTTGAACGAGGCTTTACGGAGTTTTTGCATGCCCAAGAAATGGATCGTCTGAGTCGTATCGCTCAAGATATTACTACTGAGTATTTGACGGATGTTTCTGATATTAAGCAATATCAAAACATTTATGTAAATAAACAAAAGCTTGAGTGTTTAGTGCAAGGTAAACCGATTGAGTTAACTCAAGTAGAATTTAAACTGCTGTTTACTTTGATGACTAAGCCGGGAAATGTGTATGCGCGTGAAATCTTAATGTCGCATAGTTATGATGATGGAAGAATTGTTAGTCATAGAACCATTGATAGCCATATTAAAAATTTACGCAATAAAATTTACGCAATAAAATTACTTCAATAGATGCCACCAATAACCTGATACATTCTATTTACGGAGTAGGCTATAAAATCGAATGATTTTCCCTGCGTTCTGACCTATTATTGCCCCTATGAGCAAAACTACCAAAAAACTCGATAATAATGTCATCAAAGCCTTAACCATAGTTTGTGAGGCGGCTAAAGCACAAATCGATGGCTTTGTTTGGCTGACGCACACGGCAGATTACTCTCGCTTTCCAGGATCCTTGAAGATTATTTGTGTCTTTGCGACGGATGCACAGATGACTCGAGCACAATCTCAAAGCGCGGATCAGCGCTTGATTCAAGACGTTCAACAAACCTTATTTAAGGCTGGGATATTGCTTAAAAACGCCAAGCAACATGTTACGTTCGACACTGAAGAATCTGGTGCTGAAGCAAGATGGCTAAACTAGTAAGATCACGCTTATTAAAATTTGAACTATACTCATTAACAAGATAAAAGTTAGATAGTAAGTTAGGATTTTTTGAACAATACAATAATACGCAATAATGTTAAGACTCTGGGTAACCCTAGTAACCCAACACTGATACTCGCGCATGGCTTTGGTTGCGACCAAAATATGTGGCGCTTTATGCTGCCTGCTTTGCAAGAGAGTTTTTATTTACTGTTATTTGATTATGTCGGCTCTGGTCAGTCAAAGCTGGCTGATTATACAACTGAAAAATATTCTTCGTTAGACGGCTACGCTCAGGACATCATCGATATCATTGAAGCGTTAGAACTGCATGATGTAACCATCGTTGGGCACTCCGTTAGTGCGACGGTAGCTGGCTTAGTTTCATTGCAGCTTCCTGAGGTTGTAAAGAAAATCATCATGATCTGCCCATCCCCTTGTTTTTTAAATGACCCGCCCGCTTATGAAGGGGGATTTGAGCGCAGTGATTTAGAAGAGTTATTAGGATTGATGGATAAAAACTACATTGGCTGGGCCAATTATCTTGCCCCATTAGTGATGGGGACAGCTAACTCTGCTGCGTTGATTGGGGAGCTTTCAGATAGTTTTTGTAGTACCGATCCGATTGTCGCGAAAACATTTGCGCACACTACATTCTTTTCTGATTATCGCAATATGTTACCGCGCTTAACCCCTTCAACTTTAATACTACAAAGCCGTTCTGATAATCTTGCAGGCATCCATATTGGCCAATATATGCAACAACAAATCACGAACAGCGAACTACATATTGTAGAGGCACAAGGGCACTGTTTACACATGACTCATTACGACGATATAGCTCCTATGATATTAGCGTTTCTTGAGTAGATAAACGTGGATCCGTTAGACTTTCAAGTCGTGCAGTCATGGTTTGATGAATTTAATTCAGGTCATCTTATTCTAGATAAAGACCGTAATATTGTTTTTTGTAATCAGTATGTGGAGCAGTTACATCACTCTCAACCTAGCGATATGTTACATAAACCGATTGCGAATTTTTTAAGTAAAGCATCGATTATATTTCTAGATACCTATATTTACCCAATGTTGTTAACTGAACCGATCTATTCAGAAGGACAAATGTCATGGATTGATGGTGCAGGAGTTAGCATACCGATAGTAGTGAATATTAAACTGGCTGAAAACGGATCATCTTTATGGTCATTATATGTTTGTATTAACCGAGATAAATTACACGATGAATTGATTCAAACGCGCGATAAGCTAGTCCACCAAACCAAAAATTTATATGCATTAGCAACGACTGATTCATTAACGGGGCTATTAAATCGTCGAGAGTTATTGGCTCAAGCTCAAATAATTACGGCTCATGCAAAGCGTAACCAATCAACCTATGCAGTGCTTGCGCTTGATGTGGATCATTTTAAACAAGTCAACGATACGTATGGCCATCAAATTGGGGATGATGTACTAGTGTCATTAGCCGATTCACTAACAGGCAATTTAAGAATCAATGACCTAGTGGCTCGGGTCGGCGGTGAAGAGTTTTTGGTTGTAATTTGTGATATTAATGTGGATGATGCGTTTGAAATAGCTGAAAAAATAAGACTGAATATCGCTTCTTGTCTTCTTAACGATATAGCTGTGACAGTCAGTATTGGAGTTGGATTATCTCAAGCTAATTATTCATTTACTGACGTATGGAAACACGCAGATATCGCGCTTTATCAAGCCAAAAATAATGGACGCAATCAAACAATCATCGCGCAATAGGAATTACCATGCTCAACATGGATTTTGCTCAACAACTTGTTATCAATACCCAAGCGCAGCCTTGGCTACCAAGTCCTATGACTGGGGTAGATCGGAAACCACTGGCCCGCGAAGATGTTGAGTCAGGTCATGCTACTAGTATTGTGCGCTATGCTCCTAACTCACATTTCAATACGCATACACACCCGAAAGGGGAAGAGATATTAGTGTTGGCAGGGGTGTTTAGTGATGAGCATGGAGATTATCCTGCCGGTACTTATTTGCGTAATCCTCCAGGTTCAACACACGCACCATTTAGTACAGATGGGTGTGAGCTATTCGTTAAATTATGTCAATTTGCTGCGGACGATATGGCAACGGTAAGAATCGATACGAATACTACCGCATGGTTACCTGGGCAAGGAGGTTTGCAAGTCATGCCCTTACATCAACACCATAGTGAGCATGGCAATGAAGGCTGTGCGCTGGTTAAATGGCCTGCTGGTGAGCGTTTTCAACCTCATCGGCATTTTGGTGGAGAAGAGATATACGTGATTTCAGGAACCTTTATGGATGAACACGGTGCTTATCCTCAAGGCAGTTGGCTGCGCAGCCCACACATGAGCGCACATCATCCCTTTGTCGAAGAAGAAACGGTTATATGGGTTAAAACCGGTCACTTATTGTTGCTTGACTAAGCAGCGGTGCTTGCTGAACCGGCGGGCTGGCGCGCAAAATCTATGACGTCAGAATATGGCTAACACTATACATACACCAATCATTGCCGCCATTGAGTTTGGCTTCTGTTAACGCGGTATGCGCATTATCATGAATGGTCATAATTTCCGTATTACCTTCAGGATATAATGAGGCTACGCCAATACTTACGGTAACTTGAATCGGCAAACTTTTAGGTCTCATTATAATCTGCAATGCCGATATTTTAGCGACGATCTCTTTGGCACAATCAACCGCATGAGAGATCTGTGAATCGGATAGTAATATCGCAAACGTCGCCGGATTAATGTGTGCAACCGAGTCTCCGGGTCGATTACCTATATCGCGGATCGCATTGGCTATTGCCAACATGATCTGAGACGCTTGCTCCGCGTCTAAGGGGGCTAGGATTTCCTGTAAATGATCGATCTCACAATGTAACAAAGTTAAGGGATAATCGTAACGCTTACATAGATCCCATTCGGTTTTAAGATCTTGTAAGTATTTATAATAATTACTGAATTTAGTAATGGATTCTAACGTGGGCAAGGTTTTAATGGTATTTGATTGGCGTGATATTTTTACGTGATTGTTAATCCGTAAAGTGAGCTCTTGTGGATCTATGGGTTTGACAATATAGTCAACACAGCCAATATTAAATGCTCGCGTTTTAGTGTTTAGGGTGTTGGTTCCGGTTAAAAATATGATTGGAATATGTGATGTTTCTGGGGCTGTGGTGAATTTTTCACACAATTCAAACCCACTCATATTGGGCATATGAATATCAATTAAAAAAATGTCGGGTTGTGGCTGTTGGAAGGCATAGATAAGCGCTTCTTTACCATTATTGGCGAAAGTGAACTCAAACTGATCTGATAGTTGATTTAATATGATTTGCAAATCCAGTGGATTGTCATCGATATACAAGACTTTGAGTTTTGATTGTTGATCCATCATAACTAATAGAGTGCGTTCCTAGTAAATGTAACGTTATCTGTTATTAATATTAGGAAAATTTCAAGTAATCGCAATGTTATCGCATAAATAATTTCGACATTAGGCTTGGTCGGATTATAATAGTTTTTTTGTCACTCAACTGAGCAGAATCGATGACTAATTTTCTCAATTCTTCGACACAATCTTCAACAAAATGGGATCGCGAAACCGCGGATGCTTTGTATGGTATTTCTAAATGGGGTGCCGGATATTTTGCTATTAGCGATAACGGTAATTTATGTGTTACTCCTGACGTTGAAAAGCCGCATATGCAGATTGATTTTGCGTCGGTAATTGCTGAAATCCAACAACAAAAAATTCAATTTCCTGTTGTTGTGCGTTTTCATGATGTATTACGCGCACAAGTTGTGCATTTAAATAAAGCCTTTAATGACTGCATGGCTGAAGCCGAATACCAAGGTTTATACCGAGGTGTATATCCGGTAAAAGTAAACCAAATGCGCGAAGTGGTTGAAGAAATCGTTGATGCAGGTAAAGCCTATCATTATGGTTTGGAAGCCGGGTCGAAAGCTGAGCTATTGACTATTATGGCCTACAACACGACACCTGAAGCATTGACCATCCTAAATGGTTATAAGGATGAAGAATTTGTGCAACTGGCTTTTTTAGCGCAAAAACTGAGTCGTAACGTATTGATCGTGGTAGAGAAGTTCTCTGAAATAAAGATGATTGTCCGTATTGCCAAAGAACTTGGTGAATCGCCGATGATTGGTCTACGCGCCAAAATGAGTGTCAAAGGCCGAGGTAAGTGGGAAGGTAGTGGCGGTGATCGAGCCAAGTTTGGACTTACGATCAGTGAAATTATCAATGCTGCTAAGTACCTTGCTGAAGAAGGTATGGGCGATTGCTTAAAACTATTACACTTTCATATCGGTAGTCAGTTAACGGATATACGTGCAGTAAAAGAAGCCATTAATGAAGGTGCTTTGATTTATGCGGAGTTACGCCATCTTGGATTTAACCTGCAGTATGTTGATATCGGTGGTGGTTTAGGTATTGATTATGATGGTACCAAATCGACTAATGATTCTTCGCGGAACTACTCGATTGAAGAGTATGTCGCGGATGTTGTGTACGGCATGAAAGAAGTGTGCGATTTAGAAAAAGTACCACACCCAACAATAGTCAGTGAATCAGGGCGTGCGATTACCGCTCACCACAGTTGTGTGATCACTGAGATCATGGGTGAAATTAGACCTGATTCCTCGCAAGCAGATTTAACTATTGGGCATGATGAGCATATCATCTTGACGAATATGCGTGAGTTAGCCGCTTCGATGGATACGGCGACCAATCTACAAGAAGTATTTAATGATGCATCTCAGTATAAAGAACAGGCCAATGATGCATTCAAGTTTAGGGTAATAGGTTTAACCGAATTAGCTCAGGTTGAAACGCTGTATTGGCAGATCATGCAAAAGCTGCATTTACGCTATGCTGGCGCGGAGTTTATTCCGGAAGAAATCCAAGCATTGGCCTTTAATTTATCGAGCCAATACTTGTGTAATTTCTCGGTTTTTCAATCGGCGGCAGATACATGGGCGATTGATCAAATTTTACCGGTTGTGCCTTTGACCCGATTAGATGAAGCGCCAACTGTTAATTGCTCATTGGTGGATATTACCTGTGATTCTGATGGTAAGATTGATCAGTTTGCGGTAGGCCGTGAGATCTCTAATGTCTTACCAATGCATCCGTTAAGAAAAGATGAAAAATACCATTTAGGGTTGTTTTTGACTGGTGCTTATCAAGATGTGATGGGCGATATGCACAACTTGTTTGGGCGCTTAAATGAAGTGCATATTTTTAGTTATGATGATGATCCGCAGGATTTTTATATCGAAGAAGTCGTGCATGGGTCGTCGGTAGAAAATGTGTTATCAGTGATGCAATACAACCCTCACTCTATGGCGATTGATGTTAAACGTGAAATCGATCGTCGCGTTGCCCAAGGGGTAATGAAACCAAGAGAAGGGGTGAAGTGGACCGATTTTTACGAAGACTGCCTTAAAGGGTATACCTACTTAAAAACTCAATGATCACCCATATCAATGTGACCCAACCGTATAACTGGGCAATGGTGCAGGCGTTTTTAGCACGCCGTGCCATTGCTGGTGTTGAAACGAGTGGGCCATTGAGTTATGCACGCTATTTTGATGAACGTCCTTTTTATTCTGAATATACCTGTCTAGAGTCGGCGCTACCTTCGAGCTGGTTTTGTGCTACTTATGATCCTGATTTAGCAAGATTTACTGTTGAGTTGCGTTTGCACTCTCAAGCCTGTGCCGATGCAGTCTTAGCGAATATTACCCGTGTATTAGATGCACACCAAGATATGCCGGTGATCAACAAAGCACTGCTGAATGCTGGATTTGCACCTGATAGTCTCACGCATGGTATCCGCCTTCCGGCAACCTGGTCTCCTTTTGAGGCGCTGGTTCGTGCAATAGTCGGACAACAAATCAGTGTCACCGGTGCGGTCAATATTCTCAATCGCTGGGTGGGGGATATACGCAGTGATGAGCCTGTGACAGGCATAAGCGCTTCAAGTAGGGCACTGCAGCAGTTGCATTTTCCTAATCCCCATGAAATAGCGGCCTTTGATACATCTAGTTTACCTATGCCAAAAGCACGCCAACTGACGTTGAATGTCGCTGGCACGTTTGCTCAAAATAATGCATTATCAACTGTCGATAATGTACAAGCATTGTTAGCGCTAAAAGGTATTGGTCCTTGGACGGTTAATTATGTGTTGATGCGCGGTTTATCTGTACCAGATGTGTTTTTGCATAATGATTTGGTCGTTAAAAATCAGCTAAAACATTTAGCCTCGTTTTCACCGATTAGTCCTGAATTAGCTAGTCCTTGGCAAAGTTATGTGTGTATTCAATTATGGGAGCATGCTAATACATGATGTATCAACAAATCTTACAGACTCCACTGGGCGAACTTGCGGTTAGGGCGAACGAGCTGGGGATCACCCATGTCCAGTTTTTAACTTTTTCGGATGAGGCTGGTGGTCAGCATGCGGGTAATGCGATTACGGCCATGGGCACTAGCCAGTTGAGCGAATACTTTGCTGGTGAGCGCAAGACATTTTCCTTGCCATTGGCACCTCAAGGGACTGAATTTCAACAAAAAATATGGGCAGCACTACAAACGATAGAGTTTGGAGTGACGTGCAGTTATGGCGATATTGCCAAGTATATCCAACAACCTACTGCGTCTCGTGCGGTCGGGATGGCAAATGGTAAAAACCCGATTGCGATTGTGATCCCATGTCATCGTGTGATTGGTCAAAACGGAACGTTAACCGGTTATGCTAGTGGATTAGATAAAAAATCTTGGCTGCTGCAACATGAGCAAGTCCCTTTTAGATTAATAGATTGATAAGCCAATAAATTAATAGGTTAAAAAACAGGTTGATGTCTCTTGCCAATTAAATACTTTGTAGAATTACTCTTGCTAGGGGCGATCTGGGGATCGTCTTTTATGTTGATGCGTATTACGTCTCCTGATTTTGGTATCTGGGCGGTCGTTGAGTTACGTGCACTGCTCGCGACATTAGTGTTATTACCGTTTGTGATCGCGAAGCGCCAGCTTGGTGATATACGTGTATTTGCGAAACCGATTTTTGTGGTGGCGTTGACCAATACTGCGATCCCTTTTAGTTTATTTACTTATGGAAGTCTTCATTTGCCTTCTGCGTTGACGGCGTTATTGAACGGCACTGCGCCTATGTTCGGGGCATTATTAGCATGGTTATGGCTCAAAGAATCGATGACCAACTTGGCCAAGTTGGGCTTTGTTTGCGGTTTTGTTGGTGTGTACTTACTAAGCTATGAGACCTTGAATTTTCAGGGGGTGAGTCTTTTGCCTGTGATGGCATGCTTATTAGCAACCTTTGGTTATGGTTATGCGATTTGTTATATCAAACGCCATTTAGCGCAGACAAAACCGCTTGCGATTGCCGCCGGTAGCCAAGCGATATCTGCATTAGTGTTACTGCCAATGGCGTTATATTTTCCGATGCCTGGTACACCGGATTTACAAAGTTGGTTTGCGGTTGGCTTTTTAGCGATTGTCTGTACGGGTGTCGCATACATGTTGTATTTCCATTTGATTGTGAATATAGGGCCATCCAAAGCGATTTATGTTGGATATTTAGTGCCAATGTTTGGTTTGATTTGGGGCGCGTTAATTTTAGATGAAATCATTTCGGGCTATATGATTGCCGGTGGTTTGACGATTTTATTAGGGATAGGACTCACTTCAGGGGCGATATCGCTTTCTCGTTTACGACGAAAAACTGTGGTAAATCAATAGCCGTTCACCCTGCTTTTTGGTATATTTTCGCCAATTATTTTATAAAGGACTTATTATGGCATTGTCTGTCGTGATTCTTGCTGCTGGAAAAGGCACAAGAATGCAATCTTCTCTTCCCAAAGTGCTTCACCCGATTGGCGGAGTGCCGATGGTACAGCGCATTATCAACACCGTTAATAAATTAGGTTCAAATAAATTAGGGTCAGACCCAATTTATGATATCGACGTTAATTCAATTAATCTTGTCTATGGTCACGGCGCTGATTTACTAAAAACAGCTTTATCGGACAATGCAGTGAATTGGTGTTTACAGGCGGAGCAATTAGGCACAGGCCACGCTGTCCAACAAGCTGCTGAGTTTATTGATCCTCAGGATGATGTATTGGTTTTAGTAGGCGATGCTCCATTAATTAAAGCGGAGACATTACGCAAACTACACGCGGTGAAAGCCAATGCTGATGTGGCATTACTGACCGTTGATCTAGCTGATCCTACCGGTATGGGACGCATTATCCGCGATGCCAGTGGCGACAATATTACTGCGATAGTCGAGCATAAAGACGCGACGGATGCACAGCGCAAAATTACCGAAATCAATACTGGTGTCATGATCCTCAACGGTGCTGACTTGCTAGGTTGGTTAGATGGATTAGAAAATAACAACGCTCAAGGCGAGTTTTATTTGACTGACGTAATTGCGATGGCTGCGGCACAAGGTAAGTCGATTCAATCTGCACAACCTGAGTCTGCAGTTGAAGTCGAAGGGGTCAATAATCGTGTGCATTTGGCAAAACTAGAACGTGCGCTGCAATTAGAAAATGCACAACAAGCGATGCTCTCAGGGGCGACCTTGGCCGATCCGGCACGCTTTGATGTACGCGGAGAATTGACAGTAGGTAATGACGTGTTTATTGATGTGAACTGTGTGTTTGAAGGCACAGTGACACTAGGTAATAATGTGCGCATTGGCCAAAATTGCTTACTGCAAAACTGTACCGTTGCCGATGATACTGTCATTGAAGCTAATTCTATTGTTCAAGATGCACAAGTTGGCGAGGCATGCCAAGTAGGGCCTTATGCCCGCTTACGTCCTGGCTCTGTATTGTCCAAAAAAGCCAAAGTCGGTAACTTCGTTGAGATGAAAAAATCGACGTTAGGAGAAGGCGCCAAAGCCAATCACTTAACATACTTGGGTGATGCGACAGTCGGTGCTAACGCCAACATTGGGGCAGGTACCATTACGTGCAACTACGATGGCGTCAATAAATCACAAACGGTGATTGGTGCAAATGCGTTCATTGGATCGAACAGTTCATTGGTCGCGCCAGTGACGATTGGTGATACTGCGACTGTAGGTGCTGGTTCTGTAGTGACTAAAGATGTCGAAGATAACACATTAGCAATTGCGCGTGCCAAACAACGTCATTTGTCTGGATGGGAACGCCCAAGTAAAAAATAGTTTTTGCCCTAATGATGAAAAAATGATGGCAAATCGGCATCATAAAAGACGATTGTATATGTATTGTGTACAATCGTCTTTTTGTAAATTCATATTGTGTTTTCGATAGCATAAGTTATAATTCGAAACTTATCAGCTAATATGAAACTTATAAATGTCACGAAACTCTCAACGCACCAATGCCAACTTACAGTATATTAGCGACTCTGTAGCTCTTGATGGTCGCGTAAACGTCATCGAACTATCTAAATCATTATCTGTTTCAGAAGTTTCGATTCGAAAGTATTTATCGGCTTTAGAGCAACAAGGTGTACTGATCCGCACACATGGTGGTGCTGTGGTGAATGTTAAACCAAACAGCAGTACGCCAAATACCATATCCACATTATCTCAGCCTGCGATTGTTGACAATGATCCATGCAAGCTTGCTATTGCGGCTAGCGCTGCACAGTTGATTAAGCCTTTTTCCCGTATCGTAGTGGACAGTGGCAGTACGACTGCACACCTTTTACCTTATTTACAACAAATTGAAGGCTTGGTAGTGATGACCAACTCTTTGCCGATCGCGACTGCGTTAACTCAAAAAAGTAATAATGCGACCGTTTTAATGAGCGGTGGGACGTGGGATCCATTATCGCAATCTTTCCAAGGGCAAATGTCGGAAAAAATGATTGCTTCGTACAATTTTGAGATGGCGTTTGTGGGGGCTTCGGGCCTTGATCTTGCCAAAGGTACGACGACATTTCACGAGTTAACCAAACTTAGTCAAGTAATGAGTGATTCATCTGAACAAACCATCGTATTGGCTCAATCAGATAAGTTATTCAAAAAAATGCCAAATATAGAGCTATCGTGGGGCAAAATTTCTACGTTAGTGACCGATAACCTATTAAATGATGATGCGCAGCGTCATATACAAAACTATGGTGTGACTGTGATGTGCACACCGCCAATGGAGAAATAAGCATGTGTGGAATAGTGGGCGCTGTCGCCGAACGTAATGTTGTTGAGATTTTATTAGAGGGACTAAAGCGCCTAGAGTATCGTGGTTATGACTCTGCTGGTGTCGCTTTGTTAAGCGCGAATGGTGCATTTTCGCGCGTCCGTCGTACTGGCAAAGTTCAAGCGTTGGCCGATGCGATAACCCCTGAAAACGGTGTGGGTTCGACAGGTATCGCACACACGCGTTGGGCGACGCACGGTGGTGTGACTGAAAATAATGCCCATCCGCATGCTTCATCTGATCGCATTGCGGTAGTGCATAACGGTATTATCGAAAACTTCGCAGATTTGCGTATGCGTTTACGTGACAAGGGCTACACGATCAGCACGGACACAGATACTGAAACGATTGCCCATACAGTGCATTCATTACTTGATTCTAATGATACATTATTAGCTGCTGTGCAAGAGGCCGTGACTCAATTTACTGGTGCGTACGGCACGGTGATCATGGATCGCGAAGATCCTTCACGCGTGATTGTTGCTCGTTCAGGCAGTCCACTGGTCATCGGTTTAGGTGTCGGTGAAAACTTTATTGCATCCGATCAAATGGCGCTGTTACCTGTTACACGTCGTTTTATTTTCCTAGAAGAAGGGGATGTGGCTGAAATCACGCGTCGAGAAGTGAATATCTATGATGTAGATGGCCAACCTGTGGAGCGTGAAATTGTTGAATCAACCGTCGAGCACGATGCCGGAGACAAAGCCGGATATCGTCACTATATGCTCAAAGAAATTCATGAGCAGCCAACGGTAATGCGTAATGCGTTAGCGGGTCGCGTCAGCTTGGATGGGTTAGCGCCTGGGATTTTTGGTGACAATGCGGATGAGTTACTTAGCAAAATCAAACACGTACAAATCATTGCCTGCGGTACGTCATATCATGCAGGAATGACGGCACGTTATTGGTTAGAGCAATATGCAAATGTGTCGTGTAATGTTGAGATTGCGTCTGAGTTTAGATATCGCAAATCTGTTGTGCATCCGAACAGTTTATTAGTCACGATTTCCCAATCTGGTGAAACGGCAGATACGTTAGCAGCGCTGCGCTTAGCAAAAGAATTAGGCTATACAGCGAGTTTGACGATTTGTAATGTCGCAGGATCGTCATTAGTGCGTGAATCGGATATGGCGTTTATGACCAAGGCTGGGGCTGAGATTGGTGTTGCATCTACCAAAGCATTTACTACACAGCTAGGTGCATTTTTAATGCTGACATTAGCACTAGGCCAACACAATGGTATGAGTGATGTTGCGCGCACTGATATTTTACATGGCTTACAAAGCTTGCCATCTAAGCTAGAAGAAACCTTAGCATTAGCAGAAGAAATCGCAGATTTAGCGGAAGAGTTTGCCGATAAGCATCACTCGTTGTTTTTAGGACGCGGTGAGCAATATCCTATTGCGATGGAAGGGGCGTTAAAGCTCAAAGAAATTTCGTATATTCATGCTGAAGCCTATGCATCGGGTGAGCTTAAACATGGTCCTTTGGCTTTGATCGATGACGAAATGCCAGTGATTGTGGTTGCGCCAAACAATGAGTTATTAGAAAAACTCAAATCCAACGTTGAAGAAGTACGTGCTCGTGGCGGCATCATGTATGTGTTTGCCGATAAAGATGCGCAGTTTGAGTCAGACGAGACGATGCGTGTGATTAATGTGCCGCATTGCGCTGAATCTGTGGCACCGATTATTTATACCTTACCACTACAATTACTGTCATATTATGTGGCGCTGATTAAAGGAACAGATGTGGACCAACCGCGTAATTTGGCGAAGTCAGTTACAGTGGAATAATAATTGGGGTCAGAGCCGATTTATTCAAAACAATAAATCGGCTCTGACCCCATTTATCAAAATCTGTTATAATCCAATCTTACCAGCAGTCGCGTCGATTGCATTGGAACTACCTAAGACTAGGAACTACTTTGACTAATAATGATATTTTACGCCGTTTACGTTATACCTTTGATTTATATAACGCCACTATGATCAAGATTTTCGCGTTAGCGGACTTGGCTGTAACGGATGTGCAAATCAATGCTTGGCTTAAAAAAGATGATGATCCTGCGTTTATCGCCATCACTGATACTGAATTTGCGACATTTTTAAACGGATTCATTAATCTAAAGCGTGGCAAGCGCGAAGGTGAACAGCCTAAGCCTGATAGCCATCTGAACAACAACATCGTATTTCAAAAACTACGCATTGCGTTGAACCTAAAATCAGAAGATATCATTGATATTTTACTATTGGCTGAATTGCGTTTCAGTAAGCATGAGCTAGGTGCTTTTTTCCGTAAACCAGATAATAGACATTATCGTGAATGTAAAGATCAGGTTTTACGTAATTTCTTAAAAGGCCTACAAATACAGCTACGTCCAAACCCTGCAAAGTAAGTCACTATGCAGTTACCGTATTAATGGCTGCAACATTGGCTCAAGTCCATTGAGTTTAATCTCATACATTTGAGCCAATTGTTCCCCTAGTTTACCGTTTGGATAGCCTTTTTTATTGAACCACACCAAATATGGTTCAGGTAAATGCAGTAATTTAGTACCCGCATATTTGCCAAATGGCATCGGCGTATTTACTAGTGCAATCAATTCTTGTTGCGCACTATCGTCAAAATCAATATTCATTTTCTCACTTCCATTTCTAATTTATATATGTAAAATACTACATATGTAATATATCGTATATGTGTGAATCAATATACTGGAACATATAAGTAGGGAAAACAGCATGGATCCCGTTAAATTTTTCAAATGCCTAGCGGACGAATCGCGTCTCAATCTGATTTTGCTGATAACGCATGTTCAGTCTGCGTGTGTCTGTGATTTGATGCAAGCCCTATCATTAGACCAACCCAAAACATCACGTATTTTGGCGCAATTACGTCAATGCGGAATTGTCCAAGACGAACGTCGTGGCAAGTGGATGTATTATTCATTACATCCTGATTTACCCGAGTGGTCACATGCGGTTATCACTCAAACAGCCCAACAATCTACCCCATTGCTTAACAATGCACTCAAAAAATTACGAGCATTACAGCTTTCTATTAACTGTTGTTAGTGAGTATTATCACATGAAAATTTTATATATTTGTACCCATAATCGTTGCCGCAGTATTTTATCTGAAGCAATTACTAATCATGCATCACGTGGCTTAATTCAAGCTAAAAGCGCTGGCAGTCAACCCGTAGGCGAAGTGCACCCTTTATCAATCAAGTATTTAGCACAATCAGGTATCTCGGTTGACGGTTTGCAGAGTCAATCTTGGAATGAATTTGAAGCATTTGCCCCGGATGTTGTCGTCACTGTTTGTGATTCCGCTGCGGCAGAAACTTGTCCAGTATGGTTTGGTGATACGATTACCTTGCATTGGGGCTTGAGCGACCCATCCAAAATTGAAGGTAGTGAACAAGATATCGAAGCTGGATTTTTGGAGTGTATCGCATTGATCACCGAACGTGTTGAACAGTTAACCCAAATTGCGCAACAAGACTTGTCGCCAACTGACCTTAAGCAAGCATTGTCAGCATTAATTAAATAACCAATCGCCAGGATATACTACTATGTCACTTAAAGATTTAACCAACGATTTACCTAGCGATTTACCCAATATTGACGCAGACGAGTTTGCTATCCCTGCTAGTGACTCACTGCAGATGGATACAGGCAGCCATAAACCTCGCATATTACTTTTGTATGGTTCATTGCGCGAACGCTCATTTAGCCGCTTAGCAATAGAAGAGAGTGCGCGTTTGCTTACTGCTTTTGGTGCCGAAGCTAAGATTTTTGATCCTCAAGGACTACCTCAGCCAGACTCGGATGATGGCTCACACCCTAAAGTTCAAGAACTACGTGAACTGATGATTTGGTCGGAAGGTCAAGTGTGGTGTTCACCAGAACGTCATGGCTCGATGACCGGCATTATGAAAAGCCAAATTGATTGGGTGCCCTTAAACATGGGTGGGGTTAGACCAACACAAGGTAAAACTTTGGCTATTATGCAAGTCTGTGGTGGCTCTCAGTCATTTAATGCTGTCAATCAAATGCGTATTTTAGGGCGTTGGATGCGCATGTTTACTATCCCTAACCAATCATCCGTCGCCAAAGCCTTTTTAGAATTTGATGAGGCAGGACGCATGAAATCTTCTCCTTATTACAACCGCATCGTTGATGTGATGGAAGAATTGATGAAATTTACCTTGTTGCTTCGCGATAACAAAGACTATTTAGTGGATCGTTACTCTGAGCGCGTAGAAACTGCCGAACAAGTCAGTCAACGAGTCAATCAAGCATCAACGGGAGACACTAAGTAATGGGATTATTCGAACGTTATTTATCAGTATGGGTAGGTTTGGCGATTTTGCTAGGTATTGGTCTGGGGTATGTCGCTCCTGATGCGTTTGCTGTGATTGCCGAGTGGGAATACGCCCATGTGAACATTGTCATAGCAGTCCTAATTTGGTTAATGATTTATCCAATGATGGTGCAAATTGATTTTACCTCAATCAAAGATATTGGCAAAAAGCCGCAAGGGCTGGTGTTAACATTAGTCATTAACTGGTTGATTAAACCCTTTTCAATGGCTTTGCTAGGTTGGTTGTTTTTTAAAGTATTATTTGCACCTTGGGTCGACCCACAAACCGCAAGTGAATATATCGCGGGTATGATTTTATTAGGCGTGGCACCTTGTACTGCAATGGTATTTGTGTGGAGCCAGATGACCAAAGGTGATGCTAACTATACCTTAGTTCAAGTATCGATTAACGATGTCATCATGATCTTTGCGTTTGCGCCAATTGCGGGTTTGTTACTGGGGATGACAGATATAACCGTGCCGTGGGATACCTTGGTATTATCGGTAGTATTGTATGTGTTGATCCCATTATTAGCAGGTGTGGTGACCCGTAAACAACTCAATTGTAATGGTGATGAATCCAAATTAAATCAATTATTAACGACGCTCAAACCCTGGTCGATTATTGGTTTATTATCAACTGTTGTGTTGTTGTTTGGCTTTCAAGCGCACACTATTTTAGCCCACCCAGAAGCGATAGTATTGATTGCTATTCCTCTATTGATTCAAACCTACGGGATTTTCTTTATTGCCTATTATGCGGCTAAAAGAATGAAGTTAGCGCACAATATAGCTGCGCCAGCGTGCATGATCGGCACGTCTAATTTCTTTGAACTTGCAGTTGCTGTTGCGATATCGCTGTTTGGCCTTCACTCAGGTGCAGCCTTAGCAACAGTGGTAGGGGTGTTAGTAGAAGTGCCTGTCATGTTGTCACTCGTGTGGTTCGCTAATCGGACTAAACATTGGTTTGATTAATAGCAATACATCCTTTCCGACTATCTTTATAGGTAGCTGTTTTATAATAAAAAGTACGCAAGGGAGTGCGTAGGCAAAGGATATTCGTGAAATTACACCAACACATTTGCATTAATTTGCGCAGTGGGATTACCGGTTTCTTTGTATCGGTGGTCTGAGATAGGTTTTCAGCCTATTTTCATTCATCATATTGTCTTAAGTTTAATTGTATTTGCAGCTGCATTATGCAAAAAAACCGTAAAAGCGTTACACCTCATTATTATGGTCGTCATCATTACCTTGGGCTATATGTTTACCCACAACATCATCCAATATCAAGTTGACCCTAGTATTTATGCGTACATGCCTTCTGCACGGGCTAAACGAAATAATAGTTTGGTTGCCATGTTATTTATTGATGTGAATAAATTTAAACTCATCAACGATGTTCACGGGCATGCTGTCGGCGACCAAACCTTGGTCGATATTGCGACTAATTTGAAGGCACAACTGCGTGAATACGATTATGCGATCCGTGTAGGCGGAGATGAGTTTATAATATTATTAAATGATGTCACCTCATCAGAGCAAGTACTTGAAATCACTGATCGCTTAGTGCAGCAATTAGAAATAAAATCGGCTCTGACCCCATTTATTACACCTAAAATTAGTATGGGGATTGCCATATATCCAAAAGATGGCAGTACATTTACAGAGTTAAAACAGAAAGCCGATAGTGCCATGTATCAGGCGAAAGAAGATGAATTATTAAAAATTTGCATAAATAATAAAAAAGTTTGAACTAACTTCAAAACCCTCAGTCTATTAAGGTGTATGTGTTTTATAGTGTGTTCCTATGTAAGTTAGCCCTGATTATTTCAGGGCTTTTTTTTGGTCAAAAAAACCTTTCTAAAACCGAGTAAGTAATTGTATCTAGTACTCTTCTAATTGCGAAATAGCAGCCGCCATACTCTCGTCTTTAGCTGGCATAGCGAGTCCCTCAGCATAAACAAAATCGATATCTTGTAAGCCTAAAAATGCAAAGAAGTCACTTAGATAAGTAGTCTGGGTATCCAGCGGAGTGCCTTGATAGATGCTGCCTCTAGCTGCCACTACGATCACTTTTTTATTTTTTAATAAACCGACCGGGCCTTCAGCGGTATATTGAAAAGTAACTCCCGCTCTGGCGATTCGGTCGACCCAAGCTTTAAACGTCGAAGGCACGCCAAAATTATACATCGGCATCCCAAGTACGATGGTATCTGCAGCCAGTACTTGTTCGATATAGGAATCGGAAATCTGTGCTAACGCTTTTTGTTCTGGGCTTCTGTCATTTGCATCTGTCATCCACGCTTGCATTTCAGCACCGCTTAAATGGGAGATAGCTCCTGCGTAGAGATTAACTGTGTGTACATTCGACTGGTATTTGGCAGATAAATGTTGCGCAAGATGCTTGGTTAACTTTGCCGAGTTTCCTTGCTCCGCGTTTAATGATGAATTTATTATTAATACATTTTTCATGTTTGTTACCTAATGGCTAAGAATAATTAATTGATACAGTAGACTTTAGGTAATTACTAAATAGAATTAAAGCACAATAAATGCTACTAAACATTCGATTTTATAGAAAGTAAATGTACCATTGGATTAATCTAGATCAACCTTTCATGCTGATGAGATGACTATACTTTTAATAGGTAACTTACGTCATAAAGGTAACGATTATGCATGCTTCAACCGTTTCTGATGCTAGTTTAATTAAAGGACTTAAAATCGCAATGGCTACTGGCATTTGCTTGATTTTACTAGGTGTGTATTTTCACAACTTTAGTGAAACGATTGAAGCAATGGGCGTGACGGGCATTATTATTTCGGCTTGTTGTGTGGCGATTGGTATGATTTTATCTATTCCCACTAAAATGTATTTAACTTTTTTGTTAGTTAAGCGTGAAGCGGATATACATCAGAGCCCCGATCTTAAATGAACACAGGTCTGCGCGCAGGACTGACCATTGATTTGTATTTCAAAGCGGTGCTCGCCGGGATAATAAGTTCTGGTCGTCACAGGTTTAAATGAATGTTGTTTGTATAATGTCTCCGTCGCGCCAGGTGGTATTTGCAGTTGTTTCCATTTAAATACTTTTGGACTAGTGCTGCCATTGGCTTTTTGATGGTACACCACATAATCCACCAATAGCGCTTGGGTAGATTTTGTTGGGTTGTGAATCACGCATTCGAGCTGCACACTCCCCCCCATTTTGATTACTCCCTTTACTAACGTAAATGTGACATCGACCTCGGCATCAGCATAACCAAATATAGCTAATGTAGAACGATTTCCTTGTTTGATGAGAGTGCGACATGCATGTTTTACTAATTTAGCAAGCTGTGGCGAACTGGGCATTTCATTGAGCCATCGCTGGGCAATGCCATTGACTACATCAGGGTGGTCTTTGGCGATATCATTGAGGTGATTGGATACGGATAATCTGACATACTCCTCAGGATCGTTTTTTAATTGTTCCAAAAAAATGAGTGTAGGTGTTGGATCAAGCACTTGTGCTTGCAAACGGATCCCCCATGGTAGACGCGGACGGGAGCCTTCACTGACCAGTCTACGCACATGTTTATCCGAGTCGAAAACCCATTGTTGTAACACTGCAAAAGTTTGTTCAGGCATAGAAGCGATAAATGGACGAATTGCAAACTCAGCAGAGAAACGCTTAGTCATTGCGTGCAGTGCTTCCATGCTCAATGCAAAATTTTCAGGGATAGTTTCGTTAGTGCCGTGTAGTGCAATATAATCTGCGCAAGGCATAATCAACCAGCTACCAATGCCTGCCTCTGAAGCCAGATTATTTGTCCAACCAGAAGAATCAGTATCAATGTCATGAACTGGAGCAAGGGCTGCGATTAATATTTTTGTGGCGTGCTTGAAATCGCTAGGCAAGGTATCATCTAGCGCACTGACAATTTGATTGGAACGTGCCTTCATTTCTAAACGAGATAAATCATATGATGCTAACGCGATAAATCGAGGTTGGTCAAAATTAGACCAAACCTGAGAAATTGCCTGCCCCATATGCGCAATCGACGAAGGATTAAACACATCTTTAAATAATGTCGTCACATGAACCCTTTGATTATTACCAAAAATAATTATTTGGTTAGAATTTTGCACTTCAGATACCCTTAGACCATAGCATTGTGCGTGCAAAAAAAGTATCATACGCGCAATATTTTTATTTAAGGCTTCTCATGAAAGAATTATCGGATATTGGTTTAGTTGGTTTGGCCGTGATGGGAGAAAATCTCATCCTAAATATGGCGTCCAAAGGCTTTACTGTCACGGCGTTTAACCGCAGTTATGACAAAGTTGAGAAATTTCTCAATGGTCGTGCGCAAGGTGAAAGTATTCGCGGTGCTAAAGATATTCCTGAGCTAGTCGCATCGTTATCCAGCCCTCGCAAAATTATGTTGATGGTGAAAGCGGGTCAGCCAGTGGATGATTTCATTGAGCAGTTGATTCCTCATTTAGATGCCGGCGACATTATCATTGATGGCGGTAATACCCATTACCCAGATTCAAATCGCCGTACTGCATATCTAGCTGAAAAAGGCTTACATTACATTGGTACTGGTGTATCTGGTGGTGAAGAGGGCGCATTAAAAGGCCCATCAATCATGCCTGGCGGTGCAAGAGCTGCATGGCCTCACGTAAAAGATATTTTTCAGTCAATCTCTGCAAAAGTAGCAGATGAAAATGGTGAAATGACCGTACCTTGTTGTGATTGGGTCGGTGATGACGGTGCTGGGCATTTTGTAAAAATGGTCCACAACGGTATCGAATACGGCGACATGCAATTGATTTGTGAGGCGTATCATATTTTACATGATTTAATTGGCCTAAATGCCGATGAAATCGGTGATGTGTTTGCAGAGTGGAGCAAAACAGAACTAGACAGTTATTTAGTAGATATTTCGATTGATATCTTCCGTTACAAGGATACCGACGGTGCACCATTAATTGAAAAGATCCTAGATACAGCCGGTCAAAAAGGTACAGGTAAATGGACTGGAGTTACCGCTCTAGAGTTAGGTGTGCCTTTGACATTGATCACTGAATCAGTGTTTGCACGTTGTATTTCAGCTCAGAAAGACGCACGTGTGCATGCATCGTCCATTTTAACCGGTCCAAGTGTTCCTGAGTTTGTTGGTGACAAGACACAGTTTATCGAAGCACTTCGCCAAGCACTGTTAATGGCGAAAATGATCTCTTATGCGCAAGGTTATGATTTGATGACCGAAGCGGCGAAAGAGTTTGGATGGGAGTTAAACTACGGTGGCATCGCATTAATGTGGCGTGGTGGTTGTATCATCCGTTCGGCTTTTTTAGATAACATCAAAACGGCTTACGATAACAATCCACAGTTATCTAACTTGTTACTTGACCCTTATTTTAGCAACACGGTTGTCAATGCTCAGTCGGGTATTCGTAAAGTTATAGGTAATGCAACAATCGCTGGTATTCCTGTGCCATGTTTAAGTGCCGCGTTAACGTATTTTGATAGCTTAAGAACTGCTCGTTTGCCAGCTAATTTATTACAAGCACAACGCGACTATTTCGGTGCCCATACTTATGAGCGTTTAGACGGTCCTCGTGGCGAGTTCCATCACACTAATTGGACTGGTCGCGGTGGTGATACCGCATCAACGACTTATGATGTGTAAAAACGCTTTTTAATACTATTTTTTACATCTTCAAGCATGTAAATGTTAAATTAAAGGTCACTGCAGTTATTGAGTGACCTTTTTTGTTCCTAGTCTAAACATCATTTTCAATGCAAACAGTAAAATGTGCCCCTTCCACTAAAACCCTGATGCATCAGGCATATATATGAGTAATTAATCCTTTACACTTTCACATATCGGACATTAGCGAAGATTGTTTATCCCATAGATTACGGTTATATTTAGGATTAGTTACTTTTTTTTAACAAAACGTTGATATTTTTTGTTAATTATTTATACTGGCTATGGAAGCGCTTACATTTACGTTTCTATTTTTTTGGAAAATAGATGTAAGCGCTTACATTAGCTAAGCACGTTTTTCTTAATAGGGTTGAACACATGAAAAACAAAATGACAAAATTCACCAAATTAGGTGCAGTACTGTCTGTACTGACGTTAACTGCCTGTGGCGGTGGAACGGAAACTAAGACTGATCTAAACGCAGTTAATCCTACAGCACCCGTTGATGATTGGCGATTGGTGTGGAGTGACGAATTTGATGGTAACGCTATAAATACAGACAATTGGTCGCATGAAGTCAATTGTAATGGTGGCGGCAACCAAGAAAGGCAATGTTATACCGATACTACAGATAACTCATTTGTTAGTGGTGGCATGTTAAAAATTGTCGCAAAAACAGCAGAGGAAGGTGCAAGCCAACCTTACACCTCTGCGCGAATGACAACTCAAAACAAAATGGATTTTCAATACGGTCGTGTTGAAATGCGTGCTAAATTACCAAAAGGACAAGGCGCATGGCCTGCTTTTTGGATGATGCCAACTGATTCTGTTTATGGTGGCTGGCCTAAGTCGGGTGAAATCGACATTATGGAAGCCGTTAATTTAGGTACGCAGCGTGCTGATGGTACTGAAGAAAAAAATATTTACGGAACCATTCATTATGGTGCCGGCCCGGGTAGTGACTTCTCAGGAAGTTCTCACTCTCCGTCCACTAATCCAGGTGATTCTTTTAATACCTATGCAATAGAGTGGCAAGAAGGCGAAATTCGTTGGTATTTCAACAATGAGCTATACGCAACCCAACGCCAATCAAAGCTTCGTACAACGGGTGATGGAACCATATTGGGACTAAGTCATCGTGGTTGGTATGCTGAATTATACGATGTGGCGACTGGCCAATTAGGTACTGATTATTCTCCAGCTCCATTTGATCAAGACTTCTTTATGATCTTAAATGTCGCAGTCGGTGGACAGTGGCCTGAAGGTGTAAATGAAGGGGGAGTAGACGCTGCAGCTTTTGCTGATGGTCAAACTTTAGAAGTTGATTACGTACGCGTATATAAATGTTCAGCAGATCCTGACACTGGACGCGGATGCGAGACAGTCGCTCCAGGCTATGATATAGACAAAGCTGATGGCGGGATGTTAGTGGAAGGTCGCGCTCCTGCGCCAACACTAGTTGCCGGTGCGCCAAATCCAATTACTATTTTTGATGATGAAATCAATATTAACTGGGTTGCTTGGGATTGCTGTGGAGGTTCTACACCTGGCTTAGTTGCTGACGACGCTGAACGCGGAAATGTTTATGAATTTGCAGTGCAAAACGGTAACGATGGAACAGTATTTGGTGTCATCACTCGTTCAGCTTTTTTATCTGCAGATCCAACTTCTCCTTCAAGAGCAACGCCACATAATGCCTTAGGTATGATTGATGGCGGCTACGTTACATTCGATTTAAAAGTAGTGAATGCTCCAACTAATCCAGATTCTGTATGGAAATTTAAGATTGAAGCAGATGAAGCAGCCGGTGGTGCTTGGGAAGCTGATCTAACAACATTTGGCGACGCGCCAGTAGTCGGGCAATGGTCAACATACCGTATACCATTACAAGATGTTGCAGATAATGGTGTAGATATTTCGTTAATCGATGTACTTATGGTATTTCCAGCATGGGCGACCGGAGCTGATGCAGTATTTCGCTTAGACAATATCGCTATATTACAAGATACCGTTGGTGTGTCTTATCCTGAATTCCCTGTCTCAACTAACACAGATTGGGCATTGTGGGATTGTTGTGGTGGTTCAACACCTGCAGTAGTAGCAGATGCAGAAAAAGGCCAAGTGGCTGAATTTGCAGTGTTAAATGGTAGCTCAGGTACCGTGCTAGGTTATAACACTCGTAGTGACAGTGGCGGTAATGATGCACCTTTAAACGTAACTGAAATTGCTGCTAACGGCGTATTATCTTTCGATTTGAAAGTCATAAATGCTCCGGCTGCGGGCAATGAAGCTTGGATGTTGAAGGTTGAGTCTGCTGGTGCAACTGGTGCAACAGAAGTGAACTTAAATACAAGCTCAGAAGGTGTAAATCCATCTGATGCATGGCAAACATTTACCTTTCCAATTTCAGAATTGATGGACGCAGGATCTATCGATCCAAGTGCGTTAGATGTCATTATGATATTCCCTGCATGGGGTTCGGGTGCAGACGCGGTATTCCGTGTATCTGATGTTAAGTTCCATGTTCCTGGATCTGGTTCGGCTGCGCCGATAGCACCACTTGCAACATTTATTGATGCAGGTTCTGTTAATGAAAACTGGGCATTGTGGGATTGTTGTGGTGGTTCTACACCTGCATTTGTTGATGATGCGACAAATGGTTCAGTTGCTGAATTTGCTGTTTTAAATGGTAGCTCAGGTACTGTACTGGGTTTAAATTCACGTACTACTGACGGTGGTTCAGGTGTATCGGTTGATGCATCTAGTCTATTATCTACTGGTGTGTTCCGTTTTGACCTAAAAGTAATAAATGCTCCAGCGGCAGGTAATGAAGCTTGGATGTTAAAAATTGAATCAGCGGGCGCTACAGGAGCCGTTGAAATTAATTTGAATACTAGCAATGAAGGGGTTAACCCTTCTGCAGAATGGCAAACATTTACCTTTAGTTTGTTAGAACTTTTAGACGCTGGGACATTAGATCCAAGTGATATTGATGTCATTATGATATTCCCAGCATGGGGCTCAGGTGCTGATGCGGTTTTCCGTGTTGACAACATGGAAATTATTGATGGTTCAGCATCTAGTGCACCTTCTACACCTGTAACTCCGCCAACGGAACCAACGGAACCAACAGAACCAACGGAACCAACTGAACCGACTACACCAGAAGGTCCAAGCGATACAGCAACGTTAGCACCATTGTTTACAGATAGTGCACGCACAGGTTGGATTGTATGGGATTGTTGTGGTGGATCAACACCAGCACTAGTTGCAGATGATGCACGTGGACAGGTTGCAGAGTTTACGGTTACAGCTTCTGGTGAAACTGTTCAAGGTTTCTCTACTCGCTCTGCAGTAGGTGGAAGTGATGCGGCACTAGATGTAGCTGCTGCTGAACTGAATGGTTCGTTGTCCTTCGATTTGAATGTGGTATCAGCTCCTTCTACAGCAACTGCCTGGATGATTAAAATTGAATCTAATGGCGGTGCTGATAATGGTGGAACAGGTGAAGCAGTAGAATTAAACATTAATACTTCTAATGAAGGTATTGATCCAGTTATAGGTCAATGGCAAACCTTTACTTTTGATTTAATTGATTTAACGAATGCGGGTTTAGATATATCCGCTATAGATGTAGTGCTGATTTTCCCAACTTGGGGTACAGGTGGTGGTGCAGTTTATCAAATTGATAATCTTCAAGTTAATAAAGATAGTACAACCACACCTGTTACATCTGATGCTGCGATAATGGTACCTTTCGATGGTTCAGGTGCTGAGCTTGATGGAACAACATTTACTGTTCCTACAAGTGCTGTTGATTGGGCTGGATTTGCTAATGATAATACCACAATCTACCCACTGAACTTTGCAAATGGCGGTACGATTACATTTACTGCTTCAATCCCGGAAGGTGGTGTGGATACATCTGTACGCTTTAGATTTGAAAAAGCACCATATCCTGATGTCGCGCCTGCATTTGATGCAGGTACTGCAGTGGTTAATTCATCTACAGCAACAACTTACACTATTACAATTCCAGCACAAGATGCAGCTAATACTTATAGTTCATTCTTGATGTATGTTGATACACGTGATGCGCCTGTTACCATTACGGATATTGTGGTAATTGCTGATGGCGAAGATGTTACACCTCCAGTAACGTCTGATGCAGTTGTAATGGTGCCTTTTGAGGGCTCTGGTGCAGAGCTTGCTGGAACAACATTTACTGTTCCTACAAGTGCTGTTGATTGGGCTGGATTTGCTAACGATAATGCAACTATCTATCCATTTAATTTTGCAAATGGCGGTACGATTACATTTACGGGTTCCATCCCTGAAGGTGGTGTAGAAACATCTGTGCGTTTTAGGTTTGAAAAAGCACCTTATCCAGATGTCGCCCCTGCATTTGATGCTGGTACAGCAATCGTAAACTCAAGCACTGCGACAACATACACTATAGATATTCCTGCACAAGATGCGGCTAACAGCTATAGCTCATTATTAATGTATGTTGATACGCGTGATGCCCCTGTTACAATTACAGACATTGTTGTGACTGAAAGTGCACCACAATAACTGGTATAGCAAAGAGAGTATTAAATGATGAAAAACTATAATTTCAATAAAACAAAAATTGCTGCCAGTATCTCTATGTTACTGGGAGCGACCCTTGCGTTACCAGCTGTAGCTCAAGAAGTCCAAAATGCAAGTGTCGATGAAGATGTTGAAGTCATCGCAGTTCGAGGTATAAAAGCTAGCTTAATTAGCTCTAGTGCTTTGAAGCGCGATTCTAGCGGTGTCGTAGACGCGATTACTGCAGAAGAAATGGGTAAATTTCCAGATACTAACCTAGCGGAATCATTACAGCGTATTACAGGTGTATCTGTATCACGTGCCAATGGTGAAGGAAGCCAGATTACGGTTCGTGGTTTCGGTCCTGAATTTAACTTAGTCACCTTAAACGGTCGTCAAATGTCAGGTACAGGATTTACTCGTTCATTTAACTTTGAAAACTTATCCTCAGAAGGGGTGAGTGCACTAGAGGTATATAAAACAGGACGAGCAGAAGTCCCTACGGGCGGGTTAGGTGCATCTGTTAATATAGTGACAACCAAACCATTACAAAGCCCAGGTCAGAAGT
Source organism: Glaciecola sp. (assembly GCA_029246415.1). Taxonomy (GTDB): domain Bacteria; phylum Pseudomonadota; class Gammaproteobacteria; order Enterobacterales; family Alteromonadaceae; genus Opacimonas. The sequence continues at coordinate 65,059 of JAQWNF010000003.1, forward strand.
TTTCGTTTATGACCAAAGGCATATATGATTCATCGAATGAAAATGGTGATGATTTCACGCCAGAAGTTGCAGGGATATATAGCAATACTTTTGCAGACGATCGAATTGGTTTTTCAGTAAACTTTTCGCATCAACGTCGTGATTTCCAGCGTCAATCTGCGAATATTCGTTCTTGGCAGTTAAATCCTAACTTATCTGATAGTGCGGTTGTTACAGACGGTCGTGCTGTGGATGCCGATGGTAATGTAGTTAAGCAGTTTATGGCTCCAAACGCTGATGGCGTATTAGAAGCTGCCGATGGTGCTTTTTTCCCACAAGAAATTAGCTTTGCGCGTGATGATATTCAGCGCGAACGCCTAAATAGTAATATTACTTTACAATTTGCTGCAACTGATCAATTGACGTACACACTTGATCACACTACTTCTAAGGCAACAACTGGCAATAACTCTTTGTCTTGGGGTGTCTGGAATGGTTCATTTGGTGGAAATGCTAATTCTTACGAATTAGATGAAAACGGAACAGCAATTTATTACAATTCATCAGGTGATGATGGTTCATATACTGCTTTCCGTGAGACGACTGAAGTCGATTCGAGTGCAACAGGGTTTAATATTGATTTTGATTACTCTGAAACATTAAATTTTGAATTTGATATGCATCGTTCTAAAACAACGACTGATAACGGCTTGGATTCAGGTATGAATGCTCAAGGTCGTGTCATCCTTGGCTCTGCAGCATTATCAACTAAAGAATATTTCTTCCGTGATGGTGATATTCCTGGATATGCAATTAACTGGAATAACGGTTCAACGACATTAGATCCTAGTGAAATTGGCTCAAATTTCAGTATATTTACTCGTACCCCAGGAGCGTCGGAAGTTAATCAGTATCAATTTAAAGGTGAGTGGTTACCAGATATTGGTTACGGGCTTATGGGAGTTAAATTTGGTGCCGCAGTTACTGAACAGTCTCTAAGCGGTTCAGGTGGTTCTAATAACGCAAATGCACCAGGTTTTAATAATGGTACTTTTGCAGAAATATTCCCTGATAGCATGTTTGAACAGGTTGATTTATCTGGATTCTTAGATGAGTTTGCTAGAGGCTCAATGGGATTGTCACCAGGTTATGCATATGCATTTAATTTCGACGAAGCAGTAACACGTCAACTTGCATTCTTAACTGAAGAAGTCGTTGGTAGTGATGTTTATGAAATTGGTACATTTGATCAGTTTCCTGTAAACAAAATTACTGAAGAAACAACCAGCTTATATGTATCTACAGCATGGGAGTTTGAAGTATCTGATTACATCATTGACGCCAATTTTGGTCTGCGTTATGAGCATACTGAAGTTGTCTCTCCTGCTAAGAGTAGAGTACCAGAACTTGTTTATTGGGCCGGTGGTTCAGAGTGGATTACACAATTCGCTGGTGGCGGTGCTGCAGTTGAGGTCGACTTTACTGGTGAATACGATTTAGTTTTACCTATGTTAGATCTTAAAGTAGATTTATCTGATGATCTTGTTGGTCGTATGTCAGTAGGCACAACGATAACTCGTCCAGGTCTTGGTAATATGCTAGGCAATCTAAGCTTGACACCTTCACCAAAGATTGGATCGCGTACAGGTAGTCGTGGTAATCCAAACTTACAACCATTTAAATCTAATAACTTAGATATCTCTTTAGAATATTACTATGATGAAGGCAGTTATGCCGCGGTAGGTTTATTCTGGAAAGAAGTAGATGATTGGATTGAGAACTCTCAGGTAACTACTACATTCCCAGGTCTTTATGATGTATATGAAGGTCAACGTTGGAATGCCGCAGTATCCGCCATTACTGGTCGTAATGAACAAGCAACTGATACTGCAATTTATCAAGAATTAGTTTCTAACGGAGTTGGTCTTGGTGAAAATAACCGTATTCTGCCAGATTCGGCTACTGATCCATTAATTGATTGGACAATCAACTCTCCAGAAAACGTTGGTTCACGGAGTGTTAATGGTGCAGAATTTGCTGTTCAACATTTATTCGGTGACAGTGGTTTTGGTGTTGGTATAAATGGTACTGTCGTCCAAGGTGACGTAGAATATAATAATTATATTCTTGCAGCTCAAGCTATTTTACCGGGTTTAAGCAACTCAGCTAACTTTCAAACTTTCTATGAAAAAGACGGTTTATCAGTCAAGCTAACCGGTGCGTGGCGTGATGAATATTTAGCTGGTCAAGGTCAGCCGGATACAAGTGATGCTCCTCCTGTATACGTAGAAGAGTTTTTACAATGGGATGTAAGTGTCAACTATGACGTCAACGAGCATGTAACTGTATTCTTTGAAGGGGTAAACCTGACAAATGAAACAGAACGTTCTTTTGGACGTTTTGAAAGACAATTCCTAAGTGCAGCACAATATGCACCACGTTATACCCTAGGTTTCCGTATTAAGTCTCTTTAATACTGACAACTAGAAACAGAATAAAACCACTACAGAGTTAACTGTAGTGGTTTTTTTGTTTATGGTACAAAACAACCTCAATCATATCCTCCCAATATTTCCTACTTCTTATTTTAATGAATAAGTAGGTTTACATTATTTATATACAGTTTACTGAGCTATAAACAGATGCTGTTAAGCGATTCTTATATGAGCTTATAAAATGATATAGGATTAAGAGTATATGCCATACAGGCTGTTTGCGGGCTATATATGCCAACACATAATAAATATACATGTGACTGTCCGGTAGATCCTGCCTATCAATGAAAAGCTGACATTGCCGAACGACAAATCAGTGGTCTATCGCGACTAGATTACTGTGTACAGCACACAATTCATATCAATAACTTTAGCGCATGATTGAAGCAAACATGAAAATAAGAGGGGGGGGAATGGATAAGTTTGAAAATCGGATATTTGAAGGGAAAAAAATTGATTAAATAGATAAAGGTTTGTTCGCAGCCGCTAAGTCGGCAAAAACTTAGCGGCGCAAACAGACACACACAACTTAACATTCCTTAAAAAAACATCCTTGTTTTTAGATAACGCTTACTGGCAAGTAAGCGTCGTATCCGTGATTTCCGTATAACCAATTTCTGAAAGAATAATACTTACTTTATCAGCGCTGCTTAGACTAAATGCATTCGTCACTGCGGATAAGTCTGCACCTGCTTGAGTAAAGCAGCTAGAGGCAACAGATACCTGTGACCACGTATTGATTTCAAGCGTCTTTAACGCCGAACTAATATCAACATTGGTTGCACAGTTACTGTCGCTAGCACAATTAATTCCGACATTAACCGCACCTTTAGGTTTAGACACTAGATTAACCCACATGCTTAGTGCTTTATCGTTGGCTACTGCGCTTAGATCTACTGCTTTGGCGGCATTAAATAGTACTGCACCATTGCCTGCCCCAGAAAAGGTTAGCTGAAAGCTATCTTCTTGGACATTGCGATCATAGGTACGGTATTGAACAGTCGGTAACGCTAGCGTATTAGACATGACTGCTGCCGCTTGACCGTTAGAAACCAGTGCTAAATTCCACGGATAAACCACTGAGCGGTCATAAACCATGTTCGATGCATTAGCAGAGGTATCGATGTTTAACTCATCTAATTGCGCAGCTAAGACGTCTTCAGCGCCATAGGTTAAACCAAATCCATAAGGTAATAATGGGTCATAGTTGGCATCACCACGGTTAACCACTTGGTCTGGCGTTTTAGGCCATGAATAAGATAATTTGCCGTGAAAATCGTAGTTAACACTCCCATCAGCATTAGCCATAATCACATCTGCAACACCGACACCTTCTGAGCCTGGTAACCAAGCAGCAACAAACGCATCAGAGGCATTTAATTCAGGATTGACCCATAATGCACGGCCACTGATAAAGATGGAGACAACTGGAATACCTTGGTCTTGTAATGACTTTAATAACGCCAAATCGGTTTTGTTGCCGGGTTGGTATTCGACCGATGGACGGTCGCCTACACCTTCAGCGTAAGGTTCTTCACCAAATACAACAACTGCAACATCTGGCTTATTGTCTGAGTTGGCATCAAAAGAACCATCAACGCTCAATGTTACTTTACCTCCAGCGGCATTAACTGAGTCGGCAATACCTGAGTATATTGAACTACCTCCAGGAAAATCAGCATTGGTGTTATTAGTTCCTTGCCACGTAATTGTCCAACCACCAGATTGTTTACCTATATTATCCGCAGCATCACCAGCGACTAAAATATGAGAGGTAGGATCAAGGGGTAACACATTGTTATTTTTTAATAATACCAATGATTTACGTACTGCTTCTCGAGCTACAGCGCGGTGATCAGGATGGCCAATCAAGTCGATTTTACCTGAGTAAGCTCGCTTTTCTGGGCTAGGACGGTCAAAAATACCAGCGCGGGCTTTAACCCGTAAAATACGCGTCACGGCATCATCAATACGGCTCATTGGGATCGTTCCATCTTGTACTTGAGCAATCGTATTGGCTAACAATGGACGCCACGATTGTGTCGGCGCCATGAAAATATCCAGACCTGCATTTATCGCTTGAGGACAGCTTTCATTGGAACATCCAGCAACTTGTCCATGACCATTCCAATCGCCAACAACAAAGCCATCAAAGCCCATACGATCTTTTAATACCTTGGTTAACAAATACTCAGAGCCATGAATTTTGTCACCTTGCCAGCGATTAAACGAAGCCATAACAGATTGCGCACCCGCAATCAGTCCTCCGACATAGCCTTGGGCATGAATGTTATACAAATCTTCTTCGCTGCTGATATTGTCACCTTGGTCAACACCATCGAGCGTGCCGCCATCACCAACAAAGTGTTTGACGGTACTGAGGACTTTATCTTCGGCTAAAAAGTTTTCACCTGCTGTGCCTTGTAAACCATGCACGATAGCCGTTGAATAGGCTTTGACGATCTCTGGATCTTCTGAGTACCCTTCATAGGTTCTGCCCCAGCGGTCGTTGCGTACAACGGCAACCGTTGGTGCAAAAATCCAATCGATACCTGTCGCTAATACTTCTTTTGCAGTTGCTTGAGCAATGCGTTCAATCAAATCAGGATCATTTGCTGCACCCAAACCAATATTATGTGGAAACAATGTAGCCCCGACCACGTTATTGTGACCATGAACGGCATCGGTGCCCCAGATAGTTGGGATAGACGAACCATCCAATGAATCATCTACCGATGCTTGATACATAGATTCTGCTAAGTCGATCCAGTCTTGAGGGGTGGCTTGTTTGTTATTATCTGGATAAGCACCACCACCATTTAAAAATGAACCAAAGCCATATTTGCGCATATCTTCGAGGGTGATATCCCGGATCTCTGGTTGGATCATTTGACCAATTTTTTGTTCAAGCGTCATCGTGCTCAACATTTTGGCTACTTGCGCTTCAATCGCAGCATCTTTTTTGACTTCGATATCAAGTTGCGGCCATATTGGATTCGCTACGTTCGAAGTAGCTGCAACGGCTTCTTTAGTTGATTCATTAGCAGTACCACAAGCTGCTAGGTTTAGCGCGATGAGTGTTCCTAGCACCGCGCGAGGCATATTTATAAACATGTGTCGTGTTCCTATCTTTTAAAGGTCGTTCTTAATTTTATGGCCAGATAAACCATAGAATGCGATATAGATATAGCAGATTGCAGGTAGTAGGAATGCCAGCTGCACACCAATGTTATCTGCTAAGACGCCTTGTAATAATGGTAGTAACGCGCCACCTACGATAGCCAAACACAGTACGCCTGAACCTTGTGCTGCGTGCTTACCTAAACCCGTTACGGCAAGTGAGAAGATAGTCGGGAACATAATTGAGTTACATAAACCGACCAATAAGATTGCCCACATTGCGAAATGACCGGTTGTGGTCACTGCCAATACAATTAACACTACAGCCATAAATGCATTGAATGCTAATACTTTACCCGCCGCAATATGTTGCATGACGTAAGCACCAATAAAGCGTCCTACCATAGCGCCACCCCAGTAAAAGGCGATGAGTTTGGATGCTTCTGCTTCACCAATTCCTGCTATTTCAGGTAAACTAAAGAAATTGACTAAAAAACTACCAATAGCGACTTCTGCACCAACATAAACAAAGATACCAACTGCACCTAACACAAGGTGAGGATATTTTAATACTGCAGCTAAATTACCTTGGCCATCCGCGCTCGTATCTTGAATGTTTGGCAACTTTAAGTATGCAAACACAGCAGCTAAGATAACCAGTGATAATGCCAACATTACATAAGGAAGTTGTACCGCAGATGCATCGCCTGCAACTGGCTCGTGGCCGCCTGCAAATAATAATGAAGCACCAAAAAACGGCGCAATAGTGGTACCAAATGAGTTAAACGCTTGGGTCATGGTTAAGCGTGAAGAGGCTGTTTTTGGATCGCCTAATGCGCTTACGTAAGGATTTGCAGAAACTTGTAAGATGGTAATTCCAGAGGCGAGGATGAACAATGCCGCTAAGAACAGACCATAAACACCTGCTGTCGCAGCAGGATAAAATAACCCACAACCTACAGCTGCAATGGTTAATCCTAAGACAATGCCTTTTTGGTAACCAATCTTTGATACCAAGCGACCCGCTGGCAGTGATACAATGAAATATGCACCAAAAAAACAAAACTGTATCAGCATTGCCTGAGTGAAATTTAAGTCAAAAGCACCTTTGAGATAGGGGATAAGTATGTCATTTAAGCAGGTGATAAACCCCCACATAAAAAATAACGAAGTCAGTGCATATAGCGCAAACTTAAAGTTTCCTTGAGGTTGTTCCCCAGTGTTTGTTGATGTTGGTGTTGTAAAGGCCACAATAAATTCTCCAAAGGTCTTGATTTTTTTTATTATAAACATTAAATTAACATAAATGAAAGCGCTTTCATTGTTTGTTTGTTAACTTTTTTCATTTAATTAAACAACATTGTTAATTTTGTATTACACCGACCTATCGAATAACTGGTAAGCCCATGACAAAACTTGTTCTACCTTATGATTCTAAAATGTTAAATGAGGAATTTATTTTCGGCGTTGCAACGTCTTCTTTTCAAATAGAAGGGGCGAGAGAAAGTCGTTTGGACTCTATTTGGGATACGTTCTGTGAACAAGAAAACACTATATCCGACCATACTCATGGTGATGTTGCGTGTGATCACATCAATCGTTGGCAAGAAGATGTGAAGTTAATTTGTGATCTAAGGGTCGACGCATACCGTTTTTCGATTTCCTGGCCACGTGTGATGCATCAAGACGGCACTGTCAATGAACCCGGTTTTACTTTTTATGACCAACTAGTCGATGCCTTAAAAGCGCAAGGCAAAAAAGTATTTGTTACCTTATATCATTGGGACTTACCGCAGTATCTTGAAGATCAAGGCGGTTGGTTAAATCGCAATACTGCTGTTGAATTTGCACAATATTGTGATCTTATATCTGCTCGTTTAGGGGATAAAGTCGATGCTTATACCACACTCAATGAGCCGTTCTGTGCAGGCTATCTTAGTTATGAACTTGGCATCCACGCTCCAGGATTAACCGGCAAAAAGAATGGTCGCCAAGCATCACATCACCTATTACTTGCACACGGTTTAGCCATGCAAGTATTACGTAAAAATTGCCCTAATACAGATTTAGGGATTGTCATTAACATCCATCCTGGTTACCCACAAACTGATTCTCCCGCAGATATTGAAGCAACTAAAATGGGCGGTGAATATCTGTTTTATTGGTATTTAGATCCGCTATTAAAGCAATGCTATCCCAGTGTCATGGATAAATTATCCAATGCTGAAAAACCTGATATCCAAGATGGTGATATGGCTATTATTGGTCAGCCACTCGATTTTATCGGCATGAATTATTACACCCGAAATGTTTACACCATGGATGACAATGGCTGGTTCAGCATCGTCCCTCCAACCCCAGGTAATTTAACCGAAATGGGATGGGAGATAGTGCCGGAAGCCATGACGGATATGTTAGTGTCATTGCATCAAGATTATCGTTTACCACCTTTGTATATCACAGAAAACGGCGCTGCAATGCCAGATAAGTTAGATGGCAACAAGGTTCACGACCAAGACCGAATTGATTATTTTCAAGCGCATTTTCTTGCGGTGCATAACGCAATGGAACAAGGCGTCAACATTAAAGGCTATTTTGCATGGAGCTTGTTAGATAATTTTGAATGGGCAGAAGGCTATAGCAAGCGCTTTGGGTTAATTTATATTAATTATGAAACTCAAGAGCGAATTTGGAAAGATAGCGCTATTGCCTATAAAAACATGCTAACATCACGTGCATTAGTCACGTCAGAATAAGCAGAATATGGCCACGATATATCAAGTAGCAGAGCTAGCAGGTGTCTCACTTGCAACCGTTTCACGAGTGATGAACGGAAACGTTAAAGTGAGCGAAAAAAGCCGAGCAAAAGTCCAATCTGCGATGAAAGAGTTGGGATACCAGCCGAATATCATTGCTCAATCTCTAGCATCTAACCGAACCAATCGGGTTGGGGTGTTGGTATCAGAATTAAGTGGTCCATTTTTTAGTTACATGTTGGCGGTTGTTGAAAGTGCCTTACGTGAAGAAGGTAAGCATGCCATCATTACCGCTGGTCACTCAGATGTTGCCAAAGAACAAGAAGGCATAGAATTTTTGTTAGGGTGTCGTTGTGATGCATTGATCTTACATATTGATGCGATCTCAGATGAATACCTACTTAAACTCAAAGAACGCAACGTTCCGTTTTCATTGATTAACCATCGTATTGATGAAATCGCCGATTGCTGCTTTACCGTTGATAACGAACAAGGTGGTTATTTAGCGGCAAAAGCGGTAATTGATTGTGGGCATACCCGGATTGCTTATATATCGGGTCCGGAATTTAAAGAAGATGCCCGCATGCGTCTAAACGGTCATAAACGCGCTTTAGCAGAAGCGGGGTTAACTTTTGACGAGGCACTGCATTACCGTGGTAACTATAACGAAGATGGCGGTAAAGAAGGCTTTGATCAGTTATCGGAACAACGCTTCAGTGCGTTAGTTTGCGCTAATGATGAAATGGCCACGGGTGCTATGTATTCGGCACGTAAGCATGGTTTAGATTTGCCTCATGATCTCTCCATTGTGGGTTATGATGATCAAGTGTTTGCCCGTTACACCTACCCAACGCTGACCACGATTAAAAACCCGATTGCCGAAATGGGTAGTATGGCGGCCAAATGGGTACTCAAAGAAGTTTACAACATCAACACCACTGAAACGATCCACAATACTTTCGAACCTAAACTCATCATTCGTAATTCAATAGAAGAGAATACTTAATGAAGTCACTCCCCACTAGTACGTTGTTTATCACGATAGTCGTCGCATTAGGTGGGTTTGTGTTTGGTTTTGATGCGTCGGTGATCGCTGGTACGGTTAAGTTTATTACTCAAGCATTTGATTTAACGCCTTGGCAACAAGGGATGGTCGTCAGTTCACCGACATTAGGTGCGCTGATTGCGATGTTTTTTGCCGGAGCGGTGAGTGACCACTATGGGCGAAAGCAAACGCTATTATTTGTGTCATTGTTGTATGTGGTCTCGGCGATATTTTCCGCGCTTGCGACCAGTTTTGAAATGCTGTTAACCGCTCGGTTTGTTGGTGGCTTGGCCTTTTGTTCTTTGATGATTGCACCCATGTACATTGCAGAAGTGAGCTCAGCGCAACACCGAGGAAAGTTGGTATCGGTTAATCAATTTAATATTGTATTGGGTCTGTCTGCTTCGTATTTTACTAATTATGGTTTACTGACATTAAGTCAATCTGATGCGCCTTGGGTCGCACAGTTAATGATTGATTCAGATGTCTGGCGTTGGATGTTGGCGTTAGAAATCATCCCTGCATTGATATGGTTTATCCTGTTATTTGGTATTCCTGAAAGCCCTCGTTGGTTGAGCACTAAAGGGCGTTACGATGAAGCCAAAGTTAATTTAGCTCGGTTACACTATACCGATGTTGAATCTGAACTCGACAGCATTAAAGCCACGTTAAGTACCACGACTTTATCCTTACAAAAACGCATCCAAGGTTTATGGTCATCGCGTCTACGTTGGCCGATTGTGATTGGTTTAGTGATCGGGATCGTACAACAGTTAACGGGTATTAATGTCATCTTCTTCTATGCACCTACTATCTTTGAACAAAGCGGTGTAGGAACCGATGCTTCGTTCGTTCAAGCGATTGGAGTGGGTGTTATCAATGTGTTATTTACGATTGTTGCTATGTTTGCGATTGACCGATTTGGTCGTCGTCCATTGTTACTCATTGGTCTAAGCGGTATTTTGGTCAGCATGCTGCTGTGTGCTTATGGCTTTTACCAAGCTGAGTATTATCTGGATGTGGTGGCATTACATACGATTTCTCAAGAAACATCTTTATCCGCAGCACAACTCACTCCTATCTTAGATATGGTATATCACTCTGATGTAGAGTTTAAATCTGCCCTCATTAACTTGTTAGGTAATAGTGATTATCAAGCGTATCAAGGTGTGTTGTTACAACAGGGCACGCATCTTAATGCAACCTTGATTTTAGTCGCCATTTTAAGTTTTGTGGCGTTTTTTGCGATGTCGCTGGGACCTGTCATGTGGGTACTATTTGCAGAGATATTTCCCACTGAATACCGTGGTGTCGCGATTTCATTCGTGACGGTGTTCAATAGTCTATGTAGCTTTTTGATGCAATTTTTGTTTCCTTGGGAATTAGCGACGTTTGGCGCAGGCTTTACCTTTTTAACGTATGCAATTTTTGCATTCATCGGTTTAGCTTTTGTGGTGAAATATTTACCTGAAACCAAAGGTAAATCACTAGAACAAATTCAAGCGGACTTCTCAGTTCGCTAGACGATTACTGTATGTAATGAAAAATTCATTTATCAATGCTTGATAAATGTTATGTGATACTATAACATTTCCTTAGATTGTTACTTAAGGAAATGTTGACTATGTCTTCTCGTTTATTCAAATTACTCACTACAAGCTTAGTATTTGCTCCTGTTACTGTGCTAGCTAATGATATCTCTGGTGTGATTGTTGATGCGCAAAATCAACCTATCGCCAATGCCACTGTTGAGATCGTCAACACCCAAAAACGTGTGTTGTCAGATGCGTCTGGTCAGTTCAAACTGAATGATTTGTCATCTGGTGCGCTTGAATTGCACGTTACGGCTCCGGATTTTGTGCATCAAAATTTGGATTTTAATTTAAGCGGCGATGTTGCTAATGTCACTGTGCAATTAACACCGAGTAGCTTAGAAGTCATCGATGTGTTTGCATCGCCTTTTCACGCTTCAGTGATTGAATCCTCTTTACCTGTGACCGTGCTTGCAGGTGATGCGTTACGCTTAGCGCAAACCTCAACCTTAGGAGAAACACTTAACAATCAAGTGGGTGTGCATTCAAGCTTCTTTGGCGGTGTAGCCAGTAGCCCAATCATTCGTGGACTGGATGGTCCTCGCGTGATGATTACACAAAATGGCTTAGATGCCTCAGATGTATCACGTGTAGGTGCTGATCACATTGTTGCCGCTGAAAGTGCAACCGCACAACAAATCGAAGTATTACGCGGCCCAGCTACGTTATTTTATGGTAGCGGCGCTATCGGTGGAGTCGTCAATGTCGTTGACGAACGTATACCGCAAAACAATGACACCAAAGCACGCGTGTTAGTGTCTAATAGCTCAGTTAACTCAGGTAAAAATATCTCAGGTGCTGGCCAATTAGGTTTAGGTGATCTTGTGCTATATGCCGATGGTGTATGGCGTGATGCGGATGCTTATAAAGCCAAAGAAGTCATTGAAGAAACACAATTTGAAGGTACTGGTTTTACTTTAGGTGCGAGTTACTTATTAGATAATGGCTTTGTTGGTTTATCGTATGAAAATACCGACCGCCAATATGGTTTGCCTGGTCATTCTCATGCTGGTCATGATGACGAGCACGAGGAAGGGCATGAAGAAGGCCATGAAGAAGATCATGCTGATGAGCATGATGACGACCACGCGGATGAAGGTTCGGTTTACAGCGATATGCAACAAGACCGCGTGCAGTTACTCAGTGATTTATACTTTGATGACCAATTTTTTAGTAAAGTATCAACCAAATTAGCGTATACCAATTATACCCATGCTGAAATAGAAGACGGCATGGTGGGTACGCGTTTTAATAACAAAACTACTGAAGCAAAATTAACGATGTTGCATCAACCTATGTCTGGTTGGAAAGGCGGTATCAGTTTGCATGGCAAATATTCTGACTTTGATGCTGTGGGTGACGAAGCGTTTACGCCTGCTTCAACGACCAATATGCTCGGTTTAGCCTTGATGGAAGAAAAACACATTGGTGATGTGCTAATCCAATTTGGTGCCCGTATTGAGCGAGTCACGATTAGCTCTGATCACATTGAGTTTGATCCTGAGATCTTTGCCGAAGGGCATCATGACGAAGTTGCTGAAGAAGATCACGGTGACGAAGCGCATGATGATCATGACGAGCACGCCGATCATTTACAAGAATTTGATTTTGACCAAACTTTTACGCCTACTAGTATTTCACTTGGTGCAGTGTGGGAGTTTACCGATGGGTATAATCTGGGTGTTTCTGTCGCACGGGCTCAGCGCGCACCGAGTTCAGCTGAGTTGTTAGCGAATGGCTTGCACATTGGTACCGGTAATTATGAAATTGGTGCAGTGTATGAACTGCATGAACATGATGGAGAGACTGAGCTTGAGTTACGAGAAGCAGAAGCCGAGTTAGAAACATCGAATAATATTGATTTGACGTTGCGTAAGTTTTCAGGTGATTTGGGCTTAGTTCTGAATGTGTTTTACAACCGCGTCGATAATTACTATTTTGAGAATGATCTGGGGATCAGCATCGAAGCTGGACATGAAGACCATGGTGATGAAATTCTCGCGGATGAAGATCATGCCGACGAAGCCCTGCATGATGAAGATCATATGGACGAAGAGCTTGCACCTGTGTTCTTATTTGCGCCACAAGATGTTGAGCTTTATGGGGCTGAGGTACAAGTCAATTATGCACTTAATGACCAATGGCAGCTCAGCGCACAAGGTGACTGGATCCGTGGACGTTTACAAGATGGCGGTAATTTAGCTCGTATTCCACCAAAACGTCTGAGCTCTACGATTACGTATTCAGGTAATAATTGGGATGCCAGTATCGCGGTTAAACGTGTCTTTGCCCAAAATAAAATTACAGCGTTTGAGACGCAAACGCCAGGCTACACTATGGTAGATATGTACAGTAATGTGTATTTATCTCAAGGAAAATGGGATTGGGTGGCATATCTTAAAGTGGAAAATATGACTGATGAACTAGCTTATGTGCATCAGTCATTCCTGAGGGATGTGACCCCTCTTCCAGGAAGAAACTTTGTACTAGGGATCAGAGGAGAGTTTTAACTCTCCTTCGATTTTTTAGTTACTTTCTGTTGTTGTTTTTTATTTTGTGTTCTTAAATTGTATTATGACACGTTGCCTTATAGGCATTTAACCAACTGGTGTGAAATGGATTAAATGTCACGGCAATGCTGTCTTGTTTTGCACTCACAGGTAACATCAGCGTGACCTTATCGGAAGCTTGCTCAGCTAAATTACTCTGTAAATACTCTTGTCTGTCATGCATGACTTGATTCAGTATGCTATGTCGACTTGGCAAGTTAAATCGAGATAATCTATCTGGCTTTAATAAGTGGTCCTGTGATGACATCATATCATTTGCGCCTTGATGCTTTATGCAGTTTACTCCTTCACCATTAATGGCGTATTCAAATTGAATCATGCCAAAATTAGGCTCCACAAAATTTGCCTGATACTGCAAACTCTGTTGTGTATCAATCACAATCCCCATTGGAAATACTTTATTAATATCGGCAGTGCAATCAAACGTGACATGTACCTCAAGACCATCTATATATGTGCCATAGTGCGTACCAGAATTATTAGTAATATTATCAATGCCGCTTAATTTTATATATAGGAAAGATTCTTAGATGAGTTTAGAAGTGAGGGGAAGTAATGCGTAAAAAAAAGGGGAAATTGCTTCCCCCTTAGTTGTATTTAATTAGACTGGGATTCTTGTCGCTTTGACATCATCTCGTTGAGACGCTGCAATATAAAAAGTTTGCAATGCATCAAGATGAGAAAAGTCGTGCAACTTGCGCACTTTTACCCAATCTAGTGATGTGTATAAACTAATACTCAAATAATTCCAATCAGTCGTCGATATTTGTTTTTCAGCTACGATTTTTTCTAAATACTTGAATGAGCGTTCGATACGCTCGTGTTGTAAGTTGAAATACATCTTATCATCTGTGGTATCAAACCCGGATTTATCCAACAAAAACAGTTGAATATAGGAATCGGTTATCCCATCGATTATTTTTAACAGGTTAAGTTGTGGGATCGATAAATACTGACGGTCTAGTTTTTCATGTATGTATTGAGCGATCACTGTCGAATCACACAATACCAATCCGTTATCTTCAAACATTGGGATCTTCATCGTCGGATTGAGTTTGCGTAATATCGCTCTGCCCTCAGGAGATGAGGTTGGGGCATCAATCATCTCGTATTTAACATCCATTAAGATTAAGCGTAAACGGCGCACATATGGCGAGGTAAACGAACCGTATAATTTCATACTCATTATCCTTGTTGTAAACGGTGACCACGTCGTGTGGCGATGACCAAAAGCGATAATAGTGCAAAAAAGCTAATGCTACCACCAGAACTTCCACCCGCTGATGGAGTCGGTGTTGGCGTTGGTGTAGGGGCTGCATTTACTGTGATGGTCAAGGTTCCAGTGCTATCTGAGGTACCATCATTAATCGTATAAGTAATTACCTCGTTACCAGTAAAATTAGCTGCACTCACATAGCGTACGTTATTACCGACAACAGAAACTGTACCTGAGCCGCCAGTCACTGCAGAAGCAAGCGTCAATGTATCACCTTCAGTATCGCTATCATTGGCTAATACCGATACGTTGATTGTGCTACCTGTTGTCGTTGTTGCGGCATCTGCAACAGCGGTAGGTGGTGTATTCGGCACTGGCTCTTCTACTGTCACCGTCAAGGTTGCGGATGCCTGTGTTGTACCGTCGCTGATTGTGTAGGAGATCGTTTCAATTCCGACGAACTGTGCTGCTGGGGTATAGTTTATTCCCGTCGGTATAATTGTGGCAGTTCCGCCTGCTGATGGTTGTGCGCTAATAATTGATAATGTATCACTGCTGTCAACATCCGTATCGTTGGCTAACACATCTAGTACATTGTTGGATGAATTTTGCGTTACAATGGCAACATCTGCGACAGCAACAGGTGTGTCATTGATTGGTGTGACGGTTACGCTAGCAACAAAGACATTGCTGCTTTGTCCATTTAGTGTTGCGACTACATTGACTGATAATGTACCGGTAAAATTAGTTGCTGGCGTGATGGTATTATTCGCGATAGCGTAATTTTGACCGGATTGAACCGTGATAGTTTCTGGGGCTTCACTAAAAGTAAAATTGTCGATTAACAATGTTAACGATGTGTCTTCAACTAAGGATAAGGTGTTTTGGGCGGTAATGATGATCGCTGGTGGCGCTGTTATATTTGAAGAAAACACCCCTTCTGAAGGACTATAAAAAATATTGTCGCTACACAGTACGCGAATATTTTGGAACCGTTGTTCGCCATCAGTGGCAGGTAAATTAACCAGTGCGTTGCCATTGTTTGTTACGTTAGTTGCCAAAATAAATGGATAGGTACCGCCGCTATTATTTGATAATTCGATATTAACTGAAGCGCAATTAATCGGTGCTTGATCCGTCCCTCCTACATTCCACGCAACTGTAATCGGATTCGTATCAAAAAATTCATTACGAGCAGGAGCAGTCACAGCAAATGCTGCACCAGTATCGACGACCGTGTAGGTCACTTCGTCTGACGCACTGCCACCTTGATTATCGCGAACGGTAAATTGAAATGTTAGATCGCGATTGGTCGTTGGCAATGCTTCACCATAGCTAGTTAAGCGTTGTATGGCGTTGATTTTTTTTGGTAAATATCGCTCTGGTCCATTGCTTGGACGAATAGAACGAAATAACGGGCCGTTGCCACTATCTGTTTCATCATCTAATTTGCTACTGGTTTCAGTGCCTAAATCGTATTGTTCCCAAGAATAAGTCAAGGTATCGCTGGCATTAGCGTCTGTGCCAACCCCCGATAATATAAACGGAGTATTGGCAGGAATAGTAAGGTCAGGTCCAGCATTAGCTTGTGGGTGGGTGTTTTGGGATGCGACACGAATACCACAATTAGGTGTGTTTTGACGCGCAAATTCAATTTCGGCAGCCATCTCATTTAACGAATGTACATGGTAATAATCATCAACTTGTCCAGCGACATTTTGTTCGCCACAGATCCCTGCATAGGACATGATGGTGGTGCCTGAACCGACTTCAAATGCTGCATTTTCAGCTCTATTGCCACTAGCGCAACTGCTTGTTGTTCCATTAAATGTATGATTGGCGCCAAACTGATGGCCCAGTTCATGAGCAACAAAATCAACCCAAAATGCATCATTGGTAGGCGAGCCGCTCCCTGTAATGCCATCGGCTTTGTAACCATCCCAACACAATGCGCCCAATACGGCTAACCCTCCGCCGTTGGTGTTAACAATATGACCAATGTCGTAATTAGCACTGCCAATGCGATCATCGGTAACAGTTTGATTAAGATCGCCATCATCCGAATCATTATTAAATGGGTCGGTTGCGGCATTGGTAAAAATTAACTGGTCGTTATCAGCAACTAATTGCAACGTTACGCCTAGTTCCACTTCGAATATGTCATTGAGACGATTCACCATAATCGCTATTTCTGCCATTGCATCATTAACTGAACCACCATGATATTGAGTATATTCAGCTGCTGCAGTCATTGCCAACCGATAGGTGATATGGTCTTGGGTTGTGTTCGCTGGTCCTGTCTTATGAGCTCGAACGGTCGGCTCAAAAACACGATTAAAGTTCAATACTTTGGGTGGACGCTTGATGAAACGTTGCTGAGCTTCTTGTTGTGCTTCTGGCGTCACTTTATAGCTACGGTATTGATTATCAGTATCTTTGATAGGATCAATGAATATTCGTTCAATCTGATTATTGAGCGGTGCATCAAACATGGCACTGATGCCCTTAGGTGAGAAATTAAAGCGACCCGTTAAGGTAGGGTTGCTGGCACTGATACCAGTAAAAGCTCTGATTTCTGGAAATTTTGCCGCCAATTTAGCCGGCATAACATGCGCTTCGGTTAAGCTAAATGTATGCAGTATCCCGTCGGGACCAGGTACTTGTACCTGTGTAAAGTTAGCTTGGGTTATTTGTTGCGTAAAGCGTGTTTGAGCCAATGTAAAATGATTACTACTTACTGATTCTAGGGCTTTGTTCGCTGTTTGTGCTTGCCACAAAGTTTGACTGTTATCCGCAGTCATTTGGCCTTGTGCTTGTGCACTGATTACCGAAGTGCTCAGCAAAAACAGGGTTAAGAGTGATTTTACATTGGGTGTATTCATTATTTACTCTTTTTTTATTTAGGTCTTAATAATTTAGGCATTAGTAATATGGATTAATTTAATGTCATGTGTAGTGCTTGTTTGTAGGCGGATATCGCCGGTACACAGGCGGTCAAAAATGTAGCCAAAAGTGCGCCCAACGCAATCCATAGCGTGTGAGTGGTGAAAATATTACCATCGATAAATATGCCAAACGCTTCAGCTAACCACGTATTCGTCACCTGCAAACTTACAAATAACACAACGAGACTCAGTATTATTGCCACGGCGGTAATCAGTAGTGCTTCGGCTTGAATCAACCAAAAAATAACACTAGGTGGCGCGCCAACACTGCGCAATACCGCTAATTCTTGGGTGCGCTCGCGCATTGATGTTAGCAGCATAGTTGCAAGGCCAATACTGGTAGATAACACAATTAACCAAGCAATACCGAGTAACAGGGTTTCGACAAAGCCAACCAGTTGCCACAATTCATTCAGTACGACGCCTGGGATAATAGACATCAAGGGTTCCTCTTTATATTGATTGACCGCACGTTGCATTAACAACGTCCCAATTTTGGACTGTAGGCCGATGTAAATAGCTGAAATATTGTCACTTTGTGGGTTGTTTGCAATGCGCGGATCTTGATCATGCGCGAGGGTTAACCCTGCCAAAGTAACATGTACGGTTTGATCGATGGGCGTGCCAGTAGGCGCTAAGATACCTGCAATCTTAAAGCTAACATCATCGTGTTGATGAAAACTGACATGCCCTACACCATGATGTAAATGTAGCGTATCGCCAATGGTATAGTTATGATGAGCTGCAACTTCAGCCCCAATGACTGCATCGGTATCTAGCGTAAAGGGCTGACCGGCTCTGAATGTCAGTGGTTGCTTGTTACCGTATTGAAAATAAGTAAATAAATCAGCAGTTGTCCCGACCACTGGAAAACCATGATGAGAATCGCCAAGTGCGATGGGGACAGCCCATTTAACGTGTTTGTTTGCTGCTAATACAGCGAAACTATCCATGCTGATTGCATTGGCGGGAACGCCGATTTTAAATACGGAATATAATAATAAATTAATTGGGCCTGTGCGCGGGCCAACAATTAAATCGGTGCCAGATATCGTGCGGGTAAAACTCGCTTTGGCGGCATGCCGAGTATGCTCAACAGCAAACAATAACAACAAGCTGATGGTAATGGCAAATAATGTTAGCGCTACCGATTTATGTCTATATCGTAGGCTTTTTAGTGCGAGTATGAAACGCATACTAACGCCCCCCCTTAAGCGCAACACGATTGATTTTGTCCAGCTCAATGCTGTGCGAAAAATACTTGGCTAAGCGCAAGTCATGACTCACAAATAATAGCGTGGTGTGTTGATTATCACACATATGGATTAAGGTTTGCATAAAGCTATGGGTCGCAGATTCATCTAATGCGGATGTCGGTTCATCGACAATGACTATACGCGGTTGATGAATTAATGCTCGAGCGATGGCAACACGTTGTTGTTGGCCAATACTTAAGGTGTTGGCAGGCTGATCGATGATATCCGCAGGTAACTGTAGTTGTGCGAGTAATGTTGGGATCGTTGCATGTAATGTCGTTTTATCACAGTCGTGAAACTCGGTACTTAATGCGATATTTTCTCGGACACTTAAATACCCAATTAAGTTAAATTGCTGAAAGACAATGCCCATGTTTTTGGCGCGAAATTGATCTAACTCGCGCGAACTGAGTTGCGCATAGGTCTGATCTAGGACGCTGATGTTATTAGGCGTTGTTTCGGCAGTGTTTTTAGTCTTAAATTTTGGCTTGGGTGTTAATGTACCGCTAATGATATTGAGTAATGTGCTTTTGCCACAGCCTGATGGACCGGCGATAAACACCCTTTCACCTAGCTCAATGATGAGTTCATCAATGTCTAATATGGGGGTGGATGCATAACTAAATGTGAGTTGTTTCAGTGCAATTGCGGTCAACGGGATGACTCCATGCGCATTTTATTATTCTTATATGAAATACGTTAACTGATTTTAGTTGATTAATAAAGATTATGCACAGATATCGACGAATTTGGCTTTGGTCAATTGCTGTAACGATTTTGGTGCAAGACCGATCTCAAGTCCTCGTTTGCCTGCGCTAACATGCATTAATGCTAAGCTTTCAGCTTGGCTAGCAATGAGTGTCATAAGACGGGACTTTTGTCCTAGTGGACTGACGCCACCCATAATATAGCCAGTTTTTTTAGCGACGAGCGTTGGGTCTGCCATGCAAGATTTTTTCGCTTTGACTGCTTTGGCGACTTGCTTTAAGGAGAGTTTTTCGGTGACAGGGATAATTGCTACGACTAACTGCCCATCACAATCGGTGACTAATGTTTTGTACACGGATTGCGGGTCAAGATTGAGCTTAGTCGCAGCTTCTAAACCATATGATGATGCGTGTGGATCATGCTCATAACTAAGCGTGCTAAAGTTTACCTTAGCACGTTTGGCAGCATTGATCGCAGGCGTCATGGCGTTTACCACTCACCCGTATTTGGCATGCTAGCCCACGGCTCTTGTGGGGCAAGGTGGTCACCTTCTTGCAATAATTCAATGGAGATACCATCTGGAGAGCGAACAAATGCCATGTGACCATCACGCGGTGGACGACTGATCAATACACCACCATCTTGTAAGCGTTGGCAGGTAGCATAGATATCATCGACACGATATGCCAAATGCCCGAAGTTACGGCCGCCGGTATAAGTTTCTGTATCCCAATTATAGGTTAGCTCAATTAGCGGAGCTTGATCTTCTTTGGCGCGTTCCACATCATCAGGGGCTGCCAAAAAGATTAAAGAGAATCGGCCTTTTTCACTGTCGTAACGACGCACATTAACCAATCCTAATAAATCACAATAAAAGTGCAAAGATGCTTCGAGATCGTTAACACGTACCATTGTATGTAAATACCGCATGTCATTATCCTATTAGTGTATTAAGTCTAATTATTCTAACGTGTATTTAGGTCGATAGTCATCTTTTTGTCGCGCTTGATTAAAGGCATCAACAGATGGATTGCCTGTGAGCTGTTGTTTGACTTTTTGCTGTTGTTGTTTGTGTTTTTCTAGCATAATTTTGGTCATGGTTTCAAATTCAGCGGATTCAGGCTGCATATTATCGCGTGCTTTGCCGTTAATTTTTTCCCATGTTCTAAAGCCACCAATCCCCAATACGCCCAATATAATAGGCATAAACAGCTCAGTGTTCATTGAGGGAAGTTGATAAAATTGGGCTACGGTTTGAATTTGTTCACTGCTAGCTTGTTGAAATGCCGCTTCGCCTAATATTTCACTCATATCCAAGCTCAACATGATTAGCCAACTACCTAATGGTCTTAACAGTGCTTCATACGCCAAGCCTAATGCACCAATCCAAATGATTGCTGGACGAGCGCCGGCAACAAAAATACTTGGATGATTAGCTTGCGCCATATTGATTTGTAATTGCATGTGCTGTTCTTTGAGTTCAGCGGTCAGCGTTTGCAATTCGATACGTTGTTTTTCAATATCGATTTTACCTAGTTCTTCATCACTGGTGACCAGCTCATCGATGCCATTGGATAGTTTTTCGATTAAATCCCCGATTACTGGAACGGATTGTAATATTCCCATGTTGCACTCCTTTTGATTTATCGTGTAATGGGGACGGTGTGATTGAGTGTGATTGATTACGCTAAATAATAAGCCTGGGCGCGGCGCAGCCAGCCATTTAAAAAGATTTGTTGATTCGGTTGTCGAGCGACAATGCGGTGATAAAACGCCACGCGTTCATCACACAGTGCATTAATCAAATAATCGCCCATTTGTTGATATACCTGATCACAGGCACGTGCGGTAACCGGGCCTAATTGGCCATCCTGAATGATATTAACGAGACCACTTAGGTTTAATACGTGCTGTAATATTTTAATCGCTTGCCTAGGTCCATGATTCACTGCCATATCAAAGATCACAGGTTGTATTGCACTGGCAAGAAGATAGATTTTGGGTTGTTGATAATACATGACCCAATATATTTGCATGGCTTCGGCTTGAGTTAACGATGCTATCGTCGTTTGTGCTAAATCCGGGGATCCGTCAGTACTTAAACTTGGAGTGGTGGCACTGAGATTGTCTTGATATGCGTTTAATGTATGCTGGGTGATCCCATATTTAGTTACCCCGCCATTATCTAGGGGATGATCACTAAAGCCACCTTCATGGGTTAAGGTGCGCGCAAATAGTCGCTCAAACAGCGCCGGTTGGGTGGTTAAACTCACGGATCTACCTGTCAATTAGTCATCATAATATTCAGTATAGATGATTAATTGAGACTCACAGGACTTCTGCTATTTAATTTATAGACGCTGTGGCTAACAAATATTAATTATTCACTTGCCGCATCGCTAATAGGCACAATGTCCGCACTTTCAGATTCAAGTACTTCATCGGCATCTACACCACGGAATAATTTGGCTACGCCGTCTTTGTTTTTGGCTAGCACAATCGAGAGCTCTTCGTAGACGCTTTCGTCTAGCTCAATTCCTTTAGCAGCAATATATACCGCCAAGTTATCAGCTATGCTTAGCATTTTATCGTATTTGTCAGCTTCTTTTTTATCGGTAGTCACAAGTTTATCTACCCCTTTATGTTGCACTACATATTGTGTAATTACGGCCATGATTGCACTCCATTGTTGCTACTATTCATTAATTATACTCAATACTGTATAAATTAACAGTTAATATTTACTTTTTCAATAATGATCTATACTGTATGTATATCCAGTTATTTGCTGGCGTAAGAAATATTAATTAGTGAGGTACAGGTCATGTTACAAGTGATACCGCTCGCTGCACAAGCTGGCATTGCTGGTTTTGAGTCGCCAGCAGCAGAATATAAACAACTTGGATTAGACTTAGATGAATTACTCATTGATCACCCTACAGCGACTTTTATCGGTCTCGCCAAAGGAGACTCGATGACAGGATACGGTATCTTTGATGGTGATTTATTGATTGTTGATCGCGCCGCACATCGGGCGTCATTTGATATAGTTGTAGCCAATTTAAATGGGGTCTTCGTCTGCAAATTATTTGATCGCAAAGGCTTAGTGTTAATTTCAGGCGCAGATGATCATGCCCCTTATATACTCAGTGCCGGGGATGTGTTTGACGAAGAAGGAATAGTGGTACGTTCTATTCGTATGCATCGCAGTTCTAAAATGGTGAATAAATGTTTGCCCTAGTGGATGCTAATAGTTTTTATGCGTCTGCAGAAAAAGTCTTTGATCCGAGTATTCGACGTAAACCTGTGGTGGTCTTAACCAATAATGACGGATGTATTTGCGCTATGTGCGATCGCGCAAAGCAAACCGGAGTCAAGAAGTTCGGGCCCTATCATGAGGTGAAAGACCAACTGGCTAAGTTTGGTTGTGTCATACGTTCTTCTAATTATGAATTGTATGATGATCTGTCGACCAAAATGATGGATGTGGTGGCGCGTTTTGCACCTGAGCAACATGTGTATTCGATTGATGAGTGCTTTTTACAATTTACAGGATTTGTACCCGATGAGGGCTGGGAATCATACGGACAAAACATACGTCGTGCTGTATGGCGTGAAGTGCGCTTGCCGGTGGGTGTGGGTATTGCTAGTACGCCAACGTTAGCTAAAGCAGCAAGTCATGCCGGAAAAAGATTACCTGGGTTTCATCGCGGCATTGCTGTGATTGACTCTCCTGTTGTCCGAGAGAAAGTACTACAACAAATGCAAACCCAAGATGTGTGGGGCATAGGTAAGAAAATAGCTCAACGTCTAGCACTCATGGGGATCAAAACAGCATGGCAACTTGCTTGCGCATCACCCAAAGCGATGCGTAAACAATTTTCGGTTGAGATTGAACGTACGATCCGCGAGCTTAATGGCGAGACATGTTTATCATGGACAGAAACGCGGGCGGCTAAACAGCAAATATTTTCTACCCGTGCGTTTGGTGAAAAAGTCACTGACTATACAAGTTTACGACAATCATTATGTTTGCATGCAGAGCATGTTGGAGCCAAAGTAAGACGACAACATAGTGCGGTTAAAGCAATGCAGTTTTTTGCGCGCGCCAATCCATTTCAACCCGACCAGTACTATCATAAATCGTGCATTCATCGCTTTGCCGTACCGACCTCTAATACAACACAATTAGTATTAGCTGCGACAGAGGCTGCGCAGCACATATTTAAACTGGGTGTGGTATTTCATAAATCCGGTGCTGGAGCGATAGAGCTGGTACAAAACGAATTTGTACAAACAGATTTATTTGATTGTAATACTGAGCGTCCAGATTTAATGGCTTGTATGGATCATATTAACCGTAAATATGGCGCGCATACTTTAGGGATGGCTGCAAAAGGCATACAACCAAAATGGCGAATGAGGCGAGAACATTTATCACCGCAGTTTACGACACGATGGTCGGACATTCCTAAAATAGCATGTAAGTAGTGTATAAAGAATGTACCGTTTCGACAAAAATTAAATACACAAAGATATAAAATCTGTACGAAAGTCTAGAATTTTTAAGCGTCATAACAAATCGTTTCAATATATTTACAGCTAAATGCTAAAATTTTTGCATAGATATTAATTGAGTTTTAATTGAGTTTTAGTATATGAGTAAGAGCAGGGTTAAGGGTATTATTTTTGATTTGGATGGTACATTAGTAACCAGTAGTATTGATTTTTCGGCGTTGAAACAGAAAATTGGTTGTCCTAGTGACCAAGATATTTTAGCTTATATTGCTGAAATTGAAGAGACTAAAAAACAAGAAGCAGCATTATCTTTAGTGATGAGAATGGAGTTTGAAGATGCGCTAACTAGTGAATGTATTCCTGGTGTTCAAGCATTTTTAGACAAGTTAAAGGCCAATAATATTCCAATGGCTATTGTGACACGAAATTGCCGTGTTGCGACATCGGTGAAAATTAATAACCATAATATTCCAATCAAATTAGTGTTGACGCGAGAAGATGCACCATGCAAACCAAATCCTGATGCATTAAATATTATAGCTGAATATTGGGGATTTGAATCAGAAGAAGTTGCCTATGTGGGAGACTATATATATGACATCGAGGCTGCTAATCGAGCTAATATGAAAGCCTGGGCTTATCAATATCAAGTACCAGAAGGAATAGGTTTACAAGTCGATTTGTCATTTACTTGTTTCACCGAGTTAGACATTAGTGAATTAATCCACTCCCCCTAATATCTGTATCTGTTTAATATCAGTCATCCCCCGCAAGACCTTTTTTATTCCATCTTGCATTAACGTTCGCATGCCATCTTGAGCTGCTTGCTGAGCAAGTCCAGTGACATTTACATTTTGGTAAATCAAACCACGTAATTCAGGCGTCATAGTGAGCAGCTCATGCACACCGGTTCTACCTTTATACCCAGTATCACCACAGTGTTCGCAACCGGTAGCTTGATATAAGGTAACAGGCTCGGTCAATAATAATTCAGTGATGACGTCACTACCGTATTGACGCTCTATAAATGCGATTTCGTCAGCCGAAGCCGTATAGGCTGTTTTGCATTCTCCACATAAAGTCCGAATAAGTCGTTGTGCTAAAATACCCACACAGGCATCAGAAAAGTTAACTGGGTCTAGTCCTAAATCTAACAATCGTGTAATGGTTTCGGGAGCTGAGTTGGTGTGTAATGTAGATAGCACCAAGTGTCCGGTTAATGATGCTTCTATGCCTGCATGAGCGGTTTCTTTGTCACGCATTTCACCAATTAATATAATGTCGGGATCTGCGCGTAAAAATGCACGAAGCGCATTGGCAAACGTAAAGCCAATTTTGGGGTTTACCTGAACTTGCTGAAGGCCTGCTTGCGTTATTTCTACTGGATCTTCTGCTGTCCAGATCTTTTTGTCTGGGGTATTAAGATAGCCGAGGATTGCGTGCAAGGTAGTGGTTTTACCCGAACCGGTGGGCCCCACGACTAACATGATGCCATGTGGACGACGCACAATGTTTTTCAGCATTCGCATATTTTCATCCGAAAGATTCATCTTATCAATCGGCATAGCACCGCCTGTGGCTAATATCCGCATAACGACGCCTTCACCGGCAACAGTCGGGATAGTGGCAACCCGCACTTCAACTAACTGTCCGGATAACTTAAATGCTAATTTACCATCTTGGGGGATACGTTTTTCAGCAATATTAAGGTTAGCCATGATCTTGATCCGTGCGATGACGGCATTGTGATGCGAGGCGGGAACCTGATTAATATCGCGGCAAACGCCATCAACTCGCATGCGCACCCGAGTCGGAGCTGATTTTTCAGGATCGATATGGATATCTGATGCATGCAGACGTTTGGCATCATGTAATATGCGCGAAACTAAACGGACAACAGCGGGAGCATCATCCGAAAGTTCTTCAAATTGTTCATCAATATCATCACTAGAAGTACCAATTTCATCTAGGATCTCATCCATTTCCCCAGGACCAACACCACTATCAGATTCGCCGAGAAACTGTAATATATGCGTTGCTAGCCCGACAGCAATTTCATAAGCATCGATGCTTAATGCACGCTCAATCTCCATAATCAACGATGCGTTATTGGGCTGGGACATTAATATTATGGGCTTATCATTCGAATCAGCAATAATTGCGACAAGGTTACGTTTTAAATAAGAAACATTTAAGCGGTGTTCATTACTGTACACATGATACTTATCTGGATCATACTGAATAAAAGGAACTTGATAATGCATAGACAGTGAGCGACCAATATCAGCTGGTGCGATACGATGCTCGCCAATCAGTTTTTGTAGCAACAGTTTAGGATCGGTTTTGACGTACTTATCTTCTAATAGAGTGGTCAGAGATTTTTCGCTAATCAGTTCACGATGCACCAATGTATCTAAAGGGCGTAATGTACCGCCTAATTCGTAACGAAATTGCTCACCAAGTAGGGAAGCTAATTGTAACCCCGCTTGTAAGTCTACATCAGTAAAAGCAGTTTGATGATTGATAAACTGTAACACGCCCAATAAAACGTTAGCATGTATGATAGGAATGCATAAAATATTACGTGTCGTAAATTGATTTTGTTTATCAAACTTATCAGCAAAGCGTAAGCGCGGATGAATGGCAAACAAAGCTTGGGAATCATAAGGATCGTCAATAATAACAGCCTCTTGCGATAATGCGACATACCCTGCAATAGATAAAGGAGAAATCGGCACAGATATTTGCTGAGTGGTTTTTCCTGTTTTAAAACGCGCTAACAAGTCTTGCTGTTGTTTACGGCGCTGAAAGATACTGACGCGTTCAACCGAGAAATGAGATAATAATACCTGTTGCAATGCCTCAAACGCATCAAAAAGACTCTCATGAGCGCTTAAAATAGCCTGAATGTCAGCAATGTTGGCGGAAGTATTTGTTGAGGTATTAATAAACGCACTCCGTAAAATAAATATATAACTCAGTTATTTAAAAGATAGTCGAATAATACACAAAAAGGTAATTGAACAAACAAATGAGAGTAAAACCGTGCGAAAGGACAGGCACTCGCGGTAAGAGGAAAAGGAATCCACCTCTTTATAATTAAACACAGACAAGGCTTGCATAAATCCATATTACATGTATAATTTGCGTCGAATTGTCTATGAAGACAACGTTATTAGTAGTCGGTGTAACAGGTACATTAAATTGGTACATCGGCAGCAAACAGGCTTTATGCAAGGGCGCATGCTAATACTATGAACAGGATCCCGATATGGGATCATCGGTTTACGCACATCTTTTTTACCATTAATAGGGGTAGAGAAGGTGATTTTTTTTGTTCTTTCGATTGGAGCTTAATCGATGCCAAATCAAAGAATTCGCATACGTTTGAAAGCGTTCGACCATAAGTTGATTGATCAATCAACTGCGGAGATCGTGGAAACGGCGAAACGTACAGGCGCACAGGTATCTGGACCTATTCCATTACCAACGCGCAAAGAGCGTTATACAATTCTTACTTCTCCGCACGTCAACAAAGACGCACGTGATCAGTATGAAATTCGTACACATAAACGTTTAGTAGATATCATTGAACCAACTGATAAAACAGTTGATGCATTAATGAGATTGGACTTGG
Source organism: Glaciecola sp. (assembly GCA_029246415.1). Classification (GTDB taxonomy): domain Bacteria; phylum Pseudomonadota; class Gammaproteobacteria; order Enterobacterales; family Alteromonadaceae; genus Opacimonas. The sequence goes on from JAQWNF010000003.1 coordinate 92,896, forward strand.
CTGCCGGTGTTGATGTTCAAATCAGCCTGGGCTAACAAGAGAGGGTTTTAACATGGCGATTGGTCTAGTCGGTCGTAAAGTAGGTATGACGCGTATCTTCACTGAAGATGGTGTGTCTATTCCTGTGACCGTTATTGAAGCGACCCCAAACCGAGTTACTCAGTTACGTACTGAGGAAACAGACGGTTATCGTGCTCTACAAATTACTGCTGGCGATAAAAAAGCTAGCCGTGTAAACAAAGCTGAAGCAGGTCATTTTGCTAAAGCCGGCGTTGAAGCGGGAAGTGGTTTGTGGGAATTCCGTCTTGACGGAAATGAAGGCGAAGGTATTGAAGTAGGCAGTGAAATTACTGTTGAACTTTTCAATGATGTCACCAAAGTCGACGTAGCTGGTACCTCTAAAGGTAAAGGTTTCCAAGGCGCTATCAAGCGTTGGAACTTCAGCTCACAGCGTATGACTCACGGTAACTCATTATCACACCGTGCGCCTGGTTCAATTGGTCAAAACCAATCACCAGGTAAAGTATTTAAAGGTAAGAAGATGGCGGGCCAAATGGGCAACAAACGCGTCACAACTATCTCTTTAGAACTAGTACGTGTTGATGTTGAAAACAACCTTTTATTAATTAAAGGTGCCGTTCCTGGCGCAACTGGCGGTAATGTAATTATCCGTCCAGCTGTTAAAGCGTAACGTGTAGGGAGTAAACTGATGGAATTAACATTAAAAGACGCGAATAGCGTTCTTGAAGTATCAGATGCGACCTTCGGGCTTGAATTCAACGAAGCACTTGTTCATCAAGTAGTCGTTGCTTTCGGTGCCGGCGCGCGTCAAGGTACAAAAGCACAAAAAACTCGTGCTGAAGTTCGTGGTGGTGGTAAGAAGCCATGGAACCAAAAAGGTACAGGCCGTGCCCGTGCTGGTACTATCCGAAGCCCAATCTGGGTTGGTGGTGGTCGTGCATTTGCAGCGAAACCTCGTAGCTTTGAGCAGAAAGTAAATAAAAAGATGTACCGCGGCGCAATCCGTAGCATCTTATCTGAATTGATTCGTCAAGATCGTTTAATCGTTGTTGAGAAGTTTGGTGTTGATGCACCAAAGACTAAAGCGTTATTAGCGCAACTTAGTACTTATGACTTAACTGACGTATTAATCGTGACCCCTGAGGTCGATGAGAATTTATTCTTAGCGTCACGCAACTTGTATAAAGTTGATGTACGCGATGTACAAGGTATTGATCCAGTTAGCTTAATTGCATTCGAAAAAGTGTTAATTACTGCAGACGCGATGAAACAACTTGAGGAGGCATTAGCATGAACGAAGAACGTTTATTAAAAGTGCTTTTAGCACCTCACGTTTCAGAAAAGTCTACAATGGCAGCTGAAGCAAATAATACTGTTGTATTTAAAGTAGTTAAAGACGCGAACAAAGCAGAAATTAAAGCTGCTGTTGAAAAACTTTTCGAAGTTGAAGTAAACAACGTTCGTACTGTGAACTGTAAGGGTAAAACCAAGCGTCACGGTCAGTCTTTCGGCAAACGCAGTGACTGGAAAAAAGCATATGTTGTGCTTAAAGAAGGTCAAGACATCGACTTCGTCGGTGCAGGCGAGTAAGAAGGGGATTAGAAATGCCATTATTGAAAGCTAAGCCAACTTCTGCCGGTCGTCGTCACGTTGTCCAAGTTGTTAACCCTGATTTGCATAAAGGCGCACCACACGCACCTTTACTTGATAAAAAGAGCAAATCTGGTGGTCGTAACAACAATGGTCGTATTACGGTACGTCACATCGGTGGTGGTCACAAGCAACACTACCGCATAGTTGATTTTAAACGTAATAAAGACGGCATTCCAGCCAAAGTCGAGCGTCTAGAATATGATCCAAACCGTTCTGCAAATATCGCATTAGTGCTTTATGCAGATGGTGAGCGTCGCTACATTTTAGCCCCTAAAGGTCTAAAAGCAGGTGATGCAATTCAATCTGGAGCTGATGCGCCAATTAAAGCAGGTAACACGTTACCAATGCTTAATATACCAGTTGGTTCAACAGTTCATGCCATCGAAATGAAGCCAGGCAAAGGTGCACAAATTGCACGTTCTGCTGGTGCTTATGCGCAAATATTAGCGCGTGATGGAGCTTATGTAACATTGCGTCTTCGCTCTGGTGAAGTACGTAAAGTATTAGCAGATTGCCGTGCCACTATTGGTGAAATCGGTAATGCTGAACATATGCTTCGTTCATTAGGTAAAGCAGGTGCTTCTCGCTGGCGCGGGATTCGTCCAACAGTTCGTGGTGTTGCCATGAACCCAGTAGATCACCCGCACGGTGGTGGTGAAGGTCGTACCTCTGGTGGCCGTCATCCAGTATCGCCTTGGGGCGTTCCTACCAAAGGTAAGAAAACCCGAAGTAATAAGCGTACCGATAAACTTATCGTACGTCGTCGAAATAAATAACAGCGAGGATTCACCATGCCACGTTCTCTCAAGAAGGGTCCTTTCATAGACCTACACTTGCTGAAGAAGGTAGAAGCTGCAGTGGAAAAGAGCGACAAAAAACCAATTAAGACTTGGTCTCGTCGTTCTATGATCATCCCAGATATGATTGGGTTGACCATTGCGGTCCATAACGGTCGCCAGCATGTACCTGTGTTCGTCTCAGACGAAATGGTCGGCCATAAGTTGGGCGAATTTGCACCAACGCGTACTTATCGCGGCCATGTCGCAGATAAGAAAGCCAAACGATAATAGGAGATTAAAATGGAAGCATTAGCTAAACACCGTTTTGCTCGTACATCGGCTCAAAAGGCACGCTTGGTAGCAGATCAAATTCGCGGTTTACACGTAGAAAAAGCGTTAGAAGTTTTAACTTACAGCAACAAAAAAGCTGCTGTTTTAGTTAAAAAAGTACTCGAGTCGGCAATTGCCAACGCAGAGCACAATGACGGCGCTGATATCGACGAGTTAACTGTTGCGAAAATCTTCGTTGATGAAGGTCCAACTATGAAGCGTATCAAAACACGTGCCAAAGGCCGTGCCGATCGTATCTTTAAGCGTAGCAGTCACATTACTGTGGTTGTGGCGGATAACTAGGAGTAGATTATGGGACAGAAAGTTCATCCTACCGGTATACGCCTGGGTATCAGCAAACCATGGACATCAACCTGGTACGCTAATACAGCAGACTATGCCGATAACTTGTTTAACGACCATCAGGTCCGTCAGTATCTGACTAAACAGTTAAAAAGCGCGTCACTTTCTAAAATTGTTATCGAACGCCCTGCAAAGAGCATTAAAGTAACAATCCACACAGCCCGTCCAGGCGTTGTGATTGGTAAGAAAGGTGAAGACGTAGAGAAGCTTCGCAATCACGTATCTAAGTTAGCCGGTGTGCCAGCTCAGATCAACATTGCAGAAGTACGTAAACCCGAGCTAGATGGTCAGTTAGTAGCTGATAGTATTTCTAGCCAGCTTGAACGCCGTGTTATGTTCCGTCGCGCTATGAAGCGTGCGGTACAAAACGCCATGCGATTAGGCGCTAAAGGTATTAAAGTACAAGTAAGCGGTCGTCTAGGCGGCGCTGAAATTGCACGTGCAGAATGGTATCGTGAAGGTCGTGTTCCACTACACACTTTCCGTGCTGATATTGACTATGCAACTTCAGAAGCAAATACTACTTACGGTATCATTGGCGTTAAAGTATGGATCTTCAAAGGTGAAGTATTAGGTGGATTACCACTTACTCAAGAGCAGCCTGCTGCTCCAGCACCTAAGAAGAAAGGCCGCAACGCTAAGCGAGAGGGCTAATCATGTTACAACCTAAGCGTACGAAATTTCGTAAGATGCATAAAGGCCGTAACCGTGGTCTTGCTATTGCTGGTAGCAAAGTAAGCTTCGGTACCTTTGGTCTGAAATCCGTCGGCCGTGGTCGCATGACTGCTCGTCAAATCGAAGCAGCCCGTCGTGCTATGACTCGTCACGTTAAACGTCAAGGTAAAATTTGGATTCGAGTTTTCCCTGACAAACCAATTACTGAGAAGCCTCTAGAAGTGCGTCAAGGTAAAGGTAAAGGTAACGTTGAGTACTGGGTATGCCAAATTCAACCGGGTCGCGTGTTATATGAGATGGAAGGTGTTCCTGAGTCTCTAGCACGTGAAGCGTTTGCATTAGCAGCGGCTAAACTGCCATTTAAAACAACCTTTGTAACTCGAACGGTGATGTAAATGAATGCGACTGAACTAAAAGCAAAAAGTCTAACTGAACTTAACGAAGAATTGTTAACACTTCTTCGTGAACAGTTTAACTTACGCATGCAATATTCTACTGGACAGCTTGAAAAAACTGACCAATTAAGAACAGTGCGTCGTAGCATCGCGCGTGTAAAAACTATCATGACTCAAAAGGCTGGTGAATAATGACTGAACAAACTATTCGTACAGTACAAGGTCGTGTAGTAAGTAACAAAATGGATAAAACCATTACTGTTGCAGTAGAACGTAAAGTGAAGCACCCTATCTACGGGAAATTCATTAAACGTACTACTAAACTTCACGCACACGATGAAGCTAACGTATGTAATGAAGGCGATTTCGTGTCAATCACAGAATGTCGTCCTCTTTCTAAGTCCAAAAACTGGATGTTAGTTGACGTAATTACTAAAGCTTAATTTTAAGTTTTAGTATTGCATTATAAAAGCCGCTGGGGAGCAATCCTTAGCGGCTTTTTCGTATCTATCATAACCACCTTTTCTGGTTGATGGTCACAGTTCGCTGCATGCATCACTAATTTGACTTATCACTCACAGTATTATAATTACTGCCGTGGTTTAGAGCAACTAGTACCCAGTCTAATTCGCAAATCGCCGAAGGCAGTGAGAAGAAGTTTTATACCTTGGTGTCCTTTTAATTTGGCTCTGACCCCATTTATTGAGACAAGCACTCCTCAATCGCTTTTAGTAGTTGCTCTGGTACAATAGGTTTGTTGATGTGTTTGTTCATGCCTGCTTGGAGCGCTTTTTGCTGTTCTTCTAAGGACACATGGGCAGTTAGGGCAATAATCGGGATATGTTGATTGTGCTTGCTAGCCAGCCCACTACGAATAGCCACTGAAGCATCATAGCCATTCATAATCGGCATTTGAATATCCATTAAAATCACATCGTAGTTGATTTCGGTACTGAGTAAATGATCAATACATTCTTGTCCGTTATTGAGCACTGTCATATTAATTCCATAATACTCTAACTGTACTATCGTGATCTCCTGATTAATCGGGTTATCTTCTACAAATAAGATGTTAGCTTGTTGTAACCGGGCCAAGTCCACATCAAGCACTTCACTTTCTACTTCCATGACACTGTCTGCCAAAGGTAGATGTATGGTAAAAGTGATATTGGTTCCACTTCCCAGTTCACTTTTCATAGTGATATTACCTTGCATTAAACCAACTAACTCTTTACACAATGCTAGACCCAGACCAGTCCCTGAACGACTTTTACTATAGGAATCCTCAATCTGTACAAATGGCTGGAATAATCGGTCCACATCATTTTTTGCAATGCCTTCACCGGTATCGTTGACCCAACACGTCATGATGTAGTGACTGTTTTCAGGGCGAATATTGGCGCCTATGGCAATGCTTCCTGTACTAGTAAATTTGACCGCATTACTAATCAGGTTATCAAATATTTGTCGGATCCGAGTCTGATCACCTAACAATGGGACATCGATGAGACGATCAATTTCTAAGTTGATTTGTAACGGTTTTTCATCACTAATTAGCAGTGCATAGGCGTAACTTTCTTTTAATAACTGTACTGGTGAAAAACCAATTTGCTTAAGTTGTAACTGACTCGATTCTAATTTAGAAAAATCTAATACATCGTTCACAGTACGTAACAATGTATCAGTACAAAAACGTCCCATTTGCATCAGGTTGTTTTGTTGTTCATCTAATTTGGTTTTTCCAAGTATGTTTAACACACCAAACATGCCATTGATTGGGGTGCGGATCTCATGGCTAATATTGGCCAAAAACTTGCTCTTGGCTTGCGAGGATCGGTTTGCTGCTATTGCGCTTTCTTTTGCTTGTTTGGTTGCTTGTTGAACTTCATGCATTGCTTTGGCTAATTGAATATGACGATAGCAAAAAACAATGACTCCCATAGCAGCTATGAGGATTAAAAATACTGCGCTTTCTAAAGGATAATCAATGAGGACATTAGTATTTCCATTAAAAATATATTGTGGCAATACATCGTCAGGAATACTAATGCCGTACTTTTGAGTTTGTTGTTGATCAAACATCCATGAGGAATAAGGTAACTCTTTGATGATTCTGCCGGTCGTGAGTTTCTCCATTACGACCTTAATCATTGACTCACCTTGGCGTTGAGGATCAAAAATATATCCTCCGACAATGCCATCGCCCATAAATGTTACCCAAACACTGAATATAGGGGCTGCACTAAAAGGAGCTATTGCTTGTAAAAAGGCTTTAGGGGTTAAATTTGGCCCCGTTTTACTTGAAAAAACGGGTAAGTAAATAAAAATTGAATCTTCAGGCAGCGCCTGAAGTTGCTGTTGTGCATCATCCACAGAATTAAACGTAATGGGATGGATCTCGAATTCTAACTTGTTGCTGTCTTTGACGGTTTGTAATGTTTGTACATGAATATCATAAATATTTTCAATCGAGGTATTAATATATACATCACGAGTTTTAGGCAGTGCCTCAAACATGAACTCAATATAGCGATTAAATGAATTTAGGCTGTAGTGTTGCAAACTCTCTATGCGAGGATCAGCTCGATAAAAAGAACTGGGTTGAAATGCAAAATTAAACTTTTCAGCAGCAGTAAATTGTTCTGAATCTAATAAAGCACTGAACAACGCGTTACTGAGGGCGCTATCTGTAATAAATGCATCGATATGCGTGTTACTATATTTGTCTTCCAACCCGGGAACAAAGTTTGCAATATAATTCTGTGTTTGGGCTCCAGTGTATAGTGATTCAACATACACATTCACTTTTTGTTTTTGTTGAGATGAAGCTTGAGCAATACCTGCGATAATACTTTGTGACCAGGGTAATATTGGGTTATATGTTAACAAGACGACAATATTGACAGCTTCCTCGCTTTCGCTGTTTATAGCAGCTGTTTTATCCGCAGATTGAGCCGCCCTTGTTCCCATAGATACAAAATATAACAAACACAGCAGTATGATAATCCAATATTTCATCAAAAATCGACTCGTGTGCCCACGTACCATTGCGCCTTGCCTGTGTTAGGAATGCACTGCACGTTATAGGACAGGGTATTGTTATTGGTTAAGGTCAAGCAGGCCTTTTCATCCGTAAGGTTTTTTACCCCAGCCTCGATGCGCCACTGTCGCTCTTCTTCACTGCTAAATTGATGCTGCCAATTGAGATCGATAAATTGCTGTGCTTCTATAATATTGAACAGATCATTTTGTGCGCGCGAATATACTTGGTCGCGATAGCGCCATGCAAGATTAAATGCCGATTCTCCTTGCCACCATTGCCAGCGATAATTAATGTTTAGTGTAGCTGACCAGTCTGGAATATAACTTAGAGATTTACCAACTTGGGTAAACAATAACGCCCCCGAATCGGTCACTTCACTGCTTAGTAGTCCTAAACCTGCATTAATATGCCACTGGTCTGATATTTGCCAATCGATACTTAAATCAGCGCCGATTAGCTCCGACTCTGGAATATTAAGAAAGGCAGGGTTGCCATCATTGTTTACATCAAATGTTTGTTTATCCTGCCAATAATATTTAAATAGTGCGCCGTTTAGCGTGAGATCATCCCAAGTACTTTTGAAACCTAGCTCCCATGCATCTAATACTTCTGGGTTAACCGGGTCATCGGCTGTACCAGCAAATGCAGCTAATGCACGCGTATCAAATGCACCGGATAAAAATCCGCGAGAGTATTGAGCGTATACTTGCATATGTGGAGCAATAAAATAACTAAGACTGAGATTTCCCCCAGTTAAATAGCTCTTTTGCTCAACCGGCGTATCTAATTGACAGGGAAAACCACCGATATTAGGCGGACAAATACCGCTTGGGTTGGCCGTCAACTGTTCTAATAAAGTGCGGTCAATATAGGTACTTAAGCCCAGTGGCGTACCTGTAGGCGTGCCATCATCGGTTTTCGCCAATACCCTTGTAATCGAGATCCCTTGTTTGTGTTCATATGAATATCTAATACTACCTGATAGTACCCAGTGTTCATTTAAGGCTTGTTCGTAAAGACCAAAGACAGAGCGGACAATGGCAGTTTGCTCGATAGCAACCGAAGGCACAATACCAAATGGCGCACCACCTTGATCTGCGCGGGTAATTACGGTGCCAAAAAAGTCCTCTGCATGAGAATAGTAGCCGCCTATAAGCCAATCTATTCCGTCACGCTTGTTGCTACTTGCAAGTCGTATCTCTTGTGTAAACTGCCGTTTTTCATTCATTTGTGCAGGCATGAATACCAAGCCCTGCGGAATATTATTAAGCGACTCCATATAACCCGAGTCCACCGTATCATAGACGCTGATACTGGTGAGTTTGATCCTGTTAAACTGCGCTTGGTAATTTAACTTCACGTTATCAAAGGTTACAAATGAGACATCAGCTGCATTATCATAGGTTTGGTACCAGTTACTTGCGCCACTAGGTGTTGCTTGATTGCCGCTAAAAGGTAATAAAGTGACACACTGATTAGGGCTGTCATAATCTGCACTTGATGAGGGGAATAGCGAAGGACAATCTGGGGGCGCTGAGAGATCTTGAATTTGATTATCGATAACATTTGCACCTTGTGCATCCCAATAACCAATAGACAAATAGGGAGTGCGACTACTTTTATCTTTGCCTCGTTGATAGGTGAGTAGCAGTGAATCGCTAGGATTAATTTGCCATAGGGTATGTAGGCGCAGGCCATAATGATCAATGCTGCCCATCTGCGTATCATTGAGTAAATTATGCCACAGAGGGTCGCGTTGTTGTTTGTATAATGCTAAGCGAGAGGCGACATTAGAGCTGATTGGAATATTAATTGCACCTTGTATGGTTTGGTAGCCATCGTTGCCGTGTTGCAGATTAGCAAACCCTGAGAGCTTAGCAGGATCTGGTTTGACCGATTCATAATAGATTGCGCCACCACTACTGTTAATACCAAATAAGCCATTTTGTGGGCCGCGATACACTTCTGCTCGCTGGATATCAAACAACATCAGTTTACTACCATAGGTACCTAATATATTGCTTTCATCGAGGGCTAATTGCACGCCTTGATTGGCATTAATGTGCCAATTACGCGCACCCACTCCGCGGATCGATATACTGGAATTTAATGGGGAGGACGCGCGCAGGTCAACATTAGCTAAGCTATTGGTAATATCGTCAGTGTTATACGCTTGCAGGCGCTGAATGTCTTCTGCTGAGATGATATTCACTTGAGCTGCTAGATCTTGAACTGGCTTGTTGGGGCGCTTAACTGAAACAGTAATGGTTTCTAGTTTATCAGTAGAATCTTGGTTAACGCTTTCATTTGCATTCGCAAATTGCAGTGAGAATAATCCAGTAACGGTGAGTAGTGAAGCAGAAATAACAAGGTTATTTCGAATCGGATACATCAAGGTAGTTCATTCCGCAAAGTGACATTTAATAACTATAGATCAATATCAATATTTTGCTTGATTAAAGTTGCCACAATTGCACCGATTCGAAATAGAGCCTGTGTATGTAGGGTACACAGGTTTATAGCTTAGATAGTATATTCTTCACCATTAGGCGCAGTAAATTCACGACATGTTGGGAATTCAATTTGTACATCTTGGATCCCTGCGTTTTGTTGACTGCCACGCTTGCCTTTGCGGTCAAATTTTAGTTCAACGTGCAAATCATTTTCTCTTAATACGATAGAATCAGGTGATTCAATGTGGCCACATAGCGCAACAAATTGCTTTGGTTGTGCAAGACCACAATGTGTTCCGTCTGCAAAATATGCCATGATATGACGAAAATATACAACGTACTCTTTTACATCAGCATGTGAGCCGTGATCAAGAGGAAAACGCTCATCTAACATTTGCATTACTGAAGCGTCGTTATCCATGACTTGAAAAGCGCTTTGCCATCTGATGTTAGCGACAGTTGAAAATTGACCCATTAATGCATGATCATTAGTTTGTGCTTGGTGTAAGTTCATTGCTGGCATATTCATAATGTTTCTCCTAGATGGGGTGAGCATCTGTTTGTCATGTGTATCAGTTTCGTGTGTAACTGAAAATTTGTGCTTTCGGTAAAACTTTAAAAGATGTCTTTACCGCGCTTGATTAGAATAATAGAATAAAAATCTGAATAATTTCACAATAAAAATTACACAGTGTAAATTTTACAAATAATACTTGTGTAATCTTGTTCAATTTTTACAGTTCATGTATAAATGAAATTGTGTCTAACCCTGTTTAATCTTTTTAATTTTGTTTAATAAAGTGTAATGAGAGTGCTTATGAAATCAGTCATCGCAAAAGGCAGTGGTACGTTAGGTAGAAAAACCCATTTACTTGGGACTAAAGTACGTAATTTACGTAAACGCAATAACCTTACGCTAGATGATTTGTCCTCTCGATGTATTCGTTTAGACGCTGAAAGTGCGCCATCGGTGTCATACTTGTCAATGATTGAACGGGGTAAACGGGTACCGAGCCTTGATATGCTTGAAGTAATAGCGCAGGTATTTCAAAAAGAAGCGCACTGGTTTTTAGATGACGTCCCCGAGCAAGATGATATCGTGATTGATAAAGGCAACCACGGTGGCATTCCCGGTATGCCACTGGAGCCGAGCTTTTTGTTTACCAATGACATTTTACAAATAGCCATCCCTGAAATGCTCTCGCAAACAGGAATAAGTGGTCGCCAATTTGCACACTTGTTAATTCGTGCACACCAAGAACACCACCAAAATCATTTTCCCGATCTAGAAAAAGCCGCTGAAGAAGTTGGGCAAAAACGCATGCCCCTATCCGTCGCAGAATTAACTGTGTTAGCACAACAACAAGGTTTGGCGATTCAATGGTTTACTCGACTCCCTAGAGGCTTTACTGCCGAATATGGTGTGCATACGACCTCGGTGGTGACGTCGTATTTAGGAGCGAATAACACATTATATTTAAACAAAATATTAGAAAAATATGAGCGAAGGTTGAAGTATGATATCGCTGTGCATATTGGTCATAGTGTCTTGCATAATAATGATGGATTGAAAAGTGTCTTAGTCACAGGTTTGAATCAATATTCTGTTATGCAGGGAGGAAATAACCAAAAGTTACAATCCTCACAAATAAATACCCAAGATATTTTGCAAGCGTGGCGTGATTTTGAAGCGAGCTTTTTTGCTGGTGCATTGTTGTGTCCTAAAGTGCCATTTAGACAGTTATTAGATCGCAATGGCTATGAGATTGCGACACATGAACAAGTGGGGGTATCTGCCTCAGTTGCGATGCGCCGAATGACTGCGGTATCACCTTATAAACACTGGCATTATTTTGATGCTTACGCTCCTGGAAAGCTCAAAGCCGTATATCGAGGCAATGGTATTCCGTTACCTTGGGGGAATATGCGCGAAGTTGCCGATCCGTGTCAACACTGGGCTGTGTTTCGCATGATCAATACCCCGGTCAAAGGTACGTCGGCACAATTATCCATTTTGAATGTGGGCAATGAACCGCGCATTTATTGTTGTGAATCCACTAATGTCGTTGATTTGGCTAAAAATAAACATGTATTGTGTTCTGGTATTGATCTCAATCCTGCCATTAACGCCCAAGGAGGCGATGCCCAAGCCATAGCGCATGAGATTAAAAACTTATGTGTCAAAGGTGGAGGCTCTGCGCAGTTACCGGTTTCAATGCAAAAGAAACTGCAAAGTGTCGCGCGCATTTTGAATATTAACTGGGTTGAACGAGGGGTATTAACGGATCCGCGTTTGATTTGCTCACGCGGTGCTGAATGCCCACGCGAGCCTAGCTGTTACGAAAACGACGAAAACGTAATTAGTAGTACCTACATTGCTTAAGGCTTAGCTATCGACTAAACCTTGATTGACCGCATAACGCACTAGCTCAGCTAAGCTATCAATGTTGAGCTTGCTTTTAATGTTACGCCGGTGGGCTTCAACAGTACGAAAGCTAATATCTAAGGTTTGCGCAATGGCTTTACTCGATTGTCCTTTTGCAATGTAGGACAAGATCATTTGTTCACGCGCTGTTAACCTTGGGCTGGCTTGGGTTGGCGGATTATCAATTAACATCTTGGCAATGCTGCTACTAAAATACGCTTTACCTTGAGCGACACTTTTAATCGCTTGGTACACTTCTTCGGAGTTGGTATCTTTCAAAATATACCCAGAAGCACCCGATTGCACAGCATTCGTCACAAACTCTGCGCTTTCATGCATGCTAAAAATGAGAATTTTAGTATCGGTTAGTACTTCGGTAATGATTTCCGTTGCGTCTAAACCGTTAAGCGTAGGCATACTAATATCCATTAATATCACATCTGGCTGGCAGGCTTGTGCTGTACTAAGCGCTTGTGAACCATCATTGCATGTCCCGACAATTTGGATATCGTCGTAGAAAGATAAACACGCACTCAACCCATCTTGAACCATCGGATGATCGTCCACTAACATAACTTTGATAGAGGGGATATTCATACTGTCTCCGTGGTTGGGTTATCGATTTGTTGTTGGGTATAGTGATAAGCAAAAGCCGAACGCGGAATTTTTGCGGTCATTACGGTTCCTTTGGATGACGATGTTAACATAAATTGTCCGCGATGATATTCCACACGCTCTGCTAGATTACGCGTACCTATGCCGCTTTCGGAGGGGTTTTCTAGATTAGCCTTGAGCATCCCCACACCATTATCTTTAATCGTTAAGGTTAACCAGTTATCAATGATCGCAAGATCAATACTGGTATGAGTAGCTTGTGCGTGTTTTTCTATGTTCATCAAGGCTTCTTGCACGACCCGATACAAGGTGGTGTTAATATGATCGGGTAAGAGTTTACTCAATGCTGGTTTAGTAATGGTTACATCGATATTGGTACGTTCAGTAAATTCTTTTGCTAATGCTTCCATCGCCGCGGATAAGCCTAACTCATCCAAGATCCTTGGGTGTAAGTGATGGGAGATGCGGCGAATTTCAGTGATGGCATTACTTAAATTAGTTTGCGCCTGTTGCAGCGGTTGGGGTTTAGGAATGTCATGTTTTCCTAGGTGTTTACAGGTGGCTTCTAAGGAGTACTTAATCGACACTAACACCTGAACGATACCATCATGCAGTTCACGCGAAATGTGTCGCTGTTCTTCTTCTTGTAATGTGACAATTTTTTGCCCGAGTTGGTCGATCTGTTTGTCGTTTTCTTTTTTCTGGGTAAAGTGCAAAATTGCCCCAATACCAAAAATCACAAAAATCGATGACATCGCAACAAACAAAATAATAAACCGCGTGTTGTTGATGTGGGTATCGATAGCACTTTGGATCGTCACGAGTTGCTGATTCACATTATCCAAGTACACCCCTGTACCCATCATCCAACCCCATTTAGGTAAAAAATCAGAAAAACTAAGCTTTTCCGTAACGGTTTCTGTCGAAGGTTGATTCCATGGATAGCGATAAAAATCGCCACCCGATTTGGCTTTGTCGATTAATATTTGAATAATCGGATCGCCTTGCTCATTGCGCAGATCCCAATAATTTTGGCCGACTCGGTAAGGCTCTGTCGGTAAAACTATATTCGTACCTTTGTCATCATATACAAAAAAATATCCATCGTGCCCATTGTAAATCAGCGTCGATAAAATATCGGCGACTTGCTTTTGTGCCACAGGATCATCCGCTGCCGCTCCTGCGTAGATATGTTGAATGGAAGCTTTGGCGATAGCGGTGTAGTTTTTGAGTTCTTGTTGTTTTTGTTCAAGTAAAAAAGATTCAAGAGCGGTGACGTTTTGCTCGGAAAGATCGCGGTATTCGTTGGTCACAAAAAAATACGTTAAAAACGCAGTCAGGATGACTTGTGTCACAGCAAAGAGTTGAATTCGAAATGAAAATGTCATCGTTACGACCAAAGGATTATGTTAATACGCTGTTAATGATCGCAAAAAAAACAAGGTAAATCTATCCCAACCCCTAATAAAAACAAGGCGCTAGACTATCGTCGTAGGTATTTATGTCTAGTTAGCTACTCGGTAGTCGTACGTATAGTGTAATTATCTAATTTCATTTACATTAACATCACAATTTATTAGCGATGTTCGTTGTGAACATTGATTGTTAACACACCCTTTAAAAGGAAGCACACATGAAAGTAAAAGCACTCGTTAAAACGTTGCTCTTAACGACGTTGTTAATTAGCCCGTTTACCCAAGCAGAAGATACCGTGCGCTGGCGTCTTGCTGAAACATGGGGACCTAATTTCCCTGTATTTGGTGATGCGACTAAGAACATGGCAAAAATGGTTGATGAAATGTCTGGTGGCCGTTTTAAGATCCGCATTGATTCTTCTAATAAACATAAATCTGCATTAGGTATTTTTGATTTCGTAAAAACAGGTCAATACCAAATGGGTCACTCTGCGTCATATTATTGGAAAGGTAAGGACATCGAAACTTTGTTCTTTACTACTTTACCATTTGGCATGACGACTGCTGAGCAGTATGCGTGGTTCTACCACGGTGGCGGTATGGAATTGATGAAAGAAACGTATGATAAATACGGTATTATGTCTTTTCCTGGCGGTAACACAGGTAATCAAATGGGCGGTTGGTTCCGTAAAGAAATCAACACCTTAGAAGACTTAAAAGGTCTTAAAATGCGTATTCCTGGCTTTGCTGGTGAAGTATTAGCAAAACTTGGCGCTAAGCCGACTAATATCCCATCTGCGGAGTTATATACAGCGCTTGAGCGTAACACAATTGATGCGCTAGAGTGGGTTGGTCCATCGTTAGATTTACGTATGGGTTTCCACAAGATTGCCCCTTATTACTACACAGGTTGGCATGAGCCTGCGACTGAGTTGCAGTTTATGGTTAATCAAAAAGCCTTTGATAAATTACCAAAAGACTTACAACATATCTTAACCGTAGCAATGAAAACTGCAGCGTATGATATGTATACCCAGTCTACTCATGAAAGTGCTGTTAACTTAGCAACGCTTCAGTCTGAGTATCCTAATGTTAAGATCCGTTCATTCTCGAAAGAAATCATGAATGCGATTAAAGCAGAAAATGACAAGTTGTTAGTCGAATTTGCTGCTGCTGATCCTCAGTCTAAGAAAATCTTAGACTCTATCTCTAGCTACCAAAAGAAAGCGCGTGAGTGGACTAACTTCTCAGACCGTGCATATTTAGATAACTTTGACGCAAAGTAGTTGCTCAACAGTAAACTAAATTTACAGTAAGACGAGGTGCCGGTAACTCTACCTGCACCTCTATTTTTCATTTAAAAAAGAAGAAATTCATGAATTTTTTACACAATGCATTACGCAAAATTATCGATACCATGGGCTATCTCTGCGTAATACTGATGCTCTTAATGGTTGCCAACGTATTTTATGATGTATTGATGCGGTATTTTTTCAATGACGTCAGTATTGGTATGCAAGAGCTTGAGTGGCATTTATTTGCAGCAATGTTTATGTTCGGTATCGGTTATACCCTCAAAGAAGACGGCCATGTCCGTGTTGATATTTTTTATGAAAAATGGATGCCCCATACCCAAGCAAAAATAGATATCTTGGCTGCGCTTGTGTTTGCACTACCGATAGCGCTCATTGTTATGTACTACGGCTACAGCTATGCAATAGATGCGTATCAGATGAATGAAGGCAGTCCCGATCCAGGTGGTTTACCCTATCGTTGGATCATTCGTTCGGTGATCCCGTTATCGAATCTATTTTTGATTTTATGTATTTTTTATACGATTTTAGAAAACTTATTAAAGCTAAAACGTCCGAATGTACATGAAGATCACATCCATAATGAGGGCGTGTAAATATGGAAGGTTTAGTGTTGTTTTTCGTCGCCCTAATATTATTATTTATGGGCTATTACGTGGCATTTACCTTTGCGGGTGTGTCAGTGTTAGTGGGCGTATTTTTCTTAGGTATTGATTTATTTGAGTTTATGCCATATCGCATTATGAGCATCATGGAAAATACCACCTTGATGTCTATTCCTATGTTTATTTTTATGGGGATCGTACTGCAAAAAACAGGCTTAGCAGAGCGTTTGCTTGAATCCTCGGCAAAGCTGTTTGGTAGTATGTCCGGTGGTGTGGCGATTTCTACCATTATTGTTGGTGCGTTATTAGCTGCCTCTACTGGTGTGGTTGGCGCGTCAGTGGTCGCGATGGGGGTGATTTCATTACCTGTTATGCTTAAAAATAACTACCATCAACCAACAGCTGCAGGCGTTATTTGTGCGTCGGGTACATTGGGTCAAATCATTCCTCCTTCGATTATCTTGATCATCCTTGGCGATGTCATGGGTCTACCGGTAGGTGATTTGTTTAAAGCGGCAATTGTCCCTGGGATGATGCTGATTGGCGCATATGTACTATATATTTTAGTGCTCAGTTATATCAAACCTGAGTATTGTCCGCCAATCCCTGTCGAAGAAGACAAAGCAACGATATTAAAGCAAGCAGCAAGAGATATTGTGCCGCCATTATTGTTAATTGTAGTGGTACTGGGCTCAATCTTTACTGGTATTGCGACCCCAACTGAATCCTCTGCCATTGGCGTAGTGGGTGCGTTAATCCTTGCGCAGTTTTATGGTGGCGTGTCGATGAAAACGATTTTTGCGGTATCTAAAGATTCTGTAAAAGTGTCATCGATGATTTTTGCAGTACTGATCGGTGCTACAGCGTTTTCAATGGTGTTTAGTTACTCCGGTGGCGAGTACTTGGTAGAAGAGTTTTTCTTGAGCTTACCGGGTGAAAAATGGACCTTTATTATCTTGGTTATGATTGCGATATTGATCCTTGGATTTTTTATTGATTTTATCGAAATTGCGTTCTTGGTTGTGCCGATTATCGCTCCTGTAGCAATGGCCTTGGACATTAATATGATTTGGTTTGCGATATTGATCACGATGAATTTACAGACGTCGTTCTTATCGCCGCCATTTGGGTTTAGTTTATTTTATCTCAAAGGCGTCGCGCCCAAATCGATGAAGACGACAACTATCTATAAAGGGGTGGTACCATTTATCTTATTACAAATATTTGTATTAGGCTTGATTGTCGCATTCCCAGATACGTTTATTATGTATTAATTTAGTCTTGGTGAAATCCTAGTTGATAGAAGGTCGTTCGCGTGAAGTGAGCGGCCTTTTTTTTGGGGTTAACATTTTTGATACGTGGGGTAGCTTAGATCGTCGGTTTAAAATCGATATCAATAATGTCCAGTACAAACTCACCGGATTGTTTATCACTGAACATAAAGCCCATTTGAATTACATCTTGCCACGTTAATTTAGGACGGTTTGGCACGCTGCGTCCGCGCCACACTGGTTTAAAATCATCTAACGTAAAAACATGTTGAGTGGTGGTGTTAGTTTGTGTTGCAAAGCTTGCACTGTAGGCAACGCCATCAAATCCTCGTTCGGTACGAAAGCGTAATTGATAGGTGTTACCATCGCCAGCAACGGACAAAATCAAATGATGATCAACCGGTAAGTTTAACGAAATTAAGCGTCTAACTGAGGCAAATCCACCATTATTTTCAAGTGATACGTTACCAGAAAAGCGTAAGCCTTGATCAGTGTATGTCATGCTACTAGTAGAGAGCCCGCCCATAACTGAGTCGTTAACCGACACCCAAGGATTAGATTGACCTGCTGCGATTGGGCTGAGAAGTGAAAAAACGGACATGACAAAGCCTGTTAAGTATATAGGAAGTTTGCGCATCAGGACCTCTGTTGCATCATTATATGTATTGGATACGAGTGTGAGAGGATTAAAGTTTAAACTATCTCTGCAATACCATTCAGTGAGATAGTTTGTTAAACAGTCTATTCGTGATACGGTTCCTTACATCAAGTAAGGATTTAGTGAAAGGTAATTATATGAGCCAGGCAACTATTACATCGAAAGGGCAGGTCACCATTCCAGCAGTTGTTAGAAATAGAATGAAAGTGGGCGCCGGTGATAAATTAGAATTTATTGAATTAACAAATGGTCGATATGAGGTGATTGCGGTAACTAGGGAAGTCAAAACACTAAAGGGCTTCTTTAAAGCAAATAAAACAGTTAGCATTGAAGAGATGAACTCCGCGATTAGTAGGGCCGCATCCAAATGATAGGACTTGATACAAATGTTTTGGTTCGTTATTTTGTTCAAGATGATGAAGTTCAATCTGCTCTTGCATCTAAATTGATAGAAGAGAGTGTCTCAGTTAGTAATCCCGGATACATAACATTAATATCTTTGGTCGAAGTTGTTTAGATGTTCCAATCTTGTTACTCGATAAACAAATCAAACTTATGCACCATGATCGGAATGGTGTTGGAAACAAAACAGTTTCTAGTTGAACAATCTGTTTCATGTTACCGTGCCCTTAAGTTATTTGAATAGGGTAACGGTGATTTTTCCGATGCCTTATTTTTATGAGACAAACTCAATAGAGCCACGATAAGCCAACTATGAAATCAACTTATACCTATTTACCGTATTTAATAATAGTACTTTTAACCTGTTTATTCGTTGCGAAAGCAAGTGCCATGGCAAACGAGCCTCAAAATAAAATTAATAAAATTGGCTCTGACCCTAATATTAAATTAGTTAATGTACCTTATTCGGCTGTCGCCGAGTTGCCCCAATTGCCGGCCAGCAAAACGGTGACATATGGTAGCGATCCGGAACAGTATTTTTTATATTGGCCAGCTGATCGCTCCGATGCCATCGAGCCACGTTCACCTGTGATCATGATCCACGGAGGCTGTTGGTTAAGTGCCTTTGATATTAGTCATAGCATTGCACAAGCAAATGGCTTGGCGCGTGCGGGTCACGCGGTATATTCTGTCGAGTATCGTCGCAGTGGCGAAACTGGAGGGGGATGGCCGGTGACGTTAGCTGATGTCATGTTAGGGATCAATGCCATCATTGATGCATTACCACAAGGCACAACTACAGTGAATCTAATCGGACACTCTGCCGGTGGTCATCTAGCACTGTTGGCAGCTGGGGATATACAACGTCACTTGGCTTTGTTGGGGCGTCAAGAGCTAACTTTCAATATCGTCGGCTTAGCGGCGATTGTCGATCTTAAGCAATACGCGTTAGGGCAAAACAGTTGCCAGGCAGTGACGACTGATTTTATGGCAGGCATGCCCGATGAAAAAGTCAGTGACTATTATTTGGCTAACCCGCTTAATCTAAGACTTACCGATAACGCCATCACTCAGGTCACGTTATTACAAGGTGGTGCGGATACCATAGTACCGATTTCTCAGGCGCGGCATCCCAATGCACGCATCGTTATCGAACCCGGCGCAGGTCATTTTGATTGGATCCATCCTCAATCAGCTGCCTTTCAAACCTTATTAGGAGTATTACAATGATTGCATCCTTGTACCAACAAGCGGAGCAATTAGATGCTCATGATCCACTTCGCGATATTAAAGCGCAGTTTGCACTGCCAGATGACATGATTTATCTCGACGGTAACTCGCTTGGCCCTGTCACGCATGCGGCTAAAGAACGCGCTCATGAGGTGGTCGAGCAGCAATGGCAAACAGATTTAATCAAAAGTTGGAATCAGCATAATTGGATCGGTTTACCGCAACAAGTCGGAGCTAAAATTGCCCCGTTAATTGGTGCTCATCCTGATGAAGTGATTGCGTGTGATTCCATTTCGGTTAATTTATATAAATTGTTATATGCTGCTTTGGCGATCCAAACACAACGATTTAACGAGCAATTCGAGCATTTAAGTATGGCGCGTCGCACACGAATAGTCACCCAACAAGGTAATTTCCCTACTGATGGCTATATTGCGCAAGGTGTGGTCGAGCACTATGCCCAGACATTGACCTTAGATTATGTGGCCGAAGATGCGATTGTTGAATCCTTAGGATTAGATGTCGCCGTGTTAATGCTAACTCACGTTAATTACAAAACAGGCTATATGCTGGATATAGCGTACATTACACAACAAGCTCACGCTTTGGGTATTGTTGTGATTTGGGATTTGGCGCATACAACCGGAGTGATCCCAATCGATTGCACGTTATGGAATGTGGATTTTGCGGTAGGTTGTGGTTATAAATACTTAAATGGCGGTCCCGGCGCTCCGGCATTTGTCTATGCAGCAGCACGCCATCATGAACAGCTAAAACAACCCCTTAGTGGGTGGATGGGACATGCACAGCCATTTGCGTTTACCCAAGAATATATTGCAGGGCAAGGCATGTTGGCATTTTTGTGTGGCACACCTGCGGTGATTTCCATGTCAATTTTAGATGCGGCATTAGATGTGTTTAGTGGCGTTGAGATGCAAGATGTTCGCTATAAATCTGCACAGCTTACACGGTTTTGTTTGTTGTGTATGGAAGCCCAAGGGTTATTGGCTGAGCTTGAGTGTATCTCACCTGATGATAGTAGTGTTCGCGGAAGTCAGTTAGCATTTACTCACACTCAAGCCTATGCTATTTGTCAGGCGATGATAGAAAAAGGCGTTGTTGCTGATTTTCGTGCACCGAATGTATTGCGTTTAGGGTTTGCGCCTTTATATGTCAGTTATCACGATATTGTGCGCAGTGTTGCGGTGCTAACTGACATCATGCAAGCGCAGACTTATTTGGACGATGTGTTTCAAGTTAAACACGCTGTAACTTAGATTTTATAGGCGTTTATGTTTACTCCATTTACTCGTTTACTGAGTATTTCAACTCTGACCCAATTAGCTGATGAAATTGTATCGGCTAAAATTGTGTTGCCGTGGATCTTGTTAAGTTTGAGTGCCCCGCTATGGATGTTAGCGCTCATTGTTCCCATCAAAGAATCCGGCGCATTATTACCGCAATGGAGCGTACAAAAAATGCTGGCTCAGCGATTTTCGACAGCGGGTATTTGGCGCAGTGGGATGCTCTTGCAAGGGGCTGCGTTAATGTCAATTGCAACGCTGGTGTTGTGGCCTACTTCTTTATCCGTTGGTTTCCTGTCTAGTTTGCAATTTATAGCGGCCTATGGCGTGTTACTTGGGGTGGTGGTGTTGAGTCTCGGGCGAGCTTTATGTTCCTTTACGATCAAAGATATTCAAGCGCATAATGTGGAAAAAGGGCGACGCGGTAAATTAATTGGCGCAGGTGGTTCGGCCGCAGGTTTAGTAACGATTATGGTTGCGGTGCTACTTTTTCAGTGGGGGCAGTCGGGGCCGTGGGGCTCGTCGGGCGCTCAATCTCATGTCGGTGCTAAGGGCATACCCGATCAAATGGTATTAGGACTTTTAGTCATAGCCGGTTGTATTTGTTATGGGCTCGGGCTACTACTGAGTATCAACAAGATTGGAAATATAAGAGTGAGTGGTGGATTAACTATGCCAGAGGCGCCATTACCTGCTCGTATGCCATTTGATAAAAAGGCTGACAAAAAAGCAGATAACAAAGCTAATAACAACCCGGCAGCAGAGTCATTATGGCATTACTTTTCCCAAGAAAAAGATTTACGTGAGCTGATTATCAGCCGTGTTTTATTGATGCATGGGGCGTTGGTACTTCCTTTTATGGTTATTCTCATTGCTGAGCGCTATATTGGCATATCGAGTTTAGCACTGGTGATGTTATCTGCGGCTATCGCAAGTTTTTTGTCTTCCTATATTTGGGGTTGGTTCTCTGATTACTCTGCACGTGCTACGTTAGCGATTGCGGCGGCAGGGTGTGTGCTGAGTATTATAGGGTTATTCTCACCGTGGGGATTGGCTAATCTCTATGTTGCTGGAGCAGTATTTTTATTAATGAATTTATGTTATTCAGGGATCCGCACTGCACGTAAAACCTATTTAATCGATATGGTTATACAGGCTAAGCGCCAGCGTTATGTGGCTGCTGGTAACACGATTGTTGGATGTGTTTTATTAATATTGGGTAGCGTGTATGCCGGATTATTTAGTGTAGATCTCACAACTAATATCCCGGTTGATAATATTGCTGATAAAAGTATCTACGACAGCGGGATGAAAATCTGGGTCATTGGTTGGTGTGGATTGATGTTATGTTTAGGGATGTTGCATACGCGCAGGTTGCGGTATGATAGCCAATCTGATGAATAATTATTATGGATGTTGTCTGCTGTGTCATTTCCTTTGTACCGACCTAGTATAACACAATCTCTCAGTCGTATTGCGTATACGGTGCTGGTGACTCTTATTTGGTTAGTTGCGATAGTACGATGGTGTCTGTTAGGACTAGTCAGATCCGCAAAGTTTGAAACTAAACGTGCCCAACGCTATGGTGTATTAGGTGATTTGAGCGACGCGCAAACAGGCGGGGTATTATTTCATTGTGTCTCGGTGGGAGAGGTCGTGGCTGCGTCTTGTGTGATCAAAGGCTTACTTGAGAAAGAGCCCAATTTGCCCATTGTCATTACCACTACAACAGCGACTGGAGCGCAGCGGGTACTGGATATTTTTGGTGTGTCCCCGTCTACTACTTTACCAGGTAAATCACCGGCTAGCACACCTGTAATACTCCCTAAAAACTTGGCTCATCATTATTTGCCTTATGATTTACCTTGGCTGATGGCCAGATTACTTAAGCATGTTCAGCCTAAATTAGTCTGTATCACCGAAGTTGAACTATGGCCTAATCTATTGGCTAAATGTGCGCAACGCCAGTTGCCTATGTGTGTCGTGAATGCCCGTATGACCGACAAGTCCGCACGTTCTTATCGTAAAATCAGTGGTTTGTTTACGCCGATGCTGCAACAGGTGACTAAGGTCTGCGCGCAAGGGCAGCGCGATGCTGATGCGTATTTACGTTTAGGTCTAGCCTCTAAAAAACTCGTCTTAACCCATAATGTGAAATTTGATCAAGTCAGTGATGTGGCGGTGCCGGAAACTATTCGTCAGTTGTCTAATTCTGTGAAGGCATTAGGTAAGCAGGTGTTGATAGCAGGGTCGACTCATCAAGGCGAAGAAACCTTTTGGATTGAGGTATTTAAGCAATTACAAACTGATTTTTCTGAAGTACTATTGATAATCGTACCGCGTCATCCGCAGCGTTTTGCCCAAGTTGAATCTGAGATCCAGGCTAGTGGACTAGCTTATATTAAGTGGGCCGAGAGAGATAAGCTTGATGCTCAGACTCAAGTTATATTGGTCGATGCGATGGGGGTGCTGACTCCATTGTATCATTGTGCCGATATTGCTTTTGTCGGTGGAAGTATCGCGGATAAAGGCGGGCATAATGCCTTAGAGCCGGCTAGTATGGGCGTGCCAGTGATCATGGGAACGCATACCTATAACAATCCAGTGATCTGTGACACCTTGATTAAGGCTGGTGGATTGAGTATTGTTGCGGATACTGCAGACGCTCTGCAATTATGCCAAGAGTGGCTATCCTATCCTGAGTTAGCAAAAAACGCAGGACAATGTGGGCAAGCCGTGATCATCGAAAATCAAGGGGCTTTGGCACGCACGTTAGCGCAAATATGGGATATATATCCAACCTCATAATAGGAGAAATTATGAGCCAACCAATCGCGACACCGAAAAAACAAAAAATAGCCTTAATTACAGGTGGGTTAAGTGGTATTGGCTTAGGCCTAGTGAAACATTATCTACGCGATAATTTTCATATTGCGGTATTTGATATAATCGCCCCTGAAGCGTTAATTGAACATTGTGACAAAGCGACGTATCAGCTAATGACAGGCTTACATGTAAGCTATTTTCAAGTTAATATCGCTAATAATAAACAGGTTCAACAAGCAGTTAAACAAGTCGTGAATGAGCTTGGGCGACCTAATTTGGTGGTCAATTGTGCAGGCGTTTTGCGCGCTGGCGAGTTTGCTAGTTTAAGTGCGGATGATTTTACTACTTCATATCAAATCAATGTGCTGGGCTCTCGGCATTTAGCGGCGGCTTGTCTACCTGAAATGCAGTCTGGCGATCATTTTGCATTTATCGCATCGATGGCTGGTACAGTTGGTATTTATGGTTACAGTGCCTATGGCAGTAGTAAATTTGCGGTCTTAGGCATGGCGCAATGTGTGCGAGCGGAATATGCGCCCAAAGGGATCACCATCAGTGTGATTTGTCCGCCAGAAATAGATACGCCTATGATCGTTGAGGAAGTCAAAACGATGCATCCTGCCACGCGTATTTTAAAAGATTTTGCTGGACGACTGACTTTACCCCAAGCGATCAAAGGGATAACTCGCGGGCTTGATAAAGGTCAGTTTATGATTATTCCTGGATTTGAAGCGAAGTTGACTTTTTGGCTGAATCGAATGACACCGGTGTGGGTGCAAAACAAGGTTATTGATGTGATTGTTAAATGGCAATCATGCTAAGTAGCACAGGGTTAAATAAACGTACTGATCTGGTCTAGCGATTTTTTATTCAGTGCATGCTCCGGTACTGTTGCATCCTCTGCTGGATACCCTGCGATAATCAACATATAAGGTCGCTCATCTTCTGGGCGCCCACATATTTTAGTTAAAAATGACATGGGTTTTGGGGTATGAGTTAATGTCACTAAACCGGATTGATGGAGTGCGGTGATAAGCATTCCTGTAGCAATTCCGACCGATTCATGGACATAATAATTTGTGTGTTTTTCACCTGCCTTCACGCCACCTTTCTTTTGACTAAAAATAGCGATGAGCCAAGGTGCATGGGCTAGATATGGTTTTTGTGCATCTGTGCCCAAAGGCTTTAACGCATTGATCCATTCATCTCCAGCTCGTCCTGCGTAAAAAGCGTGTTCGTGGGATTCAGCAGCCTCTCTGACTTGTTGTTTAATCGCATCATCCTGCATGGCAACAAAATGCCAAGGTTGGTGATTGGCACCACTAGGCGCAGTGCCTGCCGCTTTGATACAATTTTCGATAATAGATTGTGGGACTGAGCGCTCACTAAACTGACGGATACTATGACGGCGTTGCATCGTTGCGTAAAATTCGGCAGATCGTGCAATCATCTCATCAATTGGGTATTCGATAAAATCAGATAAGGAAGTGCTGGCATGATTTTTCATAAGTGGCGTGTATAGTTTGTTTGTAATTTTTGATAATACACTGTAAATATGGAGCATGCGAATAATCATAAAAAAGGCCACCTATTAGCTAGGCAGCCTTGTATCGTTGAAAACGAAGATTATTTTATCTTAATCTTTATCCGCTTTAGGTAGCGGAAAGCCACGGTCACGCATTAATGCTTCGACATTGGCATCACGACCACGGAACGCACGGTATGCATCAGCAGGGTCCATCGCATTACGCACAGCAAATAAATATTTAACTAAACGGTCAGCGACGTCTTTGTCATAAAAACCACCCGGTGCTTGGGCAAATGCTTCCGCCGCGTCAGAGGTTAATACCTCGGCCCACATATAACCATAATAAGCCGCAGCATAGCCTTCACCAGAGAAGATATGACCGAAATGTGTCGTTCTGTGACGCATCACGATTTCTTCTGGCATACCTAACTTGGTGAGCTCTTCACGCTCGAACGTATCGAGATCAATTAACGCTGGATCGGTTGTATGGTACTTTAAGTCCATGATGGCTGAGGCCATATACTCAGTGGTTTTAAAGCCTTCATTAAACGTCGCAGCTTGTTTGATTTTATTTACTAACTCAGCAGGGATTGGCTCGCCTGTTTCATAGTGCACTAAGTAGTTATTAATGACTTCATCGGTCAACAACCAACGTTCAAGCAGTTGTGATTGAAACTCAGTATAATCTCGCACACCACTATGTGATGAAGGATAAGCCACATCCGATGCTAAGAAGTGCAGTGCATGACCGAATTCGTGGAAATAAGTTTCAGCATCATCCCAAGAGATTAATGATGGCTCGCCTTCTGCACCTTTCACAAAGTTAGAGTTGTTAGACGATAATACATTCGTTTCACCATCAAACGTTGTATACGAGCGGTAGTAAGTTGCCCATGCACCAGAACGCTTACCTTGACGAGCAAACGGGTCAAGATACCACAAGCCAATATTGTCACCGGTAGTTTTATCGTTGACTTCCCAGACTTTTACATCTTCATGCCACACAGGTACACTTCCTTCGGCAACGGGCGTAAATGAGAAATTGAACAAGCGACCAGCGACATAAAACATCGCTTCACGAAGTTTATCCAGTTGTAGATATTGTTTTACTTCATCGCTGTCTAATGCATATTTAGCTTTGCGAACTTTTTCAGCATAATAGCGATAATCCCAAGGCGCGATAGTAATATCAGCTCCTTCGGCATCAGCAATATCTTGCATATCCATGACTTCTTCATCAACACGAGCAAGCGCAGCAGGCCATACTTTATTCATTAGGTCCATTGCGTTTTCTGGTGTTTTTGCCATGCGATCTTGCAAGCGCCATTGAGCATAATTATCAAAGCCTAATAACTGAACACGTTCATGGCGTAAGGTTAAGATCTGCTTAATGATGTCACTGTTATCAAACTCATCGCCATTATCGCCGCGTGAATAATAGGTATTCCATACTTTTTCACGCAGTTCACGATTATCCGAATACGTTAAAAACGGGTCCATAGATGAGCGAGTGTTAGTGATCGCATATTTGCCTTCTTCACCGCGTTGGCTCGCCGCTGCAGCAGAGGCTTTGACAAATGACTCAGGTAAACCAGAGAGTTGATCTTTGGTGATATAAGTGACATAGCTTTCTTCGTCGTTTAGAACGTTGTTACCAAATTTGGTATGTAGCTCTGCGAGTTTTTTGTTGATTTCAGCGGTGCGTTTTTGCCCAGCTTCATCCAATAAAATACCACTGCGTACAAATCCTTCATAGGAAGATTTAACGATCCGTTGTTGTTCAAGATTTAATGTTTGATACTCAGAACCTTCATAAACGGCTTTAACTCGCTCAAATAAGGCTTTGTTTTGCGAAATTTTGCTACTGAACTCAGAAAGTTTAGGGCTTAGTTCCCGTTGGATAGCCCGAAACTCAGGGCTGGACATGTTCGATGACCAAATACCCCAATACGTAAATACATTGTCTAGCGCTTTACCAGCACGTTCCATTGCAGCAAATGTGTTGTCAAAATTAGGCTTGGCTGGATTAGTCGCAATCGCATCAATTTCATCGAGTTGTAATACCATACCTTGTTCTACGGCGGACTTTAATCCAGATAGGTCCATTTTATCAAAAGCAGGTACGCCTTCATAAGGACCTTGGAAGTCTTGCATTAAAATCTTACTAGACGCTGCTGTATCAGTGTTTGTCACACTTATTACGGTATCAGTAGAAGGTGTTGTGGTAGTGGTGGTGTCTGGTTTATCTGTACAGCCTGATAAACCGATCACTACCGCTGCGGTAAGTACAGAAAGTAACGGTTTGTTCATATTTGTTTTCCATCGTTAATATTATTGTTTTTACGATGCATACAATATGAAAAACCGCGCTTCTTTGCAAATGTTTACGATAATTGCTTAAGCAATGATTTAAGAAAATATTTAAGCAAACACGATGGTTTTGTTTTTGTCGATCATGACGCGATCTTCTAGGTGATAACGCAATCCGTTGGCGAGGGCTGTTTTTTCACAATCGCGACCTTTTCGAACCATATCTTGGGCGGCATCTGAATGCGAAATTCGCATGACTTGTTGCTCAATAATCGGTCCCTCATCCAAATCAGAAGTAACATAATGACAGGTTGCACCGATTAATTTCACGCCACGATCATAAGCCTGTTGATAAGGCTTTGCGCCTGCAAATGATGGTAAGAAACTATGATGAATGTTGATGGCACTGCCATGCCATTTTTCACACATGCTGTGAGGTAAAATTTGCATGAAACGAGCTAATACCACTGTATCGATATTATAAGTAGCAAGCGTATCTTCGATTTGTGCAAAAGCGCTAGCTTTATCCTGATTTTTGAAATCTGCAAATACGAATGGGACTTTATACCACGCAGCAATATCTGCAATTTGTTGATGATTAGCGATGATACATGGGATGTCACAGTTAAGTTCACCTGTATGCCAACGATGCAGAATATCGGCTAAACAATGAGTTTCATGGCTAGCTAAAAGCGCGACTTTGGGCAGACTAGCTGGATCGGATATTTTCCATTCCATGTTAAATTTATTGGCAATGGGAGTAAATGCAGCTTCAAACGTTGCCATGTCAAGGTCGACTGAATCGGCTTGAATTTCATGGCGCATAAAAAAGCGCTTAGTTGTTAAATCGGTATGGTGATTCGCTTCTAAAATGGTTGCACCGTATTGGGCTAAAAATTGGGAAACTTGAGCGACAAGTCCAACTTGGTCAGGACATTGAATGGTGAGTCGAAAAGAATGCTGCATGTAAAAATTCCAATAAAACAATTTTCTAAATAAATATTATTTCCTATGTTAGCACGGTTAACTCGGTTTGGTTATCGTCAATGTAGGACAAAATCTCCCTTATGATATTCATGACCTGTTAATAGGTCTCGAAATTCATAGGGGATATAAATCTTTGTATGTACGGTCTCTTAAATTAAGATCTCACTACCCATTTAAGTAGTCATTCGTAAGCTTAAGCCTCAGTTAGCACAAGGATAAATTTGACGCTTGATATATTGCACACCCGTTGTTCCTGAAACGGATTCATACAAAGCAAACGTATTAAATGTGCAGGAAATATTAGGCTGATATAAAGGTATGCTAGGTTCTTTCACTTTTCGTTGCAGAGTGACATGTGGATGATGTGTAAGTAAGATGGTGTGGACGATGTTTATCTACAGCGCCTAAAAAACACAGCGTTATGTGGAAATTACTAACTGCAACATTCTTACTTTGTGACAATATTGCTTTGTCTCGATAATTGCTGATTTGTTCGAGTGTTGTCGGGGCAAACGTTAAACCAATGAACAACCTCATAAATAGCTCCAGCTCAAAAAATAAGTGTAAATAGCTTCAAATATAAATGTAAATGACAAATATATTTACTTACCTCTACTAATGTCGTATAAAAATTAACCGCTTATTAAGCGTACAATAGTACTTACGAACTATGTATATCAAATCTTACACCTTGATGATGTCATTTTTCGTCATCATTATTTCAGTTGAGTTAAGGAGAGTTCAAATGGCACGAGTTGCTTTAGTTACAGGTGGTACACGCGGAATTGGTGAGGCGATTTGCCTTAAATTAAACGAATTAGGTTATACAGTAGTAGCAAACTACGGTGGTAATGACCAAGCAGCTCAAGAATTTACAGAGCGCACTGGCATTGCGGCAATGAAATTCGATGTATCAGATTTTGATACAACTAACGCTGCAATCAAACAAATTGAAAATGACTATGGTCCAGTTGAGATTTTAGTCAACAACGCAGGTATTACGCGTGATGGCACTATGCACCGTATGTCTTTCGAACAATGGGATGCGGTTATTCAAACTAACCTTGCGTCTTGTTTCAATACTTGCCGAGCAGTTATCGAAGGTATGCGTGAGCGTAGCTTTGGACGTATTGTTAATGTCGGTTCAGTTAATGGTCAAGCAGGTCAATATGGTCAGGTAAACTATGCCGCTGCAAAATCCGGGATTCATGGTTTTACAAAAGCTTTGGCCTTAGAAGGGGCTGCAAAAGGGATTACTGTTAATGCGATTGCACCGGGTTATGTTGACACTGATATGGTACGAGCAGTACCTGAAGATGTCTTAACCAAAATCATCCGCACTATCCCAGTTGGCCGTCTTGGTCGTCCAGAAGATATTGCAAACAGTGTGGCATTCTTGGTTGATGATGAGTCAGGCTTTATTACTGGTTCGACATTGTCAATCAATGGCGGTCAACACATGTATTAGATTAAATGATTAAATGGGGTCAGAGCCAAATTAATTATTAGATTAATTTGGCTCTGACCCCACTTATCTCAAGCACCATTCAGCTCCGCTGCTTTTTTAAATACTTCAGGGTGAGCAAATCCATCCGCAATCATCTCGTTATCTAACTGAAATGCCCTTATTGCTGCACGTGTGCCCGATCCTATAATCCCATCAATGCCACTGATAGCATATCCAAGCTGCTGTAAATGACGCTGCAAGGTTTTGGCTTGTTCGCGCAAGATAGGTTGGCTCTCTGGAAATGGCGTAACTAATCCCGGCGCATCATTGATTTGTTCTGCGAGTTTGCCTACTGCAATGGCATAGGATTGTGAGTTATTCCAGCGCATGATGATATTGAAGTTACGATAAGCTAAAAAAATTGGACCATTATGCCCAGACGGAACGACAACCGAGGCTAGGTAATCAATATCTGGTAAAGCATGCCCATAAATCGTCGTCACACCCTGAGCGCGCCAAAACGACAACGGCTTTTTGATTTTACGATCAGCTAATGCATAGTCAAAATTATCTGGTAAGGCAATTTCACGACCCCATCTAAATCCAGGCTCCCAGCCTAATTGATGTAAAAAATTCGCAGCAGATGCCAGTGCATCTTGTTCTGAATTAAATAAATCAATCGAGCCATCGCCATCGCCATCAACCGCATATTGGGCATAAGTAGTAGGCATAAATTGGGTATGCCCCATCGCTCCAGCCCACGAACCTTTCATTGTCGACACATCCAAAGATTGGGTCTGGATGATATCCAATACTATTAATAGCTCTTTGGAGAAAAATGTTTTGCGGCGAGGCTCGCACGCTAAAGTCGCTAAGGCATCTATGGTTGGGATTTTACCTTTGTAATTACCAAAGTTAGTTTCCAAGCCCCAAAACGACATCAAATATTGTCCAGGAACGCCATATTTATCGGTTAAGGTACGTAAAAAATCTTTATGTTTTGCGAATTTTTTTTGTCCGGTGCTGATGCGCCAATCATTGACACGCTTAGTGTAATAGTCAGCGAAGGTGGCTAAAAACTCAGGTTGATTACGGTCCAGTTTGACGACTTGAGCGCGCTGTTTAGCCGTTTTCAAGGTGATATCTAGTGTTTTTTGCGTGATGCCTTGGTCTAAGGCTTGTTGTGATAAGGATGCAATGCACTGGGAAAAATCAGTTTGCGCATGAGTAACAAAACTTATGCTTAAGGTAGTAGCGAGTGCTAATAGACTGTGGGAAAACTTCATGCTCGATCTCATTCCATTAAAGAGCCTTAATAGTACGAGATTTTGCATGAAGTTTCACATAGATTTATGAATTATCGTATTTATGAATAAACTCGGTAACTAATGGACGAATGTGCATACGGAATTTCGACCCACTAAATATACCATAGTGTCCAGCGCCTTGTTGAACATGGTGTTTACGCATGTTTTTTGGGATTTTTTGACAAATATCTTGAGCGGCTTCAGTTTGCTTTAAGCCACAGATATCATCATCCGCACCTTCAACGGTAAGTAACGCGGTATTATCAATGGCATTAAAGTCAACCGGTTTACCTTGGTAGGTAATAGTACCGTTTGCTAACTCATTGTTTTTGAAAATCCGTTCTATGGTTTCCAAATAAAACTCTGCTGGGATATCTAACACGGCCATATACTCATCGTAAAAGGCACGAAAACGATCGGTATCTTCGGTCTCACCCATCAGCATGTTTTGGAAAAAATTCATGTATTTTTTGTTGTGAGTTTCTTGGTTCATGGAAATAAACCCACCCAACTGCATAAATCCTGGATAGACTTTACGACCTTCACCCGGATATCCATGTGGGACATTCATAATCGCCACATTGGTAAACCAACTCATTGGTCTTTCTTGAGCAAAATCGTTTACTCGCGTTGGATTTTTTGTCGGATCAATCGGACCCGCCATTAGCGTTAGTGACGTTGGTGTCGCTTTATCTTTATTTTGTGCCATAACAGCTGTGGCAATTAATGCTTGGACTGTTGGTTGACAAATCGCAATTAAATGCGTGTCCTCGCCTAAAAACTGCATGAATTCAATTAGGTATGACACGTAACAGTCGAAAGAAAAAGGCCCTTCAGATAATGGTACTTCACGCGCGTCAGCCCAATCCGTGATGTAGACTTCATGGTCGGGTAATAAGGCTTCAACTGTGCCTTTTAATAACGTTGCGAAATGACCTGAAAGCGGAGCAACTAATAACACTTTATGGGTATCAGTTTTGCCCATACGTTTAAAATGAATTAAATCACAAAACGGTTTGGCTAAAGCAATTTCTTCGCGAACTAAAAATACCTTGTCTTCAATTTCAACTTCATCGATATTAAAACCCACCTTATCGTAACGGCGTGTTAAGCGCATAGCAGTTTCTAACGAGGCTTTAGTCAGTTTTCCAGGCCATGTTTTACCAAATAGGTTGGCTGGATGACTGGTCAAATCGTTCATAAGGCTTAAGCCTTCATGCATGATCTGCGCGGACCGAGATAGATATTCATATGCTTGATAATGGCTCATGCAGTATCCTCTGTGTAAAAGGTAAAAACGTATCAATTAGATACAAAAAAACACTCCGATGCAACACTATAATTAGTTAGCAACGAAGTGTTTGGTCTTTCTTTTAGGCGCTGCTAATTACTTAGGCATCGCCGCAGTAGCAGCTGTTGCTACCTTGCTACCAAGCTCTTCAGATGCTTCTTTAACAAGTTCAGTTGCTTTCTTTTGAGCTGCAGTAATAACTTCATAAGATTCTTTAGCTGCGTCAGTTACAGTTTCCTGTAAACCTTCGATGTAGGCTTTTTGCGTTTCCGCTAAAGACATGACATCTTTTTGCTTGCTAGCAGTCTCTACAAAAGACATACCGTCGTTTAATAAGCTAGAGAACAATGCGTTTTGCTTTTCAGCGATGTCTTGTAAAGTAGACATGTTTAACGTTGCAAGTTCAGTTACTGGCTTCATAGATTCTTTAAGTTGATCGTTTAATTGTTCAAACATGATGTTACTCCGTGTAGTTAAATATAAAGTTAAAAATTTAAATAATGATTACAATTTTTTCGCTTCAGCATTGGCTGGAGTCGAAGATACGGTTGTCGCTGCTGGTGTGGCAACGGGTTTTGCTTCAGCTTTTACTGCAGGCTTAGCAATTGGCTTCGCTACAGGTTTGCTTTCCGCTTGTACAGCTGGTTTTGCTGCCGGCTTGCTGGCTGCTTTTACTGCTGGTCTCGCTGCCGGCTTGCTGGCTGCTTTTACTGCTGGTTTCGCTTTGGCCGCTGGTTTAGCAACTGGTTTTGCGGCAGCTTTTTTACTAGCAGGCTTTTCTGCTGTCTTAGGAGCTGTCGCTTCAGGCTTAGATGGCGCAACTGCGTCTGCAGCTGTTTTAAAGGCTGATGGAACATTAGCAGCACTGTCATCTAAGCTTGTTTTTAATAAGTCTGTGTATTCTTCGCGAATTTCATTCATCGCGCCGTACGTATCTTTTGAAGCATGAGCAATGCGGTCTTTTAATGCTTCAGCATACGAAGTTTGTGCGGCGATAACGCCTTTCACTTCGGTTTGCACACTCATACTTTCAACGTACTTTAGGCTATCAGCCATAAAACCTGTAAAAAATTCTGTTTGCATTTGCGACAACGCTTCCAATCTCTTCGCGTTTAATGCAACAAGTGAACTTACCGGCTGAGACGATTTTTTAACTTGCTCTGAAAATTTACCAAACATGATTCTTTCCTCAATCACTTTCAATTTAATGCTGCGTTGCAACATTGGCTTGATTTAATAATAGTGACTGTTCAAAAAAAGATCAAGGGTATTTTGTTGCATCGCAGCATAAAAATAGTGATTATTTTTTGTTCGATATATAAAACAATGACTTACAAGATGTTGTCCTGCAAAAAAGATGGTCTTAATACGAAGGTATGAAGTGCTTTCTACGAAGTATTTTATTTTTTACGAAGTAATGTCTTACTTAGAATTGTATGTGGAAGGGCTATTTTTTGTCTTTGTTGGGGTTCCAAGCATGCATATTAGTTTCCATCATTTTCGAGAAAATCCCGACAGGCGAGGTATCCACCATGTTTTTAACCATACTTTGGACTTTGTCTTGTTGCTCGATAAATTGCACTATGGATTGTTCGAGATACTGACGCACATAAGGCTGCATATCTGAATCATAAAAGCGGATAAGTTGCTGTAGCAGTTTATCGGTTAATAGAGACTGAGCTTGGTTGGTTTCTGATTCACTGATAATTTGTAGCAAGATTGACTTGGTGATCACATCGTTAGTTTTAGAATCGACGATTTCAAACTCAGTACGCGCATTGATTAAGGTTTTAATATGGTCAAGATTGATGTATTTACTTTGTGAGGTATCGTACAAACGACGATTGGGATACTTCTTGATAGTGACCACGAATAAATTGCCCTTAAATAAAACCAATAATAGATAAAGCAGCCACTGTATAGAAGTTTATGGTTCCTAGCAACCTGCTCTCGCGCATTTATTCATTATCGGCCGGACTTGTGTCTAGCTGTAATCGAACACGAAGAGCAGGGGCTAGATTCGCCCTTAATCAGCAAATTGACGCACAATGTTATTGAGCACTTCTTTGGCATCACCAAAGATCATGCGTGTGTTGTCCTTAAAGAATAGCGGATTATCGACACCAGCAAAACCAGATGACATGCTGCGCTTGATTACAAACACGTTTTTGGCTAAATCGGCGTTAATGACTGGCATCCCGTAAATTGGACTGCCTTTTAACTCACGTGCAGCTGGGTTTACTACATCATTTGCACCAATAACAATCGCCACATCAAAGTTTTCCATGCGTGGATTAACTTCATCCATCTCTAATAGTAAATCATAAGAGACATCGGCTTCGGCCAGTAACACATTCATGTGACCTGGCATTCGTCCTGCCACGGGATGGATCCCATAAACGACTTCAGCATCATTGTTTTCAAGTAATTCTTGCAGCTCTTTCATTGCATGTTGCGCTTGTGCCACCGCCATGCCGTAACCAGGAATAACCAGTATCGATTGCGCAGCTTCCAATACATAAAATGCATCATCGGCGCTAATAGGTTTGATTTCACCCTCGACCACAATATCCATGCTAACCACTTCTTGAAAGCCACTAGTAAGGACATTAACCAATGAACGGTTCATCGCTTTACACATGATATTGGTTAAGATGATGCCACTGGCACCGACCAATGCGCCTGCCACAATCAATAAGTTATTTTCTAACGCAAAGCCAGCAGCACAAGCGGCTAGACCAGAATAACTATTTAATAACGATATAACGACCGGCATATCTGCACCACCAATTGGTAGTACCACCATGACACCGATAGCTAATGCTAGTGCAATCACCAGAACAATAAACGTAATTGAGGACGGGAAAATAACATACAGCGCACTGAATAAGACAGTCACTGCAATTAAGCCATAGTTGGCAATCGCTTGACTCTTAAATACGATAGGCTTACCCGAAATTCGTTCAGATAATTTACCCCACGCCACTAATGAGCCTGAAAATGTCACCGCACCAATAATCAATGCGATCACACTGATAGTTGCAAGTCCTGTGGTGAGTTCAGATCCTACCATAGCGGCAATCGCCACAGCGGCACTGGCTAAACCACCCACACCATTAAATAATGAAACAAGTTCAGGCATGCCAGTCATTTCGACTTTTTTCGATACATAAACACCGACTGCGGAGCCGGATAGCACGCTAATGATGATCCAGTTGTATGAGACAATATTTTGATCTAGCAGTGTTACAATAATCGCCACTAACATAGCGATTGCTGATAGCTTATTACCTTGACGCGCCGTTGCTGGGTGACCAAGCAATTTTAATCCATAGATAAATAACGCCGCTGCAATCACATAGACGATATTAATAAATATAGTAGTATCCACAATACTCTCCCCTTACTTCTTTTTAAACATGGCAAGCATGCGGTCTGTCACTAAATACCCACCCACGACATTAATCGTGGCAAAGAACACGCCAATAATACCGAGTACCGTAGCGGCTTCCCCGGACTCACCGCCGGCAAGGACTAGCGCAGCTAAAATGGTGATCCCTGAGATTGCGTTAGCGCCAGACATTAAGGGAGTATGTAAAGTTGCAGGGACTTTTTGAATTAATTCAAAGCCAACAAAAATGGCTAACATTAAGATAAATAACAAGTAAATGGCGATCATGAGTTGGCCTCCTCAGTGAGATTTAAGTGTTTACGAATGACAGGATTAACGATGCTACCGGCATGCGTGATCACACAGCTTTGTAAAATGTCGTCTTCCAAATCGAGCGTAAATGTGTTTGTTTCTTTGTCACAAAACTCAGCAATCAAGTTAAACATATTGTTGGCATACATTTGACTGGCATCTTTGGCCACAAAGCACGGCCAATTGCCATTACCTACAAGGTAGACATCTTGATTTAAGACAGTCTTGCCTGGTACGCTACCTTCAACATTACCACCTGATTCTGCTGCCATATCGACAATGACGCTACCAGGTTTCATTTTGCCAACCGTCTCAGCGCTAATTAAACGCGGTGGTTTACGACCAAACAACTGGGCTGTGGTAATCACAATATCTGAATCGGCTATGCAGGCCTCTTGCGCTGCCTGCTGAATGGCCATTTGTTCGGGGGTTAATTCTGTAGCGTAGCCTTGAGCGGTTTGTTCCGTCTGTCCTAAATCGATATCTAGAAATTTTCCACCTAATGAACGTACTTGTTCAGCCACGACTGCGCGAGTATCAAAGGCTGTTACGGCTGCACCGAGACGTTTAGCTGTTGCGATGGCTTGTAAGCCTGCAACACCTGCACCAATAACAAAGACTTTAGCTGCTTTAATCGTCCCAGCAGGGGTCATCATCATGGGCAGGATGGTTTGTAATTGATGCATTCCGATCCCCACCATGGCATAACCGGCTAAGCTAGCTTGAGAGCTAAGGGCATCCATTTTTTGACAACGACTTGAGCGAGGTATCATTTCAACACTGATACTGGTTTGACCCGATTCAGATAACGCAGTCAAATATGATGCTTCGTTAAATGGGTCAAGAAAGCTGATTAACACTGCACTTTTCTTGCACTGAGCAATGTCAGTCAGCTCGAGTTTATTCACGCTCACGACGATATCGCCAGCGGCCAGGGTCTCTTCTCGTGATAAC
The DNA here is from genome assembly GCA_029246415.1 of Glaciecola sp. Classification (GTDB taxonomy): domain Bacteria; phylum Pseudomonadota; class Gammaproteobacteria; order Enterobacterales; family Alteromonadaceae; genus Opacimonas. Next base: position 130,199 of record JAQWNF010000003.1, read on the forward strand.
ACTTTCGCCCCTGCTGCTTCATAGGTTTCATCCGAGATAAATAAATCGGCTCCGACCCCATTTTCTATGGCGATGTCTAAACCCAATAAGCGGTATGCTTTGAGATTACTGGGCAACAAGGCGCAGCGTAATTCGCCCGCTTTGGTCTCTTTTGGAAAAGCAATAGTTGTCATCATTACCTCATACTAGTTAACTAAAAAATAGGCGTAAGCAAACCTTAACTCAATTAAGGTTGTTAACAGTGTCGTTTAAGTGACAGAGGGGAGTTGTGTTTTATTACTCCCGATCCGACGCCGTTTACAAACGTTTTAACACATACTGACCCGGCGCAGGATACAGCGCTGGATAGTTTTTATGTGCACCAGGCACGAGTGCCTTGGTTTGTTTACTCGATTTTTGGTTTAGCCAAGCATGCCAATCCGTCCACCATGATCCTGGGTGTTCGGTTGCGCCACTAAACCATTCTTCTGCGTCGTTAGGAAGGTTATCATTGAGCCAATGAGGGTATTTGCCACCTTTGATAGGGTTGATAACGCCGGCTAAATGGCCTGAGCCAGCTAGCACGAAACGTTTTTCACCTGAAATATATTGTAATCCTGAATATGCAGATTGCCATAAGACGATATGATCAGCCATCGTGGCAAGCGCATAGACGGGTACATCAATGTTTGCTAAGTCGATACCGACTCCATCAATAACCCAAGAATTCGCATCTTTTAATTTATTGTCCCAATATGTATTACGCAAGTAATCTTTGAAACATGCGGCAGGAATATTGGTCGAATCGGAATTCCAATATAAAATATCAAATGGTGCAGGATCTTTGCCCTGTAAGTAGTTTTTAATAAAGAATGACCAAAACAAACTATTTTCTCTGAGTAGACTAAATGAAAGCCCTAAAATGCGGCCGTCAAAAATGCCCTTCATGTCTGCGTTTTTCTCAATCACAGGTAACATTTCTTCGGATAAATAATTTGCAATTTCACCTGGTTCGGTAAAATCTAATAAGGTGGTCAGTAGGGTTAACGATGCAATGCGGGTATCGCCTTGCGCGCGTAAATATGCAGTGGTGACGGAGCTTAATGTGCCGCCAACACAGAATCCAGTTAAGTTAACTTGTTTAGCTTTGGTAATTTCACACACCACATCCAGTGCCGCGATAGGGCCTTTTTTCATGTAATCGGTGAAATCATAAGCCGCTAAATCAGCTTCAGGGTTGACCCAAGAAATAACAAAGAGATCATTCCCTGCATCTAATAGGGCTTTGATTGCTGATTTTCTTTCATCTAAATCTAATACGTAGAACTTGTTAATGAACGGAGGAACAAACAAAAAGGGTAACTCATTGGTCTTTGCTACCGTTGGATAATAATGAATGAGTTCGATCAGTTCGTTTTTAAATACGACTTCACCAGGGGTAATCGCTAAGTTTTCACCTACGGTAAATGCATCGGGATCGGTTTGCGTAATTTTGAATGCTTCTAATGGGCTTTTCTCAAAGTCATCCATAAAGTTTTGCATGCCTTTGAGGATGCTTTCACCTTTGGTTTTTAGAATATCCTCACACACTTCTGGGTTGGTTAGCACATAGTTAGTAGGAGATACCGAGTTAATATACTGACGAGTATAAAATTTAATTTGTTCTGCAGTTTTTGAGTCTTTAAACTCCATGGCATCAACAATGTTTTCGAGCATTTGTGAGTTTAACAAATACGCTTGCTTAACATAGCTGTATACAGGATTCGCCTGCCATTCATCATGGCTAAAACGACGATCAGAACGAGATTCATCAATCACTGTTTTGGAAGGCTCACCCATCATCGCCATACTTGCTTGTTGCCACAGCGCAGATTGCTGTTCCATGAAGGTAAATTGCGATTGTAATAATTTGGCAGAATCGATTTCAACTTTGTCAGACATCAATGAAATTAGCTTATTGGGCGAAAAAACAGAGTGAGCATTAGACAAATCACCATCATCTGATGCTTGTTTGGTTAAAATGTCTTGAACCATTGCATTAAATACCTGACTATATTTATTAATGCTTTGGAGGATTTCCTCTTGTTCATTCTGTCCCATGGTCGATCCTTGCCTATGAAGTTGTGTACATTATTCAACCATAATAAGAACAAGCGTAGCTAATTGTCTATATCATTAAGACTAGAGTGTTATAATAAGTGTGTTAACCATATATCAATAAGTTATTAAAAATTTAATTTTCATTAGAATAAATGGGGTCTGACCCCAATTATTACCAATTATTTCTATTAGGAAAAAACTTGCTTAAAAAAGTCGCCTCTTGGATAAAATCCCATTTTTTACCTTTTAGTATTGCGTTTTTGACGTTAATCGCAGCCTATGTTGTGTATTTGGATGCGCAAATTAAGCCACATTTTTCCGGCAATAAATGGCAAGTGCCAGCGCAAATTTATGCTCGTCCCTTAACTTTTGCTGTTAAAGAAGAAATATCCCAAAAAGAAATTATCGACGAACTTAAATTGCTCGGCTATCGACGCCAACGCACCGTCGAAAGTGTCGGTGAATATGCAGTCGGACAAACCTCAGTTGTGGTTTTTCGTCGCGCGTTCGATTTTTCCGATGGCTATGCATCGGAGCGACATGTGCGCATTCGCTGGCAAGGTACACGCATTGCTTCAATTACGGATTTAGCAACTAACCAAGCACTGCCACAGCTGCGGTTCGAACCTTGGTTAGTGACGCGATTAGTGTCAGGCAATCGCGAAGATCGCATGCTGATCACCTTAGATGATGTCCCACCATTATTGGTAGAAGCCTTGGTCATGGTCGAAGACAAAGACTTTTATACGCATTGGGGGGTAAATCCCTTTGCTATTGCCCGCGCGCTCATCGCCAATATTACAGCCGGTAAAAAAGTACAAGGTGGCTCGACATTGACCCAACAGCTCGTGAAAAACTTATATTTGTCACGAGAGCAATCCTACACCCGCAAAATAAAAGAAGCCTTGATGGCGTTAATTATCGATGCCCGTTACAGCAAAGATGCCATTATTCAGGCTTATTTAAATGAAGTATTTGTTGGGCAAAATGGCGGTAAAGCCGTCCATGGCTTTGGCTTAGGCTCGCATTTTTATTTTGACCGTCCCATTAACGAATTAAATTTACCCGAAATGGCAACCCTGGTTGGCATGCTCAAAGGGCCGTCTTATTACAATCCTAAGCGCGCGCCTAAGCGCACTCAAGAGCGTCGCGATTTGGTATTACGGATCTTGTTCGAGTCGGACAAAATAGACAAAGCGACATATCTTGATGCTATTAATCAACCGTTAACCGTTGCACCTGGTGACAGTCTGGCCAGTGGTCAACATCCTGCCTTTATGGATAAAGTATCTCGTGAGTTAGGACAAGTATTAGCTGATCCTGATATTCGTCAATCAGGCCTCAAAGTATTTACTACCTTGGATATCAACGCTCAGCGCCGTGCAGAAAAAGCCTTATCCACGCGGGTTAAAAATCTTGCTAATGCTCGAAATATATCAGCTTTACAAGGTGCGATGGTGTTGAGTGATATTCGCAGCGGCGGCATACGCGCTATTATTGGTGATGCTGTGCCTGATACAAAAGGCTTTAATCGAGCCTTAGATGCTAGGCGCTCGATCGGGTCGTTAGTCAAACCTGCGATTTATTATAATGCATTAAAGGACGCTGAACATTATCAATTAGCGAGTATTATTCCCGATGCTGCGATTGTCATGGAAGATGAGCGAGGAAAACGTTGGGCGCCACAAAACGCAGATAAAAAATTTCGCGGAGAAGTTCGCTTACTGGATGCACTGACACTATCTTATAATTTACCTGCGGTGCAAGTCGCATTGGATACTGGGATCGATAATTTGGTTACGACCCTAATAAATCTTGGTGTGGATGAGCCAGTGCCAAGTTTACCTGCTATTGCATTAGGTGCGATTAACCTATCTGCGTTACAAGTTAATCAGATGTATCAAACCCTTGCTAATGAAGGAGTCTATCGTCCTTTGCACACAGTTAGTGCAATATTATCACCCCGGAATCAATTATTATGGGCGCACAGTGATTACAGTGAACAGCGCATTGATCGCCAAGTTGCTTACCTTCTTAATTATGCATTACATAAAGTCACTAAAGATGGGACAGCCAGACAAGTCGGTAAACGTTTTAAAGACATTAATCTTGCGGGTAAAACTGGCACAACCAATGATTATCGAGATAGCTGGTTTGCTGGATTTGACCGTAACCTACTGGCAAGTATCTGGGTCGGCGACGACAACAATGCGCAGACTGGATTAAGTGGCAGCGGTGGTGCGATGCAGATATACATGGATTTTCAAGCCCAAATGGAACCTAAATCGCTATCGAGGCGCTTTCCAAAAGGCCTAGAAATAGCTCATTTCAACGCGCAAACGGGCGCGCAAATGCAAGCGGGTTGTCCTAATAGTGTTTCACTACCGGCTATTTCTGTAGGACTGAGTCAACAAGTCTTAAGCTGTTCTGGTAATATCGTCGCCAAACCTAAACCGATTAAACCTGAGAAAAAAGCATGGTGGGAGCGAATTTTTGGCTAATTGTTTTGTTTGCGTTGCTGCACCGGCTTAAGCCCTTGCATACGTGCTTTGCTGTCTTTACCGGCTAAACGCTGCTGAATAAACGTATCGATATCACCATTGCTTTGGCACACCACTGCATGCAAGGTAAAGGCACTAATTGTAGCCAGCACTTTGTTTATATCACTTGAACAGTCCACATCTATTTTAGCCTCATAGATCTGTTTGGCATCTTGTTCTGCTGGGGATAACTCTGGCACGCCAGCAAACAGTTCTGGACTTATCTGCGCTGTCGCAAAATTATTCGCCTCCTGCAGCGCGTCAACCTGCGTCTCACCACTGTTATAAGAATTAAAAAACGCTTGTACTTCAGCTCGCGTGGTGGTGGTTGAAAGTAATCGAGAACGCGTCGGTGCAAGTATGTCTGGCTTGGCTTGGTTAAATGAAAAGGTTTGCGATTCAGGTATCGCCGGTGACGATTTAACTGACGGCAATGTCTCTGGCGCTAGCACCGGTGTACTTGGTTCGGGTTTCTCTGGAATTTGCTTAGGCATGGTTTTAGGCGCAATTTTTTCAGGTACTGGTTCAGGTACTCTTTCTAGCGCTACTTTTGGCTCGGCTTTGATTTGCAACTCAGGCATCAATAGCTGTGCAGAGATGACCGGACGGAGCTGTATATCTAACTTATCCTGAGCGTTTAGCTGATTATTAAACTGTAACAATAACAACAGTATAAGTATGTGAGCAAAAATTGACAAAATGATCCAACGCCAGGGGATCTGTCGAGGTGACTTGGTCCGCGGCGGCGCTGAAGGTAGCTCAGTAAACGCATCAAAATGAATTAAAAATTGCATGTCCCTATGATAACACCAAAGTCGATAAGTTCATTATTACCAATTGCACAAAATCAGTGCATCGCGCTCATTTAATGAGAGATAAGGGTGCATACAAAATGTGCAGTTGAGATGGTGATTGAGTGTAAGGTGCTGATATTTATATTTAATTTTATTTTGGCACAATCATTGTAATGATATCTCTGAATAATAATTTTTACATTCAGGAGCAATACATGAAACTCATCACAGCAATTATAAAGCCGTTTAAATTGGATGATGTGCGTGAAGCCATCTCCGATATCGGTGTTGACGGTTTGACCGTTACCGAAGTCAAAGGTTTTGGACGTCAAAAAGGACATACCGAACTTTATCGCGGTGCAGAATATCAAGTCGATTTTTTACCGAAAGTAAAATTAGAAATCGCAGTAAACGATGATCAGGTTGATCGTTTAGTTGAAGTGATTACAGAAAATGCCAGAACTGGCAAAATTGGTGACGGAAAAGTATTCGTCTATAACCTAGAGCAAGCTGTACGTATCCGTACTGGTGAAGCCGATAGTGAAGCGTTGTAAGGAGAATCACAATGGAAACGACATTTGAACTAAGTTACGCACTCGATACCTTTTACTTTTTGATTTGTGGTGCATTTGTAATGTGGATGGCAGCGGGTTTTGCCATGTTAGAAGCGGGTTTAGTCCGTTCTAAAAACACCACTGAAATTTTAACCAAAAACGTCGCCCTATACGCAATTGCTTGTACCATGTATATGATTTGTGGTTACAGCATCATGTACGGCGGTGGTGATTTTACTTTGTTCCTAAGTGGCATCTTATCTGATGGCGCAACAGGTGTAACAGAAGATGCAGCTACTTATGCACCATCTGCTGATTTCTTCTTCCAAGTAGTATTCGTAGCAACGGCAATGTCAATCGTATCTGGTGCGGTTGCTGAACGTATGAAGCTATGGGCATTCTTAGCATTTGCTGTAGTAATGACTGCATTTATCTATCCAATGTCTGGTGCTTGGACATGGGGCGGTGAAGCTGTGTTTGGTCTTTATACACTTGGTGACCTAGGTTTCTCTGACTTTGCTGGTTCTGGTATTGTTCACATGGCTGGTGCATCTGCTGCGATTGCTGGTGTGTTAATTCTAGGTGCTCGTAAAGGTAAATATACTAAAGATGGCAAAGTAAACGCTATCCCAGGTTCTAACTTACCACTTGCAACTTTAGGCACATTCATCTTGTGGATGGGTTGGTTCGGTTTCAACGGTGGTTCAGTATTAGCAACAGCAACAGTTGAAAGTGCTAACTCAGTAGCCGTAGTATTCATGAACACCAATGCAGCTGCTGCTGGTGGTCTGATTGGTGCATTATTACTAGCTCGTATCTTATTCGGTAAAGCTGACTTAACAATGGCCTTAAACGGTGCGTTAGCGGGTCTAGTAGCTATCACTGCTGAACCTTCAACTCCAACGCCATTACAAGCAACTATCTTTGGTGCTATGGGTGGTGTGTTAGTGGTATTCAGTATCTTGGTGCTTGATAAGATTAAGATTGATGATCCAGTAGGTGCGATTTCAGTTCACGGTACTGTTGGTTTACTAGGTCTATTATTAGTACCTATCACTAACGATGGTGCGAGCTTCTCTGGTCAGTTAATCGGTGCAGCAACTATCTTTGTTTGGGTATTTGCAGCAAGTACAGTGGTATGGTTAGCGCTTAAAGCGACTATGGGCATCCGCGTTAGCGAAGAAGAAGAATACGAAGGCGTTGATATCAGTGAGTGTGGCTTAGAAGCTTACCCTGATTTTACAACTGCTAAGTAATCTCCAAACTAAATACTTTATCTAAAGTGTGTGTTGCCCCTCCTCGGAGGGGCTTTTTATTGCCTGCGATTTATCGGTCTATTCAATATGTTTTATGGCCACCGCCGGATTACCCGCTATCACGACATTATCTCCAAAGCTTTTTGTCACGACTGCACCCGCACCAACCACAACATTGTTACCTAAAGTCACTCCTGGGTTGATCACTGCATTTCCGCCGACCCAACAGTTATCCCCTAAGGTAATGGGCTTGGCGAATTCTAAACCGCTGTTGCGTAATGTAGGTTCAAGCGGATGAGCCGCGGTATAAATCCCAACATTAGGCGCTAACATACAATCGTGGCCAATTGTGACGGGGGCACAGTCTAAAATGACACAGCCAAAATTAGCATAAAAATTTTCTCCCACATGAATGTTGTACCCGTAATCACATTTAAATGTCGATTCGATGTAAAGCCGTTTACCAGTCGAACCAAATAAGGTTTTAATTAGGTTGGCGCGTTGTTTGACTTGGTCTTGAGGGATACTGTTGAGGCGATCGAGTTGTGTGCGTGCGCTGAAACGATCCGCGACTAAGGTTTTGTCGCTAGGAAAATAATCTAAGCCAGCCACCATTTTTTGCTTTTCGGTAAGGGAATTCATGTTCGGTCTCGTTATGTTTTTGTTGAAGAACAAGGTATGATAAACAGATTACGCAATATGCATGCGCTTGTAAAACTTGTCACTAGGTAGCGAACACACATGACTCAAGAAAATAACCCATTACACGGATTAACGTTACAAACTATTGTGACTAAATTAGTAGAACATTACGGTTGGGAAGATTTGGCGATAATGATCAATATAAATTGTTTTAAAAAAGATCCATCGATTAAATCGTCATTGAAATTTTTGCGCAAAACGGAGTGGGCACGTACTAAAGTAGAGCAGCTTTACCTTGATACGTTTTAGGCCGGTGACGCCTTTTTCATTCGTTTATTAAATGACAATACACTGACCCTACCACCACAATACATAAAATGAGGCGATAATCAGCGTAATGCCGATTGCTGCAACATTAAAACTGCGACTGGTCACAAAGTTCATCTCGCCCAGAACAATTGCATTGTGTTGCTCTTTGCCTTCCAATAACGAACCACCAATGGCGAGCACAGCGGATAAAATAAATACCGCACCGACGCGGTCAATGAACGGTAATTCTGTCATAAAGACTTTAAGTAGCAATGACAGCACGACGGAACTGGCAGCAGCAATCAATGCACCGGTTGCGTTAGTATTTCGCCAAAATATCCCTAATACAAAAATCACCACAATACCTGGGGTAAAGAAGCCGGTAAATTCTTGAATATATTGAAACGCTTGTTCAAATTTACCTAATAATGGTTGTGCACTGATCATCGCAATAAGCATGGCAACAATCGATACAATACGCCCTAATCCAACGGCTTGTTCGGGTTTTGCATCGCGCTTTAAGCTGGGATAAATATCCACCACAAACAATGTCGAGACGCTGTTGACCATTGACGCCAGTGAAGACACGATAGCTGCGAGTAATGCTGCGAAGGCTAACCCTTTTAACCCGACAGGGAGTAATGTCATTGCGGTTGGGTAGGCTTGATCGGGAGAATCTAAATTACTATTTAAGACAAACAATGCAATCCCAGGTAGCACCACGATAATGGGTAAGATAACCTTTAAGCCTGCTGCGAATAAGATCCCTTTTTGTGCTTCTTTAAGGCTTTTAGCTGCTAATGCGCGCTGAATGATATATTGATTAAAACCCCAATAAGAAAAGTGCATGACCCACATGCCACCTAAAATTACAGATAAGCCTGGTAAGCTCATATAATGCGGGGAGTCTTTGCTTAGGATCATGTCAAATTTTTCTGGCGCGGCATCCATAATCATCGACATGCCGGTGATTAAACCTTGTCCTTGCGCTATTTTATCTAACAAGATAACCACAATGATTAAGCCACCCGCAATTAATAACACCACTTGGATAATATCGGTCAGTGCAACGGCACGTAAGCCTCCATAAAGTGAGTAGGCAAGGGCGAATGCGCCTAAACCAAACAGTGCCACATTGAGATCAATACCGCCGACAGTATTTGCCGCTAACGCTCCTAACCACAGTACTGCGGTAAGATTGACAAAGATGTACACTGCGATCCAAAACGTCGCCATTAACACACGGACACGACGGTCAAAGCGTTGTTCTAGAAATTGTGGCATGGTATAGATTTCATGTTTGAGAAATATAGGCAGCAAAAATTTACCGACGATGATTAACGTGATCGCCGCTAGCCATTCATAGGATGCTATCGCTAAACCGATAGCATAACCAGAACCGGACATACCGATGATTTGCTCAGCCGAAATATTGGCTGCAATTAGTGATGCGCCAATCGCCCACCAGGGTAATTTCCCCCCAGCCAGAAAAAAATCTTTGGCGTTTTTAGCATGTCCCACTTCTTCGCGAGACACCCATTGGGCAATCCCAAACAGGGCAAGGGCGTAAATGGCGATGATGGCAATATCGAGTGCAGCGAGCATGAAATACCTCTATTTTTTTATTATTTTAAGGATAGTACAGGTGGCACTTTACTATTATTTTGACTAAGTGGGTAGAGGTTATAAGTGAGAATAGATTAAAACTGTCCTTATAGTTGTTAAATATGTAGCGACTAATATAGTGAGTACAGTTGCTACTTATCTTACAGACAGTTATGCTCAGTGTTAAAACGATTACCGAAAGGAAAACTCGCGTGACAACAACAATAATAACAAAGACCTACAAACGTATCTCTACGCTCAGTACTCTTGCTGGTGTGTTAGTACTAGCTAACTTGTCAGTGGCTAATGCCTATGATCGTGTAACCGGAAAAACCTTTGCGAGTCGTTCAGAAGTGATAGCACAGCATGGTATGGCAGCAACTAGCCAGCCTTTAGCGACACAGGTCGCCTTAGACATTCTTAAATCTGGCGGTAATGCCATTGATGCAGCCATCGCAGCGAATGCGATGGTGGGCTTGGTCGAGCCAACAGGCAGTGGTATTGGCGGCGATTTGTACGCAATTATTTGGGATGCAAAAAATCAAAAACTGCATGGCTTAAATGCTTCAGGTCGTTCACCGCAAACCCTGACACTAGACTATTTTAAAGAGCAAGGCATCACCACAATTCCCAAATTTGGCCCTTTACCCGTTTCAGTGCCGGGTGCTGTGGATGGCTGGTTTGAAATGCATGCAAAATTTGGCTCAAAACCGATGACACAAATCCTCGCCCCCGCAATCAAATATGCGCGTGAAGGCTTTCCAGTTTCAGAGTTAATTAGTTATTACTTACATCGCTCAGTGGCGCGTATTGGCCAGTATGATGGGTTTAAAGAAACCTATATGCCTAAAGGGAAAATGCCTAACACCGGCGATATATTTAAAAACCCTGGCTTGGCATCTACTTATGAAAAAATTGCAACAGGTGGACGCGATGCATTTTATAAAGGCGATATTGCCCGCACCATCGACAATTACATTAAAGTGCAAGGTGGCTTTTTATCCTATGATGATATGGCCAGTCATACTTCGACTTGGGTAGAGCCGGTATCAGCAAATTATCGCGGCTATGATGTGTGGGAATTACCACCTAATGGCCAAGGCATTGCAGCGCTGCAAATCTTAAATATCATGGAGCGCTATGATGTAGAAGGGATGGGCTTTGGTTCACCGGAATATGTGCATACATTTGTGGAGGCCAAAAAATTAGCCTTTGCCGATCGCGCTAAATTTTATTCGGACATGGACTTTAATGATGTGCCGGTGGCAGAACTTATTTCCAAGCAATATGCCGCCAAACGTCAAGCCTTAATCAATCCAAACAAAGCTGCAAAGCGAGTTGATGCTGGGCTTAATGAAGGTGATACGATTTATCTAACAGTGGCTGACAAAGACGGCAATATGGTGTCTTTGATCCAGAGTAATTTCCGTGGCATGGGCTCGGGCATGACACCGACAGGTTTAGGCTTTGTGCTACAAAACCGCGGTGAGTTATTTGCCTTAGACCCTGAGCACTTCAATGTATATGCACCGAACAAACGTCCTTTTCAAACGATTATTCCGGCGTTCATCACCAAAAATAACCAGCCTTATTTGAGTTTTGGCGTAATGGGTGGAGGCGCCCAACCCCAGATGCACGCGCAGGTTGTGATGAACATGATAGATTTTGGCATGAACACCCAAGAAGCCGGCGATGCGCCACGTATTTTGCATAGTGGCTCTGCGCAACCAACAGGCAGTGACATGACCGATGGTGGCTATATCTCATTAGAATCCGGGTTTAGCACTGAAACGCGTCGTGAATTATTGAAAAAAGGTCATGTTTTGCGCGATGTATCCGGCGCATTTGGTGGTTATCAAGCGATACGTTATGATGCAAAGACTAAGGTTTATTTCGGTGCATCAGAAAGTCGTAAAGACGGTCATGCGGCGGGCTATTAATCCATGAATATTTTCTCACTACGGGTATTGCGATGAGTCAACCACAAAAAGGTATTTGTGCAGAGCCAAACTTACATGCTCAATACTTACAATATAATGTTATTGATGAAGATGAGCAGGCGATCCGCTCCAAGCTAGCCCGTGTGATTGAAATTTTTGACCACTTTGATGATGAACACTATGAGGCGATGGTGTCTGGCGTGGTGAGTATTGGCGCTGATTATTTCTCAGAGTTATACCCAGGTTTACGTCCTCTTGAACTCAGCCCATTTCCAGATATGCAATGTGATGACCGCATAGCACCCTCACAAACCACGGATTTGTTTATTCAGATCCGCGCTGATCGCCTTGATATTGTGCATGCCATTAGCATTGAAGTGCATGAGTTATTGCGTATTCACGTCGAGTTGGTCGAAGATTTACGTGGCTTCAGGTATCTCGATGGCCGTGATTTAACGGGCTTTATTGATGCAGAAGATAATCCTCGTGGGTTAAGCAAAAAGACAGTGGCGATTATTGGTGACAATGATCCTGATTTTGCCGGTGGTTGTTACGTGCACACCCAAAAGTATCAACACGATATGGCACGTTGGAACTTGTTGTCACAACGCCGTCAAGAGCAAATTATGGGGCGTACTCGTGAACACCATTTACCTAGCCCGGAAGCAAATGCGAACTCACACTATTTGCGCTCAAGGGTAACAGATCTAGGTGATGCCCATGCCAAACAGCAGCTACTCAGACAATCGATGCCATTTGCGAATATGCGTGAACAAGGGTTGTTTTTTGTCAGTCACTGTCAATCAGCTATCCCATTTAAACACATGTTGCACAGTATGATTTTTGGCACGAATCCCGACGAGTACGATGCGTTTTTAGATTTTACTAGTGCACAGTCTGGCGGGGCTTATTTTGCGCCTTCGCTCGACTTTATTAAGCAAAGAGCGCAATCTTAACTCAATTCTAGCCCAGCCTTAGCTGAGGCGTAAGCGCATACCTTTAAATTAGCGGGCTATTAATCGCCCCTGATTTATTTTCATGTTGTGGGTGTCGAGTCAGGTATTCAGCTTGGGCCAAAAACTGCTTAAACACCTGCTCGGTCGGATAGCGTGTAATGCAGCATGATGCGACGTCCACCAGTTCATCTAAGCGCTGTTGCTTGCGCAAAGACAAACACGTTACTATTTCCTTTTCTTGCGCGAGCTTAATAATTTGTTGTTGCTTAGGTAAGTGCGATAATACCTCGTATATTTTCTGTCCTTGGCTGCGTCCTTTAACAATCACATTGTCCAATATTCTAAATGTCATTTTATGGCCTGGTGGCAGATTCAGCACGACTTGTTCTGAAATAATAATATCAACGTGATAATTTCTACATAATCCTTCCAAACGATACGCGATGTTGACACTGTCACCAAGTGCCGTGGTATCCATTCTGTCATCTGTACCGACAGTACCAATAATAACAGGCCCATAATGGACTCCAATACCGATATTAATTGGTTGGTACCCGCTGTTTTCACGGTGCTCGTTATACAAGTTTAAGGCCAGGCGTAAGCCGATTGCAGCTTGTAATGAGTCCATCACTTTATCGTGCTCATTGCCATCTGGGTGATCAAATAGCGCCATAATGGCATCACCATTAAATTTATCAATAAACCCATTGTTTGCATGGATGGGGGCGTTCATACGTAAAAAAAACGAATTTAAAAAATTGAGTATTTGTTGCGGGCTGAGCGTTTCAGCAAGGTGACTAAACTGACAAATATCGACAAACAAAATAGCGAGATCGTCTTCATCGGCAAAGCCCACTTTTAACTCGGTTTCGTGTTTTGCGGATAAATGTTGGATAAATTGCTTGGGAATAAAGCGTCGAATCGTGTGATGTAAATCACGGGCTTCTTGTGCTTTGGCTGCATATAAATCTTGCAGCTCTGGATCAAAGGCTTGTTTGGGTTGAACAACGCGTTGAGCATTTAGTCGATGTTCATGTTGCAATTGGCTTAATTTGGCCTGTGCCATTTGCCATTTAATGGCAAAAAATAAAGCACAAATAGCCACTACAACTACCAAAGCACTCAATATTTCTAAAGCTGAAAACATACCTTCCTTATTTACCAAGTCATCAAACCAAGGTAAGCAAGGCTTGATTGAATGCGAAAGTCAAACGTCCGCATTCAATCAAGATGTGGCGCGTTATTTTATGTGTGCGACTTGTCCAAACACCTTATCAGCGGCAGCTAATGTTGCTTCGATAATGTCCATAGTGTGCGCTTTTGATACAAAGCCAGCTTCATAAGAGGCTGGAGCAAAGTATACGCCTTCAGCCAACATGCCGTGATAAAAGGCGTTAAACTGTTTGGTATTGCAATTAATGGCTTGTTGATAGTTTGTGACTTTTTCTACATCGGTAAAAAATATCCCAAACATACTGCCAGCAACGTTATACGTCATCGCAATGCCATGTTTATGCGCAAGTGCAGTCAATCCTTCGGCAAGTACTTGTGTGTTATTAAAGATACTAGTATATAAATCAGGTTCTTCAAGTTGCTCTAGTGCTGCTAATCCGGCTGCCATAGCCACTGGATTACCCGATAATGTGCCTGCTTGATAGATAGGGCCTGTGGGTGCAATGTGTTGGATAATTTTTTTGCTGCCACCAAAACAGCCTACTGGCATACCGCCGCCAATGACTTTACCTAAACAAGTTAGGTCAGGTTTAACGCCGTAACGTTCCTGTGCACCGCCGCGTGATACACGAAAGCCCGTCATGACTTCATCAAAAATCAATACTGCGCCATACTCATCACAGATATCACGTAAGCCTTGTAAGAAGCCTTCAACAGGTGGAATACAGTTCATATTGCCTGCAACGGGCTCGACGATAATACAAGCAATATCATCAGGTTGTTCAGCAAATGCTGCACGCACACTTTCAAGGTTGTTAAACTCAACGGTAATGGTGTGCTTAGCAAAGCTCTCAGGTACACCTGGAGAAGACGGTACACCCATAGTTAAAGCGCCAGAGCCTGCTTTTACTAATAATGCATCGGCGTGGCCGTGATAACAGCCTTCAAATTTTAATATTTTGTCACGGGCAGTATAGCCTCGGGCTAAGCGGATGGCTGACATGGTCGCTTCAGTACCAGAGTTGACCATGCGCACCATTTCCATTGATGGCACCAGCTTATTCACTTTCTCAGCCATATGAATTTCAGCTTCCGTAGGGGCACCAAAACTTAACCCGTTATAACTTGCCTCAATCACAGCTTCACGGATTTTGGTATTGTTATGACCTAGCACCATTGGTCCCCAAGACTGAATGTAATCTATATAGCGATTACCATCGGCATCCCACATATAGGGGCCGTCAGTTTTAGTGATAAAGCGCGGTGTACCACCTACTGCTTTGAATGCGCGGACCGGTGAGTTTACGCCACCTGGGATGGTTAATTGGGCGCGGGCAAATAATTCTTCAGATTTAGTCATAGGGTACTCTTTGGCGTTTGCCATAAAACTGGCTTTTCATGTTGCTGCATAATATTTTCCACCCCTAACGTTAAGGCAAACAATGCCATACGTACCAATACACCATTATCAGTTTGTCTAAAAATAGCTAGGTTAGGGTGTTGGTTTAAATCATTATCCAGTTCGTTTGCTTCAGCACGCGAATCACGTGGTAAAGGATGCATAATCACAGTCTTAGACTGAAAATGCTTGGTATAAATAGCTTGGTCTAGACGAAATTTACCACGGAACTTGTCCGCTTCATCTTGCGAGGTAAAACGTTCTTCTTGAATACGAGTTTGATAACAAATATCGGCATCAACACTACCAGATAACTGGTCTGTGATGGTTAGCTTATGCCCGCCATTGGTGATCGCGCTGAGGATTGATTCTGGCATCGCTAATTCGGTGGGTGAAATCAGGGTAAAGTGAATATTGTTATACAAGCTCAATAATTTACATAAAGAGTGCACGGTGCGACCGTATTTTAAATCACCAATCATGGCGATGTGCAGACCGTCGATTGTGCTACCGTGAGATTTGCATTCTTTTTCGATGGTGTACAAATCTAATAATGCTTGAGTTGGATGCTCATTCGCACCATCACCGCCATTAATAACAGGAACTCGAGAGCCACCAGAAAATTCAGCAACTGAGCCAGCTTGTGGATGACGCATTGCGATGATATCTGAATAACCACTTAATACGCGGGCGGTGTCATACAATGATTCACCTTTGGCTAAAGCAGAATTACTCATGCCGACCGTCTCTCTTACTTCGCCGCCTAGCAAGTTAAACGCTGTACCAAAACTCACGCGTGTGCGAGTACTCGGTTCAAAAAATAGATTACCTAAAATCGCGCCGCGTAGGACTTCGGTGCGTTTTTGGCGTTGTGCATAGGGACGCATTTGATTAGCGATATGAAATATATACTCGATAGCATCACGGTTAAATTGATTAACCGATAAGATATGTTGCCCAGCAAAATTGAATGATTGTGCGCTCATAATGGATTTCATAAATAGAATTTGGAGGATTATATCAAATACCTAACGCTTGTGCCTAGGGTCAACTGTGGGGTTAGCTTAAAATTTGTGGCAAGAAGTCTGTGCAAATGCGATCACGAGCAAAACAAAATTAATAATGTGTACGCTTATTGTAGGGTTTGGTCGGGTTGTTTAATAATCAAACTGGACGGACTAGTATTTATACATTAGCATTACTCTATAATTATTCTCATTGTATTGTGTAAAGGAAAACCATGTCTTCATCTAGTTCTCAACAGCCTAACCAACCTCTACTTTTGGGTTTAGTTGGGGTGAGTGTTATCTTATTAATGGTGTTGATGATGTTTTCTGGCAATGGTCGTGCACAGCAAGAAAACCCTGCACTAGTAGAACAAACAGTGAATGTCCTGCCGGTTAAATATCAGAATACGTTTGCCAAGCGCTACAGGGCAATGGGTAGAGTGGAATCAACATCTCAGGCGATGATCGGCTTTGAACGAGCCGGGCGAGTGTCAGATGTCTACGTGGAAGATGGACAGCGAGTCAAACGCGGCGATCTCTTAGCTCGCCTAGATACTAAGCGGATTGATGCACAATTATTAGAAGCCCAAGCAGCACTGGAATTAGCGATTGCTGAAGCACGTTTGGCGAGTATCTCAGAAAAGCGAGTGGCATCATTAGTGCGCTCCAAGCTCGAATCCCCACAACGTTTAGATGAAGCTAAAGAGGCTAATAACATCGCCCAAGCGCGTCTAGCTCAAATTCAGGCACAATTAGATACACTGGCGTTAGAGCTAGAAAAATCCACCATACTTGCACCTTATACTGCGGATATCGTCTCTAGAGTGGTTGATGCCGGGGCTGTGGTAAATATTGGTCAGCCGATTTTTGAAATTGCTAACAATGCGACGTTGAGCGCGCGAATTGCACTGCCGCCAGAAGTAGCAGGGACATTACAAATTGGCGAGTTATATGATTTACGGATTGGTGATGCCGCTGTGCCGGGTCAGTTATTAACTATTGGCTCGCAGCGTAATTTACGCACACGCACAGTCGATACGGTTTTTTCGGTTAATGCTAATGCCGTAACCTTAGTGGGGGATTTAATCGCAGTCGACTTGGCTATCAAATTAGACCAATTTGGCGTGTGGGTGCCAATTTCAGCTTTGGCAAATGGTGTCAGAGGTATGTGGAATGTGTATGTTGTGGGTAATGAAGGGGAGACAGAAGTAGCAACCCGTGCAGTGGAAATTATCTATTCTGATGGTGAACGTGCCTTTATCACTGGCGCGTTACAAGACGGTGATTTGTTAGTCACTGGCGGCACACATCGTTTCGTTGCGCGTCAAAATGTCTTTGCCCGTGTGAGTGATATTGCTCCTAATATTACTCAATAAGGAACTGCTGACATGGCTGAAAAACCAAACACTTACCCTTGGTATACTATGTTTGTCCGCAGTGGGCACTTACTAGCATTAACTATTATTATTGTATTAGTTGCTGGATTATCTGCAATTCAAACTTTACCTCGTTTAGAAGATCCGCGCATCGATTTGCGTAATGCATTGATCCTTACTGCGTTTCCTGGCGCGTCAGCTGAGCGAGTAGAGGCCCTAGTCACTGATGTACTCGAAGATGAACTGCGCGAGCTATATGAAATAAAATTCATTGAATCGACCTCAAAAGCAGGGTTTTCAGCCTTGTTAATTGAGTTGCAAGATTCGGTTGATAACTCCAACAACCAGCAAATCTTTTCTAAAATCCGTGACAGTATGAATGATGCTGCTGCTCGTTTTCCACCAGGAGCGGGGACACCTATTTTAGAGGATAAACGCGGCGCGACCTCATTTACTGTCTTATTTGCCTTGCAGGCAAAATATCCTGATACGATGTCATTGGCGATGGTAGGGCGTTTTGCTAGTGAGCTTTCGGATCAATTTCGCAACATTGGCGGCACCGAAATCGTTAATCTGTTTGGTCAACCCACAGAGCAAATTACGGTCAGCATTGATCCTGATAAACTCGCCAGTATTGGTATATCAGCTCAAGATGTATCCGCAGCCATCAGCAATGCCGACCCAAAACTACCAGCCGGTGTGGTGTATGCCGACCAGATTAATATCCGTGTACAAGTAGCCCAAGAACTAGCCAGTTTAGATGTGATCAACAATATTCCTGTTTTTTCAGAAAATGGTAATTATTTAAGAGTGGCAGATGTCGCACAAGTCACCCGTGAGTGGCAGACGCCGATGTCGCACAAAGCCTTATTAAATGGCGATGAAGTGGTATTTGTCGCCGCGAGAATGCAAAACAATGTCCGAGTAGATAATTGGACTGAACAAATCAAGCAACAAGCTGAACAGTTTAGCCAAACCTATGGCGGTTCAGTTGATCTTGAGCTGATTTTCGAACAAAACAGTTATACCCAAGAACGCTTGACTAAGTTAACTGGGAATTTAATCTTGGGCTCTGCGGTAGTGATGCTAGTTATCTTGTTTTTTATGGGGATCAAGTCCTCGTGGATAGTCGGGTTATCGCTGCCGATGAGTGCATTTTTTGCAGTGTTTTCACTTGCGTTTTTTGACGAGCAAATCCATCAAATGTCGATTTTTGGGATTATCATTGCAATAGGTCTACTCATTGATAACGCCATTGTTATGACCGATGAGATTAGGCAAAATTTACTCAAACCGAATGCCACCAGAGTGGAGGCATTTACCAAAAGTATTCAACACCTATTTGCTCCGTTATTTGCTTCTACCTTAACGACAATTCTAGGGTTTATGCCGATATTTTTACTCAATGGTAATATTGGCGACTTTATCGGTTCCATTGCTGTGTCGGTAGTCATGGCATTAGTCGGGTCGTTTTGGTTATCCATTACTGTCATAGCGGCTCTAGCTGCGCGCTTTTTACCTAAATCGCATGCAGTAGATGCGCCTTGGTATGCGCAAGGTTTTCAGTTACCCCAAGTATCCTTAGCGTTTACGTCATTACTGCGTAAAGCATTACACAAGCCATTAGTTGTGTTGCCAGTCTGCATTGTGATTTGTTTATTAGGTTTTGGGTTGGCATCGACATTAGCGAATGTATTTTTCCCATCAGCGGATCGCGATCAGTTTGTGGTGGAAGCTTATTTACCGCCAGGTAGTTCAATCAATGCGACTTATGATCTTGCGTTGTCGATGGATGCGGTGATAAATGAATACGAAGGGATCAAACAAGTCACTTGGCTTGTGGGTAATTCCACACCTATGGTGTATTACAATCAGGTGATGAACAAAGATAATTCGCCAGAATACGCCAATGGCGTAATTACAGTTGATTCGATGGATCGCGCTGCTGCTATGATTGATCGCCTGCAACTAGATTTACAATCCGAGTTTCCACAAGCCAAGATAATTGTCAAAGCCTTTGGTCAAGGTCCACCTATCCCCGCACCCGTTGAAGTCGATATATATGGACCTGATTTGGCTGTGTTGGAACAAATCGGACAAGATGTTCGATTAGTCATGGCGAATACGCCTGGCTTATCACAATCTATTGCTTCTATTACCGTTTCCGAGCCAGAGCTTATTATTGCCACCACACGAGACCGTGCGAGTAATTCAGGGCTAAACCTTAACGAATTATCTGGTCAGCTCCAATTGGCCTTAAATGGCCAGTTTGGTGGCTCTATTGTGGAACAAACTGAAGAGATCCCTATTAAAGTTCGCATTGGCAACAAACAGCGCAGTGATTTGATTGGTCTGGCAGCGCTGCCTTTAGCGGCAAGAGGACATGATGCTAATAATCCGTGGTTGCCTGTAGCTGCGTTAGGTGATTTTAATTTGCAGCCTGCTATCTCGGGTATCACGCGCAAAGATGGTGAACGTGTCAATCGGATTCAAGGCTATTTAATGCAAGGCGTGCCACCTGTGGATGTATCGAATCAAATTCGCACCGCACTTGAAGATTACCCGCTACCTGATGGTTATCGGATTAAAATGGCGGGGGATGCGGATAAACAACAAGAAGCGATTGGTCAACTCGCAACTTACGCACCTGTTCTGGTCGTCATGATGATAACGGCATTGATCCTCACTTTCAAAAGTGTGCGCTTTGCAACCGTGATTGGCTCAGTCATGATTTTGTCGGTTGGTTTAGGGATGTTGAGTTTATGGTTATCGGGTCATGCCATTGGTTTCAATCCCATCTTGGGCTGTGCGGGCTTAATAGGCGTAGCGATTAATGGCTCAATCGTAGTGATTGCAGCAATCAATGCTAATCCCAAGGCGTTAGCGGGTGATACTGAAGAAATTATTTTGGAAACCATGAGTTGTAGTCGTCACATCCTCTCGACAACATTTACGACTGTTGGTGGTTTGATCCCATTATTATTGTTTACATCAGGCTCATTTTGGCCACCGTTGGCGGTTGTACTTGCCGGTGGCGTTGGCTTTTCAATTTTGCTATCGTTAGTATATACACCCGTAATTATAGCGACCTTATGCCGGATTAGAGCGCGTAAAAACGCGCGTATAGCGGCTAAATATGCTGCGAGAATGACGCATGTGGAACAAAATTAAACAAATTTGGCATACCGATTGTGCGTATTGTATGCGCTGGCGCTATATCATCCTATATGGCGTAGTGTGCCTAATCCTATATTTATGGTTAATTTAAGTGAGCAAGCCTCACACCACTTATTGAGACACCGCCGTGACAAAGAGACAAGAACCAGCAGTGGAACCTGTTGAAGAACAAACCATTCGTATTAAGGCTGCATCCAAAGGCAATGGCTTAACCAGCTTGTTGGTTGGAGGCGTTGCAATTATAGTCGGATTCATCTTACTAGGTATGGTCCCGCAGCAATTTGTCTTGGTCGCCATTGCCTTTATCGCAGTGGGTATCATTGGCTTGGTCATTGGCTTTTTTAAACTAAAAGAGCCCGAACATTCTTTAATTATCAATCCAGTAGGGATCAGATACCACCATCGCTACGGTACCTGGTTTATTCCTTGGGATAATATTCAACGCATCGATACGCCTCGTGTGACGCGTGGGTTAGAGCAGGTCGATTTAAGTATGGTTGGCTTTCGTATTAAATCATACTCTCCGTTGTTTGCGGATATTTCGCAACGATTGATGACTAACTTACTGATGGAGCAGCGCCCATTGTTAATGCAAAATACTGATCCAAGTTGTCAAACCGGGCAATGCCCTAGCAGTGACTTAATGGAAGAGCAAAAGCACAAGCTACCCGAAGGTGATATTTTAACTGGTGTACAAGGGATGTTTGCCAATCGCATGCAAAAACTAAGAGACCGTTTAGGCTATGATATATATGTTAATGAAGCTGAATTAGATAGAACTGCCGATGAGTTTGTAGCGTTAGTACGCGCATGCCACGAAGACGTAAAAACCCGTCTCAACTAATATTACTCGATATGTTGACTTAGCCATAGTCGAATATCCGTGACCACTCTAGATGCTTCTTCTGCTAATGCGTCGAGGTTTTGTTCAAGCTCATGTAATTTATTGGTTTTAAATTGCGGTTCAATCTCAAAACATAATCGTTGCAAGCGTGGCACACTAGTACAACAACATGCACCATGTAGTTTATGCACATCGGCCTGAACTGACGTAAGGAGTCCCTTCTGGCGTGAGTTCTGAATACTTGTAATCATTGCAGGCAGCATGCTCGCAAATGAGTCAAGTAAGTATCGTGCAGCATCTTCATTGTAATTCGCTCGTTTAATCGCGAGCTCCCAATCCATGGTCGCCATAGCAGTAATATCAAGCGAGACTTCTTTCGGAGTAGCAATGGGCTGTTTTTGCGGTATATTACACCATAATTCGATTAACGCGATTAGGCTTTCTAAGTCTATCGGCTTGGGTAAAAAGTCATCCAGGCCAGAGTCCAAAAAGTGTTGTCTTTCGTCATTGAATGCATGTGCAGTTAATGCAACAACGGGGGTACCCAAATTAATCGGTATTTTACGAATAAGCTGGGTGGTTTGTACCCCATCCATGCCAGGCATTTGTATATCCATCAAGATCAAATCGTATTCTGTAGTTTTGCAGTGCTCAATAGCTTCAAGACCACTATTAACAGTTGTTAAGTTAATTTTTGAATTTTTCAAAAACGTAACTAACAATTTCAAGTTAATCGGTACATCATCGACTGCTAGGATAGATAACTTTGGCAGCTGTTGCAGTTTTCGTTGAATTGGATTGAGTCTATTGTTACGCGGCTCTAGACTAGACAAACTGCGTAATTTAGAGAGAGTCAACGGCAGCGCGATTTGCTTCGATACTTTAGTACTAAAACGATTATATTGCTCTAATGGTTTTGCCCCTGAATATAAAATGATGATCTTTTTGAGGTTAAGGCTTTCTAATAGGTTTAAAAAGGCAGCACGTTCAAGTGATTTTTCTTGAGGCAAAGAGAGGAAGCAAAAGTCATACTTTGGCAACTGCTTATTGTCAGCTAAGATAGCTATAAACTCACGACTTTCAGCGCTGGTGGTAATCATTCCTGCATGCTTAAGTAAGCGGGCGGTGTTGCGACGAGACTCGGGTTTAGGATCGATAAGCAAGACACGTTTGTGGGTAAATGTGCTTTTTTCATCGTGAATTTTTGTTTTATCAACGATTTTTTGTTGCACCCTTACCACGAAGGATGTGCCAATTCGCTCCTCTGAAACGACATTGATTGAACCTTTCATCATTTTAATTATATCCCGGCTTATGGCTAAACCAAGCCCGCTGCCTTGATTCTCTAGGTTGATATCGTCGTAGACTTGAGAAAAAGCAGAAAACAATTTTTGAGTATCCTTGTCAGAAATACCCGATCCAGTATCGTCAACTTTTATAATAAGTTCAACCGTCTCATCTTGTAGGATATTACCTACTACGCTCAATGATATGTGCCCTGTCTTAGTAAATTTAAGGGCGTTACTTAGCAGATTAATAATAACTTGCTTGAGGCGCAAAAAGTCTCCCTCCAATTTTTTAGGGAGGTTATCTAAATAAAAATTGAAATCTAAGTGCTTCATCTGTGCTGATTTAGCATTGATCTCTACAATTTCTTCAAAAAATTCTAATGGATAATAGGGCTGAGCCGTAATTTTAAATTTACCCGCTTCGATTTTTGAAAGATCAAGGACATCGTTGACCAATGCATGTAAATTTTTAGCTGCAATATTGATTAGGTTAATCTGATCTATTCTTTCTTTTGCCGACGTAGTGGTTTGTAATTCTTGGCTAAAACCTAATATTGTATTTAAAGGGGTACGGATTTCATGAGATATATTGGCTAAAAAACGGGATTTACTATTGCTTGCTTTTAACGCTTCTTTGCGTGCGATATCAAAGTGCTGATTTTGCTCTTTAATAAACTCCATATTAGTATGCAAATCATCAGTAACAGCATGCAATTCATCGATGAGAAATTGTTTTCGTTTGAAATTCAACGCAATGCTGAAAAAAACAGCTTGCAGCGAAAAAATAAACGCCATCGTCGTCGTTACAAAACTGGATATTTCAGGGGTGAATATTTGTTGAATCGATAAATTTAAGGTAAAGAAAAAGGGAACAACAAAACCCAAAAAACAAAATAGGCTAGGTGCAGTAGGTGCGTTTATTTGCCTAGCACTAAGAAAGGCGAAAAGGAGAGAGGACAGCATAAAGAGTACAACGATAATTATATTTTTGCTTTTAATATCCATCGGTTGCAGCAGCAGATATAAGGTAGCAGTTACAAGAGTCGCCAACATAAGGCCGTAGGCATAACTAATCCCATCATGAAGTCGTAATTGGTGCTCGTTAAAGCGCATTAAAAATATGCCTGAGGCAAATGGAATGAGTAAAATCAACTCAATAAGTGCAGCGTTAGTAGAGTCAGTAAAAAGTGGTTGTAGTATGTGATTATCGACGCGGAATAATGATGTATTTAACCAAAGAAAGACCATTAAGATATAGAATAAAAACGCAAATGCAGATTTATCGCGTTGTGTAAAAAATAGGCTTACATTATAGATAGATAAGATCCCTAAACTACCATAAATTAAACCAGAGAAAAAAACGTTAAAATCATGAGTAGGGAGTGCGGATATCGGTGCTAAGGCTGATGCTGGAAGGGATAAACCGAGTAGCCCTAGCATTAGGAAGCTTTTCAAAAATGTGGTCACGCGTATATCTAACATTAATAACTTTATTTTTTAATGTAATACACGTCACGAGCGTATCACTAGTTAATATAATGTATTATTATTCGAAACTAGACCAATAACAAGAATCTTTTGGATCGCTATGAGTAACGAAGTCACTATTAATCAAGATGGAGTAGAGCAACTCCCCATTCGCCGCTTCACGGAAGATGCCTATCTTAATTATTCGATGTACGTCATCATGGATCGCGCATTACCGCATATCGGTGACGGCTTAAAGCCAGTACAACGTCGTATTATTTATGCGATGTCTGATCTAGGCTTGAGTAATAATGCCAAATACAAAAAATCGGCACGTACCGTTGGTGATGTACTAGGTAAATTTCACCCTCACGGCGACTCCGCTTGTTATGAAGCAATGGTGTTAATGGCACAGCCTTTTACTTACCGTTATCCTTTGGTTGATGGACAAGGCAACTGGGGGGCTCCTGATGATCCTAAATCATTCGCTGCCATGCGTTACACCGAGGCGCGTTTATCTCGTTTTTCAGAAGTGTTATTGGCGGAGCTCGGTCAAGGTACAGCGGATTGGTCTCCGAACTTTGACGGCACCTTAAAAGAGCCAAAAGTTTTACCCGCGCGCTTACCGCATATTTTACTCAATGGTGTGACCGGCATAGCCGTTGGTATGGCGACTGATATTCCTCCGCATAACGTGCGAGAACTGGCCAATGCTTGTTCATTATTACTTGATAATTCTCGTACTGATTTGAGTGAGCTGTTAGAGCATGTACAAGGTCCTGATTATCCTACCGATGCTGAAATCATTACGCCGCGCTCGGATATTCAAAAAATATACGAAACTGGCCGTGGTTCAATTAAGATGCGTGCAGTTTATGGTGAAGAGAATGGCGAAATCGTCATTACGGCACTCCCTCATCAAGCCTCTGGTGGTAAGATTTTGGAGCAAATTGCAGGGCAAATGCAAACCAAAAAACTTCCTATGGTCAGTGATTTACGCGATGAGTCTGACCATGAAAACCCCACTCGTTTAGTGGTGACACCACGTTCTAATCGAGTCGATGTAGAGCAGTTAATGGCGCATTTGTTTGCGACTACGGATCTAGAAAAAAACTACCGTGTAAACATCAATATGATTGGTTTGGACGGTCGCCCTCAGGTTAAAGATCTTAAATCCATTTTAAGTGAATGGCTGACGTTTAGACGCGATACTGTGACGCGTCGTTTGCAGTACCGTTTGGATAAAGTGTTAGCGCGACTGCATATTCTTGAAGGCTTGATGATTGCCTTTTTGAATATCGACGAAGTGATTGAAATTATTCGTCATCACGATGAACCTAAAAAAGAACTGATGGCGCGTTTTGGTTTATCAGATACACAAGCCGAAGCGATATTAGAATTAAAATTACGTCATCTAGCTAAACTCGAAGAAATGAAAATTCAGGGTGAGCAAGATGAGTTAAGCAAAGAACGCGACTACTTGCAAACGACATTAGGTTCTGATCGTCGCATGAAAACGCTGATCAAAAAAGAATTACAAGCGGATGCTGAAAAATACGGTGATGAGCGTCGTTCTCCCATTGTATCGCGTGGTGAAGCAAAAGCGTTAACCGAAAAAGAACTAGTGCCCTCTGAAGCCGTCACTGTTGTGCTATCTGATAAAGGCTGGGCGCGCTGTGCTAAAGGGCATGACATTGATGCGGTTAACTTAAGTTACAAAGGCGATGATACGTATCAAGCCAGTGCTAAAGGACGGAGTAATCAACCTGCGGTGTTTATTGATTCCTCAGGTCGAACATTTAGTTGTGATGCGCATACTTTACCGTCCGCGCGAAGCCAAGGCGAGCCGTTGACCGGGCGTTTTAATATGGTTTCAAGTGAGAAATTTGAGCATGTGATTATGGCGACGGAACAACAGAAATTCTTGATGGCGAGTGACGCTGGCTATGGATTTGTCGGTTTGTTCGCTGATATGTTAAGTAAAAACAAAGCCGGTAAGGCATATTTATCCTTACCGAATGCCTCTAAGGTGTTAACTCCTGTTCGTGTTAATGATATTGCCACCGACATGTGTTTATCGATATCGAATGAAGGGCGTATGTTGTTGTTCCCATTACGTGATTTACCGAGTTTAGGTAAAGGTAAAGGTAATAAGATTATTAATATACCGTCAGCTAAATCTAAATCACGCGAAGAATTTGTTGTAGTAATTGCAGTTGTACCTTTGGGAAGTGATGTCAAAATATTAGCAGGTAAGCGCGGTATGACACTTAAAGCTGCCGATCTTGAACACTATTATGGTGAGCGCGGACGACGAGGTAATAAGTTACCACGCGGATTACAACGTGTTGATGGGGTGGAAGTGCTAAATGCTCAGGATGATGACATGCTGGATGATGCAGCAGACGATGCAAGCCTTGAAGCCGAAACACCACCTAATAACAATACACCGCCATTATCAGACGACTTGTTTGGTGATGACTAGTCAACGACTAGGTGATGGAACAAGTGGCAATAGCGGTATGATTATCGCTGTTGCCATAAATTGTCACAAATTTTACTAATTGACGCGAATTAACGCTAATTTACGTTAGTACTTTCAAAAATCTTATCCGCAGAAGCTGCCACAAACCCTTGGTATAGTTCGCCGTCGGCCATTGCATAACGTTGCGCAAATTCATAAAAACAACTTGGGATTGCCACCGTCGCATCACTAAATACAACAGGCATACTATCTGCCATGGTTGAGGATTGGGCTAAACACACATCTGCGCTGCCTTTGATCTCTCCACCTGATGTATTTAGCACAAAGCCATTTTCTTTGAGTAACGCATTTACATCAGTTAATTCATGAATTGAATGTAAATGATTAATGCTCACCGTAAAATGATTCGCTCTAAAGCCCCACGCGGCTAACCATGCTGCATATTCAGATTCGCTAAGCAAAGTACGGTAATCGTCTTCACTGACTTGCCAGTGTGTCCCTGAATACAAGAAGTCATCAGCTGCTACGACTGTCATATCCATCTGTGCTAGCATTATTTGGATAATTGCTTGGGCAGCAGTGGACAATTCATCCACGCGTAACTCGCTGATAAACACTTTAGGTTGCGTCGGATCAGGGTGCTGAAAATGCCATGCATTGAGTTTTTTACTGTTAAAGTCGTACTCGCCACTTTGCACATAACCTAATTGCGTAAAATGAACGGCCAAGTCTGCTACGGCTAAACCCGGCAACTTAAATGTCCTTAACGCAATGTGGTCATTGATAATTTCATTACTGTTGTCGTGCTGTTGCAATAACGCATGAATACGAGCAGCTGATGGCGTAATGGCAACATAATCAGCCCATAAACCTGCAAATAAATCATTAATACTGTTGTGCATAACTTTATTCCTTGTAATGATTTGTCGTTAAAAGTGCAAACCGGGATTTAATGTTCCTGGTAATGTGGTAGCTTCTAATTCAACAGACGCAACTGGGTAAGCGCAATAATCCGCGGCATAAAATGCACTGGCACGGTGATTACCGCTTTCACCAATCCCACCAAACGGTGCAGTTCCGCTAGCGCCAGTAATAGGGCGGTTCCAATTAACGATACCGGCACGGATCTGTTGAAAAAACTGTTCATATAAGTGTGCATCATCCGCAATCAGACCTGCTGATAAACCAAATTTAGTATTGTTTGCTTCGGCAATTGCGTCACCGAATGTATCGTAGCGAATCACTTTTAAGAGTGGACCAAAATGTTCTTCATCAGGCAATACATCAAGTATATTCGTCACATCAATTATCCCAGGGGTAACAAAACCAGTTAGATTATCGGTATGGGTTAACTCGACTAATGGTTGTGCGCCTAATTGAATCAATGTTGCTTGCGCTTGGGCCATCATAGATGCTGCTTTCGCTGAAATCATTGCGCCCATAAAGGGCTGGTTATCTGCATCGTAGTGACCGACGTCTATGCGTGTTGTCACTGCAATTAAACGCGCTAGGATCGCATCACCTTGAGCAGTATTTGGAATAAACAGACGACGCGCACAGGTACAGCGTTGACCCGATGTGATAAATGCGGATTGCACAATATCATGCACCGCCGCATCGATATCATTGACTTGAGCGACGATTAAGGGATTATTACCACCCATTTCTAGCGCGAGAATTTTACCTGGATGTCCGGAAAATTGTTCGTGTAGTAATTTACCTGTGTTGGACGAACCAGTGAAAAATAGTCCATCAATTAGATCATGCGCAGCAAGTGCTTTACCTGTAGTAATGTCACCTTGCAGTAAATTTAACACACCTTTTGGCAAACCAGCAGCATCCCATAATTTCACCATGGTTTGTGCGACCATAGGGGTTAAGTCCGATGGTTTGAACACAATGGTGTTACCAGCAATCAGGGCAGGGACGATATGACCGTTAGGTAAATGACCCGGGAAATTATACGGTCCAAATACAGCAACAACACCGTGAGGTTTATGTCGGATAAAGGCTTTGCCTAATGGCATTGGATTTTCCGTCACGCCAGTACGCGTTTGATAGGACTTAATCGATAGTGCGATCTTACCCACCATTGCTGCGGCTTCAGTTTTACTCTCCCACATTGGTTTGCCAGTTTCTTGGGCAATTGCGAGTGCTAACTCGTCTTGGTTATCTTTGAGTTGTTGTTCATAAGCGTGGATATAGACCAAACGCTCGGTTACGCTTAACGCGCCCCAATGCGTAAAGGCATGGCGAGCCGCGCTAATAGCGCTATCAACTTGAGTCGGAGATGCGGCTTGACCGCTCCAAATTGTCGTATTTTTAGCAGGGTCAATCGAATGTAACTGAGCGCCTTCACCGGCGAGCCATTGACCATCAATATAATGGGTGTGCATAATAAAATCCTGTCGTGTTGTAGTGCCAGTCAGCTGGCTTATTTTAAAGGTGCAATTCTGATCATGTCGCTGTTATTTACTTGCAATGCTTTAGCAGTTTCGCGTGAAATTAAGATATGATCTTCGGTAATTTCAACCGGTTGGAGCACTGCACGAAAATCAGCAACCCGAGTATTGATAATAATGTGCAGAGGGGCTTGTGGGTTAATAGTTGCGATTAATGCCGGCTTGCGTTGCGATTCTCGCACTGTTTTTAAGGAATCAACATCTGCTTCAATTGTTGGGCCAGCATCAAAGATATCTACATAGCCACGGCATTTAAAGCCTTCTTTTTCGAGCAAGGCAAGTGCAGGTTTGGTCTTGTCATGGACTTTGCCAATAGCAGTTTGAGCGGCTTGCGATAACAGATTGACATAAATCGGATACTTAGGCATTAGCTCTGCAATAAACACTTTGTTGCCGATGCCGGTCAGGTAATCAGCAGTTGGGAAATCCATTGAGAAAAAGTGTTTCTCGAGCCATTCCCAAAATGGCGAGCGCCCGTTTTCATCGCTCACACCGCGCATCTCTGCAATAACGCGTTCGGTAAAGCGGTGCTGATGCTCAGCCATAAACAAAAAACGCACTTTGGATAAAAAGCGGCCCATGTTTGGTTGGCGCGCTTGTTCTCGCAAAAACAACGTACAGATTTCACTGATCCCAGAGTAATCGTTACATACCGTTAAAATTTCAACCGTGTTGTGAATGTTTAGCTCGCGTGACGCATGCACGACTTTGCCTAAATGGTAATGGTAAAACGCATCTTCGACACCGACGCAGGCTTCAATACCACAGGTGCCTACGACTTCTTCTGACGCACTATCTTGCATCACAAACAAGTAGCTCTCATTACTTGGGCTGACCACTTCTTTAGTAAAAGATGCTTCAGAGCGAGTAATTTTTTTGGCTAATAAGTTGTCATTGACAGGTAATGAGGTAAACCCCACACCTGATTCTTCGGCTATTTCATACAGCGCCTTAAAATCAGATGTGCGTATTGGTCTGATAATATTCATATCAAATCAACAATTAAGCAGATTTAGCTTGAAGGGCGTCTTGTTCGAGTACGTGAGCAATACCAGCCTCAAAACGCGCTAACCCTTCGATAATGTCTGCATCGGGGATCACTAACGATGGCGCAAAACGAATGACGTTCATTCCAGCGATCAAACACATGGTACCTTTTGCTGTGGCGGCAACCATGAAGTCACGCGCGCGGCCTTGATATTTTTCGTTCATCGCGCAGCCGAGTAACATGCCTTTACCACGAATTTCAGAAAAGACCTGATACTTGGCATTGATACGCTCAAGATGCTCGCGGAATAATGCTTCTTTGGCTTTAACACCTGCTAAAATTTCAGGTGTGTTGATGATGTCTAACGCGCGTTCAGCAATGGCACAAGCTAATGGATTGCCGCCGTAAGTTGAGCCGTGAGTACCCACTTTTAGATGTTCACCGATTGTTTTAGTCGTTAGCATCGCTCCGATTGGAATACCACCACCCAATGATTTAGCTGAGGTTAAAATATCAGGAACAACATCCAAACCCATATAAGCAAATAAATCACCGGTACGACCAACACCTGATTGGACTTCATCAAAAATCAATAATGCGTTATGTTTGTCACATAATGCACGCACGCCTTTGACAAACTCTGGGTCAGGACAAATGATCCCGCCTTCGCCCTGCAATGGCTCCATCATCACTGCACAAGTTTTTTCCGACATGATAGCTTCAAGTGCGGCCAAATCATTATACGGTGTATGGTCAATACTACCTGGCTTAGGACCAAAACCATCAGAATAGGCAGACTGTCCACCAACGGTGACGGTAAAGAACGTTCTACCATGAAAACCTTGGTTAAACGCAATGATTTGGTCTTTTTCTGGACCGTAATGATCTAATGCCCAACGACGAGCTAACTTTAAGGCTGCTTCATTTACTTCTGCACCTGAGTTGGCAAAGTAGACGAGTTCAGCAAACGTCGCTTCGGTGAGTTTTTTGGCTAAACGCAATGCTGGTTCATTGGTATAGACATTGGATAAATGCCATAACTTTTCGCCTTGCTCTTTTAGGACTTTAACTAGTTCAGGGTGACAATGACCTAATACATTTACGGCAATACCGCCTGCAAAATCAATGTATTCGTTATTATCTTGGTCCCATATGCGAGAGCCTTGACCGCGCACAGGGATCATCGCTGCTGGGTTGTAGTTCGGGACCATTACTTCATTAAATAACTCACGGGTGACTTGCATAGGAATACCTTTTAAACACATTATTAATGCTCTAAGAATAGGGTGTTTTACGATACTTGTAAATGGTTTTAAGCTAGGTATATCAAGGCTTTGACAGGTATTGCATAAAAATCGCATAACTATGTAAGTGGATTTGCTTAAAGCGGGTATGGTGACCCATTTACCGCTTAGCTTTGACTTGTATTTGGCAATCTAGGAGTTTTCGACTATTTATGTTAAAAAAACTCCTCTATGATCAACTCAAATCAACAAATTGCAGTTGTTTTATCGCCAGTTTGTTTAATCCAGTCAGTTGTTTACCAGAAAACGGTAGTTGTAATAACTGGGCTTTAGCTGTATCGGCTGATATTAAATGTTGTTTTAGGAGCATTCTGATTTGCACATAACGCTCACATGATTTAATTAATTGAGGGGCATGTTGGGTATAATCGGCCTGTGCTAGTTGGTTAAATAACGTGTGGATAGGTAAGTAGTTGAATGTCATTTCTTTTATGATCGCATGGCTAACTTGCGAGGCATGTAGAGCAACGAGTTCAGCTAAGGCTGCTGGCTCAGGAGTGACATCGCGTAAGCTTTCAAACTCATCTTTCATTAGCGCTTTTTCAGCGCTTTGCATTTGTTCTTTGTGCAAAATATCAAATTGCTTAAAGAAAATTCGGGTAACGGTATTTTTACCGACATAATTAAACATGCCAGCCATAAACATAAAGGCTGGGTTGAGTTTATAGTCAGGGGCTAAAAATTTAGCACAATTAGCGGTGCCAACAGATAGCTCCCAAATGCGGTGTTTGATCTCTGGATAGGGATCTGTAATTTGCGGCAAGGTGCGTTTAAAGATTAATGCGGGTAGCAACATTTGTAAGTTCTCAAAGCCGATAAAGTTTATGGCAGTTTTGAGTGTGTCGACTTTAATTGGGTTATTGTTTTTATCTGTTTTATGAAATGGTTTGGCATTCACAATTTTGATGATTTGATCAAAGAACCATGGGATTTCCATCGCTAAGGGTTCAAACAGGCTATTGGAACACGCAGGCTTTGCAAGCATATCCATACATGGACCTGCGAAGTCATCGATATTGGCAATATGAATTAATTGGTTTGGATTATCGGTGATTTGTTGCGTGACGATTTGTTTAAGCAAATGATGAAACTTGGCACTTCTCGCCTGGACTACTTGGGCATGCTGAGTATTATGTTGTTCACGTAGTTGATGAGCTTGTTTATCTACATCCAAAAAAAAATCTTTTTTGGTTGCTGTAGATTCATTACCAAACTCTGGATGCTGTGCCTTAAAAAAAGGCGATACAGTACGAGCATGATCTAGCGAAGCGACAAATTGTTCAAACAATGCTTGTTGTGGGATGGGCACTAAGCAACACCTTTTTGATTGAAGTGATCATGAGTATAGAAGTAAACGACTATTTTGCTGAGTAACTTTCGGTAAAATTGTCTTAGCAGCGTAAATTGGTGCAACGTAGAAAATTATCCAAAATATCGTGTCCATGTTCGGTCAATAACGATTCAGGATGAAATTGCACACCATAAATGTGCTGTTTTTCATCTTCTATCGCCATGATTTCTATATCATCCTTGCTTATTATGCAGCTGTTCGTATTACTTGTTACTGGCGCACACCACGCTGTGACGTTGAAGTTGTCACTTAAAGTCGATGGGTCGACAATTAATGAGTGGTATCTAGTAGCAGTAAAAGGATCAGCTACACATTTAAATAATCGGCCAGTGATGTGATTTACTTGAGCGGTTTTTCCATGTTTTATGGTTGTGGCATTTGTGATTGTAGCTCCAAATACTTGGGCAATAGCTTGATGGCCAAGGCATACGCCTAACATGGGGATCTTACCGGCAAAAGCAGCGATGGCTGCGAGGGTAATGCCTGACTCATTAGGCGTGCATGGGCCTGGGGAGAGCACTAAATACTCAGGATTTAATGCGCTAATTTGTTCTAAGGTAATCGCATCATTGCGCACGACACGCACATCTTGACCTAACTCGACAAAGTATCGAGCTAGGTTGTGCGTAAACGAATCATAATTATCGATTAATAACAGCATAGGTTCTCTGAAAATAAAGAGTGTGAAGCTTGAATATTAACGAGCAGGAATAAACCCAACCGCTTGATACACTGCAGCTAATGTTTTAGCTGCTCGTTCAGAGGCTTTTTCGGCACCTTGACGCATCACTTGATCCAAATAAGCACGGTCGGCACGTATTTCATGAAAACGAGCTTGGATAGGTGTCAGCATATCGACTACGGCAGTCGCAACATCGCCTTTTAAATGGCCATACATTTTATCGGTATATTGAGGAACTAAATGATCAATCGACTCGCCAGTAGTACAAGATAACAGTGATAACAGATTAGAAACGCCGGCCTTTTCAGCTACATCATAATAGATATTGGCTTGCTCGTCAGAGTCAGTCACTGCGCGTTTGATTTTTTTGGTTAATACTTTTGGATCTTCTAATAAGCCAACATAGTTATTGGGATTGTCATCAGACTTAGACATTTTTTTGGTAGGCTCTTGCAAACTCATGACCCGTGCACCCGATTTAGGAATGTGTGGGTTAGGAATGGTCAGAGTATCACCATAAGCATTATTAAAGCGAGTGGCGATATCGCGAGTTAACTCTAAATGTTGCTTTTGATCTTCACCCACTGGTACTTCATTGGCTTGATATAATAAAATATCAGCAGCTTGTAATACTGGGTAACTGTACAAACCAACATTGATATTGGCTTCGTTTTTGGCAGACTTGTCTTTGAATTGAGTCATGCGATTAAGCTCACCCATCTGCGTATAGCAATTAAGTACCCATGCAAGTTGTGCATGCTCAGGTACATGAGATTGCATAAAAATAGTGCTTTGCTCAGGATCAATTCCACAAGCCAAATATAGTGCTAACCCATCCAGGCATGCGGCATTAAGAGCTTGCGGATCTTGGCGCACGGTAATTGCGTGTAAATCAACAATCATGTACATACAGTCATGCGTGGATTGCATTGCTACCCACTGCTTTAAAGCCCCAAAGTAATTACCTAGGGTTAATTGTCCAGAAGGCTGACAGCCACTTAATACGATTGGTTTGCTCATTAGTACATCTTATATAGTTGATAATTTTTGACGCATCGTAGTGATGACATCAGAGTAATTAGGTTGGTTAAAAATAGCCGAGCCGGCGACGAACATATCTGCTCCAGCCGCAGCAATATCAGCAATGTTATCACAATTTATGCCACCATCGACTTCAATCCGAATATCACGCCCAGAGGCGCTAACTAGGGCTTTGACTTGTGCTATTTTGGTCAACGTATGAGGAATAAATGATTGCCCACCGAAACCAGGATTCACTGACATAAGTAAGATGTAATCTAGCTTATGCAGCACGTGTTCGAGAACATGCAAAGGTGTGGCAGGGTTTAACACCAAACCGGCTTGACAACCGCCATCGATAATTAATTGCAAAGAGCGGTCTACATGTCCTGACGCTTCAGGGTGAAAGCTTATCATGCTTGCACCTGCTTGGACGAATTGCTCAATCATACTATCGACAGGTGACACCATCAAATGCACATCAATTGGTGCGGTAATACCATAGTCGCGCAGCGCTTTACATATCGGCGCGCCGAAAGATAGATTCGGCACATAATGGTTATCCATCACATCAAAATGCACCACATCGGCGCCAGCACTGATGACGTTAGCGACATCTTCACCTAAACGCGCAAAGTCAGCAGATAAAATTGATGGGGCTATAAGGTAAGGTTGCATAGTATTCTCCATGTGTAATGAGCGTATTTTACACGGCTTTGCTACGTGTAGCACTACAGAAAATGACTTTTTTAAGTGCACTCCTTTGCACCACCGCTCTAAAATGGTGCAATCAATTCACTGGCACACACGCATAACATTCTGCTTAGAACGCTTCCGGCTCAATATAAGTCTATTAATAACAATTACTTACGGTTTTTTTGAAAACTTGGCACATATCATGTATTAGTGTTTAGCAAACGCAAGAGTAAATATACATACTGACTCGTCGATATGATAACAAGCTTACTACTTGTATAAACGAATTGATATTTGGAATGCTCAATCGCTGGAATAACAATAATAAACAGCGCACATTATTTTTTATTTGGAGAAACACATGAAACTACTTAAATTAACAGCAATCTCTGCTGCTTTATTATCTACCTCTGTAATGGCTGATTGGTCAGCAAACATTGGTGTTGTATCTGACTATCATTTCCGTGGTATTCAACAAACTCAATCTGCATCTGCGTCTGCTGGTGTTGATTATGAAAATGGCGGTTTCTATGCTGGCGCATGGACTGCTGAAGTTGAAGATGGCCTAGAAGTTGATCTTTACGGTGGTTACGGTATCGAACTAGATAACGGTTTAGCGTTAGGTTTAGGTTATACAACTTACCAGTATACTGGTGATTTTGATTCAGCTTATAATGAATTTAATTTCTCTGCTGGCATTGGCATGTTCAGCGTAGAATACTCTGTAGGTACTTGGGATGGCCCAGTTGGCGCAGAAGTAGATGCAGATTACGACTTTATTGGTCTATCTTTTGAAAAAGACGGTTTTAGTGCAACTGTTGGTTCTTGGGGTAAAGACTTTGAAGGCGAGTATGCTGAATTAGGGTACGGAACTGAGGTTGGCGGATTTGATGTAGGTGTTGGCCTAGTCTTGTCTGGTAGTGATTTAGATGACAAAGAGTCATTATATTTCTCACTAGGTAAATCATTCTAAGCAAGTTTGTGCTTGAGCTGGCCGCCTAGTGCTAGCTTAAACATGATTGATACTAAAAAGGATTTTTGGTTAAACGTTAGCTTAATTTGCACGGATGCAGGTCGATAACGTTTTAGATGTAAAAACAAAAATACAAATACATTCATGTGTGTTTGTATTTTTTCGTTTTAGGCATATAATATGATGGATAAATTATAATTTCGCTAAGCGCGAGAGGGAATGTATATGAACGTCTCAAAAAACGTAACGTTATTTGCAACGATTGGTATAACAGCTGTCGCCGTTAATACCTTTGTTGAATTTCGACAAACTCAAACCCAGACTCAATGCGCAGAGTTATCCAATGCAATGGTTTCACTGAGCTATGCGGCTCAAGCTAATGCCTCAAATTCTCTTTCCAGTGCAGATATTAAATTAGACACAGTCAAATTAAACACGAAAATCCGAACTGAATACAATCAATGTATTGCTCAATCTGAGCATGCCGTCAGTTGGAAAGATTGGGTCTTTTCATGGCAGGATTCTCCTACATTCCATTACTTAGATTTGTTAGAGTTGTTATCAACAGATAAGAAAAACCATAATCGAGGTGAACACTCAACTCCAGTTAAGTCTCACTAGTACGGATATTAGTTATGGCCCTGCCAAAGCAACCGTCTCAATCTCCGTCTATTTCGGAGTCAAAATCAACTAAACCATCTATTTTTCAAGTTATGCGTGCGGTCAGTGCAAGCATGTTAGGTGTGCAGTCCAATAAAAATTACCAAGATGATTTTGCGACTAATAGCGTTGTGCCATATTTGGTGGTGGGCGTGATATTTGTACTTATATTGATATTAGGTCTTGTTGCATTGGTGAATGTGCTTGTGCCATAACCCATTATTCATAACCATCATTTATTGCCTAGCATAATACGCTATTTGTATAACGCTAAGACTTCTTGAACTTTGATCCGACCTTTCCCTTTTTGGCTAATATTACGCTGTACTGCAAATTTAGATTGCTTGGAAGCATTTTTATAGAGCGCTTTAGTAAAGGGAACAAAGTGGTTAGAAATAACAGTCGCAATGCCTTGTTGTTTTGCTGCTTGCGCACAATCTACTAAACGTTGCTGGTCTTCATCGGTAAATGCATTTCCCGCATAAGCTGTAAAATTAGACGTAGGATTGATAGGTGAATACGGTGGATCACAATATACGACATCACCGGTTTGTAATTGCGTAAACGCAGTGGCAAAGTCACCTTGGATGAAGGTCGCATGCTGAGCTTTATGGGCAAAATATCGAATTTCTTCAGCCGGAAAATACGGGTGTTTATAGCGGCCGAATGGCACATTGTAACCACCTTTTTGATTATAACGGCATAATCCGTTATAACCATGCCTGTTCAGATAGACAAACAACACCGAGCGCTTAAAAGCATCTTTAGTCGCATTAAACTCAGTACGCAGTGCGTAATATTGTTCTTGGTCGTTGTATTTCGGGGTAAAGTATTTTGCGGCAGCATCAATGAATCGTTCAGGATGTGCTTTGATGATATTAAAAAGTGCAATTAAATCGTGATTCATATCGACGAGGAGGTATTCATCAAACTCTAAGTTTAAAAATACCGACCCACCACCGACAAAAGGCTCAACTAAGCGACGTTTACCTTTAGTAGGTAAAATCGATGCAATATGTGGAATGACTTTCTTTTTGCCGCCAGCCCATTTTAAAAAGGAACGGTGAAGAGGATTGTTTTTTTTGTTAGTCATCCGCTATGAGTATTTCATTCTTGATAGCACTTATCGACTTTACAAAAGGGGATAAGGCTTGCACTTCAGGTGGTAAGGAGTTTACCGCGCGACGTGCCTCTTGAATAGAAGAATAATCAATATTTAGTAGTACAACATACCAACTACCGCCATAACGTTGGGTTTCATACAGCCAGCTTTGTTCTTCTAAGGCATTGGCAATGATAAAATCGTTCAATGTTTCAGCGCTAGACATCCCCGCTAATTGAATCGCAAAGCGATCATCAGGAATAGAAAAAATCATACTGGCATCAATCATGATCTGAGTTTCAATCATAGCTGACACACTTGTTTGTGCCGGCGCTTGGGTTGTTGTAGCTTGCTCTGTTATAGCTTGGGCTGTGATTGGTTGAGATTGCTCGGCCAACGGTTTGGCGACTACAGGTGACGGCGCAGTTGATGCTGCGTCTAATGTTTCAGTCGCCAAAGTTTGTTTAGCGGCTTGTAATTGTGTTTGTGACTCAGACCAACTCATGACTAAACCAGGTACATTATCCAGTAATGGCGAGGATTCAATAATTGTGGATTCAGCAGTAGCTGGCATAGCTTCAGTCAATAATGCTTGAGTATTGACGCCACCAGCCTCGGCAAAAGCTAGTATCTCCTGTTGCGAGCTAACATCAGGCTCAGTCACAGAGCTATCAGCAGGGGCATCGATGGATTTAAATATTTGTGCAAAGCGCTGTACTTGCTCTGGGTATTGCATAGCCACTAAACTGCCAAACAACGCACAAAACATGATCACCATCGCACTGATAAACCAAGGTGAACGCAGCACGGTTACAGGTAGATGCAAGCCATTTGCACGAGTGCTCATACGCTCAGAGAATGCAGCACGTTTGGCCGCAATTAAGCGTTCCAGCTCACTACCTTGATTATCATCCAGACTAGAAAATGATTCATTCGCTAATAATATTGGCTGACTTGAATTGCGTGCAGGTAAGTATTGTTGTGCAGTTTCAGCCCAAAGTGTTTCAGCAAATAAAATGACATTCAAATGCGCTTTGTTATTTGCAAAACGACTTTGTAATACCAAATCCCATAGCTCATGTAAAATCGCATCAGACATCAGTTGTGCCTGAGTAATACAGATTAATACTGGGCCATCATACTGATTTAGGCTATGTAACAGTTCATTGAAAGGGCGGACGTAGGTATTGACGGATGTATCGACTAACTGACGGCAGACATGACGGCGTAAATCCGGATCTTCCATATCTTTTTCAAGTTGCAGGTAAGCAATTTCAGCATGTTCGTCTTGTTGGGCCAAGAACGATTCTAGGTTGCGATGTTGTTGCGCAATCGTGTCGCCACTGACAAAAATCAGTTGCGACGAATAATTGACTAAATGTTCTAAGCGTTCATGTAATTGTGAAATCACATTGCACCTGCCTCAAATAAACTAATTACGCCTCATCACCAAACCGAGTTGGTTAACGTGCGCCTAAAATGGGTTCAAGCACTGACTCCGTTACATCATCGGTCACAATCGCTGAGCCTATGCCAGTCGGGATGATAAAGCGTATCTTGCCCGCTAGGACTTTTTTATCATGACTCATGTGTTTGATGTACGTTGCCATCGTCATATTTTCAGGTCCTGCAACGGGTAAGTCAAATGCTGCATGCAGGTCAATAATACGTCGAAGCGCTGCTTCGGTTAGCCGATTTTGTGCCACTGCTACTTGAGATGCAATTATAGTACCAGCTGCCACTGCTTCGCCATGTAACCAATTTCCATAGCCCATTTCCGCTTCAATCGCATGCCCAAAAGTGTGCCCTAAGTTCAACAAAGCGCGTAAGCCTTTTTCGCGTTCATCCTGAGCAACAATTTCTGCTTTGATGGCACAGCAACGCTCGATAGCATAGCTGAGTGCTTCAGGATCAAGGGCTAGTAATAAGGTAATATTATCTTCAAGCCAAGTAAATAATTGTGCATCATAAATAATGCCGTATTTAATCACTTCTGCCATTCCTGCAGAAAATTCACGTGGCGGTAATGTCGTTAACGACTGCGTATCGATATAGACGGCTTGCGGCTGATAAAACGCCCCTATCATGTTTTTGCCCAAGGGGTGATTGACTGCCGTTTTGCCGCCCACAGAGGAATCAACTTGCGACAATAATGTCGTAGGAATTTGAATAAAATCAATGCCACGTTGAAAAGTTGCCGCAACAAACCCAGTTAAATCGCCAATAACGCCGCCACCTAAGGCAATGAGTGTTGTATCACGCGAGGCATGTTCACTTAACAAAAAGCTATGCACTTTTTCAAAATGAGCCAAATCTTTGTATTGTTCACCATCAGGTAAAATAATGTGTGAAACATTAGCGTGGTTTAAAGCAGTGGTAAATTTATCGAGATAGAGTGGGGCTATCGTGTCGTTGGTGACAATCACAATTTTTTCACTGGTGATATGATCAAACAAGCCAGATTGCGCTAACAATCCGGCTTGAATGTATATTGGGTAGCTTCTTGCCCCCAAATCAACGTTTAATGTAGGCATGGGGAAGCTCCTTAATAGGGTGTTACAGTCCGATTTTTTGGATGATCTGATTGGCAACTGAACGTGCGCTTTGATCATCGGTATCAACCACGTAATCGGCCACTTCTTCATATAGTGGGTTACGTGATTCTGCTAAATTACGTAGTACGATTTCAGGGTCGTCATTTTGTAAAAGCGGACGACGTTTGTCGCGCTGAGTACGAGCCACTTGTTTATCAATCGTAGTTTGCAGATAAACGACAATTCCGCGAGCTGACAAGCGGTTGCGTACTGCAGGGGTAATGATAGAACCACCGCCTGTAGCTAAGACTATGCCTTGCTTATCGGTAAGTTCATTAATCGTTTCTAATTCACGTTTACGAAATCCGTCTTCGCCTTCAAGGTCGAAGATCCAAGCGATATCAGCGCCTGTTTTGCGTTCAATTTCGTGATCGGAGTCAAAGAATTCTAGATGCAATTCGTCTGCTAGGTGTCTTCCAATGGTGCTTTTTCCAGCGCCCATAGGGCCTACCAAAAAGATATTACGTTTTTCAGCCATATCTGGTTAATTCGCTTTTAAGTTATTGATTTTTAATGGGGAGATGTGTAATTCTTAGGCTACCCATTACGTAGTTGTATCGTAGGCAAGCATGCTACTAACACAACGCCTCAGACCTCGTCCAATTTTCGAGTGTGCGGATTATCGCAGTCTTGCGCCCGTCAAGCAAGTTAAAATCCATTTAATCCATGACTATTTTAGGTGTAACAAAGATAAGCAATTCACGTTTTTGCTCGATACTTACCTTATTTCTAAATAATCCACCAACGACAGGCATGTCTCCTAATAACGGGACTTTCGTGACATCATTGGTGCTAATTTGTTGAAAAATCCCACCCAATACAATCGTTTCGCCATTTTCGACTAACACTTGAGTTTTAATTTCTTGGGTATCAATGGCAACAGCAGGGCCTGTTGAAGTAGACACGGTTTCCCCGCGGGTGTCTTGGGTGACTACCAAATCTAAAATAATGCGATTATCCGGCGTTATATGCGGGGTGACTTTGAGACTTAGTACGGCTTTTTTAAATTCAACTGATGTTGCGCCACTGGATGTTG
This sequence comes from Glaciecola sp., assembly GCA_029246415.1. Taxonomy (GTDB): domain Bacteria; phylum Pseudomonadota; class Gammaproteobacteria; order Enterobacterales; family Alteromonadaceae; genus Opacimonas. Next base: position 171,959 of record JAQWNF010000003.1, read on the forward strand.
ATTGTACATAAGGGATTTCGGTACCTTGTTCGATATACGCTTCTTGCTGATTGGCTACGGTAATTCGCGGGCTGGCAATAATTTCTCCGCGGTTTTCAGTTTCTAATGCGGATAGTTCCAAATCTAATATCGTCCCGTCCATTAAACTGGCGATTTGCACACCGATACGGCCTGCTGCATTTGCTACGGGTAAATTAACATTAAGGCGGTCTGACAACTCGGGGATCACCCCTGAGTTAATATTACTGGCTGCAATAGCGCTGCCGGATAATGCGCCATCGCCTTGGCGTTCGGTTAATCCCCAGCGAACACCTAATTGTTCATCGACATTATCTCTGACGGTTACCATACGCGATTCAATCAGGACTTGTTTGACGGGTACGTCGAGTTCGTTGAGCAGTTTTTTGGCCATCGCAATAGAGTCTGCACTATCGCGTAATAGTAAGGTATTGGTGCGCTCATCAACAGCAACAGATCCTCTTGCTGACAATATGCCACCATTCGATGATTGTAGGAGTGAAGCCATTTGCTCGGCTTTAGCATAGTTGACACGCACATTTTCTGACACTAAGGGGGCTAGGTTTTGGGCTTGTTGTTGCGCCTGTAGAACGGAGCTTTCTCTAGCAGCGAGCTCTTCTTGTGGCGCGACGAGCAAAATATTCCCTTCGATACGTTGATCTAATCCACGAATTTTTAAAATCATCGCTAAGGCTTGATCCCAAGGAACATCTTGTAAATTGATCGTCACGTTGCCTGCTACGGTATCCGTGGTGACTAAATTGAAATTATTTAGCTGGGCAATGATTTGCAACACTTGGCGCACAGGGACATCTTGAAAATCTAAGCTAATAGGTTTTCCGCTATACGTCGCATCGGTGAGCGATTGCTTAGTCGGTTTAGGGGTAAAAGTAACTACCCATTGTAAATCGGTTTGCTGTTTATCAACTTGCATACTTTGGGTGTGCGTTAGCGCTATCCGAGTCATGCTATTTTCTTGATATGTTTCAATTAATTGTAATGGTACGCCAAAAGCACTGACATCAAACTGGGCCAGTTGCTCAGGGGCTAACTGGGTTTGTGGTAACGTAATTTCACTATTGGTGTCATTACTCATGATATTGAGTATGGGGGGAGGTGCTGAAAACGATAGGGTTAATACGCCTTGGTCACCGTTACCACGGGTAAATGCGACATCCGTGACTATGACTGTTTGTGCTTGAGCTTTGGCAATAAGCGTCACACTCATCAGTATGATTAAGCTAAGATACACCCAAGTCATTGTTTTTTTGATAAAGAAATTAAGCATGGATGTTATCTCCTGCATCAGATGCAATCGCGATACGAGTTTGCTTGGATTGGTAACAGCCTGCGCCATCGGGAATGAGTTGATCCACTAACACATAGTCGGATTCGATATGCGTTATTTTGCCGTGAAATAACCCTAAATAATGGCCAATTTGTGCTTTATGTAATTTGCCATCATTGGTTTTAAAGAGCGCAAATGCCGTGTCATTTATCCGCAAAATCCCAGACATTGCGATAGCGTCGATACCATAAGATTCTAATGCCGATAATTGACGGGCAAAATTTGGCATCCGACAATTGCCGCGTTGTGTTGCGACATGTGTCGGCACTGCGGTGACTGGGCTAATAAATGGAGATCGCATAGCAGAGGCTTGATATTGATAATCGGGAAGGGCGTGAAATTCAGGGGTTGGCTCTAACGATATCGATGTTGTCGCTTGCACATTGGCGGTAAATTGCGCCAAATCATCCGTGGAATGACTACAACCGGCGAACATTATCAAGCTACCCAAGCTTATGAATAATAATTGAATGCGTTTAAATCTAGAGTTTTTCATAATGCAACGACCTCTTTTTCACTAGCGGTGCGATAGGTCCTTGCTTGCATTTGTAACCGTAAGCCTTCGGTTTCATTGGTCAGTGCAAAATCATGCAATGTCACAATGCGCGGTAATGTCGCTATTTTTGTAACAAACTGTCCAAAATCATGGTACTTGCCTGTCACTTCTAATTGTATCGGCAGTTCGGTGTAAAACTCTTTCTCTATTTCCGGTTGCCATTGTAATAAACGAAAAGTCAGTCCAGAGGTAGTGCCTACATAAGTAATATCGTCGAGTAAGCCAGGGGTTTCATTACTTGTAGGTAACGATTTGAGCATGAACGCAAAATCTTGCTGCATTTGTTTCAGTTGCTCTTGATAGGATGATAGATTGACCGCTGTGCGATATTTGGCTTGGTATTGACTTTTTAAGGTCGCTTCTTCGGCACTAGCGCTGTCGAGTAATGGAAGTTTGGGACTGACTAATAAAAACCAGCCTAAACCAAGACTAAACAGAGCCGTGACGATAGCAACGACCCATTTGACTTCATGGGGCCAAGTTGCTACTTGCTCAAAATCCAATTCATTGAGTTGTTTTAGCTGTGCAACATCAAATTTCATGGTTGTCTCCTTGTTGCAATGTCGGTCTGTCGAACATGTTGTGGATCATTAAGCTGTGCCATTGGCGCAACTTCAGGGGAGACCATGACCGTTAAGCGAAACTGGCTATTAGCCGTCGCAAAACTAACATCTGCTTTAATCGATGCTAACTCTTCTTGCAAAAAAACAGGTGATTGATGTAATTGACGCATGAAGGTCGCTAAGCGATTATTCGAATCTGAATGTCCTTCAATCTCGATAATGTTGCCGGTGCGACTCATTTTGTTAAATGTCATACCTGCAGGCACTATTCGTGCAAGTTGGTCAAAAATAGTCGGCGTAGCGTGACGTGAAATTTGTAATTGCTCAACCAAGCGCATTTTTTGCTCGAGGGCGCGTTTATCCGTTTTGAGAATTTTGATTTGTGCAATCTTGGCATCTAATACTGCGATTTGTGACTGTAAAAATTGATTACGAGTTTGCTGCTGTTGCAATAGTTGTTCGACAGCCATACTACTGAGCCAGGTTAACAGCACTCCCAACAGGGCAATGGCACTGAGTAGGTCGATATAATATTTCTTTTGTGCCTGTCGGCGTTCCTCGCGCCAAGGTAATAGATTAATGTGCGCCATGTTGTACACTCCGCATAGCTAAACCCGTCGCGACACATAGCAATGGCTTGATTGTGGATAGTTGCTCTGACATCACGTCAGGCTGAATCGTGATGTGCGCAAAAGGATCAACCAGAGCAAATGACATTCCCATTTCGGTACTCAACGATTCTGCGATATTCGGCAGCATAGCCACACCGCCGCAAAGGCAAACCGACATTGGTAACGCATTATTTAACAGGTTTTGCATCAGCTGCAATGCGCGTAATATGTGTTGCTGTAGTTGAGCATGAAAGATAGGTAGGACTTGTTGCTGCCATTGTGTATCTAACGTGCCAGCAGTGAGCTCTTGCAGTACCGCTTGAGTATCAAGTTGCAAAGTCAATGCGATATCTTGCATAAAGTTATGTAATCCAAATTGATGTTCTTTGCTGTAAACCACGGTGTTATTCTGAGTGACGACAATGTGCATCAATTCATTGCCGATATGGATCATGACATATTCGTCATTGTGCTGATGGCGTTGCGCTAATGCTAGGTTTTCTAACGCATCTAATTCAGTATCTACGATTTTGGGTAGCATGCCGGCTTCACGCACTAATGTTATGCGGTTGTCGACTAATTGCCGATGAGCAGCCGTTAACAGGACATCTGCCTTGTCTGTTTGATTAGGCGTTGCGCCTAACGTTTCAAAATCCCAATACACTTCATCTAACGGATAGGGAATTAAACTGTCGGCTTCAATTTCGATTTGCTCTTCAAGGTGCAGCTCGTCGAGATCGATAGGCATCTGAATAACTTTACTTATTACAGAAGTTCCTGATACAGAAATGATTGTAGGTTGTTGTTTTAAATTAAGTTTTAACATTATTTTCTTGAGAGTATTCGCAACACTATCAAACTTTACGATATCGCGTTCGGCAAATGCTTGCGTTGGGATCAACTCACAAGCAAAGCCTCGACATTCCCAGCGCTGGTCAATCGGAGCAAGCAACACCGCTTTAATAAAAGTAGTGCCAATATCCACACCTAATAAAGGTTTGGTTTTGGGTGTAAAAACGGTAAACTTCACTTAATCTACTTCCTTAATGCGTTGAATCGCGTTATTGCTAGAAACATTATTGGTCAAAAACAGATCCATAAAGGTCTTGTTTCTGACACATACGTATTAAAATATATGACAAATGGAACATATTGCGTTGTGATAAATCGGTTGAAAAGTGTAATCAGTTCTTTAGTTGTGTTCGGGATATTAGGTCTAACCCTAGCGCTACTTGGCACTGCATCATTATATTTTTACGTTAAAACTGATCTACCTTCGGTTGAGTCTCTCAAAGACGTGCGCCTGCAAACACCGATGAAAATTTATACCCAAGAAGGCCTGCTTATTTCTCAATATGGTGTGAAAAGACGCATACCTGTAACTATCGATGATGTACCCCAACAATTAATTCATGCGATTTTAGCTACTGAAGATTCTCGTTTTTATGATCATGATGGGATTGACCCGATAGGTATGGTGCGCGCCTTGATTAATCTCATAGTAACTGGTGAAAAAGGACAGGGTGGTAGTACCCTAACCATGCAAATAGCACGTGGATTTTTCTTATCCAGAGAAAAAACCTACATTCGAAAGATCAAAGAAGTCTTTATTGCATGGCACATAGAACAGACACTCACGAAAAATGAAATTCTCACCTTATACCTGAATAAGATCGAACTAGGGCATCGTGCTTTTGGTTTTGGCGCTGCAGCACAAGTGTATTATGGCGCATCTCTAACTGAGCTAAACTTAGCGCAAATAGCCACGCTTGCTGGCTTACCTCAAGCGCCGTCAGTGCTCAATCCGATTAGTCGACCTGACCGTTCAGTAGAGCGTCGACGTATTGTGCTATTACGCATGTTAGATGAGGGGTATATTACCCGTGAAGAATTTAAAATAGCGCGTGATGAGCCAGTTACTGCATCCAAGCATGGCGCAGAAATTGATTTTTCAGCACCGTATTTAGCCGATATTATTTATAACGAAATGGTTGAGTTGTACGGTAAAGAAGAAGCTGAAACAGGGGGTTATCAAGTCTATGCGACAGTGCCAGCTAAGTTACAGCAAGCGGCGCAGCGTGCCCTGATTCAAAATATTCATGATTATGATGAACGTCATGGTTATCGCGGGGTAATTACTAATTTAGACGAGCTGTATCAATTATGGCAATTTGAAACGGAACAAACGGATACATTTGTTCCGGAGCAAAAGGCACAGCCGTTAAGCGCGATTGATATCGATATGTCGGGCCAGGAGAGTGAGGATGAAGCCGATATACCAGACAGCCCTGAACCGTCTATATTTATTAAGCCCGTTGAGACTGAACCGTCACAGGTAGAAAATACAGAGTTAGCTCAGAGCCCTAGCGAGATTTTATTGGATACCCTTCCGTTTGGTGTGCTGCTTGATTTATTGGCGCAAGTTGATCCCGTTACTCCGCTAGAGCCTGCTATTGTTATGACGCTTGCGGAGCAATCTATGCAAGTGCTCAATCAACAAGGTGAAATACACACTATTGAGTGGCCTGGATTAGCATGGGCACGTCCTTATATTAATGATCAACGTCAAGGTGCTATTCCTAATCGTGCCAGTGATATTGTGCACATTGGCGATATTGTTTATGTGCGTCAAGTAACTGAAAACGAACTGTATTTATCACAATTGCCAGAAGTAAGCAGTGCATTTGTCGCATTAGATCCCATTGATGGAGCAGTACAAGCGGTTGTGGGTGGGTATAACTTTTATCAAAGCCAATTTAACCGCGCCACACAAGCAAAACGCCAAGTGGGTTCAAATATTAAACCGTTTGTTTACTCTGCGGCATTAGAGAATGGGTATACCATTGCAAGCGTCATTAATGATGCGCCAATTAATCAATGGGATTCCAGTAGTGGTATTGCATGGCGACCACAAAACTCTCCGCCAGTATATGATGGCCCGATCCGCATGCGTCAAGCATTAGGTAAATCAAAAAACGTGGTGTCTGTGCGCTTGTTGCGTGCCGTAGGCATTGAAAATACTGCCCGTCATATCGCCAAATTTGGTTTTGATTTAGATGATATTCCTCGAGATGAAACGTTATCATTAGGTTCGGGCTCACATACTCCTTTGGAGGTTGTGACTGGAATAGCGACGATTGCTAACGGAGGCTATGCGGTAACACCATACTTTATTAATAAAATAACCAATGAATCTGGTGATGTTATTTATCAAGCTAACATGCCACGAGCGTGTGATGATTGTGATGTGACGTTCAGCGATACCACTCCCAAAGCGGATACCAACGGCAATATAGCAACGCTCGAAGCCCTACTCGCGCAAGAACTCACAAGCGCCGATAGCAGTATTGATGTGCCTGCAGAAAAAGTCATTCCCGCCCCGCGTGTTATTAATGCCCAAAACGCCTTTTTAGTATCACAAATGATGCGCAGTGCCGTGCGGGCTAATGGTAGTTGGAACAATAAAACCTATTGGCTAGGTACCGGGTGGCGGGCGCGTAATTTACTACAACGCACCGATATCGGAGGTAAAACAGGAACAACGAATGATTCGAGAGATACTTGGTTTAGTGGATTTGCTCCAGGTTTAGTTGCTACTAGCTGGGTAGGCTTTGATGATAGTGCAAGGCAGTTAGGCCGTACGTCGCGCAATCAAAATTTGATCAATTTAAATCCAAGTAAATTTAATTGGATTGGTAATGGATTATTTGGCGGGGAAGACGGCGCAAAAGCGGCGCAACCTGCTTGGATCAGATTTATGCAAGTCGCCTTAGCAGATGTGCCCGAAGGTAGCACTCAAGTACCGGATGGGATCACGCAAGTGCGGATCGACCGCACCACAGGTAAGTTGACGGATCGGACGGATCATACCTCCATGTTTGAATATTTTCAGTTAGGAACACAGCCGACATCCAAAGTCAGTCAAGACCAGATTGTTGACCCATTACAAGAACAAAAAACAGCGGTAAAAGAAGAAGCTGACGATATTTTTTAAACTTCGTTCTCCTAAATGGCTAAGGGAGTATAAAAAGCATCGCGTCACCGTTACTAGATACTTAATAAAAACAAAATAAACGACAGAAAAACTATGACTCAAACAACTAATAATAATCCATATTTATATATTCCTTATTCAGGTCCAGCACTGTTAGAAACCCCTCTACTCAATAAGGGCAGTGCGTTTAGTGCTATCGAACGTAAAACATTTAATTTGATGGGGCTATTACCTCCGCGTTATGAGTCTATCGAAGAGCAAGTAGAACGCGCTTATATGCAGTATTCGAGCTTTACCGATCCGCTCAACAAACACATTTATTTACGCAATATTCAAGACACTAACGAGACGTTATTTTACAAACTCGTGCAAGGGAATATTGAAGAAATGATGCCGATCATTTACACCCCGACCGTGGGTGATGCCTGTGAGAAGTTTTCTGATATCTATCGCAGCTCACGCGGGCTGTTTATCTCACATCAAGAACGTCACAACTTAGATGATATCCTGCGCAATGTCACCAAACCTAAAGTGAAAGTGATTGTTGTCACGGATGGCGAACGAATTTTAGGATTAGGCGACCAAGGCATTGGTGGGATGGGGATCCCGATTGGGAAATTGTCCTTATATACCGCTTGTGGCGGGATTTCTCCAGCATATACCTTGCCTATTACCTTAGATGTGGGTACGAATAATCAAAAATTACTCGATGATCCTATGTATATGGGAGAGCGTCACGAACGTATCAGCCAAGACAAATATGATGAGTTTGTTGAATTGTTTATGCAAGCTGTGAAGCGCCGTTGGCCTGATGCTATGGTGCAGTTTGAAGATTTTGCCCAACCTAATGCCATGCCTATTTTGATCAAATACCGCGATACCTATTGTTGTTTTAATGATGATATTCAAGGTACAGCAGCTGTGGCACTTGGTACGTTATTAGCAGCATGTCGCATGACCAATAAAAAATTGTCGGATATGCGGGTGGCATTTGTCGGTGGCGGATCGGCGGGCTGTGGTATTGCTGAAATGCTGATCCAACAAATGCGTCATGAAGGGCTCAGCGATGTCGATGCTCGTCGCCGTATTTATATGCTTGACCGTCTCGGTTTAATCACGGATGGACAAACGAGTCTGCGTGATTTCCAAGCCAAACTCGCACAACAACCCGACGATCTGGTTGAGTGGAACATTAGCGGTGAGTACGCCACCTTATTAGAAGTGGTGCAACATGCCAAACCTGATATTTTGATTGGGGTGTCTGGTGTCCCAGGACTGTTTACCCAAGATGTGGTCGAGGCAATGGCGCAACATCATGAACGCCCAATTATCTTTCCATTATCCAACCCTTCGCGCCAAGTCGAAGCACATCCATTAGATGTCATTAACTGGACTAAAGGTAAAGTGATTATCGCCACCGGTAGCCCATTTGGTGATGTGTTGTATGAAGGCAAGGCTTTTCATGTGGCTCAATGTAACAACTCGTATATCTTCCCGGGGATTGGTTTAGGTGTAATCGTGTCCAAAGCACGGACGATTTCTGATGAAATGATCATGGCTAGTTCTAATACCTTGGCTGATGTATCGCCGCTAGCGAATAGCGGTACAGGCGGGTTACTGCCTCCGTTGACGCAAATCACCCAATTAAGCAAATCCATCGCGTTTAATGTTGCCAAAGTCGCGATGAACCAAGGGCATGCATTAACCATCAGTGATGATGAATTACGCGAGCGTATTGAAAAATACTTTTGGACGCCACAATACCGTCAATACAAACGCTCAAGCGTGTGAGTTAGATAAATGAGTGTAAGCAAACCCTCTCAACATGCATTTGTTGAGGGGATGTTAATTGCGTTTCCGTTATTACTCGGATTTGTGCCGGTGGCATTTATGCTCGGTGCTGAAGCTGCGCAAAAAGACTTTTCCAGTGTGTTGATCATGTTTTTAACTATGGTTAATTTTGCCGGTGGTTCTGAATTTGCAGCTATCGAACTATGGACTTCGCCGCCTGCTGTATTGTTTATTATATTCGTAACCTTAATGGTAAACAGCCGTCATATCATTATGGGGGCGACGCTTGCTCCGCATATTAAACATTTGCCAAAACGAAAAATTTTGCCAACGTTGTTTTTTATGGCTGATGAGGTGTGGGCATTAGCGATGCAAGATATTACGAAACAACACAAACACACCCCGTCTAAAAAAGGTTTTCGCTTTGATTTTTATCTCGGTGTTGCGTTACCACTGTATGTCACTTGGTCGGTGTGTGCGGGGTTAGGTGCTTACTATGGCAACATGTTAGGTGATTTACACCAATATGGCCTGCATATGGCATTTCCTGCGATGTTTATCGTTATTTTAGTGGGCATGTGGAATGGCAAACATAATGCCTTACCTTGGCTAGTGAGTGCCCTAGTGGCAATGTTGGCTTATCATTATCTGCCCGGTGGCTGGTATGTGATTTTAGGCACGTTCAGTGGCATTGTGGTGGTGTATTTTCAAGGAGATAGCAATGCTTGATCTAGCAACATTGTTGACTATCCTCGGAATGGGAATGGTGACATATTTTACCCGTATATGCGGCTTCTTGTTATTGCGCAATAAAACCTTAAACGCCAAGCAAACGCAAATGATGTCAGTGGCGCCAGGTTGCGTATTTATTTCAATTATTGCGCCGGAGTTTTTAACGGGAACGAGCGGTGACATATTAGCGTTGTTGGTGACATTTCTAGCAGCATTGCGCCTAGGTATGCTAGGCACAATAGTCGTGGGGATCGCTAGTGCGTATGGCTTTAATTGGCTATTAAGCTAGTGCTAATTTAAACACTTTTGATTTGCGCGTAAAATTATACAGCTCTTGTTTTTGTTGTGGCAAATCACTGATATCACCGGGTATAAAGCCTTGTTCCAAGAACCAATGCGCAGTTAAGGTAGTTAGGACAAACAGTGTCTCTAATCCTTGTCCTGAAGCTCTTGCGCGAATAGCATCTAAGATGCGTTCACCGCGATTTTGACCTCGATATGCAGCATGGGTCGCCACGCATGATAGTTCGCCAAGTCGATCATCAGGATAAGCATAAAGAGCAGCACAAGCGATGATCATACCATCTCGTTCAATGACGATAAACTGGTCGATTTCGTTTTCTAGGCGTTCACGCGAGCGTTTAACTAGCGCACCTGATTCTTCAAGAGGTTTGATAAGACTTAAGATCCCACCCACATCTTCTATGTGAGCTGGACGCAGTTGTTCGTAGTTGTTTTCCATCACCAATGAACCTGTACCGTCACGGGTAAATAGCTCTTTGATCAATGCGCCATCAATATCATAACTGACACAGTGGGCACGAGGGATCCCTTGTTCGACGCTATTATGCAGCGCATTAATAACACTGGGCTCATTCACCAGATTACCTTGGTCGATCAACATTTCAAAACGCACCAATTCAATATTACGATGTAAAATGAGTTCAGCACCGGTATCACCAGTGACTTTTTCCATGATCCCTTTGAATTCAGAAAAGGCGATTAATTTGTCGGCAGCCAACGCTTCAGCTGCGCGAGTTGCGACCTCTTCGTGGGATAGATTAAATACTTCACCAGTTGGCGAATAACCAATCGGAGATAGCAACACGATAGAGCCATCATTGAGGTGATCATTAATCCCTTGGGTATCAATTCTGCGTACAAACCCCGTGTTTTCAAAATCGATACCATCGCGTACACCCATAGGTTTAGCGACGACTAAGTTACCAGAAGCAACGCGAATTTGAGCACCGTGCATCGGTGAATTTGCCAGTCCCATAGTCAATAGTGCTTCAACTTGAGAGCGCACTGAACCCGCTGCGTCTTTAACACATTCTAAGGTCGTTTTATCAGTGATCCGCACCTCACCATGAAAACGCCCTTCGATGTTACGTAGTTCAATCCGTTCGTCAATTTGTGGACGAGCACCATGCACGATCACCACGCGCACTCCTAATGTGTTAAGGAGTGCGATATCGTGGATAATAGAAGGTAAAGTAGGGCTTTCTATTGCTTCTCCGCTGAGCATCAATACAAATGTTTTGCCGCGATGGGCATTAATGTAAGGCGCTGAATTGCGAAACAGCGTGATCATATCTTGATGAGAAAGCACCATTTACTAAGACTACCTTTGTTGTTGGGCGACAAATTCTGCCGCTGCTTTAACCGCAGCGGTAACAGGCTCAATACCTGTACCACCTAGGATATTACGTTTATCCACCAAGTATTCTAGTTGCAATATTGGATATACATCGTCTGTAATGGTGTCTGAGAACTGTTGTAACTCAGGAATGCTCAGCGCTTCTAATGCTTTGCCTTGACCTAGAGCATAAACTACAGCTTGACCTGAAATATCATGTGCGGTGCGGAACGGGATCCCTTTACCTACAAGATAATCGGCTAATTCAGTGGCATTGGCATAACCTTGTTGTGCTGCTTGCTTACAACGGGCTTTGTCTAAGGTAATCGTTTGCAGGACTTCGACACCAATAGATAGGCATATATGCCACTGCGTCACCGCATCAATTGCGCCTTCTTTGTCTTCTTGCATATCTTTGTTATAGGCAAGTGGCAAGCCTTTCATTGTGACTAACAAGCCTTGTAATGCTCCGAATACACGGCCACATTTACCGCGCATTAGCTCTAATGCATCAGGGTTTTTCTTTTGCGGCATCAACGATGAACCAGAGGTCACACTGTCGCCTAATTTAATGAATTGCGCTTCACCTGAGTTATAAAAGATCAAATCTTCAGCTAAACGCGACATGTGCATCATGCTAGTGGATGCACAAAATAGTAACTCTAAAACAAAATCACGATCAGATACGGCATCTAAGCTGTTTACACAAGGACTATCAAAACCGAGCTGCGTCGCAATTTCATGGCGGTCAACGGGA
>JAQWNF010000025.1 GCA_029246415.1 Glaciecola sp.
GGAAACACCAACTTCGTTTTGTTTGATCATCGCCATTATCTGGCTGTCACTGAATTTTGATTTACGCATTAGAAAACTCCTTTGTTTTATTTTATTGGAATTTTCTACTTATGACCACTTTGGTTTTTCGGGGGGATTACATTGGTTTTTGTTACTATCCTGTATAAAATAATATTTATAATGAGGTATATTGTCAGGTTCTGTTTTAGAACTGGATACAAGTATGTTGTCATATTTCTCGTATGATTTTTTTAATCGCTGGAGTTGAACAAGATGTCCGCCATTTGACGCTACTAATAATAATCTAATTTTTCTCATAGCTTTCGTACACCTCTAATAATTTTGGTATTACAGTTTCAGGGCTTAAGAATTTCTCATATGAGTCTCTGCCTGCTATACCTAATTCTATTGTTATTGTTTTGTTACAACACATATTCATTGAGTTTGTTATTTCTTCTATGTTACCTGCATGTATCAAATATCCATTCACACCGTGGTGTACAATCTCGGGTATGCCACCCACATTAGACATAATTACAGTTTTTTCATTACTAAATGCTTCTGCTATTACCATTGGTAGTCCTTCATTGTAGGATGGAAGGATTATTACGTTTGAATAATTAATTAAATAATTCTTTCTATCATTAACTATCCATCCTTCATATTTAACATATTCGTTTATGGATAATTTATTTATTAATTTATTTAGTTTTTTTATTTCACCTTTACCACCAATTATTACTTTAAAATCACTCCTTTTAAATGAAAGTTTTTTTATCGCATGTAATAAGTCGTAAATCCCTTTTCTATCACCTATTTCACCCATGAATAAAAAGATTGTCTTATTTGTTTTCTCTGTTTCGACTTTAGGTATTTCCTTTACAAAGTTATTTATAACCACGACGTTAGATGCCGGTTGTATTCTACAGATTATTTTCTTCCAACTGTTTGACAAAACAATTGTTGTGTCTGCTATTAAAAATAAATCTTTTATGTGTTTTTTAGTCTTAACGTTAGATTTTATGTAGAACTCTTCAAATTCAGAGCCGTGTAGATGAATAATGACATTTGAGTTTAAACACTTTAGGATTTTAGTTAGAATATATTTTCTATAAAAACTTCCTCTCATCGACATATGCATGTGAAATTTTTTATATCCAATTATACGAAATAGTAAACATTTAATAATTGAAACAAAAAAAATCAATGAATTTAATGATTTTTTATCGTACTTGTGACTGGTTACAATTCTATGATCAATATTCTTATACAAACCAGTTTCTATGTAATTATCAATTACTGTTTTTATACCGCCTAGTGAGTCTGTTCCTACTGTTACGATCTTAATTTTCATTCAAAGTTTTTCCATTTAACTTCATCGTATTTATAATCTAATTCATCTTTCATGAATTTGTACTCATTACAATAATATTCCCTTAGTTCTTGAATTAATTCTGGGCTTAAACTTTTTTCTGTTGTATTTTTTTTCTTGTTGATACTTTTATACACAGTAAGAAGTTTTTGTTTTATTTTTGGTGATCTTCTCAATTTTACTTCAAGAGTTGAATTTAATTTCATTGCGACGATGTGTAATAACTTGTTGTTTGCCGTGAATTGTTTGTTTGCTTGGTAGTAATCAAAATCATCAAAGTGCCGATTATCGATATTTAAAAATTCACAAGTTTGATGGATTAGTTTTTTCGGATTGTCTTTTAAATGGCATATATCCCTCACAAATATATTCTCTTTTTTAATGTTCTTTCTAACCTCCTCAATGTGAATGCTATATTTCCCCGCTGCTAAAACGTCCAAAAACCATTTTTTTTTAAATGGTGTGTCGGTTAAACCTATTTTTTTATTGCTGTAATCCAAACAATATCTCACATATTCATCAATATGCATTTTATCATCGATGTAATACTTACTTTTATGGAATAGGAAACTTGATATCAATCTATCTATTGGATCTCTTGTCATTACAATTATTTTCACTTGGTCTTTAAGCATTTCCTGAATTCGGGGGAAAACAAATTCGGACAATCCTAAGTATGCTGGAGATGATTCCATTTGTAATTTTGATTTATTTCCCTTGTTATTAAATAGGGTATTGTATTCTATTAAATCGACTTCTTTTTTCCTGAAATAGTCAGTTTCTTTCTTTTTTGATGATGTTATTTCTGGGTGTGTTGATAAATACTCAAAAACTGAAGTTGTTCCTGACTTTTCTGTACCTGCTATTATTAAGTATTTTTCCATTTTCTGTCTCTTTTGGAGTTGTTAATCTATTTTTTTAGTATTATTTATTTTATCGTTTCCATAATACCCTTCACCATAATAATGCTCACCGTAGTAACTCATCTTCTGCGGTTCAGCGACAGTTAGCACTGCACCAATCAAATTTACGTTAAGGTTACGTAGTCTTTTAACAGCTTCCTTAGATGCAGATACTTTTGTCTCTTCAGCTCGCACTGCTAAGATGACTCCGTCTACTTTATTACCTAAGATACAAGAGTCGGATACTGGTAATGTTGGTGGTCCATCAAGAATGATGTGGTCATAATGTTCGTGCATTAATTTTAAAAATTTTTCAAATTTATCTGATGCTAGAACTTCTAGTGGATTATGTGGCATCGTGCCAGCAAGCAACACATCTATGTTGTGCTTTGGAAATGGTTTATTAATACTATCTGCGAGTTTTGTAGTACCTGCTAATATATCGGTTAACCCGTGTCGGTCGTGTATTTTTAAGTTCTTAGCTACACTCGGTTTACGTAAATCAACTTCGAGTAGCAACGTTTTACCTATATGCGCATAAGATGCTGCCAAGTTCATTGCAAGTGTTGATTTACCCTCTGAGCCAGAAGCTGAAGTAACTAGTATTGTTTTAGGTGGGCTGTCGATATTGCTGAACTGTAATCCAGTTCTAATTGTATTTATCCCTTCGGCAAATACTGAACGAGAGTCCTCTAAATATTTTAGTTCTACTGCGCCTTCTTTTTGTTCTGATTTGCTTAATGCATGGGTAATACCTAAAGCATTTAGATGCAGGTTCTCTTCTAACATGTCAGTTGTGTTATACGTGTTATTTAGCGCTGAACGTCCAAACGCATAGACAAGACTTAAAAAGCCCCCCATAAATATACTCATCACAATAATAAGTAAAATATTTGGTTTTATTGGAAAGCTAGGTACTGTCGCATAATCAATGACTTGTACATTAGACGCGTTAAATTCACTTTTAACATTGGCTTCCATCAGTTTAGCCATAAACGTTTCATATATACGTCGGTTATTTTCCACTTCCCGTTCTAGTGAAGTTAGGGTAAACGTAGAACCTTGTAATGCTTGGATCTCAGAACGCCCGTCTGCGATAAGCTTTTCTACATTGCGGACCTGTTGCTGAGCTAATGTGTATTCACGTTCAATTTGGTCTACGATTTTTGATATTTCACGTTTGAGGCTATCCTGGGCTGATTTTAGTTCGCTCTTCGCGGCAATCATTTTAGGGTGTTTGTCTTTGTATCTGTCTTGTAGCTCACTGACTTTGTTGGCTAAGTTAGATTCCGCTTTAACTAAGTCACTAGCTGTCCTATTTTCTAATACCGGACCAAGCGAATAAAACTCACTAGAACCTTCAGCGATTGAATTTACCTGACGGTACTGTTCTTCTGCTTCGCCAAATCTTGTTTGTGCACTAATTAACTGATTATTCAAAGATTGCATACGAGAATTTGAGTCACGCTGTTGTAGTTCACTATCTACTATCCCTTGCTCAAGTCTAAATTCTTTAAGTTTATTTTCAGATTGAGATAAGTTGGCACGTAGTTCTTCTGACTGTTCACTCAGCCAGGTTTCTGTATCTTTAACTTCATCTAAGCGCGACTTTAATCCAAATTGAATATACGCTTGTGATACCGCATTAATGATATCTGTGGCAAGTTGAGGATCATCGGATTCATAGCTAATGTTGATAATCTGAGATTGCTTTCCACCACTGACTTTAAGTCCTGCTTGGATAGTTTGAGCTAACATAATGGATAACTCTTTATTTGTAGGCTTTGTTGTTTCTCCGTCGCCATCTTCATTGGTAGATTTGAGTAATTGTTTGATTTGTCCTTTAAGATTACTGACAAAAGATTTAGGCTCATCAGCAAGTTCTGCTTGTTCTTGTTTATAACGTGCTACCAAATCTAGCTTATCAACTACTTCTTCTGCTATTGCCCGAGATTGAATGATTTCATACTGTGTTTCATAAAACAAAAACACCAAGGCACTAGAGATATATTGTTCATCACGAGCCGCATTAGGTTGTTGTGGGTCGGCAAGGATTTTGGAGGTTGCTTGATAGATTGGCGTAGCAGTTGCCGCCACATAACCACCGAGTAATATACTTAACACCATGATTAACAAGATCCCCCACTTAGAGCGGGTGATCACTCGCCAATACGATCTCAGATCTATTGTTGCGCTGGTGTTGGTTTCGGAAAACTGCTCATTCATCAATTCATTCCTTGTACTTCAGTACTCTGTTCAATTGGTAATTGCTTCGTGGGTAATTGTTTTGTCTGTAATTGTTTAGAAAAAACTTTCTTCAATGGTAATGATATCGCCAGGCTTAACGCTATCATCGAGCGATACTTTTCGACGTTCGTTTTTATTGCCTTCACTAGCCAAAAATATCTCTTTTCGTGAAGCGCGTTCAGTAAATCCACCTGCTAACGTAATCGCTATTTCGACAGTCATACCCGTACGAAATGCATAGCTTCCAGGCTTGTCTACTTCACCATTAATATAAAAAGGTCTAAACTCATCTATCGACACTGAAACCTGAGGTTTGACTAAATAATCTTTTTCAAAAAGCTCATTAAGTAATGTTTCTACCTCCAATACTGTTTTACCTTGGATATTGACCTGTCCAAGTAAGGGCACAGAAATCGTTCCATCATCATTGATTTTGGTTTCTTTGAGATTCAAATCTGGCTCGTTAAACACAGTCACAGAAATCACATCATCCGTGCTTAAGCGGTAGGTGTTTTCTGATGCTGTTGCGTTAACGCAAGAAAAGAAGGTGGCGCACAGTAATACTGTGATCTGGATAAGTTTTCTAACATACATAGGTTATACCTTTTTACCGAATGTGCCTTTAATGCCAATCATGAAACTGTTGGCTGAGTATTCATAACGCGTATCGTTACTACTTCTTTTTGTCGACTGCAATGTCACAAATGTTTGAAATAATCGTGAGGAGTCATGTGAGAGGGTGAATTCAAAGGTGTTACGTGTATCAGTGCGGTTGTTACTAAATACAATGTCATCTTCGCCATAAATATATCCACCATCAAATGATACTTTAGGGGTGAACTCATGTTTGATGGAAAGTTTTGCATCCGTCTGCACAAAACTGCCTATTGATGACTCTGCGGATTCTGCTGTTTGTTGACTTAATCCTAATCTAACTTCTGTGTAGGTATTGGCTTTCCAGAACACATCAGCAAATAGCGCTAGCCCTGAAATATCATCACGTAGTGGATTATCAAAATCTTGGCTTTGTTGCCCGATTTTTACCACGCCGCGAGTTTTACCCGTAGCTGTCCACTCTGCGCCGAGCAAGTAATTGCGGTATTTGCTAGATGAGTTAAAAGTGAATTGATTGGTGTAATCTATACTTCTATCTGCGACTTCAAACAAGAGTCGAGTTTTGGGTGCAATGCGATAAAAGAAGGTTGCTGTAATTCGGTCGGCTTCATAATCACGAAATGCTTGGTTGTTATTATCAAATTCGTTATTGATTCTTTGATAACGCAATACTACTTGGCCTATTGAAGCGTTTCGGCCATAAGCTACTTTGGCTTCATATTGCTGACGTTTTATCTGGTTAAACTCACTAATATTGTCAGTTGTAATTGAATTATTGATACCGGGTAATTCAACACCATCAGTAATCTTAACTGCAAACTCACTGGTCAGACGGATACTATGGTCAAAAACTGCTTTGGCACCAATTTCATGGTTTTCGTAATCAAGGTTAGAGGCATCATTATATTTGATATAAGTACCATCATAACCGAGCGTAAATACATGTTTGCCATGTAACTCTTGAAAGCCAAGTTTCGGAGCAATCAGCAAAAACTGGTCAGAAATGTCATCTTGGGTACGATATATATTAGAATCCGAACCTAGCGCGATATCGGTAGTTGCACCAAACCCTTGCTCCTGAGCAAACGCGGTTGTCGATAACAGCATTGTGGCTGTCACAGTGCTCAACGAAATACCTAAGATAATGCGTGTAGTTGTATGGCAAATTTGGGAGGTTGCGTTCCTATTCATAGTCATAATCCGTTATGCAACTGAATCTAAGTTGTTAGAAATCCATCAGTAGATTTAGTATGGATCAAGATTGCGGTATTACAAGGTGGATTAAAAATTATTCACTTTTTTACTAATAAACGTTAGTCTTACCTTATAATTCAAAGGATATGAATGTCATCACTTAGCCCAAATCAACGACAAAACACAACAACTCATACCAGTGAGCATATCGGTGTGTGTGGGTTTGATGTAAGTTCTACGTCACCTTGTTTGGCGGAGCTAGTGTTAGAGCATTCTGTGAGTGCAGAGGGTAGTGATTGCTCGACTGTTCGTTCAACTGGTAGCTCGATTGCTCCCCCAAATGAACTGGCTTTATACAATGCTTCGCCCACATTCAGTCACATCCAATGGCGTATACTACCTTTATTATTAGACGCGCTAAAACAACAAGGATTAGCGGAGCAGGTTGCGCCCGGTGTGCATGCTTTTCTAACAAAGAAAGCCTTAGAAGGATCAATCCATGAGATGCTTAAAACTAAGCAACTCAATGCACTACTTGAGATCTTATCCGAGCATCAAATACCTGTTATTTTACTCAAAGGTACTGCCTTTTCTAATTGGTTATATAATGAAAAAGTACCACGTTTATCTAGTGATTTAGATATATTGGTGAGGTCGTGTGATTGGGATAAAACAGTAGCGATTTTGTCGAGTACCATGACCCGTGAAGCCAAACCCGTTGCCGGTGTGTTTGATGATTTATATGAAATATCATTTAAATCAAAAAGCGATACGTTGAGCGTTGAAATTGATTTGCACCAACATCTTACCCATCCAAGCTTATTTGATATTGATTTAGATGGAGTGTGGGCACGTTCGATTATGCATCCTGCTTATCAAAACGAATATGCGCGTATGATGACCGTCAGTGATGCCTTGATCCACCAAGCATTGCATTCATTCAAAGACGCCGAATACAAAACCTATAACCTGATTGATACCGCTTTTTTACTTCGGAAAGAGCCTCCAGAATTAGATGCACTATTTGCACTCGCCAAATCACAGCGTGCAGATGTTGCCTTGTATGGATTATTGATCAAGCTTGCTGATGCGACACACGATGAGGTATTAACGACTTATTTGGCTGACTGCAACATCAGCCGATGGCGTAAATTTGCGTTTAAGCATCTATCATCTAAGCAGGTGTCAAGTCACGATGTTCTTAACAAAACACTACGCTATCGTCTGTTACAATTTGGCTTTCATGCGTTTGTCTCGACTAAACCGTGGAGCATGCTAAAGCTTCAATTGTTATACCTAAAAGGGCTGTTTAGGCGGAGTAAGTATAATTAAATTGCATAATATGATCTGTATAATACAAAAGGCATAATACGATCTGTATAACACCCTCCCAAAACCTAACCTAAACCCATCAACCCCGATCTTTCTGCTTATAATACGCAATAATATCAAGATACTTAGGCTTATCAGGGATCAGCGATAACATCACATCATACTGGTGGGTTTTTT
The DNA here is from genome assembly GCA_029246415.1 of Glaciecola sp. Lineage (GTDB taxonomy): Bacteria > Pseudomonadota > Gammaproteobacteria > Enterobacterales > Alteromonadaceae > Opacimonas. Next base: position 7,840 of record JAQWNF010000025.1, read on the forward strand.
GTGTAATATTGAGAATATGCAGTGCCCATTCGTGTGTTTCAAATGCGCTATCAAAGAATCGAGCGCTGAGCTTGCGGTTCTTTTCATCTAAAATATCCCAATGTCGCAATATGTATTCAGGCAGTAATTCTAATGCCATATCTTCATTGCGCCCTTGGCGTAATGCATGTTTCATTGCAGTATTAAATGCCTCTGGCTCGGCTTGTTCAGCCGCATAACTCGACACCAACAATAACCAATTATGGTAATTACCTGGATTTAATGTCGAGGCTTGTTCAAACCATTGACTCGCAGGTTCAATTGCCACGCTGCTGCTTGCTTGTCTATTCAATAAAGTCTGAATACGACCTAGTAGTTGAAAAGCGTGCGCGTATTCGACTTTGTTTTCTGCAAACATATGTATATAAGCAAAGTGCTGCTGCGCCAAAGGGATGTCGTCAATCTTGCCTGCTTGCTCCCAACGGATCAGATCGGCTTGTTGTTGCGCGACGTCCAATTGACTAGGCATGAGTTTTAATACCAACGTAATACCAATCGCGGCAGTAATAATGACCAAGGTACCAATGAGGAGCCATTGCTTGGTGTTTGATTGGGTGTTGTCTTGTTCTTGGGGGTAAGGTTCCATCTAATTAATCGTCCATAGTTATTCAAGATGTTATGAAAAACCAGGCAAGACTACTCAACATAGGCCCGAATTTTAAAACTGCATGTGTCACTAACTGTCCATTACGTGTTAGCGTTGCATTAATCCTAGTGCTTACTGTGCTAGTGAGTACTCGTCATCCAATTTCAGAGATACTGAGAGTAGTATGGATCAAGATTGTGGTTATTCAAGGCGGGTTTTATATATTTTTACACACTTAGTGTACACTTTACCTACTACGCTTAATATCAATGTTAGGCAAGCCCATGTAAAACCAAAAGAGATCGCTCATTATGTTGAACAAAAAGCTATGTAAGTCAAAGACATCCCTCAGTCATCAGCTTGGTCTGATGTTAACTTGCATAATGGCTTATGGGCTGGTGTTTGCGGCTACGGCAGACACGCAAACGCAAACGAAAGCGCAAACAAAAGCGCAAACAGCCCCGCAATCTGACACGCCTCAGATCACTATGCACCAATTAACCGTCGAAGTTGAGCACGAGTCGGGTAAAGATATCACGGTCGCAGTGGGTCAGGCTGGAGAAGTCGAAAAGTTCGTGTTTAGTTTAGCCCAAGCTCAAGACGCAGAGTTTGTTGCTAGTCGGTTGAGCGACTTAGAGCCGCCGGTATTAGAAGCGGTACAAGGTGCGTTGTTACGCATTAATCGTTCCGAAGTCTTGGTTAATAGCAAGCGTGTCGATGAAATCGAGGTCGAGTGGGTAACAGAAACCTGCAACGATACCAATGCCGATTGTGAAAGTATTATTAAGCGCACACAGCTGGAGTCTTCACAGCTGTCAGCCTCAGAGCCTTCAGCAACAAAACCCTCAGTACCAAAACCCTCAGTACCAAAACCTTCAGCCCAATCTTCAACCGCGAAATCGAGTTACTAACGCCATCACCGATACTGCTGCAATCCCTGATAACAAGCCAAACAATCCATGCAATAGCATAGTTGTTGTGCCACTAAGTAACGAGCCTATGGTAGGAATATCGATAGAATGCAATGCGGCATCTTCGACTAAGTGATGGAAAAACGGTAAACCATGTACCAGTATCCCGCCACCGACCAAAAACATCGCGGCAGTGCCCACAAACGATAATATTTTTAACAGTTTAGGGGCAAAACTCACCAGCCCTTTACCAAGCGTCGCTTGCACTCCTGAACCTTGTTGCATGTAATGCAAACCAATATCATCAAGTTTGACAATCAACGCCACCAAGCTATATACCCCAACGGTCATTAACAGCGCGATAGTACTGACCACAAATGTCTGAGTTAACAGAGGCTTATCCATAACAGTACCGAGTGTGATCACCACAATCTCCAACGACAATATAAAATCAGTACGGATCGCGCCTTTGATTTTACTGCGTTCAAATTGGACTAAATCGACATTCGGATCTGCCGCTGCGGCATGAAGTTGTTTGGTTTCGTCTTTGACTTCTTTTGGAAAAAACCACGGATGAAATAGTTTTTCCGCCCCTTCAAAACATAAATACAATCCGCCAAGCATCAAGACCGGCAGTATAATCCAACCGAAGTAAGCACTTGCTAGCAACGCTAGCGGTACTATAATAAGCTTATTGTAAAAGGAACCTTTGGCAACAGCGTATACCACAGGTAGTTCGCGCGCCGCGGATACTCCAGTAACTTGTTGTGCATTTAATGCTAAATCATCGCCAAGTACGCCTGCGGTTTTCTTTGCCGCGACTTTGGATAACACCGCAACATCATCAAGGACCGTTGCGATATCATCTAGTAATGCTAATAAACTACTTCCTGCCATGTTTGTGCCTTATATTCCTTCATCCATCCACTGTGTAATTTATATTACCTAGTCGCTCATGACCAGTCATGCTGACCGAATTGGCTGGGAAATAGTGAGAAAATGGTTGAATTAAGGGGGCAAGTAATACTAATTGATGAGATCAATAGTTATAGATAATAGCCGATAGAGATAAGAATCCTTCAATTTGCGCTATAAAACAGTACTTAAGTAGGATATTATATTGCGCTGAAAAATTTATTAGTAAAGCTCACTGTCTACTATAGGAATACCATGACAACATCTAAAATTATCTACACTATTACCGATGAAGCGCCGGCATTAGCGACCTTTTCATTATTACCTATCGTTGAAGCGTTTGCCTCAGCTGCCAACGTAGATGTTGAAACTCGTGATATCTCACTTGCTGGCCGTATCATTGCGCATTTTCCAGAATATTTATCTGAAGATCTGCGCATAGGTGACAGCTTAGCCGAATTAGGCGAATTAGCTAAAACACCAGAAGCTAACATTATCAAGTTACCAAACATCAGTGCCTCGATCCCGCAGCTACAAGCGGCTATCGAAGAATTAAAAGCCAAAGGCTACACATTACCTGATTACCCAGAAAGCCCAAAAACACCAGAAGAAGAAGCGATTAAAGCCACTTACGCTAAAGTGTTAGGCTCTGCGGTAAATCCGGTATTACGTGAAGGTAACTCTGACCGTCGCGCGCCAGCGTCAGTTAAGCAATACGCACGTACTAACCCACATTCAATGGGTGCTTGGGCGAGTGATAGCAAATCTCACGTTGCCCATATGGACAACGGCGACTTCTACGGTTCTGAATTATCAGTCACAGTAGAAAATGCACAAAAGGTTAGCATTGAATTTGTAGCTCAAGACGGCACAACGTCTGTATTAAAAGCCGATCTTGCATTACTTGATGGCGAAATCATCGATGCATCTGTCATGAGCAAACAAGCGCTTGTGGCGTTTTATGAAAAAGAAATCAACGCAGCCAAAGATCAAGACGTCCTATTATCATTGCACATGAAAGCGACGATGATGAAAGTATCTGATCCAGTTATCTTTGGTTATGCTGTTCGCGTATTCTACGCAGACGTTTTTGCTAAGCACGGTGCGACATTTGATCAAATCGGTGTTGACGTCAATAACGGTCTAGGTGATGTATATGCCAAAATCGGCAGCCTAGCGCCAGAACAGCGTGAAGAAATCGAAGCAGACATCCAAGCGGTATACGCTACTCGTCCAGATATGGCGATGGTTGATTCAGACCGTGGGATCACTAACCTACACGTACCAAGTGACGTGATCATCGATGCATCTATGCCTGCAGCATTACGTGCATCTGGTCAAATGTGGGGCCCAGACGGTAAGCAAAAAGATACTAAGTTCATGATCCCAGATCGTAACTATGCCGGTGTATTCCAGTCAGTTGTCACTTATTGTAAAGCTAACGGTGCATTTGATCCGCGTACTATGGGTACGGTACCTAACGTTGGCCTTATGGCACAAAAAGCCGAAGAATACGGTTCACACGACAAAACATTTATCCTATCTCAAGCTGGTACAGTCAATGTACGTGATGCACAAGGCAATGTCTTGATGTCACACGCGGTAGAAGAAGGCGACATCTGGCGCATGTGTCAGACCAAAGACATTCCTATCCAAGACTGGGTTAAATTAGCCGTAACTCGTGCTCGCGCGACTAACGTTCCTGCGATTTTCTGGTTAGATGCGAACCGTGGTCACGATGCACAAATGATTGCGAAAGTTGAGCGTTATTTACAAGATCACGATACTAACGGTCTAGAAATTAGCATCATGGACCCAGTTGCTGCGACTGATTATACCCTTGATCGTTGTGGTAAAGGCCTAGATACCATTTCTGTAACAGGTAACGTGTTACGTGATTACTTAACTGATTTGTTCCCAATCCTAGAGTTAGGTACAAGTGCGAAAATGCTATCTATCGTGCCACTAATGAATGGCGGTGGTTTGTTTGAAACTGGCGCGGGTGGTTCTGCACCTAAGCACGTACAGCAATTCAACAAAGAAAATCATTTACGTTGGGATTCATTGGGTGAGTTCTTGGCATTAGCTGCATCACTTGAGCATTTCAGTAATGTAACAGGTAATGCAAAAGCGAAAGTTTTAGCGGATACGTTAGACGAAGCAACGGCTAAATTCTTGCAAGAAAACAAGTCTCCGTCACGTCGTGTCAATGAGCTTGATAACCGTGGTTCACATTTCTATCTTGGTCTATATTGGGCGCAAGCAGTAGCAGCTCAAAGTGCTGATGCTGAATTACAAGCGACTTTCGCTCCAATCGCAGAAGCGTTAACAGCGAACGAAGACAAGATTGTTGCTGAACTAAATGGTGCTCAAGGTCAGCCTGCTGACATCAATGGTTACTACTTTGCGGATACGGCACTAGCTTCTGAAGCAATGCGTCCAAGTGCGACATTCAACGAGATCTTAGCCCAGTTAAGCTAAGCTTCGAACTGATTTAAAAAAAGCACCTTGATCCTAGATCAAGGTGCTTTTTTGGTATCTGGGGATTGTTAATTTTTTAATTAGAGAATAGTCCCGCTTTCAGCATACATACTGGTAGTACGTCTATGTTACATGGTTGTTAATCGGTTGACATAAATGTAAAAACACTGTAAATTAAAATGAAAGCGCTTACATTTCGTGATGACATGTGACTTTTGCATAAATTGTCGATCATGTGTTTTTACTCATCAACGACAATTTGCACTCAGCGCAAAGCATAATAATGTTCTAAAATATAAGAGTAAATACACAATGAAACAGTCAATTATTCGCTTAACCAGTATCGCTAGTGGGATAGTATTTCTTGCTAGTTGTGGTGGTAGTAGCTCACCCTCAAATACGGCGCCAACTCCAACACCGCCTGCAGATACCACTGCGCCAGTAATTTCATTAGGCACAGTGACCTCACCGATTCAAATCACCGTCGGTGATAGCTTTACCAATCCCACAGCCACAGCGACGGATAATGTCGATGGTAATGTAAGTGTTTCTGTATCAGGCTCGGTAGGCTCAACGGTTGGTAGCTATACCTTAACTTATAGTGCTAGTGATGCTGCGGGCAATAGTGCAACACAAGCTGTTGTTGTCAATGTGGTAGCGGCGGCAGATACCACCGCTCCAGTAATTTCATTAGGAGCAATCACCTCACCGATTGAAATCACCGTCGGTGATAGCTTTACCAATCCCACAGCCACAGCGACTGATAATGTCGATGGTACTGTTAGTGTTTCTGTATCTGGCTCGGTAGGCTCAACGGTTGGTAGCTATACCTTAACGTATAGCGCTAGCGACGCTGCAGGCAATACTGCATCGCAAGCTGTTGTTGTGAATGTAGTCGCAGCCCCAGATACGACACCGCCTAATACCGATAATGATCTTAATGTGTTCAAAAACGGTGTCGTGTCTAGTACCTGGACTGGTGGTATTAATGCCTTTGATGAAGCCATTAACTATGGCGAATGTAATAACGATGGTGGTTTAGCCTGTCCAAGTATGAATTGGTCTATTGTAAATGACGCAGAGCGTGGCGAGGTATTGCAAGTAACTCACACTCAAACACAGCTTGCGGGCTTATTTTTTAGTGCCACATCGCCTGTGAATTTATCGGCCTATGCTGCCGGTGGCATTGCCTTTGATATCAAAATGGTATCAGGTTCTGGTGCGATTACCATGAAATTGGACTGTGTTTACCCTTGTACTTCGGGTGATCAAGTGTTAGCACAAAATGCAACTACTGATTGGAGTACCATTACGGTAGCAATGAGCCAGCTAACGACGGCCGGTTTGGATATTAATAAGGTGAATACTGGCTTAGTTATTTGGGCAAATAATCGAAATAACGCCACTTTTTTACTGGATAATGTGCGTTTTATTGATACGGTCGATGACAGCATTGTTATAATCACACCTCCATCAGATTTTACGGATTATAATCTCACTACTTTGGGCTTAGGCAGTTATTCAGATACGATCAATCCTGATAGTTATCGTTGTGTTTTTGATTTTGGTAACTGGATTTACAACGCAGGCGTGGTCTTACCGCCGATCAGTGATTGTATTACTGCGACCAATACACCTATTGGTACACCAACCCCGATTTCCCCTCAACTAGTTGATGAAGCTGCAGCCAAACCAACGGCAACTCACCGTTGGTGGGGTTCAGTACCTTTCTTAGGAGAGATGCAACTAGGTGATCCGAACAATGCAGCTTATATCACGCCAGACCCAATCACTGCGCGTGTTCATAATCGCGGCGTTCGGATCATGGGGATCCCTTCAGGGTTAAATAACACTGCTGATGGCTTTATGTATCCAATCCCGGATCCGTTTACCGAAGTGTTTGATGGCATGTCAGTTGGTAGTTCGTTGAATGTTGATTTACAGGCGTTTGCCAAAGATCACAGTGATGGCTCAATTACCGTGCAATGGCAAAATGATAATACTCCAGTACTAGAAGCAACCTTTGTACATGGTTCACCATATATTTATTTCAAAGCACTGCAAGGTGATTTGGTATTAAATACCTTACGTGAAAATGGTGGCGAAAAAGGCGTATTTTATAATACCAATAACTCGTTAGGCGTGTGGACAAGTGTCGCGGGTAACCATAATAATTACCTAGTCACTGGTGAAGGAACAACGACTTTTGCTAATCCAGACAGTAACCGTATTACAGTCAGCAACACAGCCAATGAATATACTGTGGCTTTACTTCCGCAAATATCTGGTGAGCCGAATACGGCGATGAGTGAGTTTTTTGCGCAATACGCACGAAATGTGGTGGCTAGCGTCAATATTGATTACAGTATTGATCGGTCTGATAACTCAGTAACCGTGACGCATGAGTATCGTGACCAAACAGGGCAAACGGTGCAAACTATTGCTGGTTTACATCCATTGCATTGGAAAAACACCCAAACTGCTACCAGTAACTACAAAGTTCGCAGTGCGCGCGGCATGATAAAGTTTGCGCAAACCGATAGCTTTAATTATTCAGTGCCGTACATCGGTGTCTTACCAACTATGCCTACCTTAGATGACAGCATGGATATGGCTAAACTCACCACTTTGGTGAATGAATTTGTCGATACCCCTGAAGCAACGTGGAACACCCGTAATGGCGAAGTGATGCGCGATGCTTATTGGTCTGGTAAAAACTACGCCAAAGTAGCTGAGCTATTGGCAATTGCTGATACGGCAGGCTTAACCACACAAAAAGACAAACTCCTAACCTATCTAAAAGCTGAACTGAGTGATTGGTTTACCGCTGAAGATGAGGGGGCGTTAAGCGTGGATAAGTATTTCATGTATGACGATGAGTGGAACACGGTCTTAGCAATGGAAGAATCGTTTGCGTCGCATCAACAACTCAATGATCACCATTTTCACTATGGTTATTTTGTCAGAGCGGCGGCTGAAATTTGCCGACATGATGCACAGTGGTGTAGTGATGATGGCTATGGCGGTATGGTTAAACTGTTGATCCGCGATTATGCTGCAGATCGTGATGATGCCCAGTTCCCGTATTTACGTCATTTTGACCCCGCCAATGGCTTCTCATGGGCGTCGGGTAATGCAAACTTCGCACGTGGTAACAACAATGAATCGACCTCTGAAGCGGCTAATGCCTATGGTGCGATGGTGTTATTTGGTCTGCATACTGGCGATCAAGCGCTTGTTGACCGAGGTATCTACCTGCATGCTCTAACAGGTGCAACCTATTGGGAATATTGGAACAACATTGATGGGTACAATAATGTTAGCGCCGATGCCGATAATTTCTGGCCTGGTTACAACCAGATAACCACATCCATTATTTGGGGTGACGGTTCAGTATTTTCGACTTGGTTTAGTGGAGCGTATGCTCACATCTTAGGTATTCAAGGCTTACCAACTAACCCATTGATTTTGCATGTCGGTTTGCACACTGAGTACATGAGCGATTATGTTCAAGTTGGCTTAACAGAAGCAAGCAATAATATGCCTTCAGGCTTAATACCTGACCAATGGCGTGATATTTGGTGGAACTTGATGGCCATAAATGACGCTCAAACTGCCATAGATGATTACAACACTGTAACTAGTTATGTGCCGGAACAAGGTGAAACTAAAGCCCATACTTATCATTGGATCAACACGTTTAACCAACTAGGTACGATGGCAACAGGGCTTGGAACGCTAACGGCGAATTCACCTTCGGCGATGGCGTTTAACAAAAACGGTCAAACGCATTATGTGGTGTATAACTTTGGTACCACGCCATTAACGGTAACCTATAGTGATGGCGTGCAAGTCACTGCTGCGCCGAACCAATTTGGGATTGTCGTACAATAAAGCGCATGCATTAGAACTAGCCAGCAGTAAGTAATTGTTGGCACAAAAATCACCAGCCCGCTCGCAGTAATTTGTTGAGCGGGCTGTTTTGTTATACCATTTAGAAAATCTTTATTGAGAATGCACTACCTATGATGGATGCCAGTACAGCGATTGCGACGATTGAACGTTTGGCAGGACCTGCCACGTTTGAGCGCGGTTCAGCTTTGTATCGAGATCAAGTCATTTTGCATTTTCAAAAAAGCCGTAACACCATCAAAGCCTCCGTCCAAAGTGCCTCTTCACCAGGCGTAAAAGCGTATCAAGTCACGTTAACTATCAAGGCCAATAGCTATGATGGCGGATGTGATTGCCCGGCGTCAGAGGGCTTTGATTTTTGTAAGCATTGCGTGGCGGTGGCACTACAACATGCTGACAAACTCGCACAATTAGAGGCTGCTCAAGGTGGCTCTGCAGTGGATCGTATCCAAGCACTAATCGAAGACATGGATGAACAGCAAGCCAAAAATGCACTGTTAACGAGTATCATCCAAGATGAAGAGTCTATATTAGCGTGGCGTTTACGAGCAGATATTAGCCTCGAGTTTGGGATGATAGGGGCAAATCAACGTCAAACTCAGCCGTTTACAGGCAAGTCAAAAAGCTCCGTCATCACTGAGCTCAAATCCCTTATCACCAAAGCATTACCTTTTCGGGATGTGTGGCAATACAACAAAGCACGTGCTTACTTTCAACAAGCCCAAGAAAAGTTATCGCTGATCATGGGCTTACTTGAGTATTTACCCGCTGAACAAGCGCACGCTGTTGCATATCAGATTATCAAACGCTATGACAAAATTTTTGAGCGAGTGGATGATAGTGGTGGATTTCGCTTTGAGTTAGAGCATGATATTTTGGCTGCGTTTGCAACTTCGGTACAGCGCTTAACATGGTCGGCAAGTAGCAAAGCCAACTACTTATTATCACTGTATTCACCCGAATTAGAAGTGACGGAATTTAGTGATATTCCGGTGCGTTTTATGGCCCAGCACGATAGTGAATTACGCGAAGTGTTTTATACTCAGCTTGAAAAAGAGGTAAAAGCGGCAATAAGCAATATTGAATCACATGATGGCATCAACTTCATTCTTCGAATTAAGATCCATGACCTATGTCAGTATTACGCACAGCAATCCTTATATACTAAAGCCATTGAAGTATTTGCTCACGTTGCACGAAACGCTGATGATTATATGCAAATGATTAAATGGGCTATCGCTGGAAACGATACCTCATCGGCGCTAACATTTTTAGCGCAAGCTAGAGCGCTAGATACGTATCAAAAATTGACGACACAATGCTTGGCATTAGAAGCCGATATTGCAGGCCTGCAAGGCGATCCAGAAACCGCTATCGAGCTACAGTGGCAGACATATCAACATTCGTTAGTCCTGGATGATTTTATTCAAATCAACGTCCTCATTGCCAAAACTTACGGGGCTGACAGCGCCAAAATCGCAGAAGCCAAACTCGCTTGGCAAGCCAAAACTCTAGCGTTTTGGGATGATATGCTCGCTACTACACCGACGCAGCGTGCCAGTTTACATCGGTTAATGACTGCGGAGCCATTGGTCGAGTTATGTTTGTATTTGGGCTTAGTCCGGCGTGCCATTGAGTTGGTAAAACAACACCCAATTGATAGAGAGGTGTTGTACCAAGTCGCCGCGGTCAGCGTCAAATATGCGCCAGAAGAGACGTTTGAATTGTATCGCAGAGTGATCTTAATTTGGATTAAGACAGCTAAATCGAGCGATTACAAAAAAATTATACAGTTGCTCTTAGAGATGCAAGGATTACTGCCTGATTTGCCAAGTCTATCGCCAGCGGATACAGTTGAACGAGCCTTTGATTTTTTTATCAATGAGATTGCATATGAGTTTGCACAAAAACGTCAGTTACAGACGATGATTAAACGGCATTTTGTTGTTTAGGATGTGCCAAAAACGAATGTTAATTAGTTGGTTTAATAGTAAATTTGACAATTGCTTTAATGTGAACGTAAGATAAGATGAGGATACGGTCGAAATGAATTCGTAATACCGGTAAAATTGTTAAGGACTAACATGAAAGGCATTGTATTTGTCGGCGATAATCAATATCACGTCGGTAGCCACTTTATGCAAGGGATCCAACAGGATCTTATGCAATTATCTATCGCAACCGACACGGTTGATTTTTCTGATCCCCTGCAATCTGAACGTTTAGTGACAGGTGAGCATTCACTTAGCGATTATGATTTTATTTTGTCATACAATGCTGTGGGTGTTGCACTGCGCACGATGAATGACGAACTAGCCAAGCAAATCGATAGTATGGCGTTGTATGTGTTATGTGTCGAACACCCCATTTATCAACTCGAACGGATTAGTCAGAGCAACGCAATTATGCTGTGTGTCGACCAAGAGCATGTAAAGTTCTGTGAGTTACTTGGGTTTACTGCGCATTATTTTCCGCATGCTGTGAGTGCCCACGCTATGGAGCCAGAACAGTTTGTTTCAGTTCACGACAAAACCAACGAATTCCTATTCCCAGCATCCTATATAGATAGGCAAGCATGCCGTGATAAGCTTGCTCCGATTTGGGATCAGATCAGTAGTTTTATTGATCAAGTGACCAATGTTACTCACTTTATGCAATGTTTGGGTGCATTGCCACTGCCTGGTGAAACGGAAAAGGTAGTCTTGTCACCGCAATCCTTATGTATTTGTTTGCTGGTGGATCAATATCTACGCGCCAGAGATCGTGAGCAAATGCTCCTCAAATGTGCGCAGCAACATATCAAACTCACCGTAATTGGCAGAGGTGTAGAACAATTTCGCTCGGTCTGTGATTTTCATACCTACGAATCACATCTTGATGTAGAAGAGCTTCATCAAAGAATGCGCAAAGCTAAATATGTGGTGCACCAATCCCCTGGTTTTATTGCAGGATTGCATGAGCGGGTAGTGATGCCATTAGCGTTGGGGACACTTGTGTTGACTGATGAACCATTTGTTAAAGCTGCATTACCGAATGTTGTTACGCTAAATGAGCTGACGACCATTGATGACCAATTGTATAATCACAAGGTAGATGTGTGTGCGACTCAGGTGATAAATAACCATACTTGGTTGCATCAGCTTACGCCGATAATGCAGCAGTTACGTCACAAGTTAGGCAAACCAATGACGCAACCTGTGACTCAATCTACTAGCGAGTTTACTCTTCTATCCAATGCAAAAGGGCAGGGTGTTGCGCTCAACTAGTAAATGGTTGAGCGTTTAAGCTTTGGGAATAAGCGTTAATATTTGCTCAGAGTAATCGTCGAGATTCAGTGTCATCCCATATTGAGTGGCGAGACCGTCGAGTTTTGCCTGAGCAAGCGAGAGTTCTTCCATAATGATAGTGTTATCATCTAGTTGCCACAATAAACGTGAGCCGGCATAACTATATTGTAGGGCCAGCATGGCATGGTAGTTACCTTTGTCTGCTGCAGGCGTAATCTTGAGCATGTTACGGTTTATTTTATTTAACGCCTGTTTCAAATTCCACACATACGTCACTTCGGTCATAAACTCATGACCACGATATTTGTTTAACACAAACCCAATCAGCACACTGGTGATAATGACACCTGTCAGGTTCCAGTGAAAGTGGCTACCACTTGGATCGGGGTAGAGTGCAATTAACGCTTGAGCGATCCCTAAACTGCCGACAATCAGGCTAATAATCGCAACGACTATCACGATATTTAAATGACGACGGTAACGCGCCTTATCAATTAGAGGGTTGATTTTAATCTGTTGCATAAAGACCAAATAAGTAATGTAAAAAAAGACACGTGCCAATGAGTGCAAATGATACCATAGGGTGCTGGGTATGCATCAATAATCCACGCTTTATCGATTGACCATTTTTCATGTTTACCATTATATAAAATATAGGATTGCCGTTTGTCTTCGTTACCGATTAATACAATAGCCTTGATTGCAGTTTGTGCCGGCTATCTCATTGCGCCTTTAGGCATGGCTGCCGTGAATGTTGCGATACCGCCATTAGCTGAAGATCTTCGCGCCAGTGCAATCCAAGTCAGTTGGATGCCAACCTTATATATTCTCAGTAGCGTCGCCTTTATGTTGCCTTTTGGTAAGTTAGCCGATAACTACGGTCGCAAAAAAGTCTTCGTCTGGGGCTTTGTGCTCAACGCCTTAAGTGCGGGCATGTGCGCAATTGCTACAAATATCGAATGGATGTTGTTCTGGCGCTTTGCCCAAGGGGCGGCAGGGGCAATGATCTTTGGAACCGGCATTGCCATTATTACCGCAGTGACGCCGACTAATAAACGTGGCGCAGCGCTAGGTACAGTCGCAGCATGTGTTTATGTGGGGTTGACCTTAGCTCCCGCGATTGGTGGTTATTTAACTCAATGGCTAGGTTGGCGCTCGGTATTTTATTTTCAATTACCCTTGATTGCTGGGGTATTAGTGTTTGTGTATCGCTATTTAGATGGTGAATGGCAAAATGACAAACGCACGCCATTTGATTGGGTCGGTGCGGGACTCTTTATCTTATTTGCGATTGGTTTGGTATATGGACTCAGTGAGTTACCATCCGTTTTGGGCTGGATGCTGTTGTGTGGATCATTGGTGAGTTTGGGCGGGTTTATTATGCATCAACGCTATATCGATGCGCCCTTGATCCGAGTGCAAATGTTCAGCGAGTCCCGAGTGTTTAGCTTGTCTTTATCAACGGCATTATTGATGTATGGCAGTAACTTTGCGATTGTGTTTTTGTTGAGCTTGTACCTGCAATTTATTCGTGGATTTGATCCTGCTCAAACCGGCCAAATTTTATTGTTACAAGCATTGTGTATGGCGATTGTTGCCCCATTTGCTGGTAAATTAGCCGACCGGTTTGAACCTCGTGTCGTCGCCACCATTGGCTGCATGATTGTCGCTACAGGGTTTATCAGTTTGGTACAAATTGATTTAGCGACCAGTGCGATGCATATCGGAGCAGCATTAGCTTTGATAGGTATTGGCTTTGGGTTGTTTTCTACGCCTAACAACAGTGCCATTATGGGCGCGGTAAAAACCCAAGAAGTCGGTGTCGCCTCAGCTTCAATGAACCTAGCCCGCACTATAGGTAATCTCATTGGCATGAGTTTGGTCAACTTGATGATCCATTATTATATAGGGGATGCATCATTTTCGGCGCAAACTAATGCACAGCTGATGCAAACCATATCTCTAGCGCTGTTTATGTCACTGAGCTTTGTGTTGGTGGCGTGCGTGTTGTCATCACTGCGTGGCAAGCAATAGCTGGGTATTAAGCGTCAGTTCGTCGTGTTGAGAGGATAACCAACATGCCCACTACAACACCCCAAAACGCCGACGAAATATGGAACATATTGACGCCTGATGCCGTCACCAAAAAGGTCATTAATGCTGCATCGCGATAGGACGCCGTAGCAAGTGCATTGTGTAAGCTAGCAGCGATAGTTGACAACAAAGCAAGCCCTGCCAAACCCGCCACCATAGTCACAGGAAATGCGGCGAATAAACTCACCACAGCGGCACCAAATACGCCTGCAATGATATTAAATACACCTGCAGATAGCCCGGCAATATAACGTTTATCAGGATCATGATGCGCTTCGTCACTGGTACAGATCGCTGCTGTAATTGCCGCCAAGTTAAACGTAAATCCGCCAAAAGGGGCAAGCGCCATTGTGCACACACCTGTGGTCGTGATAATAGGAGATACCGGTTGGTGGCTGTAGCCACTGCTTTGTAAAATCGCGACTCCTGGCAAGTTTTGTGATGCCATAGTAACAATAAATAACGGAATACCAATGCCAATAATTGATGCTAATGAAAAGCTAGGCGTGACCCATTCTGGCGAGGCAAACCCCAAATCAATTGCGCTTAATGATAAGCTGCCGTTACTTAAACAAAAAATTGTACCGACAATCAAGACCATGACAATGGCATAGCGTGGCATTAGCCATTTCATCGCTAAATAAGTCAGTAACATGCTAATAATGAGTAGTGGATCGGTTTCAACTGCGCTGAATATTCCAATCCCAAATTGCAATAATATCCCCGCTAGCATCGCAGCGGCAATGGGCATGGGGATGAGTTTGGAAAAACGATTAAACCAACCTGTGACGCCCAACAAGATGATCATCAAGCCAACAAATAAAAATGTGCCGGTGGTTTCAGCTAATCCCGTTCCTTGTAAGCTAGAGGCTAACAAAGCGGCCCCGGGAGTAGACCATACGATAATAATTGGGCGGCGATAATACCAAGACAAACCAAAAGTCGTGACGCCCATGCCGATCCCTAGTGACCAGATCCATGATTCAACTTGTGCAGGGTTAGCGCCCGCAGCTTGAGCGGCTTGAAATACTATCGCTACCGCACTGGCAAAGCCAACAAGCACAGCAATAAATCCAGCCACGATGGCTGACAACGATAGATCTTTTAGGAGTGTATTCACAGGCGCCTTATCTTGTATAGTAAGAATATAAAGGGTAAATGGACATAGATGCTTGAAGTGTAACGATTTAATTAACCAATGCAATACTTACAACACCCCCAATGCAATCAAACAGGGCGTGATTAGGGTGATAATTACATTGTTACGTAAATTAGGTAAAATTGCTTGGGTTGGCGTACGTGCTGCCATACGCATCAAAAACCAGCCAATATGCAGCGATAGACCAATCGGGATAAATACAATCAGATTAAATAATGAGATGTGGCCTAACCCTAGGCTGATGGCTAAGATACCTGCGCTAAACAATGCCATACCGGTATAAATACGGGCAGCACTGGCTCGTCCATAATGTATAGCCCAATGTCGTCTTCCATGAGCTTTGTCAGCCTCAATGTCTGGGAATTGGTTTAATAACAATAAGTTATTTACTTGAAAAAACACAATCAAACTGACTAAAAGTAGGTTCGGATTAAACGTTTGAGTTAACACAAAATAGCTGCCGTTAATCAGTAATAAGCCAAACCCAGCGCCAGGTGCGAGTAGGCATAATACGGGAAAATGATTTAATATCGGCGTGTATGTCAGCACAATACTAATACCTAATAGACCAATCACTAATATTGGAATGCCTACGATCAAGCTGATGTAAAAGCCAATACTACAGCAGACAATCAATGCGATAATGGCGCCGATCAAGACGGAGTGTTTGGCTTGAGGTTGCGTTACTAATCCTCCGCTACCTCCGCTAAACGGAGTTTTATCCGTTGTTGCATCCAAGCCACTCGTAAAATCAAGGTATTCGTTCAGCATATTCACCGCAATATGTGCACACAAGGCGCCGATCACGATCAAACTTCCTAAAAACGGATTTATTGTCTGTTGCTCGTGATACACAAACGCAAAGGGAACACTTAAGCACGCAAACGTGAGCACTAAAAAAGCGGGTCGGGAGGTAGCGATTAAGGTGGATAAATGCATGGTTAGCTTCCTTGTAAAGCACAATTGTATAATAGCCTTATGCATGTATAGCTTGGTATGGCTATGTATGCCGACGACTGATATGGTATTGTGTGTTATATCCTTAACAATAATAAGATGATTATGTCAGTCGCTACGCCTTTTTCCAAATTTACTTTTCCTTCAGGCCTCACCATCAAAAATCGCTTGGTCAAAGCGTCGATGGAAGAAAATATGTCGGATGATGGGTTGTTACCTAGTGATGGTTTGATTCATTTATATGAAAATTGGGCACAAGGTGGTGCAGGTCTACTGTTAACCGGTAATGTCATGGTAGATCATGCTGCTATGACAGGACCTGGTGGTGTTGCACTAGAAAAAGACACTCCGTTAACGCGTTTTGAGGAGTGGGCAGCAGCGGCGAAGCAAGACGATTGTAAAGTGTGGATGCAAATCAACCATCCTGGTCGTCAGGTATATGCCAATATGCAAGGTAAGGTATTGGCCCCTTCTGCTGTGGCGTTAAACATGGGGAAATTATCCAAGCTGTTCGGTCAGCCGAGTGCAATGACGGAAATCGAAATCGAAGATGTGATTACGCGTTTTGGTGATACTGCTGAACAAGCTCAAGCTGCGGGCTTTGATGGGGTTGAAATTCATGCTGCACATGGGTATTTGTTAGCTCAGTTTTTATCACCATTAGTTAATCAACGGTCGGATCAATGGGGTGGCAATATTGCCAACCGTGCGCGTTTGTTGCTGGCGATTGTGACGGAAGTGAAACGTCGCACTAGAGCTGATTTTGGGGTGGGCGTAAAGCTAAACTCTGCGGATTTTCAGCGCGGAGGATTTGCCGAGGATGATGCATTAGCCGTGGTCAAAGTGCTCGAATCATCGGGTATTGATATGGTTGAGCTCTCCGGAGGAAGTTATGAAGCGCCGGCGATGCAAGGTATGACCGCCGACGGCAGGACATTAGCACGAGAGGCGTATTTTTTAGAGTTTGCCAATATGATTGCAGCGCAAACTTCAATCCCGATTATGACGACGGGTGGTATTCGACGCTTACCAGTGGCCGAACAAGTATTGAATAACGGTGTTGAACTGGTGGGTTTAGCGACGGCCTTAGCGATGACCCCTGACTTGCCAAAACGATGGCTAACAGAGCCTGATTTTATTGCGCCATATCCTGCTATTTCTTGGCGTAATAAGACTTTGCAAGCATTAGCAACGATGGCGATGATCAAGCGTAACCTTCAGCGTATAGGTCAAGGTAAAAAACCACTAGCATCATTGTCAGGTTGGTGGAGTTTGCTGTGTGACCAGCGCCGTAAAGGGCGGTTGACGAAGCGTTATGTTCGGTACTTGGGGAGTGTGGGTAAGTAATTGGTTAATTCGACAGTTGATACACCGACATATTCACCGCACTCGCCAAATTCAATGAGTCAATTGCGCCGCTTCCTGAAATGGTAAACGCATCTGCATTGCAAGCAGATAAGGCGTCTCGCGGCACACCTCTCGCTTCATTGCCAAACAAATAACACTCGTATTCAGCAAATTTCGGTGAGCGGATATTCTCACCTTGCATATCTAAATACGCAAAATGAGCAAATCTTTCGGTTAACTGTGTCAAAGTCACATCTTGCTCAATCGCCACATGAAACATCGCTCCCATGCTCGAGCGCACCACTTTAGGGTTGTATGGGTCGACACAGTTAGGGCTGAGTAATAAGCGAAAATTACCAAACCATGCAAGGGTACGAATGATAGTGCCAAGATTACCGGGATCTTGGACTTCGTGCAGATAGATGCAACGCTCGCTTATTTCACTTTTCTGTGAAGTTTTTGCAGCTTGAGCTAACGATGGTGCTAACGATGCACCTAATGACGGAGCGAATGGCACACATGCAATGATCCCCGGAGGGGTTTTGGTGTCGCTCAGTTGCGCCATTTGTTTGCTAGTAATTGTGTTACAGGTAAAATCCAGCACATGCTGCTGCGCCCAACCTGCATAGTCTGGTGTGACAAACAATATACTCGTTTTTAGATAGGTCTGAGCGTGGGCGGCTTTTTGTAGTTCCAAGACTAAATGTTCGCCTTCTAACAGATAGTGACCGAACTCTGTACGATATTTTTTTTGATGTAACTTTTTCACATTATCAAATTTCATACCCATTTCCCGTCAGTACCCGTTGATTAATAACATATTGGCGAACAATCCAAAGACTGTATTTGCAAATCCAGTGGGTAAGTTTACAATATGTGTTGTTTTAACGAAACCTATAGCATGATTAATTATGGCCAAGCCTAAACCCGGTAAAAAATGGATGGAAGAGCACCTCAACGATCCGTATGTCAAAAAAGCCCAAGTGGATGGCTATCGCTCGCGTGCGAGTTATAAATTAATCGAGATCAACGACAAAGATAAGCTCTATCAAAGTGGTAACATTGTGATGGATCTTGGCTCTGCGCCGGGTGGTTGGTCGCAAGTTATTGCGCCTGTTGTCGGTGATAAAGGCCGCGTGATCGCATCGGATATTTTACCGATGGACGGCATTGTCGGTGTCTCATTTATTCAAGGTGATTTCACTGACGAGCGCATATATGACGCGATTTTAAATCTGCTGGGTGATGACAGGGTCGATACCGTTGTTTCCGATATGGCGCCTAATTTAAGTGGGGTAAACACGACGGATCAGTATTCGTCTATTTACTTAGTTGAACTGGCACTGGATATGGCTCGTAATGTCTTAAAACCTGGCGGGTGTTTTTGTGCCAAGGTATTCCAAGGTGTAGGTTATGAGGAATACGTTAAGGATGTGCGCAAGTCATTCAACAAAGTCATTATTCGTAAACCTGCAGCATCGCGAGCGCGTTCGCGTGAAGTGTATGTGGTGGGTAAAGGATTTAAAGGCTAGCCTCGTCTTAATAAGCCTTGTTATAAAGAGGCTAGAAAGTTAACGCCTAAGATCACTCTATGATTAACAGTGGGATTTTGTTTTCGACACCATTCCACTTGTCTGCATCGCTTGGTGCGGGTTTAATTTCCGTGATGCTGGGCCATTGTTGCGCTAATTCTGCGTTTAACGGTAAAAAATCTTTCTGATCATCAGGTAGTTTTATATCTTGATAAATCGCATCTGCCGGACATTCAGGCACACATAACTCACAATCTATACAGATCTCCGGATCAATTACCAAAAAATTAGGCCCTTCAAAAAACGCATCGACCGGACACACGGCAACACAATCGGTGTATTTACATTTGATACAGTTGTCGGTGACTACAAAGGTCATAGCGGACTCGGGCTCTTGGAAATTACGAATGCGCAATTATAAAGTAGCAGTATCAAAACTCAAGCTTCTGCTTTAAAATAGCATCGCCCTGACAGAAAGGCTGTCCGGCATTGCCAAGAGTACCTCTATTATGTTGCGTTTAACCGATATTAAACTTCCCCTCGATCACGATGAACAGGCCCTTGAGCTAGCGATATTAAGCAAACTCGATATTCCCAAAAGCCAACTGATCTCATTTGAAATGTTTAAGCGAGGTTATGACGCGCGCAATAACAAAAATATTCAGCTCATCTACACCTTAGATGTCGATGTAACTGAGCCTGAAGTGTTGTTGGTGAAGTTTGCTCAAGACCAACACGTGCGTGCCACGCCAGATATGACCTATAAATTTGTTGGGCATGCGCCTGAAGATCTAAGTGAGCGCCCAGTAGTTGTAGGCTTAGGGCCTTGTGGTTTGTTTGCTGCGTTGATTTTGGCACAAATGGGGTTTAAACCTATCGTGCTAGAACGTGGCAAAGAAGTACGCGAACGCACCAAAGACACCTTTGGATTTTGGCGTAAACAGCCGCTTAACCCTGAATCAAATGTGCAATTTGGTGAAGGTGGTGCGGGGACGTTTTCTGATGGCAAGCTATACAGTCAGGTCAAAGATCGCAAGCATTATGGCCGTAAGGTGCTACACGAGTTTGTCAAAGCGGGCGCACCAGAAGAAATCATGTATGTTAGCAAACCCCATATTGGTACCTTTAAGTTGGTTAATATGGTGGAAAAAATGCGTAAAGAAATTATCGAGCTAGGCGGAGAAATTCGCTTCAGTACGCGCGTGGATAAACTGGATTTAGATAAATTGGGGTCAGAGCCAATTTATTCGCAGAATAAAAGTGGCTCTGACCCCATTTATCAGCTGAAAGGTCTGCATCTGTCTGATGGTAGCTATTTAGCTGCCAAGCATGTGATTTTGGCTGTTGGCCACAGCGCGCGCGATACGTTTGAAGCATTATATGAACAAGGCGTCTACATCGAAGCCAAACCATTTTCAGTTGGCTTTCGCATCGAACACGAACAAAGCATGATCGACAGTTGCCGTTTTGGTGATAACGCCGGAAATCCTATTTTGGGGGCGGCGGATTATAAGCTCGTTCATCATTGTAAAAATGGCCGTACCGTATACAGTTTTTGTATGTGCCCAGGTGGAACAGTGGTGGCAGCGGCATCT
Source organism: Glaciecola sp. (assembly GCA_029246415.1). Lineage (GTDB taxonomy): Bacteria > Pseudomonadota > Gammaproteobacteria > Enterobacterales > Alteromonadaceae > Opacimonas. The sequence continues at coordinate 28,655 of JAQWNF010000025.1, forward strand.
GAGCCTGGCCGCGTCGTAACCAACGGCATGAGTCAATATTCTCGGCATGAACGCAATGCCAATAGCGCCATTGTTGTAGGTATCACCCCAGAAAAAGATTTTCCAGGTCATCCATTAGCTGGTATTGCTTTGCAACGCGGTTTGGAAGAGCTTGCCTATAAAGTTGGCGGAGAAAATTACTGTGCCCCTGCGCAATTGATTGGCGATTTTATGCAAGGCACACCTAGCGGAGAACTTGGCGGAGTCAAACCTTCTTATACGCCGGGTATCACCTTAACCGATTTGAGTACTGTCGTACCCGATTACGTTACCCATGCAATTCGTGAAGCGATCCCTGCGTTTAATAAACAAATCAAAGGATTTGCTAAAAAAGACGGCTTATTAACTGGCGTAGAAACGCGAACTTCTTCTCCAATTAGCATCAAACGCAACGCTGATTATCAAAGTGTTAATGTCAAAGGCCTTTACCCGGCGGGTGAAGGTGCCGGCTATGCAGGTGGTATTTGGTCTGCGGGAATTGATGGCATTCGCGTCGCTGAGGCGGCAGCAATGGATACGCTAGAAAAGTTAGGTTCGTGACATTATAACGTTGTGACGCTATAGTGTTATAACGTTTTAATTGGGAGAATGTTATGAGTCATTTGTCAAAACGCTCTACTGTGTATTTTGAGCCAACTATTCATCAAGCATTAAAAATGAAAGCGGCGTCATCTAATATATCTATTTCTGAGTTAGTCGATGAAGCTGTTCGCCTATTAATGCGCGAGGATCAAGAAGATATTGCCGCAGCTCAAAATCGTATTAGCGAGCCTGAAATCAGTTACGAAGCGTTAATCAATGATTTGGCTGAAAATGGTAAAATATAGCCTTTCGTTTAAGAAATCAGTCACTAAGGATTTTCGTTCGATACCCAAAAAAGATGTATCTAAAATTTTAGAAAAAATTAATACCCTTAGAGAAAACCCTTATATCGAAGGCAGTATTATACTGACTGGCAGAGATGTTTATCGCATCAGACATGGTCTGTATAGAATCATATATATAATTCGAAATGACCAATTGGTAATACATGTTATCAAAGTTGGGCATCGTTCAGATGTTTATAAATATAACTAATAAAAAAACCTATGATCAAGGATCAACCATGACAATTCAATTATTAAAAAAGCTACCAGCATTAAAGCTTCCTGCATTGAGTGAGCTCTTATTCCTCTGCGTATCACTTGTGCTGGCACTGCCGACTCATGCGACAGTCGTTGAAGTTAGAACCGTAGCGGGTGATTTTCAAATTAATTTATTTGATGAAACCACCCCACAAAATGTGGAAAACTTATTAAGCTACATTAATGCAGGTGCATATAGTAATAACGTTGTGCATCGCAGTGTCCCTGGGTTTATTGTACAGATGGGCGGATTTCAATATGGCAATGCCTTTCCACCTGACGCGATTCCTACTGGCGCGGGTGTGACCAATGAACCTGTACTATCTAACTTACGCGGTACGGTCGCAATGGCTAAATTAGCTGGTAATCCTGACAGCGCAACCTCTCAGTTTTTTATCAATTTATCAGATAATTCGGCTAACTTAGATGCGCAAAATGGTGGTTTTACAGTGCTTGGTCAAGTCATAGGGGATGGCATGGAGGTGGTCGATGCTATTGCTGCTATGTCTCGTTTTAACTTTGGTGGCGCATTTGCTGAGATCCCATTACGGGATTATGCCTCAACTAATACCGAACAACCAACGGATGATAACTTAGTCATCATCACTGATGTTGTTGTGATTGATGCTGCTGTCGTCACCAATCCAGATTTGAATCCGGCGCAAAACACATTAGCCAATCCGAGTACACCTTCAAACTCAGTACCAGATACATCATTAAATACTGGAGGCAGCTCTGGTGGTGCTTTGGGATTTTCCGCGTTATTCGGACTAGGTTTGTTGCTATGGCGCCGCCGTGTCGTTTAACAAGCACTATAATGATGATCTAAAAAATCAATACACTGTATTAATAAGTTGCCAACAGCCAAGCCTCTTGGCTAATATACCAATTAAATATTTATATAGAAGTTAAATAAGGAATCGTAATGAGTAAAATAGTTCAAGAAGTCGTTGCAGCAAATGCAGAATATGTCGCTGATTTTGGTGCTAAAGGTGATTTACCTATGCCTCCAGCACGTCAATTTGCCATTCTTACTTGTATGGATGCACGCCTAGACCCAGCTAAATATGCGGGTTTATCTGAAGGTGACGCTCATGTTATCCGCAATGCGGGTGGCCGAGCGAGTGACGATGCGATCCGCTCATTAGTCATTTCTTATAAATTATTAGGTACCAAAGAATGGTTTGTGATCCATCACACAGATTGTGGCATGGAAACATTTAATTCTGAAATTATGGGTGAGTTATTGGCTGGCAGTCTAAAAACCTCAAGTGTCGATGCTTCAGGTTGGCATGACAGCAACGTGGGTGGCGGAACGACTGATGGTAAGTATATCAATTGGTTAACGATCAGCGACCAAGGTAAAAGCGTTATTGAAGACGTTGAGCGTATCCGCAACAACTCAATGGTGCCAAGCGATATCCCTATTTATGGTTATGTCTATGACTGTAAAACAGGTAATTTGGTTGAGATCCCTGAAGCGACAGCTGCAGGTAAAGCCAGCTAAATAAATCCGTAGATGAGGAATGAATGATGTGGGATCAGCGCTATAGTGAAACCGGTTTTGCCTATGGCACTGCGCCCAATGACTTCCTCAAATCTGCTTATGCGCATATTCCTCAAGGCGGGCATGTATTGTGTTTGGCTGAAGGGGAAGGGCGCAATGCGGTTTTCTTAGCGCAACAAGGTTATCAGGTAACCGCCGTTGACCAATCAAAGGTTGGTTTGGAAAAGGCTCAAGCGCTAGCTAAACAAAATGGCGTTAGCATTACTACTATTGTTGCCGATTTAGCTGACTTTGATTTTGGCATACAAGCTTGGGATGGCATTGTTTCGATTTTTGCTCATGTTCCCGCTTCCTTACGTAAGGCTCTCCACAAAAAAGTCGTCGCCTCTTTATCCGATAACGGTGTCTTTATTTTAGAAGCGTATACATTACGTCATATTAAAATGTCAGGGATCGGTGGCCCACCCGCTGGAGCTACAGAATTATTTATGTGCTTAGATGAGTTATCAACAGAACTTAGCGGTTTAACCATGCTGCATGCCGACGCCCTTGACAGGCACATCAGTGAAGGTCAATATCATGTGGGCGATAGTGCTGTAGTGCAAATTATCGGGCGCAAATAAATCTAAGGAAATACCACGATGTTTCAAAAATTAATTCTAGCGATCAGCTTCATTGGACTAGTATCATGCAGTGCGATGGTAAGTCACAATACTGGAAAGCAGTCACAGTCGAGCAGTTTGATGGAATACTTGTATCCTGACGAGGAAACTCGCAAAGAGCATAGTGCAGAGCTCCCCGTGTTATCTTTACCCGTAAATGTAGGAATTGCATTTGTGCCATCCAAACATTGGCGTGATGAGGGGATCAACAACAATGATCAAATTGAATTACTCGAAACAATCAAAGCCGCCTTTTTAAAGTATGATTATATAAACCGTATTGAGGTTATCCCTAATGCATATCTTAAAGGGGGCGCAGGGTTTGCTGATTTGGAACAAGTCTCGCGTTTATATGACGTAGATGTCATGGCGTTAGTCTCGTATGACCAAGTGACGCAGTCTTTGGAAAATAACGCCGCATTGCTGTATTGGACGATTGTGGGTATGTATGTCATTCCTGGCAATGAAAACTCGATCCAAACCTTTGTCGATACCGCCGTGTTTGATGTGAAAAGTCGTAAAATGCTATTCAGAGCCCCAGGTATCAATAAATTGTCAAAACGCACTACTGCAGTGGGTATTGATAGCACATTAGATAAAAAATCTCGTGAAGGATTTGGTCTTGCCGTTACCGATATGACGACTAACTTAGATGCCGAACTGGCTCGTTTCAAGACACGAGTCAAAGAAGAAAAAATTGCAAAAGTGGAATACCGCGAGGGTTATAGTGGCGGTGCTATCAGCATATATTTTTTATTACTGGCGTTCATGCTGTTTTTGACTAAAATTATAAGAAGCAGCTGCTGTATCGAAAAATAATGTACGCATTAAAAAGTATATTATTAATCATGGTTGCTAATACCTATTAACAATCAAGGAGTGAAGCATGTCCAATAACACTATGCAGCATGCGGACAACACTCCTGCCGAATTTATAGAGTGCTTAGAAGCGGATTGGCGTAAAGAAAAATTACAGCAAATCCGCGCGTTAATCTTGGCTCAAGATCCTGATATAACTGAATCAATAAGCTATAACATGTTGGCTTTTCAACTACATTCTGCACCATTATTTCACCTCAATGCCCAAAAAAATTATGTCAGCTTATATTGTGATGATATTAGTAAAATCGATCCTGATGGCCAAATGTTAGCGGGATTAAATGTGGGGAAAGGCTGTATCCGTTTTACCAAAACAAAAAACATTGCTGAAACCAATATTGCCGATTATATTAAACAATCAGTTTTATTATTAAAATAAGGAAATACTATGGCCGAGATTGATATTGGTATTAATAAAGAAGATCGTTTAGCGATTGCTGAAGGGTTAAAACACTTACTCGCAGACTCATACACCTTGTACCTACAAACTCATAATTTTCATTGGAATGTCACGGGTATTCATTTCCGTGAATTACACTTAATGTTTGAAGAGCACTATACGGAACTGGCGATTGCGGTAGATGATATCGCTGAACGCATTCGTACCTTAGATGTTGCAGCTCCTGGAACATACAAAGCCTTTTCGCAACTGAGCTCTATTGCTGAGGTTGATGGTGTACCTTCGTCATCACAGATGGTGGAGTTACTGACCAAAGGTCATGAGCAAGTCATTAAAACTGCGCGTCAGGTATTACTATTAGCACAAAACGCAGATGATGAATCCACATCAGCATTAGTATCAGATCGTATGCGTGTACATGAAAAAACGGCGTGGATGTTACGCGCGACAGGTCGAGTGTAAACCGACTAATGCGCCTGCACAAACCACATAAATCTCATCGTGTTGGTTGGTTGCGGGCTGCCGTTTTAGGTGCGAATGACGGTATTGTATCGACAGCAAGTTTAATTATTGGTGTCGCTGCTGCTGGCGTGACGCATGCGGAGATCATGCTTGCGGCTGTTGCCGGTTTAGTGGCTGGGGCGATGTCGATGGCCGCCGGCGAATACGTCTCGGTTAGCTCTCAAGCTGATACTGAAAAAGCCGATTTGCGCTTAGAGCAACATTCTTTGGATAAGCAATACGATCTAGAAATCATCGAACTGGCCCATATCTATGAATCTCGTGGGGTTTGTTCCACCACTGCGCGTGAAGTAGCAGAGCAACTGATGGAGTTTGACGCGTTAGGCGCACATGCGCGTGATGATATTGGGATCAGTGAAAACGGTAACGCCAATCCTGTTCAAGCTGCGCTTGCCAGTGCGGCGACCTTTGCCATTGGTGCTTCTCTACCACTACTCTTAGCTTGGCTGATCGCTGGAGATGGATTGATACCATCTGTAGGGCTTGCGTCGCTAGGGTTTCTTGCTATTTTAGGTAGTATTGCCGCTCGAGCGGGAGGTGCGTCGATTATGGTTGGTGCTCTGCGCGTCACCTTTTGGGGAGCGTTGGCGATGGTACTCACGGCTGCGGTGGGGCAAGTTTTTCAATAGCGCCTTGCTAACCACCTGCCGCTATACCTATCCGGCTAACTTGTCACCCACCTGTCTGTATACCTATCTTGCTAACTTGTCACACCTCTTTCTCAATTTATATTTTAAACACAAATCTGACCGTCACACCTTGACCATCTGGTGAGTTATCAATCTGCATTTTACCGTTATGGTACATCGCAAGCATATTTGCAATATACAGACCCAATCCTAAATGCACTTGTTGTGGATCGTCAGTGGCACGAATTGACACCATTGATTCTAGCAACTGGTCTTGCATATCTTGGGGTAACGTGGGGCCTATGTTGCTGATAGCAATAATTAATTGGTCATCTTGTTGCGCTAAATGTAGGGTGATTTGAGAATCGGGCTGTGCAAAATCAATCGCATTGGCTAATACCTTATCAAGCATTTGCGCAAATAATTCAGGTGCGCCATTGAGTGTTATCTGACTGTCAGGTGCTAACGTGTTATCTAAATGAAAGTTGTGCTGGGTCGCTGTCATTTGGCTATTGCCAATCATATTGTCACACAATGCAATCACATCAAACGACTCTCGTTCATTGCTTTTTAAGGTATGCTCAAGACGCGTAGCCTCACTCATGTTTTGTAAGATTAAGCTCAAACGCTTGATCCCATCTTGCGCGCGTTGAATAAACACATCGTTTTGTGGGTTGTGCTGCGCAGCATTATTTAGCGCTAGATTTTCTAATGAAGAATTCACAATGGCCACAGGTGTGCGTAGCTCATGGGATAAGCGTGCGGCCATATTTTCAAGATAATGATTGTACTGAGCAAGTCGTTCGAGCACTTGGGCAAAGCTACGCCCGAGATCGCCAATCTCATCACTGGCATCTTGAGTGGGGATCATACCGATGATTTTGCCTTGCGGATCAATCGCCAGTTCGGTGTCATTGCGTAAGCGTCGGATCCGCGATGAAATGCGTGTCGCAAACAAAAACAACGCCAATGTACCAAGCAACAATACACTCAAAAAGAAATGAAATTGTTGCTCTAGCGCTTTGTTACGCAAGGTACGAATACCATTGGTTGTTTGCTCAACGACAACCGCACCCATGACTTCTCCGGCGACAAAAATAGGATGTGCCGCAGATAAAATGACGGCTTGTTTGTCGGAGCTTAAACGCCACAACGTATCAGGCTCGCCACTTAACGCCATTTCAATATCTTGTCCGGCAAGTTCATAGGCGTCTGCTAACTCATCAATAAAGACTTTTGGCGGCTCATTTAACACCATATAGTATAGAGGAAATAACCAATTTGATTCGATGTAGGTCCATAACGAAGGTGTTTCCTCATAGGGTTCAGACACATTTAACCCCGAGGCGTTTTGAATATCCCCAGCTCGAGCTAACACTCGTTTGTGTTTGTCTACGACCCATACACGGGCATTAGCATACTCTAAGCCTTGGACTATTTGTTCGATTTCGGGGGAAGGGATCAGTACCGTACCGAGCGCATCAGATTGAGTCGGATTGGCGGTGCCGATTGTACGCTCTTTAGCACGAGTGGTATTGTCATCCACATCGGTGATCGCAAAGGCAATATTACTGGCTAGCATCTTTAACGGTATGCGTAGCTCAATCCGATAACCTTGTGGTGTCTGCGCCCATTGTCCTTGAATTCGAGTTTCTAGTTTGAGAGGAACAAACGCGTTTTCGGTGTTTTCTAACAGGTACGCGTTGACCCAACCTGATTGATACGGAGCAACTAAATAACGCTCAAATTGACCGGTTTCATTGATCATCGCAATTTGTAAAAAATCATTGCGGTCGACTCTCAATGCATTTTTATTTCGATACACGACGGCGTTATCCACCACATCAAACATCACATACAGATACCGACCAAACTGCCCGACCATATGGGTAAAAGATAAATCGTCGCTACTATAGCTTTGGGTTTGTTCGATAATATTATCTTGCCCGTAGTGGATCATCGAGCCTTTATATTCGCGCCAATCTGCGAGTTGACCATCAAGTTGGATAGGATATTTGATGGGGTGAGCATACAAATCGGTGCCGGGTTTGACGGTGTTGACCAAGGCTGATTGCTCGGTAAAAATCACCGGACGTTCATGCAGTGCGGTTGCTACGGCTCTGGCTGTGCCCACCATTGTTTGTTCTTGGCCGATACGCAGATAGGTTTCAAGCTCCCACACGTATTGATAGCCCAAATAAGGAATACACAACAAAAATGCTGAAAAAAAGAGAAGTTTTGCACGGATCCCGAGTCTAAAAATCGATTTCATCTTAGTGCTGTTTCCAACGGTAACCCATCCCGTAGACGGTTTCGATATAGTCAAACTGGGTATCTATACTCATAAATTTTTTGCGAATACGTTTGATATGAGATGTGATAGTGGTGTCGTCCACGACCATTTGTGATTCATCCATGAGCTGCTGTCGTGATTTGACGTGCCCTTGATGTTTGACAATCGCATGCAGCATCCAAAACTCAGTCACCGTTAGCTCAATAGGTTGGCCCTGCCAAGTTAATTTCATGCGCAATGCATCAATAAATAAATCCCCAATGGTAATACTGTCATCGGTTTTTGGCGTCGCTTGTAATGCCTCAGTACGCCTAAATAACGCTCCGATACGCGCTAATAAATGCAGCAAACTAATGTCTTTGGTCAGGTAATCATCCGCGCCTAAACGCAGACCACTAATCGTATCCACATCATTATCTCGAGCAGTAAAAAAGATAATTGGTAAGGTTTGCGATAAGTTACGCAGCTGCTGGCACAACACAAATCCGCCATCCATTTCTTCGCCTAAGCCTATATCAATGATGGCCAAATCCGGTAATTGCATAGCAAAAGCACGTTGAGCATCTGCACGCGAGGCATACGCATTGACATGATAGCCATGCTGATTAAGCGCGGCGATATAATTTTCGCGTAACGACGGATCGTCTTCTACTAATGCAATGTGTTTCAAGAATGGTAGCTCAGTTAATTAAACAACCTCTTCACTATACCCATTTTTAGCATGATGAAAAGTCTGGAAGTGCGAACGGAGCACATTTCCATTTTTTCGCCACAATTGATCGCCACATTGCCATTTTTCCAGCCAAAAAAAGCCTAATAGGTTTGTTTAAATGTTTCTGTCACCAAGACAAAACATTTAAACTCAAAAGGATTACCTCATGTCATATTCACATTTTATTACTGGCGCAGCATTATGCGTTGTTGCAACCTGCTCTGCGGCACAAACGTCAACAGCCGAACGCACAGAGAAAAACGTAGCTGCTGCACAATCAACATCTAACAATCACATTAATGCCGAATCGACTCATAGTGCTTATGGCTTTGGTGGCGGATTGTTAGCCGGTGCTGCATTAGGCGGGCCGGTGGGTGCCATCATTGGGGCTACGCTGGGCGTATTAATGGTCGAAGAGCATAACGATGACAATCATATTGAAAGCTTACAACATGACCTAGTTGTTGCTCGTCATGCTTTGAGTGCGAAGGATGAGGAATTAGTGGCGTTAGTATCAGCGCAACAGCAACAGTATCAACCGATTCAGCCGGTCAGTTATACCACCACAATAGTGCCGGATTTTCCTGAAATGAAAAGCCACATTCAGTTTATCTCTGGCATGACAGACATTGCGCCTAGCTATTTTGAGCAACTTGATTTGTTGGCTAATGTACTCAAAGACAACCAAAAACTGCAGGTTAGTGTGACTGGTTTTGCCGATTTACGCGGTACTAGTGAAGATAATCTATTACTGTCGGCTGCGCGCACAGAGGCAGTCAAAGACTACTTGCTCAACGCACAAGTGCCGCTGCAGCAAATCATGACGTTTTCACTTGGAGAAAGCCAAGCTCAACAAACGAGTAAGTGGGATGAAACCTTGTTTTTTGATCGCCGTGTAACCTTACATATCTCGCCAATAACCACAATGACAGCAGCCAATTAATGGCTGCCTTTTTACAGGTTAGATGAGCCTATATGAACCAATAGCATACAAGGAGTAACAATCATGTTAAAAATCATTGTAATAGGGATTGCGATTATTGGCGGGGCGAGTATGTTTGCGTCGAGCCGACTTACCGAGCAACAGGATCTACATAGCGTTCCTTCTGGTGTCGTTTTAGGTGCTACAGCGAGTATGTCGGCGAGAAACCCACCGCAGATCAACATCAATGTTCAAGGCAGTAATGGACTGATTAACCATGCACCGAATGTGGTGACGAATATTTTTCAGGTTGAAGAGGGTACATTGTTTTTTGACCATGTGCAGGCGGATATGGCTAAATCGTATGTGCCAAGTCCGGTGATCAATACCAGTGTGGATATGCAGGTGAGCGGAGTGGTTGAGCGTACTCGGGTGACCCAGACTTTTGTTAACCCAAGTAGTGAATGGGTTGATGCAACGTATGTGTTTCCAGTTCCCGTGGGCGCAGCGGTGGATGAATTATTAATGACTATTGGCTCTCGCCATATTGAGGGTCAGATCCAAATTAAAGAACAAGCCATTAAAACGTTTAATCAAGCTAAACAAGCCGGTAAAAAAGCCAGTTTGGTCTTACAAAAACGCCCTAATTTATTCACTAATCAGATTGCCAATATCGGGCCGAATGAACGAATTGAGATCAGTATTACCTATCAAAATACCGCGCAATATGCGGATGGGGAATATTCGGTACGTTTTCCAATGACGCTCTCACAGCGCTATGCCGTGACGGCTGAAAGTGTGAGTGATACAGCAGGCAAAATCGCAGGGGTTGATGCAATTGATACCTCGGATATGAAGCAACATGAGGTTGATTTTGTGTTGCGCTTAGATACACAATCAAACTCGACACAGATCCACTCAACCACTCATGCAATAGAAAGCCAAGCGATAGAACCGGGCGTGTATGAAGTGATGTTGAGTCAGGATACGATTGCTAATAAAGATCTGGTGATCAAGTGGCGCAGCGCACAAGATAATGAGCCGGTGGTGGCACATTATCAGCAGCAAGTGGGGGATGCCGTCTATGGATTAGTGCATATTGTACCGCCACAAACGATACCTGAGTTGCAACCGAAACATACTATTTTCGTACTGGATTCTTCAGGCTCTATGCATGGTACGGCGTTAACGCAGGCTGTCCAAGCTATAAGAGTTGGCTTGACTCAGTTAAATGAAGTTGATTCGTTTAATATTGTGGATTTTGATAGTGATGCGCGAGCGTTATGGAAAGGGGCTAAGATTGCAAATTGGGAACATCTGCAAGAAGCGCAGACGTTTTTGGCAAATGTAGACTCGGATGGTGGTACTAATATTGCGGATGCATTGCAGTTATCGTTAACAACACTGACAGGGCCCGATGAACAATTAACCCAAGTGATATTTATTACTGATGGCAGTATTGATAATGAAGCGGCGTTAATTGAACAAATTGCAGGTTCGATTGGCCAACGTCGATTGTTTACGGTTGGGATTGGTGCTGCACCTAATGCATTTTTTATGGAATACGCGGCTATGATAGGCAAGGGGACATTTACCTATATTGATAATGTGGATGACGTGCAAAGCACAATGACGCGGTTGTTTGACAAACTCAATCATCCAGCGTTGACGAATTTACAACTTACCTTGCGAGATGAATCTAAGTTGGAAGCACTCAAATCAATTGAGGTCTATCCCAAAGTGCTACCTGATATCTATCTCGGTGAGCCCATCGTGTTGAGTTATCGCTATGCAGGGTATCTGGATACAATGTCTTCCGATCTTGAGGAGTTACTGGTCACGGGGCAAATGCTCGTGGCAGGAGAGGCGAAAAGCATTCAGTTGCCGTTAACAGTTAATTTAATAGGGTCAGATCCAAATACTTTCAGTTTATTTGGATCTGACCCCAATTATCACGCTAAAGGATTAAATAAGCTCTGGGCGCGGGCCAAAATCAAAGAGATCACCACTTGGCCGTTTACCAATACCGAGTATTTGCCAGAAAATCTCGCGTCTATGATGCAAAACCAAATCACCGAAACTGCACTAGCTGCAAAAATTGTCAGTAAGTACACCGCTTTAGTCGCAGTTGATGTGACGGCAACCAAACCTATTGACACCCAATCAAAAGCAGTGGATGTGGCGAATGCTAAGGCTGCTCATTTAAGCCGTCAACACCAAGCTAGGCGTCAGTTACAAGGTCAGTTACCGCAAACGGCAACGCCGATGGGGTTGTTATGGGTATTGGGTTGGATTGGCGTCTTAGGATTAGTGGCTCATTTTGCAATGAATGGTGTTCCATTAAAAGGACGCAAATAAAATGACAACGCTCAAGCTTAAGACGTATTGGCTGACTGCAGGGTTACTCATTATAATAACGGTTTGTTGGGGACAAGCAGGATATATTTATGCCAAAGCGCAACTCGCACAATACTTGATATCCGATGCGTGGCAGCAAAGTATTATCTCTGGAATGCCTGTTCGTCCTTGGGATTGGGCTGATACCTACCCTGTCGCTAAGCTCAGCATTAATCAAGCACAGCCATTGTATGTGTTAGCTGGGGCAAGTAATCGTAATCTAGCATTTGGTCCGGTGTTGTTGAATGCCGATCTCGATGATATTGATTATGGCAATGCAGATAATGCTGATAAGGCTCAGGCATTTAATATCTCAATTGCTGCGCATCGAGATACGCACTTTGCGCTGTTGCAAGATATTGAATATGGCGATTCGATCAGCCTAGATACCGGCAAAGAGTCGGTGAACTTTGTGGTTGATGAGATGGTTATTGTGGATGAAAAATACTTATCAGTACTGGATGTGAATGATAAGCAAGTCATCACGCTGATTACTTGCTATCCATTTGATGCACTAAGCTCCGCGACCCCGCTAAGGTATGTGGTGCGGGGACGGTTAGTGGAAAAATCGGTAGGTTGATTTATCCTTTACTCACTAAATACATAACCATCATGGCTATTGCGGATCTCATAAAACGTCGCCTGCGCAAATTGACCAGTGTCACTACTTGGATCACTTGTATTGTTAAGGTGATACACCCCGACCTTAAAGTACATATACTGATCGGGATCTTCATATTGACTGCCCGTCATATTGTACGTTGCGACCACATCATCTTTACCTTCGCGGGCAATCGTGACGGTAAGCAATGCATCAGAAGCATTGATGGTATAAGAAAATTTTTCGTTTAGAGCAATGCCATCAGCAGGGTTACTGGTCGTGTTGTCGCGACTACCAATCATTTCTACGTAAACTTCACTACCAGTGCGCGGCTCATGGGCAAAATAGATCGCCCCTTTACTGTTATTCGGTAACTTGCGATAGTACAAGCGGATCGGCTCATCATCGTTGGCATGGATCTGGCCAATGATGACACGGCCTATTTGATAATTTTCACCATTAGTTGTGACTTCATTAACAGCTAACGTCACATTTAATTCGCCGTTAATACCACCCGCATTGGCTTGCGCGGAAGTCGGTGCGTGGCCAAATACCCAGTTGTTGGCGTTGACGCCTTGGGTGCTACCGATATTAGTGTTGCCGCGGCGGAGCATTTCACGTAATTCCACACGCACATAACTAGTATTGGTTGACGTTTTAAAGCCACGTGACGGCGACCGCATAACGATGCCACCATCTGCTGAGGTGTAAAAATACTCTGGATGACTATAGCCTGCAACGAGTTCAGTTTCTTTGATCGAGTCAGACTTGCCATTCCCATCTAAATCACTTGGGATACTGAGATACCAATCATCCAGTTCGATACCTAATTCACTGGGTGCGGCTGTCACAGGAGGAACAGTTGGATTAGTTTGAGTAGTAGCGACTTCGATAACCGTCACTACCACATCACGACTTACCGCATTGCCCGCATTATCCCGCGCACTATACGTTAAAGTGTAATTACCGACATCACTACCTACCAATCCTGAGACCGATACACTGATAATGCCGTCAACATCATCAGTGGCTGTGGCAACGGGATTGCTAAAACTATCACCTTGATTAATCGTGATAGAGGTGACTCCTCCTGCAATCTCAATAACCGGTGCGGTGGTATCAGCAGGAGCACTCTGAGTGGTCACGGTTGTCGCTGAATTGGGTGCCTTGCTTTCGCCACCACTTCCACACGCTGATAAACCTGCACAAACAGATAAAATGACTAATGGTTTGATAAGTATTGTCATGTCTATGTATCTCGTGTGAATTTGGGGGTTAATGGGTATTATCAAAGTGATAAAATGTCGCTTGAACGAAATCGCTATCATCACCGGTATTGTTTTGGTTATATACTCCTAGCTTAAAGTACATGTACTGATTAGATAAGTGGTAGCCGCTTTCAGACATATCTAATGTTTTAGTTATGTTAGGCTTACCTTGGCGGATCAATGTCACCACGAGTAAGTCTTTTTCAACGGAGATCTTGTAGCTAAATAGCTCTCCAAGCGCAATACCATCCTCAGGATCGCTTAATGTATGGGAGCGAGAGCCGATTAGATTAGTCCAGATGTCATCGCCGCCATTAATTTCATGAGCAAAATATACGGAGCCTTTAGTGTTACCTGGTAATTTACGATAATACAAACGAATTGGCTCATCTTTGATGGCATGAATTTGCCCAATGATGACGCGCCCGACTTTTTTGATATCGCCAGTCGTAGACACATGATTAACCGCAACGGTCGCTTCTAAAGAACCATCAACGCCGCCGGCTTTTCTTTTACCTGAACTGTGCATCGAGCCAAACACCCAGTTGTTTTTGTTTACGCCTTGGGTTTTGATGCGTGTATTACCTTTGCGCAACATTTCACGAAGTTCCGTACGAGTGTATTTGGTGTTTTTGGATGTGGTTGCGCCTTTATTTGGGGTGGCGAAAACGAGACCACCATCATTCGCTGTATAAAATAATGGATTGAATTCAAATTTATTCGCTAAATAAGCTTCAGGCACCGTATCTGCTCTACCATCATCATCGGTGTCAGTCGGTAAGGTTAAATGCCAATCAATCAGTTCAAAATTCTCACTGGGTTTTTTATTTGGATCGAGACGGTCAATATTGCCTAAAAGTTTTCCTTGAGGGAGGGCTTCATGCACTGCCAATGCACCTGAATCAGCAGCCTGAGTCATACTCAATGGAGCCATTAGCGCAGTGCTAATGCAGAGACTGATAGCGGCAAGTTTTTTGATACATTGTATAGGCGATGACATTTTCTTTCCTTTATAGGTATTACCATTTTACAAATATTGGTAACAATCAAATATTTTATTGGTTTTCAAAAAGGTTAACAATTAAAGTGTATTTTGTTTACGTTAAAAATGCAAAGTATTTACAATGCCAATGACATGCTAATTGTGTGTGGTTGGATAGGATCGGTTTTATCTCATCAAGGACCTAACGTATACTGTGTTACGCGAATACATTAATCATAGGATAGTCATGAACCAAATTAATCCTGCTAAACTCTTAAATAGCAAGTGGACGGCTGTCACACCACTGAATAAAGAAATAAAAATGGTGTTTAGCTAGATGACGTTGTTTTAGTGTTGTCAGCTAACAATTATTATATTGACGTTAACGTTTCAAGCATTCTAAGGATCGCACTTTTGTGCGAATCATTTATGCTCCTCGTCCAGCACGACCACTATTATGTGTTCACTCATTAGAACTTCTCCTACAATAACTATATAAGTAAACCTCAATGTAAGAAGTGTATTTAAGTATGTCGAATGACTAATCAAAAGTGTTAAATTAAAAAATCTAAGGTGTATTATTTTTTCTTTTTTATTCGTTCGATCCCTAAGGCTTTGAGCATCGCTTTTTCATAAAAAGGTTCACTGTTGCCAGTTTTCATTTTATATAAAAAATAGCGCTCAAACGCAATTTTGGCATAGTGCACCCACTTACCTTGTTTAAACCAAGTTTTGTTACGCGGAGGTATTTGCGGTATTGCCACAAACGCTGCACCGGTATCGCCCATATCCGCCAGACAAATGGCTTGACTGGCACCTTGTGTCGATGGCGCTGTGTTCTCAATAATGATGGCTTTGAGGTTGTGTGCGATGGCTGTCATCATCGATTCAATCATATAGCCAGTCTTGGGTGTGCCGGTGGGGACAGGCGTGACTTCGACAGGGGGGAGCGCAATACAGACCCCACCTGAAAATATATTAGGGTAGGTTGGACTGCGCTGGTACTTATCTGTGATCACAAAGCCTTTTGGGTTACATAGTCCTTCGACATTGGCGACTGCATCAATGCCTGCAAATGGCGGGATCAGCATCGCATGCTTGAACGGTAAATCATGGGTGAATTCGACTTGAGCTTTACGATTGAGCTCTGAGACATGCATCATACCGGCTTCGACTTTATCGACCTTTGCATTGCAGATCCATGTGATCCCACGCGTACGTAATTCAGATTCCAATAGGCTTTTTGAATCACCCACACCGCCTAAGCCTAAGTGTCCGATATAGGGCTCGCTAGTGACAAATTGGATGGGGACTTGGTCACGAATTTTGGCATCACGCAATGTCTTATCTAAAATAAATGCATATTCGTAAGCCGGACCAAAACAACTAGCCCCTTGAAATGCGCCTACGACAACCGGCCCTGGATTCTGCACCAGTGCTTGAAAATCGGAATAGCATTGTTGTGCGTGATCGAGGGTACAGACAGATTGAGTATGATGCTCAGGTCCAGCCCCTTCAATGCTGGCAAACGCCAATTTGGGACCTGTTGCGATGATAAGATAATCATACGCTATCGACTCGCCATTTTCGGTAGTCAGGGTGTTTTGTTTGGCATTAATGGCGGTTACGCGGGCACAAATAAAGCCAATCCCTTTTTTGCTTAAGCATGTTGCCAATGGAAGTGTGACAGCATTAGGCTCTCGCCATCCCACGCCTATCCAAGGATTCGATGGAACAAATCGAAATTCAGGATGCTCGTTAATAACGACAACCTCATGCTCGGCGCCTAACATTTCTTTGGTTTCATATGCAGCCGGCATACCGCCGGTTCCAGCACCTAATACAACGATCTTAGCCATGATAGTTCCTTATTAGGAGTTATATATGGGTGGCAAGTTCTCGCTCTGTTTTGAACCCAAATACTTTGCGTAAAACAATCATCGCTGGGCAAAACCCCGTGTAGCTTTGTTGAAATAAATTCGCACCGACAAATACCGTCAACCATACAAAATTGGGATGTACCCAAACGGTTAATGCTACTGATAGTAAAGTCATTAGACCTGCAAAGGCGGTGAGAGCTCGTTCTGCTGAAAACGCTTTGTTGCTAGACATCACTTTCTCCTAAACATAGTTGTAAATTAGTAAAACAATCTCAATCGAATAAAAGCATTGCTTGCATCTGCAAATTGGTTAAAAAATGTATGCGGGTGGTCGCCATAAAACACATTTACACCTCCAGTAAGGCGCCAGTCATCAGTAGGACTGTAGTCCGTGCTGAATTTTAAATACCCATCAGCATCACTGGTTGAATAAAAATTAAACGCATTGAATGTAAGGGTTTGCTGCAAGGCTCGGTACATGAGCCTTTGGGTTACGACAATCCGACTATGCGCAGGCTCAAATTCAGGTGTTAGCGAGTGGCTGAGAAGTGAGGCATAATCAGCGGTGCGTTCCAGATACCACTGCACCGAACCCGTGAGGTTTTTGACCAGTTCTTGTTCATAGCCCAACAAATACCGCGCTTGTGAGTTAGGGATCTGTGGGTGGGTACCATGCCCATCATCAGTCGAATCATAGTAAGCAAACTCTGCATTGAATAACCCTTGAGCAAACGGCGTAATCGCGCTGGCACCATAAACTCGTAACGCCGAAAACGTTGCCAAGCCAGTATCTGTCCTACTCGATGGGGATTTATAGAACCCACGATAGCCATAAAGTGCCAGTTCAGTAGATCCTAAGGATTTACTAATACGCACGGCATATTCTGGCGAAGCGGGCAGTTGGGCTCCTGTTACGCTAAAACGTGGCGCGACATTAGTACCCGAAATAGGTGAATACTGCGGTGAAAAAAACGAAAAATAATCGCCATTAATATAGTTGTCGGGGGTAAATTCGGGTGTGATCACCAGATCGATATTAGCCCAATCAAAATAGCCTGAAAATTTAGCCGATAATGACGGCGCTTTTAAGTATTCATCATCACGACCCGCAAAAAACGACTGAAAATCTTTGGCAAATAAATCATTTAAAAATACATAATCTCCAGTGCCCCAAGTTAATACTTGTTGCCCTAATTTGGCATCAACTTTTGTGCCCCATTGGCCTAGTGAACTCAAATTTCCTTGCCACGCCAGTTCACGGACTTGGGCTTTGGCTTGGTCGAGTACACCATCATAATACACATCCGCAGAGAGACTGATCCGCGATTGCGAAAAATCCCGATCGACTTGTAATTGCGCGCGCAAGTCAGCCAACGTGCTGCGCCCATTGATCACCGGATCATCAGACAAACGCCAGCCGGCAGCCGCTTCGACAAAACCATTGATCCGATAAGTTTGTTGCTCGGGCTCTGCCCACTCTCCCATATCCCATTCGTCTTGAGTGGGTTTTTCAGGGGGTACGCTTACTTGTTGCGCTTGTAGATGTACTCCTGAGAGCAATAGCGGAGTCAGGCATAATAAGCGCAAGGCATGGCGCAATGAAGGGCGAAGTTTCATCTTAGTTGAGCCATTGTTGTGGAGGGTTACGCAAACTTCGTTCACTAAATACGTCATCGTCTAAGCCCAGATCGTAGGTGATGTTACGAAATTCCATTAAGGTATAACCGCCAGTTTGTAGATCACTAACTTTGGATCGAACCACTGTAGGATGACCTTGTATGTCTTCTATTTTGATCGCTTCAACGCGGCGATAATTATCGCCATTGGCTTTAAAAAAGTTGATTTCCATAGGGAGTTTAGTGGTCTTATTGATCCGTACCACATAGTAAGTAAACTCGACGGTATCGGGGGCTTTGGGCGTAGCTTTAAGGACATAGGCATCAGCCTCGTCACTTTGTAATACAAACGTATCTTCTGAAATTGCGCGACCAGACACATCCTCATAATAAAAATGTGAGCCAACAAACGAGGTGCGTTTATCACCGGCAGAAATGCGTTTGACTAAATCCAGAGCTGGTAAATACAGCCAGCGATCATCATCAACACTGACATCTACATGTTTTTCTACCCGAAAAACCGTGTCTTTGACATCGGACGGGCGCGAAAAAAACACCATCATTTGTTGATCGCCATTGTCACTCACATCGCGGCGCAAAATCGTGAATTGTCGCAGCTGCTTGCGTCCTTGGTTATCTACAATCATCATCCGCGCATCGGAGCGACCATCATTGCCGCTGTAATAAGAGGCGCGTTCGGCTTCTTGTATCAACGCGTCAACGTCCACTTCAGCCGCGAGTGCTAACGGGGCTGCTAAGGAGTGGGATAACAGCAATAACCCTGTGGCAAGTAAACTATATTTTTTCATGACCTACTCCTTCATTTGGTTTAAAAACAATACCCCGCGCCATCGTCATAACCGCAGGTAAAATCAGTAATGTGACTAACGCAGAGATCGCCATAATACTGGCTAAAAATATCCCTACCGTGATATACGGCACTAATGGGGCAAACAACAACGGAGTAAAGCCAAGCGCGATGACCAAGGCGTTGCGCGTAATCGCCGTGGCGGGTTCGTCAAACATGGCGGTAAAGGTAGCTTGCAGATCTTGGGTTTGTTTGTAGACCTCACGAATGCGTTCTAAAAAGTGGATCGCAAAATCAACCGACAATCCGAGGGTTAAGGCTGATAGCACCGCAATGGGCATGTCGTAATCTTTGCCAATGATCCCAATTAAGCCATAAATAAAGGTGATGGTAATGGTCAGTGGCAACATTGCCAACACGCCAAAGACCAATGAACGGAACAATAACACCATCATGATAAATACAATGACAAAGGCACTCATCAAACTATCGAGCATCCCTGCGACCATATTTTCTTGCCAAATGACATTAATGTAAGCCTTACCAGCCCAGTTCAAGTCGATATTTTGCGGTAGAGGATGTTGAGTAACATACTCATTCACTAGTTCAATGACCTGACTCATATCTTGATTATCACCAGAAGCCAGTTGTAACCAGATTAGAGTTTGTTGAAAATCAGGTGTCACAAAATGCCATAAATCATCCGGACGGTGTGAGGATTGATACTGCAACAAAGTCTGAGCGACGGCTTGAGGTGATTCTGGGATCTGATAATCGGCGTCATTACCGGAACGAAGTTCGCGATTAACAACTTTGGTCACATCGGTCAATGAATTGGATTTTCCGACTAATCCCGATGCTTGTAAATGGGCTTGTAATTGCTCAATGTAGCTAAGTAATGCAGGGGATTGAAACGCTTTGGATTGGCTTAACGCGTTTTCCGTCGTGCTTAATAACGTGTTGAAATAGACTTCTTCAGCAGGATTAACATCGCTAAATAGCGCATCTTCAATGTTGATAATCAAAGTTTGATATTGTTCATTGCGCGGCTGACTGGCAAGTTGACTGATTTGTTGTTGCGCCCAGATATTTAGACTTTCAGGTCTGTCTGCGTTGAGTAGCTCTGCTAACGGCATTAATGAATCGGCAGCACTCAGTACAATGTACGCATCATAGGTACCAGCAAAATTTGCATTGAGAACGGTATCTGCGACCCGAATTTCATGGTCAGGTTTAAACCAACGTACTGGGTTATCATTGATTTGAATTTGGCTAATGCCCCACACGGATACGGCAAAAACAGCTGCAAAACCAAACACCAATAATCCTTTAAAGCGCAATGCAACACTGCCTAAGCCTTTGGCTAACTGGGCAATACGGCTGCCTCCATGTTGCGAGTGCATGACGGCTTGAAGTTTGTCGAGTGATGCATCAGTCATGCGTGATAGATACGCAGGCATAAACGTAATGGTGATGACGAATGCTAGGATGATCCCCGTGCCCACAAAGGCACCAAAGACTTGTACTGGCGGGATAGGGGTTAACATCAATGAGTAAAAGCCAACCGATGAGGTGATAGAGGTGTAGAGCATCGGCGTAAATAAATGCCCAATGACTTCTTCAATAGTGTCATTGAGACTTTCACCGGGTTTGTGCCTGTCACTAAATTCCGACAAAATATGCACCGAATCCACGACTGCAATGGGCATCAAAAAAATGGCAATCATAGATGACATGATATGCACCGTATAGCCTAGGCCAATCAAGGCGCCCATGGTAATCAAGACCGTAGACATCGCGACAATCATCGGTGCGATAATTAAGGGAATATTACGGAAAAACAAAAACAATAAAACGAAAATAGTTAATCCCGCCAGCGGCGCAGCGATCCCCATTTGAATAAACATTTCATAGCCAAACTGGTCTTCAGCCACGGGTAATCCGGTGATATACCAATCAGACGTGCCATCAAGTTGATTGATCTTGGCGCGGATCTGTTCGGCGATATTATAACTTTCATTTTTATCTTTAATCGGCACATAGATCGCGGCAGCTTTACCATTTTGCGATGCTAAGGTGTCTTGTAATAAGGGCAAGCGAGCGAGGTTACGTTGGATCTGGGCGCTGGTTGCAGCATCTTGTGGCGGCTTGGGCATCATCCATTCAAAGCGGATCGTGCCTGGTTGTGACTGGGTAATATTATCCACCGTAGAAATCGACATAAGATCAGTCGCAATGACTCCATCAATTGACAGAATTGACGCAGTGATGTCATATATGTCAGTTAAGGTCTCAGGGGTAAAGACGCCGGCTTCATCCGTGTTATTGACCACTCCCACGACGATGGCATCGTGCATAGCAAAACGCGTTTTTATGTCATTATGAAAAACCCTCGCTGGATGAGCTGCATCTAGCATATTCTCTGGGTCGGTGTCGATTTGAATGCGCGGGATTTGGGCACAAAAAAACAAGGCAATAATAGCCAGTATGACGTATACGGTTTTGGGCTTTTGGGTGCAAAAAATAACTAAATTATCAGTGATGTGTTTCATTGGCATTCAATTTATTTGGAGTCAATATTACCTATATAGCAAAAAGAACGCCATGCTGAATTGATGTAAATCAAAAGTCATCTCTTCAATACAGACTGCTTTGTTATTCCAATAAGCTATAGAGTTAACTCGAGGTGATTAATGCCCTTTGTGCCTTAGGTTGTTCGTTGACTGGCAAATGGATCAAAGCTGAGAATGCACCAACACCGATGCCTATCCACCATACCATCATATAATCACCATAGTAGTCATATAATGAGCCGCCCAACCACACACCTAAAAATCCACCTAGTTGGTGAGAAAAGAATACCAGTCCGTATAAAGTACCCATGTATTTTAGGCCATAAATATGTCCAATCAGACCTGCCGTTAACGGAACTGTTGCCAACCATAACGACCCCATAATAATAGCAAACATCACAACTGATTCAGGCGTAATGGGATTGATTATAAAAATAACTGAGATTATGGTGCGTAAAGCATAGATACCGGCTAAAAGGTATTTGCGCGAATAGCGATTACCAAGCCAACCCGCATAGATAGTGCCTGCAACATTGGCAAACCCAATTAAGGCGATAGCCAAGGCGCCTAAGCCAGATGTGGTTGTGACACCAAGCGTTTGGATCAAGCTAGCTGGACTGATAGCAGAACACATTTCTGAAATTAATGCAGGAAAATGCGCTGTAATAAACGCCAATTGATAGCCACAGGAAAAAAAGCCAACAAACAAAAAGATAAAGGTAGGATCTTTAATTGTACGTCTTACCACCACGCCCAAAAGTTCTTCATCTTCTGTTGAGGCATGAGCATTTACGGCAGTATTAGCGCTACCAGAAAGTGTCGCTGTAACATGTAAACGACTGACCGCGAGTAGCGTAAAGCAAATAATCCCTGCGAAAATCATAAACACATCTTGCCAAACAAATTGTGCTAACAAACCTTGTGCAACAGGAGGGCCAACGATCTGCCCCACTGAGCCGGCAGCAGTGGTGATACCCAATGCGAGTGAACGGTTTTTATCACTGCTAGCCCGTCCAACAATGGCTAATATTAGACCAAACCCTGTCCCAGCAATACCAAAGCCTACAATCATTTCAAGTAATTGATGTTGTCCCGGTGTAATAGCAAATGCCGACAAGAACAATCCCAACGCATAACAAAAAATCCCTGCGACGATAGCTTTACGATCTCCGTATTTTTCAGCGAGTGCGCCAAAGATAGGCTGACCGATACCCCAGAATAAATTTTGTATTGCAATGGCTAATGAAAACTCACTGCGCAACCAGTTAAACTCAGTAGCGATAGGGATTTGAAATAACCCAAATGACGAACGAATAGCAAAACTCACCATGATAATGACACAACCTGCAATCAAGATTGGATTGATCAAAGTGGGCGCGGAGGGTTGAGAAGTGGCAGTTGAGATCATAGGCTGATTGAGGTGCAATAAAAACAACCACAATCATAGCGTAAAACCTCTGCAGAGACATAGGGCTAATTTGAGTGTAAAAACAGATTTTGGTAAAGGGTGAACACTTATTATTTCTGAGATATCAATGAAGATGTTGTATTTTGTGGCGCACCCGGCGAGATTCGAACTCACGACCTCTGCCTCCGGAGGGCAGCGCTCTATCCAGCTGAGCTACGGGTGCGTATTACTTTATCCGTCGACTAGACAGACACATCGTTGACCTTCGACACTACTGAGCAGCGGTCTATTCATGCGCGTCACGCAGTGATGAGCTACGGGTGCGTATAATGCGGGAAGCATGATAGCAAATTGGTAGCAAAATAGAACCAAAATAATACCGCAATTTCAACATCCTATCATAAAGAATCAATTAGCAGCGTTAACGTATTTACTCTGTGAGATTTAGTCCTCATAATGAATCACATATTTATATGATAAATGAAATGATACTGAGTACTCTAGATGTCGAAAAATTTAACACAACAACTGACTCATAAATTGGGTGAAGCGATTGTCAAAGGCGATTACCCGATTGGCACAAGAATGCCTTCTGAGGCGGTGTTGTGTGAGCAATTTGAGGTTAGCCGCAGTGCGACTCGAGAAGCAGTCAAAATGCTGTCAGCTAAAGGATTGATTTCTTCCCGACCAAAACAAGGGATCACGGTTAATCCTGAAACCCTTTGGAATCTCTACGATAGTGATGTGTTGGTGTGGATCCTCAAAAGTAAACCCTCCCTACAATTACTCAAAGAGTTCACCGAGGTGCGCTTTGCGATTGAGCCAATGGCGGCTAAGCTAGCTGCTGAAAATGCAACACCCCAACAAATCAAGGATATTGAGCAAGCTTTGTATCGGATCTCTGAAGCCGAGGAGGGGCTAGAAGATCAATTGGATGCGCATCTTAATTTTTTAAACATGATTTTGGTTGCCAGCGGTAATCGCTTCTTTATTCAATTAACGCAATTTGTGGATGCTGCGCTGCGTGTCAGTATTCGTTATACTAATCAGGTCAAAGGCATTTCAAATACGGACGTGACTTTTCATGTCAAAGTATTCAACGCCATCAAAGATGGTGATGCAAACACCGCACAAGCACTGATTTATGAGGTGTTGAGTGATGCTGTCGTATTGATTGAATCTCGCCTTTAAAATGGAAAATAAAACAAAATAAATAGAAATATAATAAAAACAACACAGGACAGACTCTATGAGATTACTTCCCGTTATCGCTATATCAGCATTGAGCATTAGCGCTCTAACTGCATGTCAGCTAATAACTTCTCCGCAATCCTCCACTACAACGAGCGCTCAAACTATGACATCCAAGACACAGTTGACCTACCCAAATACGCGCAAAGGTGATGTGGTTGATACGTATTTTGGTACTAAAGTTGCCGACCCGTATCGATGGTTAGAAGATGATCGCAGTGATGAGACCGAAGCGTGGGTTAAAACACAAAACGCGGTGACACAAGGCTATTTTGATCAGATTCCTTATCGTGAACAAATCGAACAAGTAGTTACCAAGTTAATTAATTACGAACGCATATCTTCACCATTTAAAGAAGGGGATTACACGTATTTTTATAAAAATGATGGCTTACAAAACCAAAGTGTCGTGTATCGCCAAAAAGACGCTGATGACAATAATGCTGAGATAGAAATTTTTATTGATCCGAATACATTTAGTACTGATGGCACTGTATCTTTATCGGGTATGTATTTTAGTGATGATGGGCAAACCGTTGCTTATATGACCTCAACCGGAGGCAGTGATTGGCGACAAGTTTACATCATGAATACTCAAACCAAAGAATTGATCGGTGAGCCTTTGCAAGATGTCAAATTCAGTGGCATATCTTGGTACAAAAATGAGGGCTTTTACTATTCTAGTTATGACAAGCCAACAGGCTCTGAGCTGAGTGAAAAAACCGACCAACATAAAGTGTATTATCATGCGCTAGGTACATCACAACAAGTCGACCAGCCGATTTTTGGTCATACTCAAGCACAAAAACATCGTTATGTCGGTACACAAGTCAGCGAAGATAATCGTTACCTCTTTGTAAGTGCAGCCAACTCCACATCGGGTAATCGTGCTTATGTTAAAGATTTAACGCAAGCTAATGCACAATGGCAGACGGTAAAACAAGATATTGCCTCAGACGTATATATGCTTACCAACCAAGGCTCACAGCTGTATTTGGTCACCAATGAAAATGCGCCTAATACTAAAATTGTCAAAGTTGATGTGTCTGCGCCTGATGTCAGTAATTGGGTGGATGTCATTCCAGAGACTGAAAATGTGTTATCCCCGAGTTATGCCGGTGGGACTATATTTGCTGAATACATGGTCGATGCGATTTCAAAAGTGAGTCAATATGACCTAACCGGCCAAAAACTCCGTGATATTACTTTGCCTGGTGTCGGAACTGTCGGGTCCTTTTGGGGGAAATCGACGGATACCGAAACGTATTATACGTTCGCCAATTATGTCACTCCAACTACTATTTATAAGCTAAATATCAAAAATGGCAGCACGACATTATATAACCAACCGAAAATAGACTTTGACGGAACACAGTACATAAGTAAACAGGTGTTTTATACGTCAAAAGACGGTACGCAGGTTCCGATGATCATCACACATCACAAAGATACAAAGCTGGATGGCTCCAATCCTACGATGTTGTATGGCTATGGTGGTTTTAATGTGAGTCTGACCCCAAGATTTAGTTCAACCGTTGCTGCTTGGGTTGAGTTAGGTGGAATTTATGCCGTTCCTAATATTCGCGGTGGTGGTGAGTATGGTAAAGAGTGGCATAAAGCCGGTACTTTGCAGGACAAACAAAATGTGTTTGATGATTTTATTGCTGCGGGTGAATACTTAATTGAAAATAATTATACCTCAAGCAAAAGATTGGCATTACGTGGCGGCTCAAATGGCGGCTTGTTAGTTGCTGCAGTCATGACGCAACGTCCTGATCTTGCCGCTGTGGCACTTCCTGCCGTCGGCGTATTAGATATGTTGCGCTACCATACTTTCACTGCGGGTGCCGGTTGGGCGTATGATTATGGTACGGCTGAACAAAGCGCAGAGATGTTTGCATATTTGTTAGGCTATTCGCCAGTACATAATGTCAAATCGGGTGTGGATTATCCTGCCACATTAGTAACGACAGCAGATCATGATGATCGCGTTGTACCTGCGCATTCATTCAAGTTTGCCGCCGAGCTTCAAGCTAAGCATACTGGCACCAATCCCACTTTGATCCGTATTGAAACGGATGCGGGACATGGCGCTGGTACACCAATCAGCAAGACAATCGAACAAACTGCTGATATTTATGGGTTTACTCTGTTTAATATGGGAATTAAAACGCTGTAATTATTCTGTTGATGGCAAGGCGTTGTATAAATCATTGAATAGCTCATTGCACGCCTTGTCATCACTCAATGGTAATGACCTACCTACTACCACTAATGTATCACGCTTATAAGCTACTGATATATATAAACTTACCTCCATAACTCCTGTGAATGTTCGATATGCCCCGTCTTACCTATGGGCATTGCGGCTTTTTTTTAATATAATTAATGAGTTATTCACTAATGGATTAAAAAAAGGCGCCACATACGATGAGTTATTATTCTGATTATTTGAAAGAAATAGACGTTCGTAAAAACGAACTTGGTCTTCACCCAAAACCAATCGACAGCGCAGAATTGCTGTCTGAAATCATTGCTCAAATCAAAGACACAGGCAATGAACATCGCGAAGCATCGCTTAATTTCTTTATCTACAACACGTTACCAGGTACTACGCCTGCAGCCGTTGCCAAAGCAGCGTTTTTAAAAGACATCGTATTAGGTACTGAAGTTGTTGCTGAAATTACCCCTGAGTTTGCGTTAGAGCAGTTATCTCACATGAAAGGCGGCCCTTCTATTGAAGTGCTTTTAGACGTCGCACTGTCTGACCATGCTCAAGCCGCTGCCGCAGGTGATGTACTTAAGTCACAAGTATTCTTATACGATGCTGACAATAAGCGTTTAGCGGATGCCTATACTGCGGGCAACGCGATTGCTAAAGATATCTTAACCAGCTACGCCGCTGCGGAATTCTTCACTAATCTTGACGATATTCCTGAAAAAATCAACGTCATTACCTATATCGCTGCTGAAGGTGATATCTCTACTGACTTGTTATCACCAGGTAACCAATCGCATTCACGCGCAGACCGTGAGTTACACGGTTTATGCATGATTTCTCCAAAAGCACAGCAAGAAATCAAAGAGATGGGCGAAGCGAACCCTGATGCCAAAGTAATGCTGATTGCAGAAAAAGGTACCATGGGTGTTGGTTCTTCACGTATGTCTGGTGTCAACAACGTGGCATTGTGGGCCGGTGAAAAGACCTCTCCATACATTCCATTTATCAACAACAAACCTGTTGTAGCCGGTACTAATGGTATTGCACCAATCTTCTTAACGACGGTTGGCGTAACTGGTGGTATTGGTTTGGATCTAAAAAACTGGGTTAAGAAAGTCGATGCAAACGGCGAAGTCGTACGTGACGAAAATGGCGATGCAGTCCTTGAGCAAGCTTACTCAGTTGAAACTGGTACAGTTTTAACGATTGATACTAAAGCTAAGAAGCTTTACAAAGGCGACGAAGAGCTCGCTGACGTATCTGATGCGTTTACCCCTCAGAAAGTCGAGTTCATGAAAGCGGGTGGCTCTTATGCCGTTGTCTTTGGTAAGAAATTACAAACGTTTGCTGCCGAAACCTTAGGTGTAGAAGCGCCAGTGGTTTATGCTCCATCCAAAGAAATCTCTATCGAAGGTCAAGGCCTGACTGCTGTTGAAAAAATCTTTAACCGCAATGCAATCGGTGTTGCTTCTGAGACGCCTCTTCACACAGGCTCTGATGTTCGTGTTAAAGTTAATATTGTCGGCTCTCAAGACACCACAGGTCCTATGACTTGCCAAGAACTCGAAGCCATGGCTGCGTCTAAAATCTCTACCAGTGTTGATGGTGCATTCCAATCGGGTTGTCACACAGCATCAGTATGGGATAACAAAGCGAAGGCAAATACACCTAAGTTGATGTCATTCATGAATGCCTTTGGTGTGATCACAGCACGTGATCCTAAGCATGTCTATCATTCAATGACGGACGTAATTCACAAAGTATTGAACGATATTACGGTTGATGATCGCGCGATTATCATCGGTGGTGACTCACATACACGTATGTCTAAAGGTGTCGCTTTCGGTGCCGATTCAGGTACGGTAGCCTTAGCATTGGCGACAGGTGAAGCGTCTATGCCGATCCCTGAGTCTGTTAAAGTAACGTTCAAAGGTCACATGCAACCGCATATGGATTTCCGTGACATCGTTCACGCGACTCAAGCGCAGATGTTAAAGCAGTTTGGTGGTGAAAACGTATTCCAAGGTCGTGTTATCGAAGTACAAATCGGTACATTACTAGCTGACCAAGCGTTTACCTTTACTGATTGGACTGCTGAGATGAAAGCCAAAGCGTCTATCTGTATCTCAACTAATGAGACATTGGTTGCTTCTTTAGAGCTCGCTAAATCACGTATCCAAATCATGATCGACAAAGGCATGGATAACGAAGCGAACATGCTACAAGGTCTTATCGACCTAGCCGATAAGCGTATTGCTGAAGTAAGCTCTGGTGAAACACCGGCATTAGCCCCTGACGATAACGCGAAATACTACGCAGAAGTTGTGGTTGATTTAGATGCGATTGTTGAGCCAATGATTGCCGATCCTGACGTGAACAACGAAGACGTCTCTAAGCGTTACACACACGATGTTATCCGTCCTGCATCTTACTACAATAACCGTAAAGTAGACCTTGGTTTTGTCGGTTCATGTATGGTGCACAAAGGTGATATGAAAATCATCGCTGCAATGCTGCGTAACCTAGAACAAAAAGGTCCGATTACCTTTAAAGCCCCATTAGTTGTTGCGCCACCAACGTATAACATCGTTGATGAGCTAAAAGTGGAAGGTGATTGGGATATCCTGAAAAAATACGCAGGTTTTGAATTCTCTGATGAGAATCCAAAAGAAGCTGCGCGTACTAAGTATGAGAACATCTTATACCTAGAGCGTCCAGGATGTAACTTGTGCATGGGTAACCAAGAAAAAGCCGCACCAGGTGATACGGTACTAGCAACTTCAACACGCTTGTTCCAAGGCCGTGTTGTAGAAGATACGTCAGAGAAAAAAGGTGAGTCACTACTGGGTTCAACCCCAATGGTTGTCCTATCTTCTATCTTAGGACGTTT
Organism: Glaciecola sp.; assembly: GCA_029246415.1. Taxonomy (GTDB): domain Bacteria; phylum Pseudomonadota; class Gammaproteobacteria; order Enterobacterales; family Alteromonadaceae; genus Opacimonas. Next base: position 58,239 of record JAQWNF010000025.1, read on the forward strand.
CCCGACGTTGGCTGAGTATCAAGACGCCGTGTCTGGTATTGACTTGACTACCTTTACTCCGCCAGAAGCTGACTTAAGCGTTGCCGGTTCGGATATTATCCCTGCCGTTCGCGTATAGTTATTACTAGCGATTGATAAGCAAAAGCCAACACAATGTGTTGGCTTTTTTTGTGGGTGCCAGTAAAGGTGAAGCTTTCGGCTTGGTCTAAGTCTTGGTCTTAGCTTTTTTTACCTTTTTAATTTTCGCTTCTTGAGCTTTGAGGTATTGATTAATAAAAGTCCGACGACCGTACTTTTTGGTGATCTCACAATTATCCAATACAAAACCACGTGCAGGACAGTACTCTCTTCCATAAAAAATAATCTGCAGGTGCAGCGCATTCCATTTTTCACGAGGAAATAAGCGCTTGGCGTCTTTTTCTGTTTGCTCAACATTCTTGCCGTTGGTTAACCCCCAACGATACATCAAGCGATGAATATGCGTATCGACCGGAAAGGCAGGGATCCCAAAAGCCTGAGCAACGACCACTGAGGCTGTCTTATGACCGACACCTGGCAAGGTCTCAAGTGCCTCAATTGACTCAGGTACCACCCCTTCATATTCGTTGATTAAGATGTGTGATAAGTCATAAATGGCTTGGGATTTTTTGGGTGAAAGACCGCAAGGACGAATAATCGCTTTGATTTCAGGTACGCTCAACCTAATCATATCAAAAGGATTATCAGCCAGTGCAAATAACGCTGGCGTGACTTGGTTGACCCGCTCATCAGTGCATTGGGCTGACAATAATACCGCAATTAATAAGGTAAATGGATTGGTGTGATCTAATGGCACAGGTGTCTCAGGATATAAACGCTCTAAGGTTGCGATAATGTCATTGACCTTTTCGGCTTTACTGACAGATGCGGTGGCAGTTGCAGATTCATCTAGAGCCATGGAAGTTCCTTAATTATTTTTGTTATCGATATTAAACAAAATCACACGCAATGACGTATGATTACCACTCTTATTCACTAAGGTGCAGTGGCGTAATATGGCGCAAATTCCCGATAAACGCAAACCCGTCCCAGCGACTAAAACAGCCCGTTTGGGTGGATTGGCAGGCTTGCTCACCAGTGTCGCAGGCAATGTACTCAAAAACACCTCTAAACAATTGTTATCGGGACAAAAACCTTCCTTAAAGCAATCTCTGTTTGCTGCAGATAATGCGGTAAGTATCGCGGATAAGTTGGCGCACATGCGTGGCGCAGCAATGAAAGTTGGTCAACTATTAGCCATGGATGCGGGAGATATTTTGCCGCCGGCCTGGGAGCCGATTTTGAGTCGGTTGCGTCAAGGTGCAGATCACATGCCTCATGCCCAGTTACTTAACATTCTTGTTCGTCACTGGGGAGAGCATTGGCACGATCAGTTTCGTCAATTTGAACTGCAACCGATTGCAGCGGCATCCATAGGGCAGGTCCATCGTGCGCAATTATGGGATCACACTTTTGTTGCCATAAAAGTGCAATACCCGGGTGTCAAACAAAGCATTGATAGCGATATCGATAGTATTGCTTGGTTAATCAAGCACCTGGGTGTATTACCGGAACACATGGATATTACCCCATTACTCACGCAAGCCAAAACACAGCTGCATGATGAAGCTGATTACGGACTCGAAGCACAATACATTGGGACATATACGCAGTTGATTAATGACTCTCCTGAGTTTGTGTTACCTGAGGTTTATAGCGAACTTTCTAGCGATACATTACTGACAATGCGTTTTATTGATGGAGAGCCGCTCGAATCAGTGCAAGTTGGTGCAATACTTAAAAATGTCTTAATCACCCAAACGCACATTGATGATCTGATGAGCCAGCTATTGATGTTATGTTTTCGTGAGTTGTTTGAGTTTCGCTTACTACAAAGCGATCCCAATTTTGCTAATTATTTGTATTTGCCGGAGACGCAGCAGATTGCACTGTTGGATTTTGGTGCGACCCAGCCCATAGCTGCCGATACTTCTGACGCCTATCGTGCCTTGGCCATCGCTATGCTTAATCAATCTCGTAGTGCGATTCTAGTACAATTACAGGCTTTGGGGTTGGTCGATGCGCATATGTCTAAAACTACGGTTGAAGTTATATTAGATGGATGTATGCTCGCCAGTGAGACACTACAAAGCGACTGCTATGATATTAAAGGCGCTAAACTGGTCAAGCGCTTACAAGCTATTACCGCACCTTTGGTGCAAGAAAGGGATGCTACAGCGACACCTGATTTTGCTGTTGCCATGATTAATCGCAAAGTTACAGGGTTGATATTATTGGCTAACCGCTTAGGCGCAAGGTTGAATTTAGCTAAGCTCCTCACGCCTTATCAATAAACGGCCTGATTACGGATTGATCCGCAGCGTTGAGTTAAAGCGCACTTGCCCATTTAAAGCAGGCCCATTTGGTTGTTCGCAATATTGGGCGAAATCAACAGCTAACTGTGCCAGTGCCCCTTGCTCGTCGTAGACTAATTCAATGATCTCAAACTCCGCGGTAAGGGTATTACACCCTCGTCCATCACCTGAAAAATCAAACCCTGCCACGCCTGGTGGTTGGAATGGCCAACGCTGTGCGGTATAGCTGCCAATCGCGAGTGGCTCATCATTAGGGCTGGTCAGATGCATACTCCACCATGAACTGGGGCCTGCATAATCAATGACGATTTCATTGAGCGCCGTATCATTAGAGTCAGTCGTCATACCTTGTGGGTGGTCGAGCAACCATTGTCGTCCTTGCCCAATGTAATCGCCTTGGTCACTGTCTAAGGTGATAAACGATGCCGGGGAAGGTTGATGAGACAGGGTGACTTCGGTTTGTGCTGAGCGACCGGCTTCATTTCTCACGGTTAGGCGGACCACAATATCACTAGTGATACTATCATCGGTATTGCTTGGCATGAGTACAGTGGTGACCGCAGCGCTAGGGTCGCTGAAGGCTACCCCTGCTGAGGTGACTTCTTCCCATTCAAAACTCAATTCGGACCCTTGATTAATTTCACTCTGTGACGCATCCAGCACCGGGTAGTCATCTTGGCGATAGGCTCTTGATGATACGCGCAGCTTGGGAATAACGGCATCGCTGGTAGTAAACTCGAAATAAGGGGTACTAATAGTGCTACCAAATTCATTGGTCATGCTGAAATTTGACACATAATATCTAGTGGCGGCAGCCAAAGGACTATTCGGGGTAATCGTCACGAGTGCACCATTTAGGCTCGCTGTCCCGGGAACATCATCACCTGAGTAACCGCCAGGATTAAATGTGATACTCGATCCTACAATACTGGTGATGGGACGACTAGCTAGGAAGTTCAATTCAATCGCATCTACATCTGAAAACATCAAAAATTTATCGATTGAGCCGATGTTTCTAAAATTATCTACGCGATACTCAATAGGGTAGGAGTCACTGTTGTCAAAGCTAAACAAAAATCCTTCTAAGCTTTCACTCCAGCGAAACTTGTATTCACTTGTACCCACCACTAAATTAAAATAATCCGAATCAATAATATTGTTGGGCTCAATAGCAACACTTTCTCCGCTATTGTCACTCATCACAATGACGCCTTGGTTGGGGTATTCGTTAAAATAACCCGAGACAGGTGTGGTTGTCGCCACGGTATAGGTCGTCTGGGTAACAAACTCAGTCACAGATCCGTCGATAGATAAAGCATAGCGCGCTGACGCGAGGTCTTGTTGTTTGGTGATTGTGCCTTGTTCAATGCGAATAAAGGGTACATTTAACGACGTAAACGTCACCGGCTCGGTATTGCTAATCGAGTAATTGCGCTGCGTGGCGCTTTCGCTTAGCGTGATGGTAATATCGCCTTGTGCCGCGATACTGATTGCGGAGTCATAGCGGTCAGAAAACTCGATATGATTCAAATCCATAATACCGGTGATGGTTTTATTCGCGATCGAGGCCTCGGTAATTTGCATCTCGACGTAACCCTGTACATAGGCATCTAAAATCGGTGATAAGCAATCTTCATACGTGACTCGCACAGTATCGCCGATGCTGACAATGCCATTGCTATCATTATCGTTATGTGCAATCGTTTCGAGTCCACCGTTGTAGCATACAACCCGATTATTGGTATCGCCTTCGACGATATTATTGATCCCCGTACGAGCAAGCTCTGCCAGTTGTAAGTAGCTCTCTTTGGCACTTAACGTCGCAACGGAATACAACTCCCCAAAATCCTCAAACGTCACTTCACTGCTGACATACACATCAAAGCCAATCATATCTGAGGCCACCCCATCTTTGGTCACCACCAAGCCAAAGGCGAGATATTCTTGTCCTTGACCAAAGACACTGGGCGTCTCAAACGTTAAGGTGTTGCCATTGATTTGCATACTCACCGTTGGCCCACTGAGTTGTTGCCATGTATACGTCACACTACCTGAAGCGTTAGTTGAGCCCGTTAGTGTCATGGCCGTTTTTTCCATTACATTTTGTGGCCCCACAATGTCTGCTGTGGGCGGCTGAACAGGCTGGGTCGTAGTAGGTGGTTGTGTTGGTGTTGTCGGCGTGCCGCCACCTCCACCGCCGCCACAAGCAGTTACCATCAATAATGAAGTTAAACAGATCGTGGTGTAACGGAGAGGAAATGAGGTAATGTTTGATGATAATAGCATAGTGTTTTCAATTTTAATTTCGAGTATTATTTTTTAACGTTATTCTAATTATTATTTTAGCTTTTTTGACTACAGCATTTAAATCAAAGAACAGCAAGAACGTGGTTACCCAGCGCTCAAACCTTGTTTATATAATGCTAACGCTTCATCAGAATTAGCTTGTTGCGCTTTTATTTCAGCTAGTAACAAAATATCTTCTTGGCATTTATCCAATTCTAGTGCTTGTTGTAATGCTTTTTCAGCTAAGACTTCATCTCCAGAGTGAAAAGCCACATGAGCAAGTGTGGAATATAGCACTGCATTTTGTGCGTCTTTCTTGATCCATTTTTCAATCAATTTAATCGATGCAGTTGGTTTTGGTAGCTGCAAAGATTTAAACAAAGGCAATAATGCAGCATGAGGTCCTGATTTTTGTGCTGTGACTAGGGCTTTTTCTGCTTCTTGATGCATGCCTTGATCAATGAGCTGTTCGATGTAGGCTTTTTGATGTGCACTATCTTTTTTATAGCCACGCGGCAGTTTTTGCCATTCTTGGATCAGTTCATTGGCGCCAGATGTATTAACAATAGCAGCAAAATCTGCTTGTGACGCGAGTTCTGCCCAATGTGCATAACGTTCGCCTAATGGCTTTTTCCAACCGCGCTCTAAGCGTTCGCGGAGTGTATGCCATTCCCCTGCAGCGGCAAGTGCGCCAGCCCAGATCTCAATCACATTAGGTTTTTGTTTTTGTTGCAATGATAGTGATTCAATAATCGCTAACGCCTCTGGTCCATTATTTTGACCTATCTCAAAGCGTGCCATATTTAATTTAGCGGCTAATTCACTGCCTTTGATTGTTGATGCTTCTTGCCAATAGCCAAGTGCTTTGACGGTATTGCCTTGTTTGGCCTCCACATCAGCCAGTGCCAATAAGTTTAAGCCATCAAAGTTAGCATTGATTGTTTTACCTAAGTATTTTTGCGCCACGCTCAAATCACCTTCAGCTAATGCTTGCATGCCTGAAGTAAAGAAACGCTGGCGACGGCGTTCGCCCCATCCGCCGAGCCAATGACGTGACCCTGTCACTGCTCCAACAATGCGTTTAATTGTCCATTCGAGTACCAAAAAGCCAATGACCGCCACAAACACCATAATGCCTAAGCTGATGACACTCATCTCAATAGTCGTGTTTTTTAAAGCGATTAAGACATAGCCTTTTTCGCCCACTAAATTAGGGCCAGCGATTAATCCAACAACTAAAAATATCAGTAATAATATGACTCTGATCATGCTTAACGTCCTCCAGCAAAGAGGGTTTGGATACGTTGCTCGATGATCTCGCCAAGCGGTTGTTGTGCGTCTAGTTGAGCAGGTAACTCACGTGATGTGTCTAACATCACCAACTCTTGAATCGAATTGATATACGTTTCAACACCCACATTATCTAGTTGATAGTGCGCAACAACAATATCAAGACCTTGTTGTAATGCTTGTTTATATAAAGTACTTTGGTCTTGCATTACGGCTTGTTGCGCATTTAAAAGTGCAAACTTCAATTGTTCACGAGCCAACCATTGTTGCTTGGCTGACATGAAGGGGGTCACGGCTGCAGTGCGCTTTTCGACAGTCACAAAATCGCTAACAATCGCATTCCAGCTAGCCTTTAAATTTTCTTGCCAGTTACTAACATCATCACTGATTACAGCTTGTTGTGCCGGTGCTTCGGCATCGGGTAATTTCATGGTGTCCAGTGGTAATGAATCGACCTGAGCTATCAGCGCAGAAATAGATAAAGCAATAGACTCTGTCGCAACTTGGTTAACTTGTTGCAACGTTTGGATGTCTTTGGCTAATAATGCACGCACCGGTAACAGTGATGCATCCGATAAATCGCTAATGCGCACATCGGCAGATTTAAGCAGCATAATTGCGCTTTTAACATCGTTTTCGAGCCATAGTTTTTTACCCGCCAGCTTCACCAGATAATCGGCTTCAGCAAGTAACCAATCAGAAGGACGACGACCCGTGACATCCGCAATACGCTTAGCTAAACCATCATTTTTCAGTTCATTTAACTGCAACCGTTGCGCTAAATCATCTAAGGTAATGACTTGTTTTGCAGAGGTTTCAGTTAACTCTAACAACAGTGTCTGTTGATCATTGGTCAAGGTTTGATTGCTTTTAAGCGCGTCATTTAATTGCGCTAATTGATTATTCACCTTAGACATTGATGACTCTAAAGCGGTGACTTGTGGGTTCGCTTTAATAGCGGTACTTTGCTGCTGCATCCAATACCAATATGCAGCTGCGGCAAGTAAGAGGATCAATAAAAAATTAACAATACTGACAAACCACACACCTTTATGACCATGAGGTTTAGCCTCTTGAGTAAAAGTAGGCGTTGCAACCGATTCGGCAACTGACTCTTGAGGTTGCTCAGTTGTCGTCTGCGAGACGTCCTCTTGGGAAGGTTCTGGCGAAGATGTTGAAGAAGACGTCGTGGATTTCTCGATTACTGTCGCTTCAATAATATCATCGTGTTGATCAGCGCTCTGATTGGCGTCTTTTTTCGCATTGTTGTCCGTGTTATTGCCCGTCGCATCTGCTGCCATGCTCTACTCCATTAATTGTTGAATGCGCTGTATCAGCGCTGCGTCATCCGCACCTTGTGTTACTGTGATATTGTGATTGGGGACCCCCAGCGCTTGCGCACACTGTGCAATGCGAGGACTAACTACTAACCATTTTAGCTCACATAGCCAAGAATGTGGATAAACATCATAAGCTAATTGTAATTGTTCGTTACTGGTTGCCACTACGCCATGTATATCGGCCAATTCCCACGCTTGTGTAGCAATTGGTGTGCTTAACGCACTGCGCTCATAGACCATGCATGATGAAACTTGAGCGCCGCGTTCGGTCATAATGTCGGAAAGTGTACTGCGCCCCCCTTCTCCTTTAATGATTAACGCACGCTTACCCGTCAGCTGTTGTAGTGTGGGTAATTGTAAAATCCCTTCACTGGTCTGTTGTGTCGCAGGAGGGACAATCATTTGATGACTATTACACCAGAAAGGGTAATGTTCTGTCCATTGGGCTAAGGTCTGAAAGGTCGATTTTCCCACGGCGTAAATATAGGTATGATTAGATAAATCACCGATAAATGGCAAGGCCAGTTGTGCCGCCATTTGACTGGTAAAAATAATCACATCGGTATGGGTAAAATCGTGTTGGTTAACAATTTCTTGAATGTTATCTTTGGGCAATACAGTTTGTAACGCCAAACCAACGGCGTCGATACCAGCCTGAGCAAACGCCTCTTGAGAGCGATGAATTTTATGCTCAGGTCGCAGTACCAACCACATGGATTATTGTCCTAACTCAACAGCAGCCAAAATCTCACCTGCTCCTTGATTGAGGAGTTGTTGAGCTATATCTTGCCCAAGAGAGATCGCCTGTTGGATCTGAGTGGTTTGGTCAGATGCTAATGTCACACTTGCATCTGCCTCTAATAAAAGTGAGCCATCGACTTTTGCCACTAAACCACTTAAATGTAATGTTTCAGTGCCGTTTGCCGCGCTAGCCAATGTCGCGTAACTGCCAATCGGGACCTGACAGCCGCCTTGTAATTTGGCATTCATTGCTCGCTCAGCCATCACTCGTACTGTGGTTTCTGGACATGCTAAACATTGTAATAATGCAATCAATGGCGCATTATCATTGCGGCATTCAATCCCCACTGCACCTTGTCCCACAGCAGGTAAACTGTCAACCGCTGGGATTTCTGCACGAATGCGCTGTGCCATATCCAAACGTATTAATCCTGCACACGCTAAAATGATCGCATCGTACTCATCGGCATCGAGTTTAGCTAAGCGCGTATTGACATTGCCACGCAAATCTTTAATGGTTAAATCAGGTCGACGTGCGCGTAACTGCGCTTGGCGGCGTAATGAACTCGTACCCACGACAGCGCCTTGAGGTAATGCCTCTAACGAATCATAGGTATTGGATACAAACGCATCAAATGGGTTTTCACGAGGACAAATGACATGCAGACCAAAACCTTCAGGAAACTCTACAGGTACATCTTTCATCGAATGTACCGCGATATCAGCACGCCCTTCTTGCATAGCGACTTCGAGCTCTTTGATAAACAACCCTTTACCCCCAATTTTTGCCAAAGGCGTGTCTAATATACGATCGCCTTGCGTGCTCATCGGCACCAGATTGATTATTAGATCGGGATAATGCGTCTTAAGCTTGGCTTGAACATATTCAGCTTGCCACATGGCCAGGGCGCTTTTGCGGGTAGCGATATTTACGTGTGTAATGGGGGTTGTCATAAATCAAAAATTTCCATTTTGCGAATTCGTCGGTTTACTAGCTAACTTTGTTTGGCTAGCTAGCTTAAGGAGCCAACACTTTTTGTAACCATTGGCTAATGTGTCCAACTTCTTCAGGGCTCACATTATGCTCCATTGGATATTCATGCCATTTCGCATTGTATCCAAGCTCGTTTACGCGAGCAAACGCCGCTTTACCCATAGTGATAGGGACGACATTATCATGTGTACCATGAGCAATAAATAATGGCACGATGCGTGAAATTTGCGAATGTTCAGCAGCGAGGGTTTCAGGTTGTGCCATATACGTAGATAAACACATAATGCCGGCTAAGGCTTCTGGATAACGTAGACCGAGATGATAGGCAATCACTCCACCTTGAGAAAATCCAGCTAATACGATATCTCGTGGCGCAATGCCTGCATCGATTTCAGCTTGGATCAACGCACTGATTAGCTCAACAGATTCAAGTACACCATCAATGTCAGCACGAGAGTTAAAATCCATGCTTTTAATATCATACCAAGCACGCATTTCCATACCGTTGTTGATCGTTACCGCGCGCACAGGAGCATGCGGAAAAATAAATTTAACGCCAAGGGCATCTGGGATCTGCAGGGCAGGGACGATTGGCGCAAAGCCATCACCCGAATCTCCTAATCCATGTAACCAAATAACGGTCGCTCGATGGAGGCCTTTGGCCTCTACTATTACACTAGGAATCAAATCACTCATGGCTTAGCTAATTCCTAATACGACAGGCTGCTCCGCTTGCACGCTCATGGCTTCATTTAAGAACGCCCAAAACTCACCTGCACCACGTTCATCAATCCACACACCATCTTCATAGTTGAAATGATGACCATTAAATTTGGTCGCAACCCACAGTTGTAGTAAAGGTTCTTGTTTGTTTAGAACCATCTTTGTACCGTTTTCAAACGTTAAGGTCAAAATTCCTTCAGCGCTTTCTGTATCGATATCGACAGCGAAATCATCGAGTGCTTCTTCGATAGACAATAGTAGTTGGTCAACTAACTCGTGGTATTGGGTTTCAGTAATTTGGGAGTTCATGCAAAAATCTACCTGTATTGTGTTTGCGAAAATAACGTTTGCGAAAATAACGGTTTAATATACTTTATGCTACCATTGTTTGCCTAAAGCAATCTATTGTTACGCGCAAAAGAACGAGGAAAATTTTTTATGACGGATAAAACTAATTACAGTGCTGAATCGACCAACCAGCATTTGGGGCATTTATTTGTTGTTTCTGCACCTTCTGGTGCGGGGAAATCAAGTTTGATTAAAGCCTTATTGGCAGCGCATAGCACTGACGAAAATCCGTTAAAAGTCTCTATTTCCCATACTACGCGCGCGCCTCGTCCGGGCGAAGTAAATGGCGAGCATTATCATTTTGTGACTCACGCTGAATTTGAAGCATTGATTGCACAAGGGGCGTTTTTTGAACATGCCAAAGTGTTTGATCATTATTACGGCACCTCACGAGTAGCGATTGAAAACACCTTAGAGCAAGGTGTTGATGTCTTTTTGGACATTGACTGGCAGGGTGCAAGGCAAGTAAAAGCGCAATACCCAAATGCACAGTTAGTGTTTATTTTACCGCCGAGTATTACCGAGTTAGAGCAACGTTTGATTGGTCGAGGCCAAGATTCCGATGAGATTATCGCTCGCCGTATGCGTGACGCCAAAGCAGAAATGTCACATGCTAATGAGTTTGATTACCTATTAATCAATGATGATTTTGCGCAAACTTTAGCAGCGTTTAATGCGATTGTGGTTGATAAAAGACAAACTCAAGCGCATCAGATGTTACGGCATGCTACATTACTCAATGAATTGCTAAAATAACCACTATCACTTATTGGGTAATTGATGTACAATCTGCGCCCATTTTTGATTATAAACCTCACTTTCGGAGAATGTCATGGCTCGCGTAACTGTAGAAGATGCTGTTGAACAAATTGGTAACCGTTTTGATTTAGTGTTAGTTGCCGCAAAGCGTGCACGTCAAATCGCTACTGGTGGTAAAGATCCTTTGGTTGACATGGGTAATGATAAGCCAACTGTTGTGGCATTGCGTGAAATAGAACTAGGTTTAGTCACTGCTGATACTCTTGAAGCAGCTGAAATTGCTGATCAACATCAGGCAGAGCGTGCTGAGTTTGCATCTGTTGCAAATATTCTAAGCGAATAGCGCCAAACCACTAGCATCACAAGGCATTGTCACGTATTCTATTTATATATGTGTTAAACCAACCACTTGTGATGCTACGTGTATTTATTTGAAGGTCTAAAATCCAAAGTTACTGCTTATTTGCCAGATGACCAGGTACAACTGGTGCAATCTGCTTTTGTGCTTGCAAAAGATGCACACGAAGGGCAAATGCGTTCAAGCGGTGACCCTTATATTACCCATCCTGTCGCAGTAGCCGGCATTCTAGCGGATATGCACTTTGATCATGAAACGATCATGGCAGCATTGTTGCACGATGTGATTGAAGATACCCATTATTCCCAACAAGACTTGGCTGATAGTTTTGGTGACGTTGTTGCCGAGTTGGTCGAAGGCGTGTCTAAGCTCGAAAAAATCAAATTTTCCAATAAAGAAGAAGCCCAAGTCGAAAACTTTCGCAAGATGATGATGGCGATGGTTCAAGATATCCGTGTTATCTTGATTAAATTGGCTGACCGCACCCACAACATGCGCACATTAGGTGCATTGCGTCCTGATAAACGTCGTCGTATTGCAACCGAAACCCTTGAAATATATGCACCGATTGCCCATCGTCTGGGGATCCACGATATGAAAAACGAATTGGAAAACTTAGGCTTTGAAGCTATGTATCCAATGCGTCATCGTGCATTGCGCAGTGCCGTTAAGCAAGCACGCGGCAATCGTAAAGAAGTTATTGATAATATCTTTGGGGAAATTAATGCTCGCCTACAACAGCACGGTCTAGAAGCCAGTGTCACTGGGCGCGAAAAACATTTATATTCAATTTACCGCAAAATGCGTAACAAAGAATTGATGTTCAATGAAGTGATGGATATCTACGCGTTTCGCCTAGTATTTAGTTCTATCGACGAATGCTATCGTGCTTTAGGTGCGATGCATGGCTTGTATAAGCCAATCGAAAACCGTTTCAAAGATTACATTGCGATCCCCCGTACTAATGGTTATCAATCATTACATACCTCATTAATTGGGCCTCATGGTATTCCTGTTGAAGTACAAATTCGTACCCAAGAAATGGATATCATGGCGGATAAAGGGGTAGCAGCACACTGGTTATATAAATCGCCTGACGAAAAAGATACGTCATCTCAACTAAAAGCGCGAAAGTGGATGCAGTCTTTACTCGAACTGCAACAAAGCGCGAGTTCTTCGTTTGAGTTCATCGAAAACGTCAAATCCGATTTATTTCCCGATGAAATTTATGTGTTTACGCCTAAAGGTAAAATTATTGAATTGCCCACTGGCGCGTGCGCCGTTGATTTTGCGTATGCCGTGCATTCGGGTGTAGGTAATACCTGTGTGGGTGTGCGCGTTGATCGTCGTAATTTCTCTTTATCTGAGCCGTTGCAAAACGGTCAAACTGTGCAAATTATCACATCTCCACGAGCCAAACCGAATGCTAACTGGCTCAATTTTGTAGTGAGTGCTCGAGCACGTTCTAGTATCCGTCAGTACTTACGTAAACAACAAACCGAAGATGCACTTGGCATGGGCACGCGTTTATTACGCCATGCGTTAGGTCATACAAACTTAGATGATATCGCTCAAGTTGATATTGACCGCGTGGTCGATGAAACCAAACATACTACGTTTGACGAGTTGCTAGAAGATATTGGATTAGGCAATGAGCTCAGTGCGATTGTAGCCAGACGCTTAGTTGGTGATAGCGATTCGTTAGCGGATGACAAAAAAGGCAAAGTCGCCATCAAAGGGACGGAAGGCTTGTTAATGCATTATTCTAGATGCTGTTATCCGATCCCTGATGATGAGATTGTCGCTATCCTCAATCCTGGAAAAGGCATGATGATCCACCAACACGGCTGTACTAATATCCGTAAACTTTCTAAAGAAGAGCCGCAGCGGGTCTTACCGATGGAATGGGATGATCAAGTTGATGGTGACTTTAAAGTGTCGGTGAGAGTCGAATTGATCAATCATCAAGGCACGTTAGCTAAGCTGACTAATGCGATTACTACCTGTGACTCTAATATCATCAATCTGATTACGGATGAAAAAGAAAGTAACGTGTATTTTGTTGATCTTGAAGTGACCACGCGGAACCGAATCCATTTTGCCGATATCATGCGTAAAATTCGCATTATGCCCGAAGTGCAAAAAGTCTCGCGTCATAGCCAAAACAAACATATTTAACCCTAGACCTAACCCATTACCTTAAGCATTACTAAGTAGGAATTATCATGACTAAATCTGTTATCCATTCAGATGCAGCACCCGCTGCGATCGGTACATACAATCAAGCAATCAAAGCCGGTAACACAGTGTATTTATCGGGTCAGATCCCATTAATTGCGAGCACGATGGAAATGGTGTCTGATGATTTTGCAGAACAAGCACATCAGGTATTTAAAAACTTGTGTGCCGTATGTGAAGCTGCCGGTGGCGATATTAATGACATGGTAAAAGTGAATATCTTTTTAATCGACTTAGGTCATTTTGCTACTGTGAATGAAATCATGGCGCAATATTTCACTAAGCCTTACCCTGCGAGAGCTGCGGTACAAGTGTCAGCCTTACCGAAAGCCGCTCAAATTGAAATTGACGGTATTATGCAGTTACCTGAATAACTGCAATAAACTCAATAATCGCCTAAATAGCACAAACAAAGAGAGTCGCGTGAGTCTAGCTACCCCAGCCTATGGCCATCAGCCTATTACTGCTTTAAAAGGCGTTGGGGCAAAGGTCGCAGAAAAACTAAGTAACCTTGGCTTGCGCACCGTTCAAGATGTGTTGTTTCATTTGCCACACCGTTACGAAGACAGAACGCATATCTATAATATTGTCGATTTGTATCACGGTATTCATGCAACCATTCAAGGTGAAGTGATCCAAAGCGATATTGTGTTTGGTCGTCGTCGCGCCTTAGTGATCAAAATTAAAGATGCATCTGGGATTATCACGTGCCGGTTTTTCTATTTTTCTGCGGCACAAAAAGCACAATTAACTCCAGGTACGCAAATTCGTGCCTTTGGTGAATATCGTCGCGGCAAGCATGCATTAGAATGTGTTCACCCAGAATATAAAGTCGTTAATCCCACTGACATTACCCCTATGGCTGAAAGCCTGACACCGGTTTATCCAACGACCGATGGGGTTAAACAAATCACGTTGCGCAACCTAACCGAACAAGCGCTGTTAGCGATGGAGCAAGGTGCGTTAGCTGAGCTCATGCCTGAAGGTATGTATGCACAACAAATATCCCTAAATGAAGCGTTACATATCGTGCATCGCCCGCCACCAGATGTGTCGTTACATTTGTTCGAAGAAGGCAAGCATCCAGCGCAGCAGCGCTTAATCTTAGAAGAGCTTATGGCACATCAGTTGAGTGTGTTAAAGATGCGCGCCAACAATGAAGTCCAACCCGGCTTTGCCATTGCTCAAGATGATGCATTACAGCAGCGCTTTTTAGCGACGTTAGCGTTTGCACCGACCAATGCTCAAGCTCGCGTCGTGCGCGAAATTCAACATGATATGCACCAGCCTTATCCCATGATGCGTTTAGTTCAAGGTGATGTCGGTTCGGGAAAAACGTTAGTAGCAGCATTAGCAGCGCTAAATGTGATTGCAGCTGGCTATCAAGTGGTGTTGATGGCACCGACAGAGTTATTAGCTGAGCAACATGCCCAGAACTTTGCTACATGGTTTGGTGAGTTAGGTATTCATGTTGGTTGGTTAGCCGGTAAGTTAAAGGGTAAAGCGCGTGAGCAAGTACTTACTGCGCTGGAGTTAGGTGATATTAATTTGTTAGTGGGCACTCACGCAGTGTTTCAAGAAAAAGTCATTTATCATAATTTGGCGATGGTGATCATTGATGAACAACACCGTTTTGGCGTACATCAGCGTTTAGCGTTGCGTGAAAAAGGTGAGATGCAAGGGCGTTTTCCGCATCAATTAGTCATGACTGCGACCCCAATCCCTCGGACATTGGCTATGACGGCGTATGCTGATCTTAATACATCGGTGATTGATGAGCTTCCTCCAGGACGCACGCCAGTACAAACTATCGTGGTACCGAGTGCTCGGCGTGACCAAATTATGGCGCGTGTTCACAAGTCGGTTACCGAAGATAGCAGACAAGTATATTGGGTGTGTACCTTAATTGAAGAATCAGAAGTATTACAAAGCCAAGCTGCCGAAGATACGTATGTTGCACTAAAGACTGCTTTACCTGATTTGAAAGTAGGGCTCGTTCATGGGCGGATGAAACCCGCCGAAAAGCAAGCGATTATGGCGCAATTTAAAGCGGCTGAATTAGATGTATTAGTGGCCACTACGGTGATTGAAGTGGGCGTTGATGTGCCGAATGCTAGCCTGATGATCATTGAAAATCCAGAACGCTTAGGCTTGGCACAACTACATCAATTGCGTGGTCGCGTGGGGCGAGGCTCAGTCGAAAGTCACTGTGTCTTGATGTACGACGGCACATTATCCAAGACGGCGACAAAACGTTTAGGGGTATTGCGGGATTCTAATGATGGGTTTTATATTGCACAAATGGATTTAGAAATTCGTGGCCCAGGTGAGATATTAGGCACAAAACAAACTGGGATCGCAGATTTGAAAATTGCCGATCTAGTGCGTGACGGGCATTTACTCGACCAAGTACAAAACTTAGCTGCCGATTTATTTGCTCATCATCCAGCCAATGCACAAGCGATGATTAATCGCTGGTTAGGTGCCAAGGAGCAGTATTCTAATGCCTGATTTTACTGGACGTATCTTACTTAATAACCAACAAAACCCCCTGTCACTGATAAAATTCAATGATGTCTTATCAGATATCAAATACCTTAAAGAGCTAGCAAGTACTTACCAACTTGATTTTGTTGGGTTACAAAAACTATCCGATATTTATACTGATAAAGCTGTTAATCAATATGGTCAACATGCTTTAGTCAGTGTCGACGAGGGCGTTGGTTTAGTCGACCTACACGATCCAAAATTATTGCCTTTGTGCGTCGATTTTACCGCTGATGCATTGTTGTATCGCAAAGATAAAGGCGGTGGTAAAAATGAAGCTATCGCCAAAGCGGTCGGTATAAAAGGTATATTTCGGCCAAGCGTGGTCGATGCGACGGCAGGGTTAGGCACGGACAGTTTTATTTTGGCGTCGCTTGGTTGCCAAGTCACCCTGTTGGAACGTACTAATATTGTGTGTGCATTGTTACATGATGGCCTAGAGCGCGGTCGTCAAGACGGGCAAAGTATGGACATCGTTGCGCGTATGCAGTTATTACCTGGCAACGCTGTTGAAAGATTACACGCGTTAGCACAAGGTGAGGTTGAGCAAAAAAATACCGTAGACGTGGTCTACTTAGATCCGATGTTTCCACATAAGAAAAAATCAGCTGCCGTAAAAAAACCAATGAAAATGTTTCAAACCTTATTAGGTCATGATGCCGACGCTGATGATTTATTAACACCAGCGCTGGCGTTAGCGAGTAAACGAGTCGTCGTAAAGCGACCCAATTATGCGCCTTTTTTACAAGACCACACCCCAACAATGCAAATTAAAGGTAAAAAGCACCGCTTTGATGTGTACCTGCTCTAATTACCGGCTATTTGCATTTCACTGATGAGTACTGAACCAGTCTGAATACTGCCTCTCGCTTCAATATCATTCGCTACGCCAGTGATATTTTTGAGCATCGTCTTGAGATTACCTGCAATGGTGATTTCATGCACCGGGTATTGAATGATCCCGTTTTCTACCCAAAAACCTGCCGCACCGCGCGAGTAATCGCCAGTCACGCCATTAACTCCTTGTCCCATTAATTCGGTCACCAGTAGGCCTGTGCCCATCTCCTGTAACAATGCTGCTTGATCCGGCGCATTGGTTGATACATACCAGTTATGAATGCCACCAGCATGGCCAGTGGTGGTCAAGCCCATCTTACGCGCTGAATAACTCGTTAAAAGATAATGCTGTAGCATGCCATTTTCGACAATTTGCATATCTTTGGTTTGCACGCCTTCGTTATCAAACGGCGAACTGGCTAAGGCGCGCTTTACGTGTGGTTTTTCGTCAATACTCATCCACTCAGGTAATACTTGAGTGTAGATCGAGTCGAGTAAAAATGACGATTTTCGATATAAACTACCGCCACTGATTGCCCCAACAAAATGGCCAAATAAGCTCGACGCGATTTGTCGATCAAACACCACTGGGTATTTGCCGGTATTAATTTTACGTGCATCTAAGCGGTCAATTGCGTTTTTAGCTGCTTCCAGGCCAATTTCTTCAGGAGCACTGAGTTCGCTACTGACACGCGAAACACTATAAGCATAATCCCGCTGCATATCTTGCTCGGATTGACTGAGCACAACGCAGCTTAAGCTATAACGGGTGCTCGGGTAACCAGCAATTAATCCATGCGAGTTACCGTACACTCGACATCCGACATTAGCGTTATAACTAGCGCCATCGGAGTTGGTAATTTTGTCGCTGCTATCTAATGCTGCTTTTTCTGCGGCGAGCGCATAAGCTAGGCCTTGTTCAGTATCTAATTCAATGGGGTGATATAAGTCACAATCGGGAATGTAGGTCGCAATTTGATCTGAATCGGCAATACCATTACAGTCATCTTCTCCGGTATGTTTGGCTATCTCGATGGCTTTTTGTACGGTTAATGATAATGCTTCAGGCGATAAATCTGCTGTGGAGGCAGAGCCTTTATGACGACCAACATAGACGGCAATACCTAAGCCACCATCATTGGTAAATTCAATGTTTTCGACTTCTTGCATACGTGCCGAGACGGCGATCCCTTGAACTTTCGACATACTCGCTTCGGCTTCCGTTGCGCCTTGTGCTTTGGCCATGGCTAATACATCACTAACGACCTGTTTGATGTCTTCGAGTTGCTGTTTTGTTTGCATAATGTCGGTTTCGCTATCCAAGTTTGTGGTTCCGTTGTTATAATAGAACCATATTCAAAAGAAAAAGTTAAATGTTATGTCCCAAGAAGAATTTACAGCCGCCCCAGATGAAGATGATAATTGGGTTAGTAAAACTCAACTAAAACAACAAGCTGATGCATTACATCAGGTCGGCAGAACCTTAGTGGGCCTGACTAAGAAAGCCTTAAAAACGATTCCTATGTCAGAAGATCTGGCTGATGCAGTAGCACTAGCGCAGCGTATCGATAAGAAAAAAGAAGGCTATCGTCGTCAATTACAATTAGTGGCTAAGTTGTTACGTCAATCGGATTTTGAACCAATTGAAAACGCATTAGCAGTGCTTAACGCTAAACAGCGTCAATCAAATCAAGCTTTTCATGCGATTGAAATCGCGCGTGACGAACTAATACAGCAAGGTGATGAAGCAGTTGAAGCATTGCTTAATACTTATCCTGACCTTGATCGTCAACGTTTACGTCAACTTGTTCGCCAAGCTAAAAAGCAAGCAGAACAAAATAAGTCGCCTAAAGCCTCACGTGAGATTTTTCAGTACCTCAAAAGTGTCATGCCAAACTAATTAGAGAAGTTATTAACACGTCGAACGCTATAACCTAAGTGTGAATGGTTATAGCGTAATCAGATTAATTAGCGCATGTGCTTGCAAGTTTACTGCGTGCCACCAACGGTGATTTCATCTACCTTAAGGCTCGGTTGACCGACACCTACAGGGACACTTTGACCATCTTTACCACACACACCTACGCCTTTATCCAAGGCTAAATCATTGCCGATCATCGAAATTTTACCCATCACATCTGGGCCATTGCCAATTAAGGTTGCGCCTTTGATTGGGGTACTAATTTTACCGTCTTCGATTAAATAGGCTTCTGATGTCGAGAATACAAATTTACCGGATGTAATATCGACTTGTCCGCCACCAAAGTTGGGTGCAAATACGCCTAATTTAATCGTACTGATAATATCTGCTTGCGTGTGTTCACCACCAAGCATATAGGTATTGGTCATACGTGGCATAGGCAAATGTGCATAGGATTCACGTCGACCATTACCGGTCGGTGCCACACCCATTAACGATGCATTGTGTTTATCTTGCATGTAACCTTGTAAGATCCCATCTTCGATAAGGACATTGTACTGTGACGGTGTCCCTTCATCATCGATGGTCATTGATCCGCGACGATTAGACATAGTGCCATCATCGACCACCGTTACGCCTTTTGCTGCGACTTGCTGACCAATTTTGCCTGAGAACGTCGATGAACCTTTACGGTTAAAATCCCCTTCTAAACCGTGTCCTACCGCTTCGTGTAATAACACACCAGGCCAACCATTGCCTAACACGACAGGCATATTGCCAGCAGGGGCGTCAACGGCTTGTAAATTAATCCGAGCCATCTTTATGGCTTCATCGGCTAAACACTCGTAAAATGGCTTACCGTTATCATCAGACAAAAAATAATCATAGGCATAACGACCACCTGCACCAGAACCACCGCGTTCACGGCGTTCACCTTCTTCAAGTAAGACCGATACATTTAAACGGATCAATGGGCGCTGGTCAGTAGCAAAAGTACCATCTGTTGCGGCGATCAAGATCTCTTCATACACACCAGTAATACTGACACTGACTTGCGAGGCATTGGATGCTTGTTCACGGATATATTTATCTGTGGCTTTGAGTAAGGCGATTTTTTCGGCATCTTGCATTTGCAATAATGGGTTATCGCTCATGTACATGGCATCAGCATGTATGGTTGCAAACGGCGTAATCGCTTGTGTCACATTGACCGCTGGGGCAATTGAGCGGGCTGCTTTGGCTGCATCGTGTAATGCGGTAATATTGATATCATCCGAATACGCAAAGCCGGTTTTTTCACCACTGATGGCACGCACACCAACACCGCGTTCGATGTTGTAGCTACCATTTTTAATGATGCCGTCTTCTAACACCCAAGTTTCGTGTTGTGAAGATTGAAAGTATAAGTCAGCATAGTTCACGTCATGCGTACACAACAAGCCCAGTGTTTCGTTAACTTGCGCTACGGATACCCCTGAGGCATCGAGTAAATTAGCTTGGACTGATGAAGTCACATGTTCTCCTAAAAATATTGACGGTGCTGTTGCACATTAAGTGCATTTCTAATCTCATCATGCCGAATAGGATCGGTTTTAGCAATCACAAATCCTGCATTATGTTTAATAATATCTAAGACGTCGCCCCACGGTGAATAAATGGCAGAGTGGCCATAGGTTTGACGGCCATTTTCATGTGTGCCACCTTGATTGGCTGCAATCACATAACATTGATATTCAATTGCTCGTGCTGAGAGTAAATGATGCCAATGGGCTTTTCCTGTCGTTTGGGTAAACGCCGCGGGGACAACCAAATAATCAATCGCTTGGTCTTTTACCATCGCATTAAATAACGTGGAAAAACGTAGATCGTAACAAATACACACCCCAATGCGACCAAAATCGGTTTCTAATACCACAGGTTCCGTGCCTGCTAAAGTAGAGTCGGATTCTCGATAGCTACCCGTAGCATCATCAATATCTACATCAAACAAATGTGTCTTGTGATATTTACCCACTTGTTGACCATGGGGATCAAAACATAATGCAGTTGCGTACATTTTGTCTTTATCAGGGCTAGGAGTAGGAATTGAACCCGCGATGAGCCAAATGTTATAACTTTTAGCAATACTGGCAAGACGATCCACTAGCTGTGTTTGCACCTCAGGCTGCAATAGTGTTAATGCGCTGCTTTCACGCCCACCAAAAAACGCAAAACATTCTGGAAGCACAACGATTGAAGCTAGATTAGGATCACTATCGCGTTTGGCTAGTTCCAGTTGTTCGATAACTTGAGTAAAGTTATCGTCAATATTAGGGCTTGAGACGAGTTGGATCGCCACTAAATTTACAGGTTGTTTCATGCTAAAGATCTAATTGGTTGGAGGTTGCAAATTGACTGGAATTTTGTCGATTTCAGTCAATGGTATATCGTCGTCTTTTAATATTTGTACATTTTCTCGCTGTGGCAGTCGAACTTCAGTACTTTGACGTTCTAATTCGGTAATGACGGGTGCACTAAAATCACCACTAATAGAGTAGTTTATATTGGAAAATACTTTCGCCGAAGTGAGTACTTGGTTTACTGCTAACGCGGCTATTGCAGTAGGAGGATTGACCATAAAGTACACTAACGCAGGCAAATTACCTGTCACATTAGGCGCAAAGGAAACCGTGTAGTTAAGTTCTTTATTGACTAGGTCGGAATACCCGGCAATATCGATTTCACCAGCACCGCCATCAACCACCGTATCAGTAGTGAACGCTATGCCATTTTCAATACTCATAGTACCGTTGATTTTGTCATAGAAAAAGCCTTTGGCAAAGACGTCACGAAAATCCAAACTGAGCTTGCGCACCAAAGAATCGAGTGATAATAAGGTAAAAATCCGCGAGCCTTTATCACTGATTTCGGTAATATAGCCATCAGATAATGACCAATCAACACTGCCATTAACATCGGCAAAAGCAAAATCAAAGGGAGCGTTATCCCAAGCCAAATCAAAGTTAAAACGCGCAGCAGAGTCTTTAATCCCTGTAGAAAAAGTAAATTCATCTAAAAAAGCACCAAAATCATCACTGGTAACCTCACCATTAATCATGGTGCGTGAGGTCTCGCTCGGTAAGGTGTCCCATGTTCCAGTGAGATCCACTCCGCCATGATCATTTTGTGTCATGAGTTGTGTGATTTGCATGCCCTGTTCAGTAGGGAGTGTTCGCAAAGTGACAGCTCCAAGATTGTTATTCAATACTCGACATTGAGTACAAGTAAACGCAATTGGCGGTAATTTTCTGGGATCGATCGTCGCTTTTGATGTCGCAGCAGGCGGTTGTGTTAACTGAGTGATATTAATGTAATCGGCTTGAATATCGATCCCACTGCCAAGCCAGTCATTAAATAAACGCACGGTGCCGCGAGCTTCGCGGGCATTCAAGTCGATTTGCCAGTTGTTATCCGATTGCTTGGCCGTCGCATTGATATTGTTTAGTGTTTGATTGGCAAGGCTGACTTGATCAATCGCCATAAAGATCCGTTCTGGTGTTGAAAATAACGGAGTGCTGTTGCTATCAAAGCCTGCTAACAAGCGATCTAAAGTTTGGTACCACTCACTCACATCCAAGTGTGGTAAATTAGCTGAAATACTAAACCCAACCCCTGTGCCTTCAAAATCGCTTGCTCCGAGCGCTAAATGCGCGCGCGAAAATTGTTTTTCTTTATGCGGTAATACACCGTCAAAACGCACCTCTTCGCCAAGTGTTGCGCTAATTTCAGATGCCAAATCTGTCCCTGTTGCACGGATAGCCAACGGCATAATAGTATCGGGTGTTTTGGCAAATGGAGCGGGTAGGGAGTGCGTTACACCGACCAAGTCACTCATCAGGTCAAATGTATAACGCATACCTGATTGCGGTAATTGAAGGTTTAACGAGCCTTGCCATGCTGCTTGACCAGCAAATGCGTTAGCATATTCTGCACTCGCCAGATGTGCAAATTGAGCGACATCCCAATCGCCGCTAAGGGCCATTGTTGCATTGTAACCCTCAGCGCGATTAATACTGTTAGCGCCATCTAGGCTTAGCGTGATGGGTTGATCAAAGAGTTTAGCGCTGAGGTTAGTGACCGTAATTTTATCGTTTACAAAGCGCAGCTGACCTTTTGCTTGGGTGAGTGCCAAATCTACATCCATAAATTGAATGTAGTTATTAGGTAAATCAATCGTACCACTGGCAATCACATCATCATTGTCTAGTGGGATCTGTAGATTTAGATCCGCAGATAAGGTATTGGAAATAATAATATTTTCATTTAACAATTGCCCTAGTGAGCTAGACAAACTCGACTTGGCCATGACTCTTGCCAAGGCATAGCCTGAGCCAGTCCCTGTTGCATCAATCGTTAAAAGGCTTTCACCGCTTAGTCCTGGTAGTGTTGCGGTTAGATCTGATAACGTTATATCGAGTATCTTGCCACTGGGGGCACGCATCACTAAATCGTTATTTTCAAATGCTAATTCTAAATCTAATTCGCTGAGCATCGGCCATTTAGAGCCAAATTTAAACTCACCTTGGCGCATTAGTAAATTGGCTTGAAATATGCCGTTGTTGCGTTCAAACGGAAAATCTTGTCCTGCGCCATGCCAAATTAAGCGAGTCGGTTCAATCGTACCCGTTTGAGTATCCGTACCTAAAGCACTGACCAGATATTGGTAGGTTTTTGCGCCCATTAATTTGGTGGGGAGCAATTTAACAACATTTTTAGCGTTACCAGGTGCAAGTAATGCACTAATGGATAACACATCTTCGCTACCACGATAACCAAATTCCACGTCGGCTTGGACTAAATCGGATGCAAAACTAAGTTGTGACGGTAAAATAGAAAACTCATATGGGTCAATAGACAGGTAAACATTTGCATCTAAGGCATGCATTGTCATGTTTTGCGCCAACAACTGATCGGTCATCAGCACTTGCTCTTCACCTTCAACGCGGATACCCACTAACAGCGGAGAGCGTTCATGTTTGACTGAGTCAATCTCTGTCGTTGTCGAGGTTTGTTTGAACGTAGCGATAAGTTGAAGATTGTTGACGCCGGGAATCGCAGTTTGTTGCATGGCTAAGTTATCAAATATGATTTGTCCTAGCCATTGCTCGTCATTTGCGACAAGCTCAATACTACTTACTTGGGCTTGTGGCTGCGCCTGGCTTAACCATGATTGAGTATCACCCGATAAGAAAAACTCACCGACAGCTTGTAATGGTGCAATTGCAAATGGTGTCGAGCTTGATAATGACCAAGTCCCAGTGGCATCGCGTAAAGCACTAAAATTCATTGCCATGGTCGTATCATTGACGCCTAACACGACATTTTGAGCATTCACCAACCAAGTGTCGTCTTGTGGGGTCGCCATAAAATCGATATTTTGAATACTAGTGACAAGTGTTGTTTGGGCATCCTTCCAACGTAATTGAGTCGGTGTAATTTGCCCGCGTATTTGAGTAATTGCAGAGCCATCTATGGTGAGCCAAGCGTTACCTTGTGCTGCACTTTGGTCCAATTCAATGTGTGCTGGCATATAAGCGGAAAGCCAACTGCCAAAAGCGATTTTCTGAGTTTCTAAAAACACAGTGCCATGTAAATTATCAGGCTGACCGATGAGTTGAGCGGATACTTGCGCAATATTGTCGGGATTGTTATTAAAAAATATTTCCCCGATCCCTTTGTGCATGACACCGTTATTGATCCAAGATAACTGTTGCACATCAATGCGTTGAGTCTGATTCCTTTGCTTAATATTGACGGTTGAGGAGACGACCGAAAAATATTCTAATTTGTTGAGTAGGATGTCTTGCAGTAGATCAGGTAAGTTACCCGACCCACTCTCAGGCTCGCCGCGCTTAGCTTTATTCAGATCTAAGTTAAGCTGTAAACCTTGCAACTCAAACTTTTCAGTCACCAAGCCCCATTGCAGTAACGTTGCCAGCAAATCTACTTCGACGTAGATATTATTGAGATCAAACTCAATCCCCTGAGCTTGACTATCGGCTGTTGAATTAGGCGTTAACTTAACTTGATGCAAGGTCAGGTGAGGGCCACTGCCTTCCCAATAGCCATCAATTTTACCGATTACGATTTGCGCATTGAGTTGCTGCGACAAGTATTGGGTAACATGGGCATTAATTTGATTAGCGTGGGGCAGGCTCAAGCGGATCGCCGTTATCAATACTGCCACACAGACCAACAGTATCGTGGCGCTGCGCCACAATATTGATAAGCTGGTTGTGATCCATGTACTGCCCGACGGTTTACTCATATTTACATCATCACCACATCAAATTTGTCTTGGTTGTATAAATGTTCTGTTTGTACTTTGATCTGTTTAGTGACAAACAGTTCAACTTCGGCAAGCATTGCGGATTCTTCACCCATAAGTGCTTCGGCAACGGCAGGAGAAGCATATACAACAAATTTATCTGCATCGTAGGCTCGGTTGACTCGCACGATTTCACGCATCACTTCAAAACAAATCGTCTCAACAGTCTTAATCGACCCTCTACCTTCAC
Source organism: Glaciecola sp. (assembly GCA_029246415.1). GTDB lineage: Bacteria > Pseudomonadota > Gammaproteobacteria > Enterobacterales > Alteromonadaceae > Opacimonas. The sequence goes on from JAQWNF010000025.1 coordinate 83,571, forward strand.
ACACAGGACAGTCTTCACATAAAATATGCTCCAGGCTCTCTCGTGTGCGTTTACGTGTCATTTCTATTAGTCCAAGTGCGGTAAAGCCATGAATATTGGTTTTAGCGCGATCTAAACTACAAGCTTGGGTTAATGAATGTAAGACCCGTTTTTGGTGGTCAAGTTCCTCCATATCGATAAAATCGATCAATACCATGCCACCAAGATTACGCAAACGTAGTTGTCGAGCAATTGCCTGGGTGGCTTCAATATTGGTATTAAAAATGGTTTCTTCCAAATTTCGATGACCGACAAACGCGCCGGTATTGATATCAATGGTCGTCATGGCTTCGGTTTGATCGATGATCAAGTAGCCACCAGATTTAAGGTCGACGCGTCGTTTTAGGGCGCGCTGGGCTTCGTTTTCGACATCATACAAATCAAAAATAGGGCGCTCGCCTTTGTAATACTCTAATTTATCTTTTAATTCAGGTACGTATTCTTGGGTAAACTCCACCAGTTCATTAAATGAAAGTTTAGAATCAATGCGGATTTTTTCAATTTCAGTACCGGTGAAATCTCGGATAACACGGCGAGCTAAAGGCAGATCTTGAAATAATACATTGGCAGCTTTGGTTTTCATTCGGGTTTGAATAATGCCCCACAGGCGTTTTAAAAACTCGGCATCCTGGGCCAGTTCTTCTTGATTGACGCCTTCGGCAGCGGTACGCAAGATAAATCCACCGTTTTCATCACAAAACGTTTGTACGATGTTTTTTAGACGTTCGCGCTCTTCAGGATCTTCAATGCGTTGTGAGACACCAACATGCGTAACCGAGGGCATGAATACTAAATAGCGAGATGGGATCGTAATATCAGTGGTCAGGCGTGCGCCTTTGGTACCAATAGGATCTTTGACGACTTGTACGACTATGTCTTGGCCATCGCGAACTAACTCACGGATGTCTTTTTTAGTAATATGGTTAGGGTTCACATCTTCTATGACTTCATTGTGGATCACGATATCAGAAGCATGCAAAAACGCTGCTTTATCAAAGCCAATATCAACAAACGCAGCTTGCATTCCAGGTAATACGCGAGAGACTTTACCGCGATAAATATTGCCGACTAAACCAAGCTTGGTATGTCGCTCAATATGTATTTCTTGCAAAATACCATTGTCGATTAAAGCCACCCTAGACTCAGATGGCGTTACATTAATTAATAGTTCAGCACTCATGCCTCGATCACTCCTGATTCTTGTAAGCAGGCGACGGTTTGTGCCAGTGGTAAGCCCACAATGCCACTGTAACTGCCGTCAATATGCTTCACAAATTGTCCGCCTATACCTTGAATAGCGTATCCACCTGCTTTGCCTATGGGTTCACCTGATTCCCAATAAGCGAGTCGTTGTTGTTGACTCAGTTCGGTAAATGTCACTTTGGATGTGACTAGCGCTTCGCTCATATCCAGTCCAGTGGTGCCAACGGTGGCAATACAGACTGCGGTAATGACTTCATGAGTCTGTCCTGATAACAATGACATCATGTCCATAAAATCATCAAAATTAACGGGTTTGCCCAAAATCGTACCGTTAATGTGCACCGTGGTATCACTGCCTAATACGTATTTATCCGGTTGTTCAAAGGCGATGACAAAGGCTTTTTCGCGTGCCAAGCGCAACACATAATCTGCGGCGGGTTCATTATCTTGGACGTCTTCATTAACATTAGCAGGTGCTTGTGTAAATTCGACTCCGATTTGTTTTAACAGTTCGACTCGACGTGGCGAAGCTGAGGCTAATACGAGCGCGTGTTGTTGGTTGTACAATGCTGTCATTTTAGATCCAATTGTCGTCTGATTTTACGCAATAACCAAAATAACCAAGGCCATAAAAAGACCGTTGTGATGATTGGCCAAAAATACGTAAACTGAAAAAGCACGTCTGTAAGCCAGTGTTGTAACCAAAATATAATGAGGTTATATAAGGCACACAGCAAACCCAATATGCCCATCTGTTGCCAGATCGAATAATTACGTAAACGTTGATAATGCAATGAGCTAATGTATACCGCTATGACTAATGCCAAGCTATTTAAGCCTAAGCTATTGCCTAATAAAATATCTAGGATGATACCGCAGATAAACGCGATCCCGATATTTACACGTTGGGGTAGGGCGATATTCCAATAGACGAGTACTAATAAAAGCCAGTCTGGTCGATATACAACGACGTTTAACGGCATGGGCAGTACTTCGAGTACTAATGCAATTAAAATAGTCATATAGATGACATAACGTTTATTCATTACTGGTCTCCAAAGGCGTATTTTCACGACCCAGTAATAACAAATAACGCAAGCGGTCTAAGCGTGCCAAAGGCGTCGCTTTAACGGTTGCGAACGGCTGACTTTCATCGCGAACGACACTGGCTATGACTGCAACGGGGTAGCCTTCTGGAAAAATATTGCCTAAACCGGATGTCACCAAAATATCACCTTCAGCGATATCGGCACTATGAGCCACGTGTCTGAGATTTAACGCATTGAACTCACCACTACCATTGGCAATCAAGCGTAAATTATTACGTAAAATACGCACGGGTATGGCATGCGATAAATCCGACACTAACAACACTCGAGAAGTGGTTTGTGCGACATCGACGATTTGTCCGACTATGCCTTGATCGTCAATCACTGGCTGTGAGTTATACACGCCACTCAGGCTGCCTTTATTGATCAACACTTGCAATGAATAGGGGTTGTTGTCGACGGCCATCAACTCTGCAACTGTTTTGGGTAGGGCGGTTTGCACCGGCGCGTCGAGTAATTTGCGTAATTGTTCATTTTCTGCGAGTAGACTTTGATAGCGTTGATTATCTGCTTGTAACGCCATCATCTGTTGGATCAACAACTCATTTTCGGTAATGAGTTCTTCTTGAGAAATAATACGGTTGGTACTGGCATTTAATAATGATGCAGGTAATGACGCAATATATTGGATTGGTGATACAAATGTTGTCAAAATACTGCGCACAGGGGTAAATAAGCCATACAAGCCATCGGAAACAAGCAAAGCCAAAGAGAGCACGACGACAATTAATAGTCGTGATTCTAGTGATGGGCCACGGTTAAATATCGGTTTCATAATGAAAAAGGCAACATCCGTTGCCTTTACTCGTTATTCATGTGAGAACAAGTCGCCGCCGTGATGATCGATGAGATCAAATGCCTTACCACCACCTCGCGCAACACACGTTAACGGATCTTCAGCAATCACAACTGGAATACCTGTTTCTTCCATTAACAGACGGTCGAGGTCACGCAATAATGCACCACCACCGGTTAAGACCATGCCGTGCTCACTGATATCTGACGCCAGCTCAGGAGGAGATTGCTCTAGTGCCACCATGACAGCTGAAACAATACCGGTTAACGGCTCTTGTAACGCTTCTAAAATCTCATTGCTGTTCAGCACGAAACTTCTCGGTACACCTTCAGCGAGGTTACGTCCACGTACTTCGATTTCTTTGACATCTTCGCCTGGGTAAGCGGCACCGATTTCATGCTTGATTCTTTCTGCAGTCGCCTCACCAATTAATGAGCCAAAGTTACGACGCACATAATTGATAATCGCTTCATCAAATTTATCACCACCAATACGCACTGATGATGAGTAAACGACACCATTAAGTGAAATTATCGCCACTTCCGTTGTACCACCACCGATATCGACAACCATTGAACCAGTAGGCTCTGATACGGGTAAGCCTGCACCAATTGCTGCGGCCATCGGCTCATCTATCAAATATACATCACGTGCACCAGCGCCTTCGGCTGATTCTTTGATTGCACGACGTTCAACTTGGGTTGAACCACAAGGTACACAGACTAAGACGCGAGGAGATGGGCGTAAAAAGTTGTTGTCATGCACTTGCTTGATAAAATGTTGAAGCATTTTTTCGGTCACATTAAAATCTGCGATAACACCGTCTTTCATTGGACGAATGGCTTTAATATTTCCAGGTGTACGACCGAGCATTTTTTTCGCTTCACTACCAACTGCGGCAACACTGCGAGGCGAGCCTGGGCGTTCTTCTCTAATCGCAACAACAGAAGGCTCGTTAAGAACGATCCCTTGATCTTTGACATAAATTAATGTGTTGGCTGTACCTAAATCGATAGATAAATCATTGGAAAATAAACCGCGCAGCTTTTTAAACATGACAAGCCTTTATTTTGTAGTTATTAGGAGTCTTTCTTTATGACATGTATTTTATGGGAAGTTTCAATATATTGCATACTATTTTTTCCATTTCAGACATAAAAAGGCCAGATTATGACAAAGCTGTCAATAATCCGGCTTGTGTAATTGCTTATACATGTTCTCTAAGCATCCGTGAGCCTAAGTTTGCAGCGTATTATTCTAATACTTCGCGGAAATTGAACTTGCGGTCGTTGCCTCTAAATACACCAAAATTAACCGTCGCAGCGGGCATATCTAAACCATTGATCACGCCATCTCCGTTCCAATCATAATTAAGGTGCTTGGCCCACGCTGGTGAGCCGACTAAAGAGGATATTGTGACTTGTAATCCACCGCGAAGATTAGCAGGGGTAAAACTCAAATCACTGGTATCCGATATGCCTGCGGCTAAAAATCCGGCGCTTTGAATATTGCTATACAGACTCGCAATGTTATTTTCGCTGTCAGGTAAAGACGTTAAGCTGACCTGCCCTAAGTTTTGTGCTAGGGAAATGTTGGTTGAATTATCATCGGTGTTCACCAACCAATTGCCAGCTGCGTAATACTGCGCTTGCAGTGCTATGGACAATGCCTGATCTTCTGGGCCAAACGCGTTGATCATATTTAATCGACCGTAACGTTGTTGAGTACCTGTGATATGGCTAAATGTAAATGCACTGCACCCAGCGGGATAAGCAGCTTGATAACAGGTGCCGTTAACGTCCGTCAAAAATGCTTCATCTAGCACCATATCGACCCCTGTTGCAAAGGTGGAGACGGGCAGTGTTGGTTTAGCGTATTGTAACGCGATGTTATTGAGCAATATTTGGCCGCTGCCATCATTGTTATCATAATCACTCACCGTTGGGGTAGTAGGAGTCGTCGCTTGGCTCACTGTTAGGCCAGCCCCAGATACATCGGTGTAACTGATTTGTGCCTGTGCTTGCGCTGCGCTCGGAAAGAGCTGCCACAACGCACCCGTGTAATTAGGAGCAACTTGATTGAGCGCGTTATAGGCGGTCACTTCGATTTTTGGTAAGGCACTAATATCAAAGAAAAACGGTTGCCCTACATACGTAAAGGCGTCGGACGTTGCATCCTCAAATTCAGGTGTATAGACCGCTTGTACATCAAAATAAGCCGGAACAAAAGGACCAATACGCAGGGTATTTGATTGCACAGTGCGATACGTATGTTGGTCTACAATATAGAGTTCAAGCGTACCCACATCAGAAAAATAGGCATTTTCATATAGATATTGCCCTTGCGTTAAGCGCAGCTGAGAGCCATATAATGGCGTACTCGGGATCACCAAATTAAGTTCTGGATTAGCGCTGACTTCATATCCATCACCAAACGACAAAATGCCAAATTCAGTGCCTGTTTCTGGCGCCACGCGACTCGCATAGACTGTTAATTGCTGTGGATTGTAACTGGGCAATTGGATATCGTTTGCCCCATAACCAACAATCGTAAAGTTAAACGGTAAACCCGCAATTTGGTTGTTGGTGATGTTATGACTTAATGCGATTTTTTGTGGAGTAAATTCGACGTTAAGCTGATTCGATTGTAACATTGCCCCATCAACATTCATTTGTGCTTTGAGGGTGAAATTGGTCGCGTCCGGTAAGCTAAAGTCAGCAAAATCAGTTTGCGCTGCGCTGTTAAACTGCATATTTGTTGCGCGCGTTACATACCCAGCTTGCGTATTAAGTTGCAGAGCACCAAACGGCACTGCGCAACCTAGTATTGGATTACCAGATTGATCATATTGATAGCACGCATAAGTCAGGTTGACTTCTTTGGTTCCGCTGACAAGCGCTTCACACACGCCGTTATTATCACGCACCGCACGCATGTTAATATGACTCATAGACGCACCAGCGACCATGCCTTGTGCAGTGATTTGCTGCGTCAGTGTGGCATCAGAGCCATAATCCGTTGCTTGGTCAGCATAAATTTGTAGCCCTGCATTCACAAAATTGATATTGCATCCGTTGGTGCATGTATTAACCAAACCTTCAGGCTTTGCATGATACATTGGCGTAAATACTAAAGGAGTATTACCCGGTGTGCGTGAGACTAAATCAAACGTAAATTGCCCTTGAAATTCATATACTTGTCCTGCGGAGTCACCATTAGGTGACGGTGCTAAACTGACTTGGACGGGGTGTTCATACAATTCATTGCAATCTTGATTTTTACAGGCTTTGACCGTGACGGGTGCGGTATCACAGGTTAAGGCTTGATCAGGGTGCTCGATTTTATAGCCGTATAAGACCGCGCAGGGTTCTGCTTTTTGCATATCAGCTTGTATATCAGCAGCATTTTGTAAATGACTATATACCCTAACATCATCATAACGCCCATTGGCTGATGAAGTTGCCGTAATATAATCGGTGCGGTTATCAGCAAAAGCTAAATTACCATAGTCGGGCATAATATAATCCCAATTAGCGCCTTCGGTCGTGGTAAAAACTTGCTGGATCCCATTTAAAAACAATTGCACATCTTTGGTCACATAACTATAGCTCAGTGCAACATGCACCCAGGTCGATTCAGGATACGAAAATGAATTGGAGTTATAGCGAATATCTGCGTCGTTTGAAGATTCAAAGCCAAATTGCAAACTCCCATTTTCTTTGAGCATTAAATAAAAATACTTGTTGAGGGTCGCTGTCGTGGTAGCCTCCGAAATTTGCACAGCATCAAATAATGTGCGGTCGCGTTCATCTTGCCAACCTGAATTAGATTTAAACCAAAAAGAAATCGTCCCTTCAGGACCAACATCTTTTTCTAAATCAATGGGGGTATCTAAAAAATCAGATGTGTTTTGATCGGTATTAGGCGGCACGTCTAAGGTACCACAGGACATATTATTGACCGGTGTTAACAGGCGTGATTCACCCGATAACGTCGCGTGCATAGCATTACCTGAAGAATCTTGGATATCACCAGAATTACCCCAGCTGGTATCCGAAAAACGATACTCCGCTACCAATCCTTGGGAGGACGCATTGTCACACGCCGTGCATTCATAACCGGCTTGCGCCATTAATTCATTAAGTTCACTGTTGTCTAATGCATCATCATACCAACGAATATCATCAATATTGCCTTTCAAAAAGTCACTTAATTCACTTGGGGTTGTTTCACTATTAGAGCTACGTGAAGCATTTCCTCCAAAGATCATGGGTTCAGAATTATTCTTTTGGCTGCCCGATGCCTTATCGTCTTCGTCTACTTCATTGCCATTGATATAGAGTCGGGTTGTTTCATTATCCCAAGTAACAGCATAAAAATACCATTGACCGGCTTGGATCTCATATTTATCGCTTTTTAGATCATAATCTTTTGAGTTACTTTGATAGCGCAAACGAACACGCCCCTTATCATCAACCCATGAAGTTATATGACCTCCCATGTCTCTTGACGATGAATCTCGGGAAAATAAATATTGTCCCCCGTCTTCCTTAGTATTGTTGTAATCGAGATCATCGATGTTAAACCAAAATGCGATAGTGCCTTGCTCTCCACGAAAATCCGGGCTGTCTGGAATGTAGATATGGGCGCCGGTACCTTGTAGCCTACCGGATTGACAAAATTTCTCTGTATTTTCAGTCGTTAAACCGACGTTAGCGGTGGCGTGATTGGTGCCCACAATATCAGGAATGCTATCGGTCATTTGCGTAGGGCAAATATCCAACGGCCAGTGTCCTATCAAGTTAGGGGGTTCTACATTAAAGTCAAATAATTTACTATTGGATATTTCATTTTCGTCATACTCAATTTTGATGTCCTCTTCGAGTATAAAATTAGCAGCATTAATGGCACCATTTAATGTAAAGTCATCGAGGATATAAATAGTATCAAGGGCATAAATAAACCCGTCTATTTTTGTTTTACCCTCTATTCTAGCGCTATTATATAACACCATGCCTAGGTTGCCTGCGCGACTGTTTTTATTTGAATTGATGTCTGTCTGGTCAATAACTAAACTCTTAACTAATAATGTTACTATGGTTGAGTCATTTTCTAATTCAATTTCACTGTCTTCAGCAGTAAGGTTTTCGATGAAATAGATTCCGTCCTTTAAAATTAATTTGGCTTTATCCCTAAGCATCAAATGCTCAATAACAACCGTTTTGTTGCTACCACTTGGACCTAAGAGTAATTCACCTTTGTCTATAACGGTAATATTGTGGTAATCGTCATTCGTGATCAAGGTGTCATCTTCATCGTCCACCATGAGTTGATTATTTCCACTGGTATAGCGAAAATCAGGTACATCGAGTGTTTGAGAGCGCTCACCGTTTGCATAACAGCGTTGATTGTTGCACGCTTCGGTGACTACATTCCACCACCATACAGTGTAGCTATCATCAATACTGTCAAAATTAAGTTGGTTATCACCGCCACTAAATTCAATGTCTCCACGCAAATAGAGATCAGCACCAAATGATGATGACACTGGGTCGGGGAAAACCGGGCGTAAATCGGTATTTGCCCCAACTAAAAACGTAGTAAAGGTCCCAAAGAGTAAAAATATCCGTATTAATTTCATAAAAACCTCATAAACAATCAGCTAGTTAGCTATTTGGTGTTGTGTTAGCGAGCTTGCATTGCATCAACGGATAGGGTGCGGCTGACGATATCATCGCCAACTTGGCATGTTCCTACGCTAGTGAAGCGGTAAAAATAGTGTTCAGTTTCACTTTTAGTAATTGAAATCGTTTTACACGCTGCGGTATATCCACAATTACTAAATCCTATGATCCCTGTAAATGCGCCATTTGAATTTACGCTGGTGTTACACGCCTGAATCGAATTATCCAAAGGAAATGATTGGCTGCCTAATACCTCTAGTCCAGTTTGCGCTGCGTGCTTGGCTCGCAGCCCGGTTAAATCAGTTACAAGAGTCACATTAGAGGCAATCACCATTTTACTCATTGTGGCACCGAGCATGGCCAATACAATGATCACAAATAATGAGATAACTAACATGCTACCTTGTTGTTGGTTGAGTGAACTACGGTACATTGGGAATGTGAACCTCATGCATAAATGAAATAGTTTGACCGTTGTCAGAAAATGATAATAATATCCGTGAATACGCATTACGACGCATGCTCACTTCATACCAACGAAATGGATCATCACTTGCCGCTGTTTGTGCGGCGGGATCGGACGATAAGGTATTGGCAATATTTTGCGCCATCAACACACCACCGGATGTGAATATGGTCTGTGTAGCATCGAGCGTGCCTTCATGACGATAGACTTGCTGGTTGCGTACACAATAACTCACCGCCGTCGAACCAATATACAAACGTGATGCAGGTGAACTTTGGGCAAATGCGTCGGCTACCGTTAATTGAATAATATTATCGCTGTCGTCATCCGTGGCACAATTACCATCACCATCGTCACTGCAAGCCGTAATCATTTGCCGCTTGTTGCGTGTTCCATCATAAATATCCGCACTTTCCATGGGATACACGAACGCATAATCATTAGATAAGGCTGGCATGAACGTGATGTTGTTGATGTCCGCCATGCGGATCACATCGACTTCAGTTTCACTGCTTGGTTGCATTGGCAATGCTGTGTATGTGGTAGCCCATTTGCTAGGGACAAACTCTAAACAATGACTGTTGCTGTTACCGCTGACGCGGATTGAATTGGGGATCGCATGTTTGATTTCGCGCGTCATTCGCTCGACAATAAAACTACTGTCATTCATTAATTTTGAACGACTCACAAACTCTGAATACTGTAATACGGTAGCACGCATAAAACCACTGATACCGACGCCAACAATGGCGACAATGATCAAGACAAAGACCAGTTCAATTAATGTAAATCCATGCTGTTGAGCGGGATGTTTCATCAAAAATTCCTTCTAATAAAACTGGATCGGATCGGATCATCATTCGGTGTAGTGATGGTGATAGTAATGACTTTTGTGTTACCCACTAATGTGCCTGAATCGAGCACACCATTGCCATTGAGATCATCATCATTGACGCCATTGAGGTTGTCGTCATACATGACAGAGACGCTAGCGGTAAATCCTTGGTACATGGCGGCACCATTAATCAACGGCGTAAACCCTTGTGCGTCGGATATTGCAACATTGCTCAAGTTCAAGCCATGATAATCATCGATATCATCATAGGTAGCACGTGATTCGCCAGTATCTGGACCAAACTGACCGCTTGGGGTGCAAGCAGGAGCAGTCGGTTCGTTGCACCGAGTCATGCCACCCACAAAATCAGATTGTTCATCAAATCCTTTAGCGTTGATTTCGTTATACAGTGATTGACTCAGTTCAGTGGCGCGCACTTGCCACAGAGGGTCAAAGCTTTGTTTGGTTTGTGGGATAATAATAGTGGCAATGATACCTAATACGACCCCAAACACCACAATACCTGCAATCATTTCAATTAAGGTAAAGCCTTGTATAGTATGGTTATTAAATCTCTTTCCAAGATGATTAACACGCATAAATCATACCTTCACGATTGATGCACACACCATATACGGAGGCGATATCGAAGCTTATTTTGCAGGTGTTGGTACAATTATTAGCGGTATTTTGCGGACGCCCCAAACTATCGAAGCCTAATGAACGATATCCCAATGCTGCGCCATCAGCAGTGATCAAGGTCATATCCGCGCTGTCTAGTTCATTGGGTTGGGTAATGATCTCCGGGTAAACCGTAAAATCAATCGTGTTTTCATCACAGGTCTGTGCGGCATTACTCAGATCATAATTGCGAGTGGCGAAACCATACGCAGGTAAAACACTGCCACTGACATCGGGTAAACGAAAATTAATTTGGTAACAGATCGCGGGGCGGGTATCTTGCATCGCTTTGTTTTGGATAACACGAAGGGTACTGATCAAACGCTCTTGTTGCGCAGCATAGGCAAACCCTTGCGAATCATTTAAGCGCGCAAATGCGGTCAACCCGATAATGCTAACAATCATCATCACAGTAATGAGTTCGATGAGAGAAAATCCACGCTGCGCCATAGTCATCCTTGTATATGAGCGAAAAATCCTTTTCTACATTTTATATCGACACCCACATCGTGCACTTTAATTATTTTATTCGATGAATGCCTAATACCCCCTCATGGTAAAGCTCCTCAACAAACATCAAGCAAAAAAAAGCCCTAATAAATTAGGGCTTTCATCGTCGGTGAATCGTGTTATATACAGTGTGATTAGATCACAACCGAATTAGCAACCCGCTGTTTCAAGGACGACAACCGGAGATGAGTCAACATCAGCCGCATCAGTGTACAATACGTGACATTGTGTGGTTGTGTCAGTATCGTCATAAGTTGTTTGCCCAGTTAACCCGATTGCAAATTGAGTCGTGCCGACCGTTGCAATATCAAAATCAGCCTCATCTATGTCAATCCAGTCTTGCAAAGTAGCAACCGTTACTGCGCCAGATTTTGGATAGCCATATTGAGTAACTAAAGCAACAGGTGTGCCAGACTGACTGACATTAACTGAACCCGGTGCTTCCTTTTGTTGGCCAGCTAGTGCTGCTTTGGCATATACTAACGTCGCGCCACTTTCTAAAGAGGCTTTGACTCCGGCTAAGGTTGAGATTTTGGCATCCCCTTGCATATCCATAAAACGAGGAGCGGCAGTTACTGCAAGAATACCAAGGATGACGATCACGATGATCAGTTCGATTAGTGTAAAACCACGTTGTTTCATATTTATTCCTTTAAAAGTGACTTAATTGAGTAGAGAATTAAGCAATAATATCTCTATTCTTTTTATCGGTAGAATGCGAATTTTGTTGAGTAATTATTTTACTAAAAAGTAAAATAATTAGCCTTTAATTGCTCCCATCATATCCCACATCGGGGTAAATATACCTAACGCTAACACCAGTACCATGCCTGCGACGACGGAAATTAAAATCGGCTCGATGCGAGCGGTTAATTTTTGTAAATCGTATTCAACCTCGCGCTCATAATAATTGCCTACTTCGATGAGTAACTCATCAATGCGCCCCGTTTCTTCACCGACAGTGATCATTTGCATGACCAAGGGCGGAAACAAGCCACTGGATGCTGATACCCTTGATAGATTTTCACCGCGTTCGATATTGGTGCGCATTTCTAAAATTTTCTGAGACATATAAAGGTTATTGACGGCATCGGCGACCAAGGACAGTGCTGAATTTAAGGGTACCCCTGCACTTAGCATCATAGAAAAACTTGCCGCAAAACGACTTAGCAGTGAGCGTTGAAAAATACTGCCCAAAATGGGTAAATTTAATTTAATTTTATCCCAGCGATACGCCCCACTATCAGTATTCAGGTATTGATAAATCCCCCCGAACAGCAACAATGATCCAGCAACTAAATAGGGCCACTGATAGATAAAGAAATCAGATGTGGTCAATAATATTCGGGTCAGTAACGGCAGTTCTGAGCCGAATTTTTTGAACATATCGGCAAAAATAGGGATCACCATAACATTCATAATGACCATGGCTGCGGTGATGGCAATCAGGACGAACGTCGGATAACGGGTTGCGGCTTTAATTTGTTTGCGTGTTTCTTGTTCCCTCTCTAAATATCGGGCAAGCTGCGCAAATGAGGCATCGAGCTGACCGGTGTTTTCGCCCACGTGGACCAGTGAGATGAAGAGTTGATTGAAGATTGTAGGGTGTTCATTCATCGCTGAGGATAAAGTGCGGCCACGTTCAAGGCTTTCTTGTATATTCATCAAGGCGCTTTTTAAACGTTTACACGTAATGGTATTTGCCAGCCCTCTGACAGATCGCATGATCGGGACACCGGCATTGGCTAATGAGTACATTTGGCGGCAAAACATCACGAGATCAGCCAGTGACACCTTAGGGGTAAATATTGAGATCCGATCTGGTTGCTCCAAAGCTCTGACATCTCCTCCAGCAACAATATTCAATGGAATAATGTTTTTAGTCATAAGATTTTTTGCAGCTGCATTAGGATCTGAAGCATCTAAGGTACCACGCGTGATTTGTCCTCCAGCCTTGCGGCCCTCATAACTATACTGTGGCATCGTCTAACTCCAGGACTGACTCAGCGGTGGGCAAATAATCGATTTCAGAGATATTTTCAACTAATTTAAGCACCTCCTCAATTGTGGTAATGCCCTGTTTTGCAAAGTCCAATGCGCCATTGGCTAAGGGTTTGTAGCCAAGTGATTGTTTGGCAGCAAGCGCAAAGCCCGAAGTATCATCGATTTTGAGCATATCCATCATAGCTTCAGTCATCTGCAATAATTCGAATACGCCGACGCGACCGGCATAACCGGTGTGGTTACATTTTTGACAGCCGTCGCCTTTTTTAAAGTGAATATGATGAGCGTTGGGGTCCAAATGCTGTAACCATGTCAGATGCTCATCACTTGGCAGTGTATCGACTTTGCAATTTTCACAAATTTTACGGACTAAGCGCTGCGCGATAACGCCGCGTAACGCACTGGCGACCAGATAACCTGGTGTCCCCATATCGATTAACCGGATTGCCGATGAAATCGAATCATTGGTGTGGAGTGTGGATAATACTAAGTGTCCAGTTAAGGCTCCACGCATGCCGATTTCGGCTGTTTCTTGATCTCGCATTTCCCCAACCATGATAATGTCGGGGTCTTGTCTTAATGCAGTCCGCAGAACGCGTGCAAAATCCAAGTTAATCTTGTTATTGACTTGGACTTGATTGATGCGCGGCAAACTATATTCGACCGGATCTTCTACCGTAATGATTTTTCTCTCAGGGGTGTTCAATTCGCTCAACGAACCATACAAAGTAGTTGTTTTACCTGAGCCGGTGGGGCCGGTCACCAAAATCAGTCCGTTAGGACGACTGAGCATGTTTTTGTATCGATGAAAGATCAATGGTGGCATGCCCGACCGCGCTAAACTTAATATCCCTGCGGACTGATCCAATAAGCGCATCACCACCGCCTCTCCATCATGCGTGGGCATGGTGGATAAACGCACATCAATGCTTTTATTTTTGATATGGATTTGCGCGCGACCATCTTGGGGTAAGCGTCGTTCTGAAATATCCAGTCCTGCCATCAGTTTTAAACGTAAGACCAACGCATTGGCGATATTTTTTTGATTGATGATGTTTTCTTGCAGCATGCCGTCAACCCGATGTCGGATCCGTAACATATCATTATTCGGTTCAATATGAATATCTGACGCTTTAGACATGACCGCATCTTCAAAGATGGATTGGAGTAATCGAGATACCGCAGTGTCCTGGTCTTCACTTAGCTCCGTCGAGATAGAAAATTCATTTTGATCCAAATACTCCAACGCTAATTCTTCGGCAAACGACGCAATCTCTTCAGTTTTGCGATAATAGTGATCAAATGCATTGGAGAGCTGTGATTCACTCACGAACGCCAATTCTAATGTTTTGGGTAGCAGACCCCCGATAGCATCTACAGCGTTAAGATCGGCAGGATCGGCCATGCCTAATAAAAATGAATGTGCTTGTTCTTTGATAATCAATGCACGGTAGCGACGAGCTTGAATTTCGGGTAGCTTTTTTACGCTATCAGGATTGATTGGTATTTTATCAATATCAATCAAAGGGATATGCAAGTGATCAGCTAATTGACTCAGCATCTGTGACTCAGCGACATAGCCCAAATCAATCAATACCGCACCCAGTTTACGGCCTGTACGCCCTTGTTCATCGAGCGCAATATCAAGTTGTTCTGGGGTGATCAAGTTGTGTTGGATCAGAAGGTCACCTAAGCGCATCCGTAAATTATTTTTCATATTAAATCCTTTAATACGGTGATTCGTTGATCGATAAACGTAAAAATATTAGTGGGTAAATCACCAATTAATTTGACTTGTTCATAGGCAAATTTAGCATCTTGATAAGCGTCAATTTGATCATAAGCAATGGCAATACCTAATTGCCAGCGCACATTAGTCGGCTCTACTCGAGTCAGTACCTGATAATCACCAATTGCATTGAGGTGTTCCCCTGCTTCGGTATAAAGACTTGCACGAAAACCTAAAAATTCGATTGATAAATCATCTTCAGATGGCGCTGCTTGCAGTAAATTTAACGCGATATCAGGTTGATTAGATTGAAAATATAAGCGGCTTAGTAACAGTCGTGAAGCATGCTCGTAAGGTTTCGCCGTGAGTAACGCTTGTAGTGCCTGAATCGCACTTTGGGTATTATTACTTTGTATAGCAAGTCGGGCTTTATCTTGCAAACCAGCAATAAAGCGTCCTTCGCCATTACTGGTGTTAATTTGCATATAGCCGTCGAATGGTGCTACATCGATGCTCGTATTAGTAACGACATCTACGCTTGGGATGATTTGCATCTGTGTTGCTGATGCGGCGATATCTGCTGTTTGCGGCTGTGGGTCGGCAGCGGCAGGCACGGCATCCGACGCGAGTATTGTCTCTGTTGGCAGCGCGATCGGTTGCTGACTCTGTGTATTGACCAGTCTGGTGTCATTCACGGGCATCGTGCTCTCATAGGTGCTCACGTTTTGCGTGATGAGTATGATAGCAAGTATAGCAAAGCTGGCTGTTCCAACGATGTATTTTGCTGTCTTATTGATGCGAACGGGTTCAACAGGCGCAAAAGTTTCTGCATCGTTCAGCGCTAAATTGCCTGTGCGCGCATTGAGATCATGTAACATTTGATTGACAGTACTCATCACATTTCCTTATGGATAAAGAACTTAATTATTAGGGCGTTAACAGGTGTCTTTACCTTACGCCAGTGGAAATAACAACAACGCGCCGCATAAACCAAAGGTGACGAGACATGCAGCACGCCATTGCGCCTTGGCATTTAAGCGCCACGGTAAGCTGACTTTGTGGCATGCTTCGGTGTCTTGAGCCGCTAATTTTACCAGTTCAGGCGTAGCCATTCTTAACCCTTTGCCATACATCAACATTAAGATTTTATGGTTCAGAACATTAATAATGCGGGGCGTTCCTCGCGTCGCTTGTTTGATCATGCGGCACACATCACGACTAAAAATCTCAGGTCCTTGATACCCGGCTTTGACCATTCGATGACGCACATAGTAGTAAATCTGCTCAGCATCAAGCTCACTCAGCTGACACGAAAAGGTGATCCGTTGTTTTAATTGACGCAGTTCGGGCAGGGCAATTTTTTCATCTAACTCTGGCTGGCCTAACAGCACGACTTGTAATAACTTATGTGTTTCGGTTTCAAAATTGGTGATCAGTCGCAAAGCTTCCATGCTTTCAACAGGCAATGCCTGAGCTTCATCTATGACAAGGACGACATGATCAAACGCTTGATGCAACGCGACTAAGCGCGTTTGGATCGCTTGGGTAAACTCCTGTTGATCGGAGTTGAGCGCCAAATTAACGCCCAATTCATTGGCCACCGCGTGGCGTAATTCATTGGGTGCTAAATGCGGATTAGGAATATAGGCAGTGTGGACACTTGCGGGTAATTCATTGAGTAATTTACGGCACAATAATGTTTTGCCCGTACCCACTTCACCAACCACTTTAATGAAGCCTTCACCACTTAATAATGCATGGTTGAGCGTGATGATCGCTTCATTATGACATGTCGCCCCAAAATATTGATCGGTATTTGGGGTTAATGAAAATGGCCAATATTGACAATTAAAATACGATAAATACATGCGTGGTTAATCCTTTTAAGCGTGCATTGTTCGGTTATTTAACGGATAACCATTCATCCATCTGGTGTTGGCTGCGCTTCATCTGCTGATGCCAAGTGCCCGATTCAACAATGGTTGGTTTAATTAAAATAATGAGTTCTTTTTTCATTTCACGCTGACTCTTGCTTCTAAATAAGTTACCGAGGAAAGGCAGATCTCCCAATATCGGCGTCTGTGAATATAAGTCCTCGGTAATGGATTGCATTAAGCCACCAATTACGACAATCTCACCTGACATGGCTTTGATGATCGTATCGGATTCTCGGATGGTGCTTTGCGCTAACGGCAAAACGATATTTTCTTCATTGAGGGTGACGATTTTTTCTTGTTCTTGGGTTTCGATGACTGATGGGTGTACATGTAACAAGATCGACTGGTTTTCGTCAATTTGCGGCGTGACATCCAGCGCAATCCCAGAGAAAAATGGCGTTAATTCGATATCCGGTACCACTGACGTAGTGGTGGAGGTAATCGTATTTTGACTCGATACATCGGTCACGAAGTATTCATCATTGCCGACTTTGATGACGGCTTTTTGATTGTTGGTCGCGGTGACTCGTGGACTAGAGAGAACCTGGACATCGCCTTGAGTTTCTAGTAACGATAGCACCCCAGAAAAATCCTGATTAACAAACGACAAGCTCGTTATACCACCTAATGATGGAGTGATTTGATTGCCAAAATTACCTGCTGTGGTACTAAACCCAAACGCAGTGGTACCAATAGTCTTGGCAATGGTGCCCCAATTGATTCCTTGTTGGTATTCATCTTTTAGTTCAACTTCTAATATCCGCGCTTCTAACACCACTTGGCGTTGTAAATTGGTTTCAGAAATATCCAGAAAATCACGAATGCTACGAATTTCTTCAGGCAGGGCACGTACCGTGACCAAACCTGCTTGTGGAGTGACAAATACCGCTCTACCTTTGTCCGTACCAATCATGGTTTTTAGACTCACTTCTAAATCTTTCCAAAAATTGGTTTCGGTACGGGTCGAAATCATAGTGCCATTTGTACTTTGCTGATTGTGTTGGCCGCCACCAAGGCCGCCTTGACTACCTTGGCCGCCCATTTGGGATCCGGAGTTGTTACCTTGGTTTTGATTATTATTTTGGCCATTTTGCGATACCCCGCCGGAGATAATGCTAGTTTGGGTTGTGCCATCTCGTTGCATTAATAGATAGTTGACGTTAAATGTTTCTGTACGCATACCTGATGGAAAAATGCGAAAGATACTTTGTTTACGTTCAATCTGAAAACCGTACAAGTCCGAAACTAAGCTAAACACTTGTTCTAACGGCACTTGTTTTAGGTCCAAAGAAATCGACCCTATTACCTCTGGGTGAACCGCGACACTGTATGGTGTATCTTTGACTAAATTAGCAAAAAAACTTGCTGCATCAATGTTTTGTGCGTTGATATCGTATTTGGCACTATCAATGACCAAATCTTGTGCCGTTGGTGCAATCGGTTTATAGGCTGCGAGCAAATCACTAGGTACATTTACCTTAGTGCTCTGTGCTTCAGTAAAGCGTTGTGCTTCAGCAACATTCAAAGCAAGTTCACCTGCGACATCCGTTGAATGTTGAGTGTTAGCGCAACCTGCGATTGACAAACTGGTGGTGGCAATCAAAATAGATAAATATTTACTGTTTAACATAAGATTTCACTTCTTCTTCAAATACAGATAGGGTAGTTAATTGAGTGATGCCGTCTCTGATCTTTGCAAGGACTACGCGTTGGTGTCCTATTGATTCAATGACATAATCTCGGATGGTGTCGCCTTGGACAAATGATTGACCATCAATCACAGCATAATGTTGCTTAGGTGATGCAAAAATCGCAGTGATCTTGATAGGAGGCAACGCTTTCTGGTTGCTACTGTTTAAAGGAGTAACCGTAAAATTTTTAGGACGTGTTGGATCTTTTAATTCCACCAATATGTTACCTTGCCCTAGCGCACTGGAGCTGGTAAATAATGTGCAAATTACTATAGGAATAATCATGTTATACACCGATGAATGCCTCGTTTGAACTTAATGTAAATAACTCAATTTCGACTAAGGCCTGCGGATACGCCTCAACTCGATATTCAAGTGAATGCCAATACAACTGAAATGGCATCGTTTCTATTTCTTGTAAAAAATTTTGTACATCAAAATAATCACCTTTAAACACCAAGCGCATTCCATGTTGATACAAGCTGACGTCACGCTTTTCAGCATCTTGGGCAAATAAATCAATCGGTTCTATAGAGCGCATTTCAATTAATGCGAGTTTGAATGATTTGCTAAACAGCGTTTCTAATACTTTGGGCATTTGTTCTGCTGGGATCAGTTCGTTGATTTGATCTTGAAAGTTATTATCTAGCTGTGCAATGCGCGCTGATAAGCGTTCAATACGTTCTTTTAAGGGTTCGTTAGGATCCGTTGCGATCCGAATATTGACTTGATCGAGTTCCGTCTCGATCTTGTTTAAGCGATCGTAGGAACTGGTGATGGAAGCCTCAACGATGTCAATTTCCTTGGCAATAGGAAACACTAATAATTCATAAGCAATATATGCTGAGGCAAGCGTGGCAACCAACATCGCCAAGATTTTTTCGCGTTGTGAAAATGTTCCATATTTTAAATTTAATTGCTCGATTAACGATATATTTTTCATCGTGTACCTTCTCCTTTGCTGGTGCGCAGCTCAAACACCAATTGCTCATCTTTTAATTGCAGTTTCGCGCTGTCAAATTCTCGACCAGCAAAATATTTGGTCTTACTCAATTGCGTTATCCATTTTGGCAACGCGCTTGGTGCTGCGGCGTGACCGGCAAATAACATATCCTCACCCACGACGGTAATTGAGGTTAACCATAATTCGTCACTATGGTTGAGTGCTAGCGCTTCGAGTAAGTCGGCAAAGCTATGCTCGAGAAGTGGATCACGTGATTGCAGCTCTGCGACGAGGCGTTTTTTTTGCGTGAGCTGAGACTCATGGCTTTTTGTGCTTTGGATGAGCATCGGATCTTCCAAGCGATTTTCTAGTTCAGCATTAATGACATTGAGTACCGAAATTTTGCGGTTAATTTCACTGCCCAGAGCATCTAGCTCCATGATTAATAAGCGCTTGTCATGATCCATATAGCTACTCATACCAAACATCACCATGAACGAAAGCATCATAGCAATCATTACGGTATATATCGTTAACAGCTCTAATTGTGGTTTAAGCGCATGAGGTAACAGATTAATCGTATGTTTCATTAGGCCGCCTCATGTGTCGAACGAGAGTCACTTTTGTGTAAAGCAATCATCGCAGCACCGAGCGCATTGAGACTAAAATCATTGATATTGACATCAATTTTCATAGCAATAGCAGGTGTCAGTAGTGATACCGGCATATCAATGACTTTTTCAATATCCTCAGCGATAATATCTTGATGATCAATGGGGAGTCGTATAAAGATATGCTTGATTGGCGGTTGGCGTAACTGATTACTAAAGTAATCTAGTGAGCGCTGGATTTGAATACACAGGGATTCAATGATCCCCATGCGAAGTTCATCCGGTGAAAATTGCCCAAGATTATCAAAACCACGTAAGCGCCGCGTCATATAAAGCTGGTTGTCTTTGATGATGGTCAGACAGATTTCACCACTAAGTTCTTGTACCAGGGTTAACACCGCTTCGGAATGGCTATGGACTAATTCACAAGTGGCGATTTCTTCGACCACAATGTGCTTAAGATCCAAATACAAATCAAACATCAGTTGACTCATCGATTCGATGTGATGGTATTCAATCGCCACGGTATTGATCTTGTGTTGCCCGGAGATTTGTACCGGCAAATCAAAATAATCGTAGGCAACTTCTTTATTGATGGTTAGTAATTCTTTGAGCGGCCATTGTAATGCTGTGTGAACTTCGTTTTCTTCGACATCCGGACGATCGACTTGCAGTAATTGATAGTAGGATTCGGTATAGGATATATAGGTAGGTGTGCCAGCCAAATTATTGGCTTTTACCCACAGACTAAATTCAGATTTAAACGAGGCGATATCAAACTGACAGGCATGTGCCCAATAGACCTCAGCGCCTTGTTTGACTAACCCGACGACATAATGAGTATGCTTTCCAATAGAAATACCTAACGAAAATATCGCATTGCGCTTGGCAAGTTTCAATGTAAGGTACTGGCGCCAACTTATTTGCATTGTCATTCCTTTGCTCTTGCACCGTAAGTGCTCGATTCCATTCCATATTTAGCAACATCAATGTTGCTACAATAATATCGTATTGCAATTTTCCTGCCGAAAAGTAAAAGTGCAGGTATATATACATTCCATGACATTTATATCGACATTCATCATTTTTACTTTAGACAAATTGACGCTAATTTTTTAGAGCGGATACGACAATTGCGACAGTAAATTGTCACTCTGGGGGCATCTTCGTGCAAGGGATTTCCGCTAATCGTAATATTGATGATGTTGGGCGTTAAAGTGAACGTCACAAAAAAGCCCAACAAAAATGCTGGGCTTAGTGGATTTAGCTGTTTAAAGGTGTTTGATTAATAAGATCCATCTACAAGGGCTTCAAGCCGTTTATGTATTTCAGCTTTAAGCTCTTTGTCTTCAATTTTATTGGCACTTATTTTGGCATTTTTGAGGTTGTCTATTGCCGCTTCGGTATGGCCTAGTTCGATTTGTAACAGTGCCATGGATAGTGCAATAGAAGACATGTGGTCTTTTGAATTAATCGCTTTTGCCTTGCTCAATGCTTTTTCGTATCCGGCAATGGCTTCTTCTAAATCGGCGGTAAAATCAGCCAATGTTTCCCATTGTTCCGGATGGTCTTTGTCGGAATCTTCGTTATCGACGCAGATCGCTTGTAATTCAGCGAATAAACCGTCAAATGCGGCTTGGTCATTGCTATTGGCCGCTTTCATTAGCTGCTCGGATAAACTATAAACCGCTTTGTATATTTTAGTATTAATCATTATTTATTGCCAAATTATGTAAAAAAGCCCTTGTAATAAGGGCTTAAAGTTTTATTATTGATGATGGTTAACTTAACACTAATAACTTTATATCATTTAAAAAGGTATATCGTCATCAAATTCAAAATCAGGCTCTTTTGGCGCTTGAGGAGCTGAAGGGGCTTGTTGTGGTGGTTTGCTATAACCGCCGCCATTGCCACCTTGATTATTTTGCTGTGGTTGGCTGTAACCACCGCCATTGCCACCTTGGTTGTTTTGTTGTGGTTGGTTGTAACCGCCAGCACCCATGTTACCGCCTTGGCTACCGCCAGTGCGTCCACCGAGCATTTGCATTTGGTCTGCGATGATTTCAGTTGTGTAACGGTCATTACCTTGCTGATCTTGCCATTTACGTGTTTGTAATTTACCTTCTAGGTAAACTTGTGACCCTTTTTTAAGGTACTCACCGGCAATCTCTGCAAGACGACGATACATAGTCACGCGGTGCCATTCGGTGCGTTCTTGAGGTTGACCTTGTTGGTCTTTCCAGCTTTCACTGGTGGCCACGCTCAAATTCGCGACTGCGCCGCCATTGGGCAAATTACGGATCTCAGGATCGTTACCTAAGTTACCTACGATTATTACTTTGTTTACGCCTTTAGTCGCCATCTGCTACCTCGTGATTATTGGACTGCTTGTTGTGCTAACGTTAAGTCAAAGGTTGCGGGGTCTACTTTAAGGTAAGCCGCCTGTTCATCTTCAACCACAGTGATGTCTTTAATACCGGCTATTGCTTGTAATCGAGTTGCGATTTCAGCGACCGAGTAATTCGTTTGATTAAGGCTAAGTGTAACGCGTTTTAACCGTTCATGGTGACTTAACATTGAAATAATTATGAGCCACACAACCCCAATCAAGATACATAAAGTATACAGTGCTGTTTCAGAAAATGAACTGATCATCAGGCCAGAAATAATCCCGCCTAAAAAAGCACCAAAAAATTGAAAACTGGCATAAATTCCCATTGCACTACCTTTATTTCCCGCAGGGGCAATGCTTGAAACTAACGCGGGAATATTTGCTTCTAGGTAATTAAACCCGATAAAGAAGACAATCGCAAACGCGTATAAATAACTTAAATTCAGCATTGTATTTGCATGGTAAGCTAAACCTGCAAAACACAGAGTCATGGCGATAATACTGATTATCATCACACCCTTGGGCTGTGTTTTGGCTAGACGCATCAGCACTACCAAACCCACAATAGAACATAATAATACTGGTAAATACCAAGTCCATTGCGCGCTTAGCCCAATACCACTGTCGCTCAATAAGCGCGGTAATTGCACAAACAAAATTGTGATAAACATATGCAATAAACACACACTGATGTTCAACAAACGCAGTTGTGGATGCACAAATAATGCTTTGATATGAGAAAGTCGCGGCAGGGTATCAGCGCTTGGTGCAATATTGGTGGCGTTGGGCACAATAAATAACACTAAACCTATGCCGGCAACGCTTAATAATGCAGTAATATAAAATATTCCGCTTAGACCATAGGAGCTTGAAAGCACAGGGCCTAGCAATAAGGCTAGGTAAAATGAAAATCCAATCGAGATCCCAATAATTGCCATGACTTTGGTGCGTTGTGATTCGCGTGTTACATCCGCTGCTAAGGCCATTACAGCACCCGCAATCGCGCCAGCCCCTTGCAAGACTCTGCCAATAATCAACCACGTCATGCTCTCAGCCATTCCAGCCACTAGACTGCCGATAGCAAAGCACACCAAGCCACCAATGATGACAGGCTTGCGCCCAATACGATCAGATAACATTCCCATTGGGATTTGTAATAATGCTTGGGTTAAACCATAACCGCCAATCGCTAAACCTACTAACCAAGGGGTATAGCCTTGGTAATCCAACGCCAAAATCGCCAATACTGGCATGACCATAAACAAGCCCAGCATGCGTAAAATGTAAATAGCAGCGAGTGCACAAGCAGCACGAATTTCAGTAGCGTTCACGGTTAGGGCTTCAAGCTTTAGGTTAGTAATAATGCGGGCATTCTAGCACATTTTTTATAAGGGTAAATGTACGACCTGAATTCAATCATCAGTCTATATCTAGCTAATAAGGCATGGGCGAGGTGATCAAAAGTCATTTCCTTACGTATGACTATGCATAATTATAAACAACTTATATATGTCGTAATCTCAAGCGATTATGTCATACTACAGGTTTTGCACATTGAAACGGTTGCATGGATAAAATAGAAGTTCGTGGTGCGCGTACGCACAACCTCAAAAACATTTCCCTAGATCTTCCTCGCGACAAGTTAGTCGTGATTACTGGCCTTTCTGGATCGGGTAAATCCTCTTTAGCTTTTGATACATTATATGCCGAGGGTCAACGACGTTACGTTGAGTCTTTGTCTGCCTATGCGCGTCAATTTTTATCAATGATGGAAAAACCCGATGTCGATCACATCGAAGGGTTATCACCTGCCATTTCAATCGAACAAAAGTCGACATCTCACAACCCACGCTCAACAGTCGGTACGATTACCGAGATCTACGATTATTTACGTTTAATGTTTGCTCGAGTCGGCGTGCCTCGCTGTCCTGATCATGATGTACCGTTAGATGCACAAACTGTATCGCAAATGGTTGATCGCGTGTTAGCTATGCCAGAAGGCACTAAGTTGATGTTACTGGCTCCGGTGATCCAAGACCGTAAAGGTGAGCATCTTAAAACCTTAGAAGGCTTATCTGCACAAGGGTTTATTCGTGCACGAATTGATGGTGAGGTATGTGATTTATCCGATCCTCCGCCACTCGATTTGCATAAAAAACACACTATTGAAGTGGTCGTAGACCGTTTCAAGGTACGCGACGATTTACAACTGCGTTTAGCCGAATCTTTTGAGACGGCCCTAGGGTTATCCGGTGGCAATGCTAAAGTGGCATACATGGATGATACGGACGCTGAAGAAATCATTTTCTCCGCAAACTTTGCTTGTCCGCACTGTGGTTATTCGATTAGCGAATTAGAGCCGCGCATGTTTTCGTTCAATAACCCTGCTGGTGCTTGTCAAACGTGTGATGGCCTTGGTACAAGACAGTTTTTCGACCCCGCTCGAGTAGTGAGTAATGTAGAGTTGAGTTTATCTGGCGGTGCGATCCGCGGTTGGGATAAGCGCAGTTATTATTACTTCCAGATGCTACAGTCAGTTGCCGAGCACTACAAGTTTGATTTGAGCATTCCGTTTAATGAGCTAGATAAAAAATCCAAAGACATTATTCTTAATGGCTCAAAAGGCACTAGTATCAGCTTTAAATACATCAATGAACGCGGCGATATTATGCAGCGCAAGCATCCATTTGAAGGGATCATTCCCAATATGGAGCGCCGTTATAAAGATACAGAGTCTAACGCCGTACGTGATGAGCTGTCTAAATACCTTGCTCAACAGCCTTGTTCTACTTGTGCTGGCTCACGTTTACGTTTAGAAGCTCGCAACGTCTTTATTGAAAAAACCAATTTGCCTACAGTGGCACATATGTCCATCGCTGAATGTTTAGCATTTTTTGAAAACTTAGCGTTAACGGGTCAACGTGCTGCGATTGCTGAAAAAATCTTAAAAGAAATCAAAGACCGCTTAAACTTCTTAGTGAATGTTGGTCTTAATTATTTATCGTTAGAGCGTAGCGCCGACACCTTATCGGGCGGTGAAGCACAGCGTATTCGCTTGGCCAGTCAAATTGGTGCAGGTTTAGTCGGCGTCATGTATGTGTTAGATGAACCATCGATTGGTTTGCATCAACGCGACAATGAACGTCTATTAAAAACTTTACGTCATTTACGCGATTTGGGTAACACGGTGATTGTGGTTGAGCACGACGAAGATGCAATTAAAGAAGCCGATTATATTATTGATATTGGTCCAGGAGCCGGAGTACACGGCGGTGAAATCATCGCACAAGGCTCACTCGAAGACATTAAAAATGCGGAACAGTCATTAACCGGTAAATACTTATCGGGTCGTGAAGGCATTGCCATCCCACCTAAGCGTAACAAAGCCAAAAATAATGAATGGCTAGAGTTAACGGGAGCGACGGGCAACAACCTACAAGATGTAACACTGCGCGTGCCAACCGGCATCATGACCTGTGTTACTGGTGTGTCTGGCTCTGGTAAATCGACTTTAATTAACGATACGTTTTATAAAATTGCCCAACGCGAACTAAATAACGCAACCTTGGGTGAGCCGGCACCTTATAAGACGATGACAGGTTTAGAGCTACTCGACAAAGTCGTCGATATTGACCAAAGTCCAATTGGCCGTACACCGCGCTCTAATCCGGCAACGTATGCAGGGATTTTTACGCCTATACGCGAAATGTTTGCTGGCACTCAAGAAGCGCGTTCACGAGGCTACAAGCCTGGGCGCTTTAGTTTCAACGTCAAAGGTGGCCGTTGTGAAGCGTGTCAGGGTGACGGTGTTATTAAAGTAGAAATGCATTTCTTGCCGGATGTATATGTGCCATGTGACGTGTGTAAGGGGAAACGCTATAACCGTGAAACCTTAGAAATACGTTATAAAGGCAAAAACATTCATGAGATCTTAGAGATGACAGTCGAAGATGCGCGTGAGTTCTTTGATGCTATTCCGGCAATCAACCGCAAACTACAAACCTTAAAAGATGTGGGTTTATCCTATATTTGTTTAGGTCAAGCGGCGACAACGTTATCGGGCGGTGAAGCTCAGCGGGTTAAGCTAGCCAAAGAGTTATCCAAACGCGATACTGGTCAAACTCTGTATATCTTAGATGAGCCGACTACCGGTTTACATTTTCACGATATCAAGCAATTGTTAGAAGTACTTAATCGCTTGCGTGACGCGGGTAATACGATGGTGGTGATTGAGCATAACTTGGATGTGATCAAGACTGCGGATTGGGTTATCGATCTGGGTCCTGAAGGCGGTTCTGGTGGTGGTCAAATCATCGCTCAAGGCACGCCAGAGGAGGTTGCTGAAGTTGCAGCTTCGCATACAGGTCGATTCTTGCAGCCAATGCTGACTAGTCAATAATTGACTAGATAAAAATCCAGTATGAATAAAAGGGCGGATCTTCGCCCTTTCATATTTACAACCCTTACTCGTAAGCCAGTACTTCGACACCTTCTAATGTATATCCCACTGTCGCAATATCACCACTCCAACCATCGGTAGATAATTTACCGACTACCCAAACGGCATCATATAAATTATCAATCGGCACGCCGTTTTTAAAGGTCACATAAACAATTTGATTAGATGGCGGTGGCGGAACATGAATACAGGCTCCGAAATAAGGCACTAATAAAAACTCTGTCGTTAACTCCGCAGTACCTTCTAGTGGCACAACAAATCCTGGGATCTTCACAAACTGGCCATTGAGCTTAGGTAATACCGGAGCATTCGGCGCAGCTTGTGACATATTATTTAGATGATCGACGGTCACTTCAGGTGCAATGAACCCTTTGGGTACCATATCTTCCCAATAAAGTTCTTTGGGTTCAGGCTGCGCAGCATATACACCCACACTGATTACCGTGAATAGCCAAACACTTAACCACAAACGGACTTGTACAAAATGACGGAGCATAAAATTCTCTAACTATTTAAACGTTGTAATAACCCAAACACGCTTCGACTTCATTGGCTGAACCAATGATCACCGGCACGCGTTGATGGATCTCAGTTGGCATCACTTCCATGATCCGACCTTCACCGGTTGAGGCTAAACCGCCTGCTTGTTCCATCAAAAATGCCATTGGGTTGGCTTCATATAATAAGCGTAATTTACCCGGCTTATTCGGATTGCGTTTATCAAATGGATAGGCAAAAATCCCACCGCGACATAATACACGATGAATGTCACCCACCATAGCTGCAACCCAACGCATGTTGTAGTCTTTGCCGCGAGGGCCTTCAGTACCAAGGATCAAATCAGTTACATAATCTTGAATAGGTTGTTCCCAATGACGCTGATTGGAGGCATTTATAGCAAATTCACTCGTATCTTTGGGGACTTGCAAATTTGCTTCAGTCACTAAGAAACCACCGTGGGTTTTATCTAGTGTATATAAGTGCGTGCCACGGCCTGTAGTCATTGCGAGCATAGTCGAAGGACCATACAAGACATATCCTGCAGCAACACTTTGTGTGCCTGGCTGTAAAAAAGCAGAAGGATCATCTGCATCCATCCATTGTGGTGCATGAGTGATGGAGAAAATAGTGCCGATTAAACTATTGATTTCAGTGTTAGATGAACCATCTAGCGGATCAAAGCTCACTAAGTATTTACCTTCAGGGTTACACGCGACGACGTCATCTTCTTCTTCGGAGGAAATGGCTTTAACGTAACCTGACTCGCTTAATGTATCTTTAAGGATTTGGTTGGAGATGACATCGAGTTTTTTTTGTGTTTCACCTTGGACATTTTCAGACAAGGTTGAACCGAGTACGCCAGCTAACGCCCCTTGAGAAACGCGAAAAGAAATTTCTTTGCAGCCAGCCAGTAAAGTCCGGATTAATAATATGAGTTCGAGCGGCGCACCATCTTGCTGTAATTGCGAATTGAGTCGTTTCATGACAATAAAACCTTTATTAATTAATAGAGTAGGGCACAGAGGAGCAATGGCTCCATAGGAAAGGATTATTGTTTTTATTGTACTTTCCCTGTACAGCTAGTGTACCTACTTTTAACACGGATGTTAACTCGGATATAGATCCGATATAGCAGGTTGGTAGGTTAACAGGGTATAATCTGCTAAAGTATTACGATTATTTTTCATCTAGCCAATAAGAATCCAACATGCATGTACATATTTTAGGAATTTGCGGTAGTTTTATGGGCGGTATTGCTGCGCTTGCCAAATCATTAGGTCATACGGTGACAGGTTCCGACCGTAATGTTTACCCGCCGATGTCTACGCAATTAGAAGCGCTCGGCATTACCTTGACCGAAGGTTACGATGTATCTCAATTTACCCCTGAGCCAGATATGGTGATCATTGGTAATGCAATGTCCCGTGGTAATCCGGCGGTTGAATATGTTTTGGACCGTAACCTACCTTACACTTCCGGTCCACAATGGCTACTTGATAATTTACTCAAAGACCGTTGGGTGCTAGCCGTAGCAGGTACGCATGGCAAAACCTCCACGGCAAGTATTGCTGCTTGGATCCTCGAATATGCCGGTTACACACCGGGCTTTTTGATCGGAGGCGTACCCGAAAACTTCGGCGTATCTGCACGCATTGGTGAGGGAAACTTTTTTGTCATAGAAGCAGATGAATACGACAGTGCTTTTTTTGATAAACGCTCCAAGTTTGTCCATTACCGTCCACGTACCTTAGTGCTCAATAATTTAGAGTTTGATCATGCGGATATTTTTGATGATCTCAATGCAATTAAAAAGCAATTCCATCACTTGGTGCGCTCTGTTCCGGCCAACGGTTTGATTTTGTCAGAAAAGCACGACAACAATATGCAAGACGTATTAGAAATGGGCTGTTGGACGCGCCAAGAATTTATTTCCAAAGATTGGACGGCACAAAAAACGCAAGCCGATGGTGGCCGCTTTGAAGTCTATTACCAAGGTCAGTTACAAGGTGAAGTGCACTGGGAGTTGATTGGTGATCACAATGTCCATAATGGACTGATGGCGATAGCGGCGGCGCATAATGTGGGTGTGACCACTGAAATCGCAATTGCGTCGTTAAGTGAGTTTGTCAATGTAAAACGCCGTATGGAAATCAAAGGTAAGGTCAATAATATTACCGTTTATGACGATTTTGCCCATCACCCTACAGCGATTAAAACCACGGTTGAAGGCTTGAAAGCCAAGGTTGGTGTGCAGCGTATTTTAGCCATATTAGAGCCGCGCTCAAACACCATGAAACTCGGTATTCACAAAGATCAGTTGACTGATTCATGGGCCCAAGCGGATGAAGTCTATATCTTTGAACCGGCTAATTTGAGCTGGTCAATTGATGAAGTCGCACGTGATAGTAAAGCACCGGTGCACAACTACCAAGATGTTGAGAAGCTAGTTGCAGCAGTAGTTAAAGAAGCACAACCATCGGACCATATTTTAGTGATGAGTAACGGTGGTTTTGCTGGTATTCATGGCAAATTACTCGACGCGTTAACGCGCAAATATGAGGACCAATAACATGAGTCTTGCACCTGTTTCTAGTATCACTGCGTGGGATAAGCGCATTACCTTAGCCATCACAGGCGCTTCGGGTACACCTTATGCGCTGCGTTTATTGGAGCTATTAGTCAAAGCAGAATTTCAAGTTTATGTACTTATTTCGTCTGCAGCAAAAGTGGTAATGGCTACGGAAGAAAATCTAAAAATACCCAGCAAACCCGAGGCGGTGAGTGCGTTTTTTACGGAACGTTTTTCAGCTAAATCTGGTCAGATTATTGCCTGCGGTAAAGACGAATGGTTTTCGCCTGTTGCATCAGGCTCTGCTGCGCCTAAACAAATGGTAGTCTGCCCTTGCTCTACTGGCACATTATCTTCAATTGCTACGGGAGCCAGCGATAACCTGATCGAACGTGCCGCTGATGTCGTAATCAAAGAGCGTGGACAGTTGATTATTGTGCCGCGTGAAATGCCATTTTCGACCATTCATCTAGAAAACATGCTGAAGTTATCGCAAATTGGCGTGACTATCATGCCTGCTGCGCCGGGGTTTTATCATGAACCTAAGAGTATTGCGGATTTAGTCGATTTTGTGGTGGCGCGTATTTTAGACCATGTGGGTGTAGATCAAACGATTATGCAACGTTGGGGTTATAAGCCAGCGTAACACGTATTTTTACCAATTATTATTACTTTAAGGATTGTAAACATGAAACAAATCATGGTGTGTTTGTTTGTAATGAGTAGTTTAATGAGTGTGAGTCAGTCGGCATTGGCGTGGGGTAAAATTGGTCACCGTGTCACTGGCGAAATTGCGACTCAGCATTTGAGTCCCAAAGCGATGGCTGCCATTGCCGAATTATACCCAAACCACACATTAGCGGAAATTTCTGCATTAGCCGATTTTAATCGCTCTAACCCTGCTGAATTTTGGCAAAAAGAATCCACTGCGTATCACTATGTGACTGTTCCAGATGGTAAAACGTATAAAGAAGTTGGCGCACCTAAAAAAGGCGATGCGTACACGGCATTGATGATGTTTAGTAATCAAGTGATTAATACGCGCTTATCGGTCGCAGAGCGTCAAACTGCATTGCATTTTATTGTGCATATTATTGGTGATTTACATCAACCGCTGCATGTGGGTAATGGTGAAGACCGAGGCGGCAATGATGTCCGTTTGGAGTTTTTTTGGGAACGTTCTAACCTACATCGAGTATGGGATAGCGGTATTATTGAACAACAAAAATTGTCTTACACTGAATACACTGATTGGTTATCACGTAAAATGACAGCAAAGACAGTTGCCCAATGGATGGAGCCTGATCCTATGGTGTGGATCAAAGAAAGTTATGATATCCGCAAAGGGATCTACACAAAAAACGAAAAAGAAAACTACCGTTATGTGTACAAACATTTAGATACGCTTAATCAACGCCTAGCTCAAGGCGGAGTTAGAATTGCAGCATATTTAAACGAATTGTTTGAGTAAATCAGCACGCATTTTATTATTTGCTGTAGATTATTAAATCAAGCAAGGACATTGCTACTAAATTCTGTGGTTTTGTGCTTGCTTTTTGCGTTCAGGTTACCGATCATAGCCTTAATTAAAAAGTAATAGCGATGTATAGGGTTATGGGCATTCCCACTGTATGTAACAAACGAGTTCAGATTTGGTGTCTGTTAGGCATGCTCCTTGGTAGCATGTTAATCAGTGGCTGTGGTCAAAAAGGACCACTGCGTTTACCGCCACCACCACCTGAAGAAAACCAGCCAAACCAGAATGATACATTACCCGCTGCCACACTTAACCTTGATGACTCAAGTAGTAACATAAGTACTGATATTAGTAGTGGAAAGAGCAGAGCAGAATAAGTAGAGAACAAATTATGGATTTTTTTGATTACCAAAACGGTACGCTACATGTTGAAGATGTATCACTTGCCGATATCGCCAATACCCAGGGTACGCCGACATATGTGTATTCACGTAAAACACTAGAACGTCATTGGCGCAAATTTGATGAAGCCTTGGGTGATCACCCTCACTTGATTTGTTTTGCGGTCAAAGCTAACTCTAATATTGGTGTGTTGAGCGTACTTGCGAAACTTGGTTCTGGCTTTGATATTGTGTCTGGAGGCGAGTTACAGCGTGTACTTGCTGCCGGTGGTGATCCGCGTAAAGTGGTCTTTTCAGGTGTGGGTAAAACCGCTCCAGAGATTGAACTAGCTTTAACGCATGATATTTTGTGTTTCAATGTTGAGTCGTTTGCCGAGCTGGACCGTATTAATGCGGTGGCAGCTAAAATGGACAAACGCGCGCGCATTTCGTTGCGTATCAATCCAGATGTAGATGCAAATACACACCCGTATATTTCTACCGGGTTAAAGGCGAACAAATTTGGTATAGCGCATACCAAAGCGGTGGAAACTTATTTATATGCCAAAGCATTATCACATCTTGAAATCAAAGGCATGGATTGTCATATAGGCTCTCAGTTAACCGAAACAGCGCCTTTTGTGGATGCATTAGAACGCTTACTTGGTTTGGTCGATGAGTTGGCTGAAAAAGGGATCACTATCGAACATCTTGATGTCGGTGGTGGTTTGGGCGTCACGTATGCTAATGAAACGCCACCACAACCGGCTGAATATGCCTCTGCTATTGCACAAAAAATGCAAGGTCGAGAGCACATGAAACTCATCATGGAGCCAGGTCGTGCCATTGCAGCAAATGCGGGTGTGTTATTGACCAAAGTTGAGTTTTTAAAACAAAACGAAGATAAGCACTTTGCGATTATTGATGCGGCGATGAACGATTTGTTACGTCCAGCACTGTATTCAGCATGGCAGGATATTGTCCCGGTAACACCCCGAACTGACTTTGCCGCTGCTATCTATGATGTCGTAGGCCCGGTATGCGAAACAGGGGATTTCCTTGGTAAAGATCGCGAGCTTGCGATCGTCCCAGATGATATTTTGGCGGTGAAAAGTGCTGGAGCATATGGTTTTGTAATGGCATCAAACTACAACACTCGAGCTCGTCCTGCAGAGATCATGGTTGACGGCGATAAAGTGATTGTCGTCCGAGAACGCGAAAAGATCGAAGATTTGTGGCACAACGAGTACAAAGTCCAGTAAACTAAGCGTAATTATTAAAATTTAAGGCTGCCAATAATGTTGGTTGAATTCACCAAGA
Organism: Glaciecola sp.; assembly: GCA_029246415.1. Taxonomy (GTDB): domain Bacteria; phylum Pseudomonadota; class Gammaproteobacteria; order Enterobacterales; family Alteromonadaceae; genus Opacimonas. The sequence goes on from JAQWNF010000025.1 coordinate 116,907, forward strand.
TGCATGGTCTTGGTAATGACTTTATGGTGGTGGATTGCATCACCCAAAACATCTATTTTTCTCCGGAGCGGATCCAGCAACTGGCTAATCGCAACTTTGGTATAGGCTTTGACCAACTATTGTTGGTTGAGCCGCCATACGATCCAGACCAAGATTTTCACTATCGTATTTTTAATGCTGATGGCTCCGAAGTCGAGCAGTGCGGTAATGGTGCGCGCTGTTTTGCACGTTTCGTTAAAAACAAAAATCTCACTCACAAAAATAAAATCTCCGTGAGCACTAAAGCCGGTAAGATCATGCTTTATCTTGAAAAAGATGGGCAAGTTACCGTCAATATGGGCAAACCCAAATTTGCACCTGAAGACGTCCCGATTAAAGCGCAAAAAGAAGAAAAAACCTATATTATTCGCGAGCAAGACCAAACCTTCTTTTGTGGTGCGGTTTCAATGGGCAACCCTCACTGCGTTTTAATTGTTGATGATATCGATAACTTCGATGTGCAAGGTGTCGGTGCGTTATTAGAATCGCACGAGCGCTTTCCACAAAAGGTCAATGTGGGCTTCATGCAAATCATTGATGAAAATAACATTAAATTACGTGTGTTTGAACGTGGTGTCGGTGAAACGATGGCATGTGGCACGGGGGCGTGTGCAGCCGTAGCGATAGGTCAAACACAAGGTAAATTAAGCCAAGTGGTGAATGTCACCTTACCAGGTGGTCCTTTAACTATTCGTTGGCAAGGTCCTGAGCATACATTAAAAATGACCGGTCCTGCTGAACATGTTTTTGATGGAAAGATATTTTTATGAGTCAAGCTGAGACAGCTCCGCAACTAAGTGCTCAACAAGTGGCAGAATACTTAAGTGATAATACGGAGTTCTTCGTTGAATATCCCGAGCTTACTGCTGAATTGATTATTCCACATCAACAACGTGGTTCGGTGTCCTTGGTGGAGCTACAAGCGGAGCAATTACGCTCACAATTACATCAACAGCGTCAAGAGTTAGCTGCGCTGATCCGTAATGCCGATAATAATGAACAGTTATTTCAAATTTACGCTCAACTGCTGCAGCGTTTGTACACATGTGATACGTTAACTGCCGTCGAAGAGGCGTTACAAGCTTGCTTTAAAGGTCAGCTTGCATTGGCCAATGTCTGTGTACAGTTGTTTGTTAAACATAGTGACTATGCTGATTTTAAACATCATGCGTTAATTGATAAACGCTTTAAGCATTCCGATTTCTTTTTTGGACGCTTATCACAAAACGAAACCAAACAAATTTTTAATGATGTGTCAGTAGAGTCGTGTGCATTGATGTTGATCGGTGATAAACAAGCATTAGGTTTGTTCGCAGTTGGCAGTGATTCTGCAACGCATTTCCATCCAGAAATGGACACGTTATTTTTGTTACAACTCAAGCAGTTGTTAGAGCAAGTGCTTGCCCGTATTCTCGTTCGCCCTGAGTCGTAGTTACTACTTCCATGACAACCCCAACCCACTCGACAACGATTCATGATGATGAGTGGGTATTTGCATTCGCACAAATGCTCAAAGTAGAACGCCAATATTCTATCCACACGCAGCAAGCTTATGTGTCTCATATCTTAGTAAGTAAAGACTTACTTACTTTGAATGCATGGGAAAACCTGAGTGTAGAGCAAGTTAAACGTATTGTTGCCTTATCCAAAAAACACGGATTAAGTGCTCGTAGTATCGCCTTACGCTTAAGTGCATTACGTCAGTTTGGTGCATTTTTAGTTGAACAAAGTGTCTTACAACAAAATCCTGCTGAGTCGGTTAACGCACCTAAGATGGGCAAACCCTTACCCAAACATTTACACGTTGAACAGCTCGATGGACTACTGACATTTACCCCTGAAACCGTTCATCAAGCCCGCGATAAAGCAATGTTCGAATTAGTCTACGGTTGTGGGCTACGCTTATCTGAAGTCACTGGTTTAAATTGTTTAGATGTACTGGATGATCATATTCTCAACGTCAATGGTAAAGGTGGTAAGCAACGTCGTATTCCGATCGGGCAGCATGCTTGGGAGGCGGTAAAAGCGTGGATGGGTTGGCGCGTCGAGTTTATTTCACCTGAGAATAGCGACGAGGTAGCGTTGTTTTTATCACAACGTGGCGGGCGTTTAGGTAACCGCCAAGTTGCTAAGCGGTTAGAGCAGCTAGGTGCAAAACAAGGTATTGATACACATATTTCTCCGCATAAACTGCGCCATTCCTTTGCTACGCACGTATTAGAATCAAGTGGTGATTTACGTGCGGTACAAGAGCTATTAGGACATGCTAATTTAGCGACAACGCAAGTGTATACTCATCTTGATTTTCAACACTTAGCGGGCGTGTATGACAACGCGCATCCAAGGGCTAAAAAATGATATTTTATCGACCTGTTCCGACAATCAATGCAATGACATTTGACTTAGATGATACGCTATACGACAACATGCCGTATATCTATCAAGCCGAACAGGCGTTAACTGATTATATCGCGGAACATTATCCTGCGGCAGCGCATCTTAGCAAACACGATTGGATTGGCTACAAACAACAAGCACTATTCGATGAGCCGAGCATTCAGTATGACATGGGAATGTTGCGCTTGGCGACCTTGCGTCTAGGCTTCGCAGCAAGCGGATATACTGGTAAAGAATTAGAGGCCGCCGCGTTAGCGTGTTTTACGTATTTTTATCAACAGCGCAGTAATTTTAAGGTTGCGCCTGAGTACTGTGAAGTATTAGATCAACTTGCTGCTGCGATGCCACTTGTAGCGATAACCAATGGCAATGTGGACGTCAATGCCATTGGTTTAGGTCAGTATTTTACTCATGTGTATCATGCTAATATTGATAATCGCGCCAAACCTCATGCTGATATGTTTGTTAAAGCCCAGCGCGCTTTGGATTTACCGACTCAGCAAATATTACACGTCGGAGATAATCTGTATAACGATGTGCTGGGTGCTTATCAAAACGGTTACAAGTCCGCTTGGTATGCAGCGGATCGTCCTATGCTCATCCGCCAAGAGCCAACACGGTGTTTGCCCGATGTACAATTATCACATTTTGCTGATTTACTGCATTGGGTCAAATAGTCGTCGATATAAAAGCACTGTATAAAAGCACAGTTTTTCGCTATACTCTTCCTTTTCATAGTTGCTCACAACACTTACATAAAAGCTAATATACAAAAGGCCAATAGATGGATGTTTCTCGATTACTTGATGGGTTAAATGACAAGCAACGCCAAGCAGTTGCCGCCCCGGCACAAGATTTACTTATATTAGCTGGCGCTGGCAGTGGTAAGACACGTGTCTTAGTGCATCGGATTGCGTGGCTAATGGAAGTCGAGAACTTGTCTCCTTTTTCTATCTTGGCAGTGACATTTACCAACAAAGCCGCACGCGAAATGCGCGGGCGTATCGAGCATCTTAAAGGTCAGTCTTTACATCATATGTGGATTGGTACCTTTCATGGTTTGGCGCACCGATTGTTACGCGCACATTATGCCGAAGCCAAGTTACCAGAAAACTTCACAATTTTGGACTCTGATGATCAGCATCGATTGATCAAGCGCATTATCAAATCGATGAATTTGGACGAAAAAGATTGGCCTGCCAAACAATTACAATGGTATATCAACGGTAACAAAGACGAAGGCTTACGGCCTAAAGATATTGATACGTTTGGGGATGCCAACCAACAAAAAATGCGAGATATTTATCAAGCGTATCAGCAAACTTGCGACCGTTCAGGACTAATTGATTTTGCTGAGTTGTTACTGCGTGCATATGAGTTATGGCGCGATAATCCAAGACTCAAACAGCATTATCAGCAACGTTTTCGCACCATCTTAGTCGACGAGTTTCAAGACACCAATAACATCCAATATGCGTGGTTGCGCTTATTGGCTTGCCCAGAGAACAACATGATGATCGTCGGTGATGATGATCAGTCTATTTATGGATGGCGGGGAGCGAATGTAGAGAATATTTCACATTTTTTACGAGATTTTCCCAGTGCCGATACAGTGCGTTTAGAGCAAAATTACCGTTCTACTGGGCATATTTTAAAAGCGGCAAATGCCGTCATTGATAACAATGCAGGGCGTTTAGGCAAAGAGTTATGGACAGAAGATGCCGATGGTGAAAAAATTAAACTCTATGCAGGGTTTAACGAGCTGGATGAAGCTCGATTTATTGTCGCTAGGATCAAAGAATGGATGGATGAAGGCAATGCCTTGTCTGATTGTGCCATTTTATATCGCAACAACGCCCAGTCTCGAGTGCTCGAAGAAGCCCTGTTACAAGAAGCTATTCCTTATCGGATTTACGGTGGTTTACGCTTTTTTGAACGCCAAGAAATTAAAGATGCACTAGCCTATTTACGCATGATCAATCATCCGTTAGATGACGCGGCATTTGAACGAGTAGTTAACACCCCGACTCGTGGTATGGGTGATAAAACATTATCTCAAATCAGAGAAGTCGCGCGTGCGACGGAGCAGTCCATGTGGCAAACCTCCATTATGATGCTGCAAGAAAAACGCTTATCTGGGCGTGCGGGTAATGCATTACAAGGCTTTGTCGATTTGATCATGAATATGAGCAATGAAATTAAGCCGTTATCTTTGGATAAACAAGCCGATCATGCAATCAAGGCGTCGGGTTTGTTTGCTATGTATCAAGCTGAAAAAGGCGAAAAAGCCCAAGCGCGTGTCGAAAATTTAGAAGAACTGGTGACTGCGTGTAAGCAATTTGAAGTGCCACTTGAGGCGGATGATATGTCTCCGTTATCGGCGTTTTTGGCGCATGCATCATTAGAAGCCGGAGAAGGGCAAGCAGAGAAACATCAAGATGCGGTGCAGATGATGACCATCCACACAGCCAAAGGACTGGAGTTTTCATTGGTATTTTTAGCTGGGGTAGAAGAAGGTATGTTCCCTAGCGCCATGACTAACGATGAACCAGGTCGTTTGGAAGAAGAGCGTCGCTTATGTTACGTGGGCATGACTCGTGCGATGCAAAAATTATATATTACGCACGCCGAAACTCGTCGTGTGTATGGCCAAGATAAATTTCATACAGCGAGCCGCTTTATTCGCGAGATCCCTAAAGATTGTATTGAAGAGATCCGTTTACGCCAAAATGTCGCACAACCAATACACAACCGCTTTAGCGCCAGTACCTCTCATGAAGCGTTTAGCGAAAGTGGGTTTTCATTAGGCATGCGTGTCAGTCATAACAAGTTTGGTGACGGTACGGTGTTAAATTATGAAGGTTCTGGTGACAGTGCTAGGGTGCAAGTTAACTTTGATGATTTTGGTGCAAAATGGTTAGTCCTAGCCTACGCTAAATTATCACCTTGCTAGCGCTAAATTAGGCGCTAGCGTTTCATCAGCTCTTAGAAGAACTAGGACGCTTTTCTTCCATTGCGTCGATACTGGCGCACGGCATCAAACGTAAACACAGCTAATCCTGCCCAAACAAATCCAAACGTGATCATACGTTCAATATTAAATGGCTCGTTATAAACCAGTATAGCGAGTACAAACATCATACTTGGGCCGATATATTGAAAAAAACCTAAAGTTGAATATAACAAGCGCTTGGCGGCAGCGGTAAAGCACAACAAGGGAGCTGTGGTGACGACCCCTGCCAGCACAAATAACACGTTGGTTGATAGCGGGTTATTAGCAAAATTAGCGGTGGGTGAATCCACCCAAATCCAATATCCTATCGCCAGTGGTAGCATCATACAGGTTTCAATGAGCAAGCCTGGGATTGAGTCGACATTTACTTGTTTACGCAACAATCCATATAAACTAAAGCTCAACGCTAAGGTCAATGCGATATAGGGGATTTCTCCGAAAGAAATAACGAGGATCGCGACACCGGTAAACGCCAATGCCACTGCAAATTTTTGTAGTCTTCGAAAACGCTCACCCAAAAATACAAAACCAAACAATACGTTAAATAACGGATTGATGTAGTAGCCTAAACTTGCTTCTAACAGATGGTCGTTGTTGATAGCCCAAATAAATAACCACCAATTACAGCCCAGCAACAAGCCTGCAGCGACTAACAGTCCCATGACTTTTTTGTCTGCTAACGCCGTGGTGACTTTATCGATTTGTTTTAAACCAATAATCAAGCCGGTTAAGACCACCGCCGACCAAATAATGCGATGCATTAATATTTCTGAAGCACTGACGTGTAATAACTGTTTAAAATAAATCGGTGCTACGCCCCACATAGTGTAAGCGCACACAGCAAAAATCATCCCCGCTTGAGTGGGAGATAAGGAAGTATCAGCAGCTTTGTCTGAAGTTGAATGCACAATAAACAGCACCTTAGAAAAATAAGGTGTAATTGTGTATTATCCTAATCAGACAAGCAACGTTTAGTTGCTAAAGTTCCATAGCCATTTGGCTAGAACTAAACTCGGTTTGTCCCACGATATGGTGACAAAAATAGTCGTCTGCTAAATAAATAAAATCTTGGTGATAACGTAGATCGTTTACCAACTGACGCGATAAGTTACGTTTCATCGATTTGAGGTACATATCAAATTCGGGATGACCCATGAGGGTGAGGTGAATTTTATTGCCAAAAATACGATTAGCCCATAGACGCACGCCTTTGTATACAGTGCTGTTTATATGTAAATCGAAGGTGATGATGGTATCTGACATTGACAATCCATTATGTCTATCATTTACCGTTAGCGAAACATGCTTTATTGAATAATCCATCGGTACTACAATCCATTTGTGTTTAAAGTCGCTTAAACATTCTGTCTAATATTTAGACAAAAGTAAATAGGAGTTTCTCCTAATATTTAAGTTGTCATAAAAAATAATAAAATGTGTAATTTATTACAAAATATCACAGTTGATACCTGATATAATTACACCCGTTTCGTACTACATTCTTTTATATTGCTGACGTTATGTAAAATTAATCGTACCTGCAGATTTTCCTTCGTTATTTATGAGTCCCGATGAGCCCCTATGACCGCTGATATCTTACATACTACTTTGAAGCAGACATTTGGTTATGATGTATTTCGCCCAGGCCAACAAGCTGTCATTGAAGCGTCATTAGCCAAACAAGATTGTTTGGTGTTAATGCCCACAGGTGGCGGAAAATCACTTTGTTATCAAGTGCCTGCCGTAATCAATGAAGGCTTAACCATAGTTGTATCGCCCCTGATCTCTTTGATGCAAGACCAAATGGAACAATGCCTAGCTGTTGGGATTAAAGCAGATTTAATCAGTTCGCAGCTTGATGCAGATCAAATAGCACAGGTGTATCAGCGACTACACCAAGGGGTAACAGACATACTTTTTGTTGCTCCAGAGCGCATTCTACAAGGGCATTTTGTAGATCGCTTGCATGAATTAAACATTAGTCTTATAGCGGTAGATGAAGCCCATTGTGTATCGCATTGGGGCCATGATTTTCGTCAAGACTACCGTCATCTAGGTCGATTACGTGAGATTTTCCCATATATTCCGATTATGGCATTAACCGCCACAGCAGATATTGCCACGCGCCAAGACATCCAAGACCAGCTTAATTTACGTGATCCCCATGTACATTTAGCGAGCTTTGACCGCCCGAATATTCGTTATACGGTGATCCCCAAATTTAAACCCATCGATCAGATTGTTCGTTTTATTCATGCCCATGAAGGCAATGGTATTATCTATTGTTCTTCGCGTAACAAAGTCGATGAAGTGCGCAATAAACTGTATGCCAAAGGGTTTAAATGCGGCGCATATCATGCAGGTTTATCACAAGAGGAGCGGGCTCAAGCGCAGCGTGATTTTCAAAACGATAACCTCGATATTATGGTGGCGACAGTCGCATTTGGCATGGGAATTAATAAATCTAACGTCCGTTATGTGATTCATCATGATTTACCTCGTAGTATTGAGGCATATTATCAAGAAACAGGTCGAGCGGGACGTGATGGTCTTGCGTCTGAGGCATTGTTGTTGTTTGACGAAAAAGATGCGGCTCGGATTAAACAGTGGATTGAGACCTCGGAAAGTCATCGTATTGAAGTAGAGTTAGAAAAATTTGAGGCAATGGAACGTTTTGGTGATGCACAGACTTGTCGTCGTCAGGTGTTATTAAATTATTTTTCTGAACTGAGTCAAACGCAATGCGGAAACTGTGATGTATGCTTAGATCCGCCGCAACATTTTGATGGATTGATGTATGCCCAAAAAGTCCTATCCTGTATCTATCGAATGCGTCAAATTGGCACCACCAATCAAGTGGTAGATGTGCTCAAAGGACGTCGGCCACAACGTATTATCGAACAAGGCCATGACAAGCTTTCGACATTTGGCATAGGTAAAAGCAAGCCAGATGAGTATTGGGTAAATATCATTAATCAACTGATCCACAAAGGTTATGTGTTTATCGATATCACCAATTATGCGGTCTTACGCTTAACGGATGCTGCAAAAGGCATTTTACGCGGTAGTGAACCGTTAACATTAGCAGTACCGCGACTGAGTACCAGCACTAAGAAAGCTACAAATACCCCGCAGGTTAGCTATGACAAAGAGTTATTTGCGAAACTGAAAAACTTACGTAAACGTTTAGCGGATGAAATAGGTAAGCCGCCATACGTAATATTTTCTGATGCCAGTTTGGTCGATATGGCGCAAAACTTACCGATGGAGCCGAGTGACTTTTTGTTTGTTTCAGGTGTTGGACAAGTGAAACTGGAGCGTTACGGAGACCAGTTTATTAACGTGATCACCCAACACGTGATGTCTCAGTAATAGTCAATTAAGCCGCGCTTTTCGGGCCAAAACTATACTCACCGCCAGCTTGCAAGGCCTTTTGATAGGCTGGTCTTTGCTGCATGCGGTTAACATAAGCGACAATGTGAGTGGGCATAGCCCCTGGTTTATTGGCAACCATCGCTTCTAGTGGAAACAACATCATAAAATCAGCCCCGGTGAGTCGGTCTCCGACAAAAAAATCAGAGCCAATTTGGGCTTGTTTAGCAAGATGCTTTTCGACATGAGCGACGTTTTGCTCATTGTTTGGCGCGTAATAAGCATTGAGGATCGCATCAATGACTTTATCAGCAATGGCTTTTACTAAAAACGGTTTCTTTTTGGCCTTAGCTTTACCTAATACTAGGTTCGCAATTAGAGGAGGCATCATAGTTCCTTCTGCAAAATGCGACCAATATAAGTATTGTGCAAATAATGGCTCATCGGGTTTGATTGATAGTTGTGCTTGTGGGTTGGTTTGTACAAAATATTCAACAATGGCACCAGACTCGCCTAATATGCTCTGAGCGTCATCATCTAAAGTAACAACGGGTGAACGACCCAAATCAAATACTGATTTGAGTGATTCAGGCGCTAACCCTGTTTTTGGATTTCGAAAATGTGCTTGAATATCATGATCTAAACCGAGTTCCGCAAATAGCCATAAAATACGTTGCGAGCGAGAATGATTCAAATGATGTAGAGTAGGCATGTTGGTTCCTTTTGTAAGTCTTATATATACTCTAAAAATCCGAAAAAGGTTTAAACAAAAATTGTACGTCAGACGTATCAATATTCGCGTAAGAAAATAAAACAAGGATAAAAAATGAAGCAACAAGGGTTGAGACATCCAAGGTTATTACATACCTATGCCGATGCATTATCAGAGCTGATCACCCCGATTAAGCCTACACCGGTATATCAACCGCAGTTGCAAGTCATTAACCATGATTTGTGGGATGCAATGGGACTGCCTCAGGAGTGGCAAGTTAATGATACGTTTATGGCGTTATTATTTGATCGAGATTCTACTTTTACAGAGCATAGTGTCGCACAAAAATACGGTGGTCATCAGTTTGGCCAGTGGAATCCACAATTGGGTGATGGTCGCGGGCTGCTACTTACCGAAGTCGAGGCACTGGATGGCACTCGCCACGATCTGCATTTAAAAGGCGCCGGTCCTACTCCATATTCACGCCATGCTGATGGACGTGCGGTGTTGCGTTCTACTATTCGTGAATACCTTGCCAGTGAGGCATTGCATCATTTACATATTCCAACCTCACGAGCGCTGTGTTTAATCAGTTCTAGTGAGCCTGTGTATCGCGAGACACTGGAGAAAGCCGCACTGATGATCCGTACCGCACCAAGTCATTTACGCTTTGGGCATTTTGAGTATTTTTATCACGACCGAGAGTCGGGTTCTGATCCCGAAGTCGCCACTGATAAACTGAATCAACTGATGCAATATGCGCTAACCGAACATTTTCCTGAGGCCTTGGCATCTGATAATCCTCACTTATCTATGCTAAGTTCGATTGTGCAAGATACTGCTAGATTAATTGCAAAATGGCAAGTTTATGGCTTTAATCATGGAGTGATGAATACTGACAACATGTCGATACACGGCATTACGTTTGATTATGGACCCTATGCATTTTTTGATGATTTTGAACCGCATTATGTATGTAATAAATCTGATCATCAGGGGCGTTATCGTTTTTCACAACAACCGAGTATTGGTTTGTGGAATCTCAATGCCTTAGCGCAAGCTTTTCGTCCTTTTGCAAAAATTGAGGATATTACTAAGGTGTTGGATCAATATGAGCCGGCGCTGGTGGAACATTATCATGCAATGATGCTAAAACGTTTTGGTTTATCTGAAGTGACCGATGGCGCATTGGCAATGATGGCGTTGTTTATGAAATTACTGCAAAGTGGGCAAGGTGCGCAAAGTGGGCAAACACATGTCCAGCAACTTGACCAACCGGACGAGCAAGCAACAGGTATCAATCGAGATTACCATATTAGTTTTAGACAGTTATGCGGGCATACTGATTGGGATGAGATTGCACAATTACGTGATAATTACCTGGATATCGCATTGTTTGATCAGTGGTTTGCCGCCTATCGAACTGAGGCTGAAGCTCAGAACGTTGCTTTTGTGACGATGCAAACCAATATGAACCTTGCTAACCCACATACTGTTTTACGTAATCATCACGCACAAGCAGTAATAGAAGCTGCGGAGCAAGGCGATTACTCCTTGTTTCATGCTTATTTGTCGGCTCTGTCTGATCCATTTAACGAAGCGAGTAAAATTGAGCGATTTGCTGCGCCACCCGTCGCTACGGATAAAGGCATTGCGCTTTCGTGTTCGTCTTAATGGTGTCGCTAATGCCTCAGATAAATGTATACAATAAGGCGTGCCATAGCGATGGTTATCCGTTAAAATACGTGCCAATTAAATCAGTGATTGATAGCGAGTGATAGTGTAGATGTCTGTTTCGATGTTTGAATTTGTGAGCAAAGCTAAGTTACCCACGCGTTTTGGGGATTTTACGATCCATGGTTTTGTGGATACGCGCAATCAACAAGAACACGTCGCGCTAAGCTATGGTGAGTGGACCGAAGATGCTACCGTGCATATTCGTGTGCACTCTGAATGTCTAACAGGTGATTCACTTTTCTCTACACGTTGTGATTGTGGCTTTCAATTAGAAAAAGCACTAGCGAATATCGTTGAACAAGGTTCTGGCGTCTTGCTATATCTTCGTCAAGAAGGTCGAGGCATAGGCTTGCTCAATAAAATTAAAGCATACGCACTACAAGATACCGGTCTTGATACCGTTGAGGCGAATGAGCATTTAGGGTTTGATGCAGATTTACGCGAGTATGATATTTGTAAATTTATGCTAGGACATTTAGGTATCAAAAAAGTCTCATTGATGACCAATAATCCTAAAAAAGTTAATGCGCTAACATCATTAGGTATAGAAGTCGTGACTCGCGAGCCGATTGATCACGGCATGACTAAAGACAACAAAAAATACCTGCAAACCAAAACTGAAAAGCTCGGTCATGAGTTTGACCCACATTTATTTAAATAATACTTTTATTTATGTAAGCTTTTGTTCAGCCTCGGTTTAAAAAACATTCAGTTAACGTTAAGTTGATTTCAACTATATTAATATTATCGTTAACGTTCCCTTAGGAGGGAGTATGTTGTTAAATACACCGACCAGAACACCCCAAATCCGCAGCAATAGATTGTGTACTAAGCTGGGGTTCAAACTAGGCATGCTCATGATTGGGCTCTCCACGATTAGTTTATCAGGTTGTGTCGTGGCTCACTCTCATGCCAAAGATCCCGTGCGCTATGGCTATGTAAAAAGCCAGCCTACTCAAACAGTGACAACGACTACGACAACTTATCAAGCGCAACAAATGCCGCAGTCTACACAAGCATCCGAGCAAGACGCAGCGATTGCGATCCTCGATAGTGCCTTAGCACCGATTGCGTTATATCCAGATTCGTTGTTAGAGCATATTTTTGCTGCTGTTACTCAACCTGTTGACTTGATCCAAGCGCGTACGTTTATTGATGAGCACGCTTCTTTGGATGTGGATGAATTACTCGAGTTAGCACAAGGGAAACCTTGGGATGCAAGTGTCATTGCCTTGTTACCTTTTGCCGATGTGATCACTAATCTAACCGAAGATCTCGAATATCTAGAATATCTAGGAGCTATCGTTGAGCAAGAGTATGATTTGGTGGCTCAGCGTCTTAGTTATCTGCGTGAACAAGCCCAGCGCAATGGTAATTTACAGTCAGATGAATATGTCAAAGTCATCGAAAAAGAGACCAAGATATACATTGAATCAGCACAACCCGAAGTGATTTATTTACCGACTTATAACCCTGTCTTAGTTTATGGTTCATGGTGGCACTCATATCAGCCACGCTTGTGGCATTACAATTATCTAACTCGTTATCCGCAGCGTTATAATAATTATGGGCCAAGAGTTAGCGTGCATATTTCAACGGGGAATATAGCAATCAGTTGGAATCCGTTTCGCTATGTGAGACAAAACTATTGGCGTGATCGCTATGATATAAAAACGCGCCATCAGATATTTTCACGTCGCCTACAAACATCGCATTACAGCCATGATGTACACCGTCGAAATAATTGGGGTCAGAGCCGATTAAATGATCGACAGTCACAAGTGCGTCATCCGCAAACGCGTCAACTGCAAGTACGCGAACCGGAGCGGCAGCAAACTAAGCAGCGCCCAAAAATTAAAGACCGCCCTGCAAGTAGCCAGTTTACAAAACGCGTGCCAGTGAAGCAGTCTGTCACCTCTCGCAATGAAACACGCAATCAGACTTATGCTCAACCACGAAATCAACCGCCAAAACAACGCCCAAGAATTAAAGATCGCAATACTGATAGAACCAAAACCTCAAATGTCAGAACAACGCGTGAGCAACAACCCCCACAACGTCCGTCGATAGAGCGAGATATCAACCGACCAACTACTGATAAGATGCGTTAATAGCTAAATAGTCTATCGTCGCTTGAACAAACCGTTCAGGCGACTTTTCATCCATATTAAAATATAAAGACGGCTCGATTAGCTCTACTTCCATAAGTTGCCAGCTATCATCGTCACCTGTTGTATTGCGCAATAAATCAACTCGGGCATATAAAGAAGGCTCAGGTAATTGAGCTAACACATGTGCAGCAGTGTTAAGCAATTTAGTGTCAGGCTGAACGCTATGTAATTGTCCGCCATGCTCTTCTTGAACGCGAAAATCACCTTGTTTAGGTACTTTTTTAATGGTGTGGCTATATTGCCCATTAAAATAAAATAGTGAGTACTCACCTTCATCAACCACGCTGCTCAAAAAGGGCTGTATTACACAAGGGGTAGCAGTAAATGTACTATTTAAGATGTCAGATTGGCCTGCTACTGCGAGTTTAGAGAGCCTAAACGTGTTATCAGAATTTGCCGATATCAAAGGCTTAATAATCAGTTCATCTGTCTCAAAATATGCAAAGTGTGAGTCAATTACAGCTGTATCGGCAGATTGAAAAAACTGTGAGGGAATGATTTCGACACCTTGTTCTTCGAGTGTTTGTAAATAATCTTTGGATACATTCCATTGCATCAACGCTAGTGGATTAATTAAGCGGGTGCCGCTGTTTTCAATTTGTGCAAGCGTTGCCATAAAAGCAGCGGGATCATCTTGGTAATCCCAAGTACTACGAACAATGACAGCGCTGTAAACAGACCAATCGGTATCTGTTGCACGCCAGGAAATGGTTGCAACATTTATTCCTCGTCGCGCAAAAGGCTCAATCAATAAATTATCCCATACGAAAAAGTCTTCAAGATTATCAGTTGTTAAAAAAGCAATAGTTTGGTGCAAAGTGAATTCCCTGATTTGGTGCGAAATAATAAAGTTTTCGAATTATAAGGTGCAATTCGCACTATAGTGGTGCGATAAATATAGTGCGGATATTTAATATTGTAAAAATTAATTATTTATCAATGCTTTATCTGTGCTGTTTGGGCGGAACACTTCTTGCAATATCATCTGCGATAAATAGTAAGTATGCGCGATTTAATGCGCTAACCACCGACATGTCGCCCTGAATCTGGCATTATGTTGCACAATTTTGATGCTGGCTGTACTCACGATTTAGTATGAACAGGCATCATTTTGCATCAGTCAAAGTTTAATATGGATATCATAGCACAACAATAATAGCGTTCATGTCACCAAATTAGATACACACAAAGAGATATAATTATGGATCCAGTTAATAGTGCGGTTGAAACTTTATTACAAGGTACCAATACGCTTTTCATTTTACTAGGTGCAATCATGGTTTTTGCCATGCATGCGGGTTTTGCGTTTTTAGAAGTCGGTACGGTCAGACATAAAAACCAAGTTAACGCACTGATTAAAATCATGACTGATTTTGCGGTGTCATGTTTATGTTATTTTTTTATTGGCTATTTGATTGCCTATGACACTACGTTTTACGCGAGTGCGGCGACTTTGGCCGAGAATAACGGTTATGAACTCATTAAGTTCTTTTTCTTGATGACCTTTGCCGCAGCGATTCCTGCAATTGTGTCTGGTGGTATTGCAGAACGTGCTAAATTTTATCCATTCTTAATCGCGTCAGGTCTTATTGTTGGTGTGGTTTATCCGTTCTTTGAAGGCATTATTTGGAATGGAAATTACGGATTTCAAGGCTGGTTAGAAGCCTCGTTTGGTGCGGGGTTCCATGACTTTGCGGGATCTATTGTAGTGCATGGTATGGGCGGTTGGTTAGCCTTAGTCGCTGTTGTATTACTAGGCTCACGAGATGGTCGTTATAAAAACGGTAAGCTCAATGCGTTTGCACCATCTAACATTCCATTCCTAGCATTAGGTGCATGGATTTTGAGTATTGGTTGGTTTGGTTTTAACGTCATGTCAGCTCAAACGGTTGATGGTATCAGTGGCTTGGTAGCTATGAATTCACTAATGGCGATGGTTGGTGGTATTTTAACGGCAATGTGGTTCGGTAAAAATGACCCTGGTTTCATTCATAATGGACCATTAGCAGGCTTAGTGGCAGTGTGCGCAGGCTCTGATATTATGCATCCAATTGGCTCATTAGTTGTGGGTGGGATAGCAGGCTTGTTGTTTGTGTGGTTGTTCACTGTCATGCAAAACAAGAGTAAAGTCGATGATGTACTAGGTGTATGGCCATTACACGGTGTGTGCGGCGCTTGGGGTGCTATCGCAGCAGGTATTTTTGGTACTGAAGCGCTTGGTGGCTTAGGTGGCGTATCATTGGTATCACAACTTATTGGTACTGGCTTAGGTATTGTCATTGCGATTGTCGGTGGTGTCATCGTTTACGGCGGGGTGAAACAAATCGCTGGTTTACGTTTATCACAAGAAGACGAATACAAAGGGGCGGATTTAGCGATTCACCGTATTGGTTCGACTAACTCTGATAACGGTTAAAAATAGTAAAAACGGTTATAAATAGCTAACACCGTTTAAATATTGAAATAAGGCGCATGTTGATATTGCGCCTTTTTTTTTGGATTGATAGCTAGACTACGCATCCATCCCAGCCACATAACCACTCGACCATGCCCACTGGAAATTATACCCGCCTAACCAACCTGTGACATCCAATACTTCGCCAATAAAATACAAACCTTGATGGTCTTTGCTTTCCATGGTTTTAGATGAAAAGTGATCCGTATCAACACCGCCCAAAGTGACTTCAGCAGTACGATATCCTTCAGTACCGTTAGGCTTGAGTTGCCACTGTTTAAATTGTTCAGCGATGCCATGTAATTGCTTACCTTGATATTGCTTCATGGGTTTGTTGTCGATCTTAAAATAACCTAACAGTTGCGTAATCAGACGTTTAGGGAACCAAGTACTCAATACGGTCGAAAGTTGTGTATTGGGTTGGCTGGCTTGGGCTTGAGTTAATTCGTGTTCAAGATCTAGATGAGGTAATAAATCAATCTCAACCACATCACCTGCTTCCCAATATGATGAAATTTGTAATATTGCAGGGCCGCTTAAACCACGGTGCGTAAATAAAATCCCTTCATTAAAGCGAGTATGATCACAAGTTGCAGCGGCTTCTACACTGACGCCACTCAGCTCAGCTAAGACCTCTTTATCATGGGTATGCAAGGTAAATGGCACGAGCGCAGCGCGAGTAGGGGTTACTTTCATGCCAAATTGCTCGGCGATTTGATAACCAAACGGCGACGCACCAAGTTTAGGCATGGATAATCCACCAGTGGCAATCACTAAAGATTCACAGGTGTACTCGCCTTTGGACGTATTTAAGTGGTAGCCTAGAGCGTGTTTGTTGATACCGAGGATCTCACACGAAGTGGTCACGGTAACATGATGTTTGGCACATTCAGCTAAAAGCATGGCAACAATCTGCTTGGCCGAGTCGTCACAGAACAACTGACCTAAGGTTTTTTCGTGATAGGCAATCTGGTAATCATTCACCAATCCAATAAAATCCCATTGGGTATACTGGCTCAATGCAGATTTGGTAAAATGCGGGTTAGTACAAATAAAGTTTTCATGAGTGCTATACATGTTGGTGAAATTACAGCGACCACCACCAGACATGAGTATTTTACGACCAACTTTTTTGGCGTGATCAAGGACAGTAACTGAACGTCCACGAGCGCCAGCAGTAGCCGCACAAAATAATCCAGCCGCACCGGCACCAATAATAATCACGTCTTGATGTTGCATTACCATTCCCTAGCGCAAGGCTAGTCAAAAACAAAGCGACATTATAAGGGGTATAAACCAGATGTACAGGTAACAAATAGCGTGTGTTAGGCGTTTGTGTGGTAAAATATTGACTGTTAAATAAGCGTTCACTGTTTTTAGTTCAGATGAATGCATCAATAGTGAGTTATTAATGTCAGTTAGTTTTTCCGAATTAGGCTTATCGCCAGCTGTAATGCAAGCGATTGCCGATCAAGGTTACACCCAACCCTCTCCAATTCAACAAGAAGCAATAGGTCCAGTATTAAGCCGCAGAGATGTGATGGCTGCTGCGCAAACAGGTACCGGTAAAACCGGCGCGTTTGCGTTACCCATTGTTAATTTATTAAGTGAGTCAGCGCATCGCGCGTCCCCTAATCAAGTTAAAGCGTTAATTTTAACGCCAACACGTGAGTTAGCGGCACAAGTGGCAGAAAGTGTAGCTGCGTGCCATCAACACACTTCATTACGCTCAAGCGTAGTGTTTGGTGGGGTATCGATTAACCCACAAATGAAACAATTACGACGTGGTTGCGATATATTAGTTGCCACACCTGGCCGTTTATTAGATTTGTTTCAACAAAACGCTGTGAAGTTTTCAGAGCTTGAAATATTGGTATTGGATGAAGCCGATCGCATGCTCGATATGGGCTTTATTCATGACATTAAGCGCATCATGAAGTTGATCCCCACTAAGCGTCAAACCTTACTGTTTTCAGCGACCTTTTCTGATGATATTCGTAAGTTATCCAAGCAGTTTACCAATGATCCTGTTGAAGTGTCTGTAACACCAAAAAACTCAACAGCACCATCAGTCGACCAAGCCATTGTTCATGTGCAAAAAAGTAATAAAACAGCATTGTTGATCAAGCTTATTCAAGAGAATAAATGGGGGCAGGTGTTGGTTTTCTCCAGAACAAAACACGGTGCTAACCGCATTGCGAAGAAGCTTGAAACTCAAGGGATCAGCGCTGCTGCAATCCATGGTAATAAAAGCCAAGGTGCGCGAACCAAAGCATTAGCAGAGTTTAAATCAAATGATTTGAATGTGTTAGTGGCGACGGATATCGCTGCACGTGGGATTGATATAGACCGCTTACCGAATGTGATTAATTTTGATTTACCGCATGTACCTGAAGATTATGTACATCGTATCGGTCGAACTGGCCGTGCTGGTGCAACGGGTCATGCCGTATCATTTGTGACAGATGAAGATACCAAGCAGCTTAAAGATATCCAAAATTTGATTGGTAAACATATCGATGTGCTTGAAGTAAAAGGGCTATCTGTTAGTGGTGTAGCGCAAGCTGCGTTAAAATCTCCGAAAGCGAAGCGTCCAAAGAAACCAAGAAGACAGTCAAGTGGAAATGGCAACAGTGCTGGTGGTAATCAGTCTAGTGGCAATCAATCAGGCGAAAAGCGCCATGCTAATCGCGCTAATCAGGATAAAGCCAATCCGACACGAACACGACGTCAACGCACAAAAAAACCATCTGAATAGATGGTTTTTTTTCGACTGTTAACCTGTGCTAGCTAACTCAAATAAGCCGCTAAAGACTTATGCGTCAACGCTACCACAGAAACGATAGCCTTCACCGTGAATGGTCACGATTAGTTCGATATCACCTGGATCAGACTCAAAATGCTTACGGATACGACGTATAGTCACATCTACAGTACGGTCATTCGGGCGTAATTCACGGCCTGTCATTTCCATAATTAGCTGTTCGCGAGTAAGGATCTTACCAGGGTTGTTGAGGAACAGGTGCAAAGCACGGAATTCACTGCGCGGTAATCTAAACTCAGTCGCGTTTGGTGAAATTAAGCTACGGCTGTCGCCATCTAAAGTCCAACCATTAAAACTAACACGTGATGGTAAGTCTTCATCATCGTTTGAGTTAGTAGTGCGCGTCAACAAGTTGCGTGCACGGATAGTTAATTCACGAGGATTAAATGGTTTGGTTAAATAATCATCAGCACCAATTTCTAAACCTAGGATACGATCAACATCATTGTCGCGTCCTGTTAGGAATATTAAACCAACATTTTTACGGTCACGAACTTCGCGAGCAAGGATCAAACCGTTTTTACCCGGTAGGTTGATATCCATAATCACTAAGTTGATATTGTTGTTTTGAAAAAAGTCGTGCATTTGCTGGCCATCTTCGGCTTCAAACACATTATAACCTTCGGCTTCAAATAGGCTTTTTAATGTTGTACGTGTGACAACTTCATCTTCTACAATTAAGATATTCGGTGTTTGCATGATAATTTACTTACTTTAACGAAACGTTAATATTTTTATTACGAATTAGTTTATCAGATAAATCTATAAAATACACAAGTATCTACCTATAAACCGATTACAAAGCATTATTGTATAGTATTGATAAATAAGGCTTCAAATTCTTTAGCTGCTTTTTCCCATGTAAACTTAGTTTGCATGGCGCGTTTTTGCATTTGTAAAAAACGTTCGGGTTGTTCTAAATACAACAACAATGCTCTGCGAATACAAATCAATAAAGCGATGGGTTCAGGAGCATCAAACACAAAACCGGTGGAGTCATGCGCATTTTGATCGATACCGACAACGGTATCACTTAACCCACCTACATTACGGACAATCGGCAAGGTGCCATATGCAAGAGAATACATTAAGGTTTTAACTCTAAAAAAGTGACAACTATCAAGCAGTTTAAAATTGATGTATCTAAGCCTACAATTTTAGTTATTG
>JAQWNF010000026.1 GCA_029246415.1 Glaciecola sp.
ACAAGTTTATGCTTGGCGACAATAGCGATACGGTACCACCTGAATCCATTCCGAACTCAGAAGTGAAACGTATTAGCGGCGATGGTAGTGTGGGGTTTCCCCATGTGAGAGTAGCACATCGCCAAGCTCCCATTCGAAGAAAGGCTTACCTCAGGGTAAGCCTTTTTTTATGCCTGTAGGAAAGTCACACCGCGACAGTCACACCACAATACTGACCAGCGGGATGCGCACACCCTAAAAGCCCTAGGAAATTCAAGACCACTTAATAGGTCATGAAGATCATAGGGAAAAAACGATGTAGTAGGTAGATAATCTACATAAATTAAATAGAAGAATTTCCTACAATTACTGGAAAAATGGTAAACTTACAGTCGAAAATTAACAAATAGAATATTGACAGATTTAGATAATGAACATGAAAAATAATTTGATGCTTGCTTGTGGAACTACTCTTTTAATTATGGGTTGTAGCAGTGCTTATGATAAAAGTGATGAGAGCCATAATATCCAAGTTCCAGCTGTTAAATTCGATCTATCACAATGGAACATCACAGTACCTTTAGATGTTAATAACGACAAAAAGGTTGATACTATCAGCGTAAAAGATATCCAGCAGTATCAGCATCCTGATTACTTTTTTCTAGATTCAGATGGTAATGTGGTTTTTGCTGCACCTAATAAAGCATTTACCACACCAAACTCGAGTAACACTCGAAGTGAATTACGCCAGGTCATATCAGGTGCTAACAGTACCAAAAGTATTTATGACAAAAGTTTTGCGCTTACCAGTCATACATCCGCCGATAAATTCAAACAGTTAGGCGGTAATTTACAAGCAACTCTAAAAGTTAACCATGTTGCAAAACGAGCAACGCATACTGAAAAAGCACCTGCATATTCTGTTGTAGTTGGCCAAATTCATGCTGAAAAAGATAAAGAGCTTGTCAAAGCTGGTAATGGCTACGGTTATGGTAATGAACCATTAAAAATATATTTCAAAAAAAGACCAAACCATAAGTATGGATCTGTATTCTGGAATTATGAACGCAATTTACATAAAGAAAATCCTGATAGAAAAGATATCAGCTATCCTGTTTGGGGTAACTCTTGGTTAGATGATAACGAACCTGGTGAACAAGGTATCGCTTTAGACGAAGTTTTTAGCTACGAAGTTAATGTAGTTGAAAATATCATGTATCTTACATTTACTAATGAACGACACGGTATGTCAAAATTTGAAATTAATTTAGCCAATAACATTGATGCTTTTGGACAAGTTGATGAGTTAGATCATCCTGATGGTTATGCTGGAGATGCTCACTTTTTTAAAGCAGGTGCTTATGACCAATGTAGTACTAAAGATGATCCTGGTTTTTGGTACCCAGCTTGTTTAGGTACAGGCAACTGGGCAACGGATAAAGCAAACGGTGATTATGTCCAAGTTACGTTTATGAAACTAGTACAAGGTCCTGCTAAAAAGTAACAACTTCAAATTTTCTCTATGATTTTGGTGACCACTAAACAGGCCTCTAAGATCATAGGGAAATAAATAGCATGTCTTTTCTCCCAAATAGCATATGCTTAATTGTATAGTAATAATAGAATAAAAATAATGCCTACAAACGTCACTAAATCCCACATGGCCGTTGCTCAAAATGCCTCCGGTCGCAGTCTTAACGTACCGATATATACCATTGATTCGGGCATAGCGGGTCCCAATGTATATATTCAAAGCTCGATTCATGGCTCTGAGGTACAAGGCAATGTAGTGATATATCATTTAATCCAAGCATTGAAGCAATATCCGATTTATGGCAGTGTCACCTTAGTACCTAACTGTAATCCTGTGGGGACCAATATTAAGGCTGGAGAATACACGTTAGGTCGCTTCGATCCGGTTAATGGAACAAATTGGAATCGTGGGTATTATTATGATGAAGAGGATGTCATTAATTTTGCTGATCAAGTCCAAGCTACTGATACGATAGAGCATATAAAAACCAAATTTAAAGCACATACATTAGAAAAAATAAAAGCGAAATCGTCGCGTCCTTGGGGGTTAGGTCTTGCGCAGCAACTCAATTTAAAACTCCAAGCTATGGCATCTCAAGCTGACATTGTTTTAGATTTACATAATGGTCCAGTATCTAGTCGCCATATTTATATTCCAGAGTTTCTTGCCCATCAAGCAGATAAATTTTCAATGCCTCATGTGATCTTGATCCCTAATCACTTCGCTGGTGCGTTAGATGAAGCGAGCTTTTGTTCATGGTGGACATTACAAACATTGTTAAAGGACAGATTTGGCAATGACTATGATTTTAATGTGGAAGCCTACACGCTCGAAATGGGGAGCCAAGAAGTGATAGATTTTGCTGACGGCCAGCAGGATGCACATACAATACTGGCATATCTACATGCAAAAGGTGTGATCGATCAAACGCAGTACCAACCCGAAAAAATGAAACGTGTTGGCGTGTACTTATCTGATTATAAAACCCTGTTCACTGATTTTGGTGGCATGGTTGAGTATGTTGCCAAGCCAGGTGAGAGTTTAAAGCAAGGTGATACGCTTGCAAAAGTTTTAAATATCGATGATTTGGATAACGAACATGGCACTCACACTATTAGTGCACCGTGTGACTTAATTCCAATTTTACATTTCCCATCAGCATCTGTACTCAGTGGCACACAGCTATATAAATGTTTTACTAATTATTTCACTATTACTGATTAACACTCTGAGGTTAGTACTTGGATCTCAGGGAAAGTCCCATCGTAATGGTTCATATAATTTATGCCACATAAATCAGTATGGTTATAACCAAAAGGTGTGACTTTAACCCCGCGCCCATTCACTGTAGTTAACCCTCCCGGTAAAGAGCGAGCATTACCCCGACCACACCAGTCATGAGGACAGTTAGTGGCAGAATTACCCACATCACTCAGATTCAAAATATGCCTCACTGCGCCATCCCAATTACCAATGGGGTAACCAGAATTAATTCTTACATTGTCACCTTCGATAGTAATGGTAGTTGTACCTGTGAGTTTATCTTCGAGTAATGCTTTTGAGTAAACGCGATAAGTGGCACTTTGCAGGTTTTGCTCCATCGAGGTCAGTTTGGTTAACAACGCTTCGTTGGAGGCATCTAAAAAACGTGGCAAGGCCACAATAGACAAAATACCCAATATTGAAATGACGACAATTAATTCAATAAGTGTAAAACCGTTTTTGTGCATACCGATGTCTCCTTGACTTACTTTTGCTCCGTATTAGTAAGGAGGTTATCGGCACGCACTCATTATCAATTAAACATCTTTTTCAAAGGGATCGCGACACGACTGCTCCATGAGGTTTCGTCATGAGCGTGGCCATCATATTTGAGTATTTGCACATTATCAGGGTGGGCATTTAACTGGCCAAACGTGCGGCGTAAACGGTCGTGAAATGGCGGGTAGTTTTCATCTAATGTTTGTGTTCCATAATCAAAGTACAATCGATGAGATCCTGTTACCGGAAGATTGGTTTTCATATAGTCTTCAAACGCGTTATAAATTGTCCAATCTTGCATATCATAACCACCAGGGAAATGTGTCGACATACAAATACAGCCGCCAAACACATCTGGGTATTCTGCTACCGCATACCAAGAAATTAAGCCGCCCATGGATGCGCCACCTACATAGGTATATTCACGTTCGCTGAGAGTCGCATAGTTGCGGTCAATATAAGGCTTAAGCTCTCCAGTTAAAAACTGCAAATACCGATCTGAGTATACGGTTTCTCCAGTGGGGCTAGCCTTGGTAATGATCTCCGCTTGTAGGTCTTCTGAGAGCGCTTCAAATGGTTTTTGCGGCATGTATTCAACATAACGTAACTCATCACCCGCATTTTCAATCCCCACAATAATAAACGGGATAGTTTCTTGGTTATTGATAAGTTCATGAGCAATCTCATCCAGTTGCCATTCTTGTTTGTTCCAAGTGATATTACCGTCAAACAGCATTTGTCCATCATGCATGTAGAGTGTCGCAAACTTCACACCTGAGTTGACGGCTTCTCGGTAACCATCAGGGATCCATACAAAAATATTGCGTTCACCAACATAGTGAGATGGAAAACGCAGTGTCGGGCGTATTTTACCCACTGAAGTTTGTGGAAACACTTGCTGTTCTTTGTCCACCACAGTATGTAAAGACTTTTTAACTTCACTACAACCGCTGAGTAATAACAACGCGGTAAAAACACTTATCACTAAAATTTTCACTATTGGCCTTTTGCCTGTTCAATATACATATTTATATTGTTCTCTAATACCTTTAACGGCACTGAACCATGCGCCAGTATCGCAGCATGAAATTCACGTAGATCAAACTCGGCTCCCAGCTCAGATTCCGCTTTTGCTCGCATGGCTTTAATTTTTATTTCACCTAATTTATAAGATAACGCCTGACCGGGCCAAGAAATATAACGGTCAATCTCAGTCGTCACATTGTGCTCGGATAACGCTGTGTTTTTTAACATGTAATCTAACGCTCTTTGACGCGACCAGCCCAATACATGCATGCCTGTATCAACGACTAAACGACAAGCACGCCACATTTCATAACTCAGGCGGCCAAAGTCGTCATAAGGGGTTTCATAAAATCCGATTTCTTTACCCAAAAATTCACTATACAACCCCCAACCTTCACCAAAAGCGGAGATATAGGTTGAACGGCGTACATTTGGTAAATCACTCATTTCAGCGGCTAATGAGATCTGTAAATGATGTCCGGGTACGGCTTCATGCAAAGTCAAAGCCGGTAGTGCATACAAGGGGCGCTTATCTAACGCATACGTATTGACCCAGTAATATCCAGGTTGTGTATCATTACGCGGAGAAACATAACGGCCAGTTGTGTATTTAGGTGCAATCGATGCCGGAACGGGAGCGACACCATACGGTACGCGGGGTAATTTATTAAACAATTGAGGTAGCATGCCATCAATGCGTTTGGATAAATACATGGCATGTTTGAGCAGTTCCTCAGGAGTTTTGGCATAAAATTGTTCATCGGTACGCAAAAACTGAATAAATTCGTTAATACTTCCGGTAAAGCCTACTTCATCTAACACGCCTTGCATCTCGGCACGAATGCGCGCGACTTCCGCTAATCCAATCGCATGGATTTCATCGGCAGTAAGATCAGTAGTGGTGTAGTGCTTGATGCGATTTTGATAAAAATCGGTGCCATTGGGCCAGGTTTTTACTGCAATATCTGTCTTAGCGCGAGGAATATATTCGTTGACCAAAAATTCATAAAAACGCTGATAAGCTTGGTTTACATCGCTAGTAATAACCCGCATAGCTTGTGCTTTCAATAAATCTAAACTTGGATCATCACGTTCTAATTGTAAAAAGGGCTGATAAAAAGGGCTATCTAACACATTATCCGTTATCACTGCCGCGACAGACTGCTCAAAGCCTTGCATGACAGCATGGGGTTGAACTTGACCTACAGCCATACCTTGACGCATATATGTCATTTGTTGCTCAAAGTAAGCTGGAATGTCCTGTAATGTGTTGATGTAACCGGTAATGCTGTCGTTTTTACTAAAATCGAATCGATAATACAGATTCAATAATGAAGAATGAAAACCATATTCAGACGTTAACGGTACAAAATGCGCATTGTAGCGATACTCGTCTACGTAATTTTGTAAGCGATACAACTGGATAGTATGTGTAATTTTCTCTTCATGGGATAACTGGTTAAGATCAAATCCTTGAAGCGAAGCTATGTACGATTGATATTGAGCATTATCTGCTGCTAATTTCTCCGGAGAAATATTCGGAATTTTACTGGCTTTAAGATCGTCAGATTGCCCTGATTTCTCAAATGTCCATATTGAATCTAATAGAGTGTTAAATGTGGCGGAGGTCGTTTGCAGGACCTGCTTTTGTTCAGGACGCTCAGTACTTGAGCATCCTGACATCACTAACATGCCAAAGGTAAGCGTCGCGAAAAATACATAGCGCAGAGCCGAAGCTGGCTGGCAGCCAAGGTAAGGGAAATAGTTAAAAGTACGGCGGGGCATAATGATTCCTTATTCTTTTTATACCGCATAATGACTCATTCTTAGATGTTTTTAAAGTAAGAATCATTTCGAAACATTTCCAAGCTTGTCTAAGACCTGCAAACAATGGCAAAATTAACAAATAACCGTACTAATACAGTACTAGCACCTTACTAGCACCATATTAAAGCCAGACTATAAACATAATATAAATATAACCGACAGGACATCTAATGACACGACGATTACATGTTGCAGCGTTGGGTTTGATGGGCACATTATTACTTTCTGCTTGCCAAACGACTCAACCTACATCTCAAAATAAAAATCAAGTATCCGTACCAGTAGCGGGTGTTGCAGAAGCCAACACCAACCAAATCAAAGCGCATTTACGCTATTTAGCGAGTGATGCGCTTGAAGGTCGTTTGCCAGGCACAACGGGGCATGAAGCTGCTTCTGCTTATATCGCTGCAGAGTTTGCCAAATATGGCCTTGAGCCAGCCGGCGATGACGGCACTTATATGCAACGTATTACATTTCGCAACGCCAGTTTAGTGCAAGAATCACCGACCATGTCGATTTATTATGGCGATACTAATATTGAACTGCAATACCCAAAGGATTTCTTAACCGGTAAATCGATGCTTGAAACACTATCTGATGTGACTGCTGATATGGTCTTTGTCGGCTATGGCGTTGTATCTGAAGAGTATGGCATTGATGATTATGCTGGTTTAGATGTTGAAGGCAAGATTGTCGTGAGTGTACCTGGTCGTCATAAGAGCTTACCCAATGAAGAAGGTGCACATATTTCTTCAGGTGCCGAGCGTCAGCGTTATGCTGTTGAGCGTGGTGCGGTTGGCATGATCACAGTGCAAACACCTAAATCAGAAGAAAACCGTCCTTATTCTCGTTCATTAAACTACATCCATTCGGTTTCAATGGATTGGTTAGATGATCAAGGAACTGCGTCTAAAGCTTCGCCACAGTTGAAAGGTTCTGCATTATTAAATATTGAAACTTCAAAGCAATTGTTTGCCAATGCGCCAAAAACTCTTGAGCAAGTCTGGGCAAGTATGGAAGACGGCAGTTCACCACAAGGCTTTGCCCTTAATGCAGCGGTTCGTCTAAGCAAAGAGACTGAGCACAAAGATATTACGAGCCCTAATGTTGTCGGTGTAATAATGGGGTCAGACCCAATTTTAAAAAATGAATACATTTTATATAGTGCGCACTCTGATCACTTAGGTATTTCTAAATCTGTTGAAAAAGACCGTATTAACAACGGTGCAATGGATAACGCAGGTGGCACCGCCATCATGTTAGAAACGGCAAGAATGTTTGCTAACCTTCCAGTTAAACCTAAGCGCTCTATTTTGTTCGTCGCTGTTACAGCCGAAGAAAAAGGTTTACTGGGTTCTGATTATTATGCTCAGCAGCCTACGGTTCCTGCGGAAAATATCATTGCTAATGTAAACTTGGATATGCCAATTTTGACGTTTGATTTTGCGGATGTGATTGCCTTTGGAGCAGAGCACAGCACGATGAAACAGTACGTTGGTCAAGCCACACAAAAGCACGGTATTGCTCTTACTGACGATCCTTGGCCACAGATGAACTTGTTCACTCGCTCTGATCACTACAGCTTTGTAAAACAAGGGATCCCATCGATTTTCCTAGTCACGGGTATCACCTCTAATGATCCTGAAGATGATGCGGAAAACATGTTGATGAATTTCTTGAAAACTCATTACCACAGTCCGAGTGACGATTTGTTCCAACCTTTTAATTGGACTGCTGCGTTTAATTTTACGCAAGTGAACTTCTCTATTGGTTATGAGATGGCCAATGCAGCGGAGCGTCCAATGTGGAATGCTGATAGCTTCTTTGGTCAGACGTTTGGTAAGCCGTATAACTTAGCGAAGTAATTGTTTAAGTAAACATGAAGTAAAAAAAATAGGGCGTAAGCCCTATTTTTGTTTATGCGATTTGAGTATATAGCCTGAAGCATTAACGCTTAGAAAAAATACTGTGATTTAATCCCAGCCCATTGCTCCGCAAATAACTCTGTCGGTTTACGACTAAACTCACTGCGAATAAAGTTACTGATCCGGCCATCAGCATAACAAACTAATAAACTAGCTAATACGGCTTCATCAACAGGTAAGGTTTTACCATCACGAACTTTACGCTCACGTAGGACTTGTTTTAATTGAGTTTCAAGACGTTCGAAGATCTTAGCAACACGACCACGTAACTTATCACGTTCACCAGTTAACGCATCACCATGCAAAATACGCGCGATACCTGGATTTTTTTCAGCAAAGCCCAACAGCAAATGGATAATTAACTGACAACGGTTAGCGGTGTCTTTTTCTTCGTTGATAATTTTGTTTATACGGGTAAATAGCGTTTCTTCAACAAAATCAATTAAGCCTTCAAACATCTTCGCTTTACTTGGAAAATGGCGATATAACGCCGCTTCGGATACACCGACTTGTTCGGCTAACTT
Organism: Glaciecola sp.; assembly: GCA_029246415.1. Classification (GTDB taxonomy): domain Bacteria; phylum Pseudomonadota; class Gammaproteobacteria; order Enterobacterales; family Alteromonadaceae; genus Opacimonas. The sequence continues at coordinate 8,577 of JAQWNF010000026.1, forward strand.
AGCTGTCGTAATACGCTGACCATTATGGCTTTCAAGCATACTTGCTAAAGTTTGTAAGATTTGGGCGCGGCGGTTAATTTTTTTTGGAGTAGCCATAGTTAGATCCTTTAATTCCTTCAAGTCTCATGTTAAAGGTTAATTAGTGTTTACTTACATTGTGAGCCATTATTGTAAGCAGTTGCTTGGCTAATGCAAGTTTATCTTGCTGGGGTAATACGATCTGCGTATCTGCAGTAAATACTGTTAACGCATTGTCACTTTGATTAAATCCAATGCCAGGTTGTGACACATCATTCGCTGCAATCATGTTGAGCTTTTTACGTGTCAACTTACCGCGCGCATAGCGTTCAACATCGTGAGTTTCTGCGGCAAAGCCTAATGTAAAAGGTGGATTTGAGAGAGCTGCCACATCGGCCAAAATATCTGGATTTTTGACTAATGTTAGCGTCATTTCATCATTGTCTTTTTTAATTTTTTGATTGGCGATATCGGCAACCCGATAATCTGCAACTGCGGCACAGGCAATAAAAATATCACAAGAGTGTTGCACCGCATGCATTACTGCTGTATGCATATCAACTGCGCTTTGTACTTGGATCACGGTACAGCCGATGGGGGCTGGAATGTCTACAGGTCCAGATACCAGGGTAACTTGAGCACCTAATGCTAATGCTTGTATGGCAAGGCTGTAGCCCATTTTACCACTACTGTGATTAGAGATATAACGCACAGGATCAATCGCTTCACGAGTCGGGCCTGCGGTAATCACTATGTGCTTTCCGGCGAGCAATCCGCTTTCGCTATCCTGTGTTTCAGCGGCATCCTGTGTTTCAGTGACAAGTAAAGACCGAGAGGCAAGCGCTTCATCAAGCAGCTGAGCAATTTCTACCGTTTCTAACATTCTGCCATAGCCGATGTCACCACACGCTTGTTCGCCAGATGCAGGGCCAAAGCACGTAACGCCACGTTCGTTGATGGTCTTAAGGTTAGCCTGAGTGGCTTGAGCTGCCCACATTTGTTGGTTCATTGCAGGTGCAATAAAAACCGGTGCAGGGGTAGCAAGTACTAACGTCGTCAGTAAATCATCTGCCATGCCGTGTGCCAGCTTAGCAATACAATGTGCTGTTGCAGGAGCGATGAGTAATACATCTGCCCAGCGCGCCAGTTCGATATGGCCCATGCCAGCTTCAGCTTCAGGATCAAGTAAATGCTGATGCACAATATTACCGCTAACCGCTTGCAAAGATAATGGCGTAACAAAGGCCGCTGATGAAGGTGATAACACCACGCGCACATTTGCCCCAAGGCCAGTTAATTTTCTCACTAAGTCAGGTGCTTTATAGGCAGCTATACCACCGGTAACACCTAGTAACACATTGACGTTCTGTAATGACATAAATTTCTGCTTCACTTACGTATGACCGAAACTCAATATTGTTCGGTGATGACTTTATTTTCCATTATGTGGATAAAAAAACGATTTGCCAACATTTTTTTAATTAGGGAGTACTAACATGGAAAGACAGGTAGCTAGTGACTGTAGGGTCGCAAAGAGAGATAATTTCCCCGTTTTAGCGCGTGGGCATATTAGTCAATGGAGCGACAGTCAATTACTAGGATTTATCCTGCAACAAAGACACTCACCACAAAGTAGCCTAAAGATGGCTAATGAATTATTACATGAATTGGGCTCATTGCATGGTGTGTTAAATGCAAGTCAAAACGTACTGTGCTCAGTGCCTGGTGTGGGGCCTAAAAAGTATATTCGTTGCCAAGCTATTGTTGAGCTGCATAAACGCACCAGCGTGCAGCATGTTGAGCGAATGATGAAACTGGACTCGGTAGATGAAAGCAAAGCGTTTTTTATCAGTCAGTTACAATATTATCAGCATGAATGTTTTGCGGTGGTGCTGCTCAATAGCCAGCATGAGTTTTTACATTATCGCGAGTTATTTACTGGCACGATAAACTCTGCGTCTGTGTATCCGCGTGAAATTGTTAAATACGTAGTGGATTACAATGCGGCGAATGTATTGATTGGGCATAATCATCCGAGCGGCTCGCCTGAGCCAAGCCAAGCAGATATTGCCATGACACAAAAAATTTCAGAGGCACTTGGGTTAATCGATGTGCAAGTATTGGATCATATTGTAGTTGGAGTAGGAAATGCAGTATCATTGGCACAAAGAGGCTGTTTGTAGTGAATTATGAAATTATCCGTTATTTTTTCCACGTATAACTCTCCGGATTGGATGGAAAAAACCTTGTGGGGTTTGCATTATCAAACCTATCAAAATTTTGAAATTGTCATCGCAGATGATGGTTCTGATGCAGAAACTAAAGCGCGGATCGAGCAGTTTGAACGCGATTCAGGGCGAAAAATAACCCACGTGTGGCAAGAAGACGATGGCTTTCAAAAAACACGGATCTTAAATAAAGCACTCATTGCAACCACCGGTGAGTATATCGTATTTACTGATGGTGATTGCGTGTGTCGCAATGATTTTTTACAGGTACATGTGGATAATGCTCAGCCGGGGTATTTTTTATCGGGTGGTTATTTTAAGTTGCCTATGCCGGCATCGGAAGCCATTACGCGAGCGCATATTGAGTCTGGTTTGGCCTTTGATGTGGATTTTTTAGTTGATCATGGCCTCAAACCAAACTATAAAACAATGAAATTAACCGCGACGCCGACAAAGGCAAAATGGTTAAATCGGATTACGCCAACATCTCCAACCTGGAATGGGCATAACGCGTCTACATTTAGAGACTTAATTTTTGCAACCAATGGCTTTGATGAGCGGATGCAATATGGCGGTGAAGATCGTGAGATGGGCGAACGCTTATTTAATATGGGGATTAAATCCAAGCAAATTCGCTATTCAGCGATTTGTGTACATTTAGATCACGCTCGAGGCTATGTAAAGCCAGAAATGATCACTAAAAACAAGGCGATACGAAAATATACTAAAGAAAATAAGGTGTTGCGCACGCCTTTCGGAATTGAAAAAGATTAAGTAAATATACGAAATAGTTTGCTTTTGAATATTAAATACTGTATAAAATGCGCCCTCTTATTCGGAACTGTGTGGATCTAATCCAGCAACTGTTTCGATAATTATTAAAGTTGTTCTGGAGACAAATACTATGGCTAAAGTATGTCAAGTAACAGGCAAGCGTCCTGCAGTTGGTAATAACCGCTCACACGCTCGTAACGCGACTCGTCGTCGTTTTTTACCAAATTTACAAACTCACCGTTTTTGGGTTGAGTCTGAAAACCGTTTCATCAAATTGCGTCTTACTCCAAAAGGTATGCGTATTATTGATAAGAAGGGCATCGATTCAGTATTAACTGAAATGCGTGCTCGTGGCGAAAAAGTTTAAGGAGCTAGATTATGCGTGATAAAATTAAATTAGTATCTTCTGCTGGCACTGGTTTCTACTACACCACAGACAAAAACAAGCGTAACATGCCTGGAAAAATGGAGATCAAAAAGTTTGATCCTAAAATCCGTAAGCACGTTATGTTCAAGGAAGCTAAAATCAAATAATTTTTGGTTTTGTCTCCACGAAAGCCCGGTTTTATACCGGGTTTTTTGCGTTTACTC
>JAQWNF010000028.1 GCA_029246415.1 Glaciecola sp.
CCACCTACCTAGTTATGAATTCATCCAAAGATGAAAGGGGGTATTGTTGAAATAGAATTTACTAATGTTCGACTGTTAATTTCGTATAAGAACATTTGATACTAACTGATTGTAATTTATGTAAAAATAAGCAGGAATAGATGAAAATTAGAAAAGTAAATATTCACGACATTGATAAGCTAAAGGAAATTGGGAAGTTGACTTTTGCCGATACATTTTCATCTGAAAACAGCGAAGAAGATATGCGTGAGTATTTAGAAGAAGGGTTCTCGACCGAAAAACTAAAAACCGAGCTTACCGACAAAAAAGCTGAATTTTATTTTGCGGAACTTGGCGATAAAGTAACTGGTTATTTAAAAGTGAACGTCGGACAATCACAAACTGAAATGCAAAACGAGAATACGCTCGAAATCGAACGGATTTACGTGCTAAAAGAATTTCACGGGAAAAAAGTCGGGCAAACTCTTTACAATAAAGCAATTGAATTGGCGAAAGAAAAAAGCGTAGATTATGTATGGCTAGGCGTTTGGGAACATAACCCGAGAGCTATCAGATTTTATGAAAAAAATGGATTTGTAGTATTTGATAAACACATTTTTAAATTGGGAAATGACGAACAGACGGACCTGATGATGAAACTAAGACTGAAAGAAATAAGCCAACTGCCAACCTAAACGAAACTATAAAACCACTTTTCACTGCCTGACTGAGATCTAATTTAGCAGCAAGACGCTGGCGGCCCCAGTTATGACCTTGAGGGTTGCTTTTCCACTGTCATTGCTAATCGACAGTGTTTTCAGTTTTTTTGTGAGTAATGTGCCGGTAACCATCGTGTTGTAGTGTGACCTACAATTACATATGCGTGAGCGTCTAAGAGTAACCATTGGGATTCATAGATTGCCACCGCCAAGAATCTTCACACATCTCAGCCAAGCCGTGTTCAGCTTCCCAGCCTAAAGTTTCTTTAGCATATTTAGGATCGGCATAACACGACGCTATGTCCCCAGCTCTTCGTCCAACAATTTTATAAGGGATTTGTTTACCGGATGCTATTTCAAATGCTTTGACAATATCAAGCACAGAATAGCCAGCACCAGTGCCTAGATTCACAGTCCAAATCCCCGACGCTGTTTGGGTTTTTTGTAGTGCTTTAATATGTCCCTCTGCTAAGTCCACAACATGAATATAATCACGTACCCCAGTGCCATCATGAGTATCATAGTCACCACCGAACACAGACAATGAATCACGTTTACCTGTGGCTGTTTGCGTAATAAATGGCATTAGGTTATTGGGTATTCCGGATGGATCTTCTCCTATTAACCCAGAACCATGAGCACCTACCGGATTGAAATACCGTAAATTTACAATTCTCCAAGCGTTATCGCTATTATAAATATCATGCAAGATGTTCTCAATCATCAATTTAGACATCCCATAAGGATTTGTAGGCTGTCCCGTAGGCATAGATTCATGTAAGGGTAACGAGACTGGATCACCATATACCGTTGCAGACGATGAAAAAACAACCGTCTTAACCTCATGCGCAGCCATCACTTTAAACAGTTGCAGACTACCAAATATGTTATTTTGGTAATATTTTATTGGTTGTTCAACTGACTCACCAACGGCTTTTAAGCCTGCAAAATGAATAACTGCCTGAAAATCATAATTTTCAAAAATGAAATTTAGCGCATCAAGATCACGAATATCACCTTCAACAAACTCGATAGTTTGATGGGTAATTTGTTCTACACGCTCTAATGCTTTACGCGATGAATTAACCAAGTTATCAAATACAACTGGTTTATAGCCATCTTCAATCAACTGAATTAGAGTATGTGAGCCAATATAACCCGCCCCACCAGTAACCAATACATCCATAGCACTATCCTTAAACAACATCATGACTGCTTAACCCAGTCACCGCTTTTAAAATATACAAAAAGTAATTCACCACCAAATGGTATACAGAAAAATCAAAATCAATATCACAATCGCGCTCGCTAAATTAAACGCGGTTGTAGTTGAAAAATTAATTTCTTTTATGTCAACGGTGGCTTTGCTGTGGTTACTTCTTAATAATGAGATGCCAGCACACAAGGCTAAGCAAATTAAAAATACAAGACCTACTCTGTCCATAAACGGCAATTCTGGCCAAAACACTTTAAGTAGCACTGAAAAAAGAGCTGAGCCTATCGCAGCAAATAAAGCGCCATCTGCGTTGGTGCGCTTCCAGAACATGCCGAGTAAAAAAATTACCACGATGCCTGGTGTGAAAAAGCCAGTAAATTCTTGAATATATTGGAAAGCTTGATCAAATTTACCAAGTAATGGTTTAGCTATAACAAGTGCGACGCACAATGATAAAAACGAAACTGCTCGTCCAATACGCACATAGTAACTTTGTGATTTCTGTTTAGTGAAATGCTGGTAAACGTCCATGGTGAAAATAGTCGCAATACTATTCGTCATAGAAGCGATAGACGACACTATAGCAGCAACTAGTGCTGCAAAAACTAAGCCTTTGATACCCGCTGGCATAATTCCCATCATCGACGGATATGCTTGGTCAGGTGAACTCAAGTCAGGAAATTTAATGACAGCAATAATACCGGGGAGTACAACTATTAGAGGCATTAGTACTTTTAAAAATGCAGCAAATACGATGCCCTTTTGAGCCTCTTTTATATTCTTGGCAGCTAGAGCTCTTTGAATAATGTACTGATTGAATCCCCAGTAACTAAAGTTCATTACCCATAAACCACCCACCAAGACTGAAATGCCCGGAAGGCTCATGTAATGGGGGTGATCGGAATTCAATATCATATCAAAATGACCAGGTAGCTCATTACTTAGCACCTTGAAACCAGCGATGATTCCTTGATCATCAGCCAGTGAGTTGAGGGCTAAGTATGATAAGAATAGACCACCAAACACTAACAATGTCACTTGAATAATATCAGTGTATGCGACGACCTTTAGACCGCCGTACAGTGAATATGCAAGAGAAAATACTGCAAGAAAAATCATTCCGGCTGTTGCGCTTACGCCGGTCACTGTTTCAATTGCTAAGCCACCTAGCCACAAAATGGCTGTCAAATTAACAAACACATATACTGCTAACCAGAACAACGCCATGACCGTTCTCACTCGGGAGTCATAACGTTGTTCTAAGTACTGTGGCATTGTTAAGATGTTATTCTTAATAAAAATAGGTAGCATATACTTTGCCACTATGAGCAGAGTTATTGCCGCCATCCACTCATAAGACGCAATTGCCAAACCAATAGCGTATCCAGATCCTGACATACCAATGATTTGCTCAGCTGAAATATTAGACGCAATTAATGATGCACCTATTGCCCACCAAGGTAAGGCTTTATCCGCCAAAAAATAATCAACGGTACTACTTTGTGTTTTTTTGGCTCTTAGCGATATCCAAGCGCCCAAAGCTACCAGACCTAGGACATATGCAGCTAATATCGCGAAATCGAGAGTGGTTAACATGTCTACCTCTTTTAATTATTGTAACCGGTAATCTATTTTATCGGCTCGAAACGAGCAGAATAACCGCCACCTGGAGCTAACTCCAGAGCCAATGTATCTTTAGATGTGACAATGCGTTTTTCAATTGCGTAATCTTCGGCCCATTTTTTAGCATTTACGCCATCTCTGAAAATCTCAACAGAGTATTTGCCCTTTCCTAAGAATTTCAAGTCAACGTTTAACTCTCTTGCAAATTCGTCGGTAATCGCTCCTAAAAACCACTTATCTCCAGACTGGCGAGCAATCGCTACGAAGTCACCTATTTTTCCTGCAACTGGAATAGTAGCATCCCAAACCGTTGGAACCTTGGCAATGAAAGAGGCTGTGGTTTGCTCTTTTTTATACTGACTCGGCGAATCAGCCATCATCTGTAAGGGGCTTTCAAACAGTGTAAACAGGGCTACTTGATGCGCTCTTGTAGTTTGGCTCATAGGACGAGTGAATCTAATACTAAAATCCTGATGGTCACTGGCTTTTCCGCTGTAGGATATTGCTTTCCAAGCAGCCGGACCAATGGCATTGGACATGGCTCCCGGCGTATAGTCCATTGGACCTGCTACCATTCTGATAAATGGAAGTGTAGTGTTATGTTCGGGCGTTGAATCATAGCTCCACTTGTTCCACTCTAAGCCCTTAACCCCTTCACGCGTAATAATATTGGGGTATGCTCGACGTAAGCCCGCTGGTTTGTATGAACCATGAGGGTCCACTAACAATTTGCGTTTAGCTGCTTCATCGGCTATTTTCCAATAAAAATTGACCATCTCTTGATCGTCACGTTGGAAGAAATCAGGTTTGATGCCCACAGCCCCAAGTTCCACAAAACGGTCCATTGCGTCATCAAATTGATCTCTTAAGGTTAGCCAAGTTGTCCATAAAATAATGCCCACATCTCTCTTTTTTGCATGAGCCATGATGGCGGGTACGTCAAACCCTTCTACTTTTCCCATCAGATCACCTAATGGGTACCAACCTTCATCTAAAATGACATACTCGATACCATTGTCTGCTGCGAAGTCTATGTAAAATTTATACGTTTCTGTGTTTAAACCTGACTCAAAGTCAACACCATGTAAATTATTGGCGTTATACCAATCCCAAGCAACTTTTCCTGGTTTTATCCAACTTGTGTCACCAATTTGATTGGGTATCGCCATTTGGTAAGTTAGTTGATTGCTCAACAAATCAATGTCATTTTCAGCTATTGCCAACACGCGCCATGGAAACTCTCGCGAGCCCTCAGTGATTGCTAGAAAATCTGCACGCTCGACGACGGGCTCATTCCTATCTTCCCAAGGGGCGTCGCCCATGACGACTTTTGTGGGCAACTCAGGGAAAGTGCCTTTCAGACCATTTTTGCCATTGCCAGTTAACCACATACCTGCATAATCCCGAAGCGCAGTTTCGGTAATCAGGACCTTAGCAGGGGAAGAGTTGACTAAGGTTGGCGTACTGCCTAATCGAGATTTAATGTCGCTTATTGGTTCAAGTAGATAACTGCGCTCATTATGGGAATAAAAACCTTCTTCTTCAGGGAAATAGGTTGTGGTACCTGATGCAAAATTAAATTCAGCAAGTTCGTCAATCACTTTTATAGAACCATCTATATCAGTCACAAATTGATAGCCTACGCCGTTGTCATATGCTCTAAATCGCAAGGTCATTTTATTATCGAACTGCAATGATAGTTGATTGTAATGATCGTTAATTTGCGCAGATTTTACTCTCACTTCGGGGTAAACAGTTGCTCTATTGTTATTAGTAGAGGCGTTAATAACGGTAGTATTTTTAGAAAGTGAAGGATAACCCTCCACAAACAGGTCAATTTCGGAAAAATCGAGGATAGTTTGCCCCTTAAATTCAACCGAATAAGTCACTCCCTCGTTTACTTCTACTACAACATCAATTGTTTTATTAGGCGACGATAACCTATACTGTGAAACATTTTGTGTAGAGGCCCAACTTGTCGCGTTGAGCAGTATTGCAAAGCCTATAAAAATGGTCTTTAAAAAGTAGCGATTCATAACGCCTCCTGAACCTTGTGATTGTTAAAATTAAATGCGCCGTTTTCGACAGTAAAATTATAAATAGTTGGCTGTATGTTGACTATTTGCGGGTACTTTTTGGTTACTACTTTCGCTACTCGCGAGACTTCACTTTTGGGCACAAGTGCTATAACGCACCCTCCAAACCCTCCGCCCGTCATGCGAGCTCCACCTACAATAGGTAGTGCATCGTTGATAATCTCGACTAAGGTATCTATTTCGGGAATAGTTATTTCAAAGTCATCTCGCATAGAAACGTGGGAAGCTCTTATCAATTGCGATATTTCTGCAAGATTATTATCCCGAAAAGCAGAGTATAATTTTTCCACGCGAATGTTTTCACTAACAATGTGTCTCGCTCTTCGAAACTCTACATCTGTCAACGCATCTTGCTTGGACTCGAGCACCTCAATTGTTACATCGCGCAGTGAGCTTGCGTTCAGTTTGAGCGCCGCTGATTCACATTGTTCGCGTCGAATGTTGTATTCACTGCTAACTAAGGAGCGTTTAATGTTTGAATTGAACACCATGAGCTCAAGGCTGTCAGGAATTTTACCATATTCTACGGAGAGGTCTCGACAGTCAAGTCTGAGTGCTTTATTTTTCTTTCCTAAAGCACTGATAAGATGGTCCATAATGCCACACGCACAGCCGACAAATGTGTTCTCAGTTGCTTGCGCAATTTTTGCAGCCTCTTTGCCATCTATTTCTAGACCAAACAAATCCACAAGACCTTTGATAAGGGCTACAGTCATAGACGCAGAAGAACTTAAACCAGCGCCTTGTGGTTGGTCACCGTAAATATAGATATTCACACCGCTAGTTCGCTGCGTATGCTGATTAATCAGCTTAAACACACCACGAACATAATTTGCCCAAGGCATATCGTTATCAAATTGTATGTCGTTCAGATCAAACCTGTTTTCTTGATTGTCCATGTCTTTTGCTATTGCGATGACTTGCATATCATCACGAATAGACAATTGTACATAGGTTCCTTTGTTTAAAGCCACTGGAAAGACAAATCCCTGATTGTAATCAGTGTGCTCACCTATGAGGTTTACTCTGCCAGGTGCAAAAGCGGTGACCTGTGGCAAATGACTAAAATGTTTTACAAATGCCGAGTATGTCGTTTTACTCATCGCATTTCCCTTGCCATTCGGTAGTGAGTGCTTGACTGATTTTTGAGTAATTCTGCTGCTTGTTCAGGTGTAATATCTCTTTGGGGCTCTCCAAGCATCTCATACCCCACCATAAATTTTTTAACCGTGGCGGAGCGCAACAAAGGTGGATAAAAATGCCCATGCAAAGTCCACTCTGGGTGCTCTTCACCATCAAATACCTGACCGTGCCAACCCATTGAATAAGGAAAGGAAGTATTAAACAGGTTGTCGTATTTGCTCGTGATTTGACTCAAAATTGCGGCTAACGTGTTGGTCTGTAGCACCGTTAAGTCGTGCAAATGCTGAACGGGGAAACGCGGTAGCAGAAGGGTTTCAAAAGGCCATGCTGCCCAATATGGCACTACGACCACCCAATCCTTGTTAGCACATACGACTCTCTCGTCGCAAGCAAGTTCTTGTTCAGCGTAATCCAACAATAGCGCTCTTTGCTCTTTCGCATAATATTGCAATAACTGTTTTCCAGTGCGCAAAGCTAAAGAAGGTACTTGGGATTGTGCCCACACCTGACCATGCGGATGTGGGTTCGAGCAACCCATTACAGCGCCCTTATTTTCAAAAATCTGAACCCAAGGATACTTAGCCGATAGTTTTTCTAGTAAATCTTGCCAAGTCTTTATTACTGCGACAATTTCGTTCTCAGATAACTGAGCCATGGACTTGCTATGGTCAGGGCTAAAGCAGATTACATGTGACTCCCCCTGAATTGACTGGCTTGTAAACAGTCCATCCTGTTGCTCAGCAGGCGGGGTGTTGGATTTTAACGCAGCAAAATCATTGGCAAACACATAGGTAGACTGGTATTTCTCATTTCGCTCACCATTTATTCTCATATTTCCAGGACACAAATAACACGTCTCGTCATAAGGTTGATTTGACGATGTATCCTCAGCTTCGTTTTGACCTTGCCAAGGGCGTTTAGCTCGATGTGGAGATACAAGTACCCACTCATCTAGTAAGGGGTTGTATCGGCGATGTGGGTCATTGGATAGTTCAAACATATTATTACACTTTGTTAATATTTAAATCAGGGTAATCGTTTTCCCATTGACTGTAAAGTACTTTGTGAGCTAGTATTAATAAGATTCAATACAATTATAGTTTGCATTCTAAAATGGTAACAATTAAAGATATTGCAAAAGCCGCAAATGTTTCCCAAGCGACAGTTTCCCGTGTTATTAACAACGGCCCGAAAGTAGGGCCTGTAAAACGCGCTCATGTTCAGCGCATTATGGATGAACTTGGTTATAGACCAAACCTTGCCGCAAGGGCATTTGTCACCAATAAATTTACCTCACTCGGTGTTTTGGTACCTGAAATACTCGATCCTTTTATGGCAACTTTTGCGCATCACATAGAAAAATTATGTCAATCAATAGGCCTGCAAACCTTCATTACTTCCGGCCACAATGATGTAATAAAGGAAAAACTTGCAATCGAAAATTTATTAGATCACAGAGTAAGTGCGATGGTGCTTCATTCTAAGGTCATAAGTGACGAAGATTTATTAAAGTACTCTGAGCTCTGTCCTGGTCTGGTTTTGATCAATCGTCTCGTACCAGGTTTAGAGGACCGGTGCGTGTGGTTAGACAACAGAATGGGAAGTGAACTGGTTGTGGAGTACCTTTTTTCGATGGGACATCGAAAGTTTGCTTACATCAATAGTGACTTTGATATTGACGACCCACAATTACGCCTCGAAGGAGTCAAATCTTGTCTCACCCGTCACAACGTAAAATTACCTGACAGTGCAATTGCTTACGCGCCACCTTTTCATGAAGGTGGGGCACAAGCTGTTGAATCATTGATAGCGGGTGGGACCAAATTTACGGCTTTAGTTACTTATAATGATGCGATGGCTGTTGGAGCAATGAACTTTATGCTTGACCAAGGTATTCATATTCCCAGGGATGTATCCGTAGTTGGTTTCGATGATGTAGTGTATGCGCGAGATGCAAGGCCTCAACTAACAACTATGCGGTACCCTATTTCAATGATGGCCCAGGCTGCTGCAAGTATTGCAATACAGTCTGCTCAGCAGCAGACCATCGATCCCACTATTCAGCGTAAATACACTCCAAGCTTGATACGTCGGCAATCGGTTATTGAAAGAATGTAAAAGCTCTAATTACGACATGAAATTTATGTCAGAGCGACAATGTTTAGCAATGTAGTCTGCATGACTTGGCAGTTGTTGGGCAGCTTGCTGTAATGCTTGATGCAGTTTGTTAAGCCAAACATCACCTTCACTTTTGCGATAAGACATTAGCGGGTCACGTTGCTTTGGACGCAATCCTTGACCGATATAAACGGCTAGCCAACTGGCATCAGCAAATAAATCCATTTCTCCTTTTATCACTCTTCCAAAGCTCTCAAAGTGTTGTAGTTTACTTTCTAAAGTCTCTGGGATAGGCATATTCTTGCAATATCGCCACATTTCCGAGTCATCGCGCTCAGTTAACTTATAATGTAATATTAAAAAATCTCTAATCGCTTCGAATTCATTAATTGCGATCCGGTTGTACTCATCAATAACATGTTGGTCAAAATCTGTTGTTGGAAACAGCGCGAGTAATTTAGCAATGCCGGCTTGGATCAAGTGAATACTGGTCGATTCCAATGGCTCCAAGAAACCACTGGATAGACCGATTGCCACCACATTTTTATTCCAAAATTGCTTTCGTCTACCCGTCGTAAATTTTAATAATCGAGGGTCGGATAATGGTTCACCATCAAGATTTTGCATCAAAGTGTCTAATGCTTCTTGTTCAGATATAAAATCATTGCTAAACACATGACCATTTCCAGTTCTATGTTGCAATGGAATCCTCCATTGCCAACCTGCCTTATGAGCTGTTGAACGAGTATAGGGTGTGAAGTCTTTAAGTTCACATGGCACTGCCCAAGCGCGATTACACGGCAGATATTCAGACATATCTTCATAACCTGTTTTTAATGCTTGCTCAATCAACAACCCCCTAAAACCAGAACAATCAATAAATAACTCTCCTTCGATCAGTTGATCGTTATCTAAAACGACTGCGTCGATAAATCCTGAATTAGGATTAAGCTGGCTGTGTTTTATCTTACCTTCTATTCTTTTCACGTTTCGTTTTTCTGAATACTTTCTTAAAAACATTGCGTACGCGCCTGCATCAAAATGATAGGCGTACTCATATGTTGATAAGACACTTCGTGGGTCAGGCTGTGGCGGAGAAAATCGGCGTTGTTTAGCAGCAGCCCAAGCCATACAATATTCATCCAAAGGATGTGCAGTGCCAGATTGTTCAGCAGCTAACCAATGTTGATGAACATTGACAATATCAAATTGGCGTCCGTACTGTCCAAATGGATGAAAATAACGATTGTTAAGCTTTCCCCAATTTACAAATTCGATACCAAGTTTGAACGAACCATGCGTATTCTTTAAAAATTCGTTCTCACTGATCCCTAATGTGTTGTTAAATGTTCTGATGGGCGGTATAGTAGCCTCGCCCACGCCAACTGTGCCGATATCTTCAGATTCAATTAAAGTAATTGATACCCCCTTTAAAAGAGAATTTGAAAGCGCAGCAGCGGTCATCCAACCGGCAGTTCCCCCTCCAACTATTACAATTTTTTGTATCGAATTTTGTAGGCTCATGTTTGAATTCCTGGTGGTTTGACGTCAAATGCTATTACGATTCGCTCGCCATCATTAAACGGTTGTGTTTGGTGCCAAGTCGTTGAAGGAAACAATACTAGTTTTCCGGGCTCAGGTGCCTCCTGATGGTAATGCTCGAGTTCTAGTTGCAAATTACGCGGAGGGGTACCAAATTGCAAAAAGCCATTGGGTGCTGGTCCCAATTGATTTTCTTTAGGGACCTTGAGATATAGCACTGCACTGATCCACCCTTTAGGATGAGTGTGCGATACGTTGTGGCCTTTTTTACCTAGCTTCACAGACCAACTCCCTGAAAACTTAATGTTGCCATTTAACGCACTATCTCTCTTGCGCCCTAATAAAGGGTGCGTTGCATCATGCGGTGGTAAATCACTAATATAATCCATTATTTTCGGCTTAATAAGTGCTACTAGGTCTTGTATTACTTTTTCTTGGCGAGCAAAGAGTAACAAATCTGTTTGCGTACCCTTGCGGACTGATTGCTCTAAATAAGGACTCGAAACACTGTGCAAATGCGTCATTAAATCAACGAGTTCGTTAATATGTTGTTCCTTTAGACCTACCTCATAACTACGTATGAATTGATTGCTTTTCTCTAACCAATCCTGATAGCCACTTTCTTGAAGTCGCCATATTAAACTGAGGTAAGGTATGAATGTGCTGGCAAAACCATTTTGTGCATAATGCATGCAGATAACCGAAGCACTATCTAGTTGTTTTAAGCGTAAACTCATTCGTACAATGGCCATGTCTTTCTCAACACTTTTACAGTGTTCTAATGCCGTGAACGCTTTAAAAGCCTCTCGGTCTAACTTTTGTTCGCTAAGCGTTATTGCTTTTTTGATAAGAAAGGGGTCTTGCTTTTTTCGACCCACGGCTTTGCAGGCTGCGTCAATTAATACAAAAGCTTGTTCATAATTCTGTTTAAGCAAGGCATGATTAATAAGTTGCTCATAGCAGAAATCTATTTCTATTCTTTCTCTGATTTTTAGTTTATAAAAATCTATCAGAGCCGCATCTCCAGACTGAAGTAGCAATATATCGGCGTATAGCTTTAGGGTGTTTTTACTCGGTTTTTTTTGTGAAAAATACTGTGACAATGCCTTTAGAGCACCATTGTGTTCTTGCTCTAGTGCCATTGCATGAGCATAACCAATTAAAAGTTCCTCATTGAAGTTGTCTTTTTCTAACAATTCTGCAAAAAGGTGCGAAGATGGTAGACCACATTGAAGTGATAATTTTGCCTCGGAGAATAGAAAATACTGATTACTGGGTTCAATTGAGAGAGCTTTCTTCCAGCTATCAAATGCGTTCGAATAAAGTTGTTCTTGTTGCTGCGATTCTGCTAGCAACTGCCAATAGTTGGAATTATTTAGATATTTTGAACGTTCGGTCATAACATGCCTATATCTTGTTCGCTGTTATGTCGTGCTAACGATTCGCGAATAATATTCAAAAATTGCATATTCTGGCTCACAATAAAAATAAAAAGAGGCGGTACAAATGCACCGCCCCAGCCCTCGTATAGCAACGAAGGACACACACCTCGTAATGTTTAGAAATTTAAACGGACGGATGCTTGTAGGTTTCTGCCTAAAACTGGAGAAGCTGTAATCACTCCATTAGGTGCATCTACAATACCATTCAAACCTCTTACGGTAAATTCATCTGTTAAATTTTGACCTATGATAGAAAATTGTAACCTCTCATTAAGATAGTAGGTAATATTTCCACCGAAAATAGGATTATTTTCAGTTTCTACGCCAGCACCATTTCTGCTACCGTATTGACCTGACATATTAAGGCCAACAGATAATGAATCTATAAAGTCATAAGACGCATTGATAGCATAAGTCATCTCAGGTATGTCATTTGCGACTTTCCATTCGGTCGCATCTGCAGCGCGTTGCTCTGCATCTGTGTAAGTTGCATTTGCAATAATGTATAAGCTATCAAAACGATAGGTCCCATAGAATTCAAAGCCAGTTGTTCGATATTCATTATCTAGAATACAGCCTCCACTAGGGCAAGCTGGTGTTGAAGTTGGTTCATAGTTTGATTGAGTAAAATCGCCATTCAATAAAGTCAGCTCTGCTGTATAAGTGCCTCCTCCTAGATCACCTCTATTCTTAACACCAATCTCATACTGATTGACTTCATCGACCGCTGCGACTTGGCCTGCTTCGGTGAGTGAACCATCAGGATTTATTTTGCCAGAAACAGTTTGGCGGTCGGCGTTGAAGCGATTACCTTTTGAGGCGCGTGTAAAGAAACTGGTGTCCTCATTAAACTTATATAAACCACCGAACGTCCAAGATGTGTAGCTCACACTGTAGTCTAAGTTTTCTTGATTACCGTCAGACAATAACGTAGGTATCTCAACGCCATCAACTACAGTTACTAACGCTTCTCCAGAGCTTTGAATAGTAAAACCACTCGCATCAACGGTATCACGGCGGACACTACCATCTAGAATAAAGTCATCTGTTTCAAAATCGAGTGCAATATAAGGCGCAGTGTTTGTATAGTCGAGGTCATAATCGCGAGAACAACAAGCCCCCCAGTTATCATTAAAACCGGCAAGTCCATTAGCTGTTAGTTGATTACCGTCTACGTCAAACAAATCTAGTTGAGCTGGGTTATTAACGCCAGCAGCGCGAAAGTTTCGATTTGTATGCCAAGTCATCGCAATCTTTTGGTTCATGTAAAAGTAACCGCCACGCACTGATATAGCGTTTCCATCCAAGTCAAACTCTTTAGAAATAGTTAAGTCATTAACTAAGCTTCCCACATCGTTCATTTGGGTCGACACGTTAGTATCTCTATCAATATACGGTAAGTCGTAATCTAGACCCTGTTGTTGTCCATTTGCGTATTGAATAGAGCCAACTACTGCTCCATTAACTGCTGAACCTAGTACATTTGATGTAAGTGTAGGTCCATGGAAGGGTTCGTTAAAAGAGCCGCTCATATCAGTCCAACGCATTTTGTTGTCTATAATAATATCATCTTCTAGAACGTAATGTACTTCATTACCAATAGCTAAGGCACTTGTGGAGATACCTGTCATACCCACTCGTTCAACAGCACCATCGCGATTAACAATTAAGAAATTCTGATTCAATGGTGATAAATTACTATCAGAGCGTCCATCCATTGTTGGGTAAGGGCGTAGATTAGAAATCTTATTGCCGTTTATATCAGCAAGCGCTAAAGATCCCGTATAAAAAGGCTCCTGTGTGTCAGCAACTTTAAAATTGAAACGGACATAGCTTTCGTCATCAGCTAGATATTTGGTTAAGTTGCCTTTTACCTGTGAGCTTTCAGAAGTAATAAAGCCAGGGTCCAACGGACCACGACCATTTTTGACGTAACCACCAACGTGATACAGAACTGAATCGGAAGCTTCCCCCCCATATCTAAAATCTAATCTTTTCTCATCGTATCCAATTCCGGTTGACAAGTTGACAAAGCCGCCCTCAACTGCACCTGTATGCGAAATGTAGTTTATTATTGCGCCTGGAGCTTGAGAGGCAAAAGTTGTTGCTGTACCACCTCGCACTGATTCAAGGCGAGCGACTGAAGCATCAAATCTGGTCCAGTAATCATTATTACCGAATTGCATATCACCAAATAAAACTGTAGGCAGACCATCTTCCTGAATCTGTACAAAAGGGGATCCGCCAGTCGCAACTGGTAAACCTCGTACTGCAATATTGGCATTTCCTCCTGGACCATTATTACCATTAGCTTGTATACCCGGTAATAACCTAAACATCTCAACTTCTGAGTTCGGTTTGAAGTTTCTAATAACTTCATCATCTACACTAGTTACTGAAATCGCCGACTCAATTTGAGAGCGTCCAGCGACAGAGCCAGTGACGACAATTTGCTCAATTCCTTCTTTTTCAACGATTTTGGTTTCTTCGTTTTCTTGCGCAAATGTTGAAACTGAAAACGTGAGTGAGGCAGTAACTGCAGCACTTACGAGGCTTCGGTTGAATTTTTGTGTGATCATATTGTTTCTCTTTGTTTGTATGTTGATGTAATGTTAATTATCTTCATTAAGGGTAAACGTTATCCCTTTTTTTTTGTGATTTCAAGTGTTTTTTAAATATTTGTTAATTTAATGATTGAAAATTAACTTCTGAATGTTCGTGATAACTGATTTTTTGTGTCTAGTAAAAGATTAAAACTTAGAGAGATGATAATGAAATAGTCATTTGAAGCCATTAATAATCAATATATTGTTTGTGTTTCGTTCTCTCATAGCGAGATAGTGTACTTTTCTATCACTAATAGATGGATATTAAAGATAAAGATCTTTAAAAAGGTAATCGTTATCATTTAATTCTGAGCAAGAGAGGGAAGGGCATTTGGTGCATTTTGTTAGGTGTTTTTACGATGGGTTTAGTGGATTAAATCAGTTTTTATCTTAACTTTCTGAAAAGTTAACCTTTTATAAGACAATACCCATTGCAAAGACCATTTAAAAGGAGTCTGTAACTAATTTTCTGAAAGTTATCTCATTTTAACTTGACAAAACTTGACTCTGGGTGATGCCACATATATAATTTGAACATGAAAAAAAGACTCAACATTAAAAACGCAACCAAAGCAATGGATGCTTCAGGGTTATCTCAAACTGCTGTGGCTGGGCGGTTAGGCGTTTCTAAAGAAGCGGTATCCCAGTGGTTAAAAGAAAAATCCTTTCCGCGTCCGAACAAACTACTTCAGTTTGCTAAACTTTTGCAACTCAGTTTTTCTGAGCTTGTCATTAATGAAGAGGACGATGCTCCTGTTATTGCTTTTCGAAAAAAAAGCAATTCGAAAACTACAAAAATTAATGTTGAGAAAGCGAAGGAGAAAGGACGGTTTTTGAGGCATCTTGTCCCGTACTTGCCCTTTGATACTCTTGAAATGCCGCCAATTCTTAAGTCTCCATCTTGCGACTATGATTATTTGTGTCAGGTTACCTCAAAGGTACGCAAAGACATAAATGTCGGTGAAGTTGATACTGTAGACTTTAGTCATTTAATTCGAAGGTTTCGAGAGCTTCAGGCTGTAATTGTGCCAGTTTTGTGGGGCACAAAGAAAACCCATGAAAACGCGATACATATATACTTGCCTGATACACAGACCACATGGGTTTATTTAAATTTAGACACAAATGTGCATGATTTTAAGTTTTGGATGGCTCACGAATTGGGACATTGTTTATCTCCATCTCTATCAGGTAATGAAGCAGAAGACTTTGCTGATGAGTTTGCCGGTGCGTTGTTGTTTCCGAAAGCGTTAGCAGAGAGTGTGTATCATCAAATTTTGGCCCAAAGAAATGCGCAATCTAAGATTGTAAAAGTGCTTGAGATTGCAGACGAGCAGGTGATTTCACCTTATACCGTGGTAAACCAAACTAATAAGTATGCGGAGTCTCAATCTTTCGCTCCCATCGAGATGGGGAAATATTTTGGGGGCGCAGTTACTAACTTTAATAAGAAGTATCGCAATTGTAGTGCTGCTCTTCTTGGCGACATTCCAAAGTTCAATGCTCATGATTTTATTGCTGAGACTGAAAAAGCCTTTGAAACACCATTTTTTGAAATTTTGAGAAAATATTTAAAGGAACAAGACAAAGGCCCTGGATTTTTACAAACCATAACAGATATGACGCTGTTAGATGCTCGGAGCATCCACTCTGAGCTCACCTGATGCCACAGTCTAAAATTCTGATCGATACAAATACGTATATTAGGCTAGCTCAAAGCATTAGACCGCTTTTATTCATGCCGTTTGGCGATAGTGAATATTGTTTATACATTCTTCAGGAGTTAAATGATGAACTATCAAATAGAAGGTTAAAGTCTAAATTTCCGTGGGTCGACGAGGGCGAGTACGAAGAAAATAGAAAACACTTTCCTACCATTGGAAGAAACAGAAAAAATCTATTTATAGTGCATTTGACTTTGTTTGGGATTTTGTTCAAACCGAGTTGCCAGGTCCATCAAAAGTTGATGCCCTATACATAGCATACGCCCAAGAATTAAATGTCCCCGTTATTACCGATGATCAAGACATGACGCAATTAGCAAAGGCGTTTGACGTCGAGGTTATGCCAACATTGCAATTATTGCGTGTAATGTATGATTGTACTCATGTAGACTTAAAAACGGTCAAAGGCATTATCGACTATTGGCAAGCTATAGATGATTGCCCTGCAAACCTGCACAAAGATACAAAGAGATTTTTTCCAAGCCTTTAACAATATAAATTGGAATGTACGTTTTTTAACTATGAGGGATAGTTCAAAAGGTAGATTTTTGAATACTTATATTAAGAGTAATTACCCTTATTCACGAGTTTGAAAAAGTTCTGCAATTACAAAGTATGATACTTTATTGTCATCTGTTTCGTTATCATTTAGATATGCAATTTACAAAGTATGATACTTTTACGTAATGACATGAGTTTATATGTCTAAAAAAGCTTATTTCGAGCGCGCCAAAGTATGATACTTTTTTGTCAATTTACAATTGGTAAAAGACGTGGAATAGGTTGGATTAAGATTGATAGAGTCACACCGCACCAAGAGATTGGCTTATTTAGAGAGGACGACAGTGCAATGCGAACTCCATACAAATGTAGTGTGTTGGACGAAAAGAATGCTAATCAGTGGGTAAAAGATGAAACAACTAAATTACTGGAGTCAAAGGCTCTATCACAACAAAAGCACAATGCTAATTTGGAACTGAAAAAACAACAGAGAAAATTTTAATATTCGCAACTAAATAAACATCATAACTATTGTGATAGCCCTGATATACTAAAACATTTCATGCACAAATTACGGTATTTTTTACGGTATTACCGATAGCAATCCATTGCAAAGTATTGATTACTATCAGTAAACCTAGAAGAAATGGTGCCTCGACCCGGGATCGAACCAGGGACACGCGGATTTTCAATCCGCTGCTCTACCAACTGAGCTATCGAGGCAACTTAACTAAACACATCGATATTTGCGATGCACTTCGTAAGTGAGGTGCGTATTAAACGGATTTTCGACCTTCAAGTCAACCCTTTTTGTGCATTTAATTGCAATTTGTTTAGATAACGCCCAAAACGTTGTTTTTTTCTGCGTAAAAGCTTACTTAGCAGGGGGGGTATACCCTTCGATGTCCGGTTCTTTGCCTTCAAACAAATACCCTTCCATTTGTTCTTCTAAAAATTTACGTGCTGTTGGCTCCATCATATTGAGCTTATTTTCATTAATCAGCATGGTCTGTTTTTTCTGCCAATCGGTCCAGGCTTCTTTGCAAATAGAATCAAAAATGCGTTTACCTAGCTCTCCAGGATATAGTTGAAAATCTAAGCCATCAGCTTCTTTGTTTAAACGTACACAGTGAACGGTTCTGCCCATGTTAGTCATTTCCTTAACGATGTTGTAATTGATTAAATATAGTGATTGCGGGTTTGCATAACCCAATATCAGCCGGCTGGTGGTAATCAACCCACTGCTGCAAATTTGTTGCGACATAATTAGGCGATGCTTCAGCAACTCGCCCCTGAGCATCATGCCCAGCTTCTCCAGCCTGCGCTTCTGCTAAATATATTATCACAGGTTGGATATGAAGGTGAAAATGGCTGAATGTATGTTTAAACTCAGGTAACGACTCAACAGCATTAATTGAGTGTACCTGGCCGGCAACCTCAAACTGAGCATTTGCCTCCGCTAATTCCGTAGGCAAAGCTTGTTGCTCCGAAGTAAATTCCCCTTCAAACCACCATAGCCCTCCCCAAATTCCTTCATCGGGACGTTTGTTCATTAACACCCGTTCATACAACATCGGGATCAACACAGTGGTATATTTGATGGGTATAGTCTTTTTCGGTTTTTTGTGTGGAAGCTCAGCTTGACGACCACTAGCAAACGCTAAACACTCAATCTGTAACGGACATTCTTCACATTTTGGCTTACTGCGGGTGCACAAGGTCGCTCCCAAATCCATCATCACTTGAGTATAGTCAGCAATGCGCTGTTGCGGTGTTAATTGATCTGCATACTCCCACAGTTGATTTTCAACTTGCTTACTGCCTGTCCAGCCTTCTACAGCAAAAAAACGCGCTAAGACACGTTTAATATTGCCGTCTAAGATCGGGTGTATTTGCTGATGCGCAATGGACAAAATCGCCCCTGCAGTAGAGCGGCCAATACCTGGTAACGCCAGCACATCTGCAAAATCAGTGGGAAACTCACCGTTATGCTCAACCGCAATCATCTGCGCCGCTTTATGCAAATTTCGCGCACGGGCGTAGTAGCCTAATCCAGTCCAATGATGTAAGACGTCCTCTTGCGGTGCTGCAGCCAAAGCTGTGACTGTAGGAAAGGATTGCATGAATCGTTCGTAATAGGGGATCACTGTCGTTACTTGAGTCTGTTGGAGCATGATCTCCGAAATCCACACCGAATAAGCACTAATATTCTGTTGCCACGGCAAGTGTTTACGCCCATGTTGGTCAAACCACGCCAATGCTGTTTGGGCAAAATCAAATGCCATATCGAACCACCTTCAAAATAAAATACAAAATAAAACCCGAGACATTTTACATTCCCGACACAACACAGGATAATACGCCTAATTTACTTATTCAGAGCACTTTTTTTATGAGTCGTTTTCAAAACCAAGCCGAAGCTGAAGCTGCTGGCGTATACATTTCCAAAATCAAAAGCTTTGTTAAACGCGAAGGTCGTTTAACTAATGCTCAAGCCCGCGCCATAGAAGTTAACTGGCCGAGCATGGGGTTAAGTGTCGATATGGGACTGTTAGATCTAAACGAAGTCTTTGGCAATAGTAATCCTGTAGTATTAGAAATTGGTTTTGGTATGGGTAAGTCTTTGGTTGAAATGGCTAAAAACGCACCTGAATTAAATTTTATTGGAATTGAAGTTCATCGCCCTGGTGTTGGCGCCTGTTTGGCCGATGCAGAAGAAGCTGGCGTAACTAACTTACGCGTGTTTGAACACGATGCAATTGAAGTGCTAGATAAGTGTATTGCCGATCATTCTTTGCACCGTTTGCAGTTATTTTTCCCTGATCCTTGGCATAAAAAACGCCATCATAAACGCCGTATCGTACAAACTGAATTTGCTCAACGCGTCCATAAGAAACTCGCACCACAAGGCCAGTTACACATGGCTACGGATTGGGAGCCTTACGCACAATACATGCTAGAAGTCATGCAGGGACAAGACAACTACAAGAATCTCAGTCCGACTAACGACTATATTCCTCGCCCAGAGTACCGACCTATCACTAAATTTGAAGTGCGTGGCCAAAAACTAGGACATGGCGTTTGGGATTTATTATTTGGAGCGCAAGGTTAATGATGAGTGCAGAAAGCCAGGTTATCCTGCGCAACCAAGAATATTTCAGCGAAGGCAAAGTCATAGTTGTTAATCCGATTGATGCCGAGGTCTTCTTTGAACTAGGTAACAATGTTACTGGATTTCATCAGTTTTATGATATCTATGAGCAAGCGTATGCAGCAGATTTTACACGCCATGAGTTTAACACTTATATTAGCGCACCTGACGAGCTATACGATACTGCCATTGTATATATGCCAAAGGTAAAAGCACATCTAACCATGTTGTTAGCTAACCTTGCCAATGTCGTTAAGCCACAAGGTCAGATTTTTATTGTCGGACATAACAAAAGCGGCATTAAAAGCTGTGGCAAACACCTTGAAGTCGTCTGTGAACACGTCAACAAAGTCGACTCAGCGAAGCATTGTGGTTTGTTCGTCGGAAGCGTGAAAGCAGGGGCTAAAGCGTTTGACTTAGACAGCTACCTCACCACCAAGACCTATGAATTAAACGACGTGACCTGGCAAGTTGCGGGTATGCCCAATGTGTTTTCACAAGATGCACTAGATCCTGGCACACATATTTTATTGTCACATTTACCGCAAAACATCAAAGGGAAAGTGTTAGATTTTGCCTGTGGAGCAGGTGTCATTGCTGCCTATGTTGGCGTACAACATGCCAAATTTAATGCCGAAAACGGGGCGACTAGCCCACTACATTTGGTGTTGAGTGATATTAACGCATTAAGCTTGTATTGTGCTCAGCGCACATTACACTTAAACAATTTACAAGGCGATGTCATTGCGAGCAATGGCCTCACCAATGTTGAAGGTAAATTTGCCCATATCATTACCAATCCGCCCTTTCATACTGGTGTAAATACAGATTACTCGATTGCCTATGGATTTTTAGCGCAAGCGCGTGAGCACCTCATCGAACAAGGAAGTTTGGTATTAGTCGCTAATAGCTTTTTAAATTATGCCGATGTTATGCTTGAACATGTTGGCCCATCTAGTAAATTAGGTGGTAACAACAAGTTTTCGGTTTACCAAGCTATCGCCGCGCGCGCACCTAAGGTACAGAAGAAGTAATATGAAAATCGCATTTATCGTTTCAGAAGTTGAAGATATTATCAAAACCGGTGGTTTAGCGGATGTCGCCAAAGCACTGCCTCTCGCTTATGCCGCTCTAGGTCATGAAGTCGTGATAGTCATGCCAGCCTACAAAACGGTAATCGAGCAATTTAATTTACAAAGCCATGGCGAGTTTACTAGCTCCCATCGACAATTTACTCGGTATGAATATCAATTCGGTGCCGTCAAAATACATTTAGTCGGACACGCATACTTTGATCGCGACGGTCTTTACGCAGAAAATAACCAAGCCTATGCCGACAATGGCGAACGCTTTGGTTTGTTTAGTGCCGCCGTGATTGATATTTTACAAGTTGTCGATTTTCAACCCGACATGATGCACTGTAACGATTGGCACACTGGTTTAGTGCCCTTTTTTGTTACAAATAACAAAACTCAATTTGCTGAAGGTTTTTTTGCGAATACCAAAACGACGTTAACCATCCATAATGCCGCATTTCAAGGTAGCTTTGGCTTGCATGAAATACCGATGATTGAGCAATATCGTCAAGCATTGCATTTAGATTTAAATCCACATATCAATATGATGAAAATTGGTATTGCCTATGCTGATAAAATCACTGCAGTTAGCCCAACTTATGCGCAAGAAATCCTAACCGATCTAGGTGCTCATGGGATGCACCTGTGTTTACAGAATCGTTCATCAGATCTCAAAGGGATCTTAAATGGGTGTGATTACAGTCAATGGGACCCAACAACCGACCCGTTGATCCCGGCGCACTATGATGTCAACGACTTGTCAGGTAAAGCAATCTGTAAACAGGCGCTACAAGCTGAATCGGGTTTTGCTGATGAGCCTAAGACGCCATTAATCGGTATGGTCTGTCGCTTAACTGCACAAAAAGGCTTTGATTATATTCTACCTATATTAGGTGAACTGATGCAGCATAACTTACAACTGACTATTGTTGGTACAGGTGATCCGTATGTCTGCCAACAACTAGCTGATTTAAGCCGTGTACATCCAACTAAGTTCAAATTTATTCATGGTTTTAAGCCTGAGTTAGCACACTTAGTAGAAGCGGGAGCTGACTTCTTTTTAATGCCATCTGAATTTGAACCTTGTGGCCTGAATCAAATGTATTCTCTTGCATATGGCACCTTGCCGATTGTCCGTAATGTGGGCGGATTGAGTGATACCGTTGTCGGAATTGATCAAAATGCGCATGACTCCACCGGTTTTATGTTTGATGATCCTAAACCCATCGCTTTATTGATTTGTATTCGCAGAGCGTTGTTGTTGTATTTAGAACAACCCGAACGATTTTTACAAATGCAAAAACGCGCAATGCATACTAAGTTTACTTGGGAAAAAGCAGCAAAAGAATTTGAAGCCTTATTTATCAATACTATACAATAATGCTTTGTAATCGGTTTATAGGTAGATACTT
>JAQWNF010000029.1 GCA_029246415.1 Glaciecola sp.
GTGTCAGTTATTACTAGGAAAAGATAGTGGTTTATGAAAGAATGTCAACATATTAAATATTCACCGAATTGGTTTCCAAGTGATAGATACTGAAGGATTCCGTGCCAATGTCGGTATTATTATCTGCAATAAACAGGGGCAGGTTTTTTGGGCGCGTCGTTACGGCCAACATTCGTGGCAATTTCCACAAGGTGGAATTGATCAAGGCGAAAACCCTGAGCAGGCAATGTATCGCGAATTGCATGAAGAAGTAGGTCTTAAACCTACTGATGTGGAACTGTTAGGGGTAACCCGAAACTGGATCCGCTACAAGTTACCCAAACGATTAATTCGTTCAGGGACGCAGCCCGTGTGCATAGGCCAAAAGCAAAAATGGTACTTGTTGCGTTTAACCTGTGAAGAAAAAGATGTGGATGTCTTACATTCGTCCCATCCTGAGTTCGATGATTGGCGTTGGACTAGTTTCTGGTATCCCATTCGCAACGTGGTCTCATTTAAACGTGAGGTGTATCGTCGAGCGCTTAAAGAGCTAATGCCATTTGTCTTTAACGGATTAAAACAACAAGCCAAAAGCGAACAAAAAACAACGCAAAAACAGAATCCTAATAGGTCTTCACGTCGCAATAAGACACGCAGGAGAAAGCGGCCTACTAATTAGCTTATTATTTTTAGCTCATTGATTTTTTTCTAGGAGAATAAATTAAGATGCTCACCACTTTAAAGCAAATTGTACAAGAGGTAAGCCGCACTCCGGGTTTAGACGCGGCTTTAAATCGTTTAGTGACACTGGTTAAAGCGGCAATGGAAGTCGACTCGTGTTCTATTTATTTAGCTAATTATGACAAACAACATTTGGTGTTAACCGCAACCAATGGTCTAGACCCAGAAGCTGTAGGCAAAGTATGCATAGGGTTTTCAGAAGGTCTAATTGGTTTGGTTGGGCAACGTGAAGAGCCCTTAAATATCGAAAACGCACACGAACATCCTCGTTTCAAACATTACCCTGAAGTAAAAGAAGAAGAATACAATGCTTTTTTGGGCACGCCGATCATCTATCAGCGTAAAGTGCTGGGCGTAATGACGATGCAACAAAAAGACATGCGCCGTTTTTCTCCTGATGAAGAAGCCTTTTTAGTTACGCTTGCGACACAAATTGCATTAGAAATTGCCAACGCCGATATGCTAGGTGAATTGATTCAATCAGAGAGTTTAGCTTTACCTTCAGGCCCTAAAACCGTCAATGGTGTTCCTGGCGCAAATGGTCTTGCTATGGGCATTGGTTTTGGTTGGAATCAGCAAGTTTTGTTGAGCAACTTAGTTAATCGACGTCATCAAAATGAAGCGTATGAGATTATTGCTTATCGCGATGCCGTTGATATTACTCGCGCCGAAGTAAAACAGTTATCAGCTGGATTAGACGAATCCTTACCTGATGATATAAAAGCCATTTTTACTATGTACGATCAACTCCTTGATGCCAGTAGTTTAGGGCGAGAAGTTGAACAACAAATTAAGCAAGGCTGGAATGCCGCGACAAGTTTAAAAATTGTTATCGAAAACTATGCCGCGCGATTTAAAGCGATGCAAGATCCGTATATGCAAGAGCGGGCTGTGGATATCATCGACCTATCGAACCGCATTTTAGGCTATATCTTAAACCCGACTAAGCAAGCTAGACAATTTCCGGACAAACCTTTTATTTTGGTTGCGACTGAAATAACCGCTTCAATGTTAGCCGAATGCCCGAGTGATATGCTCAAAGGGGTTATCTCTATCCATGGCTCACAAAACTCTCATGCAGCTATCTTAGCGCGCGCGCTTGGCGTACCTGCGATAATGGGTATTTCCTCAGTATTACCATCGTTACTCGATAATAAAATGTTATTGATTGATGGTTATGCCGGTGCCATTACGATCGCGCCTGAGCCACAACAAGCCCGTGAATTTAAGCACTTGATCAACGAAGAGCAACTACTGTACGCCAAAATTGATGCATTGGGCAATGAGCCGTCAATCACACAAGACCAGCATGAGATGCATTTGTACGTGAATACCGGTTTGGCTGTGAAGCACGACTTGGCTGATAATGACAATATTAAAGGAGTGGGTCTGTTCCGTACTGAAATCCCTTTTATGCAAAGCGATCACTTCCCTCCAGAGCAAGAACAATACGAGTTATACCGTAGTATTCTACAGGTCAACCCCGACAAAGATATTACGATGCGCACATTGGATGTGGGCGGTGATAAACCGTTATCGTATTTACCCATAGTAGAAGATAATCCATTTTTGGGGTGGCGCGGGATTCGTTTAACCTTAGATCAGCCTGAGATATTTTTAGTACAAGCGCGTGCGATGATCCGTGCCAGTGAAGACTTTACTAACCTGCAAATTATGTTGCCTATGATCACGACGATTGCAGAGGTCAAAGAAGCGAAACGTTTACTCAAACAAGCATTTTTTGAAGTAAAAGAAGAGTCTAACGATCCCCATTCTACCCTGATGATGCCCAGATTAGGGATCATGCTCGAGGTGCCTGCTGTGGTGTATCAATTACCACAGTTAGCTAAATTGGTAGATTTTTTCTCTGTAGGTACCAATGACTTAACCCAATACTTATTAGCCGTTGATCGCAATAACCCAAGAGTTTCCTCGTTATATAATAGTTTTCATCCATCAGTGTTAGCGGTGTTACAAACTATAGCAACGCAAGCTAATACCTTGCACAAACCCATTACTGTGTGTGGTGAGTTAGCGGGTGATCCTGCTGGCGCGGTATTGCTAATGGCGATGGGATA
Source organism: Glaciecola sp. (assembly GCA_029246415.1). Taxonomy (GTDB): domain Bacteria; phylum Pseudomonadota; class Gammaproteobacteria; order Enterobacterales; family Alteromonadaceae; genus Opacimonas. The sequence goes on from JAQWNF010000029.1 coordinate 2,799, forward strand.
TCAAAAGCTCAGTATGAATGCGTACAATATTCGTAAAATAAACTGGGTTGTGCGCAGTATCCAACTCCAACAAGCACAACAATTACTTAGTGAAGTGATGCAACTTGAAGATGCGAGTGATGTGAAAAGTCGAGTTGATGCATTTTTAGAAACCCATGGCCTAGGTGGATTAGTACGTGCTGGTGGTTAATTTGAGCAAAGAATTTTATCTATGAGCCCTGAATTAAGTATTTTAGTTATCTGTATTAGTGTCGGTAGCATTGTCGGCTTGAGTGCAGGTTTATTGGGAATTGGTGGCGGCTTAATTATTGTGCCTGCATTGACTTATTTGTTGAGTCATTTTTTGGGAATATCGCCATTTGATGCGATTATCATTGCGATTGCAACATCGTTATCTACGATTATTTTAACCGGCTTTTCTGCCTCTGCTGCCCATTATAAATTAGGCAACTTAGATAAGCATGTCATTGTTTTTACTGGTTTAGGCATAGCGGTGGGAGCGAGTATCGGTGGTTATGTTGCCAGTGCTATCCCTGGACAATATCTAAAAGCGACGTTTGCAGTGCTGGTCATGGCTGTTGCCATATATATGATTTTTGGTAAAAAATCGGCGTCACGCTTTGCCGCAAATCGGGCAATATTGTCTTTAGCTGGATTAAAAACGGGCTTCATATCTGCGTTAATGGGAATTGGCGGAGGGGCGATTTTAGTTCCAGTATTGGTTTTTTTCCAAGTTGATATCCGTAAAGCAATCGGCTGTGCGGCAGTCAGCGGATTGATAATCGCTATTTTTGGCACCACCAGTTTTATTATTGCCGGATGGAATGTGCCTGATTTACCTGCATATTCTTTTGGTTATGTTTATTTACCAGCAACCCTAGGCATTGTTCTCAGTTCTGTATTTACCGCACCAATTGGTGTTAAACTAGGTTATTCAATGGATACCCAAAAGCTCAAGCGAATTTTCGCCGTGTTTATGGTACTAGTCAGTATCCGCATGTTGATAGGAATCATATAAACCATGCTACAAGCCCCTTTACAAGAAGCACAATATTGGGTGTTTTCTAACATCGACCCGATTATTTTTTCCATCGGTCCATTAGCTGTACGTTGGTACGGATTAATGTATTTAGTCGGTTTCATCGCAGCTTATGTATTAGCTAAAAAGCGTCTTGCTCGCACTGGTTGGAGTGAAGATGATTTAAGTGATTTATTATTTTGGGGCTTTTTAGGTGTCATAATCGGTGGTCGCCTTGGCTATGTGTTGTTTTATCAATTTGAATATTTTGTCTCTGACCCGCTTTATTTAATAAAAATCTGGACTGGTGGCATGTCATTTCATGGCGGCTTGCTTGGGGTCATCATGGCTATTTTATTGTTTGCGCGTAAACGCAATGTGCCGTTTTTAGCCGTCGGTGATTTTGTCGCGCCGTTGGTACCGATTGGATTAGGGGCGGGACGTATTGGTAACTTTATCAATGGTGAATTATGGGGCAGGGCGACGGATGTGCCTTGGGCTGTAATTTTTGCCTCGACTGATCCAGACAGATTGCCTCGACATCCCTCTCAGTTGTATCAGTTTGCCTTAGAAGGTGTGCTGCTGTTTACCTTGGTGTGGGTGTTTTCTCGAAAACCAAAGCCAGTTGGAGCCGTTGCGGGCATGTTTTTGCTCGGTTATGGCGCAGTACGTTTTGTCGTTGAGTTTTTCCGTCAACCTGATGCGCATTTAGGACTTAATTCTATGGGTCTTTCACAAGGTCAATTACTCAGTCTACCAATGATTGTGATTGGCGGGTTCATTATATATCGTGCATATACTAATTCGACAACTATTCCGAAAACTAGCTCGAAAAAAAATAAAGGTACAAGCTCATGAGACAATATGAAGATTTATGTCAACGCATCATCGATGAAGGTGAGTGGGTATATAATGAGCGCACCGGTAAGCGCTGCCTGACGTTAATCAATGCTGATTTGGAATATGACGTTGCTAATAACGAGTTTCCTTTAGTTACCACGCGTAAGAGCTTTTATAAGGCAGCGATAGCCGAAGTGCTTGGTTATTTACGCGGTTATGACAACGCTGCACAATTTCGTGCGATTGGTTGCAATACATGGAATGCCAACGCCAATGAGAATGAAGCTTGGCTCAATAATCCGCACCGTAAAGGTGAAGATGATATGGGGCGGGTGTATGGGGTACAAGGTCGTGCTTGGTCGACGCCTGATGGACGCACTATTGATCAGTTAAAAGGTATTGTCGATGATCTGTCGAACGGCATTGATAGCCGTGGCGAGATCTTAACGTTTTATAACCCTGGTGAGTTTGAATACGGGTGTTTACGTCCTTGCATGCATACCCATCACTTTTCGTTACTCGGTGGTAAGTTATATCTCAATAGTTTTCAGCGCAGCGCAGATGTGCCATTGGGGATCAATTTTAACCAAGTACAAGTGTTTGTATTATTGGCATTGATGGCGCAAATTACTGGTCATCAACCTGGTAAGGCTTATCATAAAATTGTCAACGCCCATATCTATGAAGATCAATTAGAGCTTATGCGTGATGTACAGCTTAAGCGCGAACCGTTTGCCGCACCTAAACTGCATATTAACCCTAAGATCAAAACCCTAGAAGATATTGAAACTTGGGTCAGTACCGATGATTTTACGATTGAAGGCTATGAGTTTCATGACCCGATTCGCTATCCGTTCGCGGTGTAGTCATCAAAAAGGAATATTATGTTCATTCCAAAGCATAATAAAATGGATAACTTATCTGTAGCACATGACTTCATCGATGAGTTTAGCTTTGGACTTGTTGTCTCAAACTCGCTGACAGGCACACACCTGCCTTTTGTTTTACATAAAAATGAAGGTGAGATGGGGACGCTTTACACTCATTGTGCAAAAGCTAATTCTCACTGGAAAGAATTAGATAGCACAGAAGCGTTAATTGTTTTTACTGGTCCTCACAGTTATATATCTCCAAGCTGGTATGCTAAATCTCCAGGCGTACCCACATGGAATTACTCTGCTGTTCATGTCTACGGCACAGTATCTTTATTAAATGATAGTGAAACGTTAGATGTGGTAGAAGAAGTTGTTCATAAATATGAACCTGAGTTGTTAGTTAAACGAGACATAATTACACCTGAATTTAGAGATAAATTACTATCAGGTATTGTTGGATTTAAAATTGAATTGTCAACAATCGAAGGTACGCTAAAGCTTGGTCAGCAAAGAACAAAAGAAGATCAAATTGGTGTTTATAAGGCACTTTCCAATGCGAATGATTTAGATAGTAGAGCCCTAGCAAATTATATGAATAAAATTAATTTAGGTGTGGGTAGTTAACATGCGATGAAAAATTATCCTTATCATCAACTATCTACTTTAAGTTAAATACATAAATTTTTATATGTATACTTTAGTGCGCATAGATTTTTTAAGTCTATTGATATAGGATTTGGACACTTTTTTGATATTTCTATTACTGGTTGATTCACATCCGCTCCTCCATCCGCATAATAGGCTCACGTATCATGCGTAAGAACAACAAGCTCGGGATCACCATTAGCGCCGTCAACACAAAAAACAACGCCCAGTTACCCTCTAAGCCATCCACAATATAGCCACTGCTGGATGCCAATAATGTCCGCCCGAATACTCCTAATGATGCCATTAACGCATATTGAGATGCACTGAAGGCTTGATTACATAATAACGAGATAAACGCGACCAGTGCCACAGAGCTCCATGCTGCGGTAAAGCCGTCAACAAACACCGTCGCTGCAAATAAAGCAGTATTAGGACCTACCATAGCCATAAATGCGAACATGATGTTACTAGCTGCCATTGCGATACCACCGACCATCAAGCCGCGATAAATTCCGTAGCGCATATTGACCATGCCACCGATCACAGCAAAGATGATAGTTACCCACCAATTTAACAGTTTTGAGTAAGTACCGATTTGTATATTGGTAAAGCCGATCTCTTTATAAAATACAATCGACATGCGACCTAAGAATGATTCGCCAATTTTGAATAAAAAGATAAAGAGTAAAATGGATAACGCTAACTTAACGCCGTTACGTTGAAAAAATTCACGAAAAGGTTCAATTAAGGATACTGCTAACCAAGCTACCACGCGATGGCTCCATTTCTGGCTGTCGAGTGTGAGTGTATTGGTATAGTTTGCACTGGCTTGGTCTTGAAATGCTTGGCGGTGGGTTTGTGGCTCATTGACCCAAAATACCGTGGTAGTTAATAGCACCATGATCCCCGCCATCGCAAAATATAAGGTTTGCCAGGTAAACCCAGATAAATCCACTAGGAAAAACGGGATAGCACCTAAGCCCCCGTAACCGGTCCACCAACCGGCAGTAGCCATAGCAGAAGCGCCTGATAGGGCGGCTTTTTCATGACGCATAATGGTATCGACACGAAATGCATCAATGGCAATGTCTTGTGTTGCTGAAGCGATAGCGATCCCCAAACCGATCACCGCTACCCAATATAATTGATTCGGTAAGCTGACAAAGCCCATCGCGACACACAACAATGTAATGCAAATTTGGGTGACTAAGATCCAACCACGGCGTTGTCCGATTTTAAGAAGTTGGACGCGATCTAGCAATGGCGACCACAAAAAATTAATTGAATAGGCGACAAAAATGACGCCAAACAATCCAATCGCACCGCGGGATAGACCTTCTTCTTTAAGCCAAGCTGTCATGGCCGAACCAATCAACACCCACGGAAAACCACTAGCCATGCCTAAGCAAAAAATAGCCATTAAACGTTTATCTTTATAGGTACGAAGGGCGCTGCGGAGACTAGAGATGTGCGTCATAAATCATTCTAAGGAAAACAAGATTGCGTTATCATACCACCAAGCTGAACCAATACGCTATTGCTCGGTATCGCTTGGTATCGGTATGCTAATGTGGACGGACTCCAACACAATCAAATGGACAACTTTTTACTTCATCAGATAAATAATTCAAGCATGTGAGTAATTCATCGCGTAAGCACACATTATCGTGTAACTCTAATTCGGACCAAAAGTGGATTTGATACATTATGTGCCAAAAGACACGTTCTTTGTGCGAGTAGGGGAGTAAGGGAGATGCGTTAACTAAACTCCACTCTTCCAATGTATCCCAAAAATAATATTGCAGTTCTTGATGAGGCAATTCACCTAGCCAGAATGCGTTCATGTAAAAACATAATTGTTGAGACTTTTGATTAACAAATTGCTCAATTTGACGGTATGGGTGCATAAAGTCACTTATGTTTAGCGAGATATTTTAAACAGTATAGTCAGCTTTTGCATTTTTGCTTAACACAGATACTCAAATAGTATAATAGTATAATATTCACATCCAACCGATGCGTTTAAACCAGCCCGTCATCTCTTTATAAATAAGGTAGCGTTGTTTACCGTTAATGTGCATGCCGAGTAACTGGCGTTGGGTTTTGTGACGCACCCCTTGTGCTTGCATTGTTTGTTGCCTAGCTTGTAATGTGGCATTCGCCCACCGATTTGCTCGAGTTTGTGACAAATCCAACAACGCATTGGGAAAGCGTTCAATTAACCCTGGTAGTTTTTGATTTTCATCATGCTGTGCAAAAAATACATCTTGGATCACTAATGCATTAGGTAAGGGTAAGCGTTGCGCATCATATAATGCAAGTAATGTTGCAGCGATTGGTCCAGTAGCATAGACCACACTGTATGGACTGGTATTTTCAATCGCATTAATAACACTATTGAGCGCTTCAGCCCAGTATTCACTTGCGTCGGTTAATGATTTGGGTAATTGCTCCCCAATAGGCAATGTGGCAATCATAGTATCGTATCCAGCTGCTACGAATACGGTTGAGATCTCTTGATACATCTGCATCTGCGCACTGTTTCCAAACCCAGCGGTAATAAATAAAATATGGGCTTTAGTTTTTGGAGTAATCGCTTGGTAGTGCAGGGTATTGAGCACATATTCCCCGACAGTGACGGGTAAGTTAAAATCAGTAATTTGTCGTTGTACATCTTGAGCAAAACGTTGGCTTTGCAGACCAAAGAAACTAATTGTTGTGGGTTTGTTTACTTCTTCTTTAGGTGGTGTTGCTGCTGATTCAAGCTCTGGGGTAGCCGTTGGTGGAGCTTGGGTATCTGTGCCCGTAGACGTTTGCGCATTTACTTTATCAGCGCATAACAGACACACTAACACCAAAACTAGCACAAACGCCCATAGCCACATTGACGGCAGAAATGAAGATTGTCGAAGTGAAGTATTTATCAGCACACACAAACCTGTTAATAAATGGGCATTAACAGGTTATCGGCAGATTTTATTCAGGGTTGAACCAATTGAGTTGTTTGCGCAAGTTAACCACAGTACCAACAATAATTAACGCTGGTGGCTTGATATCGGCTGCTTCTACTTTAGCAACGATATCGCTTAATGTACCAACGACCACACGTTGGTGTGGCATGGTCGCTGAAGCGACAACCGCAATCGGCATATCAGGCGACATGCCGTGGGTAATTAGTTCTTGGCTTATAACCGATAAGCCGGTCATACCCATGTAAAATACAGCTGTTTGCCGAGGTTGTGCTAGTGCTGTCCAATTAAGGTTAATGGTATTATCACGCAAGTGCCCAGTCGCAAATACCACTGATTGAGCATGGTCACGGTGAGTCAGAGGGATACCCGCATAGGAAGCTGCACCACTGGCAGCGGTAACAGCTGGAACGACTTGGAAATTAATACCCTGTTCGACTAAAGTTTCAAGCTCCTCGCCGCCCCGCCCAAAGATAAATGGATCTCCACCTTTTAGACGCACAACACGATAGCCTTCAAGGGCTTTGTCGACCAACAGTTGATTGATCTCGTCTTGTGGAATGGTATGTTTGGATTTAGCTTTACCAACGTAGATCTTTTGAGCATCACGACGTACCAGTTCAACAATTTCTGGCGAGACTAAACGGTCGTAAACGACAATATCGGCTTTTTGCATTAAGCGCAAAGCGCGAAAGGTTAACAAGTCAGGATCACCAGGACCTGCCCCGACTAAATATACTTCACCTTGTGAATGGTCTTCGTTAGCAAAGTTATCGAGTGCTTGAATTAAATCGGCATCGGCTTTTGCTTCATCACCTTGCAGTACGCTTTCAGCAATGTCACCATCAAGCACAGATTCCCAAAAATAACGGCGCTGGGTCACTGTCGCTAAACGCGATTTAACTGCTCTGCGGAATTTTTCAGAAAAACGTCCTAGACGTTCAACTTTATTGGGGATAACACTTTCTAGTTTTTGGCGTAAATAACGCAGCAAAACAGGTGCGACACCACCACTGGTGATAGCAATAATGATCGGTGAACGATCAACAATAGAAGGGGTAATGAACTTACATAATGAGGTGTTATCAACTACATTGACTAAGATATTGTGCGCGCAGGCATGATCATGGATGTGTTGATTGATATGCGGATCATCCGTTGCCACAAAAATCATGTTGTGGCTGAATATATCCGCATCTTCAAATTTACGTTCGTGCAGCGTTAGTGAGTGCTCGGCAACTAATAACTTAACTGTATCACTCACCCAAGGAGACACTATGGTCACCTTGGCTGGTGTTTTTAGGATTAACTCAAGTTTGCGTGCACCGACTTCGCCGGCACCGACGATTAAGACAGATAAATGCTCAGCATCGATAAATACTGGAAAGTACTGCATGATCGTCTATTCCTTGCTTAGTCTTCAGACTTTTTAGGGCCTTTGCGGTGTTCTTTTTTAGCAAAATTAGGCTTTGGACGAGTATTTCCGCCTTCTTTACCAGAACGTGCAGGTGGCTTATCAGACCATTCGCGGATAGCTAGACGTTGACCAGCAACACGCGTACCACTTAATTGGTCTTTGGTTTCTGTCGGCATGCCAGCAGGTAAATCAACCGTAGAATATGTATCATAAATTTCGATAGCGCCAATGTTCTTTGAGCTAATGTTCGCTTCATTGGCAATCGCACCAACGATGTTACCAGGCTTAACATGATGCACGTGACCGACGTCAATGCGGAAACGCTTCATACCTGCATCTGGGGTAGTACGCTCACGAGGGCGACGTTCGCCACGTTCACCACCACGGCCACCGCGTTCACCACCACGACCACGCTCATTTCGACCACCGCGTTCACGACCACCAAAGCTATCACTGCGCTCGCGACGCTCACGGCGTTCAGGCATTGCGTTAAGATCTGGGCGGTCACCTTCTTTTAATAATAACGGCTCATCACCTTGAGCTATTTTAGCTAAGGCAGCCATTAATACTTCAGAATCCACTTCTGCTTCGGCTTTAATCGCTTCAATGATAGGGATCAAAGATTGAATAGAGTCATCTTTAGTTGCTTCGATTACCGATGTTTTAAATCGACCTAGACGAGACTCGTTGATATCCGAGATACTAGGGATCGTCATTTGCTCAATCTTTTGATTAGTCGCTTTTTCGATTTGGAACAATAAACGCTTTTCACGATGAGAGATAAATAATATCGCATCACCTGAACGTCCAGCACGGCCAGTACGACCGATACGGTGAACATATGATTCAGTATCATACGGAATGTCGAAGTTAATAACGTGTGATACACGCTCAACATCCAAACCACGAGCTACAACATCAGTCGCGATCAAAATGTCAATATTGCCTGATTTTAAACGTTCAACGGTGCGTTCACGAGATTTTTGTGGAATGTCACCATTTAATGGCTCAACATCATAACCACGTGCAGATAATTTATCAGCCAGTTCAAGTGTTGCTGTTTTAGTACGTACAAACACAATCACACCATCAAATTTTTCTACTTCTAAAATACGCGTTAGCGCTTCTAGTTTATGATGACCGGCAACTTGACAATAACGCTGACGAATAGTCGGAGCCGTTGACACCTTGGATTCAATTTTAACGTGCTTCGGTTCATTCAAATAACGTTGTGAGATTTTCTTGATCTGAGTCGGCATGGTTGCTGAGAATAACGCAGTTTGACGCTCTTTTGGCGCATGCGATAAAATCAGTTCAACATCATCGATAAAACCCATACGTAACATTTCGTCGGCTTCATCAAGTACTAAGAATTTTAATTGGTCGAGTTTCAACGTTTTACGTTGGATATGATCGATTACACGCCCAGGTGTACCGACGATAACTTGAACGCCACGTTTTAGCTGGCGAATTTGGTTATCATACGATTGACCACCATAGATTGGTAATACGCGAATTTTTTTAGAGAAGCTTGCATACACTTGAAACGCTTCAGCAACCTGAATCGCTAATTCACGAGTCGGTGCTAGTACTAGTAATTGTGGGTAATTAGCTTCTACATCAATGTTTGCTAGCATAGGCAATGCAAATGCTGCGGTCTTTCCTGTACCGGTTTGTGCTTGGCCTAATAAATCGTGCCCGTCTAGAAGCAATGGAATACTCTCAGCTTGTATCGGAGAGGGTGTTTCGTAACCTACTTTTTCTAGTGCTTGTAAAATGTCAGAGGGTAGATTTAGGTCTTTAAATGTCAAATTGACAGTATCGGTCATGGAGGATCCTGATGTAGAACATCACTAGGTTAAGTCGAAAATGAACGTATAAAGTGATGATTGATATTATTCAAGCATAATTATAAGCGTAAAACCGCCGATATACCATTTAAGTTTGCAAGATTTCTTGCTGAAGTCGACTTTATGGTTTTAACTTAAATAGTAAATTACCAAAATTATACACACATTGCTCAAAAGGATTTTGTCATGCCACTGCATATTGGTACTCGTTTATCACGCATTATTCGCGCCTCATTAATTGTCACAGCCTGCGTTACGCTCATTGCTTGTGGTGGTAAATCCATGGAAGAACACATCGCTCAAGCCCAGCAACATATTGCTTCTGGTGATAATAACACGGCGATTATTGAGCTCAAATCTGCGATCCAATCTGACCCTAAAAACGCACAAGCACGATTTTTGTTAGGTAAAGTTTATATGCAATCGAACGATTTTGCATCAGCAGAAAAAGAGCTAACGAGAGCTAGAGATTTAGGATATTCGGCAGCAGAAGTGATCCCTTTGTTATCCCAAGCGTATCAGCGGAACCAAACTGTAGTTGGTCTGAGCACCTTAGACACCTCTGCAGTATCAAATAATGCAACTGCAAAAGCCCAAGTGAGTTTTTATAAATTACAATCGTTTGTTGAGCTGGATAAAAAGCCTGAAGCTTACAAAGTGCTCGAAGAAATCAAGTCGCTTGATACTGATTCAATTTATAAAGATCTCTCACTTGTATACACCACAATATTAGATAATGATGCGGTCGGCGCTGAATTACAATTGAAGAATATTCGTAAAGAAGCACCTACAAACCGAGACTTACTCGATATGTTAGCGCGTTTATATATTGTACAAAATAAGCGAGTAGAAGCGGTCGAAGTATTAGGCGAATATATCAAACAATCTCCCGAAGATTTGGAAACATTATTTAGTTATACCGGCTTATTAATTGAAGTTGGTGAAATGGAAGAAGCCCAAATCCATGCACAAAAATTGCTCGAAATTTCACCAAATAATCCATTATTGAATCAAATGCAGGCAGTTATTCTAGCTTCACAAGATGATCATACAGGTGCGTTTGCCGCAGCAGAAAAATCGATTAGCTTAGGTAATCCTAATCCAGTTGCTAGGTTAACTGCTGGGTATTCTGCTTTTCAAGTAAATGATTTTATCAATGCCAATAAACATTTATCGCTAATCGCAGCAAATTTACCCAATGATCATCCTGGTTTAAAAATGCTCGCCGCTAGTCAATTACAACTGGGTTTATCTTTACAAGCAAGTCAGGTGTTAGCTCGCGTAGATAAGGACTCATCTAATAACCCACAACTTTATTCCAAATTGGGCTATGAACTTATTCAAGATGGATACATTGATGAAGCTAAAGCGTTAATTGCCAAAACAGAAAGCATGAGTAATACCAATCAAGACCTTACTCGAATTGGTATTTTGAAACTATCAGTGAATGATTTGGATGGTATCTTGGACCTTGAAAAAGCCGCTAAAGGGGCACCTGAGGATGTATCAACACAAGTAATTTTGGCGACAGCTTACCTCGCTAACCGCGATTATGCCAAAGCGTTAACACTATCTGAGACATGGCAACAACTAATGCCAGATGAGCCCAAGGCTTATGTATTAGAAGCCGAAGCTGCTGTTGCTACAAGTGATTATGCCCGCGCTCAAGTTGCATTAGAAAAAGCGTTACAATTGGCACCTAATGATCCAATCCCGAATATGTCATTGGTGCGAATTTTAGCACGCCAAAAGGACTATCCAGCCGCATTGGAGCGGACTAAAAAAGTATTAGCATCAAAACCTGCATTTGAACCAGCACTTATGATGTATTACGTCTTGAAAAAGGAAATGGACCCGCAACAAAAAGAAGTGAACGATATTATCACTTACCTGGATAAAGGCATTGCTGCAGAGTCAACGCCTGCTATGTATATCCTCAAAGCTATTATCTTGAACTCCGAAGGGCAGTACGCACAAGCGTTGGATGTTTTATCACAACCGAATGCCATTGATTTGAATTCCAATGGTTATTGGCAAACCAAAGGTCAGGCACTGGTTGCAAGTGACAAGGTAAACAGTGCACAAGATCATTATACTCAATGGCTTGAAGCATTTCCGAATAGTTATGATGCGGTCATTGGCCGATTAGTTGTACATGATGTAAAAAATGAGTTTGTAGAAGGGCTGGCATTGATTAAATCTAAACCAATGTTGCGTGAACAACTGCCGATTAAAATTATGCAATTGCAATTTTTAGCACAGACCAATGATACCCGTGCGGCTCGCAACTTATACAATACATTCAAAGATGACATCAAGGCTTTACCAGATGTTGAGGCGATAAACGCTATGTTATTAATTCAAGAAAGCAATCCTAAAGCAGCGATTAAGCCAGCGCAAATTGCGTATGATACCCGTACTAATCGTCGTAATTTAATGACTCTGCTCAAAGCGCTAGATGGAGCTAATCGCCCTGCCGAGGCATTAGTCTTGTTGAATAAACACGTTACGGCGAAACCTAATGATGCAATCGCAAACTTGATTTTGGCCGAACGTTCGATGAAATCAACGCCGCAAAAATCTATCACTATTTACACTAAAATTGTCAGTCAGCAGCCTAATAATTTTGTGGCGTTAAATAACTTAGCGTATTTGTTATATGAACAAGATGAATTTGCCAAGGCTGAAGGGTATGCTAAGCAAGCGATGGCGAGCCAACCAGATAACGCCGCGGTAGTGGATACGCTCGCACAAATTTATAACGCCCAAGAGCAATATGATGAAGCTTTATCGTTATACAATCGAGTAGTCAGTGATACAATGCCCAACGAAGCGATTTTCTTAAACTACGTCGAGACATTAATTTTGGCGGATAATCGTTTGTTAGCCAAACGTAAGCTTGAGTCAAGGCAGTGGCAAGAGCGAAATTCACAACAACGGATTGCAGTTATCAAATCGAAGTATAATATTTAAATGATTACCTTTGTTACCGCTGATTTTAATCAGTCTGAGCATGCGCAAGCACTAACGTTTTTAATGGACGCGTATGCTCAAGATCCAATGGGGGGCAATGCCCCTATTGAGCCGACTATTCTAGCTCAGCTACCTGCGATACTTGCCTCACGAACTGATGCGTTTACGGTGTTAGCTTACGATGAGAAGACGCCAATCGGCTTAGCTAATTGCTTTGTGGGATTTTCGACTTTTGCGGCTAAAGAGTTAGTCAATGTTCATGACTTGGTGGTAGTGGGAACCCATCGCTATCAAGGCATCGGTAAAGCGTTGTTAGCTGAAGTAGAAAAGCGTGCACTATCACGTAATGCATGTAAAATAACCTTAGAGGTACTTCAAAACAACGCTCCTGCGCGAAAAGCGTATCAGGATGTGGGGTTTGTCCCTTATGAACTGTCTCCTGGCGCAGGTGTTGCAGAATTTTGGCAAAAAAAACTTTAATTAACTTACCGATTTAATAAACTTTATGTACACATCCCTTGTTACTGCGTTGTCGACATTACGTCACAATCGTATTTTTGAGATGGTGGTAATTACTGTCATCATTATCTCTGCCTTAGAAATTGGCGCAAAAACTTTTCCGCTTTCAGATACCGCGTTGTTGATCACCAAGATCATGGACAGAGCCATCACAATCTTTTTCTTATTTGAAATTATAGTGCGGTTTATCGCAGAGCCTAAGAAAAAAGACTTCTTCAAATCAGGATGGAATATCTTTGATACCTTAGTTGTGGTGATCAGTTTAGTACCGGTTAATGAGTCTGAAATGGCCTTGTTAGCACGTCTGATCCGGGTCTTTAGAGTACTGCGGATGATCTCAATCATTCCTGAGTTAAGGTTGTTAATCAACTCGTTGCTCAAAGCGATGCCTAAAATGGGTTATGTCGTGTTGCTCATGTTTATCATCTTTTATATTTACGCCGCGATGGGGAGCTATTTGTTTGCCCCAATTAATGAGGTGTTGTGGGGTAATATCGCCATTGCAATGTTAACTTTGTTCCGCGTGATGACGTTTGAGGATTGGACGGATATTATGTATGAAACCCAAGAGGTATACGGGTTTTCATGGATTTATTATATGACGTTTATTTTCTTAACTGCGTTTGCATTTTTGAATATGGTAATAGGGATAGTCATTAATGTCATGGAGCAGGAGCAGCGAGAAATACGCGAAGAAGAAGCCGCAGCGCATCCTGAAATGCAAGATATTTCGAATAAAGAAGTCAATGCTGAATTACATGCTCAGATTGGTGAATTACAAGCAGAGATTGGGGAAATTAAAGCCTTGTTACTAGCGCAACAAGCGCAACCGAGATAAAAAAAGACCTAACCAGCAATGTGTTAGGTCTTTTACAATTTAAAGCTCAGGTTAGTTTGAGGCCTGTAGGCCTTTGTTTAACGTTTCGATATCGGCTACCGTCAACGTACCTGCTGCGCGCTTGAGGCTAATGACCGCAGTGATAAAATCATAACGAGCGTTAGCTAGATTCTTACGCGCGTTGAACAAATTACGCGTTGAATTAAGTACATCAACAATCGTTCTGATCCCTACATCAAACCCTTCTTCTGTTGCACGTAATGCCGATTCAGCAGACACTACCGCTTGTTCAAATGCTTTAATGGTGGACATGTTCGCCGAGATATCATTAAACGAATTACGTACGTTACGCACTGTGCCGCGATAGGTTTGTTCAAGTGTTTCACTTTCTGCAACAAAGCGTGAGCGTGATTGTTCTGTGCGTGATGTGGTTGCTCCACCACTATAAATCGGCACGCTTAAGGTAATGCCAATACTGCTTGAATCAGTATCGCCATCCACTCCGGCAGTTTCAAAATCAGAACGACTCAATGAACCTGATAATCCTAATGTTGGCAAATGACCGGCGTTACTACCATCAATATCAGCCTTGGCAATATCAACAGCAAAACGTTGCGCTTGTAGGTCTAGGTTGTTCATTTGTGCTAAATCTAACCACGCTTCGACCGTTTCAGGAGCAGGTGCTTGCGCAGCAAACGTCGTCGTATTTAGCGTATTGACTTCATCGTAATATAAGCCAGTAATTTCACGCAATTGTTCTTTGCGCAGCTCTAACGTATTACGAGCAACGATTTCTTGGGCAATTGTGGTATCAAAATTAGCTTGTGCTTCATGGACATCCGTAATTGCGATTAAACCGACTTCAAAACGTTGTTTGGTTTGTTCTAATTGGCGTTCGATAGCGCGTTTTTCGGCTTGGACAAATTCAACATTGTCTTTAGCGCGTAAAATATTTAGATAAGCATCAACCACACGAACGATTAGATCTTGTAATGTTGCTGAATACGACGCTTCAGCTTGTTGCGCTACTTTTTCAGCGCGATCCATACCAATCCATTGCGCGTGGTCATATAACGACATAGATAAACCGACACGATAGTTTAATGTGTCAGTGTCGACATTATCAGAATCAGACATTGTGTAGCCAATTGAGCCTGAAACTTGCGGTAATAAAGGAGCTCGTGCTAACGTCACACCCTCAAGTGATACATCTCGCAATGCCTTTGCACGGTTTACTACAGGGTCTTTATCTAACGCTTGTTGATAAATCGCCGATAAATCTTGAGCATGTAGGGAACCGGTAAATCCTATACTTATGATGACACTTAACAGTGTTTTTTTCATATTGCTGCCTTAAAATAGTTAAATTGGTACTAATATTGTAACTCATAATGGTACGAGTAATGTTCTAGCATAACGAGAGTGTAAGAAATTCAAGCGGATACATAAATATTTATCACGTTACCAAATAGGGTTATGTGTAACAGAATGTAATCGCATACTCATTAATTAGGGAAATTATGTCAATTAGACCTCAGTTTAGCAACCAAGATGTTGAAGTACTAACCACCAACAAATTATACGACGGTTTCTTCAAAATGGTGCAATATAAAGTCAAACACAAGTTATTTGCGGGTGGTTGGTCTGATGTAGTGACGCGAGAAATGTTTGAAAGAGGGCATGCTGTCGCATTATTGCCTTATGATCCAAATACTCAAGAGTTTGTATTAATTGAGCAGTTTCGATTAGGGGCAATGGCAACATCCGATTCACCTTGGTTGATGGAGGTGATTGCCGGCATGATTGACGAAGGGTACAGTGCTGAAGATATTTGTCATAAAGAAGCGCATGAAGAAGCGGGCATTCATTTATCCAACCTAACCAAAGCTTGTAGTTATCTATCTAGCCCCGGAGGAACAACGGAGCGTTTGCATATTTTTATTGCTAAGACTGATGCTACGTTAGCTCATGGGGTGCACGGAGTGGATGATGAGTCCGAAGATATTCTGGTGCATCGAGTGCCCGAGCAAACCGCACTAGAATGGCTTGATTCTGGTCGTATAGATAACGCAGCGGCGATTATTGCACTACAGTATTTCTTTTTAAATAAACAAAAAATCATAACGGGTTGGCAGTGAGTATTCAGCATAAAAAAAAGTACGTTCCCCATTTACCTAGCTTATTGGCAATAGGGGATCATAACTACGCGCGCTTTATGCGGTTATTGCCCGATTGTGATACTGAAGATTTAACCTATGAGTTTTGTGTCGAAGCGTTGTTAAGCTACTCGATTACTATCGTTGAATGTGCGCGTTACACCACGACAGTAGAAGTCAAACAGATCGCAGAGCAACTGCCTAATTTTCTTAAGCCGTCGATGACGGTGCGCTTATACCATGATGCTAAATCTGCTGAGGTCATCAGTTGCCAGCATGTAGGTAATTTAAAGGCGAGTTACGAATACCCTAATTTACACATGCATCAAAAAAACGAAAAGTTTATGGTGAATGTTTTCTTATCTGAATGGCTACAGTTTTGTGTGGCATATCACAATAAATTAGCGGCGCAAAAACAATGAGTTTCCCACAAGCACACATTTTATACTTGCATGGATTTTTGAGCTCTCCGATGTCAGCTAAAGCTCAAGAGATGCGCCTGTATGTGGCACAGCATTTTCCGCATATTCAGCTACATATGCCTTTACTATCAGGTATTCCCAGCAAAGCTGTAGCGCAAGCAATAACCCGATTTAGTGCTTTGCAAAATACTTACGGTGAGCAATTATTAGGTGTTGTAGGCAGTTCAATGGGAGGCTTTTTAGCCACGCATTTGGTCGAAAAAGTCAGTGCACCTGAGTACTCTCCAAAAGCGGTATTAATTAACCCAGCGGTTGCCCCACATCGACTTTTCCCCAAGTATTTTGGGGAGCATGTGAATCCATATACTCAGGAGCAATTTACGTTAACTTATGCTGATATTGATGCGATTGAACAACGCTATATAGAGCAGATACATACTCCTGAACAGTTTCAAGTGTGGTTACAAACCGGTGATGAAGTGCTCGATTACCGACTTGCTGAGGTGTTGTATCAACACAGTGATTTACGCATTCGAGACGGTGGTGACCATGCCTATCAAGATTTTAGCCGCGAGTTACCGGAGGTTTGTCAATTTTTAGGGTGTGAAAGGTTTGCTCAATAGTTAGGTACTTGGTAATATCGCGAGATAATAACTTAGTTACCCGCACGTACAATCGTGTTATGTGTAACAACCACCAAGGCGTAGTATTACATGTCAGAGCAATATAATTCAGATGCCATTGAAGTCCTAAACGGCCTAGATCCGGTGAAACGTCGCCCCGGCATGTACACCGACACCACCCGCCCTAACCATCTCAGCCAAGAAGTTATTGATAACTCAGTGGATGAAGCGTTAGCAGGACACGCCTCTACAATTAAAGTGATATTGCATGATGATCAATCATTAGAAGTCATTGATGATGGTCGCGGTATGCCTGTCGATATCCACCCAGAAGAGAAAATTTCTGGCGTAGAATTGATTATGACCAAGCTGCATGCCGGTGGAAAGTTTTCAAACAAAAACTATGAATTTTCAGGTGGTTTGCACGGGGTAGGTATCTCTGTCGTTAATGCCCTTTCAACTCGAGTCGAAGTGACTATTCGCCGAAATGGTGAAGTACATCAAATCGTCTTCGCAAATGGTGACAAAATATCTGAACTCGCTGTCATCGATACTTGTGGAAAAAGAAACACAGGTACGAGTGTGCATTTTTGGCCTGATGTGAGTTATTTTGATTCGGGTTATTTTTCGGTCCGTCAAATCTTGCATGTATTACGTGCTAAAGCAGTATTGTGTCCAGGTTTACGCATTCGTTTTGACAACAAAATCAGTAAAGAAACGACCGAATGGTACTACGAAGACGGACTGCGCGATTATTTATATGACTCAGTCAAAGAGTTTGAAACATTGCCGAGTGATGAGCCTTTTGTTGGGACGTTTTCTGGTAATCTCGAAGCAGCTGACTGGGCAGTGATGTGGTTACCTGAAGGTGGGGACATGATCACCGAGTCTTATGTCAACCTGATCCCTACCGCTCAAGGGGGAACGCATGTTAACGGCTTGAGACAGGGCTTGTTAGAATCAATGCGCGAGTTTTGTGAATTTAGAAACTTATTACCTCGAGGCGTAAAGCTAACGCCTGATGATATTTGGGACCGATGCAGTTACGTATTGTCGACAAAAATGCAGGATCCACAATTTGCCGGACAAACCAAAGAGCGATTATCATCACGTCAAGCTGCTGCGTTTGTATCGGGTATCGTCAAAGACTCGTTCAGTTTGTGGTTGAACCAGCATACTGATATCGCTGAGTTATTGGCAGATATGTGTATTAACAATGCCCAAAAACGCTTACGTCAAACCAAAAAAGTTGCTCGCAAAAAAGTCACTCAAGGCCCGGCATTACCCGGTAAATTAACGGATTGTTCATCACAGGATAATAGCCGTTCAGAGTTATTTTTGGTGGAAGGGGATTCTGCTGGCGGCTCAGCCAAACAAGCGCGCGATCGCGAAATACAAGCCATCATGCCGCTGCGCGGCAAGATCCTAAATTCATGGGAAGTCGATTCATCACAAGTTCTCGCTTCGCAAGAGATCCACGATATTTCAGTGGCACTGGGGATCGACCCCGACAGCGAAGATTTATCCGGTTTGCGCTATGGTAAAATCTGTATCTTAGCGGATGCGGATTCGGATGGACTGCATATTGCGACTTTGTTATGTGCATTGTTTGTCAGACACTTTAGAACGTTGGTAAACGCAGGCCATGTATATGTGGCGATGCCGCCATTGTTTCGTATTGATATTGGCAAAGAAGTCTATTATGCATTGGATGAAAGTGAGAAACAGGGCATTTTAGACCGTATTGAAGCTGAGAAAAAACGCGGTAAGGTCAACGTTCAGCGCTTTAAAGGTTTGGGTGAGATGAATCCATTACAACTGCGTGAAACCACCATGGACCCCAATACACGACGTCTAGTTCAGCTGACCATTGATGACTCGGATGAAATGCTAGAGATCATGGATATGCTACTTGCTAAAAAACGTTCTGGTGATCGCAAGGTGTGGTTAGAAGGTAAAGGGAACATGGCGCAGGTTGACTAACCTGCTCACTCATAAAACAAACAGGAAGTGTTTACATGGCACTCAAGCCCACCATTTATAAATTTTCTATCGCCATATCTGATTTAAATCAGCATCATTACGACACCTTAAATTTGACGGTAGCACAACATCCCTCAGAAACTGCAGAGCGAATGATGGCGCGGTTGATGGCGTTTTGTTTACATGCAGCTGAGGACTCCGAGCAATTGCTGGCCTTTACCAAAGGGTTGAGCTCTCCAGACGAACCCGATATCTGGTTACGCGGGCTCAATGATGTTTTAGAGCTGTCCATAGATATGGGTGAGCCAAGTGCTGAGCGTGCCAAAAAAGCCAGCCGTCTGGCTCAGCGTGCTTATATCTATACATTCAATTCTAAATCGGATGTCTGGTGGCGCCAAAGCGAAGCGGAGTTAACTCAGTTACCTATTAATGTCATTCAATTTGACTGGTCGCAGATCCAAGCTTTAAGTACGGCTTTAAGCCGTACCTTGTCTCTTTCGTTAACCATCACCGAACAATCTATTTATGTTGCATTTCCTGACTCTCAATGTGAAGTGCATTGGAGTGTGCTGCAATCGGTATAAACAAGACTTTTTAAAACCCTGAAAATATGAACTATGCTATTAGTTAGTATTATCTATAACAAGATAACTTATAACAATAAAGCGAGTTTAGTTTGGAAAAGACAGGGTTAAATTGGGTCGAAGGGATTGGTGCTTCGGCCGGCAGGCTGGAGGCGATTGACAGTTTTTTACCCATTGCCCAATATAAATGGGGCACATTTTCGCTTAGGCTTGAACGTAGGATGCAAGTCAAACGTGTCACCTCACTCAAAGCGTATCATGAAATTTTGCGCAATGATGAGAGCGAAATTAAAGCAATGCGCAATGAGCAGTTGATCCCCGTCCTTGAATTGGTCGCTAAAGCCGATGAGCAAGAAGGCATTCGAGTATAGGTTGCTGGAGTTGCAACAGGCGAGGAAGCATATTCGATTGCGATGCTATTGAAATAGGAGATATTTAAGCAAAAGCGTATGCTCAAGTTAAAAGTGTTTGCCACTGACTTAAACCCAAAGATTTTAGATATAGCCAGTGTAGGGAGCTATCCAGACACAATCAGCAAAAAAATTCCACAAGCATTGGTGGCCCTATATCTTACCGGCATGCCTGAGAGGTTGGTGTAGCGAGTTCATCTTATTAGTGTGGGGCTTTAAAAAGCCCACACCGTGATAGAGTATCCAGCTATGTCCAAGGTGACGGCTCCATTAGTATCAGTGATTAACTCACTTGGTGTATTGTGGTTATGATTAAAAATTAAATTGAGATTGTCATTAGCATGCGACTGTCCAAGTTGCACAGTATCTGTAGTAGTTTGTCCACTCAAATTAATCGCTACCAATACACTGTTGTCTGCGCTCTGCGACTGCCAAATTAACACTGAATCATTAGCTTGGCTTAATGTTGTTTTAGTTCCTGTTGCTATTTCTGGATAGGCTTGACGTAAGGCATATAAGGTTTGATAAAAAGTATATAGACTATTACTGTCATTGAGCTGTGCTGCAACGTTGACTGTTGTGGCATTAGCCGACAATACTCTAAATGTGCTATTTCCGGAGGTGAACCCTGCGGTTTGGGAATCATTTGTCCAGCTCATAGGGGTCCGTAACGAGGCATCATCTTGCATATTAGTGGCAGCTGCCATACCAATTTCCTCACCATAATAGGTAAAGGGATTAGCTGATAATAAGATATACGACGCAGCGGCAAGGCGATATTGTGTTAGATTATTATTTAATTGATTAGCAATCCGATCGCCGGCAAAAAAATCATGATTGGCTAAAATTAGTGGCATATTCGCTAGGTTATTATCGTTGATGATGCTGATTAGACTTGATTGCACACGTTGCGCTTTTACCGAGTTTATAATTTGATGACCGGCACTAAAGTGAAAGGCTTTTCCGCATGAATTATCTTGTGCAAATTGGGGATAACTACTCGGCGCTTCACATACCATGTATGCATGTGGGTATTGCGTAATAATATCTCGCATAGCCCGCATTACAGTGTGGTTTTGGGCTTGGTCTTCAAGTGCGCCGGGACCGTTTTCCACGAGTACCCCAACGGCATCAAAGCGAAAACCATCTACACCTTTGTTGAGCCAGTAGGCTAAATTAGATTGATGAAAAGCAATCACTTCAGGGTTGAGTAAATTAAAATCAGGCATGCGAGAGGTAAACGCTCCATAGAAATTGCCAGATACACCAGTTCGCCATGGGCTTCTGCCCCATAGAGACCAATTAGTGGGCGCGACATCTCGCCAGATAAACCAGTCACGCTTAGGATGATTGGGGCTGGATGCAGAATCGATAAATACTGGATTTTGATAACTCGCATGATTGATCAAATAATCGATGACAATTGCTATGCCTCGTTGATGAGCTTGCTCGAGTAGGCGTTCAAAATCAGCATTAGTACCGTAATCTGATTCAATTTTTCGATAATCTTGGGTTTCATAGCCATGATCATTATCAGAGCTTTCCATAATCGGCATCAACCATAAACCCGTAATGCCTAATGTTTCAAGGTAGTCTAATTGTTCAATTAAGCCATTGATATCACCAATACCATCCCCGTCCGAGTCTTTGTAGCCACGCACATAAATTTCCATAAAATTTGCATTTTTCTGCCAGTTTTGTGGCAATGATGAATTCGGGACGATAACGTCTACAGGGCTCAAATCAATGCTATTAGACGCATTGCCAATTGAGGCTTCAAGCTCATTAAGTGCGGCTCTGGCCGTTGCTTCATCAGCAAAAGGTTCGGCATTGATGCCTGTAATGTTCACGGCAGTATCTTGCACGACCCATATTTGTGTACCAAAAACATCGGGAATAACACGTAAATCATAGGCAGGACTTTTAATATCACCAAAATGCACAATGAAGTTAAAATACTCACTGCCATCAATTATGGGTACTTCAAAGACCGCATAATCGGCTTCAATGCGCGTAAGAGGCCGAGGATTTTGCCACGTCGTTTGGTCTTCGGCGGCAATCGCATTGCCCCATAAATGTAAGCCCCAAATATCGTACTGCTGTGCGGTATGCAAAAAATGGATTTTCATCATAGTTTGCGCAGTCGGTGGAGTCGCCTCTGGTGGCATTGTTTCAGGTGGAGTGGTAACAGGTGGTGTTTTGGCAGGGATACTCGACACAGGGATATTCAGCGAACCGGTATTACTGAGCTCTCCATCGGTTACTTGTAAAGCGGCAACATAGGTTCCGTTTTCGGGAACGGTGAAGGTATATTGTGTTGTGGTTACACAGTTTGAGATCGCATCATCAATGGTAACTGCGCCAGTAATCTCGATTGTACAACTCAGATTAGTTTGTTGGTTATCACTGACACGCCAAGATACACTTACTTGACCGTTACTGTTAATACTACGAACAGATAAGTTATCAATATTCGGAGCCGTATTGACCGGCTGAGTTGGCTGACTGGGTTGTGAGGGAGTATTAGTACCACCAGAACCGCCACCGCAGCCAATGAGTGCTAGTAGCAATAATAAACAGCAACTAAATTGATGTATACGCATTGTAAAATTTTTCTCTTTATTTTTTACACATAATAATGTCTTATTAAGTAAAAGCAAACATCACTTTTTGAATGGTGCTTATCATCCTGGTTTGTTCTATTGGTTTGGTTATGACATCGTTCATGCCGATAGCTAAAAATGCCTTATGTCTTGCGGCAAAAGCTTCTGCAGTTAATCCTATGATCGGGATACTTGCGAGGCGTTTATCTGGCAATGCTCTTATTTGTTTTGTCGCTTCTTCACCATCCATAATGGGCATATGAATATCCATGAGTACCAAGTCAAATTGATGCGCTTGAACCGCTGCGACGGCATCTTGTCCATTAATCACAGATATTACGCGATAGCCATTTTGTTCCAACATATGTTGTGCCACCATGGTATTGATTTCATTATCTTCTACTAACAATATGGTTAGGGGTTTTATTGACGCTTTATCAATAGGTTGTGGTAAAACTTGTGTAGATATAGGATTTTCACTGATGCCAATGTCGACAGGTACAATTACGGTAAACGTAGAGCCTTCGTTAATTTTACTGGTGACGCTTACGGAGCCATCTAATAGTGTTAAGATTTTTTTGACGATGGTTAGACCTAAGCCTGTGCCACCATAATTGCGCGTGGTAGAACTGTCAGATTGGGTGAAAGATTCAAACACTGCATCTAATCTTGATTCTTCTATTCCTATTCCAGTGTCTTGCACGGAGATACAAAATTGATGAGGTTCGTTTTTGAGAGAGTCATTCGTGTCTAAGGCATCAATTGTTTCGCCATTTTTGACTACTGGAGGTGCGAGTTTCATTGAAATATGGATAGAGCCTTGCACGGTAAACTTAACCGCATTACTTACCAAATTAAATAATATTTGGCGTAACCGAACAGGATCCGAATAGATATAGGTCTGTTCATCAATGTCACAATTGCAATATAATTGGGTGCCATTTTCAAGAGCTAACTTCGCAAAAATCACCTCTAAAGTTTGCATTAACTCGATTGGATAGACGGGAGCATGCTCAATGGCTAGTTTTCCGGATTCAATCTTCGATAAATCCAGTACGTCATTGATGACTGATGATAATGTTTGGCTGGATTTGAGTAAGGCATCAACATACTCATGTTGTGCAGAAGTTAACGTCGTATTATTTAGCAGTTGTGCCGATCCAATGAGTCCATTGAGAGGGGTTCTTATTTCATGGCTAATCGTGGCCAAAAAATCATTTTTAGCGCGATTGGCAGCTTCTATTTTTTTGATGCTATCTTCTATTTCTAAAGACATAAAAGTTAATTCATCAGCCAAATCGGATAATTCATCTTGGCTAGCAAATGCAATAGGGATATGTTTTTTGGTTTGTGAAATGACTTGAGTGGCTTCTTTGAGCTTTTTAACACGTCCAATAATGACTCGGTTACTGATCCACCACAATACTAATGAGCCAAAAAGAGATGTAAAAATAGTAGCAAAAACGGTAATTATTCGCAGTTGATTAATTGGCTGAGCGATAATATCCACCGATTCAGTAACGAATATTTTCCATTCCCAATATGCAAAATAAAAACCTGAAAATAATCGTTGTTGGTTATTGTCGGCGTAAGTGCCTGAAAAAAATATTTTATCTTTAGGCCAATAGATATTGGTTAAAGAGGATGCGATTGTTGAGGGGGTGGAGGTATAAACTAATTTTCCTGATGGTTGGTGAACGATATGAAATGATTTACCGGTTTCTTGCTGCAACTTGGTGAGCTCTGTAAACACTTCATTTTGATACGCCGTTTTGAAGGATTCGATTTCAGCTAATCCAGATTGAATGAGTAGCTCTACCCTATCTTTTACAATGGATTGGGTAACTTGACGAGTGAGCATTTCCAGTAAATATATTTCTCGTTCTTGGGTGTGTTGTTTGGCTAGATAATAAGATAAAAACCCCAAAGAAGAGATAGTCACTATCAATATTGGAACAAATAGTAAAAGTAGCTTTTGGGTTAAGCGCACAACAACATCCTTGTATTAATGGTAAACATGGTTTTTAGCTAAACTAAGCACTGATGATGGAAATACAATATTCAAATCTAAGGCGGTAGTGACATTCAAGGCGACAATAAAGCGTTTAGATTGACTAATGGGATAAGCATTTGGAGGCATTCCTTGCAAAATTTTATGGGAAATAATCGCTGTAGAACGACCTATGATATATTCATCACACATTACCCCTAACATAGCGCCTTGTGCGACGACACGCTCGTCTTCTGAAAATATAAATGGGGTCAGAACCGAATTTTGAATCACATCATATAGTTCAAGATCGTGGGCGGCAGGCCCAACTGCAATCCATAATACATCTATCTTATCGCGAAAGCGCTGTAACTGTGTCACGATACGGGATTGGTTTGTGGTTTGAGCGCCTTGACCAGTAGCTAATTTAAATTTAATTGGAATGAAAGTAAATTGAGGGAAATCTAGTGCTGCACGGGTAATTTCCTTATGCGCTAACATGGACGAAGGGTAATCTGAATATATTAATCCAATACGTAATGGAGTAGTGGTCATTTGAGATAATAAGTGTAATTTGGTTTTGGTCGCAATGACGTGTGCGATCCCTGTTATGTTTAATGTGCTAGTTTGCTCCATCGCATCGACTACTCCAGCCGCAACGGGATCGCTAACCACCATAAATTGCATTGGAATATTATGTAATTCGGCAGTTGCAACTAGTGCTTTAGTGGCGACGGTAGCAATACTCAGTATCAGTGATAATGGCGGCCCATTGGTTAATTGTTGCGTAATTAACGAAGTCGCTTTGTCCATGCTACCTTGAGCATTCGCGGTAATAAAATTGAAATCAACATTAGGCATGAGCTGGGAAAGCTCAGCTTGAAACACCTCACTGGATTGTTGAATTAATGGCAACTCCATCGTTTCTAAAATAAAGATATTCATACGGATATTTTTTTTGGGGGCAGTCGTTAATTCTGCAGCGGATCCTGTCGCAGCTACTGTCGAAAACGCAAAAAGTAAACCTACACAACATAGTATATTTTTGATACAAGACAACACATTAACTCCCCAAAGCAACAATAAAGTATATAATTTAATCTCTAATGTTCAGATTTAAATGAATTATAATTGAGTATAGTAGTAAATTATGTATGTGTAACTAAGCATTCAAGATATCATTAAGCGAAAGATAATTGCGAGAAGGATTTACAAGTGACCAAATATAGAACAATGAATCAATACGTGGCGCTAACATTTTGTTCATTGATCCTGATAGGGTGCGGTGGCAGCACAACGAGTCCAGTACCACCTATTATTGATGAAACCATTGAACCTAGTGTACCTCAAATCGTTCCGCCTAAAATTAGCGCTGCTAAATTGAAGCCAGCAAATACTGAATCATTTTCGCAATCAGTTAAAAATGGCATCTTTTCCAATTATGATAACAATGCAAGGGTTAACACGCCGACTTCTCCGTCTATTAGCCAATCCGATAGCTTGGCGACGCCTAGTAGTGAGTCTTTTTCGCAAACGATCACGCAAGAAATCGGTGTAGACGAAATGGATATTATGAAATTTGATGGTCAATACTTGTATGTAGTTGAGCGAAACATTCAGGCTATCACTAATGCCAAACTGCCAAATGTTGATGCATTATCACCGATGCCGACAGTGCAGCAGATGGACACACAGATTCGTATTTTAGCTAAACAACCTGACGATAGCTTACAGGAACAAGCCGCTATTGTTGTGTTAAAAAATAACGCGATGAATTATACCTATTTACGCGGAATGTACTTGCATGATGATCAATTAGTGGTCTTAGGAGAGGGCTACGGAGGCAATGATTATCTCTCTAACAATAGTATTTGGTGGGGTGGTCAGAGTCAGTTTATGGTTGAGTTATTTGCGATGAACAACCCAGCTGAACCAGTCTTGACCAATCAGATAACAATCGATGGATACTTGGTTAGTTCCAAGCGTATCGATAATCAATTATTGTTGGTAAGCTCATATATGCCCCAGATTACAAATTTTAATGGCTTGGGTAATAGCGACGCACAAAGGCTCGCCGGTTATAACACAATCCAAGAAACACCAATAAATGACTTAATTCCAACAATGACACTTAGCACTGATCCTGAATCAGTCTCAGCGAGTCAACCGTTATTTTTACCACAAGATTGTTATATTCCAGAAAATGCGACAACACTTGATAGTACGCTTGGGATGATTATCTTAACGATGATCGACTTAGAGGATCCAACCCAGCGTTCAATAAAATGTATCAACGGACAATATGACGACGTATATGTCACCACTGATGCAGTTTTTGTGCATGGTAATACAACCGAATATAATGATGTGGGTGAAATGCTAAATCAACACACTGTCGTGCATCATTTTGCGCTAGTAACTGAACAATTTACATATAATGGAACGGTTGAGTTAGCTGGCACGTTAGGCTGGTCGTTACCTAATTTACGCTTAAGTGCTAATGATAGCCATTTGCGCGCGGTAACCACTAAATTTATGAACGATCCGGCAGATCGTTTTGATCACGAATTGCATGTTGTCTCGCTAACCGCACAAAATAATCAGCTTAGTGTGGTTGCTTCACTGCCGAATGATAATGCACCTAATGAACTAGGCAAACCTAATGAAGATATCAGAGCGGTACGCTATTTCGGAGATAATGCCTACATGGTCACATTTGAGCAAATCGATCCGTTGTATGTGATTGATGTGTCCAATCCCATTTTGCCGGTGGTAACTGGCGAAATAGAGATGCCAGGCTATTCATCGTACCTGCATCCGATCAATGATAATTTCATTTTAGGGATTGGTCAAAATGTCCCTGTAGGTGGATTTGACCAGCCGCCTGCATTGTCAGGTGCCGATGAGTTTGGTGCAAAAGTGGCGTTATTTGATGTCTCTGGTACACCGCGTATTGTCGACGAATATATTTTTGCAAATGGCTATTCGCCAGCTGAGTTTGATTATCATGCGCTGACGTATTTACCACAATCTGACACCGAGTTTTTGTTTGCGATGCCGATGCAAAGCTGGACTATGACTGATGATGTGTGGGGAGAAGACAATCGTTTGGAACTGTTTCAAGTCGATCTTACTGGTAATGCAAGTATGACAAATGAGTTAAGGGTGACGACACCTAATACACTGAATCAGTATTATGGCGCATGGGAAGACCGTGCAGTGGTCATAGGAGATGTAATTTATTATGTCAAAGCGAGCCAAGTATGGCAAACTAGGCTTAGTAATACCGCTATAGTGAATGGTCCTTATTAATACCCTTATGTCTTTTTTAGTTAAGTTAGCTACATTTGTTGCGGTTACGTTATTGTGTGTACATTTTTTAGTGTTACAAGAACATCCACGAGTATCCGTGTCTTCAGCGCAGCAAGTTGATCAAGCTCAAAGTGTCAATGATCTGATTTACGACTTGTCGAAAATATTTAAAGAGCGTCATGTCGGTCATAATGTTGCCGTTAGCCAAGCACAGGCACAAAGCTTACTCGGCTTTATGCAACGCGCGATGCCTAAATTTAACGGTACAATAGATTTCACTCAATATGGCGGTGAAATGCACATGAGTATTTTGCTAGAAAAGTGGTTTATTCCCCGTTATGTCAATATTTCGATGCAGCTTGCAAGTAGCCAAGATATTGATATTACCCATCTGTCGGTCGGTCGCATCCCTCTACCTGGTAATGTGCTATTAAAGTTAATCAGCTGGATGGTAAATACCTACACGGATAGTCAAATTGCATCTCAAGCGCAAACACAAATTGACACACTTGCGTTCAGTCAACGCCAAGCGATGGTTTCTGTGCTGCCGATGCATGACTTCTTAACGGAATTGAAATTAGTCAGGGAACGGATTGATTTTGGTGGGGATAATAGCTTAGAGATCCGTATCAGTTATTATCTTGGCTTTTTGATGAATGTTCAAAGCATCCCTAAATCGAATAATACGTCATTGTCGGCATATATTCGGGAGTTGATGCTTGAAGCTCAGATCCAAAGTCAGCCAGATACGGCACACTTAGAAAATGAGGCAGCGATCCTTGCTTTGGCAATCTATGCCGGTAGCTCACGTTTTGCGAATTTTGTGGGACTAGCGCCTCCATTAGCCAAAGATGTGTTGTATGGTGACTTTATGCCGAAGCTTGCTAAGCGCACAGATCTATCGCAACACTTTATTTTTTCTGCAGCGATAAAATTACTTTCAGATCAAGGCGTGACCGTCGCAATTGGCGAGTTCAAAGAATTAATGGATAGAGTAGTCAGTGGCAGTGGTTATAGCTTTGTGGATTTGGCAGCAGATAAGGCGGGCGTCAAGTTTGCGGATTATCTGACTGATCCTGATACGGCTAAAGCTGGACAAAGTAATTTGTCGATTGCGAGTAATGAGTCAGTGTTTTTTCCTCAAGTTATGGATTTACCTGAGGGCCTGAAAACCGATGCGTTTAAACAGACCTTCAAAACAGTCGATTCACCTGAGTACCAAGCGATGATAGACGAAATCAAAGGTCGTGTGGCGCGCTTACCTTTATACCAATTTTAATAGTACCATTCTAATTAGCATAGAGATCCTATCAAGAAGCTAAAATTAGAGGAGCAGGTGTCGGGTTACAATTACAACGTAGCCTTAAATTGTGTCAAGGTAGATAGCAGCGCCTCGATTTGTTGCACAATCACAACCAATTCTGGTTGCAAATCACTTACCGCAACCGCATTAAAATCATGTGCCAAAAAGGTATCCATGTTCGCTGCAACTTCTTGTACATAAGGTTCAAAGCGTTTTGCGCGGGTCGTGAATGGACTGTTGTCAGCGAAAATCGTCGCGAACTTACCTTTGCCCTGTTGTTGCAGTTGATTTAAAGCTGCATCGGCATCGATGGATTTACGATAAATGAGTTGAAGGTTGTCTTTTAGTTTGTCGAGAACGTTTTGCATATAATAATTACTAAATTTCTAAAAATATGAGTAAAGTTTATCACAAGATTGCCGTTAAATTGATACATGATTTTTTATGCGGCGTTGATAGGATAGAAAATGAACATTGATTCTCAAGCGGTATCTCCAAGTATCCAAGCCCAGTTGGATGTCAAGGCGGCAAAGATGTCGAATGATCAAATTGCCCAACAAGGGCAACAGGCCATCACTCTGATCCAAGGGGTGGGTGAGAGCGCCAAATTAGCAAATGTTATTCCAGATTTTGCGACTTCGTCGGGAAACTACATAGATGTGTATGTGTAATCTACTCTATGTTAGTTAGCAGAATCATATAGCCCTAAATCTACCGGCGTTTTACTCGCTTCACCACCAATTTCGCGGACTAATTTCGGTACCATATACCCAGATTGTTTGGCGATGACATCTTGCATAATGGCAACAGCGCGTTCATCCGAAATAGCAAAGTGTGCAGCACCTTGTACTCTATCAAATAAATGCAAATAGTATGGTTGGATACGATTGCTAAACAACGCCTCGTTTAATGCTATTTGAGTATCACTTGAGTCATTTATCCCGCGCAACATGACCGCTTGGTTTAACACGCTCACCCCAGCTTGAATAAGTAACTCAACCTTGTCTGCTAACTCAACAGAAATCTCTTGTGGATGATTAATGTGCAATACCATAATGATTTGCTGTTGTGCTTGGTGACACAGCTGAACAAATTGTTCAGTGATACGATAGGGCAACACGACAGGCAGGCGAGAATGAATGCGCACTCGTTTAACGTTAGGTATTAGGTTTATTTGTTGCAGCATCCAGCTCAAGTAGTCATCATTCGCCATCAAAGGATCACCACCAGAAAGAATAACTTCATCAATATTGGGGTCAGAGCCAATTTGTTTGAACACCTCTAACCAATCGGCTTTATTATTATGGTGATCGCCATAGGGAAAGTGTCGACGAAAGCAGTAACGACAGTTGACCGCACAGCCGCCACGCACCATTAGCAATACCCGGTTATGATATTTATGCAACATACCTTGCTCGGAGCTTTGCTGTTCCTCTAATGGGTCAGTCGAAAAATCAGGATCAACAATAAACTCATCTGCAACGGGCATTACCTGTTTAAGTAGAGGATCATCGATATCGTTCGGAGTCATTAAATCAGCAAAAAAACGCGGTACACGCAGCGCAAACAAATCACGTGCTTGGTTGTCTTTGGTAAATGCTTGAGCATCAAATCCAAGGTAGGTGAGCAATGATTCTGGTGAATTAAAGCTATTTGCTAATTCTTTTTGCCAGTTTGGGTCTACAGGGTTCTGTTTTTTGTTTATGTTTTTGTGTATATTGTGCACCGTTAAACCAATCATTTAGTGAGATTAGAGGAATTATGGCGAATTTTAGCACCAATGAGTTCAAAGCAGGACTAAAAGTTATGCTTGATGGCGAACCATGTAACATTTTAGAAAACGAATATGTTAAACCAGGTAAAGGTCAGGCTTTCAACCGCGTTAAAATTCGTAAATTAGTTTCGGGTAAAGTCCTAGAAAAAACGTTCCGTTCTGGTGAGTCTGTCGAAGGCGCTGACGTAATGGATACTGAACTATCGTATTTATATAACGATGGTGAGTTTTGGCATTTTATGAATAACGAAACGTTTGAGCAAGTTGCTGCTGATGAAAAAGCACTTGGTGATACCGTTAAATGGTTAGTTGAGAATGATTTATTTACGATCACATTGTGGAACGGCACACCGATTGTTGTTACTCCGCAAAACTTCGTAGAACTAGAGATCACTGAAACTGATCCAGGCCTTAAAGGTGATACTGCGGGTACTGGTGGTAAGCCTGCTACTTTAGCAACGGGCGCGGTAGTTCGTGTGCCACTATTTATCCAAACGGGTGAAGTGATCAAAGTTGATACGCGCAGTGGCGAATACGTTTCTCGCGCTAGCAAATAAGCATTATCAACAATGAAAAATAGTCGGTGTCAGATAGCAGAAACGCCTGTTTGGCAGATGCAAATCACACCGACTAATTTGCGCCTTCGCGCGCAACTATTGGCTCGTATCCGGGCCTTTTTTACCAACAAAAACGTCACCGAAGTCGATGTGCCAGTACTAAGCCATAACGGTGTTACTGATCCTTACCTCGATAATTTTGTGACTCAGTTAACCCTAGGTCAAACCTCTACATCTTTATACTTACAAACCTCCCCTGAATATGCGATGAAACGCATGTTAGCTAGCGGTTCTGGCTGTATTTATTATTTGGGAAAAGCGTTTCGACATGAAGGGGCAGGGCGCCAGCATAATCCTGAATTTACTATGCTAGAGTGGTATCGCATTGGCTTTGACGATCGCGCACTGATGCATGAGATTGACGAGCTATTGATGGATGTGCTGTCTGTGGCAAGTGCTGAGTATCTGAGTTATCACGCGGCATTTTTGCATTATGTTGATTTGGACATTAATACGGCATCGCACGATGAGTTAATCACTGCGCTAGCGATGGACTTTCATTATGATATCCAGCAAGCATCCCGTGATCATGTGTTGCAACTGTTATTTAACATCCACATCGAACCGAAAATAGGAAAAGAACGTCCGTGTTTTATTATTGATTTTCCTGCATCACAAGCTGCACTTGCCAAAATTAGCTCGGCTGATCCGCGTTATGCACATCGTTTTGAAGTGTATTTTAAAGGCATAGAGCTAGCCAATGGCTATTGGGAATTAACCGATGCACAAGAGCAATCCCGGCGTTTTGCTGCGGATAATGTAATTCGTGAGGCCGAGGGGGCAGTGCAAGTCGTCCCTGATCCACGATTGATTGCTGCATTAACCCATGGTTTACCAGAATGTGCGGGTGTTGCACTAGGGGTTGATCGTTTGTTTATGCTCGCTGAAAATTTGGATTCAATTGAAGATACTTTGGCATTTCCATTGCCTAGAGCTTAATGGCTAATGCCTCAGAGCATAATTGCTAAAAGCCTAATAGCGGCTATTTTCCCCTATTTGCAAATAACACTCCACTAATAACAAATTAGTTAAACACCACTTCGGGTAATATTTGCGCTTTAAGTAACAAGACCGGCTCGATAGGTACATCTGGTGCACGCAAATTCATGCTGTATTGAGTTTCTACTTCACTGATCGCATCCAATACCTCACTACCTTCAGAGACATAACCAAAGACCGTATAGCCCCAATTACGGCCTGGATCTAATGATGGTGTATCACGCATATTAAAATAAAATTGACGCGTGGCAGAATGGGGATCAGTTTGACGTGCCATTGCGATGGTGTAAGTTTCGTTTTTGAGACCGTTTCCAGATTCATTAAAAATAGTACCAAGAGAAGGTTTAGGTTCAAACTCAGCGGTGTAACCGCCGCCTTGCACTACAAACCCAGGGATCACGCGGTGAAAAATGGTATCTTCATAACTGCGCAAATCCACATATTTCAAAAAATTATTCACGGTTATTGGTGCTTTACGACGATCTAGTTCAACGACAAACTCGCCCATTGAGGTAACCAGTTTTACTTTAGGGTAATAGTTATCAGGTTGGATTTGTGAGCCGTCTTTTGTCGCTTGCGCCTTAGCTGCCGCGTCTACGCTAGTGGCGCTAATTAACATTGCACAGGCACACAACAACCAAATCGTTGTAAGCAGTGATTTAATCGAGTAATGCATGATCCTTTCCCTAAAAGTTAGTCGTTGCGCTGCAACTAATTTGGTTTATTTTGAGCTTTTATACGTCGATAAAATACTAAATTTAGCATTCGTTGCGATTACAGTAAAACCACCAAAGCGTTTTTGCAACATATTGCCATAGGGCAAATGACGATTGCCAATGATCCTAAGTTCGCCGCCGTGGCGCAGTACAAATTTAGCATCTTTGAACATTTGCCATGCGATATGATCGGTCACTGCGTTTTGTTGGTGAAATGGTGGGTTACAAAGAACGAGATCAACATGTGACACATCGACATTTTTCAGCCCATTAGCCACGATAAAATCACACTGAGATAACTGTTCAGGGAAGTTTTCTTGGACATTTCGTTTAGCACTGGCGACAGCCATGTAAGACTCATCGACGAAGGTAACTCTAGCATTGGGTGCTTCAGCTAATACGCTACAGCCAATGACGCCATTACCACAACCTAAATCGACAACGTGTTCACCACCGACCGGCGGCAGATGTTGCATCAAAAAACGTGCACCAATATCTAAATGCAGACGCGAAAACACATTTGGAAGATGACTTAAGGTTAAATCCGGCTTGGTAATGTCCCATGAATTCCATTCAATATGCTCTGGCGGGGTTAGCTCAGCATCATAAGTGCCAATGACTAAGCGAGATTTTTTAACGGCTAATGACGTATGACAAGGACCTACAATTTGGTTGAATAATTGCTGTACATTTTTAGTGACTGCGGGGAGTTTTCCACCTGCAATAATGACGGTATCAGTATGCACACATTGGCGCAGTTGATGTAACTGATATTCTAACAATGCTAGATTTTTTGGGAGCTGCATGAAAACCAAATCAAATTGGAAAGGTAATGCATCAGTGCTAGCGATAAATTCAACGCTATCGACGTCTAATTCATTTTTAAATAGGTTATTACGGCAACCAAGTTGTGATACATGAGAATCACTAATGTGGACGGGATTAAATTGATGAAATGCGCAAGTCAACGCACCAAAATCGTCATTAAAGATTGCCACACGTTGCGCTTGGGTAATCGACTCAAGTAATGCCGCATGATTATTTTGCACATAGGATATGATATATTCGTCAGCAGCATCCCATGCTTGTAGTGATTTATGCTGGTGTTCTTCTGGATAGCGAACCAGTTGGTGTGCGCCTCGGGCATGGGTAAAATCAATGTTCAAAATTTTCTCAATACGTAATAGGTTGTTATGCAATTATTTGATACACCACAAATCGACATGCTTGATGCGGATGTACAATATTACCCTAACTGGCTAGGTATCAATGACGCGGATGTATTTTTTGCGCAACTGAAACAGAACCTGTCCTGGTCACAAGATTATATCAGAATTTATGGCCGTGACGTAAAAATCCCTCGCTTACAATGTTGGATGGGCGATCCTGACGCGACTTATACATACTCTGGGTTACTGATGACGCCGCTAGCGTGGGCAGAGCCGGTGCTCAAGATCAAAGCGTATTGCCAACAAGAAACCGGACACGCTTTTAATTCAGTGTTAGCTAATTGGTATCGAGATGGCCAAGATAGTATGGGGATGCACAGTGATGATGAACCTGAACTGGGCTCACAACCTGTGATTGCATCAGTTACCTTAGGCGAGCCACGCAAGTTTATATTCAAACATAAGCAATTAGGCACTAAACATGAAATCCCATTAGCGCATGGCAGCTTGCTTGTCATGCGAGGAGATACACAGCAGTATTGGCAACATGGGATCAATAAAACAAAGCGTGCGATTGATGATAGAATTAACCTGACGTTTAGGCATATACGCTCAACAATATAAAAAATAGGAATATTATGACAATCCACCAACAGCTGATTGATAAACTTACCGCAGCATTTAACCCGCTGGCTTTATATGTTGAAAATGAAAGCCACATGCATAACGTTGCGCCTGGTTCAGAAAGTCATTTCAAAGTGACTATCGTGAGTGATGAATTTGATGGTAAGCGCTTAATCGCTTGTCACCGTATGGTAAACAATGTTTTAGAAGATGAGTTAGCGAATGATATTCACGCATTAGCCATTCATACTTATACGCCAGAGAAATGGGAGAGTGTAGATGTCATACCCACCTCGCCCAATTGTATGGGCGGGTCGGGTAAATAAGACTAGTTTTCGATTTGTGTAAAAATTGCTTCTAGACTGAGGCCTTGATGACCTAGCATATCTTTTAGACGACGCAGTGCTTCTACTTGAATTTGACGCACTCGCTCTCGGGTTAAGCCAATTTCAGCACCTACATCTTCAAGCGTAGAGGGTTCATAGCCCATTAATCCAAAACGACGAGCAAGCACTTCTCTTTGTTTGGGATTGAGCTCTTGTAACCAGCGCACAATACTCGATTTGATATCGTTATCTTGTACTTCTTCTTCTGGGCCAAAACTGTTTTCATCCGCAATTACATCAAGCATCGCTTTGCCATCACTATCAGGCCCTGCAGAAGTATCGACAGATGTGATGCGTTCGTTCAAGCGCAGCATTTTAGTCACATCTTCGGTTGGAATATCCAGCGCTTCTGCGATTTCTTCAGCGGTAGGTTCATGGTCTAATTCTTGTGATAATTTACGTGCGGTACGCAAATATACATTGAGTTCTTTGACTACATGGATAGGTAAGCGAATGGTACGCGTTTGATTCATGATCGCGCGTTCGATGGTCTGTCTGATCCACCAAGTAGCATAGGTTGAGAAGCGAAATCCACGTTCAGGATCAAATTTTTCAACCGCACGGATCAAGCCCAAATTTCCTTCTTCGATCAGGTCAAGCAGTGCTAAACCGCGGTTTTTATAGCGACGTGCTATTTTGACCACCAAGCGTAAGTTACTGACAATCATGCGCTCACGGGCACGTTCATCGCCTTTTAAGGCTTTGCGGGCATAGAGGACTTCTTCTTCGGCACTCAGTAAGGGGGAAAAGCCGATTTCACCTAAATATAATTGGGTTGCATCTAAGTTTTTTTGGACATCTTCAGCAACATTAAAATCATCGAATACGTCAGTTTCAGCTGTTGCTTCTTCTTCGTCTGGATATAAATCGTTGTTGTTTAATTCATTAGATGAACTGTTATCAATTGCACTAATCGTGTTTTTATTGGCACGACGCTGTTGCGTGAGACCTTGCGTTTTAATCACATTGTCACGTGACGGCGCATCGACTTTAGCATCATGATTGGATATGTGTGGGGCAGCATCGAGTGCTACGACTTCATCTTTTTTTTGACCCATTAGAACTTCTCCTGTCTAAAACGGAACGGTTATACTTCTCCTCCTAACTTCTATATTTTTTTATTATTATTGTTTGGGCAAATATTTCAGTGGATCAAGAGATTTCCCGTTGTAGCGGATCTCAAATCTGAGTTTTGCACTATTAGTTCCCGAGTCACCCATTACGGCAATTGGCTGTCCAGCTTGGACAATATCCCGTTCTTGAACTAATATTTTATTATTATGTGCATACGCACTCAAAAAATGGTCCGTATGCTTAATGATAACCAGGTTTCCATAACCTCTAAGGGCGTTACCGCTATAAACGACTTTACCCTCGGCTGCTGAGACGACCGGTGTACCTATGGCATTTGCAATTTCTATGCCTTTGATACCCGCTTCAGCGGTTGAAAACGTACCAACAATAGTTCCTTTTGTCGGCCAAACCCAACGTTTTACACGTTGAGGTAGTATAGATTCAGATACCTTTTTAGTCTCTGATTTATGTTTACTACGATACACCGACTTATTATTCTGTGCAACTGTCTTTCTGCTAGGAGGCTTCGCAGTTGTATCTTTTGTATCGGCTACAATGGGTGCTTGTTTAACGCTTTTCTTGACTAAATTAAGCTTCTGTCCTACTCCAATAGCATATGGCTCTTTGAGGCCATTGTTTTGCGCTAACATTTGATAATCCAAACCATACAACCAAGCAATCCCATACAGGGTTTCACCTTCTTGCACTTGGTGTGTATCAGCATTATCCCAAGGACTGGTTTCTTGTACTTGAGTATTGATTTTTATCACCGGTGCAGGTGCAGTTCTGCCTGCACATCCAGTGACTAAAATCAGACTACTAATGGCTGCCATAAGGCAACAAAAGCGACGCATTTTAAGAGATATTAACAACATACTATCGGTCTTATCTTACAAGTAAGTAAGCGATAACGGCAAAAATAACGACTGCCCAACCCAATACTTCGACATATTGACGTAATTTAGCTTCCATTCGAGATCCACCCCAGTACATTAATGCCGAAACTAAGAAAAAACGACAACCGCGCCCAATAAATGACGCTATGATAAAAGGCACAAACAACATCCCTAAAACACCTGCACTAATAGTGAAAACTTTATACGGAATAGGAGAGAAGCCTGCGATAAATACCACCCACACGCCGTATGCTTCAAACCATGTCGTTGCTATTGCTAGTTTATTTTCATAACCCATACTAGCAATAATCGGCGCGATTAATGAATCAAATGCTAAGTACCCTAAGAGGTAGCCAGCCATGCCTCCAAGTACCGATGCTAGGGTACAGATAAATGCATACCACCACGCTTTTTCTGGTTTGGCTAGCGCCATGGGTGCAAGCATGACATCTGGTGGGATCGGAAAAATCACCGATTCAGAAAAACTCAATCCCGCTAAATATTTTTCTGCGTGAGGGTGTTTAGCCCAATGTAGACAGGTGTCGTATAAATAAGTAAATAATTTCACAGAAGATCTCCAGGAACAAGTGGTACAAATTTCACTGTTTCAATAATTTGATGGGTAAAGGTATCACCGTCACGTTGATACAAATATAACTGTTGTTCGGTTTCGCCAACGGGAATTAACAAACAGCCTCGGTCTGACAGCTGTGTGAGCAGTTTTTCGGGAAGTGTAGCAGCCGCAGCGGTAACAATAATGCCGTCAAATGGACCTTTAGCTGACCAACCCTGCCATCCATCGCCATGTTTCAGTGAAAAGTTGTAACAATCAAGATGTTGCAAGCGTCGCCTAGCTTGAAATTGCAGTGCTTTAATGCGTTCGATACTAAACACATGAGTAAATAATTGCGTCAGCACTGCGGTTTGAAAACCCGAGCCAGTTCCTATTTCAAGGATTTGAGGTGCTTCTATGTCCTGATTGAGCATGTGTTGGCGTAAAATCGCGCTCATTCGGGCTACAGTATAAGGTTGTGATAATGTTTGCCCTTGACCAATGGGTAAGGCATTGTTTTCAAATGCTTTATGCGATAGTGTCGGAGGCAAAAATAACGTGCGGTCAATATTGCCCATCACATTTAATACCTGCTCATCGTCGACCCCTAACTCGCGGATACTATCGATTAGTTGTACTGCTTTTCTTAACATCGGTATGCTACCTAAATTACGTCTTGGGCTGAGTGGCATCAAGCCATTGTGTTAATGTATTCAATCCTTGATGGTCAGTCATATCGATACTGATCGGTGTGATTGATACTTGGCGTTGGTTTAACGCATAAAAATCCGTCCCTGCACCGGCATCTTGTTCTGGACCTAAACGTCCATACCAAAAAATATCACGTCCAAACGGATCTTGGGTTTTAACCATGTTTTCGGCTTTATGTCGCGAACCTAATCGAGTAATTGCCCAGCCATTAAGTTCGTCATAGGCGACATTGGGTATGTTGATATTTAAAATTTGGTGAGCATTGAGGGGCAGTGATGATAACTTATCGAGTAATGCTAATAGCACTTTACCAGCCGTTTCAAACTGCCAATCTTCATGACCATCCATTGACACTGCAAGTGCTGGAAAACCTAAATGCCGTCCTTCAGTTGCCGCTGCCACTGTACCCGAATAAATCACATCATCACCTAAATTAGGACCATGATTGATTCCCGAAATAACAATATCAGGTTGAGGAAATTGATGCGTATTGACGCCTAATTGTACACAATCAGAGGGGGTACCATTGACCGAGTAAAACCCATTTTCAAGTTGCGTTAAGCGTAATGGTTGGTGCAAAGACAACGCGTTACTAGCACCTGAACAATTACGGTCTGGTGCTATCACTGTCACATTATGGCGGGTCGACAAAGCTTGGTATAACACCTGTATACCTGCGGCAAATGCACTGTCGTCGTTACTGAGTAATATATTCACAATGGTCCTTGTATAGAGTTTACGCGTCCAACCAGATAATAATATGTCCGATATGTTATGTATGTTTCATGTATACCCTGCGTGTGCCTTATGTATGCTTTATGTATGAGTTATGCAGCATTCGCGCAAGACGGATGTTGCAAAACAGCCAACGGGTAACGTAAAACTGATAGTTAATGTCGTATCATCGATGATCTGTGTGGTGATGTCTTGTGGTAACAAATGCAGTGCTCGACGTTCTTGTTTAAGACCGAGCAAGGCTAATGATTCACAGATTTGCGGATACGATATGGCTAATTGCGATTCCAATGCCAACGCAACATCTTGCGCAGCTAAAGTACCTTGACCCCATAGCGGTGCAGACAAGTCGACATCATGTTCGTTAAAGCGTTGTTGCAATGATGCTAATTCATCATGCTGTGCAATAAAATAACTATTGCTACCGGTCAGCATCACGACATCTCCGGCTAGAATGGTTTGTTCAGTGCCAGATTGGATACGTTGTGACACACAGACGTTAAATAACCAGCTGCGTAACGCCGATATTGCTACTGAGCGTTTGTTACGGTTTTTTATCTTTCCACCAGTAAATAACTGCTCGGCAAGGATTAAATTGCCACCGACTTTGGTTTGTTGCTGTTGTTGTTCATCTAAAAAACGGACTTCACCAAAGCGCTGTTGACCATAATAATTAGGTACACCAGTTTTTTCTATCGCTGCTAATTTATCTATAATTGCTTGAATATCACTGACTTCTCGCAACTTGATGATAAATTGATTGTGTTTTAACACTCCGGTACGAAGTTTTTTATCGTGACGCGTGACTTGCAAGATCTTAACGCCACCTAGCGTAAACTCATCCCAAGCAAACGCTTTTTTGCCGGGACAGTGAATACCAAACCATTGTGTCGATGTGGAAAACTTATCTTTGCGCCCTGCATAGGTAACATTTCTCAAAGGCAACTGCGTGAAACTGGCAAATTGTTCAGCAACATACGCGGTATTTAATCCGGTTTTCTCCACTTGCACAAAAATATGCTCTCCTGCACCAGTGGGCGTAAATCCTAAGACTTCATTGACTTTAAAATCACTTAATTCACGTTTAAATGCTGCCGTCGCCGTTGGCAGTGTGTATTGATAAGCAAAGTTGAGATCGGGGTACGAGGGAAAGCTTAGGCTATCTTTTAGGAGGCTCATTATTGGAATATATCCGTTGTTTTTTGCACTATCACAACCGCATGGGTTGCTATGCCTTCTTTTCGACCTGTATAACCAAGGCGTTCGGTTGTTGTCGCTTTAACATTAATATTGTCAATAGACGTACTAAGCACATCTGCAATATGTGCGCGCATATTATCAATGTGCGGTGCCATTTTTGGAGCTTGGGCCACAATCGTAATATCGGCATTGCCAATGCTATAACCTTTTTGCTTTACCAAGGTGTAAACATGCAGCAATAATGCAGAGCTATCAGCGCCTTTGAATGCTGGATCGGTATCGGGAAAATGTTTACCTATATCGCCTAACGCGACTGCACCTAGTAAGGCATCACATAATGCATGCAGCACGACATCGCCATCTGAATGGGCAATCAGTCCGCAATCATAAGGAATCGTTTGACCCGCTAAAATAAGTGGGTCGGTGCCACCAAACTTATGCACATCAAACCCATGACCTATTCGAATATTCATGACAATCGACCTTGTTGGGTTAAATAAAATTCTGCCAAAGCGAGATCCTCGGGCATTGTTATCTTAATATTGCTGGCATGCCCTTGCACGAGTTTAACGTGATAACCGGCATGTTCCATCGCGGAGGCTTCATCCGTGATTGTCAGGTTTTGTTGTTGTGCTCGCTCGATAGCATCCTGTAACACTTGAGAGTTAAATAACTGAGGAGTTAACGCATGCCATAACGTTTCACGATCTACGGTTGTGCCAATAGTGTGTGAGCCAAGTTCTGTTTGTTTC
Source organism: Glaciecola sp. (assembly GCA_029246415.1). Taxonomy (GTDB): domain Bacteria; phylum Pseudomonadota; class Gammaproteobacteria; order Enterobacterales; family Alteromonadaceae; genus Opacimonas. Next base: position 44,338 of record JAQWNF010000029.1, read on the forward strand.
ATCGTATCAATCGCGGGTTTAGCTAAAATTGCGCCATCAACAGTTGCGCCATTAACCGATAGTTCATCAATAGTGGCTAAGAGCTTATTGATGTCCTCATGAGTCAGACAAGGTCTAGCTGCATCATGCACCATTACCCATTGATTTTCACCTAAAGTTGCTAACCCATTTAAGACTGAATCTACTCGCTCCGCACCACCGTTTACACAAGATATTTTGGGATGGTTTGCAATAGATAGTTGGGGAAATTGTTGATCTTGTGGATGTAATGCAACAATAACTGAAGCGATACGAGGGTGGTTAACTAACAATTCCAAAGTATGGGCTATGACGGTTTTCTGCCCAAGCGTTAAATATTGTTTGGCGGTAGCTGCAGCCATACGAGAACCAATGCCTGCTGCTGGCACGATAACGGTAATAGGAGAAACATCGTTTGTTAACATAGTCTTAGCATAGTTTTAGTATGGTTATAATTAATCAGTCGTCTTGGGGATAATCCGATAAAACGTTTCGCCTTCTTTAATTAACCCTAACTCATTTCGCGCACGTTCTTCGATTGCGTCTAAGCCTATTTTGAGATCATTTATGTCTGCTGCGAGGAGTTTATTTCGTTGTAGCAAGTTGGCATTTTGTTTTTGTCTTTGCTCAACTTCTTGTTGTAATGCTAAGTAATCAGGAATACTGCGTTTGCCAAACCATAAGCGATATTGCAACGCAAAAAGTAGTGATACTAATATCACTAAAATAATTTTATTTTGCCACACAACAATCCCCCCATTCATGCGAGGTATTGTAAAGGGTTTAGCAGCATTTTCCTAGTCTGAGAAGAGCTTGCCTTTAAGTTTGTTTAAAAGCTTATCTTTTATTTGCTCAGAACCTCCCAGTTCACTACTCAATAGACCTTCAAGATCGGTCAAATCACCGTTTGCTAATTGCAATAAATTCGTGACTTGGCCTAACTCGCTATTTGAGATCCCAAGTCCTTCAGCTGCTTGTGCTTGTAAGGATTGACGCAGTTCTGCTAACGGGCCTGCTTGGTCAGCTAAAATCCCATTGACTAATGCTTTGCCTAAACGATTATCAAGATCTGATTTGAGGGAAAATACCGGTGCAAATACATCGCCAGAGTATTTAGATGTCACTGCCAATGAGTCTAATGTAGATAAGGTTTGAGCAATGATTTTGGTGTATTCATCATTACCTTGTGCTTGGAGTTTTAATTTATCAAAAATAAAATCAGCGGCACCAGAAATAACATTTTCTTTCATTGTCACCGAACCTTTGGAAAATAAAGAGGCGGTTTCAATTAATGCTTGCAAGCGCGGATCATCGCTTACGGATAAATTATCTAAAATTAACCCTGCTATATCCCATTGTTGCTGAGCGTTAATGCCATTACTTAAAATTTCAAAATTGCCCGACATGTTGAGTGCTTGCCATAATTGACCATTAGTAGCTTGAACATCAAATGTAGTGGGGATTTTGGTAATAACATGTTGATCTGTAATGTTGCTCCACTGACTGGTAATGGTCTCCGCGCCAACATTGAGGTTCACTTGAGCTTGCTTGACCAGCAAATTAGGGTATTTGGCATTGAGATCTATGGGCGGTACTGGAGTGTCTGGTTTTGGTGCCAACATCGGCGTGACAGTATTGATGAGCATTAACAGCGTTTTATTAAATTGTTGGGCTTTTGCGCCAAACACCATCTGTGTCAACTGCGCTAAGGCATCACTGTCACCAGTAATTGCGCCTTGTAATAATTGATAGTCAGCTTTGGGGGCGGATTGCAATAATGCTATATTAGCTTTGACAGCAGTATTTGCACTGGATGCTAACGCTTTAAACTCTTGGAACTTGGCTTTATCAGTTTTTATTTTGGCTTTAATGTCATCCCATTGTGCTTTTGCATTGAACAGTGCGGCAGGATCTTTAAAGTTAGTTTGTTTCAGGGCATTAAATTGCGTTTTGTATGCCTGAATATCAGCTTTAGTAGGCAAGGTATCTGCTTTAGCTTGCAAAGGTTCAATATACTTAGTTTTCGTTTCTTTTGCTGACTTGACAGCTCCTGGCGTTTGTAGTGCTGAACGGGCTAATAACTCATCCTTAGTGGGAATATCTTCTTTGCTAGGCAGCCCAGCGAGTATGTCTTGTAAGCTAGGGCCTGATTGACGATATACCTCACCTTCTGCGGCGCGTTGTTGATTAAATGCGACTTTATCGATCAGCACATTATCTAAAATGATTTTTTGCGACAACAAGGGAATAAACTCGACGTCAGCTTTGACTTGACCGACTTGAAGTTGATTAAATTTAGGCGCATGGGCATCGGTTAGTTCAATCCCGTCAATGGTGATAGTGATTGGGAACAACGTATGGTCAACTGCAGCTATATTAGCTTGTGCACCATGAGCATTACCGATTTCTTTTTCTGCAATGGATTTGATTATAGTGTTAGCAAAAAAGAAATAAACGATAATGATTAACGCTAAAATCCCCAAGAACACTTTACCAATTGTTCCGGCAATACTTTGAGAAGCCATTCAACATTCCTTATTGAGTTTGTGTATTTACGCTTAATAATAATTGTGGCGTAAAATATAAAAAAAGACAGTCCAGTTTTGAAATTTTTAATTATTCTTGTAATAACTGGGTCATTGTCGCGGCTAACATCCGTTGCATTTTAATGCCAGCATGGTTGACTGACCGGTCTAATGCCTCTGGATATGAGGTTTGTGCCGCGATAGTAAACTCACGCCCGCCTTGAAAGTAAGGTAAACAGACATGGGCTAAGACGACATGCTCTCCAGTATTTCGAGTTTCACTCGGTCCCCAGCCAATTTTTTGAAAAACACGCCATTGCCCTTGTGTGGCATTATCCAAGATACGTTTTGGATTATTAACGGGCTGTCCGGCAATCGCTTCTGCAATCGCTTGATGTAAAATCCGACTGATCCCCAATGCCATCCCACCTATATCTTGCGATTGCTGGCTATGAGCTTGTTCACCATAAAATAAGGTTTGGATATCAATGGTTTGTAGCCTTGGGTGAGCAGTGCTCGGGTCGCGATCATGGGTAGCTAAACGTTTGAGCCACTCGGCTTGAGCTAATGTGGTCATGGGCTTATTGCCATTTAATCCACATGTTTTACAACGATATCCCTGATAACCTGGATCTTCTGTAGCCTGAGCAAAACTGTCTATACTGACGACGGCTTGAGTGGTTAAATTTAGCCATGTCGGTGCAGTTGGTTTAAAAGCGGTAGGACCGTATGCACCTCGAAAACGAATCAATGGATTATGTAAAAGTAACCAACGATCATGAAATAAACTCGTTAAGTAATCGCGTCCAGCGACATTGGCAAAATAAGTGGCGATAGCATTTGAGTTACCATCTGCATTGGCACTGGGCTCATAGGTATTAATACTCGTAATTAAGTCAGATATGCGATGGGCACCCGCCATTGCATGCGCGCTCATACCTTGTTGACGTGCTTTGGCTAGCGCACCGGTGTAGGCAAAAATTTTAGACGATGACCAAGGTTCATATAGCGTGTCGTATGAATTGTCATTACTAAGGTAGCGATATCCTAATTGTGTTTGGCCTTGTTCCGTGACTTGACCAAAATCGATGACTAGCACTTTTCCATCTTGAGCGGGAGTCGCAAAAAAATCCCAATCCGATTTAACCCTATTTTCCCAATAAGGCTGACTATAGTCAGTACTGATTGATGCGGCATACTGCTGGGTATTTCGCGCTGTTAATGCGCTACAGCCCAGCTCGGTGCGTTGTAAATTTTGCGGTAAATAGGGTTTGATATTCATCATATTCGCGTAATAATAATCGACAAAAGCATCGGATGGTGGGGTGTATTGTCCAGGTCTTTCTTTACTAGGAGCCATGGGAGAAGTAAATGCTGGCGGAGCATTGGTCGGAGGTTGAGGCGGAGTTTGCTCCGCTAATTTTTTTTGAGTCGAGGGCTCAGGTTCCGCAGACCTAACCGGTTGGGCTTGCTTTAATGCCTCATCATCAATGATGATTTGTGCATTTACCACACTCACTGTGGACGCGCTTAATATAAACACGCTTGCAATTACACGTAAACCCATTGAATATAAGGGAATAGGCTGAACTTGTCGTGAGTTTTCGTGCACGGTTTACCTTGCTAAAATTGCTGTGTATTTGCTCAGGATACAAATTTGTGACTCAAAAAGACACTATTTTTATTGGTATTGATGTGGGTGGCACTCGTTGTCAGGCATCAGCGTATTCTGTTGATGGCCGTCTGTTAGCACTAGCACACGCGCCTTCAGTTAATCTAGGTGTGGATGCACTTAAGGTTATCAGTGCCCTTGACCAGGTATTAGCTAGACTGTCGCACTTGCTAGGTTTGCCTGTAACCGATATGTCAATCGGTATAGGTTGCGCTGGATTTAGCCATGTTACAGGACGCGAACGATTATTAAAATGGGCGCAAGCGTATTCTTTTTGTCATATAACATCAGATATACACATTGCAAGTATAGCCGCGAATACAGGTGCTGATTGTGCTGTTGTGATTGCCGGTACAGGTACATGTGGTGCAACATATCAGCATAAACAACTGCACCAAATTGGAGGGCATGGCTTGTTGCTCGGAGATCATGGTTCCGGTGCTTGGTTGGGGCTGCAAGCGGTCAAACACCTCTTAGCTGTGTATGAAAGATGCTCATTACCAACTTTGTTAAGCAGCGTACTGAGTGAGTATAAAGCGGAGCGAACTAAAAACGATAGCAGCGCGTCCTTAACAACAGTGCAATATTTTTCTCAATACAACTCACATGATTTTGCATCTATTGCACCGTATGTGTTTAGTACTGCGAAGCAAGCTGACACCTGTGCATTAGACATAATTGAAACTGGACTGGGACATATTAATACACTGGTAAATCGAGTCAGCGAAAATCAGACTTTACCTGTATTTTATGTGGGAGGAGTGCTGCAACCTTATTTAACGATTGCACTGGAATTTTTTCCTCAGCATGCGCTGTTGCAAACGGATCTAAAGCCTTTTACTCAACCGCCTGAATATGGTGCTATGCTGTTCGCTCGTCATAGTAATGATGTTTCGATGCACAGCCAGCAAATATAAATAAAGGATAGACATGAACATATTTGGTACAGCAACGGATAGGACAATATTTGCGGAACATGCTTTAATTGATGGTGATTGGTGCAAACATACGCTCGTGACTATCGCAGATTCAAAGATTGCGTCGATTGTCTGTGATGCGCCGACCAGTTTAGCCGCTCAATGTACTTGGCAGGTTGAATATTTAACCCCAAGCTATATTGATGTGCAAGTCAATGGCGGGGGCGGAGTGTTATTTGGCGAGCAAGTTACGCCTGATGACTTAATCACTGTGGCTAAGGTGCATCAACGATTTGGTACAGGTGCATTACTGCCGACATTAATCACTAATCACAGCGCCGCGATGGAACGCATGGCTGATAGTACTGCTGCGGTGATTTCCCAACAAACTGAGCAGTCAGACGCTTGCCAATCGCATATTTTAGGTGTGCATTTTGAAGGCCCTTGGTTGGCGAGTGCCAAAAAAGGCATTCATTTAGATGAATACATTCGTGCCCCTACTGACCGTGAATTGCATTGTGTGACGCGCAAGGATATGGGGACAGTCAAGATCACTCTAGCGCCAGAGTCTGTATCGATAGATGTGATTCAAGATCTAGTAGCACAAGGTGTGATTGTTAGTCTTGGTCATAGTAATGCTGATATTGATACTACACTTGCTGCAATTGACGCAGGAGCTTCTGGTTTTACCCATTTATTTAACGCGATGTCTGGGTTTACGGGGCGTGCCCCTGGCGTCCTTGGCGCTGCTTTGAGTAATCAACACACCTATGCGGGCATGATACTGGATTTACATCATGTGCATCCTGCATCAATTCAAACGGCAATTAATGCTAAAGGGCTCGCATATAGTGTGCTGGTAACTGATGCAATGGGGCATGTTGGTGCTGAGCAGGCAACCTTGCCGTATTTCGACTTATCCATAACGCGCGCAGGAGATAAGCTAACAACACCTGATGGCAGTCTAGCGGGCTCATGTTTAACCATGCATCAAGCAGTATGTAATACAATGAGACACTGTGACGTAACCTGGCAACAGGCAGTGGCAATGGCTAGTTTACACCCTGCTAATTGGCTTGGATTACAGGATATAGGTGCAATCCGAGAAGGGTTTGTTGCTAATTTATTGGCAACATCCTTACCACACACAAAGGCAGATGTGCCATACGCAGCCGCTGCCAATATACCACCAATCATCACCCATCACTGGGTAAAGGGGTATTATGTCAAATAGTATCACACCGCCTTCCACCGCAGTTACCGTTAGTATATTAGGCGGTTTATTCTTTTTATTTGGCTTTGTGACTTGGCTAAATGGTGCATTGGTCCCTTATTTACAGCTGATTTGTGATTTAACCGAAACGCAAGCCTTATTGGTGGCATCGAGTTTTTATATTGCTTATGTGGTGATGGCATTACCGATGTCATTTTTATTAGATAAAGTGGGCTTAAAACAAGGGATGGTGCTTGGTTTAGCGCTGATGAGTGTCGGACTATTATTGTTTATTCCCGCGGCATTTGGGCAAACTTTCTCTTTATTTCTGTTGGCACAATTTGTCTTAGGTAGTGGTCTTACTATTTTACAAACGGCATCCAATCCGTACTTAGTGATTTCCGGCCCCAATGAAAGTGCTGCTGCACGCATCGCAGTCATGGGGATCTTAAACAAAGCAGCTGGAGTGCTAGCCCCGTTGTTATTTACCGCATTGGTATTATCTGGCTTTAGTGATGTAAACCAAGCTAGTTTGTCCTTACTTTCTGATACTGAGCAACAATTGCAAATAGGTCAATTAGCTAAGCAAATGGTCATGCCATATTTAGGTCTAGCAAGCATCGTCATGGTACTGGCATTTGCGATGGCTAAATCGCCACTATCTGCACTCGAGATTGCACGCGATCCGCACTCATCTGAGTCATTACTAGATTTTCCGCATTTGCTATTTGGCGTGATTGCGCTGTTTTTTTACGTTGGTGTTGAAGTTATTGCCGCAGACACTATTGGTTTGTATGGCTCGTCGTTAGGATTGTCAAATGTGACCGCCTTAACCGCTTATACTATGGTATTCATGGTGGTGGGTTATGTCCTTGGTTTACTTTGTATTCCACGTATTGCTTCACAGTCGGTCGTACTGAGTGTCAGTGGGTTTGTTGGGTTGATTTTGTGTGTGTTGATTAGCGTGGTAGATGAACAAAGTACCGCTTTGGCACAAGCCCTATGGGGCTGGAGCGGGATCCCATTATTACCCGATCCATTAGTGCTTATAGCGTTATTAGGTTTGGCGAATGCAATGGTTTGGCCGACGATTTGGCCGTTAGCGATAGCTGGTTTAGGGGATTACACGGCACGTGGTTCAGCATGGCTGATCATGGCAATCGCCGGTGGTGCGCTCTTACCCCCGTTGTTTGGTCAAGTTGTTGCCCAAGTTGGTTATCAACACAGTTATTTGACCTTGATAATTGGGTACATCGTTATTGCTAGTTATGGTGTATTGCAACGGCGCCAGCGCTGATTGAGTTAATTTGGCTAAAACATGCTAAAATTCCCTCATTATCAACTAAGTACATATATATATGCCTAATTTCACGACTGAACCTTCCATATTTCGAACGGTGCGTTTTTGGTTAATCGCTGTTATCGTTACAATTATTGCAACCTACTTAATAACCGTCCGCTATGTGGATAGTCAATTAGCACAGCGTATTGACAACAATATTATTAACGATTGCCATAAAGTTTGGTCTACTCGAGGCTTGGTGACTGATGTGGCCAATCGATTAAATGATGCAAATTCGATTGCGTCGATCCAACTTGCATTTGAGCGAGGGGCGAAAGGAGTTGAGGTAGATGTTTACTTTGATTTGGCGATGGACCGTTTTATTGTGAGCCATGACCGTCCTTATAATTTAAAAAATGGCCAGTTGCTGACTTTAGATACATTGTTCAAAGCGCTTGAGCATCAAGGATATATTTGGTTAGATTTCAAAAAAATGACCCGATTAGATGAGTCAGGTATTGAGCAAGCTGTTGCTCGGTTGCAAACGATTACAGCCGGTACCGATATGCCACAACGTATTTATGTCGAATCAGAGCACCCCATTAACGTCGCATATTTTCATCGCGCGGGGTTTCATTCGTTATTTGATACTCAGCCGTTACCAAAATCTTTTATCGGTACCGAGTTAATTCATAACCTGTATAAAATCATTTTTTTCTTTGGTGAATACTCTGTCATGGGCATTGATTATGGCGAAATAGATGACCCTGTGTATAACGATATTTCAGAACGCGTGTTACAAAACGTACCAATGTTTGTTTACCATGTGCCTGATAACCAAGCGTTAATTACGCGCTTAGCACAACAAGATAATGTGCGGGTGATATTAAACGCGAATGAGACGGTTGCAGGGTTTGGTGTTAACAGTTGCAGTGAATGAGAAAAGTAAGCGTTAAAATGATAAAGGCTACTCAATCTCTTAAGTAGCCTTACATTATACGTTGAGCATTAGTACCTACATACGCTCAAATATCGTCGCAATACCTTGCCCATAACCAATACACATAGTTGCTAAGCCAATCTCATGATCTTGTTGTTCCATGACATTGATAAGGGTAGTAGAGATACGTGAGCCAGAGCATCCTAGTGGATGACCTAATGAGATCGCGCCGCCATTTTGGTTAACTTTTTCATCGTATTGTTCTAGCCAACCAAGTTGTTTAATACACGATAAAGCTTGTGCAGCAAACGCTTCGTTAAACTCAGCAATGTTAATGTCATTCATGCTCAAGCCTGCTCTTGTAAGGGCTTTGTTAGTAGCAGGGACAGGACCATAGCCCATAATCGCAGCATCACAACCAGCTACAGCCATAGAGCGGATCTTAGCACGAGGCGTTAGACCCAATGCTCTCGCTCGATCAGCTGACATTAACAACATCGCCGATGCGCCGTCCGAAATAGCAGAGGATGACGCTGCGGTGACAGTGCCATTGACCGGATCGAATACCGGGCGTAGTTTAGATAAACTTTCTACGGTCGATTCTGGGCGGATGACTTCATCACTTTCCACTAAGATTAAGCGACCGGACTCATCATGGCCTTCAATTGGCACAATTTCATTATCCCAGCGGCCTTCTAAGTGAGCTTGATGTGCACGCTGATGAGATCGAGCAGCGAAGATATCTTGCATTTCTCGTGTGATACCGTTTTGCTTACCTAATAATTCTGCAGTTAAGCCCATGCTGCCTGAAGCCATAGCAGTATGTTTATTCATGTTTGGATTTAAATCAATGTTGTAGTTCATTGGGACGTGCCCCATGTGCTCTACGCCACCAATCATGTACACATCGCCTTGGCCTAACATGATCCCCATCGCGCCATCGTGCAATGCTTGCATCGATGAACCACATAAGCGATTTACCGTAACAGCAGCGGTGGTGCGCGGAATATCTGTAAGTAGCTGTGCGTTGCGGGCAATATTGAAGCCCTGTTCTTTGGTTTGTTGCACACAACCCCAAATGATATCTTCAATTTCAGCCGGATCTACACCGGGATTACGCGCTAATAAGGCAGTCATTAGATGTGCGGATAATGTCTCGGCGCGAACATTTCTAAATACACCGCCCTTAGAACGACCCATTGGGGTACGAATACAATCGATTACGACGACTTCTTTCATTTTTCTTCTCCTTGGTCGTTATGCGGTAAAATAGGTTTTGCCAGAAGCGGCCATTTCACGAACACCATCTGAAACTTGATAAATAGGACCTAGATGGGCGTACTTATCAGCCAATTCGACGAAGTTAGCTAATCCCATTGTGTCAATGTAACGGAAAATCCCACCTCTAAATGGAGGAAAACCAATACCGTACAGTAACGCCATATCAGCTTCTTCTGGGCTGGCAATAATGCCTTCCTCCAAACAACGAATCGATTCATTCGCCATTGGGATCATCAATCGAGCAATGACTTCTTCTGCTGCAAACGTTTGCGATGCTGCTGCATGTTGTGCAATCATATCAATAGCGACTGGTGCAGGTGTTTTACTTGGACGACCGCGTTTATCTTTACCGTGATCATAAAAGCCAACGCCGTTCTTTTGGCCTAAGCGATTGGCTGTATACAGTAAGGTGACAGGATCATTCTCAATTTTTAGCATTCTTTCTGGAATGCCATCAGACATCACACTCGCAGCATGGTCAGCGGTATCAATACCGACAACATCGAGTAAAAATGCTGGTCCCATTGGCCAGCCGAACTGTTTTTCCATGATTTTATCAACTGCAACAAAATCAGCGCCATCTAAAATTAAACGACTAAACCCTGCAAAGTATGGAAATAATACGCGATTAATAAAAAAGCCAGGGCAATCATTAACGACGATAGGGGTTTTGCCCATACGTAATGACATAGCAACAACGGCTGAGATGGTCGCTTCATCTGTTTTTTCACCACGGATAATCTCGACCAGTGGCATTCTATGTACTGGGTTAAAGAAATGCATGCCACAAAAACGCTCTGGCTTTTGTAACGATTTAGCCAAATGATCAATAGAAATAGTGGATGTGTTAGACGTGATAATCGCATCGTCAGCAACATGCGTTTCCGTTTCAGCTAATACAATGCTCTTAACTTTTGGGTTCTCGACGACCGCTTCAATGACCAAATCAGCGTGACTGATGGCGCTATAATCGAGAGTGGGCGTGATGTTGTTTAAGGTCGATGCCATGACCGCAGGCGTTACTTTGCCACGTTGCATGCCTTTTTCTAAGATCCCTGCCGCAGTTGTTAAACCTAAATCTAATGCTGCGGTATTGATATCTTTCATAATGGTTGGCACGCCTTTGACTGCGCCTTGATACGCAATCCCGCCACCCATTATACCTGCGCCTAATACAGCGTTTTGTTTAACGTCTTTGGTTGCTTGTTGAGCTAGTTTTTTGCCTTTAGCTTTAACCGCTTGATCGGCTAAAAAGATCCCGATTTGTGCTTTGGCTGCATCTGTTTTGGCTAAAGTAATAAAGCCTTTGTGCTCTAACAGCATAGCTTCAGATCGTCCAAGTCCAGCAGCGGCTTCAATCGTATTCACTATCATGTGTGGTGCCGGATAGTGTTTACCAACTTTAGCAAACACCATGCCTTTAGCTGTATTAAAGCTCATGATCGCTTCATTTTGACTTAATGTTAATGGATTCAACTTTATATGTTTACGGCTTTGCCAATCCAGTTTGCCAGCGATCGCATCGTGTAGCATCGCTTTTGCTGTCGAGATTAGTTGCTCAGATTCGACCACGGCATCAATCGCTCCATCAGCCATAGCAACGGTTGCCTTTTTATTGGCACCTGTCGTCATCCATTCTAAGGCCGTGTCTGCTCCGATAATGCGTGGTAGACGAACACTGCCACCGAATCCAGGCATGATCCCTAATTTAACTTCAGGTAATCCAACTTGAGCAGTTGTCTCTGCAACTCTTAGATCGCATACTAAAGCCATCTCAAAGCCACCACCTAATGCAACGCCATTTATAGCAGCTATGGTAGGTATAGATAAGTCTTCGAAACGGTCAAACACTTGGGCAGATGATTGTATCCATTCCAACATTTCTGCTTCAGATGCAGCAAACATACTAGTGAATTCAGTAATGTCTGCGCCAACAATAAACGCGGGCTTAGCAGAATGCACAACGACGCCTTTAATACTGCTCTCTGCTGCTATAGCTTGTGTAGCGGCATCAAACTCTGCGATAGTTTGACGATCAAATTTATTAACTGAACCGGCCGCGTTGTAACAGAACTCCGCGATCCCATCTGCATCGACCGTAACGGTGATGTTGGTACCTTCATACATCATGATTATCTCCTTTGGTTAGACCAAATCTGAATTGTGTAGGATAAATTTTTTTGTAATAACTGGTCTTACGTGTAAATCTATTGAAAAACAATTTGTCAAACAGTGCAAATGAATTCTATGCTTAGAGGTGTATAGATAACACTTATAATAGGTTGGAATTATTCATCATCTTTGTGGAAAAACTAACGTACAACCAGTAAATACAAGGCTTTCAATGCATTCTCCCTTGCGCTCAAGATATTATTCTATGGCACATTATATTACTGTATCCTGCGTAGTTTTAAACTTAATCATAGGTTTACTGTTTAGTTCGATTAGCTCTGCCAACCTTATAGTTAATAAGCCTTTAACGCCACAACAAACCTTATATATAGATGCTCAAGCTGCTATCGCGCAAGGCAATCAACAAAAATATTGGAAAATACGCAAACAATTATTAGATTACCCATTATTACCTTATCTGGAACGCAGTTACTACACCAAATTTATGCGTCAGTTACCCAATAGTGTGATTGAAGCATTTTTGCAGCGTTATGACCGGGATGATTTTGTAAAAGGCTTACAATTTCGTTATCTAGCTTATCTGTCGACTCGTGATAAAGAGGCATTTCACACCTGGTATAGCCTTACACCCAAACATTGGTTAAATGCGCAATTACAATGCCGCTACATTGATCAAATGCTGCAAAAAGGCAAAGTTACAGCGGCGTTAGATAAACAAATTAATGCACTGTGGCAACACCCTCGTTCACAAGATAAGGCTTGTGATCCTGTTTTTTCCAAGTGGCAAGCCCAAGACGGGATCACCGTAGAGCGTATATTGCAGCGCATTAAACTAGTAGCAAAAGAGGGAAAACCGCGCTTGATCGTCTACTTGACGGGCCTGTTGCCACAAGACTTACAAGCTATTGGTCGCTTATGGGGACAAGTTGCCAATTCGGCGGGTTATGTTAGTCGCATCAATAGCGACAAAGATTGGCATGATAAAGACGCTCGCTTGATTAGGCCGATAGTGATGTTGGGGTTAGAACGATTAATTTGGCAAGATGTGAACCAAGCAATGAGTACGTTTGAAGCATTACCTGACAATGTTCAATTGACTCAGGCGCAAGCATTTTTCTTAAGTAAAACCATTGCGATTAGATTGAGTTTATATGACGAGTCTGATGCACAACTATGGTTGGATAAAGCCCAAGCATTAGGAATGTCGACTGATCTTCGAGATTGGCAATTATCGCATTATATCAGGCATAACCAGTGGCTTGGATTAACGCAGTTTGTAGCGCAATTAGCGCCTAAATATCAAGTTGATAGTCGTGTTAGGTATTGGCAGGCTAGGGCACTTGATGAATTAGGTGAAACGGAGCAAAGTGCGGAGCTATTTACCGGTTTAGCTCAAGAACGCCATTATTATGGTTTTAAAGCCAGTGATGCACTAGAACTACCTATTCAGCTAAACCAACAATCTGTGTCTGCGGATAAAAAGACGATTACGCTGATCCGTGAAAATGCCCATTTTAAGATGGCTAAAGAACTTTTTGCATTAGAAAAATATGCCGCAGCTCGTTATCAGTGGCGTCGGTTATTAAATGAACTAACTGATTCTCAAGGAGCCCAAGCTGCCACTATTGCCTATGAAATGCAGTGGTTTGATCGCGGGATTTACGCATTAGCTGAGTTTGGGAAAAACAACGATGTGAATCGACGATTCCCTCGACCTTACCCTGAGTATTTTACGGCATCAGCCATAAAGCATAGTCATTCCATCAGTTGGTTGTATGCGATTGCGCGGCGTGAGAGTGCATTTGCACCGGATGCCCGATCCTCAGCCAACGCACGAGGGTTAATGCAAATCCTCCCACAAACGGCTAATTACCTCACTAAACAAAAACATAAGGCGAGTCAGCTCAATGATCCTGCCCGCAATATCGCGCTTGGCGCACGTTATTTGGATTATTTATCCGATAAAGTGAGTGATAATATTATTTTAAGGACAGCAGCCTACAACGCTGGATGGCAAAATGTACAAAAATGGTTACCATTAGAATCAATGCCAATGGATCAATGGATTGAACTGATCCCGTTCAAAGAAACACGTGAATACGTCAAGGCTGTTATTGCTTATGAGCGCATTTACGCACAACAATTAAATCAGATATCCGCAATGCAACCAAGCTTAGCTGAGCAATATGTTAGTTACGCGATCCTGACATCAAATTTAGAAACTGGTACACTCTCCGCAAGATAAGACTAACAACAATAACAACGACAAAGGATTTTTGTATGAGTGATTTTAGCGCCCAAGTTGCGGCTTTATATCCTGAGCATATTCAATACATGCAAGGTTTGACTCAAGATGCATTAGCTCGTGAAGGGCTAGATGGGTTAGTGATCCATTCGGGTCAAGCTAAGCGCATGTTTTTGGATGATAATCATTATCCATTTCATGTTAACCCACAGTTTAAAGCGTGGTGCCCAATTACCGACAATCCTAATTGTTGGTTGGTCGTAAATGGCGTTGATAAACCCAAATTGATTTTTTATCGTCCAGATGATTTTTGGCATAAAGTACCGCCAGCACCGCAAGATTTTTGGACGGAGCAATTTGACATTGTTCTGCTAGCTCAAGCTAATCAAGTTGAAAAACACTTACCATTTGATAAAGCAAGTTATGCCTATATTGGCGAATACATCGAAGTGGCAGAAGCATTAGGTTTTGCCAATGTTAATCCTGACCGAGCGATGCATTATTTACATTTTCACCGCGCTTATAAAACTGATTATGAACTGGTCTGCATGCGTGAAGCCAACCGCATTGCCGTCGGTGCTCATCATGCTGCAAAAGCCGCGTTTTTAGCGGGTAAATCTGAGTTTGATATTAATCTGGCTTATCTTGAGGCGGCTAGACAGGGTGATAATCAAGTTCCATATAACAACATTATTGCGCTAAATGAACACGCTGCGATATTGCATTATACGGTGTATGAAACCCAAGCACCGAGCGAATCTCGAACCTTTTTGATTGATGCTGGTGCCAGTGTGTATGGTTATGCCGCGGATATCACGCGAACCTATACTACTGATACAGGCGAGTTTGCTAATATTGTAAAAGCGATCGATGAGTTAACGGTAAGTCTAGCTAACAAACTCACTCCTAATCACTCCTATGTTGGTATTCATGAACAAGCGCATACTGGCATTGCTAGTATTTTAGAAGATAGTGGAATTGTTAATTTACCGGCTCAGGAAATTGTTGCTAAGGGAATTACTAAAACCTTTTTCCCGCATGGCATTGGGCATATGTTAGGACTGCAAGTCCATGATGTAGCAGGGCACGTGAATGATGATCGTGGCACACCAAAGCCTGCACCACAAGCGCATCCTTTTTTACGTTGCACGCGGACGGTAGAAGCACGTCATGTGTACACGATTGAACCGGGATTATATTTCATTGATAGCTTGTTAGCGCGCTTAAAGTCGTCGCCTGAATCAATGTATATCAACTGGGATAAAGTGGCTGAATTGAAGCCGTTTGGTGGTGTACGTGTGGAAGATAATATAGTCGTTCATCCGACCCATAATGAAAATATTACACGTGAGCAGGGGCTAGATTAGCCTCTCTCTAGGCGATTCGGTCAGAAAGATTCGGTCGGAAGGACCTCTTCTAGGCGACCTCTTCTAGGCGACCTCTTCTAGGCGACCCTATCTACAGATAAATGCGCTAAGCCGATTAGCGCATCTTTGTATTGTGATTCAGGAATAATACTTAATGCCGCGATAGCTTTTTGAGCTTCATCGAGTGCTTTTTGTTGGGTATATTCAATTGA
This sequence comes from Glaciecola sp., assembly GCA_029246415.1. GTDB lineage: Bacteria > Pseudomonadota > Gammaproteobacteria > Enterobacterales > Alteromonadaceae > Opacimonas. The sequence goes on from JAQWNF010000029.1 coordinate 60,143, forward strand.
ACCTGCCTGATGCATCGCAGTTAAAATCGTGTCCAAATGAGCTAAACCGTTGCCTTCTTTGATAGCAGTTTTGATCAGCTGTGAAGCTGCTTCATCGCCGTTCCACATTGCGTGCAGTAGGGGTAAAGTAGGTTTGCCTTCGGCCAAATCATCACCCACATTTTTGCCCATTTCATCGCTGTCAGCGGTGTAATCTAAGATGTCATCAACTAGTTGGAATGCGGTGCCTAGATGTTTGCCATAATTTTGCATTGCGATTTCAACCGCTTCATCTTGTTTGGTTAGCACTGCTGCTAATTGAGTGGCGGCTTCGAATAAGCGAGCGGTTTTACTGTAAATCACATCAAAATAACTCGCTTCAGTCGTGTCTGGATCATTCACGTTCATCAACTGCATGACTTCGCCTTGAGCAATCCGATTGGTAGCATCAGACAAGATCTGCATGACTTTCATACTGTCCAGATCGACCATCATTTGAAATGCGCGAGAATATAAAAAGTCCCCGACTAACACACTGGCTTGGTTACCAAATAAGGCGTTGGCGGTCTCTCTGCCACGACGTAGCAAAGATTCATCAACCACATCATCATGTAATAACGTTGCAGTATGAATAAACTCGATAATCGCAGCCAAATGATGATGCTGTTGGGATTGAATATCTAACGCACGCGCAGCCAAAACACACAACAAAGGACGCAAACGTTTGCCGCCACTGTTAACAATATAAAAGCCTAACTGCTGGATAAGTGCAACATCCGAATCAACCTGGGTTTGGATAAGTTGATTAACATGCTTCATGTCAGCACTAGCAAGTTGCTTGATATCTTCTGTGTTCATGGTTTTGGTCATGGATTCTATGATTACTGCAATATCAATACGAAGTACAAATATGTATTGAAATATTCAAATGATTGCCATAATGTTACAGTAATTACGGATAATTTCAGCTTGTTTGTACTGTTTTTTAATCAAATAATGAAAATAATTACCTGAAATCTCAGATTTAACGCGCAGTACACGACAAAATGTAATAAAACTCAAATTACTCCTTGAATCGATATCTCATTTTACGTATACTCTGCGCCCTAATTTTTAAATAAAGCGTCTATGTACGCAGAGCGGAGTAGAATATGTACGCGGTTTTCCAAAGTGGTGGTAAACAACACCGTGTGGCTGAAGGCCAAACCGTTCGTCTAGAGAAGATCGAAGTCGCCCCAGGCGAGTCAGTAGAATTCGATAACATCTTGATGGTGAGCAATGGTGAAGATGTTAAGATCGGCACACCTTATGTTGCCGGTGGTAAAGTAACTGCAGAAGTAGTGACACACGGTCGTGGCGAGAAAATTAAAATCGTCAAGTTTAAACGCCGTCAGGGTCAAAACAAAAGGCAGATGGGTCATCGTCAGTGGTTCACGGAAGTGAAAATCACTGGTATTAACGCATAATAGGAGAACTAACACATGGCACATAAAAAAGCTGGTGGTAGTACCAAAAACGGTCGTGATTCAGAAAGTAAACGCTTAGGCGTTAAACGCTACGGCGGCCAAGAAGTTTTAGCTGGTAATATCATCGTACGTCAACGTGGTACTAAGTTCCACGCTGGTAACAACATGGGTATCGGTAAAGACCACACCTTATTTGCTCTAACTGACGGTAAAGTTCAGTTTGAAATAAAAGGTCCAAAGAATCGTAGATTTGTAAGTATCGTTGCTGAGTAAGCGATATTTCAAGATTCTCTAAAAAGCCCCGCTCAATGCGGGGTTTTTTGTGATCTAAAGAATAGTTTTTAAAAAATTGACGCGTGTTTTATGGATGAACTGCGCAAATATGCCTTGATAAGTGTATAATTAAGGTTCATTAGCGACAAAATTGAGTAATTAAGACAGTCATGAAATTTGTAGATGAAGCAGAAATTCGCGTCGAAGCTGGCGACGGTGGCAACGGCACAGTTGGATTTAGACGAGAAAAATACATCCCTAAAGGCGGCCCTGATGGCGGTGATGGTGGTGATGGTGGTAGCGTATTTCTGGTGGCTGACGAAAACTTAAATACGCTAATTGATTATCGTTTTGAACGTTTTCATCGTGCTGAGCGCGGTAAAAACGGCGGCGGAACAGATTGTACCGGCCGTGGTGGTGCAGACTTAGAGGTCAAGGTGCCTGTAGGAACGCGTGTAACCGACAAAGATACTTTAGAAGTACTTGGTGACCTACTTAAGCACGGACAACGTCTTAAGGTTGCTCAGGGCGGTTTCCACGGATTAGGTAATGCGCGATTTAAGAGCTCAACTAACCGTGCACCACGCCAAAAGACAGATGGTACTCCGGGCGACATCCGAAACCTTCTATTAGAATTAATGTTGTTAGCTGATGTAGGTATGCTTGGTCTACCTAATGCTGGTAAATCTACATTTATCCGCAGTGTATCTGCAGCCAAACCAAAAGTAGCCGATTATCCTTTTACTACCTTAGTACCGAATCTAGGTGTAGTGCGTATGGACGCGATGCAAAGTTTTGTAATCGCTGATATTCCAGGACTAATCGAAGGGGCTTCAGATGGTGCAGGTTTAGGTATTCAATTCTTAAAACACCTTGAACGTTGCCGAATTTTATTACATTTAGTCGATGTAATGCCTGCCGATGGCAGTAATCCGATTGAAAACGCCCGTGCAATTGTCAAAGAGTTAGAGCAATACTCACCAAAGCTTGCCAATAAGCCGCGTTGGTTAGTATTTAACAAAATTGATTTGATGCTTGAAGAAGAAGCGCAAGAGTTATGTGAATCCATTGCTGCAGAATTAGGCATTGAAGATTATTACCAAATCTCTGCTTTCCAAAAGTTGAATGTCAATGAACTCTGTCGTGATGTAATGACTTATATCGAAGAGTTACCTGCTGATATCGAAGTGGCTGAAGAAGAACAGGTCGATTTCAAATGGGATTCTTACCATGAACGTACCATTGCCGAGCACGTTGATGTCGAAGACGGTGAAGATGATGAAGATTGGGATGACGAAGATGACGCGCACCCAAATACATTTTATGTATAAGATTAACTACCCAAAATAGTTATCTATCAATATATTTAGTTGTACATATTCAACATAATCTATTAAGTTAATCGTCCAAACAGACAGTTAACAAAGGTACGATTATGTTGAGTTACATCACCTTAGGAGTTTCAGATTTAGATAAATCAGAAGCTTTCTACAACGAACTACTTGCTCCACTTGGCGCAAAAACTCTCATTAAAATGGAACGTATTATTTTTATTGGCAAATCAATGGAAGAGCCAATGATCTCAATTTGTGTTCCCTACAATGGTGATGCTCCTAACCCTGGAAATGGCAACATGTTTGCGATTGCACCAGGCTCAAAAGAATTAGTTGACCAGTTACATACACAAGCTATCAGCTTAGGCGCAACATGCGATGGTCCTCCAGGACAACGTATCCCAGATGTGTTCTATGGTGGCTATTTTAAAGATCCTGATGGCAATAAAGGCGTATTTAACCACTTCGGCTAAATACACCGTTCTAGCTTTGGCAAGTGCCTAAATCTGCATTTGCTGAAGCCAACACTTCTTCTTTATCTTTCGGGATAACAATAAACCAATTACGTAGATTTTTTACAATCTTATACTCGCAATTTTCATCGGCGAGTCGCCCACGGATCACTGTGTTTCTGAAATCCTGAGGCAATATAAACGTTTTTGTTTTATTCCCTTCGACATTATATTTTCCCGTTACGTCATGCTTTACAATAGTTAAAGCGGTATTGAGTAAACTACTATATATTTGCTCTAGCTCCGCCTGACTGATATCCAGTAAGTGACTATCATTGGTATCAGGCATTGGGCTATATATGTGAACCATATTTTGATAACGCAAAGGTGATTTTTTCAGATTCGCTTTAGGGGATGTATTAGGAAGTGATGCAACAAGCTTCAAAGACAATCTACTCATTTTCGCATTACTAAAAAAGATCGGTTTGATGCTAATCGTATTACTGTCAGCTTTTTGGGCATTAACAAAACTAGTATTTGCCGCAAGTAATGAAGAAATACTTCGACCAGCCATTTTATCCGTGAGTAATCCAATATTGCGATTAGCCTGCATTTGTTGAGCTGATAGTTTGTCATCACGACCGGAATTAACCATGGCAGCGTGCGCACCAATTTGGACTAACATCCCAGCTAAGCCGGCACTACCGTCATACATGATACCGCTGCCACTCATCTCATCTTTTTGAGAATACAATCCTCGGGTTTCAACAATATCAACATCTGCTAGCGCCATTGTGAGGGAGGCTTCATCGAGTTGTTGCGTAGGTTGGAGCTTAACGTGTTGTGCATAATCATCTCTGTAAGGCGTGCTGCCACACGCCATAAGAAACGACACACACAGAATAAAAAGTGTGATTGTTCGTATTTGCATAATCATTCCACTGTTAGCATTGATTATAATTATAAAGACAACTATAACGATTTTTTGATGGAATCTTTTACATTTTCTAATGCTTGATAATACGCAGTCGTCACACTCGGAAACGTAGGAGGTTCGTCCCAGTTACCTTGAGGCTGGACTTTTTCATCAATTTTTAAGTATTGGATGTAACCGTTGGTAGTTAAATCAACGGTATACAATGTTCCAGACACATAACCTTGAGGATCGCCATTAGGAACATAGTTACTGAAACTTCTATATGCACCGTGTTCGTTTAGCTCAAGCACCACTAACATATCTAAGCCTTTAGACTGTTTTAAGCTTCTAAAATCACGCTTGGCAAAGCCATTCTCACCATCGAATTTTTTCATTTTATCAATAGGTTTTGCTAAAGTGATTTCTTGTAATGAGACGTCTAGTGCGCCGTAACCATCAACTACAGCTTGTTTGATAACTAATAACTCATCAGCTGAGATTTCGGATTCTATATGGGTGTCCAAAGAGCTAGTTAATGCCGATGCAACGCCGTAGCACAACAAGCAACCTGCACCATAGATATTAGTTGTCGCTTGATCTTCTGGAGCGATGTATACAAAACCAATTTTAGTTCCTTGGTTTTGCACGTTATTTTTTACTAATGGAACAAAACCTTGAGGAGTAGAGCCACAAGCGGCTAACAACACTGAAACAAATACGATTGCGCCAATTTTAAGTTGTGATGAAATTGATTTCATTATGATCCTTTACATGGAGTTTACATTTATACGGTGGGCAGAATACCCAAATCACTAGCAAAATTCAATTTAAATCCACCGTCGGGATTTTTTACAATATTCAGAAAATACTATGGGAAACAGTGCATTAAGAGAACGTTCTTCTGGGATAATCTGAAATCGAGTCATGTACAAAATAAAGACCGCAGCAACAAAAGGAAAAATAATACTTTGTAGCGCGAAGCCCGAAGCAATAATCAGAAATACAAATCCCAAGTACATGGGGTTTCGTGAAATACGCATCACGCCAGTCGTTAACAACTGACTACTGAGCTCAGGTTGAAATGGGTTTACTGTTGTCTTGTGTCGTCGAAATACCCATACGGCGAGCATAATAATGGTAAGCCCTATGGTCAAAAATATGCCAGCCATAAGAATACTTACCCACCAAGATAATCCAATTGGCGGTAAATATACCTGCGCAGAGGCCATGCCCGTAATACAAATCAAGAGGATAGCGACAGGTGGGATCTTTAATTCTAAAAATGACATTAACGATAAGTACTTTTGTATTGTTTTCAATTCGCTGTAAAATACAGTTAAGCAAACGTTTTAGCAAATTGCAAAGGTGGTTTAGGTATGTCTCATTTATCCATGATTGTCGCCATGGCTCACAATCGAATTATTGGCGCAGATAACGATATGCCGTGGCATTTACCGGCGGATCTACAACATTTTAGACGAACGACTATGGGTAAGCCTGTCGTCATGGGGCGCAAGACTTACGAGTCGATAGGCAAGGCCTTACCGGGACGACATAATATTGTTATTACTACCAATACTGATTATACATTAGCCGATGCTTCAGTAGTTTACAGTGTGGACGAAGCATTGTCGCTGTGTGCTCAAGAAGATGAAGTTATGATTATTGGCGGTGGCAGTATCTACGCATTATTGATTGAACATACTGATACATTGCACCTGACTTTTATCGATAAAGACGTCTCCGGTGATACGCAATTTCCAGATTGGACCGCCTATGGTGAATGGCAAGAAATCAGTCGAGAAGCGCATCAATCCGATGATAAAAATCCACATGACTATGAATTTGTAACCTTAATACGTCGTTAGGTTTTGTTTGTAGACGTTTTAGTTTGCTTATACAGACTATAAGTATAGATATACCCATATACGCCACTGAAAAATATGGATGGCCCTACGGTTAACCACAAATTAGGGGTCATATTAAGCACGTTGACAGTGATGACAATACCGCCTTGTAAACTCATCGGCACCAACGGCGCAAATAGTGCACCACTGAGACGCTGTGTTTTTAGATAGCCAGCAGAGCGGTCAAGGAGTTGATTGAAGCTTTGCTTAAATTGTTTAGCGTAAGGCGTGTTGTGATAGGGCATACATAACAAAGGCGTAACGAACGCAAAGGAAACACAGCGATGTCCAAATTGTTTGTAACTCCACTCAGTTAGGATCGTAAAGCCCAATGTAATGGCTGCGCTCGTAATTCCTTGCGTCAATGCAATATCCAGTAACGCTGCATCATTTTGTGCCACAGTATGATTAGCAAAATATGCCCAAACCCCATAAAAACAAAACGCAATCGTCGCTGATAATAATAACCTCATTGTCGCTGGCATCATTTTATCTCCACTATTTCATGTAACAATTAGTTGATTGTAGCTGGTGCGATGATCCCGTACTGAATTAAGACAATCAACCCTGCCATCATAATTGGTATTGCCACCACTGTAGTGGAAACGACGATATTGGCGGCTAAGACTGGATTAGAGTTGGTTTTCTTTGCCATTATGTAACTAGCTGCAGCAGTAGGTGATGCACTCATTAAAAACGCAATACCCATTTCAATTTGATTTAAACCAATATAATACCCTATGGATAAAATGACCGCTGGGTAGAGCAAGCATTTGGCGACATTGGTGATGATCATTGAGCCTATCGCTGCTTTCATTGCAAAGAACTGCAACGAGGCACCAGTGCACAACAAGGCCAATGGTAATGTAAGCTGGGCAAAGTACGCCAAACTTATCTGTGCAACCCCGGGTAAACGTATAGAAAAATACGAAGCGGTTAGGGCTAGTATAATTGCGATGATGATGGGGTTTTTGATTAACCCCATAATATTGTCGCGAACAGAGTGTTGCTTGTCAGAATAAAAATTCAATAACAGTACTGCCAATAAATTATAAATGAGTGTCGTACAAGCCATAAAGACGGATGCGGTGGCAAAAAACTCAGGATAAGCATTGGCACTCAATGCTAGTCCAACAATTCCAATATTCGATCTGTATGCCCCTTGAATAACGACGCCGCGGTCTGTGCGCTGGGGGACGATAAAATGGGCAATACCCATAAATAACAATACAAATACAATAGTCCCAATAACACTCGCAGCTATCAGATTTGGGTTGGCTGCTGTTGCAAAATCAGCGGTGTAGATAGCGTTGAATAGTAACGCAGGTAAGGAAACATTATAAATTAGCTTAGAGCCGCCTTCTACAAACTCATCACTCATCAATCCCACTCGTTTAAACACGACACCTGCAATGATTAGACACATGACAGGGGCGACGACGAGCAAAGCTGTCATTAAAGCAGAAGACATTCCAGTATTTCCTATATGTTTGATGAACTTAAGATTATACGCTTTATTGACATGGTGTTCATACAAATTAAATTCCGTAGGATTTTTAAGACCTATTAACAGGTCATGAAAATCATAAGGTTAAAAAATGCTTGTATGCCAATATTCACAAAACAAAATAGGTTTTTCACGTATTCGCATTTGCAATAAGCAAAACTAATTTTTACAAATTAATAACAATGTTTAGACTTTTAAACATAATTTGATAAATTGATATTTCCACAAGGGAGAATCGCAATGACTGAACAAGCTCACTTTACGCGAATGCAAGATGGCACTTTAGAAGAGTGGCAAATAATAGGTGCCGCTCATTATGAACACTTTAAGCACACTGCAGATACGTTTATTAAATTACTCAAAGACTTAGAGCAACATACACTGGGCTTTGCGTGTGACCAGTTACAACATGCACTAATGGCTGGGACCTTAGCAAGACGCGCAGGCGCAAGTGATGAACATATTGTGATTGCACTATGCCATGATATAGGCAAAGCCATCAACGTCCCTAATCATGGTGCAATTGCCGCAGAAATGATGAAACCCTATATATCCGAGGATAGTTATCATGTGGTGTACCATCACCAAGCTTTTCAAGGAGAATATTATTATCATTATTTAGGTGCCCCGACAGATTTACGTTTGCAATTTAAAGATGAAAGTTGGTACACACTAGCTTGTCAGTTAGTCGATGAGTGGGATGCTCCTGCATTTGATCCTGATTTTGCAGTAGATACACTGGATAGTTTTATTCCTCTGATGCGCAAAATTTTTCATGATAAACCAATGGCGTTGGGTTAAGCGTCTAGGTTGAGCACCGTCTTTAACACATAATTAACGATAATCAATGTCAAAATATGGTACCCTGCACGCGAATTTTTTATGGGTGTCATATAGTTATGTTTAAATTTGATTTTGCAGGTGCATTTTCTAATAACAACGTCAAAAACGACGTATTATCAGGAATCACTGTTGCTTTGGCCTTAGTGCCTGAAGCAGTTGCTTTTGCCTTTGTTGCAGGTGTAGAGCCAATGGTAGGCTTGTATGCCGCCTTTATGATGGGATTAATCACATCTGCGATTGGTGGTCGTCCGGGTATGATTTCAGGGGCAACTGGCGCGATGGCTGTTGTGATGGTCGCGTTAGTGGCTCAACATGGTGTGCAATATTTATTTGCTGCCGTGGTCGTTGCGGGTGTATTGCAGATCCTCGCAGGGGTATTTAAACTCGGCAAGTTTATCCGACTAGTCCCGTATCCAGTGATGTTAGGCTTTGTAAATGGTTTAGCCATCGTGATATTTCTAGCGCAGCTTGGTCAATTTAAAGTCTTTGATGCCAGTGGCCTACAAACGTGGATGAGCGGTGAAATGCTTTATATCATGCTCGGTTTAACGGCGTTGACGATGGCCATCATCGTGCTGTTACCTAAAATCACGACAGCGATTCCATCATCATTAGCAGCTATTATTACCGTTACATTGATCGTACACGGTTTAGATGTAGAAGCTCGCACCGTTATTGATTTTGTTCGCGATATGTTACCTGAAGCGGAAAAAGCAACTGCAACCTTAGCAGGGGAATTACCTAGCTTTGCTATCCCTATGGTGCCATTTAGCTTAGAAACATTATATATCGTACTCCCTACTGCAATTATATTGTGCTTAGTCGGTTTGATTGAATCACTACTGACCTTGACGCTGATTGATGAAATGACGTCTACACGTGGTCGTGGTAACAAAGAATGTATCGGTCAAGGTGTAGCAAATACCGTTAACGGTTTCTTTGGTGGTATGGGCGGTTGTGCAATGATCGGCCAGTCGATGATCAATATCAACTCAGGTGGTCGTGGTCGTTTATCAGGTATTACTGCTGCGCTAGTGTTACTTGGTTTTATCTTATTTGCGTCACAATTAATTGAAATGATCCCACTGGCGGCCCTAGTCGGCGTAATGTTCATGGTTGTCATTGGTACTTTTGAATGGGCATCATTTAAAATCATCCGTGGTGTCAACAAAGAGGACGCATTTGTCTTGTTCTTAGTGACATTTGTGACGGTTATTGCTGATTTAGCAATTGCAGTTGTTGTCGGTGTAATTGTTTCTGCATTGGTGTTTGCGTGGAAACATGCAACGCATATCGGTGCCAAAACTCACACTGATAAAGATGACTGGAAAGTATATGAATTAGATGGGCCTTTATTCTTTGGTTCAGTGTCCTATTTCAAAGAAATTTTTGATCCAGAAAACGATCCAACCGATGTCGTTATTGATTTTAACGAATCGCGTATTTGGGATTCATCAGGGATTGATGCACTTGATACCTTAGCTGATAAATATGAAGTGGCTGGTAAAAAACTGCATATCCGTCATATTTCACCTGAGTGTCGAACATTACTGCGGAAAGCGTCGCGTTTTGTTGAGATTAATGTCAACGAAGATCCACGTTATTATGTGGCCAGTGACGAACTAGGTTAAACCTAGTAAATGTTAAATGGAATGGCGACTCAATTATTTTAGTCGCCATTCTGCTAACCTAATGCAATTATAGTTTGCGCCATTGACGCACTAGCCCCAGCGTAATAATACTCAAAATGAACACGCCTACTAGCCAGCCATGGTTAAATATTTGAGTGATAATCGGAATCAGCCCCTCGGCTTGAGGATTAGTCACAATAACTAATGCTGGCGATTGCCACAACGTCAACATCACCGCAATATACACCAAATACTCAGCAATATAGACGCTCATTGAACGTTTAGTCCAATAGGTTTGTGTTAAGCGATACAAAGCTGCAATGAGTGAGAATGCGACGATACAGGACAAGATCCAGCGCCATTGTTCCATATCTGGAGCAATACCTATGACAAGGCTTTGATAGGTCTCTTCATTCATCCATAAAGGCGTCCACAACAATAACAAGCCAAACACGCCCGTTGCCACATCAGATGCTGAATCCGATGTAGATATAGGTTGCGCGGTCACCGCTGGCAAACTTGCTGGTGACCAGCTAGGGGAGCGCCATTGTGCCAAATAACCACCGCGACCTAATAAATAAAATACTGCAGTAATCACAATCACCACTATACCGATATTATCGATAAAACTACCTAACGCCACCCACAAAAAGGCAAAGCCATTGACACTTTGTTCACTTACCAAATAGCGACCAGCGGTGAGTATCGCATATGCAAATAAGAACAAAGCGCCTTTACTTAATACCGTTTTATATAGCGGCATATCTTCACTGGCAATCAGTGGGTACTGAGGCGCAAATGATTGTGCAACTTGCTTTGGATGACCTTGACGGTATAAAACTTCACTAATCTGGTGCTCGCTGACAACTTCATCCGGATGCGTCGCTAGTGCATCTATTTCATCCATAATATTGGCACGCAGCTCACGAGCTATTTCGTGTTGTTGTGTTTTTGGTAAGTAACGTGCTACTTCTTGAATATAACGCTCAACTAAGTCAGTCATTAGGAATCCTCCATGTTTAATAGGTGTAATAAGCTGTTGTTTAAATGCTGCCAATCTGCGGTCAGTTGCGCTAATACTTCTGTACCTGTCGCAGAAATCGAGTAATAACGTCGCTCTCGGCTGTCTGTTTTTTTCCACTCACTGTCTAATAGCTCTTGATCTGCCAATCGGCGGATCAATGGATATAAAGTTCCTTCATCGATATCGATGCCCGCTTCGTTGAGATGTTGACGCAGTGAGTATCCATATTGTGGCGTTTTACACGCCCCTAATACCGCTAAAATCAATACACCTCGACGCAGTTCTAAGCGTAATTTGTGCTGCCTATCTACCGTCATGTGCGCCTCTTTGTTCAGGTTGAATCAAGATTAAGTTATTACTGTTTGCCGCATACTGTATGTTACACAGTAGGTATACTATGTGACATACAGTAATATGTCAAATTATTTTTTATGAATAATGCGAGGGGAGCGACTGTCTTCTATACTCATAGTTATATTTTCATTAGTTTTATTTCGAGATGACACAAGAATATGCATATTTAGCAATGAATCGTTTTGCTTACGGAGCTGATAAAATGAGTCGAGCACAGCTCCTTAATTGTCACCGTTTAGAAGATGCGCAGTCATGGCTAAAAGCGCAACTAGTCGCATTGCCTTTACACACGTTGCCAGCTCTTAACGATCAGTGGAGCAGTGAGGATGCACTCACCCAACTGTATTTGTTTAAGCAAGAAGAAAAAGCCGATAAAGCTGCGCTCGCAGCGTTTAACCTAACGCAAAAGACTAACCCAGAAAATGCGCAATCCTCCAAATCATCGCTCTCTGCTAAGTCAGAACGCACACCCAAAATGTTCACAGGGTATCGTGAGACACGCAAACAACTGATAGAAAAGAGTAAACGAGTAGCCGAGGGTGTTGCGCTAAGCTGTATGGAAAGTGCTACGCCGTTGCAAAGTAAGTTATTAGCTTTTTTCTCTAATCATTTTAGTGTGACGACTGAAGATTTAGCGCTAAAACTATTAGCGCCAACATTTGAAATAGAAGCTATCGCGCCACACCTAACACATACTTTTTCTGACATGTTGGTTGCGGTGGTACAGCATCCTGCGATGATCATATATTTGGATAATGAATATTCCGTAGGGCCAAATAGCAAAGTTGGGATAAATCAAAGGAAAAAAAATAAACCCAATCCTGCGGGGTTAAATGAAAATCTCGCTAGAGAGATCCTTGAATTGCATACTTTAGGTGTTAAAGGCGATTATGTGCAAGATGATGTGATCGGCCTGGCGAAAGCGTTGACAGGTTGGAGTATTGGTAGTGTGAAACGTGAAGAGTTCGCTGGTTATAGGTTTAAGACACATACCCACGAACCTGGTGTGCACCGAGTATTAAATAAAGATTATGCACCCACTTCTCAAACCAATACACAAGGGATCCGAATACTACAAGATTTAGCCAAACACCCTGAAACAGCACGCCATGTATGTGCTAAATTAGTCCAGCATTTTATCAATGACAAGCCGCCGACGGTCTTAGTTGATGCGATGACCGACCAATGGCTCAAGACACAAGGACATATTCCTAGTGTTATGAAAACTCTCATTGAGCATCCGTTGAGCTGGCAATCACCACAAAAATATAAAACGCCACAAGAGTTTGTGATTTCAGCTTGTCGTGCGTGTGGAGTGGCCGCCCCTGAGCCGAGATTATATAAGACGCTCAATGGCTTTGGGCAGGGGTTATTTGCTGCGGGGACGCCTGCCGGATACACAGATGAGAAATATGCTTGGCTAGGCACCAGTGCACTCAATAGTCGTATCGAATGGAGTCATTTTTTTGCACAACGTATTGCTAAGTCGTTACCTATGGGGATATCGCCTGTCGATTTAGCGCTCAATGCTTTGGGCCCACAGTTGTCTGCTCGAACTAGGCAACACCTAGCGCGAGCTGAGAGTAAACAGCAGAGTATCGCTATGCTGTTACTTAGTCCTGAATTTCAGAGTAGATAGGAGGCGACTATGAATCGACGAGGGTTTATTAAGAGTGTTGCAGCAGGTTGTGTGTATGTCAGTACGCCTTCGTTCTGTGTGGCGAATGCGTTCAACGCAAACCAAACCGCACATATTGTTAGCGGAGCAAATAAAAAAATTATCTGGCTGTTACTACGTGGTGGATTAGATGGGTTACATACCGTAATACCACGACAAGATACCGATGTTCGGGCACTGCGCCCAAATTTACTGGCAAATGTGCTAAGCCAATTATTGCCATTGAATAATGCGTTTGGGTTGCATCCCAAGTTATCTTTTTTACATCAATTGTATCTACAACAACAGATGTCGCCGGTAATTGCGACGGCAACAGGGTATCGACGACGTTCTCACTTTGATGCACAAGATCACATTGAATCAGGATTAGCTGTGACGGATCATGAAGATGGTTGGCTAGCCAGAGCACTAGCACATACAACTGGACAGGGAATGGCGATCGCTCGAAGTGTACCGATTGCATTGAGAGAGCCACAACGCAATGCCGATACTTGGTTTCCGTCTGGCTTTGCCGAAGTTGAAGATGATTTGCATAGCCGTTTAAGTGATATGTATCAAGATGATCCTCTATTGAGGCATACGTTAGAAAAAGTGATTAAGCAAAATAACAATCCATTGATGCAAGTGAAAGGCAAACGCAAAACAAACTTTGCTTCATTAGCACAAAATTGTGGAAAGTTAATGGCTAGTAATCCAGATATTCGATGCGCCATGTTGGAATTTAATGGTTGGGATACTCATATTAATCAAGCCAACCGTTTAAATAATAAATTTACTCAGCTCAATAAAGGTTTGATGGCTTTGCATCAATCGCTTGGTGAAACATGGAATGATACGTTATTGATAATCAACACTGAGTTTGGTCGCACTGTAGCAGAAAATGGCACGACGGGTACCGATCATGGAACCGGTGGATGTATGTTCTTTGCCGGTGGAGGGTTAGCTAAAATGTCGAATAATGTCGCTGCAATTCAAGAAAAACAGAGCTTATCAGACTGTATAATTGAAGGGGGCAAAGTATTGGGCACCTGGCCTGGTGCAGCACCTGAACAACTATTCAACTATCGCGATTTAATGCCGACTAGTGATGTCAAAGGATGGTTAGCTAGCGCGTTGATGCAGCATTGGGGACTCAATCACTCGCAAGTTAATAATGTGTTTCCAGAGGTCGTATGAATAACAGTGCTTGCAGGCAATTAGCTAACGCTTGCTAATTTGTTCAGCACTGCCATTGCCTCTGAGCGGTCTTCCCAGTCGACAAAAATATGATCGTGATAATACGCTGCAACCACATTTGCACTGATATTGGCTGAGCCTAATGCTGTAGCAAAGGCCGCGGTCAAGCCTACAGCTTCGAGCGATGAATGTACCGTCAGCGTGATGCATGCAAACGGTCCCATACATTCAATGTTACCGTCAACTAGCGCATCAATTGTGGCAATGACAGTAACCCCTTCTGCTTCCACAAACATACATTTGGGTGCAAAAGAGAGTTTAGCAAAGTCAGCTTGAGGCATAGTCGCAAAGCCATACATTTGATTATCACAACTTGGCGACATGCTCGATAGTAATTTTGCTAGATTAGTTTCACCGCTCATCAGTTATCAGTCCGATTATTTCATAGTTGATAAAAAGACGATCAAATCAACCATATCATCTGGAGTCATATCACGGGTAAACTGGGCTTGGTATTTACCATTTACAATAAAGTTAGGTACACCTGATACAAATCGACGATACTGGTCAACCGCTTTGTTATTCTTTTTGAGCATAGAGTTGACGGCAAAGCTTTTGTTCATCTTGTCAAAATCTGCTGTGTCAATGCCGTTATCACTCAAAATAGTACGAACATCGTCGACATTGGTGATTTTGCCACGTTGGCGATGAATATACGTAAAAATGGCAGTGTTAACTTGTAGCTCTTTATCTAAAGCGCGACCAATCATCATGGCTTTTGTTACATCATCTTGCAGTTCTTGACCAGCAAAACCCATGAAATTAACATGTACTTTGTCGAATTTGACACTTGGGTCTAGCTGCTTTTTCATTTGCGCGACAAGCGGCTCAAAGTTAAAACAATGCGGACACCAAAATGAGAAAAACTCTTTTACTTCTGGTTTAGCTGTCGCATCAGAGCTAATGACTTTGTAATGCTCATTTTCAAAAAAACGAACTTGGGCAAACGCTTGTGCCGATACAAACAAACTTAAGCAAGCGGCAATCGCTGCGAAGGTGATACTAACAGTGGTTTTTTTCATAAAATAAAGACTCGTTTTATTAATAATATAATCGCGATGTAGTGATCATGTGTTGTTATGTGCCGATAATACACAGGGTTACACTGATATTAAACAATAAAAGGTGACAAAATATGTCAGCGCTACCAATAATAATCTAACATAGTATACGCTGACTAGCTGAATGGATGCTTAATTACCACTTATAAGCGAGTGTGACCAAGGCTTTACGCTCAAGACCACGATAACCAACGATGTCCTGATATTGATGGTTAAGCAAGTTGTCTACTTTTGCACTTAACGTCACTTTCGGCGTTACTGCGATACTGACATTAGCATTCACTAACCAGTAAGCACGCATGGCGACGATTTGTGACGCTTGTGGCCAAGGAGGGAAAAATTGATCAAACTTACTTCCGACATAACTGCCACTGAGATAAGTAGAAACCTTATCCGACCATGCATAGCTCGCATTTACTGACCCATTGTGGCGCGCACGACGCAACTCTACACTGCGTGAATCACCTTCGCCTTGTGTGGCATCTAAATAGCTGTAACTTGCATTGAGATTCAGTGCTGCACTCGACCAAGAGAGCTCCCATTCTAATCCGTCACGCTCACTTTCACCCGTGATATTATCTGCTGTAAATCCACCCGTTGCCGCATCATAAACAAATCCATTTATCTCATCTTCTAACTGCGCACTAAAGACATTGAGCTGTGAACTAAAGCCTTGATGAGCAAAGCGCATACCGACTTCATAAGTGGTTGCTTTTTCTGGTTGCAGATCTGGATTGCCAATAAAACTACCTGCATAAAAACCAAATCGCTCGGTGAATGTTGGGTGTTTACTGCCTTGTCCGATACTTGCAAACCAAGTAATAGCCTCAGTAGCTCGCCAATTTGCGCCTAACCGATAATCTGTCGCAGCATCAAATTCGCTGTTATCTGTGTAGCGTAATGAAGCATTAAGAAAAGCGTTTTTGGTTAAGCTAAGTACAGCGTCAGCAAACACACTTTGACTGCTAATCTGTTGAGACTGATTCGGGTCGCCAAAATCGATGGGGCCACGTTGCTCAAAATCGGTTTCATCAAGTTCTACTCCGACGTGATATTGTCTGGTTAAGCTTTGTGTTGAATAATCGAGTTGTGCAATTGAACTGATAGTCATTGTTGTGGCGTCAGTTAAGGATGACAATTCACCATCGCTTTCATTGTCCACGACATTGCGATGAATATTGGCGCTACTGTTAAGTGACCAATGGAATTGATTGGGTGTAAAGAGCCATTGTAATTTTGCACTTTGCTGCTGCCCATAACTGACATTATTGGCATCAATAGGCAAGCCCGTTGTGACAAAGTCAGTCGCATCAAACGCGGTTTTATAATCGACATAATGAGCCGTAGCGTTGAGTTCATGTTTGGCATTGATTTGATAGCTAAGTTTGCTGTGAATGCTAGTATTGTCATAGCCATCTTTTTCTATGTTACCAGGGACGGTACTGATATTTTGGCCATCAGTGCTGACATGACTGATGGTGACACCATAATGACCTTTATCAAAACGGGCTTGGTGCTGATATTGTATTTGTTGTGTCGCTTGTTGGCCGACACCTAGTTTGAGTGAATGAGTCGATGTGTCGACATCACCTCCATCTACAGTGGTGATATTGAGTACACCACCGACTGCGCCATCACCCCATAATGCACTTTGCGGCCCTCTATACAATTCAATACGAGCAATGCTTTGCGTTGACAAATGTGCCAAATCAACTAATCCGCCTTGGCTTTGGTCATTTACCGCTATGCCATCAATCAAGACTAAAATATGGTTAGTTTCACTGCCGCGTAAACGCAGTTCCGCAAATTGGCCAACGCCACCGTTGGTAGAAATATCCACGCCTGCAAATTGTACGAGTAAATCAGCAACAAATGTTGCTTGGCTGCGAGAGATGTCTGCTGCAGTAAGCACGCTAACATTACCGGCTAATTGTGCAATCGGTATAGCTGAATGAGAGCCAGATACCGTCATCGTTTCTATTGCCACGTTAGTAGTGATTGAGTTAGTAGCGATTGAGTTAGCAGCGACTGAATTGGATGTGGCAAAAAGCGCACAAGTAAAGGTGCTCGTCACGACCGTGCGAGCTAAAATACGAGAATTGAACATGTTAAATTTTTTCCATTGCCTGCTCCCACCGAACAGGATAAACCATCGCGATGACATCATATATGTCATCATCAGTGCTAAGGCCGGTATCCAGGCTAAATAGGCAGATAGTTTAATGAGTAGCATTTAACTACACATATAAATAATCAGAACACACTCCACCTTCCCATTTGTGATGAAACAGTGGTTTCTATGCTTGTGTGTGACAAGCGCTAGATATTGAGTGAGTTTGACCTATATTACTGTTGCGGGGGCAGCAAAAGATTTGACACTTTTTTCCCGTTTAACTCCTCATTTAACGTTAGAAGGTTAAAAAAGGCAGCACCAGAGCGGGCAAAATTATAGCGTACATAGCGTCAAGCTGCGAGAGTATTTACGCACTATCTCATAGCTTAATAGGTGCCTCATCCAATGCGGCCATTTGTTCTTTAAGTGCTAAAATCTGTCCTTCCCAATATTTGCCATCCGCAAACCATGGAAACGCTTGTGGAAAAGCCGGATCTTGCCAGCGTTCTGATAACCACGCCATATAATGCACCATGCGCATGGCGCGGAGCGGCTCAATCAAACGGGTTTGCTCAGGCGCAAATGAATGAAATTCATCATACGCTTCGACGAGTGTATCGAGTTGAATAAACTGTTGTTGACGATCACCTGAGAGCATCATCCACAAATCTTGTATCGCGGGCCCCATACGGCAGTCATCCAAATCAACAAAGCTAGGTCCATCACGCCACAAGATATTTCCCGGATGACAATCACCATGTAATCGGATCAAAGAATGTGATGGTTGGTATAACTCTGCGGTTGCACTGACTACGGGCTCTAAAATAGCAAAGAAGGGTTTGAGCAAGTATTCTGGGATCAGTCTACTTTGTTTAAGTTGCGCCATCGGAGTATACAAATGTGTTTGCGCATTTAATGGTGCACGATGGATAAATGGTTTGGCTTGCGCGACGCGGTGCATACGGCCAATAAATCGTCCCATCCATTCTAATTGGTCAAGATTGTCGACTTCAAATTCACGTCCACCAACTGACTTAAATACCGCAAAACGGGTATTTTCATAATGATGTAAACTGTTACCGTTAATGATTAACGGTGCCACGAGGGGGATCTCGTTATCCGCCAACTCAAGAGCAAAATCATGTTCTTCTTGGATTTGAGCGTCTGTCCAACGGCCAGCACGATAAAACTTTACCACATAACGCTGCGTATCATCCGCAAACTGATAAACCCGATTCTCATAGCTGTTTAGTGCAAGTAGGCCTGTAATAGGTAAAATATCAATACTTTCTAATGCATCTAAAATAACATCAGGATTGAGGTGAGAAAAACTAAAATCCACTGACGTATCCAATGTAGATACGTCAGTGGTGGAGGGCATGCGATTCATTAACGGTATAAAAACTTACTTGGCTCTTCGACTGACACTAATGTACCATCATTTTGAGTTGTCGACACAAAAAAGCTAATTTCCGTTACGGCTTCTTCAAGATTATAGGCATCGGTAGCGACACTAATCGGTAAACTAAAGACTTCGCCTCCCGCGACAGTGACTAACTGCTCACCAATAAATACAGCGTCTTTTAACCCGCGGACTTCGATGCTATATGCTTGTTCAGTTTGAGATTTGTTTAACACTTTTAATGTATACACGTTTTCAATCAAGCCTTCATTGGTCTCACGATATAACGAACTGCGGTCGCGAATAATATCGACCTCTAGCGGTTTACGAGTCATAAAATCAAGGGCTAACAATCCTGTCATCACGCATAACACCAGTGCATATCCAACTAACTTAGGTCTAACAATTTTAGTTGTCCCACCATTGAGCTCATGTTCTGAGGTAAAGCTAATTAAGCCTTTTGCGTAGCCCATTTTGTCCATTACCCCATTACAAGCGTCGACGCAGGCACCGCAATTAATACACTCGTATTGCAAGCCGTTACGGATATCAATCCCCGTTGGGCAAACTTGAACACATAAATTACAGTCAATGCAGTCACCTAAGCTTTTAGCTTGCAATTGTTCAGGTGTCGCTTTACGTGAACGCGGGCCTCGGCCTTCGCCACGTGTGGCATCATAGGCGACCGTAAAGGTATCTTTATCAAACATTGCAGATTGAAAACGGGCATAAGGACACATGTGAATACACATGATTTCACGCATCCAGCCAGCATTGCCGTAGGTACAAAAAGTAAAAAACAACACCCAAAAAGCGACCCAAAAACCGGTTTGGAAGGTGAAAAAATCAATAAATAACGCACCGATTGGTGTGAAATACCCCACAAAAGTTAATGCTGTCAATAATGCGACTGCAATCCAAGAGCTATGCTTGAGTGCTTTGCGCCAAAACTTATCAAAATCCAGCGAGCGTTGGTCTAATTTCATACGTTTGTTGGCACTGCCTTCGATTTTCTCTTCAAGCCAAATGAACATGTAAGTCCAAGTCGTTTGCGGGCACATAAAGCCACACCACACCCGACCTGCAAATGTGGTGACAAAGAATAATGCGAACGCTCCCACAATAAATATATAGGCCAGCACGGTTAAATCTTGTGGCCACAGAGTAATAGCAAATAAATTAAAGCGTTGTTCGGGGATATCAAACAAGATCGCTTGTTGCCCATTATATTGGATCCACGGGATCACAGTGAAAATAGCTAAAAATATAAACCCAAAAAAACGGCGGAATGTTTCCATCGTCCCCTTAACAGCGCGAACATAAATTTGTGAACGGGCGGGGTAGACTTCTACTCCTGCATCATCAGCGGGCTTGATGGTGACTTTTTGGGGAATTGGCTTGGCGCTAGTTTTACCTGCTGTAGGTTCTGCAGGGATCACCTTCACTGGGATCTGTTCACTCATGGGATTTTGACCTTATACAAATATTTTATAGAGCAAGTATAAAATACTACACCTATGTTTTTATTGAAGTATATCAACCTTTGGTGTGGTTTTATGATATTTAATGTAAATTATTGTTGTACTTGTACATTGTTGCAGGATGAATCATTGCTGAATGTACTTACAGCGAACTGGCATAGACATACATGGCTGTGCTATGTTTCAAGTAGAGACTAGTGCAACAGTCACAGTTTATTATAAGCTCCCTGTAGAGCTTACAAAAAAGCGAGGAAAAGAGATGAACAAACCATATAGCTTTTTAACACAAATTAGTCGTTATGTGACGTTGTCGACCTGCTTGTTAAGCTTGATGATTGGTGTCGTGCTGTCAGCAAACGCGCGTGCGGCATTGCAAGAAAGTACAAGCACCGAATCTACAATAGTATCGCCCCTCACCGTAAAATGGGATGACTACCAGTCATTTACAGATGTTAAACCGGCGAATGGTTCGCGTAAAGCATTTGCAGAAAGCACATTCAACAATATCGAAACGTATTTACAGAAACTCGCTGCTAAACTACCGCAAGGTCATACGCTGGCAATGACAATCACTGATCTAGATTTGGCTGGGCGTGTTTTACCAGGTAGTTTTACAGGGTTAGGCTTACATTCTGCCGATATGATTCGCGTAATAAAAAATATTGATATTCCGCGGATTGAATTTTTTTATGAATATAAAGACGCTAACGGCAGCGTATTAAAAAGCGATACCGTTAACCTCAAAGATATGTCATTTATGACGGGGCATAATCCGTTATTTAATTCAGATTCTCTCAAATATGAAAAAAATATGCTGCGTAAATGGTTTAAAAAGACCTTTGAATTTGAAAAGCTTAATTAAACCATACGCAGGTCTAAACATATATAAAATCAGATAATGTGGTTGCATTGACCGCTGCAGCGCCATGCTCAACAAAGTGTTTATGTTGTTGAGCACGTGGCAGGATATTGCTTAAATAAAATTCGCCGGTTTTGACTTTTCCTTTTGCAAAGGCCGTGTTTGAGATGTTTGGTAAGGTATCGAGCATGGACAGCCACAGCACGCCAATGAGCGTATAAGACACATAATTTAAGTAATCACAGGCTACCGCTGCGCAGTACTCGCCATCCTTGCCCAATAATGATTGTGATAAGCTTTTCCATTCATTGAGTAATTCGTTAGCTTGTTGTTGATAGCTAGTATTAGTGATGCGTGCAGTAATATCTGAAAAAACAGCGTGGGTAGCTTGCATCATAGCGCCGTTAGAACGAGTAAGTTTACGACCGATTAAGTCAGCGGCCTGGATCCCATTTGTCCCTTCATATAACTGCGCAATACGTGTATCTCTGACTAATTGCTCCATACCCCATTCGCGGATGTAACCATGCCCACCATAGATTTGAATGCCATAATTAGCCACTTCGGTTCCCATATCGGTAAAAAAGGCTTTGCACACAGGTGTTAAATATGCGATTACCTCTTCTGCTTGGGTTTGCTGGGCACCTTGGGTGTATTTTTCAATATCCATTAATGTCGCATAGAGCATTGATAATGCCCGCGAGCCTTCAGTTAAGGCGCGTTGGGTTAACAACATTCGACGCACATCGGGTTGAAACACTATTGGGTCGGCTTTTTTATCAGGAGCCTGAACGCCCTGTGGTGCTCGCGATTGTAAACGTTCGACCGCATAAGTTAATGCGCCTTGATAAGCAGCTTCAGCGACACCTAAACCTTGTAATCCAACCTGAAAACGCGCATCGTTCATCATGGTAAACATACAAGCTAATCCAGCGTTTTCTTCTCCTACTAGGTAGCCGACTGCGTCATCATAGTTCATGACACAAGTCGGGGAGGCCTTGATCCCCATTTTATGTTCAATACTGCCCACACTGACTCGATTTTTATCGCCTAATGTACCGTCGGCATTGACCATGAATTTAGGAACCAAAAACAAGCTTATGCCTTTGACACCTTCGGGCGCATTGGGCAATCGCGCTAGGACTAAATGCACAATGTTATCGGTCCAGTTTTGATCACCGGCAGTAATAAAAATTTTATTTCCGGAAATAGCATAACTGCCATCTGCTTGTGGTTGAGCTTTGGTGCTGAGTAAACTCAAATCGGTGCCAGCATGGGGTTCGGTCAAATTCATCGTACCGGTCCATTCACCACTTATGATTTTAGCTAAGTAAGTGTCTTTTAGTTCATCACTGGCATGTTTGGTCAGCGCTAATACAGCACTTTCTGTCAGCATAGTCGTTAAGCGCCAACTCAGATTCGCAGAATTAAGCATTTCATGCACGGGGATTGCCATTGAATAAGGTAAATCTTGTCCGTCATAGTCGGGTTCGCCTAGCATTGCGTTCCAGCCATTTTCTATATAGGTATGATACGCTTCTGCAAAGCCATCAGGGGTTGTGACATTACCATCAATTAATTTACAGCCTTGTTCGTCACCTGATTGATTGAGCGGTGCGATGGCTTGCTCGGCAAATTTTGCCCCTTGATTGAGTACTTCTAATGCCAGTTCACTGTCCATGCCTTCAGCATTGATACGTTGATAATGCTCTTCAATGCGTAACCAATCATCTAATAAGAAAGTAAAATCCGTTAACGGTGCTTGATAATGTGGCATGACGTATCCTTAATCTTTGTGGTTTGACCAGTGATGCAATTTCTCATCCTAAATCAAATCGAATAATATTCATACTCATTCTAATTGTTGGGCAACTAAAAAAATCAGTGATGAATAGATTCTAAAGATGCAGGAGTTGATAAAGGAGTTGCAATATATGCATCCCGAAAAGGTACTAAATCATCGGCAAAGCGAAGATTTTCTTGTTCTAAATCAAATAGATCATATAAACCAAATTGTATACTTTCGACTTGCGCAAAAGCAGGGCTAGGACGTGGTAGGCGGGTGATGTTCAGCATGTCATCAGCGATGCACGCAAAAATAACTAAGCCATGCTTAGTTTGTGCCACTGGAAATAACACTTCTACATTTAACCCTGTTTCTTCAAAGGTTTCACGGTGGGCTGCGCACGCCAGTGATTCTCCTGTTTGCGCGCCGCCACCAGGAATATCTAAACGCTGACTAAAACGATGCGTTAACAGTAATGCTTTGTTTTCGAAGCGCAGCATACATCCTGCGTTATTGGTATCTGATTGATAGTAAGGTGTATCAGTTTGTGTTTGCTGAGCGCGACAATAAGGTGCAGGGGGCATTTCCGTGGTGCAACCTGTTACGTTTATTAACAAAATAAAAGAGACAAAAAACAATCTAAACATAATCAAATGCAATACAAGAATGGGTAATCATATTATAATACGCCGATTGTTATTATTTTTGCATAAATACATACAATAAACCGAACAGTACAATCAAAAATAAAAATTATACATTAGCGGTCACGCTATCAGATTGAAAGGAATGTTATGTCAGCACGCTTGAGTTTTTCTCCATTATGGGTGGGTGTTATCGCCATTATTGGATTGTTAGTTTTTATCAATTGGCCAGAAGAGCAACAGACGCAGCAGCAAGGTAATCGAGCTACTCCCGTTGTGACTCAGATAGTCAATGTCGAGCCATTTGCAGTGACATTACAAGCCTTAGGTACGGCTAAAGCGAATGAATCAGTAATGATCACTCCACAGGAGTCAGATGTCATTACATCGCTGAATTTTAGTGACGGACAACAAGTTGACGCAGGTGACATATTAGCGCAATTAAATAGTAATGAACAAAAAGCGCGTCTTAATGAATTAAATATCAATCTAGCTGAGGCTGAACGTCAGCTCAAGCGGATTCAAAATCTAGCCTTGTCTAATTCAACCTCAACACAGTTACTAGATGAGCAGCAAGCAAGAGTTAAAGCCTTTATCGCACAGCGTGAAGTAGCTCAAGAAAACCTCAATAAAACCTTTATCACCGCGCCTTTTTCCGGCAAGTTAGGGTTGCGTCGGGTATCGTTAGGTGCCTATGTAACACCGGGGGACGTACTTACGACATTAGATGATATTGCGACAATTAAGGTTGATTTTGCGATTTCTGAACGCCACTTGCCGAGTGTTAATGAAGGTCAAACCGTATTTGCGGAATCCGTTGCTTATCCTGGAGTACAATTTGAAGGGACAATTACCAATGTTGATTCGCGAATTGATCCCACTACGCGCTCGATTAATATCCGTACCGTAATTGACAATGCTCAGCAAAAACTACGTCCTGGTATGTTATTAACTATCACGCTTCAAAAACGTGTGCTTAATACCTTAGTCATTGATGAAAAGGCTTTAGTCCCTGATCACGAAGATCAGTACGTATTTGTAGTGGTAGATGGCAAAGCTGTGAAAACCAAAGTATTGATTGGCGAACGTCGTCCAGGCAAAGTACAAGTCTTAGAGGGAATTGTGCAAGATGATGAAGTGGTAGTGCAAGGGACTTTACGTATTCGCAATGGTTCTGCACTACGTGTTCTCAATTCTTCACAAGGATAGTTAGCATGTTGTTATCAGATTTATCAGTCAAACGTCCGGTGTTTGCTAGTGTTGTCAACTTGCTACTTATTGTCTTTGGTGTGGTTGCGATTAGCATGTTATCGCTACGCGA
Source organism: Glaciecola sp. (assembly GCA_029246415.1). Classification (GTDB taxonomy): domain Bacteria; phylum Pseudomonadota; class Gammaproteobacteria; order Enterobacterales; family Alteromonadaceae; genus Opacimonas. The sequence goes on from JAQWNF010000029.1 coordinate 85,410, forward strand.
GTACCCCGATATCGATCCACCCGTTGTCTCGGTCAATACTAGCTACCCAGGTGCATCAGCTGCAATTATTGAGACACGGATTACCCAGTTACTAGAAGACCGAATCAGTGGCATTGAAGGAATTAAAAATATCACTTCGTCTTCACGCAATGGTCGTTCAAGTATCTCAATCGAATTTAACCTATCAAGAGATATCGATGCTGCGTCTAATGATGTGCGTGAACGCATCAGTCGTGCGTTGAATAATTTACCTGATCAAGCCTTTCCTCCAGAAGTATCGAAATCAGGCTCTGATGAGGATGTCATTGTATGGTACAACTTACGCTCAACTAACCTTTCTGTCATGGAGTTAACGGATTACGCTGATCGGTTTATCTCTGATCAGTTATCAATAGTTGATGGTGTTGCGCGTGTGCGACTTGGTGGCGGGCGCAGCTATGCAATGAAGGTCTGGCTCGATAAACAAGCTATGGCAGCGCGTGGTGTAACCGTTTCTGATATTGAACGGGTTATTCGTAGTGAAAATGTCGAGTTACCGGCTGGTAGAGTTGAATCAACTTCGCGTGATTTTGAAGTACGTGTTGCTCGTTCATTCCTTACGCCTGATGATTTTGCTAGATTGACAATCAAGTCCAATCTTGATGGATATCTGGTTCGTTTATCTGAAGTAGCCACCGTTGAATTGGCTGCCGAAGATGATGAAACAGATTTTCGTGGTGAAGGTGTCAACATGATTGGCCTCGGGATCATTAAACAATCTAAAGCAAACACATTAGAAGTGGCCCGAAACGCAAAAGCGGCGATTGCTCAGATTGAGAAAACCTTACCTGACAATATATTTATCGTTCCTAGCTATGATTCGTCGATTTTTATAGAAGAATCAATCAACGAAGTTTACAACACTTTAGGCATTGCTATGTTTATGGTTATTGTAGTGATCTATATTTTCTTGGGGAATATTCGTGCCACACTCATTCCAGCGATCACTGTCCCTGTATCATTAGTCGCCGCGTTTATTGTGATGTACGCGCTTGGTTTCTCTATTAACTTGTTAACCTTATTAGCGTTGGTTTTAGCTATCGGGTTGGTGGTGGATGATGCGATAGTTGTGTTAGAAAACATTTATCGACGCATAGAAATGGGTGAACCACCGCTTTTAGCATCATATCGCGGGGCAAGAGAAGTTGGTTTTGCGGTTATCGCTACCACATTGGTATTGATTTCAGTGTTTGTTCCACTTGTCTTTTTAGAAGGTAATATAGGTCGTTTATTTACCGAATTTGCTTTAGCAATTGCAGCTGCAGTAGCGTTTTCAAGCTTTACCGCCTTGACCTTATCTCCTATGCTCAGCTCGTATTTATTAGAAAAACGCAGTCGCAGTAGTGGTTTTGGCTCATGGGTTGAAGCAACATTCAAAAAAGTTGAATCAGCCTATAACGCACGATTACAAAAGACCATTCATCAGCCAATTTTGGTTGTTGTATTAATTCTTTCTAGCTTAGTCTTGTTATATCAATTAGATGACATGTTACCTAGAGAGTTTGTACCAAAAGAAGATCGCGGTACCTTTTATGTCCTCATGCAAGCGCAAGAAGGGGCAAGTTATGAGTCTAATAGTGAAAATCTACAAAAAATTGAAGCGCTGTTACTACCTTATCTAGAAACCAGTGAAGTCAAACGCGTGCTAGTGCGTACCCCAGGTTTCGGTGGTTCTGCTGGGATTGCCATTGTTGGTGCTGCAGATTGGGATAAAAGAACTCGTTCAACTTTTGAATTGATGAATGAAGTTACAGCCAAATTACAAGCAATCCCTGATGTGCGTGCCTTTGCGATTATGCGTTCTGCTCTTGGTGGGAGAGGGATAGGGCGGCCGGTACAGTTTGTACTGCAAGGCAATACCTATGAAGAGTTAGTACAATGGCGTGATACATTAATTGAAAAAGCGTCAGAGAATCCTAATTTATTACAACTTGATTCAGATTATAAAGAAACTACACCGCAGCTTACTGTAAATATTGATCGTGAAAGAGCAGCAGATCTTGGTGTCTCTATTTCAGATATTGGTGGCACGCTAGAAACGATGCTGGGTCAACGTCGAGTGTCGCGTTATCTCGACCGTGGTCAAGAATATGAAGTTATCTTAAAAGGCGAAAAATCGGATTTTGGTAGTCCAGATAGTATTGATAATATTTTTGTTCGCTCAAATACGACCAATGAATTGATACCATTAGATAATATGGTGAGTGTCTCCGAACAAGCTACCTCCTCTACACTGAATCGTTATAACCGGATGCGTGCTATTACTGTTACGGCTAACTTAGCTGATGGTTACACGATAGGTGAAGCGTTAGCTTATTTAGAAAATATCGTTGCTACAGAGCTACCAGAAGACGTATCGATTGATTACAAAGGTGAGTCATTGCTGTATCAAGAATCGGGAAGCTCGTTTATCTTTATTTTTGCAATGGCTTTGGCTGTGACATATTTGGTACTGGCTGCACAGTTTGAAAGTTGGATTCATCCATTAGTGATCATGTTTACTGTGCCATTGGCATTAGTTGGTGCTTACATTGGATTGTATCTCAATGGTATGACGCTCAATATTTACAGTCAGATTGGACTGGTCATGCTAATCGGGTTAGCTGCAAAAAATGGTATATTAATCGTTGAGTTTACCAATCAGTTACGCGATGCCGGTATGGAGTTCAAAGAGGCGTTGTGTACTGCTTCAACGCAACGTTTACGTCCTATTGTGATGACAGGCTTTACTACAGTCTTTAGTGCACTACCTTTAGTGTTAGCAACGGGGCCCGGTTCAGAAAGTCGAGCGGTGATTGGGATGGTAATTTTTGCTGGTGTATTGTTCTCAACATTCCTTACCTTGTTCGTGATCCCGACTATGTATAATATTTTGGCTAAAAACACCGGCTCTCCAGAAGCGCTCAGCCAGAAAGTCGAAGAATATGAGCAGGCGATGCCATATAAAAAAGGAGATGGCGTATAAGCTATCTCTTTATTTCGATTCTTAGTCTTTAAGAACTAGCATTAAAAAAGCCTCAAACATTATTAGTATTTGAGGCTTTTTTATTAATTGCGATATAAGCGTGAGAGTTACATCAACACGCGTGTTACTCGTCTAAGAAACTTCTCAATTGCTCAGAGCGGCTTGGATGACGTAACTTACGTAATGCTTTCGCTTCGATTTGACGGATACGCTCACGAGTAACGTCAAACTGCTTTCCGACTTCTTCAAGAGTGTGGTCGGTATTCATATCAATACCAAAACGCATACGCAAGACTTTCGCTTCACGTTGTGTCAAACCAGCAAGGACATCTTGAGTCGCATCTTTTAAGCTGCCACCAGTGGCAGAATCAAGTGGCTGAATGATGGTTGTATCTTCAATGAAGTCGCCTAAGTGAGAATCTTCATCGTCACCAATTGGCGTTTCCATTGAAATTGGCTCTTTCGCGATTTTGAGTACCTTGCGGATCTTATCTTCTGGCATGATCATGCGTTCTGATAATTCTTCAGGTGTCGGCTCACGACCCATTTCTTGTAACATTTGACGTGAAATACGGTTAAGTTTATTAATCGTTTCAATCATATGCACCGGAATACGGATAGTACGGGCTTGGTCAGCAATAGAGCGAGTGATAGCTTGACGGATCCACCACGTAGCATAAGTCGAGAACTTATAACCACGACGGTATTCAAACTTATCAACGGCTTTCATTAGACCAATGTTACCTTCTTGAATAAGATCCAAGAATTGTAGACCACGGTTGGTATATTTTTTAGCGATTGAAATTACCAAACGTAAGTTTGCTTCAACCATTTCTTTCTTAGCGCGGCGTGCTTTAGCTTCACCGATCGACATGCGTCGGTTGATATCTTTAATATCAGCGATGCAAAGACCAGTTTCAGTTTCAACAGCATTCATCTTGCTGACACTACGCTCAATATCTTCTTGGAATGTTTCTAATACCAACACATAAGGCTTGTTGGATTTTAGTATTTTAAAATACCAGTCAGTTGAAGTTTCATTACCAGCAAACGCTTTGATGAAATCTTTCTTTGGCATTTTTGCTTGTGCAACACAGTGCTTCATAATGAGACGTTCTTGAATACGAACGCGATCCATCATACCACGCATGTTTTTAACCATACGATCAAACTGTTTTGGTACTAAGCGGAATTCTTTAAATACTTCTGATAAGTTTGCGATTTGACGCTTAGACGTTGCATTTGAACGGCCTTTAGCTTCAATCGTATCACGCGTTTTGACATACTGTTTACGCAATGCATCAAACTTTTCGCGAGCTAACTCAGGATCTGGACCAGTATCTTCTTCTTCATCATCGCCTTCAGAATCATCATCTTCTTCTTCAAGTTCTTCTTTAGATAAGTCAGAGCCGATATGCGTCGCTGTTGGCGCCATATTTTCTTCTTCGTTAGGATCAACGAAGCCGATAATAATGTCGCTTAAGCGTATCTCTTCAGCTTCGTACAAGTCCCATTGATCAAGTAAGTACGTGATCGCTTCAGGATACTCTGCAACAGAACACTGAACTTGATTGATACCATCTTCGATGCGCTTGGCAATTTCAATTTCGCCTTCACGAGTCAATAGTTCAACGGTACCCATCTCACGCATATACATACGTACTGGGTCGGTTGTTCTACCGATTTCACTTTCAACGGTCGCAAGAGCTTGTGCCGCAGCTTCAGCAACTTCTTCATCAGTTGTTGATTCAGCCATTAGCAATTCATCAGCGTCAGGGGCAGATTCAAATACTTGAATACCCATGTCATTGATCATACGAATAATATCTTCAATTTGGTCTGAATCAACAATGTCTTGTGGTAGGTGATCGTTGACTTCGGCGAAGGTTAAGTAACCTTGTTCTTTACCTTTGGCAATCAGGAGCTTAATCTGAGACTGCTTACTTTGCATAAATATTTACACTTCTCATGCGAATCAATGTAAAACAACTTATCCTAGCGTCCTGTGCCACGGATCATTGACTCGTTGATTTTGGAAACGTAACTCTTCACTGAGACGTTTACGAATAGGTAATTATAGCAGAAAATGTAAGAAAATTGCTACACACAAATTCTACTATAGCGATATTTCTAGTTTTATAACGTTTAAATATCGACCTTTTTTTCAAAAAGTCAAATTTCAAACGAAAACTAATTTTTTGTTAGTAATTTTTTTAAGGTGTGTTTCTCTTCATCACTCAAACCAACGCTTCTCGATTTGGCAATTAAGGCTTCGGTTTGGCCCGTTAAAAACTGATCAACCAAACGTTTAAATGTACTAACATATACAGTGTCAATATCATCGTCAGTAATCAGCCATTCTTGAGCTAATAATGTATGTAGGTGTTTGGCAAAAGCATGTTCGCGAAAGTATTCAAAAACACTCGCGGTATTTACTTTTGTTTGTTTGGTACAAAATTGGTGCAATTCAATTAAAAAATCTAAACCCGGCAAACCAGCATCTGCCAACGCTAGAGGATTTACTTTAGGGATCTTGTGCGCTAAATTTGGATGTTCAACCAATAATCGGATTAACATTCTGACAGGGGTTTGCGAAAGTTTTTGTGGTGAGCCACTATTAGGTCTTGCCATTTTTCGAGGGGAATTATTCGCTTTGTTAATATCGCGTTCCAGTTGAAAACGGTCATACTCACCGAGCAAGCGGCTTAATTCACCCTGTAATATTTCTTGTTGGATCGTACCTGCAACGGAGGAAATTAATGGTTCCGCCTCAGCGCGTAACGCAGCCTTACCTTCGACCGATGCAACATTATGTCGTTGCAGTAAATTTTCAAATAAAAACTTAGATAAAGGCATCGCGTTGACGAACAACTCTTCGAGGGCGTCTTTGCCAATTTGACGCACCATCGTATCGGGATCTTCGCCATCAGGTAAAAACATAAACTTCATGGATTTGCCATCTTTCAATAGTGGTAGGGCATTTTCCATGGTACGCCATGCTGCGCCGCGACCAGCTTTATCCCCATCATAACAACAGACAATTTCATCGGTATTGCGCAGCATTAATTGCACATGTTCAGGCGTGGTAGCGGTGCCGAGTGAGGCGACAGCATAGTTGATATCAAACTGACTTAATGCGACCACATCCATATACCCTTCAACGACAACGATACGGTCGATATGACGTTGCATGTTTCTGGCACGGTGCAAGCCATAAAGTTCGCTGCCTTTAAAAAATATACGTGTTTCTGGAGAGTTCAGGTACTTAGGTCCTTGGTCCGCATCGATAACACGGCCACCAAAGCCAATCACTCGGCCGCGCTTATCGCGGATTGGAAACATTAAACGGTCACGGAAAAAATCATAGCGCTTACCGTTATCATTTTGCGTCATGATTTTTAAATCAACACATTGCTGAATACGCTCAGGAGAAGTGCCTAATGTATCTGCTAATGCTTGCCATTCAGGCGGCGCGTAGCCCATTTCCCATGATTTAACAATCGCGCCACTGAGTCCGCGATCTTTTAAATAGGTAATGACTTTTTCGGAATTAGCATGACGTTTGAGTTGTTGTTGAAAAAACTGTGCAGCTTTTTCCATTAACTCAAAATCATTTTCTAGTTGTTGCTTTTTTTGTTGCGAAGCTGCTTTATTGAATGGCTGACTACTTTGTTCTCGAGGGACTTCTATTGCATGGTGTCCAGCGAGTTCTTCGATAGCCTCGACAAACTCAAGACGGTCAAATTCCATAATAAAAGACAGAGCATTACCGTGTTCGCCACAACCAAAACAATGATAAAACTGTTTTTCGGCAGACACAGTGAACGAAGGGGATTTTTCATTATGAAAAGGACAGCAGGCTTGATAGTTCTTACCTGCTTTTTTTAATTTGACGCGACTATCCACGATATCAACGATATCGGTACGCGCAATTAAATCATCAATAAAATCTCGAGGGATCCGGCCAGCCATAAGGGCGCGGTTAGCCTAATTTAGCTTTGATTAATCCGCTTACTTTACCCATATCTGCACGTCCTTGCAGTTGGGGTTTCAATACGCCCATGACTTTACCCATATCTTGCATACCAGCAGCACCGGTTGCAGCCATCGCTTCGCTGATTAAATCATTAATTTCATCTGCGCTAAGCGGTTGCGGTAAAAAGCTTTCTAAGATAACAATTTCAGCGTATTCCGTATCGGCAAGATCTTTACGATTGGCATCGGTAAACTGTTGCGCCGCGTCTTTACGCTGCTTAACCATTTTAGTGATAATTGCCAATACGTCGCTATCGGTTAATTCAATGCGTTCGTCAATTTCACGTTGTTTTACAGCGGCAAGTGTCATGCGGATTGTGCCTAAGCGCAGTTTATCTTTAGCGCGCATCGCGTCTTTTTGTGCTTCTTTAAGTGTCTCTAATAAAGTCATGACAGATCCTGTTGAAGTAATGCTAACGAATAATGTAAATCAGTGTATCAAGTTGCAATAAATGCGACAACACAAACTAAAAAGGCAACCTGTTGGCTGCCTTGATATACTTTATTCCTGCGAAAGGAATAGTTACTAAAAGCTTCTTAGTAAAGTTTAACGCGACGTGCGTTTTCGCGAGAAAGCTTTTTAAGATGGCGCTTTTTAGCAGCCGCTTTCTTACGCTTACGTTCCCAAGTTGGCTTTTCAAAGAATTCGCGCTTACGAACTTCTGATAAAACACCAGCTTTCTCACATGAACGTTTGAAGCGACGAAGTGCTACGTCAAACGGTTCGTTCTCTCTAACTTTAACGATAGGCATTAAATGTAAACCTCAATAAAAAATAATCTTCAGAGCGAGTTTTAAGTTCGTGGTGATGGCAATATTGATACAAGATATTGCGTTTTTACACACCACCAGAAAAGTCACTCTGGCTAAAAATGGTGCGCAATAGTAAACATTATCGCTAGGCTTGTAAAGGGTAAATTAGAAAATCACGCTATTTTTTTGGTAGTACTGGTCTTAATCACTGCAAATGCGTAAAATCATAGACTAATTAGTTATTAATAGAATCATACCACACTATGCGCATTTTAGGTTTTGAAACATCTTGTGATGAAACAGGTATCGCCGTTTACGATGATGAATTAGGGTTGTTGTCCCATCAATTATATTCGCAAGTTAAGATCCACGCTGATTATGGCGGTGTTGTGCCTGAGCTCGCATCTCGTGATCATGTCCGTAAAATTATCCCATTAATACAAGCAGCGCTGAAAGACGCCAATACCAGTGCCGATGAGTTAGACGGTATTGCTTACACTAAAGGGCCGGGTTTGATTGGCGCGTTATTAGTTGGTTCGTCAGTTGCACGTAGCTTGGCATTTGCGTGGGACAAGCCTCTCGTGGGTGTGCACCATATGGAAGGGCATTTATTAGCGCCCATGCTCGAAGATACGAACATTCCTGAATTTCCATTTATCGCGTTATTAGTATCTGGTGGACATAGCTTAATTGTCGATGTCAAAGGGATTGGCGAGTATGCGGTACTAGGTGAGTCAATTGATGATGCTGCGGGTGAAGCGTTTGATAAAACAGCTAAATTGTTAGGTTTAGATTATCCCGGCGGGCCTTTATTAGCAAAATTAGCCACTAAAGGCGAAGCGGGCCATTATCAGTTTCCAAGACCCATGACCAACAAGCCGGGATTAGATTTATCTTTTAGTGGCCTCAAGACCTTTGCTGCAAACACGATCCGAGCGGCAGACAGCGATGAACAAACTCACGCCAACATTGCCTATGCATTTCAAGAAGCGGTAGTGGATACCTTGTTAATTAAGTGCAAGCGCGCATTAAAACAAACGGGTTATTCGCGCGTAGTCATTGCGGGTGGGGTGAGTGCGAATCGACATTTACGCGAAGTATTTGAAACCCGAATTGGACCGAGTGGTAAAAACGTATTTTATCCATCATTAGCTTTTTGTACCGACAATGGTGCAATGATTGCCTATGCGGGGATGCAGCGCTTAAAAGCCAAACAGTTCGATGGTTTTGATGAGCAAGTCAAACCTCGCTGGCCGTTAGATTCATTACCGCCATTATAATAAACGGATTAAACCTTAGGTTCGCTGCCTTGCAGTAAACGGGTGATGTTAGCTTGGTGGCGCCAGACAATAAGTGCCGCCAACATGCTCACTGCTAAGGTGTATTCTGGTTTAAACCAATAACAGGTAATAGGCGCAAAGCATACTGTTACTAGTGCTGCTAATGATGAAAAACGGAACAAACGGTAAGTAATCAGCCAAACTGCCAGTAACGATAAACTCACAGGCAGACCTAGAGGAAATAAGCAACCAAATGCAGTGGCGACTCCTTTTCCTCCGGAGAAACCATAAAATATTGGATACATATGACCCAGGCATACTGCAATGCCAATGATACCTAACCAGAATGGCTCGATGCCCAAACGGTAAGCACCATATACCATTGCGGTACCTTTGAGTAAATCAAATATAAATACGATGATCGCAGGCAAGCGCCCGCCTAGGCGAAATATGTTGGTGGCACCAGGGTTGTTTGAGCCTGATGCACGAGGATCGGGCAATCCAAACAGCCGTGCGACTATGATTGCACTGGCGCATGAACCAACTAAATAAGCAGTTAAAATCAATAAGATGATCATTATTTCCACGTGATTTCCATATACTTACCCCTGTAATTCACGCTACACTATGTGCAATTTACTAAATTACATCGTTTTTTACTAGTGTTCACTCTTGATTTACTTGTGTTGCACTTATGAAAACGCATTACCAGAGAATACCCTGTATATGACGTCACCTATTGCTCATTCTGACCGTGTGTTGATCCGCAATTTGCAATTAGATGTGTTGATTGGTGTGTATGATTTTGAACGGTTAGCCCCGCAACGTGTTATTTTTGAAGTCGATTTACATACTGATTGTCGCCCTGCTGGATTAAGTGATAACGTCTTTGATGCAGTGAATTATGCGCAAGTTACTGAAGTTATTACACAAATCAGTCTTGCTAGCGAATATCAGTTACTCGAAGCATTAGCTGAGGATGTTGCGACTCAAGTGTTAGCAAAATTTAGTACGGTGTCTTGTATTGATATAACCATTCATAAACCTGACATTATGCCTAATGATGTAAAAGTAGCGATTGCGATTTCTCGTGCTCGTGTTGCGCAATCTTAGGTACTGATATGTCCGCGAGTCAGCACAGCCATCCTCACCATATTCTTATCAGCCTTGGCTCAAATGTCGATCGTCAGCGCCATACCCAAGCTGGTATTAGTGCGTTAGCAGAGCATTTAAGCGATATTCGTTTATCCAGTACCTATGAAAGTGAAGCGGTTGGATTTGCGGGCGCACCATTTTATAATTTGGTAATGAGTGCTTATACCAATTTAAGCATTGACGAAGTAGGGCGTTTATTTAAAGCGATTGAACATCAAAATGGGCGGCTCAAGACCGATAAAAAGTTTGCACCACGCACACTGGATATTGATTTGTTAACGTATGATGATGTGATATGTGTGGAACCAGTGGTACTACCTAGACCTGAAATTGAATATCATGCATTTGTGTTGCAGCCACTCGCTGAGCTGGTGCCGTCCATTGTGCATCCCAATACTCAAAAAGACTACGCTCAATTATGGGCTGAGTTTGATAAACCTGAACAAAAATTATGGATAGTCGATTTAACATGGAGAGTAAATTAGTATGACGTTTTTTGAAATAGTGATCTTGGCGATTATCCAAGGGATCACTGAGTTTTTACCCATCTCATCCTCCGCACATTTGATTTTGCCTGAGGCATTGTTAGGTTGGAACAGCCAAGGTTTAGCCTTTGATGTCGCTGTGCATGTCGGAAGCTTATTGGCCGTTATTATCTATTTTCGCGAAGATATTATTGCGATGACCATTGATTGGTGTAAGTTTGGATTTACCAAGCAGCAAACATCAAATAGTAAGTTAGCATGGTTTGTGGTGCTGGCGACACTACCCGCGATCATGATTGGTTTCGCCTTTAAATCGTTTATCGAAGTATATGCTCGTTCAGGTACGGTGATTGCATTTACCACGATTATTTTTGGTTTGTTGCTCTGGTATGCCGATGTTAAAGCCACTTCTGTACGTGTTGTAAAGCAAATGACCTGGCGTCATAGTCTGATTATCGGTTTATCACAAGCGATTGCCTTAATCCCTGGCACTTCACGTTCAGGTATCACTATGACCACAGGCTTGTTATTGGGTTATGATCGTGAAAGTAGTGCACGCTTTTCGTTTTTATTATCTATTCCTGTTATTTTAGGGGCTGGCTTGTTAGCGACACTCGATTTAGTATCAGCACCTGCGGCGGTAGATTGGTCTGCATTAGCCTATGGTGCTTTATTTTCGTTTGTGTCTGCGTATGTTTGCATATCGCTATTTTTGACTTGGATTAACAAAATCGGCATGTTGCCATTTGTGGCTTATCGATTATTGTTGGGTGCGGTACTAATTTACTTTATTTACGGATAACTGATAAAGGAGAAAACAGATGAGTGACACGATTTTTACCAAAATTATTGATAAATCCATTCCGGCTAATATTTTATATGAAGATGATGATGTCTTGGCGTTTAAGGATATCAATCCACAGTCACCATTGCATTTTTTGGTGATCCCGAAAAAACCAATCGCTACCATTAACGACATTACGCCTGAAGATTATCCGGTAGTGGGTAAACTATCTGGCGTTGCTGCACAGATTGTTGCGGAGCAGGGAATGGCTGAGCAAGGATTTAGAACGGTAATGAATTGTAATGAATATGGTGGCCAAACGGTGTATCACATTCATTTGCATGTACTTGCCGGTAAACCATTAGGTTGGCCTCCGTACCAAGAAACGCTAAAGCAACCCATTTAATTGGATTGCCTTAGCATAGTCGACTTGTACTTTGAATGACGCAGAAGATTATTCTGCGTTAAGTTCTAACACTTCAGTTAAGTAGTCGGCAAACGCCACTAACTCTGCAGACATCAATACAAAATCAGCGTCTAAACGTGCTGCTTTTTCATCTTTAGGGATGTCTTGATTTTCTTCTTTTAATGCATCTGAATACTTGATGCGCTTAATAGAGCCATCACTTTCGAGCATACAGGTTAACTGGTCACTAAAATCGACGCCTAGCTTTTCAACCCATTTTCCTGCATCAATGTGACGTAACACTTCTTCAGCTTGTAGGTCTTGATTTTTACAGCGAGCGACAGCCGCTTCATCGTCATTTGCTTTGAGTTCAATATCCGTTAACAACTGAATATGCTCCGGAGGATTGGCTGTTACCCAGTTGGTCAAATAACTTTGGATACCTGAACGACATAATGGTACAACAGGTAATGAGCCAAGTGCTTTTCGTAACATAGACAAAAATGTTTCGGCTTTTCCATCTGCAGAGGCGTCAATAATAACTAGTTTGTGTTCCGGGCAAATAAATCCATTTGAAAACGAGTTTTTAGTAAACGCTTGCGGTAACAAACGTGCCACTATGTCTTGTTTTAGATCTTGTTGTGCTTTTTTGCCAACTGGGCTGCCGGTTTCTTGTTCAATTTGCGCGACTTTTTCCGCTAATTCAGCATTAATGACGGCTGCGGGTAAAATGCGTTCTTGTTTTTTCAGGCTAAACAAATAGCGACCATTCGCATGGTGAAATAATAACTCAGAGCCTGCCAAAGGTGGCGTAAATCCCATTGTTGCTAGTTCTTGAGACCCACATGGGCGAAATATGACACTTGATAGACAATCTTGTAAATTGTCATCGTTAAACGATAACGGTTGGGTCAATTGGTATAACTTTGCATTTTTAAACCACATGGCGCAGATGACTCCAGTCAGGAAATGGGAAAAGGGCGCGCAGAGTAACAATATTTGCTAGGGTTGACAATTATGAAAAAAGTGAAGAAAAGTAATAAATATGACAATATTAATAAAAATGTCATATAAACAGTGAATAATCATGTCTTACAAATAAGTCATAATTTTTCATTTTAGGGAAAAAAGGTATATGTCTCGTAATATTATGTTAGTTGAAGATGAAGCGCCAATTCGGGAAATGTTAAAAATCGTATTAGAGCAAGCGGGGTTTTCGGTCAATGAGGCGGAAGACTATGATATTGCATTAGAGAAGATGGTTGAACCTTATCCCGATCTGGTTTTACTCGATTGGATGCTGCCAGGTGGCAGCGGTGTGCAACTTGCGCGCAAATTAAAAGAACATGAATTTACCCGTGACATTCCGATTATTATGCTCACCGCACGTGGCGAAGAAGAAGACAAAGTTAGAGGCTTAGAAGCGGGCGCAGATGATTATATTACTAAGCCATTTTCCCCGAAAGAGCTTATTGCGCGGATTAAAGCGGTGATGCGCCGAGTCACGCCAACGGCAAGTGATGAAGTGATTAGCTTTTCAGGTTTGCTGTTAGATCCTGTAGCACATCGAGTGTCGGCAAATGACGAACGGATTGATATGGGGCCAACCGAATTTAAGCTTTTGCATTTTTTCATGTCGCATGCAGAGCGTGTATACTCACGTGAACAACTGTTGGATAATGTATGGGGCACGAATGTGTATGTTGAAGATCGCACAGTTGATGTACATATTCGCCGATTGCGCAAAGCCATTTCGACTTTTGGTCACGATACCATGATTCAAACAGTGCGTGGCGCGGGCTATCGCTTTTCAGTTAAATAATAAGGTTCATCCACTTAATGTATTATCCATTCTCATGGTCTAAAAACATTGTTCAACTCGCCATATTTTTCGTGTTGATTATTGTCTTAGCTGGCATATTTGATGATTTCGTATTAGCTACAGCCTTGGCTATGATTGCGATGTTAGGGTTTAATTTTTATCAATTATATAAGCTCAACCAATGGGTATGGCAAAGCAAAAAACTGTCTCCTCCTAAAGTATACGGTGCGTGGGAATATATTTACGAAGGTATTTATCAGTTACAAAGACGTCAACGGGGTAAGCGAAGAGAGCTTAGTGAATTAGTGAAGCGTTTTCGAAAAGGGGCCGAAGCGCTACCCGATGCTGTAGTCATTTTGGATAATGATTCGACGATTATTTGGTGTAATCGTTTAGCGCGCTTAGAGTTAGGTATCAAATGGCCAGATGACTTAGGTATGCGCATCGATAATTTACTGCGCCACCCTGAGTTTGTTGAATACTTTCACACTGCGGATTTTACTCATCCAATCGAAGTACCCTCTCCTGCTAATCCGAGAAAAACCAATGAATATCGAATCATGCCTTATGGTGATGATAATCTGTTATTGATTTCTCGCGATGTGACTCGCGTATCTCAATTAGAAGATATGCGTCGAGACTTTGTGGCCAATGTGTCACATGAAATGCGCACGCCGCTGACAGTCATTAACGGTTATTTGGAAATGTTACCGAGTACCTCTCTCAATAATGATCCGCTCGCGCAAAAAGCGATGTACGAGATGAGTACTCAAACCAAGCGCATGCAAAACTTGATTGAAGATCTGCTGATATTGTCCCGAATCGAATCCAGTTCTGAGCGAATTTATGAGAACATCGTAAATATGCCGAGTATGTTTGCGCAAATCGCAATGGAAGCAAGACAATTAAATACGGATAAACAGCATACGATTGAGTTTCATATCGATCCGCAATTACATGTTTATGGCGTTGAAGGAGAGTTACGTTCAGCCTGCTCAAATCTGATTTTCAACGCAGTGCATTATACCCCTGACGGCGGCAATATTAATGTATATTGGTACAAAGAAGGTTCCGACGCTGTTTTTAAAGTAGTGGATGATGGCGATGGCATTGATGATAAACATTTGTTGCGCTTAACTGAGCGGTTTTATCGCGTAGACAAAGCGCGCTCAAGAAAGACCGGTGGCTCAGGCTTGGGCTTATCCATCGTCAAACATGTGTTAAATCACCATAACTCCTTGTTAGAAATACGAAGTATTGTTGGACAAGGCAGTGAGTTTTCGTTTACGTTAGGGCATGAATTAATTCCTGTCGAGTCATCCAACAAAAGCCATGCTAAGTAAACGACTAACTCATCTATTTCGATTTGTACTGATTGTAGCAACTTGTAGCGCGTTTACTTGTTTGGCTGAGCCAAAGTTTAACAGCGCGCCCTCCACAGCACTACCAGCAAAAGGTATTGTTGGTAATATGACTTCAATTGGGTCAGATACATTATCCAATTTAATGACATTATGGTCGTCTGAATTTAATCGCATTTATCCGCATGCCAAAATCCAAATTCAAACGACAGGCTCATCGGCAGCTCCGATAGCGATTACTGCAGGTACTGCATCTGTAGGACCTATGTCCAGACCGTTAAAGCCTTCAGAACGTCAATCATTCGTTAATAAATTTGGCTATGAGCCCTTGATGATCACCGTCGCCATTGATGCAATAGGTGTGTTTGTAAAGGACTCGAACCCATTGACTGCGCTGACCCTTCCGCAATTAGATGGGTTGTATAGTGCAACACGTTATTGCGCCCCGCGTCGCTCATTGGATAATTGGGCGGAGTTGTTAACGTATGCCGAATACTCTGAGGCTGAGTTTGCTGATATAGCAAAATTTCCAGTGCGCTTATATGGCCGAAACTCTGCTTCTGGTACCTATATTTTCTTTAAGCAACATGCCTTGTGTAATGGTGATTACAAAGCCCAAGTACAACAATTACCTAGCTCATCCTCTATTATCCAAACTGTCGCGAATGGTCAAGGTGCGTTAGGGTACGCTTCTTTTGGATATCAATCTTCTGGAGTGAAAACCTTAGCAATTGCAACATCAGCCTCGGAGCCTGCGTACGAGGTCAATGCATATAATGTGCAAACAGGACGTTATCCACTCGCACGAAGTTTGTATTTAATGATCAACCAGCAACCTGGAAAGTCATTTTCACCTGTACTGGCGGAGTTTCTTAAGTTTGTATTATCTGACTATGGTCAACTTATTGTGGTGCAAGAAGGCTACTTTCCGATTGCAGGATCTCTGCAACAATCACAATTAAACACATTGTTTAATGTGACTGATTCTTCTCAATAAACCATTACATCTATTCCTTAACTATGAATGTTTTATGACAATTTGTATGTGTAACATTTTTGTCATTGTTGTTATGTAATCTGCATTTAGCTTTTATAACAACTTAAATTTCATAGGAAATACACATGCGTTTAAATAATTTATTCAAAGTCACTGCGATTGCTGGTGCACTTACTCTTGCTGCTTGTGGCGGTGATATCAATATTACTCCAACGGTAAATGACAACAGCGTTGATAATAGCCAATCGAATTCAAATAATGTTACTGAAAATGCTGCGGTAGTAGTTGCTGACGTAGCCTGTGCATCTTACACCGATGCACGTGGTTTAAACGAAGGTACTAAAACTGGCGAAGATTGCGTTTACAGTACATCATTCGCCAGTGCGACGGTTGAAATCGAATCAAACATCACATTACGTGCCCTTCCTAATGACGGTATCCATGTATTTGAAGGTGCATTACAAATTGGTAAAGATGTCACCACTGATGGCACAGCAGTCGTTGTTCCAACCACAAATCCAACGTTAACTGTTGAGCCAGGTACTACGGTTACGTTTACTTCGGGTGAAGCAATTGTACGTATCGCGCGCGGTGCAAAAATTCAAGCGGTAGGCACTGCAGCTGCACCGATTACCTTTACTTCCGCAAAAGCATATGACCGCTATGATTTAGCAAATGAAGGCGCTCAGTATGCCGATTGGGGGGGCATTATTATCAATGGTCAAGCGATTACTGACCAGTGTGATGACGCCGCTCGTGCTGCGAATACTTGTAATATTCAATCAGAAGGTATCGCCTCTAATTTTGGTGGGAACGATAACTCTGACAGCTCTGGCGCGATAAAATTCGCTAAAATCTGGTACGCAGGATCTGGTCCTCGTACAGGTGGTTCTGGTGACGATCTTAACTCTCTTACGTTAAATGCTGTCGGTAATGGCACTGCGATTGACTATATCCACATTCATCAAGGTTATGATGATGGCATCGAGATCTTCGGTGGAGACGTATGGTTCTCTCACGTTGTTGTCACTGATACCCAAGATGATTCATTCGATTTCGACGCGGGTTGGCAAGGTGGCGCACAATTTTTATTCGTGCAGCACGGTACTGCTGATGGCGCAAACATGGGTAACGGTGGATTTGAACAAGATGGTAAAAAATCAGGTGGCTCTGCAGTAACTGCCGCTGATATTGCTAACGTCACGGTCAAAGCAACGGGTCTTCCATCGGTTCGTGATGAAGATGATTCAGTACCTATGAAGTTCGATGATGAATACACAGCAGAGTTCTATAACGTTGTGATCACTAAAGCCGCTGCCGATAACGCATGTTTAAATTTCTCTTCAGACGGTCAGAAAAAAGCTGATTTGATCAACTTAAACAACTCTGTTATTGCATGTGACACATTGTCGAGTCCGGTAACATTTGGGGATACGGCACCTGCTGCATTGCAAGGCACAGCAGTCGCAGACTGGTTAGTAGCAACATCTGAGGTTGTCGCAGATGAAACTGTCGCACTGCTCGCTGCTAACGGTATCAACACGGATATGACAAATATCACGGTGACGCCTGAGACTGATTTAGCCAGTAAAGATGCACGTTTTGTTGACGCTGATTACATCGGTGCGGTAGCCGCGGATGATACTTCTTCGGCATGGTATAACTGGGTTGTTGCAGCTGTTGAAGCGGCCAACGCAGACTAATTAAGCCTCTTCGCTTAATTAAGACATTAAATTGGGCGCAGTCTAATTCACAAAATTAGTCGCGCCCTTTTTTTTAATTCTTAGGAAAGATTATGAAAACACACCACAATTTCAACAAATTATCCCTAGCAGTATGTGTTGCTATCCTAGGTACCTCTTCGTTGGCAATGGCACAACAAGATGAAGATGCAGTGATTGAAGAAGTCGTTGCAACGGGCTCTCGCCTTCAAGGTAGTGCAACAGCGGTGATTGAAGAACGAAAAAATCAAGCGTTCGTTGCTGATATATTAGGTTCTGAACAGATCTCGCGAACCGGTGATAGTGACGCAGCCTCTGCATTGCGTCGTGTAACGGGTTTAACCTTAGTTGATGGTAAATTTATTTATGTCCGTGGTTTGGGACAACGTTATTCTTCTGCACGCTTAAATGGGGCCAATGTACCGAGTCCTGATTTAAGTCGTAATGTCGTGCCGTTGGATATTTTCCCGGCTTCAATTATTGAAAGTATGGCTGTACAAAAAGCCTATTCACCCAATATGCCAGCTGCATTTGGTGGTGGTAACATTGATATTCGTACCACATCAGTGCCAAGCGGCTTTACTTCAGGGCTAGAAGTTTCAGGAGGCATGAATACCGCTACCTCTGATGTGTATGATTACCATAGAGATGAATCCGCTTTATCCATGACTATGCAAGAGGCAATAGGTAATTACAGAGGGATCTTCTCATTAGCGAATATTGCTCGTTTAAACGGTTTGAGTGGTGACTCAGCAGGTACCGATGCGATTGCAATTAATAATGGTTTATTAGCCTCACTACCGCGTGATTATGCGATTACAGAAAAATCTGCCATACCTGATTATGGGGTTAAATTCCATATCGGTAATGCGTTTGATGAAGACGTGTTTGGCGGTAAATTTGGCGTGTTATTGTCAGTGAATTATGACAATAAAAGCACTTCTATCGATAAATCGACAGCGGTGATCTCACAAGATCCGCAACAAAATTGTACTACCGATATTGCTACAGCGGATGATGTCGCATTATCGTGTTATAACACGTTTAAAGATGTGACGACCACGACACTTAATGAACGTTTAAATACGTATTTCAATGTTGGCTACAAAGTCGACGCGCATTCGGTTTCGTATAGCAATATCCGACTTGCAGATAACGAAGATACGATTGATGTGTCAGTACAACAATCTCCTGCCGGTTCGAGTATTTTCTCTATCTTAGGTAATGGACTAGCAAACCGCTTTCACGAATTCAGATATGAAGAGCGTGAGTTGAGTATTGACCAGTTCATTGGGCAACATACGTTTAAAAAACTGGATAACTTAGGTCTTGATTGGCAGTACACGCGTTCACAGGCGACCACGGATATTCCTGGTTCAGCTAAATTTGCTTTTTTAGACCGCTACGATGGTACTGCGCGCACCGAGTCAAATATTACGGGTGATGATAACCGCGTAATCTATGAATTTACTAACATGGACGACCGCCTTGATTCATACGGTGGTAATCTATCCTATATGTTATTTAGCGCCGATTATGAGATTGAGTTGAAAGCCGGTTATGACTTTACTGATCGTGCTCGCTATTACACCACGTCGGGTTTTAGTGTGTCGAATGACTCAGGTGCAGCCATTACCATTAACGATTCGGGTAGTAATTTCCTCGCGGATTCTGGCTATTTGCTGGGTGATTTCATTACCAATAACGATGTATTAGTCGATTTTAATGAGCCATTGGCACCCAATGCTGATGATTATTTGGCAGCGCAACAAATTGATGCGGGCTACGGTATGGTGGATGTTATTATTGGCGGTGAGTATCGTATTTCAGGTGGTTTACGTTGGGAAAGTTTCCAACAAGTAGCCATTGGTACATCGAGCATTATCTTTACTGAAGATGATTTGAACGTGTTCTACGACCCGACAAAGGTTGAAGAATCAACAATCAATGAAGACGATATCTATGGCTCTTTAGCGTTTACGTATATTGGTGGCTCTGATTATCAAGTGCGAGCTAGTTATGGTGAGACTGTTGTGCGACCTGATTTACGTGAAGTGGTACCGGTATTTTACTTTGATCCATTGACGGATATTCGAACGAACGGGAATGCCAATTTAACCTCAAGTAATATCAAAAACTACGATCTTCGTTATGAATATTACGGTGATGTGGGTAACAACTTGTCGGTTGGTGTGTTTTATAAAGATATCACAGCACCGATAGAAACAGTGTTACAAGCTGGTGATGAAGATTATGCTGCGTATTTTATTAACTCGGATGATGCGACGTTAATTGGGATTGAAACTGAATGGTTGTATGGACTTGATGATGTAGTTAAAGGTGTATTTACCTCTGGAAACATTACTTTAAGTGAATCTGAAGTGAGTATTGACCCAGCTAGAGCAGGTAACTTAACCAATACTACCCGCCCACTGACCGGTCATTCTGAGTACGTGGTCAATCTCCAGTTAAACTATGATTCTGACAATGGCGAGCACAGTGCATCGTTAGTATATAACGTATTTGGCGAGCGTATCACTGCCGCCGGAATAGAAGGACGTGGTGATGCCTTTGAGCAGCCGTTCCATTCTTTAGATGTTGTTTACAGTTACTACCCCGATTTTAACTCTCAAATTAAAATCAAAGTGCAAAACCTGTTAGGGCAAGACCAAGAAGTAACACAATCGGATATTGCAGTACGTACGCGTGAAGTGGGCACCGGCATCAGTGTGTCGTATAAATACGATTTTTAGTCACCTTAATACCAAGGGATTGTAATTCTAAAGAGGCTTCGGCCTCTTTTTTTTTATATTAATTTGTCTGAACTTTATGACACTTTTATGAAGTCTGTGCTGTGTGACAGATAAGTAATAAAAATGTCACACACATTCTTTATTCTTGCTTCAATTCAAACATTGCCAGCACATGGCTACATTTACAAAATAGGTCTTCATACATGAAACGCGCAAGCTCTCTCATATTAGTCTTATTGAGCACATTAGCTTTTACAGCTAACGCTCAAGAAGATAAAGCGATGACACAAGTGGTAACTAAAGCCACCGTGATCAACCAATCAGCAGCAGACTCACAAGTCAAAATTAACAAGATAGCTGAACAAATTGACTCTAAATTGCAACAATTCAAAGCGTTGAATAAAGAAATTGAAGGCTTGGATGTGTACAACGGTCAGTTACAAAAACAAATTAATAATCAAGTACAAGAAATGGCCGATTTAAACGCTGCGATTGACGAAGTCAGTGTGATTGAACGTCAAATTACCCCATTAATGATGAACATGATTGACGGTCTTGCTCAATTTGTCGCGTTAGACGTGCCGTTTTTACCTGAAGAGCGTGCCACACGCGTCACGGGTTTACGTTCTATGATGGATCGTGCCGATGTTGCGCCGTCTGAAAAATTCCGTCGAGTCATGGAAGCGTTTCAAGTTGAGATGGATTATGGGCGAACACTTGAAGCATACAAAGGTTTACATAGCATTGATGGTCAGGAACGCGATGTGGATTTTTTGCGTCTAGGTCGAACAGCATTAATTTATCAAACACGCGATGGTTCAAGTCAAGGAGTATGGAACAAACAAACCCGTCAATGGGAAGTGTTAGATACTGGTTATCGAACACAAATTACCAAAGGTCTGCGCATGGCGAAAAAGCAACTAGCGCCGGATCTTCTGATGTTACCCGTAGCGATTACTGACTAAGAGCATGACAATGAAAAAATTATTTACTCCTATCATTGCCGCCGTATGTGCCACGTTATTTAGTGTCGGTGCCTATGCTGCAAACGAACGTGCATTAGATTTAGATGCATTACTTAAACAACTTGAGCAAGGTCAATTTGCACAACAGCAAAACAATGCTGAACGCGAAAAAGACTTTATGCAACAACGAGCTGAACAAGATAGTGTGTTACGAGACACGACCCAGCAACGCGATAATGCATTGGGCTTATCTGAGCGTTTAGAAACCCAGTTTGAAGAAAATGAATTCAAATTGGCTGATTTAAACGAAGCGTTAAATAATCGTTTAGGTTCACTTAAAGAACTATTTGGTGTGCTCCAGCAAGTCTCAGGCGATACCAAAAACAAATTTTATAACTCAGTTGTTTCAGCGCAGATCCCCGGTCGTTCCGAGTTCTTAGATACTATGGCTCAAGATATGGGCAAGTCGTCAAAGCTTGCTTCTATCGCTGAAATTGAACGTGTTTGGTTTGAAATTCAACGCGAGATGACTGAAGCGGGTAAAGTGACTAAGTTTACCACTTCAGTGGTTGAAGCTAATGGTAGTAAAGTTAATAAAGAAGTCGTGCGTGTTGGTCCGTTTGCATTAATTGCCGACGGTAAATACCTAGAATTTAACGGCGTAACTGGCACTGTTTCAGAACTCATTCGACAGCCTGCAGCGCGTTTTGGTGCAACAACGACAGATTTACAACAATCAGATGGCGAGCTTGTCATGTTTGGTATCGATCCAACTGGTGGTTCGATTTTAGGCTTACTGGTGCAAGCACCTAACCTTAAAGAGCGGATTGAACAGGGTGGTTTAGTTGGTTATATCATACTGATTGTGGGGGCTATCGGTTTATTGTTGGCTTTGGAGCGCTTGGTTTCTCTGACTATTATCAAGACAAAAGTGAATAAACAACTTAACTCGGATACGTTTAGTGACAACAACCCATTAGGGCGTGTGATGAAAGTCAAAGATGATCATCCCACTGCGGATTCTGAATCATTAGAGCTGCATCTTACAGAAGCTATCTTAGGCGAAGTGCCCAAGTTAGGTCGTAACTTGACGATTATTAAAATTATCTCTGTCGTCGCTCCATTAATGGGCTTATTAGGAACCGTAACGGGGATGATTAATACATTCCAAGCGATTACCTTATTTGGTACGGGTGACCCGAAACTGATGGCCGGTGGTATCTCAACGGCATTAGTGACAACAGTATTAGGTCTTGTTGTGGCTATCCCAATGACGTTACTTTACGCGATGCTTAATACCCGCAGCAAGAACATCGTATTTATCCTACAAGAGCAAGCTGCAGGTGTCATTGCAGAGCGCTCAGAACGAGGCTAAACCATGATTGAGTTTTTTGAAGCAATTCGCGATTTTACAGAAACGGGTGGCCAAGTACTCTTGGTCATCGGCTTCTTGATATTCGTGATGTGGATGCTCATTCTTGAACGTGTCTTGTACGTGTTTGTTTGGCATAAGAATTACAAACGCAGTGTCTTAGCACAATGGCAGGCCCGTAATGATCGTTCATCTTGGAATGCTGAACAAATTCGTCAAAAAGCGATATCGGATTTGATGTTGAGCTTAAACGGTAGTATTCCAATCATCCAAGCACTTGTTGCGCTATGTCCTTTGTTAGGGCTGATGGGAACAGTAACAGGAATGATTGAGGTGTTTGATGTAATGGCAATATCCGGCTCAGGTAATGCTCGTTCTATGGCATCAGGTGTGTCCAAAGCGACTATCCCTACCATGGCCGGTATGGTGGGTGCGTTGTCAGGTGTATTTGCTTCTACATGGTTAAGCAGAACAGTAAAGACCGAACGTACGCACTTAGAAGATGCAATCCAAATCCAACGTCCTGTCGCATCGCGTTAAGCGCATGTGATGTTGACCAAAAAGGTAAGAATATGAAGCAACATTTTCAAAATTTAATAGACGAAGAAGAAGCCACAATCGATATGACACCTATGCTAGCCGTAGTGTTTATCATGTTGATTTTCTTTATCGTGACAGCCTCATTTGTGAAAGAAGCAGGTATTGATGTTAACCGTCCAGATGCTGCTACAGCAGTTAAAAAAGACCGAGCGAATATTTTGATTGCGATCAGTGATACAGGTGAAATTTGGATCAATAAACGTCGCATTGATGAACGTGCGGTACAAGCGAATATTGAACGTTTGTATGCCGAAAACCCGCAAGGTTCGGTCGTGATCCAAGCTGACAAAAAAGCCACCACTGAAGTGTTGATTAAGGTCATGGATGCATCGCGCTCTGCTGGTGTATACGATGTTTCAATAGCAGCACAAGAGCCATAGACTGATGATTTCACGTTTTCTCATCGCCATTTTTGTTTCTGCTGCCATCACTCTTGGCTTGTTCTTTTTAATGCAGTCATTAATTAAAAGTGGGGGCAGTGCACTCACCGAACCGCCAAGAGGTAGTGTGATGGATTTTGTTCGGGTTAAAAAAGAAGAGTCGGTCGAGAAAAAAGATCGAAAACCGAAAAAACCACCACAACCAGAAGAGCCGCCACCGCAAATGGAGACGCCACAAATGGATTCTCCTGCACCGGATAATGCAGCCACTGGGATGAGCTTTGCAGCAGATGTTGCTACAGATGTTTCATTGGATGGTGGTTTAAACCTAGAGTCTGGAGATGGTGAATACTTACCTATTGTAAAAGTTGCTCCGGTCTACCCGCGGCGTGCTTTACAACGTGGGATTGAAGGGTTTGTGATTGTCGAGTTTACCGTCAGTACTATTGGTGCGGTTAAAAATCCGATTGTGATTGAAGCTCAACCCCAAGGTATTTTTGATCAAGCTGCAATGGATGCAGCCAAAAAATTTAAATATAAACCACGCGTGGTAAACGGTGAGCCGACAGAAGTGTCAGGTGTTCAAAACCGTATTACCTTTAAAATCGACGGTTAAGGAGTCGTATAATGTTCCGTACAATTCAATTATCAGGCATAATGGCGTGTGTATACACTGTATTATTGCTTTGCTTCTTTACTGGCATACTTGCCAGCGATGCTCATGCTGTTCAAAGTGTCACTAAAGCGAGTGATAAAAAAACGAGAGAAGTGCCTGCCTTACGCGGCAAAGTGTATGAGCAATTAGCACGTGCTCAGAGTTTTGCAGATAATAATCAAGCGCAAGAAGCATTTGCAATATTAAATGCAGTAGAAGACAAAAAAAACTCGATGAACAGTTATGAAATAGCCATGCTGTATAATTTTTATGGTTTTATTTATTACAACTTAGAGCAGCCTGATAAAGCCTTAGACGCTTTTAAACAAGTCATCGCACAACCTGGTATTCCAGAGTCCTTTGAACAAAGTACGTTGTTTACGTTAGCGCAGTTGTCGATGATGCAAAGTGAATATCAAGCAGCAATAGACTATTTAACACGCTGGGAAGGTATCAACGCAGGAAAAGTTCCGCCTAAAAATATTTTTATCAAAGCTCAAGCTTACTATCAAAATAAGCAATTTGAATTGGCTGGTCAGTATGTTACTCAAGCCGTTAAGCTCAAAGAAGCCGAAGGCATGATCCCTGATGAGGGCTGGTTAATTCTGCAACGAGCGATTTTTTATGAGCTAAAACAACCTGAAAAAGTTAAAGATGTACTGGTTAAAATGGTAAAGCTATTTAATAAGCCAAAATACTGGATCCAATTGGGCGGAATGTATGGTGAATTAGGTTTGGAAAAGCAGCAATTAGCCGTAATGGAATCAGCTTTGCAGCAAGGTTTTATTACCAATGCATCTGATGTGTTCAATATGGCACAGCTTTACTATTATCACCAAGCACCGATTAAATGTGCGGAGCTAATGCAACAATCGTTGGCAAATGGAGTGTTACAAGAGAGCCTGCGCAATCTGAAGTTTTTAGGACTCTGTTATCAATCAGCTCAAGAGAACGATAAAGCCGTACCCGTTATGCAAGCTGCTGCTGCGTTATCGAGCGATGGAGAGTTATATGCCAAACTTGCTCAGCTACTGTTGCATATCGAAGATTTTGATGCGGCAATTAGCAATGCCCAATTAGCGCTTGATAAAGGTGCCGTGCAAGATGCTGGGACTGTTCATATCATCTTAGGTATGGCGTATTACAACAAACGTGAATTTGAGAGGTCTTTGGATCACCTCGCCAAAGCCGAAGAGTTTTCATCTACCCGTAAAATGGCACTGCAATGGCAGCAGTTTATCGATGGTGAAAAACGCAGGTATGCACTAAATGGTGCGTATTCATTTAAAATGTAACGACACAATTGATTTGCTACATTCCTAAATAGGTCGAGAGTGTCGAGACAATGATCTATTAACTTGTTCAGGTTCTATGCTAATCTTTGTTTTTTGAGCGAGGATCTGACTATGTTTCAATGTGTTAAGCGGGGCAACATTACATTACGGGCGAAATTGTCACTTTCAGCCTCAATCGCAGTGTCAATATTTGTTTTGTCGGCTTGTAGCCCCGCACCGACCGCTTCAACAACAGCTACTGCTAGTTCAACCACTTCACCTATTCCAGCCAACAATGGCAACGCTGCCAGAGATCTTGCTATGACTTATCCTTCAGCCTTAGCTGAGCGTTTTCCGCGTTTACCTGAAATCACCCTTGATGCACCGATTGCCAAGCGCGAACAACACACGATTGATCATCATGGGCTCACGCTAACTGATCCCTATCATTGGTTAAAAGACCAAGGCTATCCCGAAGTGGATGATGAGCCAGTATTGGATTACCTGAATGCCGAAAACGAATATTACCAAGCATTTTTAGCGAAACATAAACCATTAGTGAATACCTTGTTTGAAGAGTACAAAGGTAGAGTCGATCCAGTAGATGTATCAGTTCCTTTTATCAAGCGTGGCTATGAATATCGCTATGAATACTTGGCTGGGGTAGACGGGGGCGCAGACTACCGTACCTTAATTCGCAAAAACCTTGAAAATGGTGGCGAACAAGTTTACCTAGATCAACCTGCATTAGCACAAGGTCAGGCGTATTTTGTGCTAGGTGATTATGATATCAGTCCGGATAATCATCATATTGTGTATACATTGGATACCAAAGGCGATGAACGCTATACCGTGTATTTTAAAGATTTACGGTCGGGCAAAGTCAGTGATATCACGCTGACCAACACGACAGGCGAAGTCTTGTTTGTGAATAATGGGCAAGGGATTGTCTATGGACAGTTACATACTGAACGATGGGCAACCAAGTCTATTAACTATTACGATATCGCAACACAACAAACCAGCGTGTTACGAACCGAAGAAAACGATGAGTTTTCATTGGGTTTTGGGGTGACGTCAGACGAGCAATTTTTGTTGATTTACTCTGGCACTCGCGATGTGACGGAGATGTCTGCGGTGAATGTGGATGATGTGACTCAGCCTTTAACATCGCTCGTGTCGCGGGAACAGGGATTTAATGCTCAGGTTGACCATGCCCATGATAAGTTTTATATCTTAGCCAATGATACTCATGTAAATTCACGATTAGCCGTCGTAGCATCTTCTCAGCCCGATTATAAAAAGTGGCAAACGGTCATTGAGGGCAGTGACACTCAATATCTTAAATCGCTGCAAACATTTGATTTTGGTGTCGTCATGCATTTAAGTCGCAATGCGTTAGAAGCGATAGCGGTGTTGCCTTATGATGAAAAACCTATGTATGATTTAGGCTTTGCCGAGACGGTATATGATGTGTCTCTTGGTACTAATCCTGAGTTTGCTACGTCGACGTTGAGAGTGAATTACGAATCAATGATTACACCGCTGCAAGTGATTGATATTGATATGGCAACACAGGCACAAACGGTACGTAAACAACAAGCGATCCCATCTGGCTATACACAGAGTGATTATGTCACTGAGCGGCTTATGGCACCTGGGCGTGATGGCGCGCAGATCCCGATTTCTATTGTCTATCATAAATCGTTCGTTCCTGATGGCACTGCACCGTTATTACTCTATGCATATGGGGCGTATGGCGTCAGCATGTCACCCAATTTTTCAACTACGCGTTTGAGTATGTTAGATAGAGGTTTCGCTTTTGCGATTGCACATACTCGCGGTGGCGATGAAATGGGGTATCAGTGGTATCTAGACGGAAAAATGGAAAAACGCCAAAATGCATTTAACGATTTTGTTGATGTGGCCCAGCATTTAATCAATGAACAATATACGCATGCTGGCAACATTTCGATTATGGGAGCCTCTGCAGGAGGCAAAATGATGGGCGCAGCAATTACGATGGCACCGAATATGTGGCGTTCCGTGATCTTAGATGTGCCATTTGTCGATGTGCTTAATACCATGCTGGATGCGAGTTTGCCTTTAACTCCGCCTGAGTGGAGTGAGTGGGGAAACCCAATCACAGATAAAAGTGCGTTTGAAACTATTTTATCGTATTCACCTTATGACCAAATCCAAGCGCGTGAATATCCTCCGATGATGGTGACCGGAGGCTTAAATGACCCACGTGTGACGTATTGGGAGCCTGCCAAATGGACTGCCAAAATGCGTCATCGCAAAACCGATAACAATCTCCTAGTGATGCGTATGAACATGAGTGCCGGGCATTTTGCCAACTCAGGTCGCTATGGCCGTTTACTCGACATTGCAGAAGAATATGCATTTATTTTGACAGCGCATGGCATAAGTCAATAATTTGCGCAATGTACGAAAATAGCTACACATTAACTATACAGTAACCTACTCAACCTGCCGATACAGTATTACTCAATTACACATACTGACGGCGGGTTGTCATTTATGCGCTCTGATACGCACTCTGATTCTTTTACTCTTGATAATAAAAATGCTCATAAGTTACTGATATGGGTCATGTTAGGCCAAGGGGCTCTGTCACTAGGGATTGGTGTAATAACGGATACGCTGGCATTAGGTGTTATCGCAAGCTTAATTATTTTGGTGGTGCCCATTTACTTTGGATTAGTTCAACCTAATACTGTGGCGACAAAGCATGCATTAGCAATAGGCACGCAGCTGATGGCGTCGCTGCACATTCAACAAACACTTGGTATGACCGAGATGCACTTTCAAGTGTTTGTCTTGTTAGCGTTTTTATCAGTATATCGCGATTGGAAAGTGATTCTTACTGGCACTGTCGTGATCGCGACACATCACGTGTTGGGATTTGTATCACAGCACACAATGGGCGGTGTTGTGGTCTTTGAAGATGCGTCTCCTGCGCTGATTATACTGTTGATTCATGCTGCGTTTGCGGTAATGGAGTGTAGTGTGTTGGCTTTTATGGCGCAACGAGCAGGGCAAGAGCACGCGGTGACAGTTCAAGTGGAAAGTGTCATCAAGCGAGTGATGGCACAAGTAGACAAAATTGATCTCAGTGACAGTAATATTCCTCAGCATAAAGATTTACAGCAATTAGCTGATATGCTCCAAGCAATGCGCAGATTAGCTTTGCAGACGAGTCATGTCGGCACTAGCCTAGTGAATATTGTCGAAAAAGTCCAAACCTCGACAACTGAGCTTGATTCTTCGGTTGATGAACAAAACACACAAGTAATGTCCATTTCCGATGCAATGACCAATATCACAGAAAGAATTCATCATGTGGCGGATTTATCACAAAATGCTAATACCATTGCAGATGATGCCAAAAATAATACTCAGTCAACGCGCAATGCCATAGAAAGTAGCCGAGATAATATCGGTCAGTTAAAAGTGACTTTAGAAACCACCGCCACTGCGATAGCTGATCTCAGTGCAAAATGCCAAAATATTTCTACCGTCATGCAGTCAATCAAATCGGTAGCCGAGCAAACTAATTTACTGGCGTTAAACGCTGCGATTGAATCAGCACGAGCGGGTGAACATGGCCGTGGATTTGCTGTAGTTGCAGATGAAGTCCGTAACTTAGCGATAAAATCTAAAGAAAGTGCCGAGGAAATCGAAAGTATTACCTCTCAGTTGACCCAGAGTGCCAATCACTCAGTTAACAATATGAACGAGTGCGTCAATATTGTTGATTTAGCAGTAGAGTCATCGACCAAAGCGACACGTAATATGGAAGAGGTGTTTAGTAGCATTGAGCAGGTTAATGATAACGTAACGCATGTGGCGAGTTCTGCGACGCAGCAAGCCGATGTATCTGCTGGCATCAGTCGCTCTACTGTGCACTTAACCAAATTATTTCATGGTGAACGGGCACAAGTGACGAGTTTGCAGCATGATGTTAGTGAGCTTAATTCGTTGGCCGAACAACTCAACACGCAGCTTAAGCAATTTAAATTTCAATAATGAAATGGATCCTTGCACTGTGGTTTGTCATCGCGACTATCGCTATATTAGGTGTGGGTGGTACTAGCCAATCACCCTTTGATCCTAGTTTGAAACTCGCGCAACAAAGCATGTCATTGCAATATGAACAAACATTACTAGCCAGTTTACCCGTGAGTACACCTGTGATTTTGGGGGAGAGTGTGACAACTAAGCACGCTGAGCCAACGCGAACAACCCTTTATCATATCACGCAAGGTGGATGTTTTTGTGAGTGGTTAGTGCGTAAACATCGGGATAATCTGACACAATGGAGTGAGGTAAAGGGCGTAGCTAATATTGATGTTAAGCTGCAGGACTACCCTCAATTATCTGCGATGATCCCTTCAACACCGGCGATTGTAGCGGTTGACGAGTGGGGCAAGGTCATTTATTTAGGGCCATATGCCCGTGGTCGAGGCTGTATTGCCGGCTCTGGACAAGTAGATGAATATTTACAGCGCTGGTATCAACTTTCACAAGCACAAAAACACTCACATCAGCCGATTATAGAGACCGATGCGAGTGGCTGTTATTGTGCAACATGATGCATGCTGATTAACTGCGTTGCATGCGTTCTTTATTACCTTTGCCGCCTTTATTACCCTTTTGGCCTTTTTTGTTCATGCGCTGTTTCATTTTACGCAGTTGCTTTTGCTGTTCAGCTGTAAACACTTGCTTAATATCAAACTTAGTCTTAGCACGCGCTACACCTATTGCAACAGCTGTTGGAGCAAACTCATCTTGTAGTGCTTGCCATGCATCAGTATCAAACTCATCAGCTTGAATGAGCGCTCGTTCTGACATTTTGTGTGCCATCACGTTACTGTGATAACTTTGCATCGATGCCGTCGCAGTATTGTGAATATCCGTTAACTGGCTGATTTGTTCGTCTGTAGCAGCGACTTTATTTGCCATGCGTAAGAGTTTACTTAAGCGTTTTTCTTGGCGTTTAAGCGGATCGCGATCTGCGTGTTTCTCAGCTTGAATTGCGTTAAACTGAGCTTGCTGTTCGGCTGTTAATACCGCAAATACAGCGTGTTTGTTTTGCGCATTGACTAACTCAAACGCCTGCCTATTGGTAATCTTACTCTCGACTAAGCTACGCGCTGTCGCCTCATCCCAAGTGTCTAATTGCTTACCTTGACGCATTAACTCCATGGCTTCGTCACGTTCGCCACGAAACAATGAACGTCCTTCTTTAGCTTGTTGTCGAATAGTCTGGATGGCTTCTTTTTGACTGTCAGACAAATTTAGCTCTTGCATGACCGAGCGTAACTGTTCGCGTTGATGTTCGTCTTGTTGAGGTTGCGCTAATACACTTTGAGTGCCGAGACAAAACAATAATGTAGTAGCAACGGTAACTATTTTTTTCATGTTTGATTGGTTCATATTTGACATAATCGTGTCCTTTGGGTGATTAACAATTTAGTACCCTTTAATCTTAGCAATAGGTTTGCAAAGAAACGCCAATGCAATGTAAAGCTTGTGTAAAGATGGCTAAATTGATATGCGCTAAGACCAAAAAACAATATAATTCAGTTAATTATATAGCACAATGTGTCTATAACGTTCCAGGAAGGTATTTTTATGCATAAATTATTAATCATTGACGATGATGTCGCATTGACACAAATGCTACAGGAATATTTAGGCCAGAACTCACTCGAGGTGACAGTCTGTAATCATCCTATTACTGGGGTTGAGACGTTACGTGAGCAGACGTTTGATGTGTTGTTGTTAGATGTCATGATGCCCGAAATTGATGGTTTTGAAACATTACGCCGTATTCGCCAGTTCTCTGGGATCCCTGTGATTATGTTAACGGCCAAAGGTGATGATTTTGACCGTATATTGGGATTGGAGCTAGGCGCAGACGATTATTTGCCAAAGCCATTTAACCACCGTGAACTAGTCGCCCGGATCAAAGCGCTGACACGACGTTGGATTGATAAAAGTTTAGTCAGTGATAATACTGATAATGTTGGTTCTGGTTCAGCTAAACCATTAAGTCTTAATGGTATTACATTAGATGTAACGCAGCACAGCGTCGTAGTCGCGCAGCAGTCGGTTGATCTCACCGGCACTGAATTACATTTACTGCATCAGTTAATGCTTCAACCAGGTAAAGTTGTCAGCAAAGAAGTGTTAAGCAAAGCGGTATTAGGGCGTCGCTTAAGTGCGTTTGACCGAAGTTTAGATATGCATGTGAGTAATATACGTAAAAAACTCGCACAACATGACCTCACTGATGTTATCAAAACGATCCGTGGTACCGGTTATATTTTCGCTCTCAAGGAGTATAATTAGTGAATCTACGTCAGTTAAATCCAAGTAACAGTTTGTTTGGCCGAATTTTCATTTGGTTTTGGTTGGCGACGTTAGTTATGCTCGGTAGTGGTGTGTTACTTTCTAGGTTATTAGTGTCGAATGTGTCATTAGATGAAGTAGATGAGATCAAACTACAACGCGCAATGGTGTTTGCAGAGCGTATAGAGCGACGCCTTGAGCAAGGGCAAACTATCCAACAAGCCATTACTCGAAATCAACGAGCACGTGGGCTTGTGGTGGTATATCCACAAGGTGAACGCAAACCCGTACTGAGTTTTCCGCAGCCGTTATTACGCGAATGGCACGCATTTAGGTCGCTGTTAGATGAGTCCAAAGCTTGGGATATAAGGTTGCATAACAGTCACTTTATTGGACCGATTGCCATTTCAAACAATGCACAAACTTATCAAGTTTTTATTGGTCGTTTATTACCTCGAGATCAAGTTGAAGACGATTTTTCGATTGGTATTATAGTCATGATAGTCGCGTTAATTTTAAGTGCACTATTTTGCGCAGCTTTAGTCTCTAGCCTATCAAAACCGATTGCTTCTTTGCGCCAAGCCACCAAAGAAATTGCCGCGGGGGATCTCGCTTCTCGGATCACGGGTTTGACCCACCGCAAAGATGAAATTGGTCAATTAGCTCAAGATTTTAATCAAATGGCGGCTCGAGTTCAGTCTTTGGTAGATAGTCAGCAGCAACTACTAGCCAATGTATCACATGAGTTACGCTCACCGTTAACCCGCTTACAACTAGCGGTTGCATTATTAGACGGGGCATCAGATGAACAGACAAAAGCACAAAATACCCAGCGTATCGATAAAGAAATTAAAGAAATCGATAGTCTCATTGGCCAGTTACTAACCCTTGCAAAAGTCAATACACAAGAAGCCGTAACTGTCGAAAACTACTCTTTAGCAACATTGCTACAGCCATTAATTGATGACGCGATATTCGAGGCTCAAAGCATGTCCAAAACACTGCAAGTCAGTTCAATACCGGATATGACTATTCAGGCACAGCGGGAGTTGTTTAATAGCGCACTTGATAATATTTTACGAAATGCGCTACGCTTTGCGGAGCATTTCGTGACGATTGATGTACAAAAGTCGGCTCGCAATGGACAACAAGGTATTAATATTAGTATTTGTGATGACGGAGCGGGAGTGGAGGAACAAGCGTTAACTCAGCTGTTTGAACCCTTTTATCGTGCACACAATCAAGTGGCAACATACAATGGTGCAGGCTTAGGCTTGGCTATCGCATCTGCGGCAGTCCAGCATCATGGGGGGCATATTCGCGCAGAGCAAAGCAAACATAATGGCTTATGTGTCATTATTTGGTTACCTATATTACAATAGACCTTAGTTACTTATCTTATTTTTCAACAAAAATGACAAGATGAATGGTCATTTTGCGTATATCTTTCGTATATTTAAACATTCGTTTATTTACAAACACCCTAACAATACAACACCCAAATACCATTAGTGTAAGGAGACACACAATAGAGTTAAATTGAGTGTCGCTAACTTTTGATTCAAAAAATAGCGTTTTAATACAATTAAGACTCGCAAGCATATTATAGAATGCTATAAATTGGCTGGGCAAAACACAATATGAATTCACAGATTTCCGTTTTAATTTATGATGAGTGCGCAACTAATCCGCCGCTAGACTCGCAAGTACCTGACGAAATTGAGTTAACTTATTGCAATGATCCACTCGCTGTCATTGATTTAATGCTGAGTAATAAAGTTGATGTGCTACTTGTAAGTGATAAAATTAAAGCCTTAAGCTGTGTCGAGTTTTTAGATAAATTAGATTCCTTCGATATCATTACTCATACCCCTGTCGCAGTATATAGCACGATTACCGATAAAAATTATCGGACAATGTTACTCGATAAAGGTGTGGTGGATGTGTTTGAAACGCCAGTAAATGCTGAGCAGCTTACATTTAGGATAAAAATGATCCTCCGTTTGGCGGAGTTACATCAAAAATTACAACTTGTTGGTCATAAGCATGAAAGGATATCGGGTAATACCAATTACTTTTGTCTACAACAGCCCTTACCTGATAAAAAATTATTTCCGGCATTTGATTACACTTTGGTGCAGTCTGCGATTGAGCTAATTAAGTCGGATTATACGCAAAACGATACGTTAGATGTGCTTGCCGAAAAGTTACACACGAATGAGCGCGTATTATCGAATGCTTTTTTTGCTATTTACCAATGTTCAATCTCTGCTTGGGTACGTGAAGAAAAGCTATTAGTTGCAAAAAAACTGGTACTCAATGGGATTGGAAGTATTACTCATATTGCGCATGAACTCGGTTATGCCGATATTGCTCATTTTTCTCGGTCGTTTAAAAATCGCTTTGGCTGCTCGCCTAAAAAAATGTATCGCAAAGACTATTTTTCTAATTAATTGACATGCAGTATAGG
Source organism: Glaciecola sp. (assembly GCA_029246415.1). Taxonomy (GTDB): domain Bacteria; phylum Pseudomonadota; class Gammaproteobacteria; order Enterobacterales; family Alteromonadaceae; genus Opacimonas. The sequence continues at coordinate 120,063 of JAQWNF010000029.1, forward strand.
AGATTATTTTGAAAAATAAGCCTTGGATAATAATAGATTTGCGATATTTTATTGCTTTTATCGATAGATTTGTCGTGATTGAGCTGTTCAGTACTCGATATGATTTTGCGTGTGATATTAAATTATCTATCGACCATCAACCCAATACGCCTCATGGGTTATTAACAAGCCACAACACTTCGCACAATTTGCTTCAGTTGTTTGACCGATGTCAACGCGAACACAATATTTATATTGCTAATAAGCAGTACATAATGACAGCTTGTATGCGCTACATATCACAGCAAGTACACGAAAAAAACGTGGTAAATTATCTTATATTTACTAATAAATATGCCTATACTTCGCCTAAATTTACTCATACTTATACCGAGTTGTTTTCGCCAAAACACCTAATTGCAAATGTATCGACTGTTGATACAAGCTTGGAAAATATAGATATCCCTAAGCTGTTTGAATATCTGCGCAGGGTATATAAAAAAACTGGATGTCATTTACATGACATCCAGCTCATCAGTGAGTATGTGAATAACAAAAAGGTGCGTTAATCGCGCAACATTCTGCGCAGTAACTTTCCGACACTTGATTTAGGTAATTCGGTTAGTACATGTATTTCTTTTGGTACCTTGTAAGCTGTGAGTTGTTTGCGGCAATGGGCTTCAATTTCACTGGTACTAATTTCGTGGTTTAGAGACACATAAGCACAGACTCGCTCACCGGTTTTATCATCGGGTTTACCGATTACTGCAGCTTCTAAAATTGCAGGATGCTGAGTTAACACTTCTTCAATTTCATTGGGATAGACGTTGAAACCAGATACGATAATCATGTCTTTTAAGCGATCAACAATCTGAACACAGCCGTTTTCTAAAACGATACCGACATCACCTGTCCTAAAATATCCATCATCGGTCATGACTTCAGCTGTAGCATCAGGGCGTCGCCAATAACCAACCATGACTTGTGGGCCGCGAACGGCAATTTCACCGGTTTGGCCTTGTGGTTGGTGCGACCCGTCATCCGCTAAAATAGCAATTTCGGTTCCATCTACAGGTAAACCAACCGTTCCATACTGTTCATTACCGACTTGATTAAATGCCGCAACGGGAGCGGTTTCTGATAATCCATACCCTTCGGTGATTTCACAACCAGTGACACCACGCCATACGTCAACCGCAGCCATTGTTAAAGCGGTGCCGCCAGAAATAGTCAGTTTGAGTTTAGAAAAATCACATGCTTTAAAATCAGGATGTGATGCTAATCCTACGAATAAGGTGTTAATACCGGCAAAGGTTGTAAACTGATGGGGTTTAATGGCAGCAATAAACGCATCTGGGTCGCGAGGATTCGGGATCAATAAAATATGCGCGCCACGAGAAGCAAATGCCATCATACATACTGTAAACGCATAGATATGATAGAGAGGTAAAGGACAGACAACCATCTCATGTTGGCTTTCAAAATTATCTCCTAAGCGATCTAAAGTTTGTACGCAGTTAGAGATAATATTGCTATGTGACAATGCCGCGCCTTTGGACACGCCGGTTGTGCCGCCCGTATATTGCAATGCTGCAACATCATGTATATTTATCCCAGACCTTGACGGCAATTCACTTAATGCACCTTGGGATAAGACAGTTGTAAAGTTAACATACTGAGCATGCTCTGGTGCTGTGTTTGGCATCAGCAGTTCTGTTGCAGAGGTGATAATGACAGACTCCACACCAATGTCCTGAGCAATCTCTGTGTATTTAGGTAAAAAGTCTGCCAAGATAACTAATGCCTTAGCCCCTGAATCATTAAACTGATGTTTCATTTCTCTAGGGGTATATAGCGGATTGGTATTAACAACGACTAGTCCTGCACGAAAAGCCCCATAAACGGCAATTGGATTTTGTAAAATATTGGGTAATTGGATCGCAATTCTATCACCTGCACTCAGTCCAAGTTGGTGAACGCAATAACTAGCAAATTGTGCAGAGGCTGTGTCGATTTGCGCATAACTATAAGTTTGTCCTAGCGCGGTATAGGCTGGTACAGCGGCATGTTGAGTAAAAAAACCTTCAATAAAATCACCAATTGAAGTTACATTTTCTGGAATAAATTCTGATTGAGTCGACATGACGCGCATCCTCTATTGTAATATGTATAATGGAATTTTCATTTGTGGTAGTTTGCCTGATATTGTGCGGTTTTTACAATTATTTTACATTATTAGTTTTAGTGATATTCTGATAGGTAAGATTTTTTTGGATAGACGAACAAACAGGCACCAATTAGCCCGCTTAATATTTGCAGTACTAAACCAAAATCACGCGCTCCAGCAATTAACGTAACTTGTAATATTGGATACATAGCAATATGAATAACGCCGATAGCGATACCGCCAGCAAGCACATAGCTAACTTCAGCGACAGTGCCTTTGGCATCAGTGAAATGTAATATTGCAGTGCAAATTAACCAACCCAATAACAAGCCTACAGCGATGATCACGCCATATGTGGGTAGCAGTCCTAGCCAATCTTGCGAGGTCATATTGAGGCGTTGGGCTAGATTTACTGAGATGTCAACGCGACTCAATTGCGCTAGGTTAAATTGGGTATGTGCCATACTTGCAAGGGTAAACGTCAACAACCAAGCGCGTAAAAAGCGCCACCAAGGCCAAAGTGTGATGTTGCGCATAAACAAGGTATCCTATTAATATAATTTTTTTTCTATAGTTTGTTTCACCAAGGACATGTCTCGATGCAATGGTATCAATTTTTAATATTTGGTAAAGCTAACCGCAAAGTAAATCAAAATACGATTATTATGCTGTTGTTGTGTTCCATGTGCGGATTTGGTCAATCTGCGCAAGCTGCATCCATTGGGCTGAGTAAAACTCAATATGGACTTTACCCTGTATTGTCGCAACTTGATATGCCTTGGGCGGTAAAATCTGATCAGCAATCGCGTTTTTGGATCACATTAATGTCAGGACAATTGGTGGTAACTTCGCCATTGAATTTATACCAGAAACCGCAACCACTCACGACCCAAACTGTGGATTTAGATTTACCAGAATTATATGTGGCTGGGCAAGGTGGATTGATGGATTTGTTACTATTATCGGATTCGACAGCAACGCAAAAACACTTACTCGTGAGCTATGCAAAAGGCACTGAGAGTCACAATAGGTTAGCCATACAACGCTTAACTTTAGATTGGATGCATACACAAGACCGTTGGCAATTAGCATCCAGTCAGCTGATTTTTTCGGTCAGCCCTGACAAATCGACACCTGTTCATTATGGTGCGCGTTTAGCGCAATTAGCCGATAAGAGCGTATTGGTGACAGTAGGGGACGGCTTTGATTGGCGTGAACAAGCGCAAAATAAAGCATCAGGGTTGGGCAAGATATTACGCATGAGTGCTACTGGTGAACCTCTGGAAGATAATCCTTTTTATCAGTCCGCTATCCCTGTGGTTACTTCAAATTCGACACCTACATCTGACTTATCGATGACAAATTGGGTCTATTCTTTAGGGCATCGTAATCCTCAAGGATTGTTAGTTGATCAGCAAGGGCTGATTTGGGCACATGAACATGGACCTGCTGGTGGCGATGAAATCAATTTGCTTCTACCTGGCCTCAATTATGGTTGGCCAGTGGTGACTCAAGGAATTGATTATTCCGGGGCACAAATAACGCCTTTTACTCAATACCAAGGAATGACGCCTCCCGTTGTTAATTGGACGCCTTCTATCGCACCTTCTGGGTTTATTCGTTATGAGGGTAAGTTATTTCCAGAACTGGATAAGGCATTCATTGTAACGAGCTTGAAACTTAAAGGTATCGTTGCCGTGAATATAAAAGATGGAGTGTATGAGTCACAAGTTACACTCGATGCGCAGAGAATGACTGCAACTAAAGGGCAAATTTCGACTACGCCATTACCTCGATTAAGAGATATTACGACTCTACCATCAGGAGAAATTTTGATTCTGAGTGACGGTAATGATGCGCAGTTGCTACATTTAAAAATACATAAACAATATGAATGATCAGAATACTCGATGTTAGCTAGAGTTTGAGCCTTTATTTTTTTGAAAAAACACTATAATCAAATGGTATTAGATGTATAAATAAATTAGCATTTTATGCTAAAACATCTACTCACAACAAAAAGAGGAGAATATCGTGTTAGTAGAATATCGTAAACACGTCGCAGAACGCGCTGCTGAAGGGATCCCACCAAAGCCGCTAAATCCGGAGCAAGTAACCGGTTTAGTGGAATTATTAAAAAATCCACCAGCGGGTGAAGAAGAGTTTTTAATTGAATTGATCGCTGACAGGGTCCCTCCCGGTGTAGATGAAGCTGCCTATGTAAAGGCAGGTTTTTTAAGTGCTATCGTTAAAGGTGAAGTCACCTCTCCCATTATTTCTAAAGATGCTGCGGTACAATTACTAGGTAATATGCACGGCGGTTATAACATAGTGACATTAGTCGATTTGTTAGATGATGCTGATTTAGCAGAACTTGCTGCTGAAGAGCTAAAGCACACGTTGTTAATGTTTGATGCGTTCCACGATGTGGAAGAAAAGCACAAAGCGGGTAATCAATTTGCAACAGATATCATGGAGTCATGGGCTGAAGCAGAATGGTTTACCTCCCGTGATGATTTACCAGAAAAAATCACAGCAACTGTATTCAAAGTGACTGGTGAAACCAACACTGATGATTTGTCACCTGCACCAGATGCGTGGTCACGTCCAGATATTCCGTTGCATGCAAAAGCGGCATTTAAAATGACTCGTGATGGCTTAACCCCAGAAAAACACGGTGAAGTCGGTCCATTAGCGCAAATCGAGGCAATTAAAGCGCAAGGTCATGAGGTCGCCTTTGTCGGTGATGTAGTTGGTACCGGATCTTCTCGTAAATCAGCGACTAACTCCGTATTGTGGTTCTTCGGTGATGACTTACCGGGTGTCCCAAATAAACGCGGTGGCGGTATTTGTATCGGTTCTAAAGTGGCGCCAATTTTCTATAACACAATGGAAGATGCAGGTGCACTGGTCTTTGAAGCCGATGTTGAACAAATGAACATGGGAGATGTGATTGAGATATATCCTTTCACGGGCAAAATTACCAAAAATGGCGAGACGATTGCAGAATACGAATATAAATCGGATGTATTATTAGATGAAGTGCGTGCCGGTGGCCGCATCAACCTAATTATTGGTCGTGGTTTAACGGACAAAGCGCGTGAGTCTTTAGGTCTTGGTGTAACTGACTTGTTTCGTAAGCCAGAGCAACCTGCTGATTCTAGTAAAGGCTACACATTAGCCCAGAAAATGGTAGGTAAAGCATGTGGTGTTGAGGGTATCCGCCCTGGCACATATTGCGAACCAAAAATGACGACGGTTGGATCGCAAGATACGACTGGCCCTATGACGCGTGATGAGCTTAAAGATCTGGCTTGTCTAGGTTTCTCTGCTGATTTGACAATGCAGTCATTCTGTCACACCGCTGCTTATCCTAAGCCGATTGATATCAATACTCAGCACACATTACCTGATTTTATGATGAACCGAGGTGGTGTATCACTGCGTCCTGGTGACGGTATTATTCACTCTTGGTTAAACCGCATGTTGTTGCCAGATACTGTTGGTACGGGGGGCGATTCACATACGCGTTTCCCAATGGGGATTTCATTCCCAGCAGGTTCTGGTTTAGTTGCGTTCGCAGCTGCCACTGGCGTTATGCCATTGTATATGCCTGAATCGATTTTGGTACGTTTTAAAGGTGAAATGCAGCCAGGGATCACACTACGCGATCTCGTTCATGCGATCCCATTTTATGGTATCAAGCAAGGTTTGTTAACGGTTGCTAAGAAAGGAAAAGTCAACGCTTTCTCTGGTCGTATCCTTGAAATTGAGGGCCTTAAAGATTTAACTGTTGAGCAGGCGTTTGAATTATCCGATGCCTCTGCTGAGCGTTCAGCCGCAGGTTGTACCATAGACTTGTCACAAGAATCCGTCGCTGAATACTTAACGTCTAACATCACTATGTTACGTTGGATGATCGCTGAAGGTTACGGCGACCCACGTACATTGGAGCGTCGTGCGCGTAAGATGGAAGAGTGGTTAGCCACGCCTTCATTGATGCAAGCTGATGCTGATGCAGAATACGCTGAAGTGATCGAAATTGATTTAGCTGAGATCAAAGAGCCAATCTTATGCTGTCCAAATGATCCTGATGATGCCAAAACATTATCAGATGTAGCGGGCGATACCATTGACGAGGTATTCATCGGATCATGTATGACGAATATTGGTCATTTCCGTGCGGCAGGTAAATTACTTGAACAGTTTGGCGGTACATTACCCACGCGTTTATGGATGTCGCCACCGACTAAGATGGATAAAGCTGTCTTGATGGAAGAGGGGTTTTATAATATTTATGGTCGTGCAGGTGTGCGGACTGAAATGCCTGGTTGTTCATTGTGTATGGGTAACCAAGCACGGGTAAAAGCCGGTGCAACGGTATTATCAACGTCAACCCGTAACTTCCCTAATCGTTTAGGTGATGGTGCCAATGTGTATTTATGTTCGGCTGAAATGGCAGCTGTGGGTGCCATTGTAGGTAAAATACCTACAGCAGCCGAGTACATGGAATATGCCTCTAAAATTGATGCAATGGCGGGTGAAGTATATAAATACTTAAACTTTGACCGGATTGAAGCGTTTAAAGCCGCGGAAGAAAAAGCGAAAGCGTCGATTATTCCAGCGTTGAATATCGCTTAGTGATGGATAATAGGGGATAGCAAACTATGCATAGAGCTGCATTTTTGCTATCCTTTTCATTATTATACCCCACCAATGAGGCTTGATGTGACGCTGTCTACTCGTGCTGTTTTGTTGTTAAGTGCTTGTCTACTATTTAGCTGTGCATCACCAGATGCAGCGGCCCAGTCAGATTTTTTGCCCACAGGTGTTAACCCGGTCAAGTTTGGTCAAGCGAAAGTCAAACTAGCCAATCAAGTGTACACCCTCGAATTTGCCGCCAATGATCAACAACGTGCCCGTGGACTCATGTATCGCACTGAATTATGTGATGTATGTGGCATGTTATTCGATTTTTCTGAATCACGATATGTTGGCATGTGGATGAAAAACACTAATATTCCTTTGGATGTTGCTTATGTTGATGCCAAAGGTAATATTATCAATATTGAACAAATGCAGCCACATACTTTACAAGCGCATCATTCACAAGCGGCTGTGCGCTATGCCATTGAAATGAATCTAGGCTGGTTTGCACTACAAGGTATTGAGGCTGGTGATAAAGTCAGGTTTATTTCTGCTATGCCAAAAAACTAAATCGTTTTATACTAGTATCAGTAGCCCATTCCAAAAGTAATAAAAAATCTAAAATGAGGTAAATTGAGAACTAAGCACCACGACAGATTCGACTCAATTTTTTACGGAAAACACACAACATGAATTCAGCTTTAACGATTGCCAAATTTGGTGGCACTAGTGTTGCCAACTATCAAGCGATGAGTGCTTGCGCGTCAATTATCGCGCAACAAAGTGACACTAGGGTCGTTGTCGTCAGCGCATCCGCAGGCGTCACCAATCACCTTGTCTCATTATGTCATGATGAACTCGATACAGACCAAATAAATAGCGTTATCAATGCAATTTCAGATATTCAATATGCAATTGAAAAGCACTTGCCACAAAGCGAAACACGCACTAGTGCGCTTGAAGCATTACTTACTGAGCTAACCTTATTAGCCAAACAACCTTCATTGCGCACTAATGATATGCTCAAAGAACAAGTATTATCTATGGGTGAGCGCATGTCGTCGTTGTTGTTTACTGATGTACTGAAAGCCCACAATGTGGCTGCCGAAGTATTTGATGTTAAACAAGTATTGCGTACGGATTCTAATTTTGGTGCTGCCAGTCCAGATCTTGAGCAAATAAAAACGTTATCCCAGGCTCATTTAGCACCTAAAATTGTAACCCATGTACAAGTGACACAAGGTTTTGTTGGCGCTGATGAGCAAGGTCGCACCACGACATTAGGTAGAGGCGGTTCCGATTTTACTGCCGCATTATTAGCAGAAGCACTCGGTGCACAGTTATGTCAAATTTGGACCGATGTGATTGGTGTGTATACGACCGACCCACGCATTACAGATAAAGCACGTCCATTACCAGAACTTAGCTTTGAAGAAGCCGCAGAAATGGCGACATTTGGTGCTAAAGTATTGCATCCAGCAACAATGGAGCCTGCTTTACGTCAAGACATTAAAGTGTTTGTTGGTTCATCAAAAGAGCCTGAAAAAGGCGGAACTATTATAGTTCGTGATTGTGATGTGGAGCCGCCTTACCGCGCGATTACCCGTCGCAAAGAGCAAGTCATGGTGACCGTTAAGACACCTAAGATGATGTATGCTCAGGGTTTCTTAGCGAAAGTTTTTGAAATCATCGCTAAACACGAACTAAGTGTTGATTTGGTGACGACATCAGAGATCTCTGTGTCATTTACTTTAGATAATCCACCAAATTCAGTTGCAGAGCGATTAAATCGTGAAACCATTATCGAACTACAAGATATCTGTGATGTGACCGTAGAACGAGGTTTTGATTTGATTACTGTAGTTGGAAACAACATGCAAACTTCGGTTGGCGTTAGCAGTAAAATCTTAAGTGCGGTTTCAGATTATCAATTACGTATGATTTGTTTTGGTGCGAACCCTCACAATATGTCATTCCTTGTACAGGAACAACATAGTGATGAGATCGTCAAACAACTACATCGCGTACTCTTTGAATAGTCTACACTTTAAAATGTTGTATCGATTGTTGTAATTGCTCTGCTAAATCAGCGACAGATTTAGAGGCTTCACTGGTTTGTAATGCGCCAACACTAGTTTCTTGAGCTATGCCAACAATCGAGTCGAGCTTTTGACTAATATCTTGTGACACTTCAGAGTTAGTGCGTGCTGACTCTTCAATTTGAGTGCTAACAGCATGAGCTTTGTGCACCGCATGAGTAATCGAGTCAATTGCCTCTGTTGCACGCATGGTCTGCTCCACACAGATATCTGTTTGTGCTTTACCTTGATTCATCACGGTAACGGCGCGCTCAGCACCTTCTTGTAAGATTTCAATCATCGAATTAATTTCTTGGGTCGATTGTTGAGTGCGACTCGCTAGCGTACGGACTTCATCGGCAACAACTGCAAAACCTCGGCCTTGTTCGCCTGCTCTTGCTGCTTCTATCGCTGCATTCAATGCCAACAAGTTAGTTTGGTCGGCAACACCACGAATGACATCTAAGATTCCTGTAATACTTGCACTGTCATGATGAAGTTTATTAATAACTTGTGCGGCAGCATCAACGTCAGTTGCTAGCGTTTCAATCGTGCGTTTATTTTCTAATGATATATGCTTTATTTTGGCAGCTTCAGCATCTGCATGCTTGATTTGGGCAAGTGTTTCTTCTGCGTTTTCTTTGACTCCTGTGGCACGGTGTTGCATCTTATTTGTCGCATCCGAAACCAAGCCTATTTGTGATTTTTGGTGTTCGATAGACAACATAGTTTGATTAGTGACAGTTGAAGTTTGTTCTGCAGCACATGCTAATCGGTCTGCCCGCTCGCTAATTGCTGAAATCACCTGTTTTAGACTCGTAACTACAGAATTGACATGTTTGGCTAATTTTCCAAACTCATTATGGCTAGAATCGTCTAATTGTTGGGAAAGATCGCCAGCTGCAATCATACGTAACACCTGATTAGTCTTACGTAACGGTTGAAGAATAGACCTAATAGTAAGGATAGCTATCACAAAAGCGGTGACCAAAGCCGTCAGTGCAATACAAGCAATCTGCCAAGTGGCAACTTTTTCGATTTCGGATAGATAGGTTTTAGATGTCATTACTTGGTTATTTATAGTATCAATTAAGATATCAATTTCTTGCAGTGCTAACTCCATTTTCCTTTCTGAATCGCTTAGTGCGAGTTGCGCTTTAGAAAATGAATTTACGGTAACAGTAGTCGCATCAGGCGCGATATCATTATTGATAGCACTTGCGGTTCCAGATACCCCACCGATTAATGCACCAATGCGCAAAGGTTGTTGTTGTAATAACATCTCTTTGGCATGGGCTGTAAACATCGTATTTGTATGTTCGATATACTCAGAATATGAAACACCAATCACACCAAGTAGTGATTGAAGTTCACGCTCATCTTTGGTTAACGCTTCTATTTCAGCGTAAGTATTATCAAAATGTATTTTGCGTTCGTTAAATTTACTTTTCGCTATTGAAATGTTATTTACTTCTTTTTCTACATATGTACGAAACATATACTTACTCATCAGCAAAAACTGTGCCTGTAAGTCTTTACTTAAACTTAAGACCGGTAATGATTGCTCATGGACTTTGGCAGTGGCTTGTTTAATATTATTAATATAAATCAGGGATGAGATACTAATGATGATAATCAGGACTGCGATTATACTAAATCCAGAAATCAAACGTTTAGAAACACTGAGCTGCATAATACTTCCTTGTATATGATAGATTCGACCTTTTTATACAGGTCTTCTACGATTAGATAACGGCAAGTATTACAGAAACTTTATGCAGAGATTGAAATGCGATTATTGTTGGTTAGATTAAAGCAGGTCAGGGTGTTACCCCAAACATAGCCAGTATCTAGCGCAAGAAAGCGCGGGTCGTGGGTTTGACCTTGTAAACTAGCCCAATGTCCGAATAGTATACGATGTTGGTCTGATAAGTGCGGATTATATTGTGTAAACCAAGGTTTGATATTATTAGGTGCGCATTTTGGTTGCATTTTGGCATTAAAATCCAATGCGCCATGATCGCTGACATAGCGCATCCGAGTAAAAGCATTTACGATGAAGCGAAGACGGGATTTACCCGTTAATTGGCTGTGCCAGGAATAGGGTTGGTTACCATATAATTTATTAATTTGTTTTGCAAAATCAGGCTGTTGTAAAAGTTGTTGGATTTCATCAGAATAGCCAACTGCTTGCTCAAATGACCAACTAGGGTAAAGCCCTGCGTGGCTAATTAATGTGTTTTCATCATATTGGTAAGCGAGAGGAAACTGTCTGAGCCAGTCGATATATTGCTGAATTTTATTCGATTGTAGCAACGCAGTAAGCTTGTCGCTCGGCTTGACTTCTTTTAAGCCTGCTTGGGTAGTGAGTAAATGTAAATCGTGGTTACCTAATACCGAAGTAAAGCTGTCACCTAATGAATAACATAACTCAATTACTCCAAGGGAGTTTTCACCGCGAGCGACTAAGTCGCCAACTGCGATTAATTTATCTTGTTGCGGATTAAATCCAATATGAGTGAGCAGCTTATCAAGACCACCTAAACACCCTTGAATATCCCCAACAACATAATCGGTCATCAGTTACAACCAACTCATGTTAGTTAAGGACATTGGCTACAGCTAATGAAAAGACGTTAATCGGTGCAGCAAATAAAGTGCCATCACTCGCTTCAAACTCATAATGGCCTTGCATGGTGCCGACTGGCGTATCGAGCACTGCGCCACTGCGGTACTCAAAGCTTTGATCTGGCGCTATAACGGGCTCTTCGCCGACAACACCAGCTCCACTGACTTCTTGAGTTTCACCGTTGCCATCAGTAATCAACCAATAGCGATTGCGAAGTTGCAGTGGTTCGGAGCCTACATTTGTCATAGTGACATGATAAGCAAAGGCAAAACGCACCACGTTATCACCTGCTTGTTGCCCGATAAACTGCGTGTTAACTTCAATAACAATATCAGAGGTTACTTGCATTGTTTGCTCTCATCTGCTTTTTATGGATGGTGGATTCGATTTATTCGTTTTCGTCGAATGTAGCATGATTCGCAATTAAGGCAAATTGTGCTAACGACAACCCCTCTGCACGCCATACGGGATCGATACCAATAGCCGTTAATCCGTCAGCATCGATCGCCGTTTTTAAACTATTTCGAATAGTTTTGCGGCGTTGATTAAATGCTAACGCTACGACGCGTTCCAAGTTATGTAAGTTATTCACTTGTACTGGCGGAGTTTGATGCGGGATTAATCGTACTACTGCGCTATCAACTTTCGGTGCAGGGGTAAATGATTCTGGTGGCACTTCGATCACCGGCACGACAGTACAATAATACTGCGCCATTACCGATAGTCGACCATAGTTTTTATGACCGGGTCTTGCAGCTAAACGATTCACGACTTCTTTTTGTAGCATGAAGTGCATGTCTTTGATTTTATTGGTGAACGTAAACAAATGGAACATCAGAGGGGTCGAGATGTTGTAAGGTAAGTTACCAAAAACCTTTAATGGGCCTAATTTCGCTAATTCAGTGAAATCAAATTTCAGCGCATCGGCTTCAATTACGTTGAGCTTTTTAGACATAAACGGATGTTCACGTAAGCGCTTGGCTAAGTCGCGATCTAATTCAACTACGTTTAGATGGTCGACAATTTCACAAACAGGCTCTGTCAATGCGCCTAAACCTGGGCCAATTTCAACCATGATATCTATATTGTTAGGTGCAATGGCACTCACAATTTGGTCTATCACATAATCGTCGTTTAAGAAGTTTTGTCCAAAGCGTTTACGCGCTTTGTGTCCTAAGTGTGTGCTGCTCATATACGCCTATTTGCTAGTTTGATTGCTTTGAGGATTGCGCGGTGCAGGCTTCCTGCATCGGCTTCACCTTTTCCGGCTAAATCGATAGCGGTACCATGATCGACCGAAGTACGGATGAATGGTAAGCCTAAAGTGATGTTGACCGCTTGGCCAAATCCTTTGTATTTTAATACGGGTAGACCTTGATCGTGATACATCGCAAGAACAGTATCTGCATCGTCTAAATATTTTGGATTAAAGATGGTATCAGCTGGAAGGGGGCCGGTGATGTTGAGCCCTTCATCGCGGAGCTTATTTAACGCCGGAATGATGATATCTAACTCTTCACGTCCCAAATGTCCATCTTCACCCGCATGAGGATTTAAACCGCAGACATAAATATGTGGTTTTTCTATGCCAAACTTCAATTTTAAATCGGTATTAATGATATGAATGACTTTGTCTATGCGCTCTTGAGTAATCGCCTTTGCAACATACGCCAAAGGAATATGTGTCGTAGCCAATGTCACCCGTAATCCATCAGTAGATAACATCATTACCACATCACTGGTATTGGATTGACTCGCGAAATATTCGGTATGACCGCTAAAAGAAATACCTGCTTTGTTAATTATGCCTTTATGCACAGGACCCGTAACGACAGCATCAAAATCTTGATTCATGTTTGCTGCACACGCTTGCTTTAATGTTTCCACCACATAATGGCCATTAGCCGCGGATAACTCTCCAGCTACGACGGGAGCATCACACGGAATATGATGTACATACAAACTACCCATAGGCGCTTTTGTGGTTTGTCCGGTGAAAGGTATCAACGCTAATTCAATATTCAATAGAGCAGCACGCTGTGCAAGCATTTCCTGGTCAGCATATATTACCAGTATCGCATCCCAGCTATGGTGAGCAAGTTCGACGATTAAGTCTGGACCAATGCCGGCAGGCTCACCTGGGGTAACTGCAATTTTACTTAAAGTATGCATTAGTCTGATGTTCCGTCTTCATCTAACACTTCGATAAAGGCTTCTTCACGCATTTCACGTAACCACGCATCGGTTTCTTCTGAAAACTTACGGTTATATAAGAGCTGGTATGCTTTGTCTTGCTTTTTACGGTCGGTAATATCATCGACACGGCGGTCAATTAGTTGCATTAAGTGCCAACCGTGAACCGAGCGAACTGGCTCTGAAATTTCATCTTTGGCTAGTTGCATTAACGCGTCTTTAAAAGCTGGGACGTACATATTAGGATCAGCCCAACCCAAATCACCGCCTTTTATGGCTGAACCAGGATCTTCTGAGTGCTTTTTAGCTAAGTTAGCAAATTGAGCAGTCCCTTCTAATATCTGCGCTTTAAACTCAAGTAACATCGATTGTGCTTTTTGTTCAGAAAGAATGATCGAAGGCTTGATCAAAATATGACGCGCGTTTATTTCTTCTAGCTTAGCGACTTCAACGCCACGTGTTTCTAAAATTTTCAAGATATGGAAGCCTGCACCACTGCGAATTGGACCGATTAACGCATCCGTTTCCTTGCCTTGGATCACTTCAGCAAACAAAGTCGGCATTGAGTTGATGTTTAACCATCCCATATCACCGCCATCTAAAGCCTTTGGACCTGAAGATGAGGCGATCGCGATTTTTGCAAAATCAGAGCCTGAATTAAGTAGGGTTAATACTTTGTCGGCTCGGCTACGCGCACCGGTAATATCTTCATCAGTAGGTTCTGGCGGAAATCCGATTAAAATATGTCCTAAACGGTATTCGGCTTGTTCATTACCTTGTTCTTCAATCAGTGATACTAATGTGGCGATTTCTTGTGGTGTAATATAGATCCGACGACGTACATTAGCTCTGCGGACTTCACCGGTAATCAACTCTTTACGTACTGATTCACGATAGTTTTCATAATCTAAACCTGCTTGTCTAATCGACGCGCGTAGTTGGTCTACGCTGCTGTTTTGATTTTGCGCGATATTGGCAATAGTCTGTTCAAGTTGCGGATCAGAGACTTGGATCCCCATGCGGTCAGCGACTTGCATTTGTAAATTATCTAGGATGAGGCGCTCGATTGCTTGGGTTCTCAATGCGCGATCAGACGGCAACGCTTGGTTATTTTTGGTAGCGTTGTCTTTAACCGTCTTCACTAGCTCACGGATCTCACTTTCTAAAATAACGCCTTTGTCGACAATGACAGAGACTTTATCTAGTACTGTTTGTGCTGCGATATTGAGACTCGCAGATAAACAAATACAACCAATCAATATACGTAAAAACTTCATAAACACTCTTTTTATTGTTGTGTTGTTAAGACACTTTAATTGATGAGGTATGGCTGGCGATAACCAAACATACCATCTTGTAACATACTCTTATTGCGTCGATTCGACGAAATACCTTTAAAACTAAATTGTAATGCTATCCCAGAATCAAACTGATTAATATCTTGGATCCCATCATTTGAGTAGCGGTTGGCTAAGTTGCGTTGACCGATAAAGCGCACGGACCAACAACATGATTCATATTGCAGACCAACATATGCCTCAATAGTTCGCGATAAACTACGATCTTTATACCAACGACCCACCCATTGCCAGCGATCAGATATTGGCCAAGCAGCACTTAAGCCCATTTGATTAATAGTTTCTTGGGATAAATTACGCACATAACGATGTGATAATTGTATCAGACTTTGGGTGTCTTTGCGGTATTCTAGCGAAACGCTACTGCGCTCTACTTTATCAACTTGTGTCGCGAGCTGTAATTGAGAATGCGCAAACCAACGTTGCGATAACCTAAAATCAAATTCTGCAGCAAGCGCTGAGCTTTGCCCTGTTTGGGTTTGGTTAAGTAAACGTGATTCATCAAAATAAAAGATTTGTCCGACACTAAATGATGCACGCTCTTGATTATCGCCATCCATGATGCGCGAGCTCAACCCAATAGTTAATTGGTTATTATCACTGATACGGTCTAAACCACTAAATGCTTGGCCACGAAATAAGCCGTTTACGTTATTGAGTAGCTGAGCAGAGTCATACAAGCCAATGTCGTTTTGCTCGGCATAAGATGTATATAAATACTGTATTTTGGGCTCCAATGTCATAATGCCATCGGTATCGGTAAACGATTGTGGACGTTCAAAAAACGCCGCTGCAAACAGACGAGCTTGACCGATATTACGATTTACACTGGTCGCTAACTCAGAATCACCCAGATGTCGCTGTTGGTAATAAGTCGAATACCAAGTTAAATCTGCACTCATTTGTGTCCCTGGCGTGACCTGATTATAGGTGAGTGTCGGTGCAAAATGAGCCCGTGTTGCGGTGGGTAATTGTGGATTGTGATTGTCGAAATAGCTCAACTCAGAGTGAATATCTAAACGCCAATTAGGATCAAGTACTTGCGTGTAATCGGCAGATATATGGGGTAAAGCGCGATAATTGTTCGTGGTTTCACCAATAACGTCGAAGTCTTGAAAAGTGGTTTGGACCGTTAAGTTAGGAGAGTGATACAGCCACCCAACTGCTCGATTAACATAGGTGTCGGCGCGATTATAAAAATCCGAGCCGAGATCGACGATATAGTTTTCATCACTGATCTGATTAAAATCCACAAACCATTGTAAATTATCAGTCAGAGTACCTTGATGTTGTAACCGTAAAAAATAACGTGCATCGCTGTTGATGTATTCATCATCAGAGGCTAAGTATTCAAGCGTTAGCTCGCCTTGCTGAGAGGCTGTTAAGTACCTAAATTCACTGTTAAATTGGATGCCTCGGTTGGTCAGTAAACGCGGTGTTAAGGTTGCATCTAAATTTGGCGCGATATTCCAATAGAAAGGCTGAGATACGTCAACACCATTGGTACTCGATGATGAAATATTAGGGAAGAGCAAGCCCGACTGACGTTGTGAGGTAACTGGAAACGCAAAGTAAGGTAAATACAACACAGGCACACCTGACACATAGAAGCGCGTGTTAAAAGCCTGTCCAAGATTGCCGGCTTCACCAATATTGAGTTGTGATGCTTTGATTGCCCAATCTTGTTGATTTAATGGGCAAGTAGTAAAACTAACACTATCGAGGGTTAAGCCTGATTTACTACCGATGCTGATCTGCTCGGCTAATCCATTGCCGTTAACACTCGCAAGTTGGTAGCGGGCATTACTAATCAAAAACGAATCGGTAATACCATTAAGGGAAATCGATTCACTGGTGACTTGAAGTTGGTCGTTGACAAACCCCACTTCGCCCACGGCGACGACACCATTACCGTTGTCTGTCACAATCGCTTCATCTGCAAATATTTGCCCGCGAGGACTTATAATATTTACGTTGCCGCTAAATTGTGCGCGCTGGGTTAGCGTCATGGTGGCTGAATCAGCGGTAACTACAACTGAATTGGGATCAAAAGAAGCATTTACATCCAGTATTTCAGGTGCAAAAAGTACAGGGTTCGCGCATTGTAATAAGTCAATTGGCTCGCTGGTAGCCTGTGCTTGCGCATTGCCGGAGGCAATCGCTAGGAGCGCTGCGAAGATAAAGGTAACGGCAAATTTCATGAAAGCGCATGGAGTCCAAAATTCAAGTACTGCCGATTTTAAAGGTTTATGGCTAAATTTCCATGTTTAAGTCGTAAAAATCCCGTTTTCATTGATTTTTTTTCATAAAATGGGTTTATTGCCAATCCGTCGACGGTTATAGTAGCCCTATATCAAGTGTTACAGTGACTAAACAATGCCATTCATGGGAAAATTACTAGGGTTCGTGTTCGGGTTTTTATTATTAAAAATACCCGGAGCGATACTGGGCTTAATTGCCGGACATATGTTCGATAAAGGAATGAGTAATGATTTTTCTCGTTCCGGTGGATTTGGGCGCTTTTTTGCTGACAACGAACGTTTGCAAAGTAGTGCGATTTTTTTCCATGCATTGTTTGCTTGTTTAGGGCATATAGCGAAAGCCGATGGTGCGGTGACTCAGTCGGAGATCAATGTCGCCTTAAAGCTGATGGACGATATGGGGCTGAATGAAAATGATCGTCGTGAAGCGCAACAAGCTTTTAGGGAGGGCAAAGACCAACATTTCCCGCTCAACAATATATTAAAAGATTTAAAACACGACTTACACGGACAAAAAATAATCCTTCAGGCGTTTCTGGAAATGCTCATCGAGGCATCATTTGCCGATGGTCAATTATCCGTAAGTGAAGTCGAAGTGCTTGATAAAGTGGCATCAGGGCTTGGTTTTGGGCACAAAGATCTGGATCGATTAATCCGTAAGTTTGAAGCTGAGCTCAGATTTCGTCAGCGCCAAGATGCATTTAGTAAAGCGCGTGATGAAGCCCGTTCCCGTGCGCAAGAACAAGCAAATGCGTGGCGTGATAAAGCGCAACAACAATACTCTCGTGCCCATCAATATTCGGACAAACAACGCTTAACGGATGCTTACCGCATTTTAAATGTCGCTCCCACTGCGGATGAAAAAACGCTTAAACGCGCTTACAAAAAAGCCATGAATGAACATCATCCAGATAAACTCATCGCTAAAGGCTTGCCGCAACAAGCAATGGAGCTAGCTAAAGTCAAAGCGCAAGATATTCAAGCTGCCTATGAGCTGATAAAAAGTAGTCGGCCTTAACCGCAGTGACAGGATTAATTTCGGTAGATAATCAACAATCGATTGAAGCGTTTTTACAAGTCTTGTACTTAGAAAAAGGCTTATCAGATAATACTTTGTCGGCGTATCACACCGATTTACGCAAACTCTGTGAGTACTTGAGCGTTGCGACTGCAGATTTTAGGTTAATTGATATCAATGAAGCCCAAATCCGTGACTATTTGACTCATCGCCAACAACATAATTTATCCGCGCGAAGTACGGCCAGAGGTTTATCGTCATTAAAGACCTTTATCAAATACTGCTTGTCTGAAAAAATCCGCGAAGATGACCCATTGCGTCATATCAAACCGCCAAAAATCAAAGTGGCATTGCCCGATACGTTAACGGAGCAACAGATAGAAGCATTGCTTGATGCTCCGGATGAAAACGACGCCATTGGTCTGCGCGATAAAGCGATGTTAGAAGTGTTATATGCAACTGGATTACGAGTCACGGAATTGGTGAGTTTACGCTTGGATCAGATCTCCTTGTTGCAAGGTGTGGTAAGAGTCATCGGTAAAGGTAACAAAGAACGCTTAGTGCCACTGGGTGAACCTGCTGTAGATGCGATTGAGGCATTCGTAAAATCGGGACGACCAGAGCTATTAAAGCACAGCAGTGATGTGGTGTTTCCAAGTTCTCGCGGTACGTTGATGACCCGTCAGACCTTTTGGCATCGGATTAAATTATATGCCACGATTGCAGGGATAAAGGTGCATTTATCGCCGCATACACTGCGTCATGCGTTTGCTACTCATCTGTTAAACCACGGGGCTGATTTGCGCGTGGTGCAACTTTTATTAGGGCATAGTGATCTATCTACCACCCAAATCTATACCCATGTAGCAACCGAACGCTTAACTCACATTATTACAACACACCACCCCCGTGGATGAATTTGCGCTTTTTGTGCAGTTTCAAAAAATGTAATTAAGCGGGATTTTTATCATAAAGATGAATACAATGGTCACTTATTGCGGTCTATAACAACAAGCATAGACCTTTAACATCGAATTTGGATACCAAAAAGCAATGAAAATAGTATTAATTAAACAAGCTGTATTAAGTTTATTCATCCTGGTTAGTATCAGTGCCTGTGCGCAGGAAGCAGAAAACAGTCCAGCGCAAACGGCGTCACTTACTTCTGCTAATACCATTGTATTGAGCGACGAGCTGATTGAAAAATTTCAACGCAATACCCGCTTGAGTATTTTAAATGTTGAGCAATCACCTCTAGACAACTTATATCAAATCACGACTGACCGAGGTATTTTTTATCTTTCCAAAGATGGACAGTTTTTTATTAATGCGGTGATTTTTAATCTGGATAAAGGTATGTTGAACGAAACGGATATCGCAATGAATGGTATTCGTTTACAAAAAGTCGCTGATATTCGAGATTCAGGTATCGTTTACAAAGCAGCAAATGAAAAGTATATCGTTGATGTATTTACCGATATAACGTGTGGGTACTGCCGTAAGTTACATCGTGAAATGCAAGATTACCTCGATGCGGGCATTTCTATTCGTTACCTTGCTTATCCGCGTGAAGGGTTAAATGGCGATGTGTTTAAACAGATGCAATCTATTTGGTGTGCTACTAACCGACAAGATGCAATGGATCAAGCTAAAGGCGGCGATACGGTTGCATCATTAAGCTGTAAAAACGAGGTCGCGAAACATTATCAAACTGGCGGCGCTATTGGTGTGACAGGTACACCTAATATTGTTGTTGCGGATGGTTCACTGATAGGTGGGTATCAACCAGCGTCTGCACTGTTAGCTGAACTGAAAAAACGTTTAGGCGAATAAGTTGTCTTTACTTATAAATGAGCAATCTAGCGCGTTATCTACCGCGTTATCTACTGTGCAAGATGCTGGTATATCTGATTTAGCTATTGTGCCGCGCACGCTTATGCCACAAACGCTTGCGCAAATTTCTGCCTCTCCTGAGCAGTCTGCTTTGGCTACTGCGGCTAATGCGTCGCCATTAAGCGCTCAAGATTTTGCTGGGCCGTATGGCAAGATCCTCGCGCAAATTTTTCGCACACGTGGCATTGATTCATTATCGGATTTAGAGACAGGTGCTAAAGATTTACTGCATTTTAAACAGTTAAATGGTATTGCCCAAGCGGTGAACTTACTTGCTCAAGCCGTTAAAACACAGCAGCGTATCGTGATTATTGGTGATTTTGATGCCGATGGTGCAACGAGCACTGCATTGTGTATGTTGTGTTTACGTGATTTGGGCCTCAATAATGTTAAGTATCTCGTGCCGAATCGTTTTGATTTTGGTTATGGGTTGTCTCCTGAAATTGTCGATGTGGCAATCAGCGAATTTTCGCCAGAAATCTTACTGACTGTCGATAATGGTATCGCCTGTCATGCTGGCGTGGCACATGCTAAAGCCCAAGGTTTACAGGTAATTATTACCGACCACCATTTACCGGCTACGACATTGCCTGATGCTGATGCTATAGTTAATCCAAACCAACATCACTGTGAATTTGGCTCCAAACACCTTGCAGGTGTAGGGGTGGCATTTTATGTATTAAGCGCATTAAAAACCAAGTTGATGCAAGATGACTGGTTTAACGCACAGCGTCCAGCACCAAACTTGGCGCAATATTTAGATATTGTGGCATTAGGAACGGTTGCAGATGTAGTGAAGTTAGATAAAAACAACCGTATTTTTGTGTATCAAGGCGTGCAGCGTATTCGTGCTGGTCGCTGTCGCCCGGGTATTCGTGCATTGTTAGATGTGGCAAGTAAACCATGCGACAAGGTAACGTCGATTGATTTAGGATTTATTTTAGGTCCAAGGCTCAATGCTGCTGGTCGTCTCGAAGATATGGCTCAAGGGATCGAATGTTTACTCGCTGAAGACTACGATACAGCCCGTGGAATGGCACACACCTTGGATTCACTTAATCGCCAACGTCGAGAAATCGAAGGGCAAATGCGCGAGCAAGCCGAGGCGACATTAGCCACGTTACAATTAGATCAAGATGTATTACCAGATGGCTTAGTCTTGTTTGATCCTGATTTTCACCAAGGTGTAATTGGGATCGTAGCTGGACGTATCAAAGAACAATATTATCGGCCAACGGTAGTGTTTGCTAGTCAAGATGATGGCGAACTCAAAGGCTCGGCTCGGTCTATTCCAGGTGTACATATTCGCGATGTATTTGATGAGGTGAATACACGTCATCCAGGGATCATCAAAAAATTTGGCGGGCATGCGATGGCAGCTGGTTTATCAATTGTCGCTGAGCAATTAGATGCATTTAACTCGGCGCTGTTATCGGTATTAGCTAATCATATGGCACAGATCCCGAATGAGGCACAGATCCTCAGTGATGGGCAATTACTGGCGAGTGATTTAAGTCTAGATTTTGCCAATGCGTTGATGCAATCAGGTCCGTGGGGGCAAGGATTTGAAGAGCCTATTTTTGATAATGTATTTACTTTGGTTAACCAACGTATCGTCGGCGAAAAGCACCTTAAAATGGTACTTCAACTAGATAATGTGACGATTGATGCAATTGCTTTTAATGTGGATGTCGACGCATGGCCGAACCATCAAGTGAATCAGGTACATGTTGCATATAAGCTCAATGTTAATGAATTTCGAGGGCAGCAGTCAGTCCAATGTATGGTGGTGAAATTTGCCCCAGTTAGATAAATTACTACATCAACACCCACAGTTGACTCATTCTCAGGATATGAAGGTCACATCACATGTGCAGCGAGAGCAAGATGATTGGATTGTGCATACAGTGATGTTGGCAGATATCGATGTGCCTTTTGTATTTAAGCGCAAAAA
This sequence comes from Glaciecola sp., assembly GCA_029246415.1. GTDB lineage: Bacteria > Pseudomonadota > Gammaproteobacteria > Enterobacterales > Alteromonadaceae > Opacimonas. The sequence continues at coordinate 142,240 of JAQWNF010000029.1, forward strand.
GCGTTATCAATCTCTGCAAGGAGCGAACGTAAATTTGACCTATTACCCAGCTACAATTACAGTTGCGGGAATGGAGCTTGAACAAATGCGCGTTGTCCGGATCAAAAGGTCTTAATGATGCGGGCCGGTAATGGCGTTATGGTCAATGGCTTTGTATTGCATCGTCGACCTTACCAAGAAACGAGTTTTTTGGTTGATATTTTTACACAGGAATTAGGTAAAATCCGTTGCGTGGCTCGTGGAATGCGCAGTGCTAAATCAGATCGAAAAAGTGTATTACAACCTTTTCAATCAGTTACTTGCGAATTAACTGGCAAAGGTGAGCTAAAATCAGTTAAATCCGCCGAAATCAACGCAAAAGGGTATCATCTTCAGCATACTGCGTTATTTTGTGGCATGTATTTAAACGAACTCATTAATCGCTGTTTACCTGCAAATATTCCTTGTCCGGATTTATTTGCCCAATATCAACGTGCCATATCACATTTACATGCTTCATTAGAAATTAACGGCACCCTTCACGCAGCACAAGAAGCGGCATTACGCGTGTTTGAATTATCGTTGTTAAATGAGCTGGGTTTTTTACCTGACATCAGTGTTGATGCGCATTCACAAGAAGCGCTATTTCCAACCATGGATTATGTGTTTATTGCAGAAGAAGGCATGTTGCTCAAACAATGGTATCCACACTTGCGGTCAGTGCCGGGTCAATGGGTTATCAATATGCTCAATGAAGAATGGGATCCGAACAGTTTAAAAACGGCAAAGTGGATCACCCGCCAAGCGTTACAACCGTTATTAGGCAATAAACCATTAAAAAGTCGTGAATTGTTTGTATCAAAATAGCGATTAAGCCATAATTAACGCATTGTTTTTACTCAGAGAAACCCATCATGCAAATCAAAGAAGTCTTACTCGGTGTTAATATCGATCACGTTGCTACATTACGCAACGCGCGTGGCACCTCTTACCCTGATCCTGTGCATGCCGCAGATATTGCTGAGCGTGCTGGTGCAGATGGCATAACGGTGCATTTGCGTGAAGACCGCCGTCATATTAACGACCGCGATGTGGAGATTTTAGCGCGCACCCTAAATACCAGAATGAATTTAGAAATGGCCGTTACTGATGAAATGTTGGCAATTGCCAAGCGCACTAATCCTGCGTTTTGTTGTTTAGTACCTGAAAAACGTGCTGAACTAACTACCGAAGGTGGCTTAAATGTTGCGGGTAACTTATCACGCATGCAAGATGCGTGTGGCATGTTAGCGGAGCAGGGGATTTTAGTATCGTTGTTTATTGATGCTGAGCCTGAGCAAATAGATGCGGCAGTGGCTTGTCAGGTGCCTTATATTGAAATTCATACTGGTCAATATGCAGACTCCCCAACAATCGCACAGCAACAACAAGAGCTAGCAAAATTAACGGCAGGTATTCAATACGCACACCAAAAAGGGCTGCATGTTAATGCCGGTCATGGGTTGCATTATCATAATGTGAAACCTATCGCTGCGTTACCTGAAATTGTCGAGCTGAATATCGGACATGCAATTATGGCACGAGCGATGTTTGATGGCTTAGGTAAAGCGGTCAGTGATATGCGTGCATTAATGCAGGAAGCTAGGTTGCAAGGATTACTTGAGCTGGGTCAATAACATGGCCATTGTCGGGATGGGGACAGATATAGTACAAATATCACGATTTGGTTCTTCACAAGAACCCGCAAAACCACAGGGGTTAGCCAAAAAAATCCTCACACCAGATGAGTTAGCGACCTATGTTAATCATGCCCATCCACATCGTTTTCTAGCCAAACGCTTTGCGCTAAAAGAAGCTGCGGTGAAAGCCTTAGGTACAGGTATTGGTCATGGCGTTAGCTGGCAAAATATATGGTTAACACATACTGAAAAAGGACAACCATTGCTGCAATTTAGCGGTGGTTTTGCCGAATATGCGTCGGGTCTTGGTGTTACGCATTCACATACGTCGATTTCAGATGAACAAGAGTATGCCGTCGCAACGGTTATCTTGGAAGCACTCTAATGTTGGAAGCACTGTAATGTCAGGAATATACTAATGGCGCAATTTTTTAAAGCGAACAAACCTAAACGTCGCTCGACGCCTTCATTAAAGGCCTTAACGATTACAATTGATGCACTGACATTACAAGGTCAGGGGTTATGTAAATCGCATGTGCCGATCATTATTGTGGATGGCGCATTACCGGGTGAAACCGTCAAAGTCACGGTTACTCAACAAAAGAAAAAAGTCTGGTTTGCTAAAGTATTGCAAGTGCTTGAGTCACACCCTCAGCGTATTGCAGCGCCATGCGTATTTGCTCAAGATCACACGACAAAACAGACCCCTATATGCGGAGGCTGTCAATTACAATATGTTGCCTCAGAAGCCTTGTTGACACTCAAAGAAACGGCTATTTCTGATTATGCCACGCATGTATTGCCTGTGACTGAATTACCTTGGATAAAACCGGTACTAAGCCCCGATGCATATCGCCGTAAGGCGCGTTTAGCCATTGATGCACGTAATGCCAATAATATCAAAGTCGGTTTTCGTCAAGCCCACAGCAATAACGTGTTAGCGATAGATCACTGTCAGGTTCTCGATCCGCGTTTGCAACCAGTGTTGAGTTATATTCAAGCGCATTGTCAACAGTGGCCATGGCTCACTAATGTTGGGCATATGACGTTATTCGCAGCAGATAATGAGACTGTGCTAGCTTTAAATGCTCAACGTCATCTTAATGGCGAAGCCTTAAGTGCATTGTTAGCATTAGAGACTGACTTAGCCGTGCGTGTTGCAGTGCATCAACAAGGGCTAGTGGCTGCACCTAAACAAGGACCTAAGTGGTATTTTTTACCTGCTTCAGGACAGACTGATAGCAATCAATTAAGCGTGCCTGATTTATGGTTATCTTCGATTGACGATTGTCGTTATCCGGTTGATTTGGATGACTTTGTTCAGGTTAATAAAGCATTGAATGAACAGATGGTCAGTGCTGCGGTATCTGCTATGGAACTTGTTGAGACAGACAGGGTCTTAGATTTGTTCTGTGGTGCCGGTAACTTTACCTTACCTATTGCCCGTCTTGCTGAGTATGCATTAGGGGTAGAAGGTGTACCTACTATGGTGCAACAAGCACAACGCGGCGCACAAATGTGTGGCATAGACAATGTCGAGTTTATTCATGCGGATCTAACGACTGCCGCCGCTTTAGATAAAATTAAGGCTGCAAAGGTCAATAAACTCTTACTTGATCCATCACGTGAAGGGGCCAGTGCGGTACTTGAATGCTTACAATACAGTGACTTAGAAAAAATTGTGTATGTTTCTTGCAACCCGCAGACTTGGGTACATGATTGCGCGTTGATTATGGCGAATGGCTTTAAGCTTGCACAAGTGCAAAGTTTTGACATGTTTAAAGGCACAACGCATACTGAATTACTGAGTGTATTTATACGTTAAACGGATAAACCAAAAGGACACGGTGTGGTTACGATTAGAACGGTGCATCAACCTCAGCGCCCTAGCTTTGATAAATGGCTAGCCGGGCTTGCAGTATCTGATGCGACACGAGAAAAATTAGCCTCTATTTCAGATCAACCAGAGCTCTTGTTGATTGGTCAAGAGATGGTCGAGATCCTCCATGAACTCAATATGGATGATGAGACATTACAAGCCGCCTTGGTATTTCCATATTGTGAAATGCATACTTTAAGTGATGTCGATATAGAAACCGAATTTGGTCGCCCAATTGCTGATCTGGTAAATGGTGTGCGTCAAATGGATGCGATAAAAGCACTGCATGCCAAACATCAACACGACGAACAGCAAGTTGATAATATCCGAAAAATGCTGATTTCGATGGTCGCAGATGTACGCGCCGTGGTTATCAAAATGGCCGAACGAATTTGTACTTTACAACAAGTCAAAGAAGCTGATGAAGAAACCCGTGTACTGGTTGCCCGAGAGTGTTCTGCTATCTATGCCCCATTAGCGAATCGCTTAGGAATAGGGCAGTTGAAGTGGGAGCTTGAAGATCTCGCATTTCGTTACTTACATCCCAAACGCTACATGGAAATAGCTCAATGGCTCGATGAAAAACGGGCGAATCGCCAAGATTATATTGATGAATTTGTTGCTTCCTTATCTACTACGCTAACAGCAAATAATGTTGATGCTCAGGTATTTGGTCGTCCAAAACATATCTATAGCATTTACAAAAAAATGCAAAAGAAAAACCTCTCGTTTGAACAGTTATTTGATATTCGTGCTGTGCGTATCATCGCAAAGACATTGCAAGACTGCTATGCGGTATTAGGCGAAGTGCATGCGACTTACAAGCATATTCCGAACGAATTCGATGATTATATTGCGACACCCAAACCCAATGGTTATCAGTCTATTCATACGGTTATCAAAGGCCCTGAAGGACGCACGATTGAGATCCAAATTCGCACTCAAAAAATGCACGATGATGCTGAACTTGGGGTCGCTGCGCATTGGAAATACAAAGAAGATCACACCAGTAAAATTTCTGCGGCTGAAGAACGCATTAACTGGCTGCGCAAAATCTTAGCATGGCAAGAAGAAGTGGCCGAGTCTGGCGATATTGTCGAAGAGTTTCGTTCTCAAGTGTTCGATGACCGCGTTTACGTATTTACACCTACGGGTGATGTGATTGATTTGCCAGTGGGATCAACGCCACTAGATTTTGCTTATTACATTCATTCAAACGTCGGCCACCGTTGTATTGGTGCCAAAATCGATGGGCGCATTGTGCCCTTTACGTATCAGCTACAAAGTGGCGATCAGGTCGAAATTTTAACCGGCAAACAAATGAATCCGTCGCGGGATTGGATGCACCCTGGTTTAGGCTATGTGCACTCTTCACGTGCGCGCGCAAAGATCCATACCTATTTTAAAAAATTAGACAAAGATCAGCATCTTGCTGCTGGTAAAGACATCATTGAACGTGAATTGGCGAAGCTGAATTTACACCTCAAAGATGTGGCTAAGGCCGTCGAAAAATTCAATATGAAAACCAGTGATGATCTCATTGCTGCGGTCGGTGCTGGTGATATACGAGTGATGTCATTAGTGCATTTTCTACAGCAGTTATTATGCCCTGAGCCAGAATTAAAAACTCAAGACGTTATCAGTAAAACCAAAATCAAACGTCCAACTAAACAAGGTAATAATAACACCATAGAAGTGGAAGGCGTCGGACATTTAATGAGCCAGTTGGCAAATTGTTGTCAACCGATCCCCGGTGAACCCATCCTTGGTTATATCACGCAAGGACGCGGGGTGAGTGTACATAAAAGTGATTGTGATCAACTTGCACATTTGCTATCTATGCACCCTGAGCGCGAAATTGACGTCAATTGGTCGAGTGATATTTCGGTTGGGTTTGCTGCTGAATTACATTTAAAATGCCATGATCGAACCGGTATTTTAAAGGATATTACTACGATCCTTGGTAATGATAAGGTGCCTGTGTTGGGGATCAATTCAAACAGTGATACCACCCAAAATACATGCGAAATTGATTTGAAAGTAGAAATCAAAGACGTCAACCGATTAGTGCAACTGATAAATAAGTTACGCAAAATCCGTTCGGTGACCGATGTGTATAAGACCTCGTGAACGTCAATAAATAATAGAGCATTATGCAACCACAACAACGTCAACAATTTATCGATTTATCACAATCTGCACCAGTGGCTGCATTAGTGAAGATCATGCAACAACTTCGCGATCCTCAAAATGGCTGCCCTTGGGATATTGAACAAACGATGCAGAGTATTATCCCGCATACTATCGAAGAAACGTATGAGGTTGCTGATGCGATATATGCTGGCGATCCAGATCACATCAAAGAAGAGCTTGGTGATTTATTGTTCCAAGTCGTATTTTATGCACAGTTAGGGCAAGAGCAAAGTTGGTTTTCATTTGATGATGTTGCTCAAGGTATGTGTGAAAAACTTATTCGCCGTCATCCGCACGTGTTTACTGATCAATCTGGACTTACGTCTGCGCAAGTTGAAGCACAATGGGATGCAATCAAGCAAGCTGAAAAAGCCGGTTTACCTATTCCCACCTCAATTTTGGCCAATATACCAACGGGGATGACACCCCTTATGCAAGCGCATAAAATTCAAAAATCCTGTGCTAAGGTCGGGTTTGATTGGTCGGATATACCTCCTGTTGTAGCCAAAGTCCAAGAAGAACTCGCTGAAGTACAAGCTGCGATCGCGTCAGGCGACCAAGCGCATGTCCAAGAAGAAATTGGTGATTTGTTGTTTGCAGTGGTCAACTTAGCCCGTCACGCAGGGGTGAAAAGTGAAGTCGCATTACAACAAGCCAATCGCAAATTCACATCACGGTTTATGCAGGTCGAAGCGTTAGTAGCAGCGGATCAACATGACATGCAAAGCCTTGAACTTGATAGCTTAGAAGCATACTGGCAGCAAGTTAAACAAAACGAATCAGCAACGAAGTAACACCGTTGCTTGTAATCGCGCACGGCCGAAGCGCGACATCTTCTCAAACTCATCGTTAGCTATAGGTAAATACTGGCAATCCATTGGGCTGTCGCTGCTATTTTCTTGAATGAAATAGGGATCATGCACAAAAATACAATGTGCATCGTACCCAGACATCACCACCCAGTGAGGCGATTTACTTTGATCCATCCTAAATGTACTAATTAGTATCAGTGGCAAAGCGCCGTCATCAAACGCTGTTGTTAATTCTTTGAGTGACAGCGTGCTATAGGTGACAGGTATGGCTTGTTCAGTGCATTGGCGGGTGAAACTCTCGTGCACCCGTGTAATGACTTCTTTTTTTAAACCATCACGTACCCCATCGACAAACAATGGCTTGCGATCACTGACACAGACTTGAGCCATTAATCCACGCCTTTTGGCAGCTAGAGCCAACCCCATCGGGTGACAGCCGCCATGCCCAGATGTCATAAATATCGTAGTGGCTTCGCGCCAAATATCTAATTCGTCTTCAGGTGTAACTGGGTAATCAGGTTGTAATGCGCGTAGTGCCATTTGCAATGAAGCTGGGCCACAAGTAAACGGTGTACCTTGTGCTACCCAGGGAACAAGTCTAGAGGTATGGGCTGGCGTAGCACTATGTAAGCGTTTTTGCATGCGCACAGCATTGGTGTGATCTTCATAATAATCATTGTATTGACCAAATACGCGATATCCGAGCTTTTTATAAAGTCCAATTGCTTTGTGATTAGCATCGCTGACTTCCAAGCGCAAAATACGACGACCACGGCTTATTGCGAGATTTTCAGCAGCGTGAATGAGGGCTTGGCCAACACCTAAATTACGTGCCTCATTAGCTACCGCGATAGAATACAAACGCGTCAAGCTAGTGCCATGACGCAGATGCATCAATGCATAGCCCAATAGCACAGGTATGTCATCAGCATTATCAGTGTTATGTGATTCGGCGATGATTAACTCTGAAGCCGAACTGGAAATAGCATGGCGAAAGCTGCGGCGGTTTAAGCGGTCACAACTGAATGCTTGGGACTCTAATTGCAATAATGCAGCGACATCGGAGAGGATGGCAGGACGAATAGTTTTCATATAAAAAAGATGGTTAACAATATTCTGAGTGTATGCTTAAGTTTGGTTAAAATACACTATTATTTTAGGTCAAAATAAATCTTTTTAAAGGCATAATTTTGATTGTCAATTTGTGTAAATAAGCGCAATATCGAGAGTGTGAGGGTGGCTATGTTAGTCACTCTTTTGACCTATTAATTACGTCTAATATTGACGTCTAATATTTCGATAAGGATAGCATTTACCGATGGCACAAACTTACATTGTCATTGATCAGCCCAAAGATTGGTCTGCGTTTTTTCCAAGTGAGCGCGTAATCACTTTTTCTCAATACCTCAACATGACCAATAAACAACAAGGTCGTGTGCGAGTCATTAATTTATGTAAAAGCACTAAGTATTTGTCAGACGGATATTATTGTTCGTTATTGGCTGAAAGTCGCGGGCATCATGTTATGCCCTCGGTTCGCGTACTCAATGATATTAGCAATAAAGCGTTATATAAAATGCAAGTTGCCCAGTTGTTGCCTAATCTGGCTGAGCGCTTAGGCACGCCCGAACAGCCGATCGAAATCAAATTTCATTGTGTGTTCGGACATACCTCGCAAGGTGAAATGCAAGAATTTGCACGTAAATTATTTGAAGCATTGCCTTGCCCAGTACTAGAAATCACCATCAAGTTTCGCAAAACTTGGCAAGTCAGTGATTTAAAAATAGTCTCGCACCATGCTCTTGATGATGCTTTAGAAACACTTTTTGCAGAGTCTCTAGAGACGTTTAGCAATAAAGTGTGGAACAAATCTCGCAATATGCGCACGGCGAAGTTTGATCTAGCAATGTTGGTAAATGAGCACGAAGCCATGCCGCCTAGTGATGCTCAAGCCTTGAAAAAATTTGTCCAAGCAGGTAAGCAGCTAGGTATTCAAGTTGATATTATTAGCCCCAAAGATATCATGCGCTTACCAGAGTATGATGGGCTTTTTATTCGTGAAACGACCAATATTGATCATCATACCTATCAATTTGCGAAAAAAGCCGAGCAAGAAGGCTTAGTTGTTATGGATGATCCGCAATCGATTATGCGTTGCACTAACAAGGTTTATTTGGCCGATTTATTTGCGACGCATAAAGTACCCTGTCCTAAAACACGCATAGTGCATAAAGGTGAAAAGCACCTAGAAGCAGCATTAGAAGGGATGATAGATTATCCTATGGTAGTGAAAATTCCCGATGGTGCGTTTTCTAAAGGGGTGATTAAAGCCAAAGATCGTGCTGAATTGACGCAAAGCTTACACACATTATTTAAAAAATCGTCGCTATTGTTAGTGCAAGAATATCTCTACACAGAATTTGATTGGCGTATTGGAATGCTCAATAACAAACCTATCTATGCCTGTCGCTATTACATGGTTAAAGATCATTGGCAAATTTATCAGCATGGTGAAAACAGCAGTGACAGTGGTGGTTTTGAGACGATTCCGACATTTGAAGTGCCGCGCCGCGTCCTACAAGCTGCGATTGTTGCGACTAAACCGATAGGTGATGGCTTGTACGGTGTGGATATCAAAGAGATAAATGCTCGCGGGTATGTCATTGAAGTTAATGATAATCCGAGCATAGATCGTGGTGTAGAAGATAAATACTTAGGTGATGAATTATATATGTTGATCATGTCCGAATTTTTGCGACGTATGCAAGCCCAGCGCAGCTTACACCAATATAAAGGGGTGCTTGGTTAATTAATTCATAAAAACACTTTAAATTTGAAGCAATTCGCGTATAATTTTGCGCCTGCCCAGTTACACCCATCTGTGGGAAGATGGAAGGATCAATAGGCTCGAAGGGGTCAATAATTGATTTGGCGTGTTTTTACATGGTGTAAAAGCATTCGTAACGTTTTAAAATTCGGGTGAATTTAACAATGAAAACTTTTGTTGCAAAACCAGAAACAGTTCAACATGACTGGTATGTAGTTGACGCTGCAGACAAAACATTAGGTCGCTTAGCGGCTGAAATCGCACTACGTTTACGTGGTAAACATAAGCCAGAGTATACACCTCACGTGGATACTGGTGACTATATTGTTGTCGTAAATGCAGAGAAAATTACTGTTACTGGTAATAAAGCTAAAGGTAAAATCTATTACTCACACTCTGGTTACCCAGGTGGCTTAAAAGATACTACATTTGAAAAATTAATTGCTGCTAAGCCAGAAATGGTTTTAGAAAAAGCGGTTAAAGGCATGTTGCCAAAAGGCCCACTAGGTCGTGCTATGTTCCGTAAACTTAAAGTTTATGCTGGAACTGAACATAACCATGCGGCTCAACAGCCTCAAGTACTAGACATTTAAGGAGCGAGACAATGGCAGATACTCAATATTACGGCACAGGTCGCCGCAAAAGCTCTACCGCTCGTGTTTTCTTACGTCCAGGTACAGGCAATATCGTAATCAACAAACGTCCAATTGATGTATTCTTTGGTCGTGAAACAGCACGTATGGTTGTTCGTCAACCATTAGAGCTAGTTGAAATGACAGAGAAATTTGACCTATACGTCACCGTAGCCGGTGGTGGTATTTCTGGTCAAGCCGGTGCTATTCGCCACGGTATTACGCGTGCATTGATGGAATTTGATGAGACTTTACGTCCAGCTCTTCGTCAAGCAGGTTTCGTTACGCGTGATGCGCGTAAAGTTGAGCGTAAGAAAGTGGGTCTACACAAAGCACGTAAGCGTCCACAGTTCTCAAAACGTTAATATTTCGTTTTCAGTTCGATATCAAATGCCACTTTTCAGTGGCATTTTTTTTGGCTGTTTTTTGTCATTAGGGTATTTTTCACTACGCAATCAAGAAAATATTTGTGATAAATCAATGCAATATTCTATATAAGGCTATATTATTGCGCTACAGAATCTCACTGTAAAGCAGATAACCCAGTAAAGACGAACGTCTTAGCCGATTTTAGTAGATAAATGCCACGATAGACTTGTTTTTATTGAGGCTTTTCTTTACCATTTCGCGCAGTAAATTATATTAGGTTGTATATCTACCCCGTGTAACTCCTTGCACCTGAGTAAGTATCTACCAAGTTTTGGAGAAAAGTGGATGAGTAATGTATCAGCAGATGCAAATCAATCAGCTTCAAATGAACAACCCGAAAGCAGTAATCGCCGTAAATTTTTAACGGTAGCAACTTCTGTTATTGGTGGCGTTGGTGCCGTTGGCGCAGCGATCCCATTTGTAGCTTCATGGAACCCAAGCGCGAAAGCGAAAGCCGCTGGTGCGGATATAGAGGTTGATATAAGCGGTGTTGCACCGGGTCAGTTGATCCGAGTAATGTGGCGCTCTAAGCCTGTATGGATTGTACGTCGTACTCCAGAGTTACTTGCCAGTCTAGAAGGGATTGAAGATCAATTACGTGATCCAAGTTCTGAACAAGAACAGCAACCTGTCTATGCTCAAAATCGCTATCGTTCGATTAAAGAAGAGTATTTGGTACTAGTGGGTATCTGTACGCATTTGGGTTGTTCACCACAGCATTTAGCTGATGGTGCATTCGCTGAATACGCAGAAGGCGTGCCTGAAGGATTTTTCTGTCCTTGTCACGGTTCTAAATTCGACATGGCTGGCCGCGTTTTCCAAGGCGTACCAGCACCATTAAACTTAGTTGTGCCACCATATCAGTTTTTGACTGACACGACTTTGTTAATCGGTTCAGATGCATAAGGGCACAATATTATGAATGGTTTTTTAAATTGGATTGAACAACGCATCCCTATGATGCGCGTTGCAAATATGCACGCGATTCAATATCCAGCACCGGTCAATATGAACTTTTGGTATGTGTTTGGATTTTTAGCAACAATTGTTTTAGTTAATCAGATTGTTACTGGTATCTGGTTGACGATGAATTTTGAACCTTCAGCAGAACGAGCGTTCTTTTCTGTTGAATATATCATGCGTGAAATCGACTTTGGTTGGTTGATTCGTTATATGCACTCTACAGGCGCGTCAGCGTTCTTTATCGTAGTTTACATGCATATGTTCCGTGGCATGATTTACGGTTCATACCAGAAGCCACGCGAGCTGCTATGGGTATTTGGTATGTTGATTTACCTAGCTCTAATGGCTGAAGCATTTATGGGGTACGTACTACCATGGGGACAAATGTCCTATTGGGGTGCTCAGGTCATAGTATCCTTGTTCAGTGCAATCCCAGTGATTGGTCCTGATTTAGTGATTTGGATCCAAGGTGACTATGTTATCTCTGGTGCCACACTAAACCGTTTCTTTGCATTACATGTTATTGCGCTGCCTTTGGTAATAGTTATTTTAGTGTTCTTACACATCATTGCTTTGCATGAAGTAGGCTCTAATAACCCTGACGGTATTGCGATTAAACACAAAAAAGGCTCATTAGCTGAAGAAGACAAAACTAAATATAAAATCCATGAATACTATACGGATAAGTATGATATTGCAGATGATGTTGTACCGTTCTTCCCGCATATCGTATTAAAGGATTTAGTGGCGTTTAGTATCTTCTTAGGTGGCTTTGCTTATATTATGTTCTTCGCGCCAGAAATGGGCGGTTACTTCCTTGAGCATCCAAACTTTGAAATTGCTAACCCGTTGAAAACACCTGAACATATATTTCCTGTTTGGTATTTCACACCGTTTTATGCAATCTTAAAAGCGGTCCCTGACAAGTTGTTCGGTGTATTAGCGATGTTTGGTGCAATTGCAGCCTTGTTCGCGTTACCTTGGGTTGACCGTGGTAGTGTCCGTTCGTGGAGATATCGTAGCGGTCTACATACGTGGAACTTAATTATCTTTGCGATTGTGTTCATTTTCTTAGGTTACTTAGGTGGTACACCTCAAGCTGACTGGAAAATCGTAGCATCACAAATTTTAACGGTAATGTATTTTGGTTTCTTCGGTTTACTGTGGATTTATAGTAAAAACGAAAAAACTAAGCCGGTACCTGAGAGGATCACTAAATGAAAAAGTTAATATTAGCGATCGCGTTATTGCTTCCAAGCTTAGCGTTTGCAGCAGGTTCTAAGCATCCGCTAGACGATGCAAATTATGACCTTACTGATAAAGCATCATTACAAAATGGCGCGCGTATTTTCATGAACTACTGCCTAGGTTGTCACCAACAGCAGTACCAACGTTATTCGCGTACATTTGAAGACTTGGGTATTCCAGCTGAGTTAGGCCAAGAGTATTTGCAGTTTACTGGCGAGAAAGTGACAGATTATATTACGTCGCCTATGCCAGCTGAAGCTGCTGCAACTTGGTTTGGTGCTCCGCCACCGGATTTGACGTTGGTAGCCCGAGTACGTGGTGCTGATTGGTTGTATACTTATTTACGTACTTTCTACGTTGATGATTCTAAAACGTTTGGCGTGAACAATTTAACATTCCCGAATGTCGGTATGCCACATGTACTTGAAGAGCTACAAGGTACGCCGCGTATCTCTTATGAAGATGCATTGGTTGACGGCGAAACAGTCAAGCGTTATGTTGGTATTCAATCTGACGGTAACGGTGAGCTTAACTCTGAAGAGTATGACCAAGTCATCTTAGACTTAGTGAATTACTTGCAATATACAGGTGAGCCATCACGTTTAGCATCTGAAAAAATAGGTAAAGGAGTACTGGTATTTATCTTTATATTCTTCATCTTTGCTTATTTATTGAAAAAAGATTACTGGCGAGGCGTGAAGAAGTAAAAAATTCATGTATAATCACAAAAAGGGGCATAGCGCCCCTTTTTTTAATGCTTGTCATAAATGCTCGCAAAGCGACATTTTATAGGAGAAACATCAATGGCAGTAGCCACTAATAAACGCTCTATCATGACTCTGTTCTCAGATACGATTGATATTTATAGTCATCAGGTACGCATCGTCTTAGCTGAAAAAGGCGTCACAGTTGACATTAATTATGTTGACCCGACTAATCTACCTGAAGAAATGCTAGAGCTGAATCCATATGGTACTTTACCAACATTGGTTGATCGTGATTTAAATTTGTACAAATCACACATCATTATGGAATATTTGGATGAGCGTTTCCCACATCCACCATTGATGCCAGTATATCCAGTTGCACGTGGTAACAGCCGTTTGATGATGCACCGCATTGAACAAGACTGGTATTCTGTTGCTGCACAAATCTTCCGTGGTGAAGGTGATACTGAAGCATTGCGTAATAACTTACGTGAGACATTATTATCATTAGCACCTATCTTTGCTGAAACACCATACTTTATGTCTGAAGAATTCAGCTTAGTAGATTGTTATTTAGCTCCGTTATTATGGCGTTTACCTGCGCTTAATATCACCTTAACAGGTGCGGGCAGTAAAGAAGTATTAGCTTATATGAAACGTATTTTTGAACGTTCATCGTTTGTTGCATCATTAACAGATCAAGAACGTGAAATTCATAATCCGTTATAAATAACAAAATACGAAATTAAGTCTCGGCAACATAGCACTAAAATAGAAGATCCAGGATATGAGTGAGTTTACAATGACATCCAACCAACCGTATTTGCTAAAAGCATTTTTTGATTGGATTGTAGATAATGGGCTCACTCCTCATCTTGTGGTTGATGCAACTCAAGATAACGTCAGCGTACCTGAACAGTATGTTAATGATGGTCAGATTGTACTGAACGTTGCACCTAGTGCTTGTATGAACTTCAATATGACACCTGAAGGCGTGAGTTTTCAAGCGCGTTTTGGTGGTCAGCCGCATTACATTGATTTTCCTAGTAACGCTGTGTTGGCGATCTACGCCCGGGAAAATGGTGCAGGTACAGTATTTAGTACTGAGCCTGAGATATCCTTTGAAGAGGCTGATGAGGACGCTATAGAGCTATCAGATGAGCTGCTCGATGAATTGGCAACTGTAGATAGTGAAATTGAATCAGAGACTACTGAGGCGGTTAAGAAAGCACCTACCCTAGGTATTGTTAGTTCATCATCGGTTGATAGTGAGAAGTCTGATAAAACAGAAACTTCAAAAACGACAAAGAAGAAGCCTACATTTACTATCGTAAAATAAGACTTCAACTCAGATTTCAGACTAGTTATTGGATTATTTCAAATACCCGAACAACACTTTTCACATTATTAATGTTTCTCGCAATTTCCACTGCTCTCGTCGCTTGCTGATTATCCAACAAACCCATCAAAAATACATCGCCACCATTAACCACCACATTAATTCGGTTAGATTCTATTTCGTCATTGACTAAGAGTTTCGCTCTGAGTGCATTGGCAATTAAGATATCTTTTGCTTGCATTGATGTGCTCAAGCGCAGTCCAACTCTAACCTGATTATGGGTTTTGCGTAAATACGGATCAGCGGCAAGCACTGCGTTTATTTTAGGTTGCCAAGACTCATCATCAATAGTACCCGTCAATAATAGCTGGCGATTAAATACATCAACTTCAATATCTGAGACGTCGGATAATCCTTCAATTTCAGATAAGCGCAATGAAATACGTGCTACGGCATTGGTATCATCAATTTGTGTACCGATAGAGCGAGGATCTTGGCTCGCTGTTGCACCAATTGTGGCAACAGTACCCAATGCAATAGCGGTACATCCTGTGGTCAATCCTACGCAGCTCAGCGCGATTACACCCATGAGCATATGACGATTACTACGTCTCATTAAATCTTCCTTAAATTACGATTAATTAGATTCAGGAAATAAAGCGTCATCAATGCATTCACACAAATTGTGAATAGCTAACAAATGCACTTCTTGAATACGTGCAGTACGGTTGGATGGCACGCGGATCTCGACATCATTCATGCCTAAAAAGCCAGCCATTTCGCCGCCGTCTTTTCCTGTTAATGCAACAATGGTCATATCGCGAGACAATGCCGCTTCCATTGCATTGATTACATTGCGAGAGTTACCGCTGGTTGAAATAGCTAATAAAATATCACCTGGCTGACCTAACGCTCTGACTTGCTTTGAAAATATTTCATCATAACTATAATCGTTAGCAATAGATGTGATAGTTGAGCTATCAGTGGTTAATGCCATTGCTGGTAAGCTAGGGCGGTCTCGTTCATACCGATTAAGTAGCTCAGATGAGAAATGTTGAGCGTCACCTGCAGAACCACCATTACCACAACTTAATATTTTATTACCTCGAATCAATGCTTCAACCATCATATTCGCAGCATTAGCGATCGGTTCTGGTAATACTTCGCTCGCTGCGATTTTGGTTTGAATACTTTCAGTAAAATTTGCTTTGATATTATCAATCATATTAGATCCACTCATTTAGACACCTTTGTGCCACTTTGCTCGCGTACCATCTATAGCAACCAAATCAACACGATGTGCCACATGATGTGGGTTTAGCGCGTGCTTGGCCATAAATACATACATTGTTTTGATCACTTTGCGACGTTTTTGTTGTGTAAACATCTCCATCGCACTGCCATGGCTTTGGGCTGAACGGTATTTAACTTCTACGAATACCCAACAAGCACCATCGCGCATGATTAAATCTATTTCACCGCACTTTGCACGGTAATTTGCGGTAATAAAGTGCAATCCTTGCTGTATTAAATACCGTTTTACTTTTTGTTCAACCATCACGCCTAACTGATAGGCAAGTTGAGGTTTACTCACTCGTCAAATGTTCAATTTGTCTGGTGGTTATTTTGGCACGCGGTAAAGTACGTGTCACTTGATTCTTATCATTTATTGCCAAACTGCCGGTCAAGCCAGGTAAAATTAAACCGTGAACTTGTTGTAATGGACGGATCTTGCCAATTAAGTTTAAAGCGTCATACCCAAAGGCAAAGAGTCGTTTTTGCGCGGTGGATGCTTCACTAAACACGGTTTCATATTGACTGAGTAAAGTAATATTGAGCGTGTCATCTAACAACCATGGCATATCAATAAAAATCACATTTTGTAAATCGCGTAACGAATTCTTGTTCAGTTTATGATTATAACTACGCGAACTAGCAAAGACAGGCTGGATATCATCGGAGAATGTACTGATACTCGCTTCAATCATCGGATTGATAAGCTCTGTTTGTTTAGCATTAGCAAAAACTACAAAGGCATCAATATCTTTGCGGTTACGCGTCACACTAAACATTTCTTGACCTAAATAACGCTCCAGTATGCTAATTCTATCGCGGCTTTGTTGCACACCAAGTGCATCGCCAATAGCTTTACGCATTGATTTATTATCAGTAAACGACAATGTGATTGTACTGCTATGCTGAGTGAGGGCTTGCCAGCGTGCGGTAAACGCTTCAGCCATGCGAGTCGCAGTGCGATCGGGCGCATGAATTAAGATAGGCTGTTGATATTGTTGGGTAAACATAAATTCAGCAATTTGTTCTGCTTCATCTTCAGGTGAAAGCGCAAAAAAAGTGTGATTATTTACAATGGTATTAATTGAAAACTCAGCTGTTGGTGCGGTATCAAGCGGAATGTTCTCTGTTGCTGGGTCAAGACGATTTAAACCTAATAATTGTTGACTAGGTTTGATATGCGGCAGTATCAGCTCTAGTTTTGGTTTGAGTAGTGGGCCGATAATCAAATCAGCTTCTTCGATAGCAGCAATGAGTCCCTCATCAGTTTGTGTATTGGTATCGACAAAGTACAAAGAATCAATCATTTGCTCAGAAGCAAACTGTTGTGATTGCCTTGCAAGATATGCCGCTACTATACCTTGTTTGATATGTTGGGCTTGAGCAGCTAAACGGCCGGTTAATGGCAGTAATACAGCGACACGCTGAGCAGTATCATTACGAATTTGTAGTAAGCCAATAATTTCAGCGGGTAAATTTCTGACTAATGGATGAGTGGGGTATTGATATTGAAACTGTGTTAGCTGACTGGCTAGCTCATATTGATTTAATGCGTTCTCGCGCAATAACTTTGTCAGTTGGACAAAGCCGTCCATCTCAGTGTTACCGCTTAACTGAAGTTGTTCTGCTGGAATTTTTTGAGTCAAACGCCAGACATATTCAATATCGTAGTCTTGGGATTTAATATGGGCATTGACCGCATTACGTGCATCGAACAGTGCTTCATAAATTGCAGCTTTGGCATGCCATTGTTGTTGCTGGATACTGACCGAGGATGTTGGTGCATCAAGCAAAGTTAAGCGGGTTTGATACGAATCTTTCGGGTGTGCACATTGAGCGCGGTATAATTTAGCTTGCGCGAGTTGCTCAGATGATAGTAAGGCATAAATTGGGGTTAATATAGCGTGAACACGCTGGCACTGCTGAGAGGATGTGGCTAATTCGGCTGCTTGTAATAAATATTGGTTGCGGCTAAACGCTTGTCCGTTATTTTCTGCAAGTTCGGCTTGCTCGAGGATTTGTAAAAAAGTCAGTGGCACAACAACCGTTGGAATACTCAATACTTCTGGGGACGCTTGAGTTGAGTCAGGTGACGTTGAAGAGCATGCGCCTAGGCCTACCAGTAATGCTAGTAGAGTCACACGACGGCAATTGAACCATGAAAAATTTATAGTCACTAGTTAATCCATAAAAGCAAGTGAATGAAAGTCATACATCAGTGTATAATACGCATCATACTGTATTTTAAAAAGATCCGCATTATGTCTGACACAGGTTGTTTATATATCGTTCCTACTCCCATCGGTAATTTGCAAGATATTACACTTCGCGCATTAACCGTCCTCAAATCTGTCGATGCGATAGCATGTGAAGATACCCGCCATAGTCGTGTATTGCTACAACATTTTAGTATTGATAAGCCGACGTTTGCAGTGCATGATCATAACGAATCAATGATGGTAAATAAAGTGATCCAAAGACTAGAAAAAGGCGAGTCTATTGCTTTGATTTCAGACGCTGGCACGCCGTTAATTAGCGATCCAGGTTATGTCTTAGTACATGCGTGTCGTGAAATCAACGCCAATGTCGTTGCCTTGCCTGGGCCGTGTGCAGCAGTGACTGCATTATCGGGTGCGGGTTTACCTACTGACCAATTTATTTTTCGTGGATTTTTACCGGTCAAACAACAAGCCAAGCAACAAGCGATAGAAACGCTACTTCATTCATACTGTACAAGCGTGTTTTATGAAGCGCCAAGACGAGTATTAGATACTATGAAAATGATGGAACAATGTTTACCCGATACCATTACCATTGTCATGGCAAAAGAAATAACCAAAACGTTTGAGACGTTTATTAGTGGTAGCGCATCTACCATTATTGCATGGCTTGAAGCAGAGCAAGCTCATCAAAAAGGCGAGTTTGTATTAATGGTGGGCCCTGCAGGAAAGGACACGAGTGATATCTCACCAGAGGCGCAGACGTTAATGCGCAGTCTACAGTCACATCTTCCGCCGAAAAAAGCAGCAGGTATAGTAGCAGAACACTATGGATTGAAAAAAAATGCTATATATCAATGGAGTCTTACGTAATTAGATTAATTACGTGATTTCTCTGTTTTTTATCAATTATCCCTGCATTTTCATCCCATTTTTATCCCATTTTCATCCCATTTTCGCGCGTCATAATCCTTTCAGCCGTTACTTGCCTTAAATTGGTTGGTTAAGACCAATCTTGAGTATTGGTAATGCATGAAAATATAAAATTGGTCATATCAATAAGGCCTGAATTGGTTGATATATTGGTTGTAATATCTTTTTGTTTTTTGTATATTCAGACATAACATATACGTAACATAAATATAACAAGCGAAATGCACTCGTTATGCTCGCTCAAAATACAACGGAGAACTCGATATGTCGTTGATATCAGGTAAACACACGCACCCTAGTGTTCAGGAAGATCAATTTACTTTATCACCGGTTGCAAAATTGGTAAGAGCAGCGGTTATTGCCTCTGTTGCTGGCACAATTTCATTATCTGCAACCGCCCAAGAAACACCAACGGAAGCTGAAGTAGAAGTCGGAAGCGATGTTGAAGTCATTCAAGTCGTCGGTACTCGTAAAACTATTCAAGATCAAATCGCAATAAAACGCGAATCAACGACGGTTGTCGATGGTTTATCAGCTGAAGATATTGGTGACTTACCTGCACTATCTATCGGTGAAGCGTTAGAATCTATTACAGGCGCCGCTTCTCACCGTGAAAATGGTGGTGCAACTGAAATCACGATCCGTGGTTTAGGTCCTTTTTTGAGCGCGACTCACATTAACGGTCGTGAAGCGACTAATGGTAGTGGTGACCGTTCGGTTAACTTCTCGCAGTTTCCTTCTGAATTAATGAAGAAAGTTGCGATTTATAAAACTCAAGATGCATCCATGATTGAAGGTGGTGTTGCTGGTGTTATTACACTTGAAACCCTTAAGCCGTTAGATTTTGCGAAGCAACGTTTCCAAGCCGAAGTCAAACTTAACTATAACCCTGACCAAGCTAATGTTGAAAATTCACTACAAAGCGGTTTAGGTTATCGTGGTACGTTAAGCTATGTTGACCAATTTGAATTTGCCGACGGCAAAGCACTAGGTGTAACACTTGGTTGGCAACGCCAAACGATTAGCCAACCTGAAGCTGAATCGCGTGGCTCTAGTCCTACAGGCTCTTCATTATGGGCATGTTTAAATGATCCAACCATTACTGATACTGGCTTTTTTAACAGCTCAGTTGATGATTGTGAAGATAAAGTGGTTGATGGTAGTACAGAGAACCAAGGTTATAATACCAAAATTGATCCAGCCACAGGCCGAGCTTTTGATGCTGGTACTCCTTACGCTTGGACTGGTTCAAGTCGTAGCTTTCGTCAAAATGAAACTTCAGATGAACGTGATGCGTTATTTATTGGTTTACAATTTCATCCTTCACAAGATTGGAATATTAACTTTGATGCGCAGCTATCTGATCGTATTCAAGAAGAAGCACGTCATGATTTAATCTATTTACAAAAACGTGTAACGCCAGGCGTTACTGGACAAAACCTGATTACTAACAGCGATGGTGGTATTTTACATTGGCAAGGCGCTGACCGTTTTGAGTCTGCCGGTGAACAGTATTCTCGTGAAGAAAATTATGTCGGTTATGGCTTAAATATAGAGCATTTTGTCAACGACGCTTTAACTATCACTGCGGATGTATCTTATTCGCAAACTAAGCGTGAAGAATTTCAAATATCTAACCGTGGTCGCACAAGTTTCTTCCCTGAGTTTTCATGGGATTTAGGTGAATACATTCCAAACTTAACGACGACTAATTTTGATGTCACTGATATTTCAAACTATACGTCAGATTTAAGAACTCGTCTTGATCATGAAAACGTTCGTGAAAACGAAAATGTTGCTGCACGTCTTGATTTTGAATATAGCTTAAACGGCGATACTTTCACCAGTATTCAAGGTGGTGTGCGTGTTTCAGAGCTAACCCTAGTTCAATTAGGCGGGTCTCAAGGTAACGGCTCTAGAAATACTTTCACTTTAGATGAAGGGACAACTGCTGCCATTGACGTATTAGAAAATTGTCAAATTGATTTCCCGGAAACAGATTTTTTATCTAACGTATCTGATGGTGATTTATTTACCAACGTAGATAGTTCAGGCAATGTGATTGATAGCGGTACGGGTTCATCTTGGGCAACTTACGATAATGTTTGTTTCTCTCAAGCGGTAGTTGCTTCTCAAGGTGGCGAGTTTGGTTATCCAGAAGTTGAATACGAGAATTCGGGAACTATCGATGTTACTGAAAAAACCACATCAGCATATGTCATGGCTAACTATGATACTGAGATGTTAGGTAAATTTATTCGCGGCAACTTTGGTGTGCGTGTAGTGCAAACTGATGTGACTTCGATTGGTTTTAGACAAGGGTTTGATGTCACTATCGATGAGTTAGGTGTATATGATTTAGAGCCTAATGCCGATATAGAGCGCATTGTTGGTGGTGGTGATTACACTGAAGTTCTGCCTAGCTTTAACTTAGTCGTAGATTATAACGAAGATATCTTATTACGTGCTGGTATTTATCGTGGTATGTCACGTGCCAACCCAGCTAACCTTGGTTATAGCCGTACTTTCCAAACTGATGATACAGATACGCCTGTTTCAATTGGTGATTTGTTAACAGGGGTTAATGGTTCAGGTAATCCAAATACACAACCATTAATGTCATGGAACTATGATGTTGCTTTCGAGTGGTATCCAAACGAAGACTCTATAGTTGCGTTAGGTTTATATTACAAGCAATTTACCGGTGGTTTCCAACAACGCACAGTACTTGAAAACTTCAATGTAGGTGGTGTTGACGTTACTTTACCAATTACTAACTCTGTTACTACCGAGGAAAGCAGTGACTTACTAGGTTTAGAAGCATCATTCTCATATCGTTGGGATAGCGGGATCGGTGTGAAGTTTGGTTATAACTATGCTGATACAGACTTTGAATTTGAAGATAGTTTGTATGGTGACACATTCGAGACTGATCTCGATGGTGTGACTACGCAATTAACTGAAGGCATTATTGATCCTGCTGGCGTTCCTGGATTCTCAGAGCACGTATTTAGTGGACAGATTTACTATCAGGTAGGTGACTTTGATACTGCTGTGATCTACAAATATCGTAGTGAGTATTTCCAACCATATACAACTAATGGAACCAGAATTCGCTACGTAGATGATGTTGGTGTTTGGGAAGCGCGTGCTTCATACAAAATCAACAAAAACGTCCGTGTGAAAATTGAAGCGATTAACTTGTTCAGTGAACCTAAGAGCACCTACTATTTTGCTAGAGGCAATGCAGGTGAAGTAAACGATTACGGTCCTCGTTTATTTGCAGGTGTTAGCGTTAAATACTAAACAAATTAAGAAGAAAACTTTCAGGAGTAGAAAGCATGTTTAAGAAAGCAATTATACCCGTCATCGTAGCATCAGCCCTAGTCGGCTGTGGCAGTGATGACACGGTCAAGTTAGGTGATAATACGCGCGGTGCGATTACCATCAACGGTAGCGATTTTGTCGCCGGCACCACATTATCTGCATCAGTTACTGATGCGGATGGCATTTTAACCGATACGATTAGTTTCGCTTGGTCAACGGGCACTACTGGTACGTCTTATACAATCACCGAGGCAGATGAAGGTACAATTATTTCAGTGTCTGCAAGATATACCGATGAAGCAGGTTTCACCGAAGGTGTTGGCGCATCTACTACAGTTGTATTACCGACGTTAAATGTCACCGCCAATGTCATGAAAGGCCCTGTAACAGGAGCAACGTGTGATATTTTTGCGGTGGATGAAAATGGCGCTGCGATTACACCAGCTGAAGCAACGGCAACCTCAGTCGATGACGGCAGTGTGAGCTTTGTGGATGTTAATTTTGAAGGTATGGGCTTAGTATCTTGTACCGGCGGAACCTATACAGATGAAGCGACGGGTCTGACGGTAACAGCTCCAGTATTACGTTCTGTTGTAGACGTCGAAGAAGGTACGACTGATGATCCCGCCCCTTCATATATAGTTTCTCCATTAACGGAAATGGCCGTGCAAGCTGCAGGTTCTGATTTAACTAATTTTGCAGCAGAAGCTGAAGCGATTAATGGTCGTTTTGGTATTCGTTTTGATATTACTGAAGTTGCTCCTACAATTTTGGGTGTGACCCCACTTGGTGAACAAGGTGCTGCAGATGCTGACCGTTACGGTTCAGTTTTAGCGTTATTATCACAATTAGACGCAGATAATGCTGATAAAGATATGGCGACGATTATCTCTGATATTGTTACTGATATAACTGATGATGGTACTTATTCTGATGCGACATTAGATGCGTTTGAGCTAGCTCAAACGAATTTGCAAACAACATCTCAGGTGGCTGCTGTAGTTGATACTGCATTGCTTGATGTAATTGGTTCTGCGGTTGGTTATAACAACGATCCAGTTACTGCAATTATCGAAGGTGAACTAAGCGCTACAGTACAAAATACTGTTTCTACTCCTATTACTGGTACTGTGACCGTTACCGATCCGAACTTTGAAGAAGATGCAATAATTGCTCAGGCAGATGCGGTATTAACATATGGTACTTTTAGTATCGATACTACTGGTGATTGGTCTTATACCGTTGATGTTGTAAATGACTCTGTTGCTAGCCTTGAAGTTGGCGCATCAGTGAATGATTCAGTCACCATTGAGTCTGTTGATGGGACTACCGCAACAATCGATATTCGTGTCGCAGCATTAACTCAAGTTGTTAAAATTTCGGATATTGGTAACGACACTGGGGAGATTAGATTTAGTGTTGATAAATTACGTCAAGGTAAATTAACAGCATCGTTTTCTAAAGGTGTTGCTTTAGGCAGTGATGGTAATAACAAAGACGCATATATCACATTATATGGTTCTTCTGGTAGTTCGGCTGAATCATTAATGGATTTACGTATTCAAGGTAGTCAGACTACTGCAGAAGGTGTTGTGATAGATCCTCGATTCCTTGTTCGTAATACAGACAATGCTGCTTATCCTGGCGATATTGTCACAGCTCCGTTCGTCGAAGATAAATTCACCGATGTAGCTATTACTTGGGATTTAGATGCGACAGAACAAGTCACAGTGATGATTGATGGTGAAGTTATCGGTGGCGGCGCATTCTCAACAGCAGCTGTTGTTGATTCTGATTTCCAAGATTTAGACCAGTGGTTTGTGGACGGTGTTAAAGCGATCCAATTCCGCTTTGGTGATAATGATAGAACCATTCCTTTTGGTGCGTTCTATGTCGATAACATTAAGGTCTATTCTGATACCGCTGGTACAACAGAAGTATTTTCTGATGATTTTGAAAGTTATGCTGAAGCCGAAACCTTAGATGGTACTGATAGTAAATACAGCTTAGCAATTTACTCAGAAGTTGAAGTATTTGATGTGGGTGATGGCACTGAAGAAGCCGTTCCTGCTGCATTCTTTGATTTAGCTGGTGCGGTTGCTGGTGATGCAACAGAAGCTGCTACTGGTACAGTGAGTGTAATTGATTCTAATGACGGTGAAGCGTTCATTGTTGAGACAACATTAACAGGTACATACGGTACATTCTCTATCTTAGAAAGTGGTGCTTGGACTTATACACTTGATGCAGCAAATGCAACTATTGCAGCACTTGTTGTAGGCGAGCGTGAGACTGATTCATTCTCTATAGAGTCTGTTGATGGCACGACTGCCGAATTTGTGATGACGATTACTGGTACTGTTGTAGTTAACACTGGTGACAATAATGTTGCAGTTGTAATCGATACTAATGATGGTGACACTGGTGAGCTTCGCTACAAAATTGATGGTGATGGCCTTGCTCAAGGTAAAATAACTGCCAAAGTCAAGCGTTTAGATGATGATTTAGGTGATGGCGATGCGTTTATTACTCTTTATAACACATCGACAAACAATGGCGGAGCTCTACTAGACCTGCGTATTAAAGATGATAGCTTTAGTGTTCGCGACAGCAGTGTTGATGCGTCTGTAGCGACAGTGATACTAGATCAATTTATGGATGTAGAAATCACTTGGGAGTACCCTGGTGGCGATACTTCAGTAAGTCCTATCATTAAAGTATCAATTGATAGTGTTGACTTAGCAACTGATGGTTTCACTACGACAAGTAGTCCTGTTGGCGGTCTGACTCACGTTGCCTTTAGATTAGGCGATAACAGTCGTGTCATGGCTGATACGGGTAAGTTTATGATTGATGATTTCTTCTTGTACTCAGATATTGCAGGTACTCAATTGGTCTTTTCTGATGACTTTGAGAATTATGCTAATGGCGATTCATTGGATACTGACAATGCAGCTTCTCCATATAACTCAAGTACATCTGAAGCAACGGTAGAAACAATTGCTGGTGTAGGTGGTCCAGGTACTGAGGGTAACAAGTTAGCTGAAATTCGTGATACTGATTCTGGTGATACTGGTGAGCTACGTTATAAGATTGGCGACGACGGCCTAGCACAAGGTAAAGTAACAGCTATGGTAAAACGCCTTGACGATGAATTAGGTGATGGTGATGCATTTATTACTCTCTATAACACATCAACTAATAACGGCGGTGCTATTTTAGATCTGCGTATTAAGGACGATAGCTTTAGTGTACGTGACAGTAGCGTCGATGCTTCTGTCGCTACCGTGTTATTAGATCAATTTATGAACGTTGAAATTACTTGGGAATACCCTGGTGGTGATACAAACACAAATCCTGTTATTAAGGTGACAATTGATGGAGTTGCTTTCGCTGCTGATGGTTTTACCACTACCAGTAGTCCTGTTGGCGGGGTTACCCATGTAGCATTCAGATTAGGGGATAACAGCCGAGTGATGGCCGATACAGGTGTGTTTTCTGTAGACAACCTTGCTATCTATTCTGATGTTGCTGGAACAACTGAGGTATACTCTGATGACTTTGAAGGCTATGCTGAAGGTGATTCATTAGACACTGATAATGCTGCTTCACCTTACAATTCTTCAACTTCTGAAGCGACTGTAGGTGTTGAATAACACAGTTAAACGAGCTTTGAGTTAATAATGTATTAACTCTTAAGTTCGGTTTAAGAGATATAGTTAAGGGTACAAAGTAGTGATATTTTGTACCCTTATTTTTTGCGTAATGATTTATTTTTAGAGAAAACATAAATGAAAGACATAGGACATTCATGCTATGCAATATGGTTGTTAATGGGGATGTGCACCTTGTTTAGTAGCGGCTGTACCAGCACATCTAATCAAGGGACAGTTCAGAGTCAATTCATCACCCATCTCCCTAACAGCAACTTCACACCTACTACCACCTTGACCGTTTCTGCTGATGGCGCTGACTCCGGTTTCAATGCTTACGAGTTGATTACCAAGGGCTTTGGCAAAGGGACTATTGAGTCTCCCGACTTATATGTAGGCAATCACACTGATGTGGTCCATATTGTGGAAGATAGCGATGAGGTGATAGGGAATCACTTTGTGTTTTTATCACACCGAGATTTTGATAAAGACAGAAACAAAGCTTCGTTAGATCGACAACGCAACGAAATCAAAACATTTGGCCGTTCTGATCCAACATTACTGGGGTTTCAAGGCGAAACAGTCCAGTATCAATGGCGCTTCAAAGTCAGCACTGAAATGAAACTGTCGCGTAAGTTTAGTCATTTTTTTCAAATCAAAGCGAAAAATGCGACCGAAAGTAATGCAAATGGTAATGATGAACAACCTATTATTACACTATCAGGTGCGCAGCATCCACGCACTGGGAATGAGTTGCAAGTACGCTACAACGCAGGCTCCAAACCTTCAGGAGAGCGCAAAAAAGGTGAATATCTATCGCGTGTAGATTGGGATTTAATCACCGATGAGTGGGTTGAAGTGATCGTTCAAGTTACCTATGCAGAGCAAGGGGAGTTCGCCATGCAGCTTACGCGTCTGTCTGATCAGTCTGTGATCTTAGATATTCAACGCGACAATATAGATATGTGGCGGGGTAACACACACAAAGACTACGCGCGACCTAAATGGGGGATATATCGCTCAATAGCAGATAAAGACAGTTTACGAGCGGAAGAAGAACAAGTGCGGTTTGCTGATTTTACAATCCGTAAAGGAGTCATGTTAGATTAAGATAGGCGACCAAGAAAATCTTCATAGGTAAACTCTCTGATCAAATCGAATTTACCATCTTGACGCAAAATTCCAATAGCAGGGTGTTGTACCCCATTAAAAAATGAAGTTTTGACCATAGTGTAATGCATCATATCTTCAAACACGATGCGTTGACCTACTTCTAGCGGCTCTGCAAAACTATACTCAGGTAACATATCTCCGGCTAAACATGAGTTGCCACCTAGGCGGTAGGTAAATGCGAGTTGATCTGCTTCTTGGGCATCTTTGATACTCGGACGATAGGGCATCTCGAGTACATCAGGCATGTGCGCGGTTACGGATATATCTAAAATCGCAATTGGACCATCATTTTCAACAATATCCACAATCTCAGCGATTAACGGTCCAGTCTGCCATGCAACCGCAGAACCGGGCTCCAAAATAACATGTAGGTGTGGGTACTTAGCTTTAAAATTATTGAGCACGCGGATCAGGTGTTCGACATCATAATCGTCTTTTGTCATTAAATGACCACCACCTAAATTAAGCCATTTTAATTTAGAAAAATAACTCGAAAATTGAGTTTCAATGGCATTGAGCATACGCTCTGTCGCATAGGAGCCACACTCACACAAGGCATGAATATGAAAACCTTCAACGTCGCTTAAGTCTTGACCTTGAAGCTGGGATGCGGTGATCCCTAAACGCGAACCAGGCGCACAAGGATCGTATAACGGCGTATCGGCCTCTTGATGCTCGGGGTTAACACGCAACCCCATGCTCACATTTGCTTGAGCACACACGTCTTTGTGTAGTAAAAACTGCGCGATGCTGTTAAATGAAATGTGATCGACTTCTTGAACTATTTCTGGCATTTCAGCGGTTTTAAACGCAGGAGAAAACGCATGAACTTGTTTGCCAATGCGTTTAGCTAACTTAGCTTCCCATAAGGCACTGGCAGTTCCGCCTTGTAAGTACTCACTTACCAAATCGAAACATGACCACATTGAAAACCCTTTTAGGGCTAAAATAATATCGACGCCCGTCGCGTTTTGTACGTCTTGCATGAGCTTCAGGTTAGCAATTAACTTCGCTTCTTCAAGCACATAACAAGGGCTTGGGATCACAGGATTATTGGTCCAATGTGGCATGTTCTGTATTTCCTTTTACCGGGTTTATTGGCTAAATGGGCTGGTGTCGCATTCCATTACATGCCATGGTAAACCGTGCTCGTTTAACATTTTCATGAATGGGTCAGGGTCCATTTGCTCCATGTTGACGACGCCAGCTTGACGCCATGTGCCATTGAGCATTAACGCAGCGCCAATCATTGCAGGTACGCCGGTGGTGTAAGATACCGCTTGGGCACCCACTTCTTCATTACATACTGCATGCTCACAGTTGTTGTAGATAAAGATAGTTTTTTCCTGACCGTCTTTAATACCAGTGATGTAAGTACCAATACAAGTCATGCCTGTATAGCCTTCGGCCAGTGAACCTGGATTAGGTAATACCGCTTTTAAGAACTCTAATGGTGCAATTTGCTGACCATTGAAATCAATCGGGTCGATACTCGTCATGCCAATGCCTTCAAGTACTTTAAGGTGGTTTAGATATGCATCACCAAAGGTCATCCAAAAACGCGCACGTTTAATGGTAGGGAAATGTTTGACGATAGACTCTAGCTCTTCGTGATACATCAAATAAGAAGCACGGGTACCAATGTTTTGGTAATGCAGATCTTCACGTACCGACAATGGTTCAGTCTCTAACCATTCACCGTCTTGCCAATAACGACCGCGTTGGGTGATTTCGCGAATATTAATTTCAGGATTAAAGTTGGTCGCAAAGGCTTGACCATGATCACCACCATTACAATCAACGATATCCAATGTGTGGATTTCATCAAAGTAGTGTTTAGCTGCATAAGCGGTATACACATTAGTCACACCTGGATCAAAACCACTACCTAGTAATGCCATTAAACCTTTTTCAGCAAAGCGATCTTGGTAAGCCCATTGCCAAGAATATTCAAATTTGGCGACGTCTTTTGGCTCATAGTTAGCGGTATCGAGGTAATCGACATTACACGCTAAACAGGCATCCATGATGGCTAGATCTTGATAGGGTAATGCTAGGTTAACGACTAGATCCGGTTGGCAATCGTTAATGACGGCTTCGACTTCATGAGCATGGTCGGCATCAACGGCATACACTTTTTTGACTCGGTCAAGACCGACTTCGGCTTGTAACGCTTCGCATTTAGACACGGTACGTGAGGCTAAATAAATTTCTGAAAACATTTCAGTTAAACGAGCACATTTTTTGATAGTGACCGCGGCAACACCGCCGGCACCAATGATTAATATTTTAGACATAGCAAGACCACCTTTGTTATTTTCGCGCATCCTATCAGAAGATTCTCATTTTACCAATATACAAATTATCTCATGAGGTATGCATGGTAAATGCTGGCCCAATAACGGCTTTACCTGGTAGATAGGTAACAGGAAAATAATACTGTTGGGTAGCACCTGCATATAATGTCACATCTGCGACTATTACGTCAGTAAAAACCCGATGTTTCGCTTCAATAAACGCCATATACATAATCACTGAATTGGCATTGTTGACATATTCAGTGCGATGGTTGACACGCTGCGCTAAACGTTCAATCATGCCAATACTTGATGTGACATTGGTGGTCGTGTTGTCGAAGTGATTAGTTTCATTAGGTTCTGTTGCAGCAGCGTCTGTTGCTGATAGCGCGCCATGCCCAGACACATCATCGAATGCATCACACATTACAGCCTGAATATCTCCGTTTAAATCGACGGCAGCTATAGGGTAAAATGTTTCATTATGACGCAATAACGTTTCGCACAGGGCAATGCTTGTTTTAAGCATAGTGTGCACAGAGTTGGGTAAAGCGGAATAAGCGATGGCCACGTAATCGTTCCTCTAATCTTTAATGGGATTTAAACGATTGGAAAAAGAATATGGTTCAGAACTTTTATTTGCGGATACCTTGTAACCCGCCAGTATGATAAACAATGACATTGTCGTATTGGTCAAGTTGCTGATTTTGCAATAAATGCGCTACGGCGAAAAAGGTTTTACCAGAATAAATAGGTTCAATAGTAAATTGCTCTTGGCTGAAATTTAAACAAAACTCATCCAGTTCAGTGGTTGATTTAGCATACCCTCCGGTATGAAAGTCGAGATTGATAGACCAATTTGGTTGCTTGATGTTAGACGCTGACGTTGCACCATTAACCGATGGCGTTGTAGCTAATAATTGTTCGGTTGCGTTAACTAGGTAGTCATCGTCTTCTGAGGGATGAGCTTTGAGCACTGCGATACCTAAAATATCGGTAAGGGTAAGCTGGCGAATGGCTTGTGCTTGAGCTACGCCATGGATAAGGCCCGCCAATGTCGCCGCTGTGGCGACTGGAGTGACTATCAGATTACGCTTTTGGCCTAGATGATTTAGGTTTTCTTGAGCGTGTAGTTGGTTTAGTTGGCTTAATTCGCGCACACTCTCTGCAACTCCATTTAATGCCATTTGCGATGCGCCACCTTCCGGGATAATCAATGCGTCTGGATATTGTTGTTGTAACTCATTCAGGAAATCAGGATCATGACGGCGTTTATAATCTACTTTAGTGCTCCAGATACACTCACCGTGCCATTGAATAATATCACGCAGACAAGGCGTTAAATTGGCTGCGTAATTGCCCCTAATAATGGCATGAAATGGAATGTGTAAGCGATGACAAGCATATGCTAAAGCATGCAAATGATTAGAATACCCTCCACCAAAACTCACTATGCGCAGCGGTAATGAGGTTGATTGAGTAAACGTTTGAGCTAATTTACGCCATTTATTTCCCGATATAATGGGATGGATCAAGTCGTCGCGTTTTACCCATAACTTAGGCGATTGAGAGTGATTGGATGCAAACGCAAACGACTGCAACGGAGAGGGCAGCTCAATTGACAATTTATTGTGAATATTAATCTTAGACAAAGTGATCAAAGCTTGGTTAAAGTGGGTAAATATTAACATACTCAATTTTTTACATATATAACAATTCCTACAAGGAGACTGTGATGGTAATGACTAGATTGCGCACTGTAGTGTTGGGAATGGGCATATCGATTCTTTGTCTGTACGCAGGGATGTATGCGTTTGATGCGCAAGGCCAAGAGCAGGGAAGTGCGTCAACAAGCACTAATTTATCGGTTCCTGCTTATGTTCAAAGCAACTTACCATCAGCTCGTGTGGTTGGACAAAGTCGCTTAAAAATGTATTTTTTCAAAATTTATGATGCGACCTTATATGCTCCTTTTGCAAAGTTTGATCAGGGGCAGCCATTTGCATTGTCACTTGCTTATTTACGAGATTTTGATGGGGCAGATATCGCTCAACGTTCGATTGATGAAATGCGTGATCTTGGTTATCAAGACACAACACAATTAGCGCAATGGTTGATTCAAATGGAGTTGTCATTTCCTAATATTACAGAGGGTGATGTTTTGACTGGATTTGTCGATGCACAGCAACACACCCAATTTTATTTTAATGGACAACCGACACATTTGGTGGCTGATCCAAAATTTACCCAAGCATTCTTTGCGATTTGGTTAGACCCAAATACGTCGCAACCCAAGATGCGTAAACAATTATTAGGAGAACGTAAGTGATAGTAAAATTGAGCGAAACAGTACCAGTGAAAACGGTCTTTAAAATAAAGATAGCTTGCTTGTTAACATTGGCTATTATGGTGGGTGGGTGCTCACTTACTATTGATGGTAGGGATTATAAAGAGCAAGCCCCTGCATTTAATTTAGTTGAGTTTTTTGACGGTAAAGTGACAGCATGGGGCATAGTTCAAAATCGCTCTGCTGAAGTTGTGCAGCGTTTTATTGTCAACATCGATGGTAGTGTTGAAGGCAGTGAGCTAGTCCTTGATGAGACCTTTGAATATATCATTGGTGAGGGCGTCACCGAGCGGGTTTGGCGCTTACAAACAAATGCTGATGGCACATTCACAGGCAATGCATCAGATATTGCCGGCCCAGCAACGGGCACACCTTATGGTAATGCCTTTAATTTTGTCTATGAAATGGATCTTGCGGTAGACGGTTCAACTTACCGAGTAGCATTCGATGATTGGTTTTTTGCCATAGATGACAACACATTAATGAACCGCTCGTATATCAAAAAATTTGGGATTGTCATGGCTGAAGTCACAATATTTATGCAGCGCCAAGAGTAACAAGCTTGTAAATGTCTGCATATGCCTCATAAAGTCAAATAGTCGTATTTTTTTTCTGGATGGTAAAAGAAACTCTTTTTAGGATTGTAGGGAGTAAAGTTTAGATACTTACCCTCTTTACACATTCTTTGGATTTTTTGCCAATATTCAGGTGTCATCAAATCACCATGCAACTCTTTGAGCAAGTCTTTAAGGTGTTTTTTTCCGACAATAAAATGCTCAAATTGCTCTGGAAACACATCATTTGGACCAACTGATAAGGTATCAACAGCAAAGGGGTCGTCTGTTTTGGGCATTTTTCTAAAATTACGCTCATTCATAAAACAAATTTCATCATAATCATAAAAAATGACCCGTCCGTGTTTGCTGATCCCAAAGTTCTTATGCAGCATGTCACCGGGGAAGATATTCGCCAGGGCGATTTGTTTAATACATAGACCGAGCTCATCAATCGCATTGCGTATTTTTTCTGGATCGGTTTCTTGGGCCAGATAAATATTTAACGGTGTCATTCTGCGCTCAATATACAAATGATTAATAGTCAATGTATTGCCACTGATCGTTAAGCTACTGGCACAGGTATCTTGTAAGTATGTTAATAACTCGGGATCAATACGCGCTAAATTAAACGTAAAATTCATATATTCGTGCGTATCAGCCATGCGCCCAATACGGTCGGAGGTTTTGACTAGATTGTAGCGATTTTTGACAAAGTCGCGGGTGATTTTTTTGCTCTCGGCAAACTCATCTTTGATAACTTTAAACACAATGCCATAACTGGGTAAATGAAACACTGCCATGACCAAGCCTTTGATCCCTGGGGCGAGCTCGTAGTTATCATCTGATGCCATCAAGTGTTGGGTATAGTTGCGAAAAAACTCGGTTTTACCATGTTTATCAAAGCCTAATGAAATATACAGTTCAAAGTGTTTCTTATTTGGGAGTAACTCTTGTAAAAAGGCAACGACCTCTGCAGGGTGATCAATGTCAGCCATAAAGTACGAACGAGCAAAACCAAATATCACACTCAAATCACTACTTTCAGTAAGCAGTGCATCGACAAAAATTTGATGGGATTTGTTGATCCGCAGAGCGATGACGAAGGGTAAGGTTTTGTCAGACAGACAAATCCGTCCAATCAAATACGCCGCTTTACCGCGATAAAACACCGCACGCAACATCTCAACAGTATGCACCGTAGAGAGCTCTTCTGGGGTAAATACCTTACGTAAACCTAGATCTAGATTGTGTTTGTCACGCTCTAAATCAGCAAAAGGGGTATTGAAGGCAAAGGTATCAAAAATATGATCATACATATGGCGCACTGTGCCGGTGGTATCAAATGCATAAATCACCTCGTCGCGTTCTTTTTTACCGGGCAAATAACAGCGCGTCGATTGCACAAACATCATGTCATCGCTAATGCAATCATGTTTAAAGATGCGACAAATCACTGAGTTATAAAACGTCTCAGCTAATTCAAATTGAGGGTGGTCAGCAATTAACTTAGTGTAGGCAAGTTTCATTTCGAGCCAAAACTCATGGGTCACATGATTAGGGTTTATGGCATCATAAAGTTCAGCGACAACATTCGACACACTTTCATCATACTGGTTGATACGGTCGCGGTTTGCTTGCTGAGATTCCAACCATAAGCGCTTTTCAAAGCGTTCTTGTGCGCCACGCGTGATACGTAAAAACCAGCGATAGTTTTTATCAAAGCCATTCATAATTTGATAAGCGAATTTTTGAGCCCGTTGCATGATGCGTCCTTGTGCTGAGTTTGCAATTGTTGGTATGCAATAAATGACCAAACTATAATGCGATAGATAGCACAGTAAAAGCAGCTAGACATTAGTCTAGGCTGTTTCAACCTCATCCACCTGTGACTATCACCACAAAAAAGATGCACCTCGCTGTATATATGATACAATTTACCCATAAAAAGAGTGTCCTTAGCTGTTGACTTTTAGACGTCTATACGGCAAATTAGAGACATGAAAATAAAAAATTGCACCATCGACATGATTATTATTACCACCCCTAGTAGGGCGGACGTCGGTTAGTGCAAGTCACAAAATTAACTGAAGCCCGCTAAATTAGCGGGCTTTTTTGTTTTAAGCGCAATATTTTTGATGTATTTATTACGTCTGTTAAGGAACTAGGAGTTCATATGAAGGTTTTAAAGTTTGGTGGTTCATCGCTTGCCGATGCAACGCGATATCAGAATGTCGCGCAGATTGTAGCGAACATTCACCAAACCGATGGCGCAGCAGTTGTGTTATCTGCACCTAAAGGCGTGACTAACGCACTTTCATTATTAACCGAACAAGCCGAACAAGGGCTTGATTTTGGCGAGTTGCAAGCAAAACTCTCCATGACATTACACAGTATTGCTGACGAAATCGCACAAGACGTGCCTAAGTTTGACCATCAAGCTGTTAAAAGCGTAATTGACAAGACTCTCGCTTATCTTGATCAGCGTTTACATGGTATCAAATTGCTAAATTGTGCGCCAGATACGACGGCTGCCGAGCTAATGAGTTTAGGTGAGTATATTTCGGTTAATTTGTTAAGCCATATTTTTCAAGCCCAAGGCATTACGAACAGCATTTTAGACCCTGTTAATTACATTATTGCTTCAGGTCAATACTTAGATGCCATTGCTGATGTGTCTGCATCTAAAGCACGGTTTAGCGATGTCGACAACTCAGGCAAAACCTTATTAATTATGCCGGGTTTTGTGGCTGTCAATCCTGAAGGTGAAAAAGTCACGCTAGGGCGTAACGGCTCAGATTATTCTGCCGCAATTTTAGCGGCGTGTATTGATGCATCAGTATGTGAAATTTGGACGGATGTGGATGGGGTTTATAACGCCGATCCAAATCAAGTCGAAGGCGCGGTCCTAATGGACAAGCTGACCTATGAAGAAGCAATGGAGTTATCGTATTTTGGTGCCAAAGTCTTGCATCCAAAAACCATTGGCCCGATTGCCCAGCATCATATTCCTTGTTTGATCAAAAACACCTTAAATCCAAGTGCACCAGGAACCTTAATCAGCTCTGAAAAAAGCGAAAAATGGACTAGTGTAAAAGGCATTTCAAATCTAGATGACATGGTTATGTTTAACATTGCCGGTCCAGGAATGAAAGGCATGGTCGGTATGGCGACACGTATTTTTGATTCTTTGGCCAATGCGTCTATCTCGATTACGCTAATCACTCAGTCTTCATCAGAGTACAGTATTTCATTTTGTATTCATGCCAAAGATCAACATAAAGCCTTGGACGTCTTGCATGATGAGTTTGCCTTAGAGTTACATAACAACTTATTAGAGCCGATTGATATGCGTGAAGATTTATCTATTGTCACCTTAGTCGGTGATGGCATGAAGCAATCGCACGGTATGGCTGCTAAGTTTTTCCAAGCATTAGCGCAAGCACGTATTAATAACATCGCTATTGCTCAAGGGTCGTCTGAACGTTCAATTTCGACCGTAATTGAAGCTAGTAAAGCTAAAAAAGCCATCAAAGTAGTACACCAAAACTTCTTCTCTGAACAACAATGTATTGATGTGTTTTTGATTGGTTGTGGCACGGTAGGTGGCGAATTACTGCGTCAAATCAACAAGCAACAACCGGTTCTTGCTGACAAATCAATCCGTTTACGCGTTTATGGTATTGCTAACTCTAAACAGATTTTGTTTAACGACAATGGCATTGATTTATCTGATGATGCACAGTGGCGCAGCGATTTGATAGCGAATGGTCAAGATTATGGCCTCAAAGAATTACAAGCGTTTGTGGTGAAAAACAGCTTAACCAATCCGGTTTTTGTGGATTGTACGAGTTCACAAAGTGTCGCTAGCCAATATGTTGATATCATCAACGCTGGTTTCCACATCGTGACACCAAACAAAAAAGCCAACACAGATACAGCCGAGTTTTACGCACAAATCAAAGAAGCTGCACAAAACAACAAACGCCAGTATTTATATGAAACAACGGTTGGAGCGGGTTTGCCAGTCATTGATAATTTACAAAAGCTGGTGACTGCCGGTGATCAACTACATACCTTTGAAGGCATATTATCGGGTTCGTTGTCTTATGTTTTTGGTAAATTAGAAGAGGGGTTAAGCCTTTCTGAAGCCACTATAGTCGCTAAAAGTAACGGTTTCACAGAACCTGATCCACGTGATGATCTTAGTGGTACCGATGTCGCTCGTAAATTGCTTATCATGGCACGTGAATCGGGTATGGAACTTGAGTTATCTGATATCGAGATTGAATCTGTGTTACCACCAGGCTTTGATGATAGTGGTGATATCGATACGTTTATGGCTAATTTACCTAATGCCAATGCTCACTATGCTGCCTTATCTGAAGTCGCACAAGCAAAAGGCGAAGTACTTCGCTATGTAGGTCAAATCAATCAGGGTAAATGCAAGGTTGCCATTCAATCCTGTCCTGCGACGCATCCATTAGCCGCGGTAAAAGACGGTGAAAATGCACTCGCGATTCATTCGGATTACTACAGCCCAATCCCGTTTGTTATTCGTGGTTACGGTGCTGGTGCAACGGTTACGGCTGCCGGTGTATTTGCCGATGTATTAAGAACCTTAGCTTGGACTCAAGAATTATGAAATTAACCGCATTTGCTCCGGCCTCAATTGGTAATGTTAGTGTTGGCTTTGATGTATTAGGAGCAGGGCTTGCGCCTGTCGATGGCACCTTGTTAGGTGATAAAGTGTCTATCGAATCGGCTGATTCGTTTACATTAGACAGCACAGGTCGCTTTGCCGATCGTTTGCCAGCAGGCATGGAAAACAACATTGTTTTTGCTTGTTACGAGTTTTTTAATACCGCATTAACGCTTAAAGGCGTTGATTTGAAACCGTGTAAAATGGCACTTGAAAAAGCACTTCCGATAGGAAGTGGTTTAGGCTCTAGTGCCAGTTCTATTGTGGCTGCATTTTATGCGTTAAATGCCTTTTATGATTATCCATTTGATAACAATGAACTGTTATTTATGATGGGGGAATGTGAAGGTGAGATCAGTGGTAGCGTCCATTATGACAATGTTGCCCCTGCGTTATTTGGTGGCATGACACTAATGACAGGGCTACAGAATCCAATTTGTGAACAGGTACCGGTATTTGAAAACTGGTATTGGGCGATGTGTTATTCTGGTATTAGTGTATCAACAGCAGCTGCGCGTGAGATTTTACCTAAGCAATTTGATATGGCGACTACATTAGCGTTTGGTCGTCAATTGGCTAATTTCATTCATGCCAGCCATACTCAAAATGAAGCATTAGCTAGCCAAGTGTTTTTTGATGTACTAGCTGAAGAACACCGTCAGGTGTTGTTACCGCATTTCGCGCAAAGTCGCGAGTTTGCAATGGCGCAAGGGGCAATTGGTTTTGGGATCTCCGGTTCAGGCCCAACTGTCTTTGCAGCATGCAAAACCCAAGAACAAGCACAGACGATTGCTGATTATTTAGCACAAGAATATATTCAAAATGAAGATGGCTTTGCCCACGTATGTAAAATTGATACACAAGGCACACGGTTAGTCTAAATTACACAACATATTACAATTGAAACTGAAATTGAAAGCGAAAGGAATAACCATGCATTTGGTGAATTTGAAAGACAGTACACAACAAGTGAGTTTTAAAGAAGCCGTCAAAACCGGTCTAGGTCGTCAACAAGGATTGTTCTTTGTTGAAAGCCTTGAGCCGCTTGCGGATCTAGATAGTGTCTTAGCACTACCGTTAGCCGAGCGCAGTAAAGTGATTTTAGGTCATTTGATTGGTGATGAGTTCAGTCCTGAACAATTAGGTGAGTTAATTGATAATGCGTTTACATTCCCTGCACCGGTTACACAAGTAAGTGAACATATTCACACACTAGAGTTGTTTCATGGGCCGACACTTGCATTCAAAGACTTTGGTGGCCGTTTTATGGCGCAGTGTTTGACTGATATCTCGCAAGGTGCGCCAGTGACGATTTTAACTGCGACATCGGGTGATACTGGTGCTGCTGTTGCTCATGCATTCCATGGTATCGATAACATCAATGTAGTGATTTTATTTCCTAAAGGTAAGATCTCCCCGTTACAAGAAAAGCTTTTCACGACATTAGGTGGCAATATCCATACCGTTGCTGTGGACGGTGATTTTGATGCGTGTCAGGCGATGGTTAAAGATGCCTTTGATGATGAGCAAATGCGTAATGAGTTACACTTAAACTCCGCTAACTCAATCAATATTTCACGTTTGCTTGCGCAAGTGTGTTACTACTTCGAAGCGTATTCGCAGCTTGATGAACAAGCGCGTAAAGAACTGGTTATTTCAGTGCCAAGTGGTAATTTTGGTAACTTAACGGCAGGCCTTATTGCTAAAGCGCTTGGTTTACCGATTAAACGCTTTATCGCTGCAACGAATCTTAATGATACCGTGCCACGTTACCTTGAAGAAGGTGAGTGGTCGCCTAAAGACACCATAGCAACGTTATCGAATGCAATGGATGTGAGCCGGCCAAATAACTGGCCACGCATTGAGGCAATGATCGAAAAAGGTATCATCGATAAAGATATCCTGACCGGTATGGCAATTGATGAAGATTGCACGCAAATGGCAATGAAACAATTACAAGCGCTAGGGTATACCAGTGAGCCGCATGCTGCTCTGGCATATCGCAGTCTATGTAAGTCATTGCAAGACGGAGAAACGGGGTTGTTTTTAGGTACAGCCCATCCGGCTAAATTCCGTGAATCAGTAGAAAATATTTTGGGTGAACCCCTTGCTCTACCTCAAGCTTTAGCAGATGTGGCAGGTAAAAATTCATTCGCAGTAGAAAAACCAGCAGACTATGCCATAATTAAGCAACATATGTTTGATTTGCTCAAGAAATAGTTCTTGAGCCGGTCGGAGTTTTATTGCTAAATAGAGGTTCTATGGCCAGTTGGGATAAGTTCTTACAAGACCAGCAGGAAGCAGTATATTATAAGGATATTCAAAGTCAGTTAGCGGCTAAGCGCGCAAGTGATGAAGCAGTGTATCCTCCAGAGGATCTGGTCTTCAATGCACTAGAGCAATGTGCGCTAGACAATGTCAAAGTGGTCATTTTGGGCCAAGATCCCTATCACGGAGAAGGGCAAGCTCACGGCTTAAGTTTCTCCGTACCCAATGGGGTTGCAATTCCCCCATCACTTAAAAACATTTATAAAGAGTTAGCCACTAGTATTCCTGGGTTTAGTGTACCGGAGCATGGCTGTCTTGAGTCTTGGGCGCAACAAGGTGTGTTGTTATTAAATACAGTGTTAACTGTTACCAAAGGCCAAGCCCATTCGCATGCTAATATTGGTTGGCAAACACTGACTACTAAGATTTTGGAAACAGTAGCGCAAGCGCAACCGAATGTCGTATTTATGCTATGGGGAGCGCACGCGCAGAAATTTGCTAAACAAATTCGTCAAATAGATTGTAAACATCATTTAATTTTAAAGGCACCGCACCCTTCACCTTTATCAGCACATCGGGGCTTTATTGGTTGTCACCATTTTTTACATGCTAATGAGTGGCTGGTTAAAAAAGGCTTAACGCCGATTGATTGGCAAGTGTAACCACCAATAACGACCAATAATGAACTTATATAAAAGAACATATAAACAACAACTAAAAAAGGGTAAATACTTTAATATCTACCCTTTTTATTATAACCTTTTTAATTAATAGCCTTCGTCTGAAAAATCGTAATCATAATCAAGCGCGTTGAGCTCTTTGCGCAGGCGATTTTCTTCTTTAATGGCTTCAATTTCACGCCATTTACGTTTTTTACTTTTTCGCTTGGCTTTATTTGAATGATGTTCACTTTCTAACATGATTGATTCTTCCATGAGAACCTCCTTGTATGATGCCGAACTTTGAGACATCCGAGTAATGTTACGATCATTGTAACTTTCATTGTAAGCTTCATTGTTACTGAAGTATTCAAATGGCATGGGTAAATTTCCTTATGTGATTTACCCATAGAACTTAGAAAAGTTACATGACATTTCATTGACTAAGTCATGAAAGTTTCATGACATATTCAGTATTTATTATTAATCGGCAATTATCCAATAAATGGATAGACATTTTTGGTCTATCCAACTATAAAAAAAATATATAATGAACCTATAAATAATAAAACCACGGCTATCCGTAGCCAATTTTGTTAGTGTTTTAAGAGCTTGTTTACTGATATTAATCCTGCTTTAACGCCGCTCTAAACTGGTTAATTAATGCTTGCGTCGAACTGTCCATAGATGCATGCATTTCACCGCTATGGATCGCATCAAGTACTTGATTACCTAGTACTTTACCTAGCTCGACTCCCCATTGGTCAAAGCTGTTAACGCCCCAAACTACGCCTTGTACAAATACTTTGTGCTCATACAACGCCACCATCGCCCCTAATGTAAATGGGTCAAGTTGGTCAAAGGTAATAGTGTTTGAAGGTTTATTACCTGGCATGACTTTGTGCGCGGCTAAGGTATCTTTTTCTGCGTCAGTTAATGCATCGGGCAATTCGGCTCGGCATTCAGCAAAGGTTTTGCCTTGCATTAGAGCTTGAGTTTGACCAAAACAATTAGACGCTAACATCGCATGATGCGTGTCATCTTGTTTGGGTACGTTCAAGGGCAAAATAAAATCAGCTGGAATGATCGTATCACCTTGATGGATTAATTGATGGAACGAATGCTGACCATTAGTCCCTTCTGAACCAAAGATTATTGGGCCTGTCGCGTAATCTACTGCGCTTCCATCAGCCACGTTACGCTTACCGTTCGATTCCATATCAAGTTGTTGTACGTAAGCAGGAAAGCCGCGTAGGTAATGATAATAAGGCAATAAAACATGACTTTGTGCATCTTGGAAGTTGCGATACCACACACCTAACATGCCAAGAATAACGGGTAGGTTTTCGCCTAACGGGGCTTCTTGGAAATGCCTATCCATTGCATAAGCCCCTTTTAGCAAAGCCTCAAAGTTTGCATAACCGACGGCTAGCGCAATCGGCATACCAATGGCTGACCACAAAGAATAACGTCCCCCGACCCAATCATCCATTGGGAAAACCAGCTCTGGATTCATACCAAACTCAACTGCCGCTGGAACATTGGATGAAATCGCGGCAAAATGCTGAGCAACAGCTTCACTCGGCGCGCCAGTACCTAAGAACCATGCTTTGGCTGTAAGAGTATTTTGTTTCGTTTCTTGGGTACCAAATGACTTAGATGACATCAATACCAAGGTTGTTTCAGGATCGCGCTCGGCGAGCACATCTTGAATATGACAACCATCTACATTCGCCACAAAATGTACATTTAGCTTGTGCTGATGATAGGGCTTTAATGCCTCAGTCATGATTTTGGGACCTAAGAATGATCCACCAATACCAATACTCACCACATCTGTAATTTTTTTACCGGTGTAACCTGTGTGCACACCATCATGGAGTGCTGCAGTGAAGGCTTTAATTTTAGCGCGGGTAGCTTGTACTTGAGGTAATACGTCTTGGCCTTCCACAAGAACAGGAGTCGTACCAAAATTACGCAAAGCAGTGTGCAAAACTGCACGGTCTTCGGTGTAATTAATACGGCTACCGGCAAACATAGCGGCACGAGCATCTTGAACCCCTGCCGTGTCAGCCAATGCGATTAGTTGGTCAAAAATAGCATTGGTAATCGTATTCTTGGAAAAATCTACATTTATCCCACAAGCGGATTGATTAAATGTTTCTGAACGTGTCGGATCTTGAGTGAACCAATCGCGCATATGAGCATGCTGATTGGCTTGTGCAAGCTCGGCTAAGGTTTTCCACGGTGCACTTTTAGAAATACTCATTTAACGTTATATCCTTATCAATCTATTTGTGTGAATTAAAGTTTAGCTTGTAACAATGCTTCAAGTTTTATTTGATCAACGGTGAAGTTACGAATACCTTCGGCTAGTTTCTCGGTTGCCATTGCATCTTCATTCATATCCCAGCGATATTCACTTTCAGTTAATGCTGCAGGTGGAGTGGTAGTCGCACCGTTATCTTTTAATTTAACGGTTAACTCACCTTGGGTATTAGCTAATTCTTCTAATAGTGCAGGAGCAATGGTTAAACGATCACAACCTGCAAGTTCAATTATCTCGTCGGTGTTACGGAAGCTAGCACCCATGACAACTGTCTTGTAGCCATGTGCTTTATAGTAATTATAGATTTTAGAAACCGACTGTACGCCAGGATCAGTGGCGCCTGGGAAGCTATCTTGACCAGTGGATTTTTTGTACCAATCTAAAATTCGACCTACGAATGGTGAAATTAAATATACATTTGCTTCGGCACATGCGCGCGCTTGGGCAAAAGAAAATAATAAGGTAAGGTTACATTGGATACCTTGTTGCTCTAATTGTTCAGCGGCTTTTATACCTTCCCATGTAGATGCCATTTTGATCAATATACGATCTTTACTGATCCCTTCGTCGGCATACATAGCGATAAGCTTTTGTGCTTTGGCGACAGTCGCTGCAGTATCAAACGATAAACGCGCGTCTACTTCAGTAGAGATACGACCGGGGATAACAGCGACAATTTCTTTACCGATTAACACTGCTAGCTTATCAGCTGCATCTGC
The DNA here is from genome assembly GCA_029246415.1 of Glaciecola sp. Lineage (GTDB taxonomy): Bacteria > Pseudomonadota > Gammaproteobacteria > Enterobacterales > Alteromonadaceae > Opacimonas. The sequence continues at coordinate 185,400 of JAQWNF010000029.1, forward strand.
AACTTGCTGTACAGCGTCATTGCTTTGTGTTTTTGCCCATGCAATCGCATCATCAATCATAACTGAATATTGCGGAATATCAGCTGCTTTCAATAATAATGAAGGGTTAGTTGTGGCATCAACTGGTTCATATTTTTTGATGGCATCAACATCGCCGGTATCGGCAACAACAGTAGTAACAGCACGAAGTGCTGTAAGTAAATTAGACATAATAATCCTTAGAATATGTGATTGTGCATAGATTACCTTGCTCACCAAAAAATGGCTAGGGTTGAATGAGAATAAAGCGATGAATATGATTGTTTTTTCTCATTGGCAGTAAGTTAATTTGTCATGGATACTTAATTTTCCCAAGAAGGGTAATCATCAAAATTTTACTGAGGGTATTCAATATGAAATCAAATAATAAACAAACCAATCAAAGAGTGACTATGGATTTAAACCGAAAAGTTACAAAAGCGCAGAACGAACAAGTTCAATTAGATTGTAATTACACAAATAATTACTATGGTGATCAGTTATGTATTGCAAGCAGTACTAAAATCAAAGCATAGTTTATGTTAAAATCTCACTAAAGTGACATGTGTTAAATATCAAAATAATTATTAAGGAATCTGTAGATGTTAGTTGTTGTTTCTCCAGCCAAAAATCTAGATTACGCCACGCCGGTTACGACTGAGTTGTTTAGTCAACCGGCTTTACTGGACGATACACAATCGTTGCTTAAGGTTTGCCAAACACTCACACCTGCAGATTTATCTGGTTTAATGGGGATCAGTGATAAGTTAGCACTATTAAACGCAGAGCGTTTTGCGACATTCGAGATGCCATTTACCTCAGAAAATGCCCGCCAAGCGGCCTTTGCATTTAATGGCGATGTGTATACTGGGTTAGATACTGGCTCCTTAAGCGCTACAGATTTAGATTATGCTCAGCAACATTTACGTATTTTGTCAGGTTTGTATGGGGTATTAAGACCGCTTGATTTAATGCAGCCTTATCGTTTAGAAATGGGTACTAAGCTGGCGACTGAGAAAGGTAAAAACCTTTATGAATACTGGGGAGAAACGATTACTGATAATTTGAATGAAACCCTTGCTGAGCAAGAGCAACAAATATTAGTCAACTTAGCCTCAACCGAGTATTTTTCAGCGGTTAAACCTAAAGCACTAAATGCGCAAATTATTACGCCGGTATTTAAAGATGAGAAAAACGGTAAAGTAAAAATCATTAGTTTCTACGCCAAGAAAGCCCGTGGTCTCATGGCGCGATTTATCATTCAAAACCGTATTGATAATGTGGCTCAACTGAGCGAGTTTGATACGGCTGGGTATCGTTTTGCGCCTGAACAAAGTACCGCAACGAGTTTGGTTTTTGTTAGGTTAGAGCAAGATCGTCCTGCGTAATTGTCGCAAACGGTAAACTAATCAAAAACTCAGTATATTCACCTAATGTTGAATTGATCGTAATTGAGCCTTGGTGTTGCTCAATAATACTATGAGATATTGATAACCCAAGGCCCGTACCTTTTTTGACATCTTTAGTCGTAAAAAACGGGTCAAAGATCTTATTAATAACGTCCTCAGGGATACCTGTCCCATTGTCTCTAAAGGAAAGATGGAGATGCGTCGGGGTGTCCCAGGTTTTAATGCGAATTTCAGCACTTTGACCCTCACTTTTGCCATTTAAACGCTTGTCCGAACCATCCGTAAGTGCATCTGCAGCATTTTGGATAAGGTTCAAAAATACCTGATTGAGCAGTCCCGCTTTACAAACTAATCGTCGTCGACTCTTGAAGTCGGTTGTAATCGCAATGCCATTTTGTAATTTGATCCGCAGTAACTTGAGGGTAGACATTATCCCTTCATGGACATCAAACTCTTCTTTCTCAGACGTATCTTTTCGACTAAACGACAATAAATTATCGATGATCTCACGAATACGATTGAGACCATCTTGAGAATCTGCGACTAAATCATCTACATCTTCTAAAATAAAGTTTACATTTGATTGTTCACAGGTTGTTTCTATTCCACTAAAGTCAATTTCTTGCGCTGCAACGGATTTTATGCTGTTGAGAAAACTAGCATGCTCGTTGAGTACTTTACCCATCGTATTGACATAACTCATCAATGACTGAAAATTAGATGCGACAAACGCTAATGGGTTATTAATTTCATGAGCGATCCCTGCGGCTAATTGACCTATAGCCGCGAGTTTCTCGGTTTGATACAACTGCGCTTTAGTTGAGTGTAAATCCGCTAAAGTTTGGGTCAGTTCGGCATGCTGCTGTTCTAATGCTTGCTGGGCGGATAGACGCTCTAAAATAATGCGTAATTGGTGACAGGCTTGTTCAATTAGCGAAAGCGTATCGAGTGTGATGGTATCGAGCATTGATTGACGAAGATAACATTGGATAACACTCACGACTTGATCATTACACAAGATAGGGAAAGTAAGGCTACCTGCAATGGTTGGGTCTAGTTGTTTCAAAGCACAAATGTCCGGACTAGTTTCAGAAAAAGATACTTTTACTTTTTGTTCATTAATGGCTTCTTGAATGCACGGAGATGCAGGGATCAATAGTTCTTCATTAAGTAATAAAAATTGTGCATTTAAATACTCGTCATAGATCCCAATGTATTCGCTTTGGCATAGCTGAGATAAACTATCACAGATCATTTCGACGCAATGCTGAGTGCTTATCTCAGAACGGGTAAGTTGTGTCAATTGCGTCAACAGGTTGATTTTGGCTGCTTGAACTCGCGCATCGTTTTGTTGGTTTTGTGCCGCTTTAGCAAGATAGATTAGCATTATTTGTAATGATTGAGTGTGTGCGAGACTAGTCTGCGGTTGCTGCCAATCGATAACTTTGTCGTTGTTTATCGACGCATCGCCAATGTGTGCCGTCGCAAAATGACGTTTCTTTTTGAGCATTGCTAGTAAAGATAGTATTGAGTTCGAAAGCTCGTCGTTAATCACTATGACCAAATGCAATTGCGCTAGATTAAGGAGGTGTTTTTTAATAGCTCTTGGTGACTCATTTAAAGCGAGATGCAAAATATCAAAATGCTCATTCAAGATTGAATTAATTCCATCGTTGAGTGGTGAGGCATCCAGTTCACTTAACACGCAGCATTGTAACTTCATTGTTTTATTCCATACTGAAGAGTAAATCGTTTATATCAAGATTATCGACTTGAGGCCGATATTCTTTATGTTTGGAATGCACAAGGAGCAATAGCTAATGGGACTGATTCGACTAATTTACTCTAGCCATGCCGATCTTGATTTACGACTGTCTGATGTCAAACAAATACTAGAAACGGCGCGCAGTAAAAACTACGCGTTGGGTGTCTGCGGTATGTTGTTTTACAACTCCAAGTATTTTTTGCAAGCCTTAGAAGGTGAAGAACAAACCGTGCAGCACATATATAATAAGATAGCGGATGATTTTCGCCATGATGATTTGCAGGTTATTTCACAAACGAGTATTGAAGACACATTATTTAGTCATTGGGCGATGGGCTACGCTGGTAACTCCAAAGCGGTTGACGACACCCTCAGCAACATGGGGTTAGCGAGTGATGATTTTACTCAGCTAAACCCAGACCAATGCTTACAATTATTAATTGGAGCAGGTCAACATCAGCAATTATAACTATAGTTTAGTCTTTATTACGGCGCAAATGTTCGGCGGAGAGTGACGCATAAGCCTGTTTAAATTGGCTCAATGATATAGGTAATATCATTTGTTGTCCTTTGGTTGCATAAGCAAATTTTGCGACTGTTCCTGAGGAAAATTCTTTTAAGAGTTTTTGGTCAATTTTGATAATGGACTGACACGCAGCTGGAGTGCACTGGGAAATAGGTAATTGAATCGCAGGATGGTCATCGACTTTGATTCCTAGTCCACTTTTTTTGTTGATGTTCGCAGGTAATCTAACCATTAACACGCCATATTCACTAGCAAAGGCATAGTTAATCGACACGCCTAACATGACTTGTTTTGCCGCTTCATCCTTGGCAACTAATTGGGTCATCGCACAATTTTGTGGACCACAGCTGACACTCCAGGAACCGAATGTTTCACTTTTTATGGTCTGAGCATGAGATGTTCCGTTAACCAATCCGCAGAACAACACACCCAATAATACGCTAAATAGCCCTGGGCTGAAAATCTTTCGAAGCGAGCTAGAGCAAGGTGAAATTGACATTGTTGCATGGAATTGACTCATGGATTTGATCCTTAAAAAAAGGGGATTGATGCAATCCCCTTATACTTTCTTTTACATTTACACTTGCGGTGTTAATAATGAGGTTAGTGTAGTTTACGTCTTCTCGAAAATATCAATAACCCACTTGTCAATAATATCGCCAGCGTGCTTGGTGCGCTAACAGGGTTAGGTCCAGGGCCAGTATTAACAAATTGAGTTACCGCAATTTGATCCATGTTTAACGAGCCAGAAGTATCAAATGTTAAACCCGTGATAAATGCATCAGTTACTGTTGGGTCTACCATATTACTGATATCAATACCTAAGATTCGAAAACGGTCGACAGCATTGGCAAAGTTATACGCAATACCACCAGTGATTTCGATACTTGCATCAAACCAATCACCGACTAAACTATCCCACAACCATAAATCAAATAGATTATCGTCAAAGCCTGTAGGTAATAATACCGAAGCAAAATTAGGTCCAGAGTTTACGATATAGTCATATCCGATGGCCACATCCGGATCGATAAAGATACGCGTGTTAGGATCGATAACCTCAAATTAAAAATGAAAATTGGTTGGGTTAGATGGATCTACCACAGGCATGATTGGGTTAGCAGGAGATGCGCCAGGTAATGCACCTTCACGGATAGCAAAATTCCAAATGCCAGGGGTAGTTGTATTACTATTAATCTCGTCTAGATTGGCTATCGCTGCCGTGCGAGAGCCGGGTAAGGTAAAGAAGTTGGTACTATCACCTGCATCATAACCGGCTTGAGCGGGGATCCCAGAGGAAGCGCTGCCAGTTGTCCAGTTAATGTCCTCATAGCGAAACTGAACATCAAAGTTGCCAGCACCTTCATCTGCTCGGTCAATCAATACCAATTGGAAGGTATTGGTCGTTGACGCATTCATACTATAAACACCGACTGAATCCCACGTAAAGACCATAGTATCGGCATCTGATGCTCCTAGATATACGTTACCGCAAGCAGTACAACGAGTATCTACATCAGCCCAATAAGGGGCGATCATAGGTTGGTTAGTTTGTGGGAATGCGTTGGGAGTAAAGGTGCTTAATGGGCTTTGAAATGTAATATTACCATTATTATTTACGTAAAACCCATTGTAGGTATTGCCAAAAAAGTTGATACCCGAGTCAAAATTCAGCTCTGTGAATTCATCAAAGCTAAAATATCGACTAGATTGGTCATCATTTTTGGGCATGGCGATTTGGCCATAAATGCTAGTCGCAGAGGGTGATGTATCCCAACCAGAGAGTAATACAGAGGCTTGTGAGGTTTGCAGTGCACCGGCTGATGCTAATAACAATGTGCTCAATGCAGCCTTAGAAAAAAGTTCCTTAAATTTATTATTCATTGCACTATCCTAGTGTTCGTAAGTTAGTTGAAATTATGGAAGTACTACAGGCATCCAGCTAATCAACATACTTAAAGCAATAAATGTTCCATTTAATAACCTTATGAAATGTAAGTTTATTTTTTTGGGGGATATAGATAGTTGTAAAATAATTGGACAGGTTTATCTATGTATCCATTTGTTTTTATCTATGAAAAATGTGTTTGAGGGGCTTTCAATGTTTAATCGACAAACATCTCATGTTTAAAGGTCAGTGTTTGCGATTCAGTTACTTGTCGAATAGTAACATCAAAGGTGTAATTTTCGCCGTGGCGGAAAGACAACGAAGCGAGATAATAGATAGCGTCGCCATCAATCACGCGCTTAAATTTTAGCTCCTTAGTCGTACCAATTAGGTTTCTCGCCGTTCCACTAACATCTACCCGTTGGGCTACCTGCGATTCGCTATCTAACACTGATATGTTGACTAGTGCATTGTATTTACTGCGTACTATTCCATTTGCTTTGGCTATCTCTGGAGTCAAAAAGGTGGTATCAAATACAATATAATGCACATCCCACTTGCCTAACGTCATTTTTTGCTCTGCCTGAGCGTGATGACTCATACCTAACAATAAACTCAATGTCATGATGACTGTGGTTAGAAAATATCGAATGTGCATGAACTCACCTTTTATGTATTTGTGTATTTGTGTATTTAAAGTGGCTTTTAGAAATTAAAACGGTCCAATTAAATCCTGCAACAACAATTGTATAAATTGTAATGCGATAATTGCAATCAACACCGATAAATCCAAGCCACCAATTGGAGGGATAATTTTACGGATAGGCGCAAGCAACGGCTCGGTCAATTGTGACAATACATATTCAAATGGGTTGCCTCCTTGAGATACCCAGCTCAAAATCGCACGTAAGATTAGCATCCAAAAAATCAATGATAAAAACTGTTTGAGTAATGTGATACTGCCAATAATCAGCACTGCTATAGGGTTAAATGCAGCATTCGAGAAAAACAGGCTGATGACGGTGATCTTGGCGCATGCAATAAATAAGGCAAATACAAAGGTCGCGGTATCAAAGGCACCCATTGACGGGATGATACGGCGTAAAGGCGCAACAACCGGTTGTGTTGCTTTTACAACAAACTGCGAAAATGGGTTATAAAAATCAGCACGCACAAATTGTAACCATAAGCGTAAAATGACGACCATCAGGTACAAATTAAAAAGCGTATCAACTAAAAAAAATGAAGCACTCATAAAAATCCTATTGAGGTTTACCGGTGAAGGTTAAAAATTACATACTCGCTTGCATGACTTCGGCTCTATCCACAGCCGCTTGCATTGCGCCAGCTATTATATCGGCAAGTTGCGCTTGATTGAAATGATCAATTGCTTGTGCCGTTGTGCCGCCTTTAGACGTCACGCGTTCGCGCAGCGTACCAAAGTCAGTATCGGGATTAGCCAATAACATAGCGCCAGCTCCCGCCAGTGCTTGCGCGACAAGACGTTTGGCATCGGCTGCTGATAAGCCTAATTCTTGGGTTTTTGCTTGCATCGCTTCGGCGAATAAAAAAACATAAGCAGGCGAAGAGCCCGCAGCAGCAATGACTGTGTTGATATCATTCTCTTGCGCCACCCACAATATGTCACCTACCTGTGCCAATACATATTCGGCACAATCTTTTAAGGATTGCGGGGTGTCTATTGGAGCATACAACCCGGTCATACCCATACCGATGGAAGAGGGGGTGTTAGGCATAGTTCGGACTATTGAGTATTTATTTCCTAGCATTTCACGTAGACGCTCAATGCTCACGCCTGCTGCGATGGAAATAAACCCAGTGTTGTCTATATCAGTAGCGGGTAGGTCTGCACAAACCTGGGAGAGTATCTGTGGTTTGACGGCAAGTACAATCGTTGATGCAAAGGATAATGCGGCTGCGTTGTCTTGGCTTATATGGCAACCAGTTTGCTCGTGTAAGGCTGTCAACTTTGGCATGCTGGGGTTGGTTGCCATAATTAAATCGGCTGGGTATCCATTGGCAACCATACCTTTGATAATCGCTTGAGTCATATTGCCTGCACCGATGAATGCAATTTTGACTGGGGCAAATGAACTCTTTTGTGGTGTTGGTGATTGTAAGCTATTGGTTTGAGGCATAGTGACTCCGTTCTCGAAAAATATAAAAGGTAAACATCACGTGTTTATTGATTATTTTATTGGCGCTTGCCAAAGATCCCTGTTCCCACTCTCACCATAGTAGAGCCTGACGCGATAGCGGCATTGAGGTCGCCACTCATTCCCATAGAGAGGGTATCGACTTGAGGATAGCGTGTTTTGAGCTGCTCATACAGTGCAGCAAGACGGCCAAAACTAGATAATTGAGTGGCATAATCATCTGATGCTTTAGGGATTGCCATAATACCACGCAACGTCAAATGTTCCATTTGTTCGATTTCAGCAGCAATCGACATCAAGTCCTCAGGAGCAATACCTGCTTTGGATGCTTCATTATCAATATTGATTTGAATACAAATTTGCAAGGGGGCTTGGGACGGCAAACGCTGATTATTTAAGCGCTGTGCGATTTTTAAGCGGTCTATACTGTGGCACCAAGCAAAGTGCTGGGCAATAAATTTACTCTTATTTGACTGAATGGGGCCGATAAAATGCCAGATGATGTCATTTAAATGCGCGAGAGCTAAAGTCTTTTCCACACCCTCTTGCACATAGTTTTCTCCGAAGTGGCGTTGTCCTGCTTGATACGCAAGTACTAAATCCGATACGGGTTTAGTTTTGCTTACCGCTAATAATTGGATGGTAGCGGGATCACGTTGGGCTAGTTTTGCCGCAACAGATATTTGGTACAGTGTGTTTTCCAAGTGGTTTGCAATAGTATTCGACATTGGCCTGATTTTTAATTAATGAATTTAAGTAGAGTAACAACATGGATATTACCGAACTTTTAGCTTTTAGTGTCAAAAATAATGCATCAGATTTGCATTTATCTGCTGGTTTGCCTCCGATGATCCGAGTCGATGGCGAAATGCGTCGGTTAAACATTCCTGAACTCGAGCATCAACAAGTGCAAAATCTCATTTATGAAATCATGAATGATATGCAACGCAAAGAATACGAAGAAAACCTCGAAGTGGATTTTTCTTTTGAAGTCAATGATCTTGCGCGTTTTCGGGTTAACGCCTTCATGCAAAATCGTGGTGCGGCGGCGGTACTTAGAACCATACCTAGTAAGGTGTTAAGTTTAGATGAACTCGGTGCGCCTGCGATATTTAAAGAAATCTTAAATCAACCCACTGGCATTGTGCTGATTACCGGCGCAACCGGCTCAGGCAAATCGACGACCTTAGCGGCGATGATTGATTACATTAACACGCATAAACGCGAGCATATTTTAACGATCGAAGACCCGATTGAGTTTGTCCATGACAACAAGCTGTGTCTAATGAATCAGCGCGAAGTGCATCGCGATACCAAAAGCTTTGCTAATGCTTTGCGCTCGGCGTTGCGCGAAGATCCCGATGTAATTTTAGTTGGAGAGTTGCGAGATTTAGAAACGATTCGCTTGGCAATCTCTGCTGCGGAAACGGGCCATTTGGTATTTGGTACCTTACACACCAATTCAGCACCCAAAACAATCGATCGCATTATTGATGTATTTCCTGCCGCCGAAAAATCCATGGTTCGTTCCATGTTATCCGAGAGTTTACGTGCGGTGATCTCACAAAATCTGTTGAAAAAAGTCGGAGGAGGGCGAGTCGCTGCGCATGAAATTATGGTGGGCGTACCGGCAATTCGTAACTTGATCCGTGAAGACAAAGTACCACAAATGTATTCGATTATCCAAACCGGCCAAAATCATGGCATGCAAACTATGGATCAATGTTTACAACGCTTGGTAGCACAAGGGCAAATTACCCAAGAAGATGCCAATAAATTATCCAAAGACAAGCAGCAATCGACCAATTTTTAGGAGTCACGTGTGTATTTAGAGCAACATTTACAAAATATGGTGACTCAAGGGGCATCGGATGTATTTATTACCGTAGGTCGTCCTGTTAGTGCCAAAATTAATGGCCGCATGACCAATATTGCTGAGTCGGTGTTAACTACCCAAGATGCTTATGAGTTGATTCAAGAAGCGATGACGCCAGAAAACTTGCATCAATTTAAGACCGATAAAGAATGTAATTTTGCGATTGCATTAGATGGTATTGGCCGCTTTCGTTGCTCAGCTTTTTGGCAACGCGATATGCCGGGGATGGTGGTGCGTCGGATCGTGACCGATATACCACAAGCCGATGATCTTGGTTTGCCCGACGTATTAAAAAATATCATCATGGCTAAACGCGGATTAGTGTTATTTGTGGGGGGGACGGGGACAGGTAAATCGACATCATTGGCTGCGCTGATCGATCATCGCAATAAACAATCCTCAGGGCATATTTTAACCATCGAAGATCCGATTGAATTTGTGCATGAACACCAACAATGTGTGGTGACCCAACGCGAAGTAGGTATTGATACGCACTCGTTTGACGATGCCCTCAAAAGCTCGTTACGCCAAGCGCCAGATGTCATTTTAATTGGCGAGATCCGTTCGATGGAAACGATGGAATACGCCATGTCTTTTGCCGATACGGGTCACCTGTGTGTGGCGACATTACACGCTAATAATGCCAACCAAGCGATAGAGCGTATTATGCATTTAGCGCCCAAAGATATGCATGATAAGTTGCGTTTTGATCTGAGCCTAAATATTCGTGCGATTGTAGCGCAGCAGCTAGTGCCCACGATTGATGGCAAAGGCCGTGTTGCAGCGATTGAAGTGTTGCTTAATTCGCCTTTGATTAGTGATTTAATCCAGCGCAATGAAATGACGGGCTTAAAAGACGCGATGACCAAAGGCAAAGAAATGGGCATGCAAACATTTGATATGGCATTAATGGCATTGTATCGCGATAATCGCATTTCGTTAGAGCAAGCATTGCACCATGCTGATTCACCTAATGATTTACGTCTGATGATAAAGCTTGATGAAAAGGCGGGGAATAGTCTAGGATCATTATCTAATGTTTCCATTGATATGGACTAAAACTAAGGAATTGGCGTGCCGGTATTTTATTATGATGCACAAGTGTTCAAAGTCTATCAGATTAAACAGTTACTCGATGATGCGCAGATCCCTTGTGTGATCAAAAATGATTTTGCCCAAGGAGCTATCGGCGAGCTATCACCGATAGATAGTGGTGTCGAAGTCTGGCTTGTTGATGAGTCGTGGCGGCCTAAAGCGCAACAACTGGTCGATGATTTTTTGGCTGAGCAATGTGCTTTGACCGACGATGAGGACTGGCAATGCAGCGAATGTCAGGCAGACAATGAAGCTAATTTTGGTATCTGTTGGTCGTGTCAAACAACGCGGTAATTGCGGACGCAGTTGCCGACGCAGTAGCGGATGCTAGCCTTGAGTTTCGCACCAGGCTTCAAAAATCACACATGCAGAGACACTATCGACCTTTTCTTTGCTGAGTTTTTTGTAGCCACCCAGTTCAAATAAACGCGACTTAGCATCGGTTGTCGTCAAGCGCTCATCGACTTCAAATACTTGGGATTTGCAACGTGCGGCAATACGGCGCCCAAACTTACGCGCACGTAACGTCATCTCTTGTTCGCTACCATCCATATTCAGTGGCAAGCCAACCAGCATCGCAGTCGGTAACCATTGGGCATGTAATTTTGTAATGTCATCCCAATTTGGAATACCATCATTTGCTTTTATTGCAGCAAGCGGTTGGGCTGTACCTGTAATGGTTTGGCCGATTGCCACACCAATACTTTTAGTTCCGAAGTCAAATGCTAAGTAAGTACTCACTAAGCGTGACCTACATGTTCTGTAAGCTGCCAAGGTTCAATGCCAAGAGCTTTAATCGAACGATTCCATCGGTCATGCAAGGGGGTATCAAAGACTAATTCATGTGTCGCTGGGATCACCAACCATGCATTATCCGTTAGTTCTTCTTCGAGCTGTCCAGGAGACCAACCGGCATATCCCAATGCAATAACTTGTTTTTCGGGGCCGCGTTCATTACCAATACATTCCACGATGTCTTTTGAAGTCGTTACGGTAAATTCGTCATTTATTGGCATACTGCCTTCCCACTCACCTTGTGGATAATGCAAAATAAAACCTCTATCAGGACTGACAGGTCCGCCTTTGACAATAATTTGCTCGCCTTTCGTGTCGCAAACATCGGAGCCTGGGGCCGCTTGGTCAACCATTTCTTTAAGGTTCATCTCAATAGGTGTATTAATGACCACACCCATTGCCCCATCTTTACTGTGCTCACAGATATATATCACTGTACGTGCGAAGGCTGGGTCTTGCATTGCTGGCATCGCAATGAGTAAATGATTGGCAAAACTAGTCATGAATAGTGACGTTCCTATTGGTTTTGTTTAGCCGCGACACGTTGAGCGACGGCATCAAATAACTTACCACAAATATTTACACCTGAGGCTTTTTCTATTTCACGCACACAAGTGGGGGAAGTAATGTTGATTTCAGTAACGCGATCACCAATGACATCTAAGCCGACAAATAAAATCCCGTGTTGTAATAGTTTAGGTGCGATTGCTTCGGCTAATGCACGATCGCTCGTACTAATCGGTTGTGGACGGCCAATGCCTCCAGCAGCCAAATTACCACGTGTTTCAGTACCTTGAGGTAAACGAGCAAGACAATAGTCCATGACTTCACCATTGACAATGAGCACGCGTTTATCGCCCTCTTTTATCGCTGGCAAATAAGCTTGAAACATCGCCAGTTTTTGTCCATTTTGGGTCAGGGTTTCAATGACCACACCTAAGTTATTCGCATCTTCTTTTATTCTAAATATCGACGCTCCACCCATACCATCTAATGGCTTACAGATAATATCTTGATGTTTAGCATGAAATGCTTTGGCTAATTCTTTACTACGTGTGACTAGTGTGTCAGGAATTAAATCAGGGAAATATGCAGTGAAGAGCTTTTCATTAAAGTCGCGGAGCGCTTGCGCTTTGTTAACCACAACTACGCCATATTGCTCCGCAAGTTCAAATATATGTGTTGCGTAGATGAACTGGTCATCTACAGGGGGATCTTTGCGCATCAGCAATGCATCAAAATCTCCTAAGAGCTGAGTTTGTTGTTCGCCCAAGGTATAAAAATCTGTTTCGCGGTCAATCACACTTAATGAGCGAGTTAATGCATAAGGGATACCATTATCAATAAACAGATCTTGCATCTCGATATAGCTGATCTCATACCCTCTGCGTTGAGCTTCAAGGCATAACGCAAAAGACGTATCTTTATAAGGGGTAATATTGGCAATTGGATCCATAACAATCGCGATGCGTAGACTCATAGTGTGAGATCTCCATATTGAGCTTGAATAATCGCGATTGAAGCAATCGCAGCTGTTTCTGTACGTAACACTCGAGGGCCTATTTTAACTGTGTTAAATCCTGTTTGCTCAGCAGCATAGGTTTCTGCTTCACTTAATCCACCCTCAGGGCCTATGAGTATGCGAACACCATGTTGATTAACGGGTAAGGCTTGTAAATGTTGTTGAGCGTGGGGATCAAACGTAATGCGATACTGTTCAGTTGATTGTTTGCACCACTGGGTTAATGTAATAGGTGGATGCAATATGGGTAGGACATTTCGGCCTGATTGCTCACATGCTCCGATGATGATTTTTTCCCATTGAGCGGATTTTTTCTCCCAACGTTCTGCTGATAACTTTACATTACAGCGTTCAGTGATAATCGGAGTGATTTCGGTGACACCTAGCTCAGTTGCTTTTTGTAATACGGTTTCCATGCGATCACCTTTGGCAATGCCTTGTCCAAGATGAATGGGAAAACGCGACTCGACAGCCAGAGCAAGTTTGGCATCAACATTCACGATCAATTTTCGTTTTTGTACTTCATTAACAATGGCAGAATATTCATTGCCATCACCATTAAAAAGCACAATGGGTTGATCTTGTTTGATGCGCAAGACATTAATTAAATGATGCGCGGCATCATTTTCTAAGGTGTAAATATTATCGACACAAATGTCGCCTGAAACAAAGACTCTAGGGATTCGCATAATGGCTTAATAGTATTTTTTGGTAATTGTACCAATACGCGATTTGGGGCGCTACTGCTAATTTTTAACGCTGAAAGAAGAAGTCTCGGTATTCTTTGGGGTGATGGCTTGATTATATTTGGTGGCAGCGCTATCCCTTGCATGTATGGTGTTACGCCCTTTATCCGAGGTTAAACTAAACACGAGCAAGGCCACGACGACAATACATAAACCTATTAGATAGAACATCATAAAGTCCTTTTAAATAATTCGTAGTCCAACAATCTACATTGCGCTGCAGATGTAAATGCACTAGCTAGAATTGAATGAGTTGAGTTTGCAACAACTTGTAAAGTTATATTGAAATTTAGACTAGATTGGCAGGAATACAAATAAATATGTAAAAATAAATGACAAAATAGCGGTAAGTTATTTGTATCTAAAACAATTTTTGTTTGCAAAAAATTATAAATTAGCTAACTTACATTACAGGTTATGGATAACACAGCATCTCGTAACCACACGAGAATTTCTCATTACGAATATTCAAGGAAAACACGATGTCTTTATTATCAATGTTGACAGCAACATTACAAACTGCACCGGCGGAGCAACCTGCCACACAACCACCTCCGACTCAATCGGTCACGGAGCAAGTAATGGGAGCTGGCGATGCCATTGCTAGGTTCGATCTACAAAATTTTATTGATACTTATGTTATGCCTTGGGGCATCAATATTGTACTGGCGATAGTTATATATGTGATCGGTAAAATCGTAGCGAAGGTTCTGGTTGGCCTATTTGGTAAGATCATGGCCAAATCAAAATATGACGATATGTTAATCGATTTCTTAAAATCCATCGTCAATGCGATTTTGATGCTATTTGTTATTGTCGCGTCATTAGATCAATTAGGTGTAGATACCACCTCGCTAGTGGCTATATTAGGTGCTGCAGGTCTAGCGATTGGTTTGTCATTACAAGGGTCGCTGCAAAACTTTGCCGCCGGCGTTATGTTATTGGTGTTTCGCCCATTCAAAGCTGGTGATTTTATTGATGCTGCGGGCGTTTCAGGTTCAGTCAAAACAATTGGTATCTTTTCCACCATCATGAACACTGGAGATAATAAAGAAATTATTGTCCCGAATGGCAAAATATACAGTGATAACATTACTAATTATTCCGCAAAAGACACACGCCGTGTCGATATGGAGTTTGGCATTGGTTATGGCGATGATTTGTTGAAAGCTAAAAAGGTTCTGGAGTCTATGTTAGATGCTGATCCTCGAGTATTAAAAGATCCTGCTTATAAAGTTGCAGTGGGCGCATTAGCTGACAGTTCAGTAAACTTTATTGTTCGTCCTTGGGTTAAATCTTCTGATTATTGGGGCTTGAAATTTGATTTCACTGAAGCGGTTAAATTACGCTTTGATGCAGAAGGGATTTCAATTCCATACCCACAAATGGATGTGCATTTAGATAAGTAATTTTAGCGGTATGCGCGCCAGCCCTTAGCGCGCATATCGTTGGTGCGATTGACCTTATTTATTCCAAGGCATAATGGCCATTAAGCGACCTAGTCCACAAAAACCAGTAATACCAGCCATCATCATTCCTGCGCCAAAAAATCCTGATAACCAGATGAAATTAGGATCTATAGTCTGGGATAAGATTACCCCAGTTAATACACCCGTACCTATGGTCAATTGAACTTGGCGGTCAAGAGGTAAAAATGCAGAATTAGTTTTGTTTATTGCCATACCCGCATCTTCCCAAGCGATAATACCGCCTTCAAGATTATAAAATGTCGTATCAGGGTGCTGTTCAACCAATGTTTGACAGGCCTTTTGACCACGCATTCCTTTTTGACAATGGATAATGACTTTTTTGTTAGTCGTATCAATGCCATCTAAATTTAGATTACTTAATGGCTTTAAATGTGCCTTAGTAATATTGGCTTGACGGTGCTCTGCAGGTTCTCGGACATCGACTAAAACGGCTTCGTTATTTGCTAATAATTGTTCAGCATCAACGCTGTTAATTGATTGATATGACATAGATTTAGTTCTCTTTAATTGGGATAACAATAAGCGAGATACAGTGACGCTAAGATTGATTGCGTCACCGGATCGGTAATTTTGTAAATAATTGACTTGCCTTCTTTTTCTGCCGTGACGACTTCAGCTTCTTTTAATTTAGCTAAATGTTGCGACACGACCGATTGTGATAAACCACTAGCGAGCACTAACGAGCTGACATCTTTTGGCGCGTCTTGCAGCAAACACAAGAGCATTAACCGATTAGAGTTGGCTAATGATTTTAGTTTTGCTTCAGCTTTACTCGCTGACTTATAAAGGTTTTCAATGTTTTTCATTCTTATATTATATTAGCACTTGCTAATATATCAAGGGTTTAAACATGATATATCAAAACGGTATTAACATAGTTTTTTTATGTATATATAGTCTAACTAGTGACTTGCTTATATTTCATCTGGTTATATATTATAACTAGATTAATCAGCAAATAGGCTAAGTATAAATGATCATATTAGGATTCATGGCGGCAGTATTGATGGGGGTAGTATTAGGCACCATCGGTGGTGGTGGTTCTATTCTAACCGTTCCGATACTCGTTTACTTATTGGGTGTAGAGCCGAGTACTGCGACGGGATATTCATTATTGATCGTTGGCTTTACCGCGGCGTTTGGCGCAATAAGTTATTATCGCCAAGGGTTAATCGAGATGAAGGCCGCGATTATTTTTGCCATTCCCTCTATAATCGCTGTTTATGTGACTCGTGCTTTTATCATGCCAGCGATACCCGATGTGTTGCTAGAAACGCCATTTGTATTACGCAAAGATATGTTAATTATGGTGGCATTCGGCGTGTTAATGCTCGCAGCTGCCATTATGATGTTAACCAAAAAACAATCAGCGAACACCCAACAATCAGGTTCACACAATCCCTTACTAATTGTTGCCGAAGGGGCGTTAGTTGGTATGGCGACAGGCATGCTCGGAGCTGGTGGTGGTTTCTTAATTATTCCGGCATTAGTATTGTTAATGGGCATGGAAATGAAAAAAGCAGTCGGCGCATCCTTATTAATTATTGCGTTAAAGTCCCTGATTGGATTTACCGGTGACTTACAGGCTGGTATTGATATTGATTTAAGCTTAATCGGTTCGTTAATTGCCTGCACATTGATAGGTATGTGGATCGCAACCAAAATCGCAGATCGCTTAGATGGAGATAAGCTACAAAAAGGCTTTGCTTATTTTACTCTGATCATCGCAACCTTAATTTTTGTTAAAGAATTACTTTAAAGGAGCCAACCATGTTAGTAAAAACGTTTCATGATAATGCTACCGCCACTTTTACTCATATTGTTGTGGATGAATCGACAAAAAAATGTGCCGTCATAGATTCGGTATTAGATTATGACCATTTTTCGGGTTCAGTCAAAACGTCGAGTGCCGATGCTGTGATTGCATATATTAAAGAACACGACTTAACCAATGAGTGGATTTTAGAATCGCATATTCACGCCGATCATATTACTGCCTCTAGTTACTTGAAGACACATATTGGTGGTCAAACAGCTATGGGTAAAGGGATTGTCGATGTATTGGCAATCTGGGTACCGATGTTTAGCAATCAAGTGGATACGCCAATTACCGGTGAGCAATTTGATGTGTTATTGGATGAAGGCGATACAATCAAGATCGGTAATATTACGCTAACAACCTGGCTAACCCCAGGACACACTCCTGCTTGTGCGAGTTATTACTGTGCCGATAATAAAGCTATTTTTGTTGGTGATACCATGTTTGCACCACATTTAGGTACGGCACGTTGCGACTTTCCTGGTGGTAGTGCGGCTGATTTATTTAAAACGGTACAACGTTTTTATACACTACCTGAAGATACTCAAGTGTACTTATGTCATGACTATCCGGACGAAGGTGAAGAAGCGATATCTGTGGTAAGTATTGCTGATGAAAAAGCCAATAATATTCAAATTAAACCTGATACAGTGTTTGCTGAATATGTGGCCAAACGCGAAGCACGCGATGCCACTTTGGCTGTACCTAAGTTATTGTTTCCATCTATTCAAACCAATCTTCGTTTAGGCGATTTTGGTGTGAAATCGGAAAACGGCTTACAGTATATTAAAATCCCAGTTAACGCATTGTAGGGGCAGGTTATGGATATCAGATACATAAACAAACACATTTCAGTTTCACCACAAATCAGTATCGAAGATGTACAAACGATTTTCGATTTAGGTTTTAAGTCTATTGTATGTCATCGTCCTGATGGAGAAGGGGCTGATCAGGTGAGTTTTACTGAAATCCAAAAAGCAGCCGAAGCACTTGGGATAGAGATCGTATACCAACCTGTCATTAGTGGTAAAGTAATGGATGAAGATGCGGCATTATTTAAGACGCACCTTGATACACTTCCTTCACCCATGTTTGCGTATTGCCGCACTGGCACTCGCTCTACTACGTTATGGGCACTCGCTAGAGCAGATGAATTAACCACGAGTGAAATACTCCATACTACAAAATTAGCGGGCTACGATATGTCAGGTGTAGTACGACGTATTGTTAATGGCGGTAAGACACCGAGCGATAGTAACGACCAAACGTTTGATATCGTGGTGGTGGGAGCTGGTGCAGCGGGTATATCAGTTTGCTCCAGTATCTTAGAGCGTGCACCTAACGTCAAAATTGCCGTAATCGATCCTGCAGATATTCATTATTATCAACCGGGCTGGACGCTAGTGGGCGCGGGGGTATTTACCTCTGAAGAAACGGTCAAAACTATGTCCTCGTTGATCCCTAAAGGCGTGACTTGGCTCAAGCATGCCGTCGCAGCATTTGAACCAAAGGCGAAGCGAGTTTTATTGGACGGTTGTCATACCATTGCTTATGATAAATTGATTGTGTGTCCGGGATTAAAATTAGATTGGGATAAAATCGAAGGGTTAACCCAGACGTTAGGTAAAAATGGCGTGACGTCCAATTATCGCTTCGATTTAGCTCCTTACACTTGGGAGTTAGTGCAACAGTGCAAATCTGGTAAAGCGTTATTTACCCAACCGCCAATGCCAATTAAGTGTGCTGGTGCGCCACAGAAAGCCATGTACTTATCTTGCGATCATTGGTTATCAAGCGGCGTTCTG
Organism: Glaciecola sp.; assembly: GCA_029246415.1. GTDB lineage: Bacteria > Pseudomonadota > Gammaproteobacteria > Enterobacterales > Alteromonadaceae > Opacimonas. The sequence continues at coordinate 204,331 of JAQWNF010000029.1, forward strand.
AAAGACATTGAGGTGGATTTTTGTAATGCCGGAGGCGTGTTGTTTGGTGTTAAAGAATATGTTCCTGCATTGATGAGCTACGTAGAAAAATATAATGCCAATTTGCACTTTTTCCATAACTTGGTAAAAGTCGATGGTCCAAATAAAACGGCGTATTTTGAACAAATTGGGCCAGATGCAAGCGCTGAGCTGATAGAGAAAAAGTTTGATATGTTGCACGTTGCTCCGCCCCAATCAGCACCTGATTTTATCAAAGTCAGCCCGTTAGTCGATGACAATGGTTGGGTTGATGTCGATCAAGCGACACTGCAACATAAGCATTTTCCAGATATATATAGCTTAGGTGATGTGATGAACGCACCTAATGCTAAAACCGCAGCTGCCGCTAGAATGCAAGCGCCAGTGGTAGCAGGAAATGTGTTACATGATATGGGCTACAAAGTAAAACGTACCATTTATAATGGCTATGGCTCATGCCCGTTGACGGTTGAAAAAGGTAAAATTGTATTAGCTGAGTTTGGTTATGGCGGTACTATGTTACCGACTTTCCCGACATGGTTACTCGATAGCACTAAGCCTTCGCGATTAGCGTGGCTGTTAAAAGAAAAACTGTTACCTCCGATTTATTGGCAAGGTATGCTCAAAGGCAAAGAGTGGTTAATTAAGCCGACTGAAATATCGGAGTGATTTAAGTCGTCAGCACGTAAAAAAGGAGCTTAAATGCTCCTTTTTTATATAACTTGTGAGGGAGTTAAGGTTTACAATTAGGCTTCTTTGTAACCGCTAAATAGTCAGGCATCACAGATGGAATAGCGGCTTTTAAATCTGCTATGCGAGTGTCATGAGATGGGTGAGTCGATTGCCACTCTGGTGGCGCTTTACCTGCTGTTGCTGCTGCCATATTTTCCCACAGTTGTGGCGCGGCATTGGGATCAAATCCCGCTTTAGCCATGAGTTGTAAGCCGATTAAATCAGATTCTGATTCGTGTGCACGACTAAAAGGTAAGTTCACACCATACTGAGCGAGCAGTCCCGCGCCAGCCATCATCAGTGCTTGATTACTATCGGTGACACCTGCGCTTTTTAGACCGACGTTCGTAATTTGTAGACCAAGGTTTGATAGGGTCGCAATCGACATTCTCTCGTTACCATGCTCAGCAATGACATGACCAATTTCATGGCCCATGACCGATGCTAATTGATCCGGCGTTTGAGCGACTTTTAAAATACCCGTATAGACGCCAATTTTGCCGCCAGGTAAGGCAAATGCATTAATCTGTTCATCATCAAAGACTACGACTTCCCATTCGCCATCAAACGTACCCGCAGGGATAAATGGGATAAGTGCGTCAGCGATACATTGCACATATTGATTTTCTATGCGTTTAGTTGAGACTTTTTGTTCTGTTTTTAATGATGCGAATGTCTGGCTGCCCATCGAGTTGAGTCTGTCAGAGGAAAATAATTTAACCTGACTGCGCCCTGTTGGCGAGGTAGAGCAAGCCGCTATCACAGTGATGGCAAGCGCTGTAATAAGTGCAGTAGATAAAATTCGCATAGTGTCATTCCTTGATGTGGTAAAGGTTAATCTGATTATAGCCTATCTGATTAAAAATAAGTTGAGCATAAATAGAGTATCGGCAATGACTAAAAATTCAATAAAAAAAGGAGCCGAGAGGCTCCTTCTTGAAGTGTTGCGCTTGTTTACAGCGCTGCGCTAACTTACAACGCTGCGCTTAGCTGCGCTGCAATATCCGTGCTTTCCCAAGGGTAAGCAGCATTACCAAAGTGACCATAAGCCGCTGTAGGTAGGTAAATTGGACGTTCTAAGTCTAACATTTGGATCAAGCCATAAGGACGTAAGTCAAAATGCTCACGCACAAGCTTTGTGATCACACTGTCATCGACTTTACCGGTACCAAAGGTATTAATGCTGATTGAAGTGGGTTCAACTACACCAATCGCATAAGAAATTTGAATTTCACATTTATCAGCAAGACCCGCAGCAACAATATTTTTAGCTACGTAACGACCTGCATAAGCAGCAGAGCGATCAACTTTTGATGGATCTTTACCAGAGAACGCACCACCACCGTGACGAGCCATGCCGCCGTAGGTATCAACGATGATCTTACGACCGGTCAAACCACAATCACCCACAGGTCCACCAATTACAAATCGACCTGTTGGGTTGATATGAAATTGTGTATTAGGGGTAATCCATTTAGCAGGTAAAACAGGTTTAATGATTTCTTCCATTACCGCTTCACGCAATGCTGGAGTTGAAATGTCTTCACTGTGTTGCGTCGATAAAACAACAGCATCAATACCAATCGGTTGACCGTTTTCATAGACAAATGTAACTTGAGATTTAGCATCTGGACGCAACCAGTCTAGCTTGCCTGATTTCCTCATCTGCGCTTGTTTTTGTACTAATTTATGTGAAAACATAATCGGTGCAGGCATTAACTCTTCAGTTTCGTTACACGCATAACCAAACATTAAACCTTGATCGCCGGCGCCTTGTTCTTCACGTGAGCCACGGTCAACACCTTGATTGATATCTGCAGATTGTTTCCCGATAGCATTTAGCACGGCGCATGAATCAGCATCAAAGCCCATATCGGAACTGACATAACCGATTTCTCGAACGGTATCACGGGTGATTTTTTCGATATCGACCCAAGCGTGCGTATTGATTTCACCGCCGACTAAAACCATACCCGTTTTGACGAATGTTTCACAGGCAACACGGGCTGTTGGATCTTCGGTTAAAATTGCATCAAGTACCGCATCAGAAATTTGATCGGCAATCTTATCCGGATGACCTTCAGACACAGATTCTGAAGTAAATAAATGTTGTGACATAGTGACCTCTGTACAGGTTAGACAACTAGGCATTCCTTATTTGGAGCTAATAGTCTTAAAATTCATGTTGTTAGTCGTTAACTAAACCACGTTACGTGATTTGATGACGTCAATTCTATCAGTCTAACCATCTAGACGTCTATACGTCTTTTACATAAGTTTTTTATTTTTGGTTCACAATAGATCAGACACTGGTCTTATTAGCGTGTTTATTATCCTGTTTATATAGATTACGTGTTGAACTAATTACACGGGTAAGCGACAATGCGGTAAATCTATTTTTACAATCTTTAAGCATTTGTTTTGGTACAGAAAAACACTACCTTAGCACCTCTGCTGTGATACCTCAGGAGTCATTCATGTCATCACGCCAACAACTCGCGAATGCAATCCGTGCATTAAGTATGGACGCCGTTCAACAAGCTAACTCTGGTCACCCTGGTGCACCGATGGGAATGGCTGATATCGCTCAAGTATTATGGTCAGATTTTTTATGCCACAACCCAGCTGATCCAGCATGGGCTAACCGCGACCGATTCGTATTATCAAATGGTCACGGTTCGATGTTGTTGTACTCACTATTACATTTATCAGGTTATGCGTTGCCGATTGAAGAGCTGAAAAACTTCCGTCAATTACATTCCAAAACACCTGGTCATCCTGAATATGGTTACGCGCCAGGCGTTGAAACCACTACCGGTCCTTTAGGCCAAGGTATCAGTAATGCCGTAGGTATGGCAATTGCCGAAAAAACCTTAGCTGCACAGTTTAACCGTCCAGAGTTTTCTGTTGTTGATCACTTTACTTACAGCTTTTTAGGCGATGGTTGCTTAATGGAGGGTATTTCTCACGAAGTATGTTCATTAGCGGGTACCTTAGGGTTAGGTAAACTCATCGCGTTTTGGGATGACAATGGCATCTCGATTGATGGTGAAGTGGAAGGCTGGTTCTCTGATGATACGCCTGCACGTTTCGAAGCATATGGATGGCAAGTTATTGCAGATGTCGATGGTCATAATCCTGAAGAAATCGCTTCTGCAATCCGCACAGCCCAAGCTGAGTCGGACAAACCTACATTAATCTGTTGTAAAACCATCATTGGTTTTGGCTCACCAAGCAAACAAGGTACTGAATCATGTCACGGCGCGCCATTAGGTGCTGATGAAATCGCAGCAACGCGCAAAGCATTAGGCTGGGAGCACGGTGCGTTTGAAATCCCTGATGATATTTATGCACAATGGGATCGCAAAGCACAAGGTACTAAGCAACAAGAAGCATGGCAGGATTTGTTCGCAGCATATGCCGAAGCTTACCCTGAACTAGCTGCTGAATTTACCCGTCGAAATGCGGGTGAATTACCTGCAACTTTTAATGCACAAGCCGATGCCTATATTGCTGACTTACAAGCTAATCCTGTCAATATTGCGACACGTAAAGCGTCACAAAATGCACTGAATGCCTATGGTCCATTACTACCTGAGTTGTTAGGTGGTTCTGCCGATTTGGCCGGTTCTAACTTGACTATATGGTCGGGTTGTAAAGGTATCAGTGCTGATGATGCTAGTGGTAACTACTTGTACTATGGCGTGCGTGAGTTTGGTATGTCAGCCATCATGAATGGCTTAGTATTACACGGCGGTTTCAAAGCTTACGGTGCGACTTTCTTAATGTTCATGGAATACGCGCGTAATGCGGTACGTATGGCGGCATTGATGAAGCAACCGGCGATATTTGTTTATACTCATGACTCAATTGGTCTAGGTGAAGATGGTCCGACGCATCAGCCGGTTGAGCAATTAGTATCGTTACGTGCGACACCAAACCTTGATAACTGGCGTCCATGTGACCAAGTAGAAAGTGCCGTTGCATGGAAATATGCGATTGAGCGAACTGATGGTCCATCAACGTTGATCTTTACGCGCCAAGGATGTGAGCAACAGCCACGTACTCCTGCGCAAGTTGCGGATATTGCTAAAGGCGGTTATGTCTTAGTCGATAGCGCTAGCACACCTGACATCATTTTGATTGCAACGGGTTCTGAAGTAGAACTTGCAGTGGCGGCTGCTCAAGCCTTAACCGAACAAGGTAAAGCGGTTCGTGTCGTCTCTATGCCATCAACGGATGTGTATGATGCACAATCTGCTGAATACAAAGAAAGTGTTTTACCATCAAGCGTTATTAAACGTGTTGCTGTTGAAGCCTTAGCTAAAGATTCTTGGTACAAATACGTTGGCCTTAATGGCGCGATCATTGGTATGGATACGTTTGGTGAGTCTGCGCCAGCTAAAGAATTATACGAGTTATTCGGTATCACGACACAAGCCGTCGTCGATGCTGCTAACGCTTTATAAGGCATAACGCTTGTTAAGAGTAGCTATAAATGGGTTTGGACGGATAGGGCGCAACGTATTACGCGCCTTATACGAAACCAACCGCAATCATGCGATCCAAGTGGTGGCAATCAATGAGATTGCCGACGCTGAAGGGATAGCACATTTACTTAAATATGATACTGCCCACGGCCGCTTTGGTTTTCCAGTGCAGTTATCTAAAAGCCATGATGACTTAGTTCAGCCTGATACCTTGTATGTCGGTGATGATGCGATTCAGTTATTGCATGAACATGAAATAGAAGGGTGCCCTTGGAACGAACTGGATATTGATATTGTGTTTGAGTGTACTGGCTTATATGGCCATGCGCCGGAAGCGGCAAAGCATATTAAGCAAGGTGCTAAAAAAGTATTACTATCAGAGCCAGGCTCACCCGATGTAGATGCGACAATTATCTTTGGCATTAACGAAGAGTCATTGCAGGCGACGGACACGGTCATTTCCAATGGTTCATGCACCACCAACTGCATAGTGCCGGTGATCCAAGCACTAGACGAAGCCTTTGGGGTGGATAGTGGTACCATCACGACGATCCATTCATCGATGCATGATCAACAAGTTATCGATGCGTTTCATCCTGATTTGCGCCGCACGCGCGCTGCGAGTCAATCGATTATTCCAGTTGATACGCGACTAGCGCAAGGAATTGAACGCATTTTACCCAAATTTGCGGGTCGTTTTGAAGCGATTGCAGTACGTGTACCGACGATTAATGTTACAGCGATGGACTTGAGTGTGACATTACGTGACAAAGTCACCATTAACCAAGTCAATCAAGTATTACAACAAGCTAAACTGGGTAAGTTAGCTGGTATTTTAGATTATACCGAACAGCCGCTCGTGTCGGTTGATTTTAACCATGATCCTCATTCATGTATTGTGGATGGCTCGCAAACGCGGGTTAGCCATGGCCAGTTAGTCAAAACCTTAGTGTGGTGTGACAATGAATGGGGCTTTGCTAATCGTATGTTAGACACAGCGTTAGCCTTATCTCCCTTTTTCAAACAGCAATAATTTAAAGGAATAGTATGACTATTACTAATATGCAAGACATCGATTTACAAAATAAACGTGTCTTAATTCGTCAAGATCTTAATGTCCCAATTAGTGCCGGTAATATTACCTCTGATGCGCGTTTACGTGCATCGTTACCGACTGTAAAGTTAGCCCTAGAAAAAGGTGCGGCGGTGATCTTGATGTCACATTTAGGTCGTCCAACTGAAGGTGAGTTTGCTGCTGAGTTTTCAATGCAGCCAGTGGCCGATTATTTATCTGAAGCACTTGGACAAAACGTACAGTTAGCGACAGATTTAGACGCGGTAGCGTGTCAGCCTGGTCAAGTCGTATTATTAGAAAATGTACGTTTTAATGTCGGTGAGAAAAAAGACGCCGATGCATTAGCGCAGCGCTACGCAGCATTATGTGATGTGTTTGTAATGGATGCCTTTGGCACGGCACATCGCGCTCAAGCTTCAACCCACGGTGTGGCAAAATTTGCTCCCCAAGCTGTAGCTGGCCCATTATTAAGTGGCGAGTTATCAGCACTAGGCAAAGCAATGGATAATCCAAAACGTCCATTAGTGGCGATTGTCGGTGGCTCTAAAGTGTCTACCAAACTCACAGTATTAGAAAGCTTAGCCCCTATGGTCGATCAATTAATCGTGGGTGGCGGTATTGCTAATACCTTTATTGCTGCGCAAGGTCACAATGTTGGTAAGTCATTGTATGAGGCGGATTTGATCCCTGCTGCACAAAAATTACAAGCCGATGCACAAGCAAATGGCGGTAGTATTCCTGTGCCAGTTGATGTGGTGACTGGTCAGGCATTTAGTGCTGAAACTGATGTTGAGACCAAAGCGGTTGATCAAATCACTGACACCGATATGGTGTTTGATGTGGGACCTGAGTCTACTGCGCAATTATGCGAAATATTGAAAAATGCAGGTACTATCGTATGGAATGGTCCAGTTGGGGTATTTGAATTAGCGCCATTTGCAGCAGGAACCAAAGCAATAGCCCTAGCGATTGCCGAAAGTGATGCATTCTCTATTGCCGGTGGTGGTGACACCCTTGCAGCGGTTGATCAATTTGGCATTGCCGACAAAGTGTCCTATATTTCAACAGGGGGCGGTGCCTTTTTAGAATTCTTAGAAGGCAAAACCTTACCTGCAGTGGCTGTCTTAGATAAATAAGATAGCGCAGCGACAATTAACAGATAGTAGTCGAGAATAATTTAATATAAACCTCATTATCGTGCGCCCAATAATAATTATAAGTACGAAATGGAACTTTGTAACCCTACACTAAGACCTGAATGAAAAGGTAAACCAATAGATAAATACTAATTCAAACAGGCTTAGAAACTCATGGAGAGATGACATGCCGTCAACTATTCAACGCGACATGCTCGCAAAAGTAGCCAATGAAACAGGCTTTATCGCAGCTCTTGATCAAAGTGGTGGTTCAACCCCAAAAGCCCTAGCGCTATATGGTGTGAGCCAAGACGAATACAGCAGTGATGAACAAATGTTTGGTAAAGTTCATGAAATGCGCACGCGGATCATGACTAATTCAGCCTTTAATGGCGATCGTGTACTCGGCGCCATCTTGTTTGAAAACACCCTAGATCGCGAAGTCGATGCTCGCGCTACTGCGCATTATTTGTGGCAAGAAAAACACATAGTGCCATTTTTAAAAGTCGATAAAGGCTTAGAAAATGAAGCCAATGGGGTGCAACTCATGAAGCCCATTACTAATCTTGATGAGTTATTAGCTAAAGCCAATGCCCAAGATGTATTTGGCACTAAGATGCGTTCGGTGATTAAACTGGCTAATGAAGCAGGCATCGAAGCGGTGGTTGCCCAGCAATTTGCTGTCGGTCAACAGATCTTAGATGCGGGTTTAGTCCCTATCATTGAGCCTGAAATTGATATTAGTAGTCCACAAAAAGCCCAAGCTGAAGCGCTGTTGCAAGCTGCGTTACTGCGTCATTTAGACCAAGTACCAGACGGTCAGCAGGTCATGTTAAAATTAACCTTACCTGAAGAAAGTGGGTTTTATGCACCTTGTATTGCACATCCTAAGGCGCTAAAAGTCGTGGCATTATCGGGTGGTTATTCACGAGATGAAGCCAATGCACGATTAGCCGCTAACCCCAACATGATTGCAAGTTTCTCAAGAGCATTAACCCAAGGTGTGAGCGCGCAGCAGAGTGATGCTGAATTTACCGCCACAATTGATGCGGCGATTGCGGGTATTTACGCAGCCTCTAGTACATAAATCAGCGCATAAATGAGTACATGAACAAGTCTACTTGACGGTCAACTCAATACCCAATACGTTTAAGTATTTTTGTTCTTGAGCAAGGTCGGCAGAGAATATGGGCTTCTCTGCTAGCCACTCATTGGCAAACGTAATCGCTATTTTATCTTTGTTGGGGAGAAAGAATATCGGCGGGTGGATATCATCCTGGCGCTTAATATTTAGCAAAACACTCAAGCGCATAATCACCAACATAGCTTTAATTTGTTCATGGCTAAACTGTTCAAAGTCAGCAAATAATTCCATTTTGATTTTTTTACGGCAAAACCGCACCAACAACGCAAGTAAGCGCTGCTCTTCTAAGTTAAATCCTGCCAGTTCAGTATTCGCAATAATGTATGCGGAGTGGCGCTGAAATCCTTTTGAATTTATATGTAAACCCACTTCATGTAATAAACACGCCCAACCTAAGATATTTTTCAGTACGCGTTTTTTCTTTAACCATTTATAAGAGCTTTGGGCGACTAAATCATGACAGGTGTTGAGTACGCGCTTGGCTTGAACGGTATCGACATGATATTGTTTTGCAAGGGATTGCGCTGTACGTTCGCGGGTATCAATTTTAGTAATGCTTTCGTGCATTTCAAAAATAACGCCTTCGCGTAATGCGCTAGATGAAAAATCCATTTGTGTGATTTTTAAACTTTTGAAAATACCGATTAAAATGGCTAATCCTGCACAAAACACGTCTTTTCTATCGACTGCTTGAGCATTGACTGCCAGAGCGTCAACATGACCTGCTTTTATTGCATCATTCATCAGTTCAGTTAATGCATCTAGGGTCAGGATGGTGTAATCACTGTTACCTTTTTCGCGGACTAAATTTAGAATAGTTTTGATGGTACCGGATGTACCAATACATTTTTGCCAACCTAATTTGATGTAGCGATTTTCAATGAACTCTAATGTTTGCTGAGCGGCGGTGATGGCGCGTTTGAACTGTTTTTTTGTGATCTTTTGTTCAGGAAAAAATTGTTTGGTATAACTGACACAGCCCATTTGTAATGAACGACAAATAACAGGGTCAAAGCCATCACCAATGACAAATTCAGTAGAACCACCACCAATATCCACAATCAAACGACGACCTTCATCAAAGGACGTATGCGCAACTCCTGAGTAGATTAACCGTGCTTCCTCCATACCTGAGATGACTTCAATCGGATAGGGCAGTATTGCGCGAGCACGCTGAATAAAATCATAAGAGTTACTGGCTTTACGTAACGTATAAGTCGCAACAATCCGGACTTTTTCAGGGGCAAAGCCTTGGAGGCTCTCTTGCATTAATTGCAGTGCGGTAAGACCGCGTTCAATGGCTTCTGGTGACAGGGTATAATTATCATCAAGTCCTTGGGCTAACTCGACGCGCTGTTTCACACGATGCACTATTTGTACTGATCCATTGACGATGCGAGTCACCACTAAATGAAAGCTATTTGAACCTAAATCGAGTGCCGCAATATGCTCAAACTCGTTGGCAGGTAAATCGTTGATTACTATTTCTGGTTGGCTCAAACTGTTATTCCTATAATCAGGCTAGGGCTATTCGGGTGAATCATTCGCTGCTGTCCGAAGGTCAGTTTTTTCTACTGCTTTCAAATAATCATAGGTCGCTAATTGCGAGCGTAAATGACGTTTGTTACCGCGTTTTACATAAGGATTGGTCTGTTCTTGGTTGATAATCCGAGCTTTTAATGTGTCTCTAAATTGAAGATCTAATAACTCGTTGATTTGTGCAATCAGACGCGGTGAATAGATAGGTGCACCCACTTCAATCCGGTTATCCATGTTACGCGTCATCCAATCAGCTGATGAGATAAAGACCCGTTTATCACCACCATTTTCAAATAACATAACACGAGGATGCTCTAAAAACCGATCAACAATGCTTATAATAGTAATGTTTTCGCTCAAATCTTTAACCCCTGGGATCAAAGAACACATACCACGCACTATGATACGAATGTTAACACCCGCTTGACTGGCGCGATATAAATCATCTATCAGTTCTTTATCGACCAGATTGTTTATTTTTAGCGTAATCCCCGAAGGTAAATTTTGGTTAAAATTTTGGATCTCAGTACGGATAAAAGATTGGATTTTTAAACGTGAGTTTACTGGGGACACTTGCAGATGCTTGAATTTGACATTGCGGTAGGGGTTGATAATGAAATCAAACACATCTAACGCTTCTTGAGCCAGTTCTTGATTTTTGGTAAATAATGAAAAATCCGTATAAATCTTAGCTGTCTTCTCATTAAAGTTACCGGTGCCAAAATGGGCATAGTGAATCGTTTGTCCACGTTCTTCTCGGCTAATCACACATAGTTTTGAGTGGATCTTGATATTCGGGTTACCAAAAATCACTCGAATACCTGCATCCGTCATGCGTTTAGACCACTGAATATTCGCCTCTTCATCAAAGCGCGCACGCAACTCCACCACGACCGTGACTTTCTTACCATTATCAACCGCATCGATTAATGAGTTGATGATGCGAGATTGAGAAGCAACGCGATAAATGTTTAATCGGATATGAGTGACATTGCGGTCAAATGCTGCTTGACGTACAAATTCAGTAAAGTGCAAAAAGCGATGATAAGGGTAATATAAAAGAATATCGTCATGTGAAATCGCCTGAAACACGGTATCAAAATCATTGAATTGACGACTGCTGATTGCAGGTAATTTAGGACTTTCTAAATAAGCACGACTGACATTTGGAAATCCAATAAAATCTTTAAAGTTACGATAATGGCCGGCTTCTTGTAATGTTTCTGAGGATTTGAGTTTTAAGCGTTTGGCTAAATCTTCAATCATGTATTCGGGCATATTGTCATCATGTATCACGCGCACTGGCTCGGCGATTAAACGTTGCTTCATACTTTCTGACATTTTATCGACGTAAGATTCGTCGATTTCTTCGTTGAGTCGGTATTCAGCGTCACGCGTTAATTTAAATGAGTAGGCTTCAATAGTATCGAATTTTACAAAACCTCGAAAAATTTGCTCGATACATAATTGGATAATGTCATCGAGTAGGATGATATTTTTTTTCTTTCGAGTGCCTTCAGTGGGTAATTGAATGAAACGCGACACTTCTTCAGTAGGGATCTGCACCACCGCATATTTAGGATTACGGTTTTCTACCTTAAGTGCCGCATAAAAATAGACAGAAGAGCCGTTTAAACGTTGTGACAAGTCAATTTTGCTGTGCACCAGGATCGGCGCAATGTGACGTAATATTTTATTAAAAAACAAATCCGTAACCCATTTTTTGTGGGAGTCGGAAAGCTGTTCACCTTTTAAGATAAATATATTGTAGCGGGCTAAATCTTTAATAATGCGACGGTGAATCGCATCAAATTGTTTAGATGCACGAATGACTTTGTAATGAATTTTATCTAGCAAGATTTGACCTGCGTCGATTTGCGTTTCATCGCCTTCACTTTCCGCGATAGATATTTCACGTTGGACTGCTGCCACACGGACTTTAAAAAATTCGTCTAGGTTGTTTGAATAAATACCTAAAAAACGCAAACGCTCAATAACTGGATTATTTTCGTCGGCAGCCTCTTGCAGTACGCGTTCATTGAACGCTAACCAACTTAATTCTTTGGGGTAGTATAAGGATGTATTGTCCATGTGATTCCGTATTGACTGTAAAAGGCTTTTTAATCTTAACGGATAAATATTACAAGAACATGAAAGATATACAATCTTTATCTCGATCCTAACTTTGATTTGCACTTTGCGCTAGCGCTTTGTAGTATGCAGTCAACTTATTAAGCTTGTATGCCCATGAACTTTCTTGATTATCACAATAACCAAAGCCGTTTTCGTATTGATACCGCGTTTAAGTGGTGTGTAAGGTTTTCGGGGATATTAGTTATTTTAACCTTTATTGCGTTAATTTTGACATTAGCTAATCGCGCCTCTCCATTGCTATATTCACCTCAGGTGAGTGTTAATCAACAGATCTTATTACCTGATTCAGGCAACATTTTAGCCGCTGGTGCATCTGGAAATTCGCGGATTATCAGTTACGCTAACGATCCAATGAAACCTGATTTGTGTCGTTTGTCAGTTTGGGATGAGCAGGACTTGGCAGCCCCAATTGCACATTATTCACTTAACTGTGCTGCTGGAATAAAAGTAGTTAACTATAAGGCCTCTGTAGTGGCCTTTTATATTGAAGAACACACGTTAAAAGCATTGACATTAACGTCGGATAAATTTGTGCCAGCGCTACAGTATTCTCGCCGCTTACCACAACAGTCATCTTTAGATTTGCAGACATCAACAACACTCGTCAATCAGGTGAATCTACTAAATGACAGTTTACTAATAGAAACAAAATCGGGTATTTGGCGCTCGTCAGTGTCACAAGCTTCTGAGTTTGAACTGTTATCACAAGCCCGATATTTACCTGATTCTGACTATTCAGTGCTGGATTTGTCTCAAGCTAATCAACTAGTGTTTTTACAAGGTACTGATTTGATAATTAGTGCGATGAATAAGCCTTCTTTTAACTATCCCATTGATGGGGAGTTAATTGCATTATACCCCTCATATCAACCTAATGTGTTTTTTGCTCAGATATTACAACGAGCTGATACGCCAAAACCAAAGTTAGCACTAGTTCGAATTAGCATAAACCGCACAGCTTATAGTGGATTAACGCTCAATGCAGTCGAGCTTAAGTCACTGCCTTTTGTGGCACAGTCGCAAACACGGTTTTGGGTTGGAGAGAATGATATCCACAACATTGTAAATGTGATTACTGAAACTGGTAATGCTAGTGTATTTACTATGTTCAACAGTGTCACACTTGAACCGTTAACACAGATGAATTTACCCAACAATGATGCTGCAATTCAATCAGCACAGTTTAGTCGCGATGGCTTTGTTTTAGCTCAAGACTCTGAGATAAACCGCTATGAATTTTCTCAATTAGCGTCGGCGCTTACCTATGCCGAGCTATTTTCAGCGCAAACTTACATAGGTTACAACGAGCCTGCGCAACATTGGCAAACGAATCCCTCTTTGGATTACCAAGACCGTAAATATAACGTGATGCCATTACTAATTGGTAGTGCCAAAGTCAGTCTGCTAGCTCTGTTGGTGGCGATCCCGCTGGCACTGGGATGTGCTGTTTATGTCGGATATTTTGCGCCGATGATGGTCAAAAAAATAATTAAACCGTTTATCGAAATCTTAGAAGCTATTCCATCGGTTGCGATAGGTCTGATTGCGGCAGTGTGGTTAGCGCCGTTAGCTGAATCTTTTTTATTGTCGTTTATTTTCTTCATTTTCCTTTTGCCACTGGTATTGTTTATGGCGCACGGTTGTTTCGTGTTGAGTAATAAGTTGGGTGTGGAGCATATTTTTAAGCATATTGAGTTAGCCTTACAAATTGTATTAATTCTTGGATTAGTGTGGATATGTTTTGTTGGATTAGTCACGCCGATGGGAACATTATTTAGCGATTTTCAAACTCAAATGATAGCAATTGATAAATCGACTTTGGTAGTTGGGATTGCGATGGGGATAGCCATTTCGCCAACTATATTTTCGTTAGCCGAAGATGCGTTAAGTGGTGTGCCGCGAACGATGATCAAGGCTGCAGCTGCTCTAGGTGCGACGCGTTTGCAAACGTTGATGTATATTATGCTGCCGACTGCTGCGCCAGGATTAATTGCCGCCATTATGATTGGGTTAGGTCGTGCATTTGGTGAAACGATGATTGTATTGATGGTGACAGGTAATACCCCTATTGCAAATTGGGATATTTTTACCGGTGTGCGGTCGTTATCGGCAAATTTAGTGATAGAGTTACCTGAGGCAAATCAGACGAATAGTCATTTGACTGTATTATTTGTCACAGCCTTATTGTTATTTTTGTTTACGTTTTGCCTGAACTCCATTGCAGAGCTGATCAAGCATAAACAAAGTAATGTGTTGCGAGGGGTAAATGAATAAATTCGAACCAACTCGTTCTGGTTTTTTTGCCATCAATATCAGTGCGACTGCTGCGGCATTGTTATCTTTGTCATTACTGAGTATTTTGTTATACATCTTGGTTAAGGGAGTAAGTTACTTTTCATTTTTCCCTACGGTTGCTGTGTACTGGGAGCAAGCATATGCTGAATCAAAGGTAGAATTTGCCCAGCAATACCATGGCGATGCTAATGCTACTGATGTGACTTTGTTATTATATGATCCCGTGACACAGCGGAATCAACAAGTCACGGTTAAGCAGTCTGATATCTCGATAATGCAACCTACGGTCCCTATTTGGACGCTATATCTCAAGAATGGCGCTCAATTGTTTGGTCAGAATTTGACGATATCAATGACGCAAGAACAAGTCGTCGAGATATTGAGTTATTCTGCTAAAAACACCTCTAAAGCAAACATTGCTATTGCACAACTTCAGCAACAACGCCGTGATATTGTCAGTGCTCTCGGGCCATTACAATCAAAATACGCAGAGTTCATACGGATTAATATCACGCCAGAAGCGCCAGTCTATAGGCGCTTGGTTGAACAAATTGAAACCCAACAACGAATACTACAGCAGATTGATTGGGAGTTAGAGCAGTTTAGATTGAACTTTGTACTGGCCAGTGGTGAGTCTGATTCGGTCTCTCTGTACAATGTCGAATACATCCTTAACACCAATGATCTGTCTTGGTTTGAGCGGGTAATATTTGGCGCAGTAAAAATTTGGGATTTTTTAACAGATACACCGAAACAAGCAAATTCTACTGGTGGTGTCTTTCCTGCGCTGTTTGGGACATTGTTACTGGTCTTTTTAATGACCATTATGGTAATGCCATTGGGTGTGTTAACCGCGCTATATTTACATGAATATGCGGGGAATAATGGATTAACAATAGTGCTCAGGACTATCATTACCAATCTGGCTGGGATCCCCTCTATCGTATTTGGTGTGTTTGGTTTAGGCTTGTTTGTGTTTGTGATGGGAACCAGTCTGGATCAGTTGTTCTATGGGGACCGTTTACCCACGCCTACATTTGGGACTCCCGGGATATTATGGGCCGCACTGACTATGGCTTTATTGACGTTACCTGTGGTGATTGTTGCCACCGAAGAAGGATTAAGGCAAGTCCCTGATGGCTTAAAAAAAGGCGCCATGGCCTTGGGGGCAACCAAATATGAAATGATCCGCAATATCGTGTTGCCGATTGCGAGTCCGAGTATTGTCACTGGTGGGATTTTAGCTATTGCTCGTGCGGCTGGTGAAGTGGCGCCATTATTATTGGTCGGTGCAGTGATGTATGCACCAACTTTACCAGTAGATACTACTTTTCCCTATGTGCATTTAGAACGGCAGTTTATGCACTTAGGTGTGCTTGTGTTTGACGGTGTGTTTCATAGTCAAAACAACATCAACGCCTCATCAATGATGTTTGCGACCTGTTTACTACTCATTTTGATTGTATTGGTGTTAAACTCATTAGCTAGCTGGTTGCGCTTTAAGCTCAAAAAACAATATGATTGGCAATCTAATTAAGGGACGTGTTACATGAAGTTGTTTAATACCAAAAGAGCCTCTCCCAATAAACTCTCAGCAGATCAAATTGCAGTGGATATTGACGGGTTGAGTGTGCGTTTAAATCAAAAAAAGGTATTAAAAAAGATTTCGATGCGCATCCCTGCATTTTCTATTACATCCGTGATAGGACAAAGTGGCTGTGGTAAAACCACATTACTCAATGCGATGAATCGCATGAATGAAATTGTTCCAGAGCATCAAACTACAGGGCAAATTTGGATGGATGGTCGTGATATTAACCATCGACGTGAAAATGTATCCCGGTTACGAACCAATGTAGGAATGGTATTTCAGCGCCCAAACCCCTTTCCTATGTCGATATATGAAAATGTGTGTTTTGGCTTAAAATTACAGAATAAAAATAATCGTCGACAACTAGATGACGCCGTCGAACGCGCATTAATTAATGCTGCGTTATGGGATGAAGTGAAAGACCGATTGCACGAACCTGCGGGAATACTATCGGGGGGGCAACAACAACGTCTGATGATAGCTAGAGCACTGGCCCTAAAACCACAAATACTGTTACTTGATGAGCCCACTTCCGCACTCGATCCCCTTGCGACATTGTTTATTGAAGAACTAATGCAAAGCTTAAAGAAGCATACGACTATCGTGATGGTGACACATAACATGCAACAAGCGGCGCGCATTTCAGATTACACTGCATTTATTCATAAAGGAGAGTTAGTCGAATTTACTAACTCAGACAAACTGTTTACCAATCCTAAACGAAAACAAACAGAAGATTATATTACTGGGCGTTACGGGTAATTTTATGGCACATATTGAGTTTAATACGCATATCTCTGGCAGTTTTAACCGTGAATTAGAAGATTTACGCAATGCGGTGTTAGTGATGGGCGGCGAAATCGAACAACAGTTGCTCAACACGCTTAAAGCAATGCAGTTTAACGATGCCAGTTTAGCTGAAAAAGTCGTTATTAACGATATTAAGATCAATGGCTTAGAAGTCGAAATTGACCAAGAATGTTTGCGGATTTTAGCAACGAGAAACCCCACAGCCAGTGATTTGCGCTTAGTGGTAACGGTATCTAAAACGATTACCGATATTGAGCGAATGGGAGACGAAATTGAGCGGGTTGCCAAATTAATCACCAAAGGCACTTTCCAGATAGATGAACAAATTAAACTCAATACGATCGCGCTTGGTGAAGAAATAGTCAAAATGATGCAACAAACATTCGATGCCTATGCTCGACAAGATGTGTCAGCAGCCTTAAAAGTATACGAACATGACACGCTTATCGATGCAAAATACCAACACATTGTTAGGCTTCTCAAAGAGCGAATTCAGGGGGATTTAACCTACCTTGATGAATGGCTAGACATCATGTCAGGCCTGAGAGCACTGGAGCGAATTGGTGATCGCTGCAAAAATGTATGCGAATACATTATCTACCTCGCAGGTGGCCAAGATGTTCGACATACTAACGCCAAGAAAATACAAAAAAAGATAAAAGCCATGATATTGTCATAAAAGCTTCATAATTCTTTCATATACATTAGAATGGTGTCCATCAGATAATATGTGCTATGATTTTTAGTCAATTACTACAGTAGTAAAAAGGTTTTTATTTTGGATATAATCACAACTTACGGCGTCATGTTGATCGGTTTAGCTGCATTCGTCGGCTTTATTATGGCATGGGGTATCGGGGCAAATGATGTGGCGAATGCCATGGGTACATCAGTTGGCTCTAAAGCATTAACGATGAAACAAGCAATCTTTATTGCGATGATTTTTGAGTTTGCAGGTGCCTATTTGGCTGGTGGGGAAGTAACTTCGACTATCCGTAAAGGTATTATCGATTCTGCTTATTTCATTGACGCTCCTGAGTACCTAGTCTTAGGTATGATATCTTCTTTATTTGCTGCAGGCATATGGCTTGCTGTGGCTTCTTACTTTGGTTGGCCAGTATCTACCACTCATTCTATCATCGGTGCTATTGTTGGTTTTACCGCTGTAGGTGTGTCTGTTGATGCCGTTGCTTGGGGCAAAGTAGGTGGTGTTGTAGGTAGTTGGATTATTACGCCGGCCATCTCCGGTGTAATTGCTTACTTAATTTATATGAGCGCGAAAAAAGTTATTTTTGACGCGGCATCCCCAATTATCAATGCGAAAAAATTCGTACCAATATACATGGCCTTAGCTGGTTTTGTTATGTCACTAGTGACAATCAAAAAAGGCTTGAAGCATGTCGGCTTAGAACTCGATACGGTAACAGGTTATTCTCTAGCTGTCTCGATTGCAGTAGCTGTTGGTGTGATTGGTTTCATTATTATTCGTAAAATAGAAGTCAATCCAAATGCTTCAGAAGAAGAACAGCACTCCACAATTGAGCGCATCTTTGCAGTATTAATGGTCTTAACAGCTTGTTGTATGGCTTTTGCTCATGGTTCAAATGATGTTGCTAACGCAATCGGTCCATTGGCTGCGGTAGTGAGCGTGGTGAACTCTGGTGGTCAGATTAATTCAAGTTCACCGCTAGAGTGGTGGATTTTACCGCTTGGTGGTATCGGTATTGTTGCTGGTTTGGCTTTATTTGGTCATCGCGTAATTAAAACCATAGGTACCAAGATCACTCATTTAACACCTTCAAAAGGCTTTGCTGCTGAATTAGCTGCTGCGACCACGGTTGTTGTTGCTTCTGGTTCGGGCTTACCTATCTCAACCACACAAACATTAGTCGGTGCGGTTGTGGGTGTAGGTTTAGCGAGAGGTATTGCAGCACTTAACCTTAAAATGTTTAAAACGATTGCAATGTCTTGGATTGTTACCTTACCTGCGGGTGCGGTATTATCAATCATATTCTTCTACATCTTAACGTTCCTGTTCGGTGTCTAGTTTACTAGCCTCCTCAATACTTGATGTTAGGTCATAACGTAATGAAATGGCCTAACATTAAACACCTATATTATTTGTTAATGCTGCATGAAGAGCAGCATTTTCACCGTGCTGCAAAACGTTGTTTTATCAGTCAATCAACACTCAGTGCAGCGATACAAAATCTTGAAGAACAATGTGGTAACCAGATTTTAGAGCGTGACAACAAGCAATTTGTGTTCACTTCTTTTGGTTTGGATTTAGTCCAGCAGGCCAAGTTATTGGTCGAGCATGCCAGTGAGTTTACGCAATTTGCACAAACTGGTGGTGATTGGCGCCGCTCTGTCGTAAAAGTAGGAGTGATTCCTACGATCGCTCCTTTTGTATTTACTGACATATTGCATGCCACGCAGCAGCAATACCCAGATTTACGCTTGTTGCTAAGTGAAGATACGTCTGAAAATTTAGTCGCTCAGTTACAAGATGGTAAGCTTGATGCCGTGTTACTGGCGCTGCCATATCCTACACCGAATTGTAAGCAACTCTTATTGGGTTACGACCCGTTTCATTTAGTCGGTCACCCTGAACAGTTAAAAAGCCTACCCACACCGTTTGCTTATTCAGCTTTGCCCAAAGACAGTGTGTATCTGCTGCAAGCGGAGCATTGTATGACGGATCATGCCGTCTCTGCATGTCAAATTGCTTATCAAGAACAAGTTAATTCGCTGTCGGCGAGCAGTATTTATACCTTGCTGCAAATGGCCCAGCATCATCATGGCTTTACGTTTATCCCTGAACTTGCAAAACGCCAAGGTATTCTAGACAATATGCCGTTGGCCACCTTACCGAGCGATGGCAGTGCGTATCGTGAAATTGCTTTGGTATGGCGTAAAACCTCGCAACGTTCTGCGTTATTCACCAGCTTGGCAGGCCTTATTTCTCCTCTAATGCCCATTCCTGCTAAATAAAACCAACCTTTTGTATAATAGTATTTATTAGTCCAAATACTATAGTTAACCAGTATATTGATCTTGGATAACTTATGAGTAATACGACGCCCTTAAATGCCTTTAATTTTGATATTCAGGCTAATGATTGTACTATAGAAAAAGAGAGCTATTTGTCTATTGATTATGCATCTTATATCCAAGATTTAATACAAACTCTCTCCGTTTTTGCCATCGGAGTCGCGCTGCTTAAACACCACAAATTAGAAATGGTCGCAGGGTCTAACTCCAAGGTGTGTGCGATTAATCCTAATGATTTCTACACGCAACAGACTGTCAGTAACGCACAAGTTACCGAGATGATGATGCCTTTTGGTTCGTTTAATCAATACACGCAACAAAGCGATACCGAAATAGACATTCACTATTATTACGGTGTGCCATTGTTTAGTGCGCCCGACGAATGTATCGGTTGTTTATTTTTAATGAACAGTGATTCGGAGTCTTTAAGCGAAAAAGATAAAATATCGATCAGTCTGAATGTACAAATATTAGAATCGAAAATTGCTCTAGCTGATGCTCATCGTGTTTATCATGAGGCACTACATTTTCAAAATATGATTGTTAATAATTCCGATAATTTTATTTTTGTTAAAAATCACAAATTTGAAATTGTATTTGCTAACAATGCTTTTTTGAATGTGTACCCTGAAGCGCAACGAGACAAAATTATTGGTTACACAACCGTTGAAGAATATGAGCCAGATGAGGTAGAGTTATTTTTAGCGAATGACAAAACTGCTTTTTCTCAAGGGGTACATAAATGTTTCGAGACGATCTCGTTTCCTAATGGTGAGATCCGAACAGTAGAGACCACCAAAACCCGTTTTGCACATGGTGATGAAGTATTTATTTTAGGTATTTGCATCGACGTGACCGAGCAGCAACATTTAGCCCAGCAGTGTGATGCCAAACAACAAGAATTATCTGAATTTGCTGACTTGGCAACGCACGACATGCGCAAGCCAATTAATAATATTCATCAATTAGTTGATTATATTATTGAAGATAACGAAATGAACTTTGATAATACAACGCATTCACAACTCGAAGAAATAAAATCTCGATGTTTATCGATGAGCACATTTTTAAATGATATGTACGAATACGCACAAATCGGTCAAGCAAAAGTGTTACCGTCTAGTTTTAATATCAAATCTCTAGTTACAGATATGGTTTATTTATTTGATATTCCGGCGGCAATGGAACTGACGGTTGCAGATGTCGATGTGTGCCTGCCGCAAGTCCCGGTAAAAATGATTTTGTTGCAGTTACTAAGTAATGCAGTAAATCATTATGGTACTCATTCAGAAAATGATGCAGGGACGATTAGTGTCGATGTAGACATCGTAAAGCATGGTGTTTCGATGACCGTCACCGATGACGGGCAAGGGATGAATGATCTATTACAAAAAAATGCATTTGTGTTGTTCAATCATGCTAATCGTAACCAACATGTCAAAGGTTCTGGCAAAGGCTTGCCCATGGTTAAAAAGTTAATTGAACAATATCGTGGTGAAGTTAGGTTAACTTCGCGCTTAAACGAAGGGACGTCTGTTACTGTTTTTTGGCCGAATTGATATTCTGAGTATTCGTGGTAAGCTTTAACAAAATACAATAAAAAGAATTATCATGGAAAAATCAGTCGTAATTAGTGGCAGTGGCTTATTCACTCCCAAACATACTATTACTAATGTTGAGCTTGTAGAAAGTTACAATGCTTATGCCGATCACATGAATGCTTTGCACCATGCTGAAATCAATGACGGGTTGCGAGCCGCTATTCCACATTCTAGTGCCGAATTTATCGAAAAAGCTTCAGGTATTAAATCACGCTATATATATGTCAAAGATGGTGCGTTAGATATTCATCGAATGCGCCCCAATATTCCTGAGCGGCAAGATGATGAACTTTCCCAGCAAGCTGAAATGGCCTTAGATGCAGCGCAAAAAGCCTTAAAAGCGGCGAACAAGACTGCGGCAGATATTGATGCTGTGATTGTTGCTTGTGCTTACACGCAACGCTCATATCCAGCTATTGCCATAGAGGTACAAGCTGCACTAGGTGTCGCTGGATTTGCATTTGATATGCTGGTAGCTTGTTCTGCTGCCACGTTTGGCATGCACCGGGCTTATGAAATGGTTAAAGCGGGAACCGCTCGTGCTGTTCTTGTGATTAACCCCGAACTGGTTTCCCCACAAGTCAATTACACAGACCGTGATAGTCATTTTATTTTTGGTGATGTCGCCACCGCTGTGGTTATTGAAGATGGTGCGAATGCCAATGCCGAGCATGTCTATGAGGTTTTATCGACGCATGCTATCACCTCATATTCAAACAATATCCGTTCTAATTTTGGCTATTTGAGTCATGCAACAGATGCCGATCCTTATGGACCAGATAAATTATTTCACCAAGCAGGACGAAAGGTATTTAAAGAAGTCTGTCCGATGGCAGCAGACCACATTACTGCGCATTTGGCGCGCCATGAATTAGACACGACACATGTAAGTAAGTGGTTTTTACATCAAGCCAACATCAATATGAACACCTTAATTTGCAAAAAATTACTCGGTCGGATGGCGACACAAGAAGAAGCGCCGATAGTATTAGATGAGTTTGCTAACACTGCTTCGGCTGGCTCGGTGATTGCATTTCATTTACACCATGCGAGTATGCAAGCGAAAGATATTTCCTTGTTATGTTCTTTCGGCGCAGGGTATTCTATCGGTAGTTTGGTTTTACAAAAACGCGGCTAGTTATCGCATCGTTTTTGGCGAACTTTTTGTCGAAGAATTTATGTAGTTTGTATCGCACCTTATTTCAGATTAATTAACGGGATCATGGATGATTTCTAATATAGGTTACAGTATTGCTGCAGCAGGATTTTTGGTCTTGTTGTTGTTATTGTTTACAGTTCGTAGCAGTGGCTTAGTCAAAAAACTCCTACTGTTTGCCGTATTTACTAATTTATTATGGGCATTACAATATAATCGTTGGCTTATTCCCGAGCCGACAGTACATCAATACCTTACCTTTGATTCACTCAAACAATTCAGTTGGATCTTGTTTTTAAGCGCAGCACTGTATAATCAGTTTACTTCTTTACCTAAAATCTTAGCACAAAAGACCACTTTACTTGCTGGTGCACTGCCGATCGCAGCAGTATTGATACTCTGGTTTACCCCATTACCTCTGCATTGGATATATTTAATCCATACTCTAGTGGCGTTAATCTTACTGTTGTTATTAGAGATATTACTGAGGCAATCTGGTGAGCAGCGCTGGGCATTTAAACCATTAGTGCTGTACTTAGGAGCGGTCAGTGTCTTTGATTTTGTCACATATGCCAATGCGACTATGGTGACGTATTTGGATGTCAATTACATTGCAGCAAAAGGCTACATTTATGCGCTGATGACGCCATTTTTATTAATAGCAGTTAGGCGAATGGAGCATTGGGGGATCAAGATATTTATCTCCCGAGAAATCGTGTTGCACAGTACCTTACTTACGGTTGCAGGGATCTACCTATTTGTGATGGCCATGGTCGGTTATGTTATTAAATATCTAGGAGGAAGTTGGGACACCTCGATTCAAATTGTACTCATCGCCCTATCAATGGTGCTTCTCATCGCGCTATTTTTATCAAGCAACATACGCAATAAACTCAAAGTGTTTATTTCAAAAAACTTTTTTGCCAATGAATTTGATTATCGCGAACAATGGATAGAATTAACTAATGCGCTCGCAACGGGTGATGATAGCTTGCAGGATGTATATAGAACGGCATTAAAAGGCCTTGCTAATGCAGTTAAATACGACAAAGGGTTGTTGTGTAAAGTTAATAAATCACACTATGACATTGTTGCCAGTTTACATGTCCCTGAGCCAGACCATTTGCATGATGAGGTGATCCAACGAGCCATTAAGTATTGTCAGCACAAGCCCTGGTTGATTGATTTACATGAATTTTTAATTAAACCTGAAAATTACTATGGGATGGAGATGGATTTACAATTGGTTGACGAATGCGAATATCAATTTATTTTACCTATTTATAAGGAAAATGAGCTGTGGGGGATCTCAGTGTTATTCAGTGATACTGCCGTTGTCCGCCAGCTTAATTGGGAGTTACGCGATTACCTTAATGCGGTGTTAGCTCAAGTAAGTAATTATGTACTGCATTATGAAGCGGCGAAGATTGTGGCTGAAAATGCACAATTTGCGGCATTTAATCGTATGTCTGCCTTTGTCGTACATGATTTAAAAAATGTCATGGCACAAGTTGATTTAATTTTATGTAATGCACAGCAACATAAACATAACCCTGAATTTATTGAAGATACGTTTGAAACGCTAGAATACACCCAAGCGCGTATGCAAAAAATGCTAAAGCAGTTAACAGATAAACAACTCATTACCGAACAAACTCAACAGGCTGTAGATCTATCTACTATACTCAACACGGTTATTAATAAAAAATGTGCAACATTACAGCCGTTTCCTCAATTAACAATAGCAACAACTCAAGCTGTTGCTGCCAATGCCGAGAAGCTCAGTAATGTTTTCTATCATCTCATCAGTAATGCACAGCAAGCGACGCCGGATGACGGTAGCGTAGTCATCTCAGTGGCAGATGCACAAACCCCTCAGATGGTGCAAATCGATATTGTCGACTCTGGCCAAGGGATGGCACCTGAATTTATTGACAATCGCTTATTCAAACCGTTTGATACCACTAAAGGTAATGCCGGTATGGGGATCGGCGCATATGACGCCAAACAATACATTGAAGAGATCGGTGGTAAGTTGACAGTTAAGAGCCAAGAAAATTTAGGCTCCACGTTTACGCTGTTATTGCCGATATACTCAACATAGCCATCAATCAAGGATAGAGCATGAGCAAAGTATTAGTAGTCGATGATGATTTGGGAATTCAAAAACAACTAAAGTGGAGTTTAACCGACTTTGATGTGGTGTTTGCCGATGATCGGGAATCTGCCATTACCCAACTACGTCGGTTTGAACCGACAGTAGTGACACTCGATTTAGGTTTGCCACCTGATCCCGCTAATGCCTCTGAGGGCTTAAAAGCGCTAGAAGAAATTTTATCCCTAGCTCCTCACACCAAAGTCATTGTGGTAACTGGCAATAATGATAAAGAGCATGCGTTGCACGCGATTGAATTAGGTGCGTATGATTTTTATCAAAAACCGATAGATTCAGATACGATTAAAATCTTAGTTGCCCGTGCGTTACATGTGTCTAGTCTAGAAGCCGAAAACCGACGATTAATGGCTTCAAGACCGTCAATGGGACGGATTATTGGTGTATCGGAATCGATTCAAACAGTCAGTAAGCGCGCCGAGAAAATCGCAAAAACGGATATCACAACCTTATTACTTGGTGAGAGTGGAACGGGCAAAGAAGTGTTTGCCCGCAGTATTCACGAAGCGAGTCCGAGAGCTGAAAAACCCTTTGTTGCAATTAACTGTGCTTCAATACCTGAAAATCTGCTTGAAAGTGAGCTGTTCGGATACGAAAAGGGCGCGTTTACCGGCGCCAACAAAACGACATTAGGTAAAATAGAAACAGCGCAAGGTGGCACCTTGTTCTTAGATGAAATCGGCGATATGCCAATAGGACTACAAGCCAAGATGCTACGTTTTTTGCAAGAACGGGTGATTGAACGAGTGGGTGGACGAAGTGAAATTAACGTCGACATTCGTGTCGTCTGTGCAACTCACCGAGACTTACAGACTATGGTCAGCGGCGAAAGTTTCCGAGAGGATTTATTTTATCGCGTCGGGGAAATGGTTATTAATATTCCACCATTACGGGACCGTGAAAATGACGTAATCTTACTCGCCAAAACCTTCTTGAAACAATATGCCGAAGATTTTAGTAGTAAAGTTAAAGGGTTCAGTGATTCAGCTATCAAGGCTATGCTTCAGCATACTTGGCCGGGTAATATTCGCGAGTTGCAAAACAAACTTAAATCAGCAGTCATTTTAGCAGAAGGCAATGTGATCCACGCTGATGACTTATCGCTGTTTTTATCCGCAGAAGCACAAACGGTTGAAGTATTAAACCTACGTACTGTGCGCGAAGAAGCTGAGAGCAAGGCGATCCGCCGAGCCTATACCCAGGCAGATAAAAATATGTCTAAAACGGCAGAGTTATTAGGTGTCACTCGTCCGACTCTTTATTCGTTAATTGACAAGTATCACTTGGAAGATCTCAAAACCAGTGTCTGATTAAGTTGCTAATCATAAAGCGTCAGTGTCATAATCGATTTATTGGCACATTGATTCGTGTATTTACTCGCGAGTTGACGCTTTATTTTTATCACCCATAGGCACTTTCATGTATTTATTACGCAGTATGGTTTTATTTTTTTGTACCTTGTTCAGTGTACAGTGTTTTTCATTTTCGACTGATACCGCTGTAGCTGGTGATAGTCATACTAGCGATAAATTTGCACAATTGCATACACCGATGATTGGTGCATTAATTCCTTGTGATGCTCACTCTATCGCGCAATCCAGTATTCAAGTTTGTGGCGAAGCGTTACGCAATGCTGGCAATGCCCCTTTTATTCTTGCTCATCCGCAACCGACCCAAAAACTCATTGTGTTATTTCACGGTCTTAGTGATTCCCCGTTTTATCTGCGTTCTATAGCCGAGGGGTTGTATGAGCAAGGGCATACTGTCGTGGTGGGTTTGCTTCCTGGTCATGGTATTAAAGCGCCTATTAGTGTGTTACATGATCCTAACTTAGCCCAAATCTGGCGTGATTATGTCGCACAAGTTATTGATATTGTTAGACCTCTTGGTTCAGAGTTATATGTAGGCGGGTTGTCAACAGGGGGCACATTAGCGACAGATTATATGCTCGAGCATTTGGCTGCTGTGGATGGACTCATGTTATTTTCCGGAGCGTTACGCTTAGCCGATAATGCCGAAACGCTATCCAAGATCCCATTTGCTAAGTGGATCAGTAAAATAATCGATGGTGAATATGTGACGACATCATCCAACCCATTTAAGTACCCCGATATCTCCAACCATGCGGCGTTAATTCTAATGGATGTTATTCGTGATATCCGTTCTCGCTTAGAAACGACTTCGGGAATTAATATTCCTATTTTTGCTGCGCATTCTCAATCTGATCAAGTTACGCCTATTTTGGGTATACAAGAGTTAATTAGGGTAGCCATTGCGCCACACACGTTTTTTGAAATTGCTGAAAGTATGCAAGTTTGTCATGCCAACTTACCTTTGAATCAAGCTCAGGTTGACGCTATTGGTATTGACGAACAAAATCCGCTGGCCAATTGTGATACATTAAAAGCTAACCCCGTGCATGGGCATATGTTGGCAATGGCAATTAATTTTTTGGCGCAGTAATTTCGGTTTTCGCGGTAGCTTATAACTAATACCAATAATAAAAGGAAAGTGACATGAGAGGTTTTTTTTGGATCATCATTGCGATATATGTTTTCTTGTATTTTTACGCTGTTTGGTTGTATGAAGAGTTTAGTATCTGGATGGCATTAGCCATTATTATTGCGATTGGCTTGCAAGTGTACTTCATGAAAAAGCGTAAAGATATATTAGGCGATGAGTTACAGCAACCGGTCAAAGTTGAAATGAAACCGATGTCGATATGGCAATCCCCATTTCCGTATATTGGGATTGCCTTTTTTACCTATGTCGGGTTTTTATTGTTACTCTGACCCTTATTAATATTTTGACTCTGACCCTAATTATTAGCCGTGACAGGTGTTGCGAGTTGTTCCACTTCTTTCCATACACGTAACAAGTTTAGGCCTAATATACCGGTGATTTCGGTTTCCGTGTAACCTCGGTCTAGTAGTCCTTGAACTAAATTAGGGTAAGTTGACACATCCTTTAGCTTAGTAGGCAAAGTATTTCCAACACCGTCAAAGTCAGAGCCAATACCAATATGCTGAGTTCCTATGGTGTTTTTAACCAAATCAATATGATCTAAAACCGTCTCTAAATCTGCAAACGGGTAGGGATTATTCTGGCGATATTGAGCTTCCAAGGCTAATGTCTCTGGACTCGTTTTACCAAACTCTATTGCCCATTGCTTGCGTAATGCGACTAAATTATCCCACCATTGACGCGCTTGTGGACTGACAAAACCCGAACCAAAGTTAATCATTATCACCCCACCATTAGCCCCCAACGCTTTGAGCATTTCCTGGTCCATATTTCGTTCCCAACCCGGAGTAAACAGGCGGATGGATGAATGTGATGCGATCACTGGTGCACGAGATAATTCAATCACTTGATAAAATGCTTGGTCAGACACATGAGATATGTCGATTAGCATCCCAAGATTATTCATTTCGTTAATGACTGTTTTACCAAACGGGGACAAACCTTGCCAGCGTTTGCGGATATCGTAAGACGAATCACTGATATGATTACTTTGTGAATGCGCTAATGTGATATAGCGGATCCCGCGGTTATAAAAGTGTTGTAAATTGGCTAAATCACCTTGAATTGGTGAACCATTTTCCATGCCCAGTGGCAGAGATATTAACCCTTGAGAAAACTGTTTGCGAACATCGGCAACCGTGGTTGCAATAGCAAACTTATCTGGAGCACGGGCAACGATTGCTTCAACGGTATCAATTAAGGTATTGGCTAACTGAATCGATGCTTTGGAGTTATCTAAACTAGCAGGCACATAAATCGACATGAAAGGGGCGTTCAATCCACCTTGAACTGCTCTTGGATAATCAAAATCACCATCAGCAGTAGCTTGAGTGACATCGACCCATTGCTTATTTACCCGATAAGGCACATCTATATGGCCATCAACAATAATAGCGTTTTGGGCAATGCGCTGTGCTGGGGTTAATTCAGCCGTCGTTGAGGTTGCAGCGCATCCTGATAACCCTAATGTAGCACATAAATATGCAGCAACGACACTCGTATAATGTTTCATTATCACTCTATCCTTGTTGGTTAAAATCTACACATCTATACTCTAACACAATTAAAAAAATAGAAAAAACTCACATTTTTGTAACAAATTGAGGATAAAACATGACATTACGCTTGAATTTTCACATAATCGTCCCATAACTTAACTTACTATCATAACAACGAGAATATTTCCCATGGCGATGAATTACGTACCTTTAGATAAAGCCGTACACAAAGATATAA
>JAQWNF010000031.1 GCA_029246415.1 Glaciecola sp.
CAAAAACGTTGAACCAAACTATCCCTGTATACGGCTCTACGACGATAGGCGCTGAACAATTATTTCAAGTTGGCGCTAGATATAACGGCGTTATAAAGACAATAAACTTCACTGTTGGTGATACGGTAAAAAAAGGCGATCTATTAGCCGTTATTGAATCTAATGAGAGCTTAAATACTTATAAAATAACATCGCCTGTTTCTGGGACTGTTTTACAGCGAAATGGAAATATTGGCGGTATCACGCAAAACACTAGCTTGTTTGAAATCGTCAATTTTGACACCTTGTGGGCTGAATTTAAGGTGTTTACCAGCCAATATAATCAAATTAAAGTCGGTCAACCTGTTGATATTGAGCATGGTGAACAGGCATTCAACTCAACCATCACCAATATAATTCCAGCTAAAGATCAGTCTTATGTTTTAGCACGTGTACGTTTAAACAACACTGAGTTAAAGCTAACGTCAGGTCAATTATTAAAAGGCAACGTCAAAATAAATCAATTCAAGGTGGATTTAGCCGTTGAGAAAGTTGCTATCCAAGAACTGGGGGGACAATTAGGTGTATTTGTTAAAGAAGATGAAGAGTACGAATTTGCACCGCTTGTATTAGGACGTTCAGATAAGAACTATATCGAGGTTATTGGTGGCCTCAGTAAAGACACTGAATATGTAAACAAAAACAGTTATCTGATAAAAGCAGATATATTGAAATCTGAAGTAGAAGACGACGATTAGGAGACGCAATATGATTGAATCAATTTTGCGTCTTGCAATAAATAGGCGCTATTTAGTATTAAGCTTGCTGATGGTAATCATCGGCGTTGGTATGTGGAGTTATCAAAAACTTCCCATTGATGCTGTTCCAGATATAACAAACGTGCAGGTACAAATAAACACTTCTGCCCCCGGTTATTCACCTTTGGAAGCGGAACAAAGGGTGACCTTTCCTGTAGAAACAGCCTTAGCCGGATTGCCAAAGCTGTCTCACACCCGCTCCCTGTCAAGATATGGATTATCTCAAGTAACCGTTATCTTTGAAGAGGGAACCGATATTTATTTTGCTCGCAACTTAATCAATGCAAGATTAGCTGCGATAAAAGGCGTTATTCCCTCTGGCTTAGAGCCAGAAATGGGTCCTATTTCGACAGGGCTTGGCGAAATATTTATGTATACCGTACAAGCTTCTCCTGACGCTAAAATGCCTAATGGAGAGCCTTATACCGCTATTGCCTTAAGAGAAATACAAGACTGGATCATTAAACCGCAATTGGCTCAAGTTAAAGGCGTCATTGAGGTCAACAGTATCGGCGGCTACAACAAGCAATATCACATAACGCCTAAACCCGAAAAATTACTTTTTCATCAGGTAACCTTTGAAGAAATATCTGATGCATTACGTAAAAACAATGACAACCGTGGCGCAGGTTATATCGAACAAAACGGACAGCAAGTGTTAGTGCGCTCCATTGGGCAACTTGAGACAATAGATGAGATCCTCAATGTCATCATCAAAAAGAACAATGGTATTCCTGTAAAAATAAGTGATGTTGCCAATGTTGCTATTGGCAAAGAACTTAGAACAGGGGCTGCTACTCGTAATGGCATTGAGACAGTGCTTGGTACAACCATGATGCTGATTGGTGAGAATTCTCGCACCGTTGCCTTAGCAGTTGAACAGAAGCTCAGCGAAATACAAAAATCTCTGCCAAAGGGCATTACCGCTGAGCCTGTTTACGACAGAACAACATTAGTAGATAAAGCGATTGCAACCGTTACCAAAAACCTCGTTGAAGGTGCGCTTTTAGTTATTGTTGTGTTATTTATTCTACTTGGAAATTTACGTGCAGCTCTCATTACCGCTGCTGTTATCCCTATTTCCATGTTAATGACAATCACAGGTATGGTGCAAGCAGGAGTATCTGCCAATTTAATGAGTCTCGGCGCATTGGACTTTGGCTTGATAGTGGACGGGGCTGTAATCATCGTTGAAAACTCTGTCCGTAGGTTAGCACAGGCCCAACACAACGGTCATAGGCAAGACTTAAGAGAACGCCTAAATACCGTTTTTGAAGCCACTTCAGAAGTGATACGTCCAAGCTTGTTTGGTGTGGCAATTATCACTGTTGTTTACATCCCCATTTTCACGCTAACTGGC
This sequence comes from Glaciecola sp., assembly GCA_029246415.1. Classification (GTDB taxonomy): domain Bacteria; phylum Pseudomonadota; class Gammaproteobacteria; order Enterobacterales; family Alteromonadaceae; genus Opacimonas. The sequence goes on from JAQWNF010000031.1 coordinate 2,158, forward strand.
GTTGAAGGGAAAATGTTCCACCCTATGGCGGCAACTGTCGTTATGGCGTTAATTTCCGCAATGATCCTTTCAGTTACACTGGTTCCTGCTGCTGTAGCTGTGTTTATGAAAGGTAAAATCAGCGAAAAAGAAAGTGTAGTTATTCGTTCAACCAAGTCTATTTATGAACCATTGTTAAAAATGGCGATGAAATTTCGTTGGATTATTGTTTCATTCTCAACGCTGTTAATGGGGTATAGCCTTTGGTTAGCAACTACGCTTGGGACAGAATTTGTTCCTCAATTAAATGAAGGTGATATTGCACTACAGGCATTAAGAATTCCATCGACTGGCCTAGAGCAATCAGTAGAAATGCAAGAAGTACTTGAGCAACGTATTAAAGCGTTTCCTGAAGTTGATAAAGTATTCTCGCGCATCGGCACACCAGAAGTAGCAACTGATCCAATGCCACCGAGTATTGCTGATATCTTTGTTATTTTAAAACCACGTAAAGATTGGGCCGAACCTTCAAAGCCAAAGAGTGAATTAGTTGAAGAAATGGAAGAGGTACTGAAAAACATTCCGGGCAACAACTATGAATTCACTCAGCCTATTCAAATGCGTTTCAATGAATTGATTTCTGGCGTTAGAGCTGATGTCGGCATCAAAATATTTGGTGATGATTTGGATCGGTTATTACTTACCGCAAAAGATATTCTAAATATTGTGAAAACCGTGGATGGTGCCGCTGATGCTCGAATAGAACAGGTCACAGGTGTTCCATCTTTATCAGTAATTCCTAAACGAGAAGCGCTTGGTAGGTATGGATTGAACGTTACCGAATTGCAAGACTGGGTTGCCACTGCGATTGGCGGTGAATCTGCGGGGATCATTTATGAAGGTGACAGACGGTTTGAGTTAGTTGTTCGCCTACCAGAGCAAATAAGAACGGATATCGATAGCTTGAAGCATCTGCCGCTTCCACTTGAGAATGGTAACTATGTGCCAATTGAAGAAGTTGCAGAGCTTAAATCAGAGTCTTTACCCGCGCAGATTAGCCGAGAGAACGGAAAAAGAAGAGTTGTGGTTACCGTCAATGTTCGTGGTAGAGATTTAGGCGGTTTTGTAAAAGAAGTTAAAGCTAAAATTAATCAGGAAGGAGAAATTCCAGCAGGATACTGGCTTGATTATGGTGGAACGTTTGAACAACTAGAATCAGCAAGTAAGCGATTAAGCCTAGTTGTACCGATAACATTGGTTGTTATCCTAGGTATTTTGATTATAGCATTTGGTTCATTAAAAGATGCATTAATCATTTTCAGTGGCGTGCCTTTAGCATTAACAGGGGGCGTATTTTCACTTTATTTAAGAGACATGCCCTTATCAATTTCGGCAGGTGTCGGCTTCATTGCATTGTCAGGTGTCGCAGTATTAAATGGCTTGGTTATGTTGGCTTTTATTCGAGATCTTTGGCATGAAAAAGGCGACCTATACGTAGCGATCATTGAAGGTGCCATCATTCGTTTAAGACCTATTTTAATGACGGCACTGGTTGCTAGTTTAGGTTTTATTCCAATGGCGCTAAACACTGGAATTGGTGCAGAAGTACAACGACCACTAGCAACAGTCGTTATCGGCGGTATTGTATCTTCTACCATTTTAACTTTGTTTGTATTACCTGTTTTATATCAATGGGCGCATGGCTCTGAGAGTAACAAACAGTAATCTGACGAAATTTAAAGCCCAAAAAGCAGCTTAATTAATAGGTTATGCCTAATTAAGCTGCTTTTTATATTGTATGCCCAACATTTTATTGATAAAGCTTACTGCGCTTCATCCCGACAATTTTCATTTAAAAACTCAAACTCTATCGTTGTATGCGATAAATGATAGGAAGATAATTTAGCTGCAACTTCTTGTTTAAGCCTAATTAATTCTTTAACGTCAAAGTTGTCACTCAGCTCAAGGTGCGCTGTTAAAACGTGACTTTCACCATCCAGTGACCAAAAATGCATATGGTGTATACCATTTACTTCAGGAAATTCAATTAATGACTGCTTAATACGCTCTTGGGTCTCTTTATCGGGTGCAGCTTGAAGAAAAAGCACCAATGTTGATTTAAGATTTTTGAAAACGTTAAATAAGATAAACAGCGTAAACCCTATTGATAATAGAGGATCTAATATCGGCAGTTCAACGAACAACAATACAATAGAGACTATAAGAACGGCAACCCAACCGAGTACATCTTCAAGTAGGTGCCATGTCAGCACTTTTTCATTTAGTGTTTCACCCGCTTTTAATTTGAATACCGCATAACCATTTACGGCAACACCGAGTATGGCTAGCCCTAACATCCCCTCAACTACAGGCATTTCAGGATTGGACAGCTTAGGTATTGCTTCAAATAAAACCCAAATAGAGCCGATAATCAAAACAATACTATTTACCAATGCACCAAAAAGTGTAAGTCGGCGATAACCATAGCTGAATTTGTCTGATGCTTCTTTATCTGAAAAACGACTTAAAATCCACGCAAAACCTATTGAAAGACTATCACCAAGATCGTGAACGGCATCCGCCATTATCGCCGTACTGTTTGTGAGCCAACCACCTATAAATTCGATAATGGTAAATATCACATTAAGGAAAAATGCCCAACCAATCCGGTCGTCTTTACCATGCTGATGACTGTGACTATGGTTGTGCATTTTGTACCTCCAGTACTTTTTTATTTCTTATTTTTGATACATTCATATTAATCAAATGTCGGATCACTCGTTGATACAACCAACGTTTTACACCTGATAGATTAGTACCTTTTTCGAGATAGAACTTATCTGGTGAATCATAAAGCCCAAAGTCGTCATGAATACCTTCTTTTTGAATATAGGTATCCTCTCCACGCCAATCCGTACCGGGTGAAGATAAGCACTTTGTTGCAACACCATAACCACAAAACTCATCTTTTGCTTGGCTAAATTTCTGCTGTAGTGAGCTTAAGTATTGCTCATCCAATATAAAGCCCTCTAAGTTTATCCAACGCCCTTCAAAGTAAACTTCTACCCAACTATGAATGATGTATTTAGGTGCTAACCAAAATACAAGCTTAGGATAGCACCTTTTTATAGTTGCTGATCAATGGTAAAACCTTGGAAACGACACTGGATACCTAGTCCACGCAATAGTGCCATTAACAGATTACCCTTAGTATTACATTGTCCATAACCATCTGCTAGCACATCGCTTGCTGAAATATCATCACTCTTGTTATAGCCAAACATTATTTCATCTTTTACAAACTGATAAGCGGCACCAATTTTGTTGAAATTATCCAAATTTTTCCACCCTCGTTGATCGATCAGGGATTGGATATCTTTGTGTTCAAAATTAACGAT
>JAQWNF010000036.1 GCA_029246415.1 Glaciecola sp.
AAGGCTTTCTTGTCGCCTTCTTTGACTTTATCAACGAGTTGTTGGTCGGTAAAATGCTCGCTCATTCGAGCTACTACTCCTATGGTGCATGAAAAAATGGGCACATTTGACTAGCTCAGATGATATTTCATCATGATTGTGCGCTCAATGCCCTCTCTAGACTGCCATTTTAAACTAAAGTTCGCTATTATTCGTTTTTTTTATGAATAAGTGTTCGTAAACTTTTAATCAATAGGTAACTGATTGTGTCGATTCAACATGCTTGTGATGTATTAATTGTAGGAAGTGGTGCGGCTGGATTAAGTGTGGCGTTGAGTTTAGCCGAGCATTGTCAAGTCATCGTGCTGTCCAAATCAAACATCAAAGAAGGCTCGACCCGCTATGCACAAGGCGGTATCGCTGCAGTATTTGATCAAGAAAATGATTCTATTGATTCGCACGTCCAAGATACATTAATTGCCGGCGCGGGGTTATGCAATGAAGAGGCCGTTAGGTTTACTGCTACAAACGCCCAAGCAGCGATGGAATGGCTAATTAATTTTGGCATGCCATTTGACAGGCTAGACGATAAATCAGACAGCCAGTATCATTTAACACGTGAAGGTGGTCATAGCCATCGCCGAATTTTGCACGCAGCGGATGCCACCGGCGAAGCAGTTCAAGTCACATTAGTTGATGCTGTCTTACAGCACCCTAATATCCATATTTTTGAAGATTACAATGCAATTGATCTCATTCCATCACAACATAATCAACAACATGCACTAGGTGCTTATGTTTATAATTGTAAAACCAAACACGTAGAAGTCGTCAAATCTCGCTTTGTGGTTCTGGCCACCGGTGGTGCCAGCAAAGTTTATCAGTATACATCCAACCCTGATGTGTCTAGTGGTGATGGTATTGCGATGGCTTGGCGTGCAGGGTGCTCAATTGCGAATATGGAATTTAATCAATTTCATCCCACCTGTTTATTTCACCCTGAGGCGGGTAATTTTTTAATTTCTGAAGCCTTACGCGGTGAAGGTGCTAGACTAGTGCACGCCGATGGTACGCCGTTTATGCACAAGTTTGATGAACGTGGCGATTTGGCTCCGCGTGATATCGTGGCCCGTGCTATCGATTATGAAATGAAGCGTTTGGGTCAAGATTGCATGTATTTGGATATTACGCACAAATCCAATGATTTTATTATTAAGCATTTTCCGAATATTTATCGTAAATGTCGTTCCATTGGCATTGATATAACGCGCCAGCCTATCCCAGTAGTACCTGCTGCACATTATAGTTGTGGTGGAGTGGTGACGGATCAACACGCTAAAACGGATCTGGATAATGTCTATGCGGTAGGCGAAGTTGCCTACACGGGATTGCATGGTGCAAATCGAATGGCTAGTAACTCTCTCCTCGAATGCATTGTGTTTGCTCGCGCTGCAGCACTCAATATTCAAGATAACTTGCAGTCAACACATTATAGTGAGGTTATTTCAGATTGGGATGAGTCCCGCGTCACTGATTCTGATGAAGAAGTAATTATTCAGCATAATTGGCACGAGCTACGTTTATCCATGTGGGATTATGTGGGGATCGTGCGGACAGATAAACGTTTACAACGTGCCTTGCGTCGAATTGAATTACTGCAACAAGAGATCCACGAATATTATTCACACTTCAGGGTATCGAATAATTTACTCGAACTACGTAATTTAGTTACTGTTGCACGCTTAATTGTTTTGTGTGCGATGCAGCGTAAAGAGTCTCGTGGTTTGCACTACAACTTAGATTATCCAAATCTGTTAACTGAAGCCAAGCCAACTATCTTGACTCCTCCACAAAACGAACAAGCTAACGAATAATTTAGCGCTGCATCAAGGTTTGCAAATACGCATTTGTAAATAAGGTTTGGGTCGGTCTGCGGATACGACCCAACCGAATACCTCACCTCCATTATCCTGCATTCGAATATCAACCTGTCCAGGCAAATATAACATTTGCAAAAACTGTACATCAATCGTCAGTGGTTGGGGAAATGGTGGGGATACATTTTGCTCAATCGCATCAGCCCAAAGCTGTTTAGTCAAAGTGCTAAATGTTTTGGCTTTAGTCCACATTCCATGAGCAATATGGCGTTTTAAGCCAAAAAGCTTTGCGCTTAATGGATACAAATGAATCGGATTATAATCACCGGATATCTTAGCATACACTTTACCAAGATCGCTGGGTAAAGGTAGCTGTGACGTGACTATTTCACTTTCATCATAGGCCTGTATTAACGGTACTGGATATGCAGGTAAACTAGCCGTTTGCAGCTTATCTTGGCGTGCCAAATAATGCGAGTCAATCGTCATGACCACCTGCGCATCAGCATCTGCATCTGCATCTGCATCTGCATCTGCATTGGCGTTAGTATTATCACTGTGCTTTGATTGATTTGAACTGTGTTGAGTTACCGTCGACAACACATTAAACATATAGCCGCGTGGATGCGACCACACTTGACCAAAGCGACATGTTATCGTCACATTTGCAGTGTCGTTAACCCATTGCTTAATTTGGATATTATTAGCAACATGCACCAATCCTAATACTTTAAAAGGTTGGGCCTTATCGGTAAATAATTGTGCCTGTTGTTGAATCGCTTGCATAGCAAACCAACAAGGGTGAACCACACCGATTTTCGATGGCCAATCAGTGCAACAATGATACTGATAAATGTTGTCTTTAAATGTCGTTAAATCGAAAGCTTGGTTACTGCTAATGTTCGGTAACACTGGCACCATGTCGCCTTGAGTCACGGCTTTGATACCGTTTTGGAACAATAATTCGAGCATAGGTGGAGCCTCTGGTTAGCTTTGACGTAGGGCTTGGATAGCACGCGATAAACGCTTGAATCCTCGTTGCGATAACTGCGAACGATGCACAAAACGCGTAAAGTGCCCATATACCAACATCAACCAACTACCGAAACGGTTAGATAAGCGCGACAAACTGACATGGTAGCCGTTAATAGTAATGCTAATTGGCGTTGTTTGAGAAAAATCTTGAGTCAGTTTGATGCGATATCTTAATGCAGTGCGATGGCATTCACGATTGCTGTCTGAAGAACTAGGGCGAAAGCCAAAGCGGCGCCATGCAACATAAAAATGTCGAGGCGGCGGTAGCAGTAACTTACTCGCCATAAACCTTAACGCGGCGTAAAACCATATCTACCATCGCAGCTAAATCCGGATCGTGACATGTTTGGTGGCCCATAAACCACGCAAATAAATCAGGATCGTCACACGTCAATAAACGCTCGAACGTCAATTTATCTGCATCATCCAACTCGTCAAATGCAGCTTCTACAAATGGCAAAAATAGTACGTCGAGTTCTAACATCCCGCGACGACAGGCCCATTTTAAACGATTTACGCGCTTTTCTGTGAACATAATGACCCTTTACTCTATGTTATTAAAAATGATTTAAAGAAGTTTATCATGATAGCGTAAAACGTCATAGTCGCACCCTATCCTTTGGGCTAGTTTACAACTAAGTCTCGTAAAAACACATATTTAGGCTTGTTTTTTTTGGTAAACACGCAATATAAGTCATACTATAAAACATATTTTTCGTCATCGACCGAATTGATGACAGTAGCAGGAGTGGTAATGAGTGAATTTAATGCACAATGGCAAGCTAAACTAACCCATTTAGGCGCGATTAAAGTAACCGGCGTAGATACTCAAAAATACATTCAAGGCCAAGTGACTTGTAACGTAGAAAGCTTGTTACCTGAACAATGGACCTTCGGTGCTCATTGTGACTTTAAAGGTAAAATGTGGAATTTTTTCACTGCGTTTTATTGGCATGATGCAATGTATTTATTATGCGATCGAGATGTTATCCCTAGTGCATTAGCCGAACTTAAAAAATACGGCGTGTTTTCAAAAGTAGAGATCACTGATGCAAGCGCAGAATTAGCTATTGTGGGCGCTGCAGACCTGAGTCCTATAAATAATCAATTATTTGCGCAGATTGCATCTGCCGACAAATCTGTCGCGGCAAAACAAGCACATATTCGCCTGACGTTAGGCAGTAACGATCGTCTGCGTCATATCATTCTTTCCACCGACTGGAGTATCACGGACGGGCTGACTGAAGGATCATTAGTATGGCAGGCGTTGGATATTCAAGCAGGTATAGGCTCGATTAGTAGTGCAACCAGTAATGAATATGTACCTCAAATGTTAAACCTTCAATCTTTGAATGCTATCGACTTTAAAAAAGGCTGTTACATGGGTCAAGAAGTCGTCGCGCGAACTAAATACTTGGGTAAAAATAAGCGTGCAGGCTATATTTTATCAGCTCCAGCGGCATTTGATGTTGCTGTTGGCGAATTACTAGAAGTCCAAGTTGGCGAAAACTGGCGCCGTGGTGGTCAGGTCTTGAGTTGTGGCGTACTTGATGGTCACACATGGCTGTTTGCAGTACTGCCGAATGACACGCAAGCGGGTACAGACTTGAGAGTCAAATCACAACCTGACATAATAGTCACTACTCAGGTACTACCCTACTCTTTAGACGCTTAATTTAGGAAGCTTTTATGAATATCGCTAACAATACTGTTGTCACAATGCATTACACTGTCTCTACAACAGATGGTACTCAAATCGACTCATCACGCGATGGCGAGCCAATGGTTCATTTACAAGGTAGTCAATACCTGATCCAAGGCCTTGAAAATGCATTAACAGATAAAGTAAAAGGCGATACGTTTGTTGTTGCTGTAACTCCAGAAGAAGCTTATGGCGATCGTCATGAGCAATTAGTTCAACATGTACCAAAGACAATGTTCGGTGATAATGAAGTCAATGTCGGTATGACGTTCCGTGCAAGCACAGACGAAGGCGAACAAACTGTTATGATAATCGACGAAACTGAAGATGAAGTAGTAGTAGATGGTAATCACCCATTAGCAGGTATGGATTTATCTTTTGATGTTGAAATTTTAGACGTACGCGCAGCAACCGAAGAAGAAATTGCACATGGTCATGCCCATGCGCCGGGCGGTTGTGGTCACAGCCACTAGTTGCTAGTGAGATAATAGCTAGATACTAAAAAGGCGCTCAGTGATATCACTGAGCGCCTTTTTTAATGCTCAATATACTCATATCCAGGCATATCCCGGTTATGGGGCAGATATTCGCAGATGATCGCGATGCTGAATTACAGCGCTTCGTCGTTTTGCTCACCTGTACGGATGCGTACAGCCTGCTCAACGTTGTAAACAAACACTTTGCCATCACCAATTTTACCCGTGTTAGCTGAAGCAGTAATCGCTTCAATCGCACGCTCTACGACATCATCAGATAAGACAATTTCGATTTTCATTTTTGGTAAAAAGTCCACTTGGTATTCGGCACCACGATATAACTCCGTATGGCCCTTTTGACGCCCAAAGCCTTTTACTTCAGATACGGTCATACCATTAATACCGACTTCAGCTAATGCTTCACGGACATCGTCCATTTTGAACGGTTTAATAATCGCTTCGATTTTTTTCATCATTTACTCGCTATCGTAAATTGTTGGAATAGGAACTCGTTTATGTTGTGTCTTTTGGTAAATCGACACTAGCTTGTCGCTTACGGCTGGGCTGACATCTCGCCCTTCTAGAAAATCATCTATCTCATCATAGCTTAAACCTAGCGCCTGTTCATCAGATAATTGCGGCGTTAAGGATTCTAAATCCGCAGTAGGTGCTTTAGTGATGACTTGTTCTGGTGCCCCTAAATAAGCGGCGACTTGACGAACCTGACGTTTATTCAAACCAAATAACGGTGCTAAATCACACGCTCCGTCACCATATTTGGTATAAAACCCTGTGATATTTTCGGCACTATGATCTGTGCCAAGTACTAGCCCGCCTAACATGCCAGCAATTTCATATTGCGTCACCATCCGAGTTCGCGCTTTGACGTTACCTTTAACAAAATCCACATGATGAGCATCAGTAGGCATTAAACCTGCTTGCGCCAGAGCCAATTCGGTTTGCGCATGAATCGCATCAGTCCCAGGTTGGACATTGACACTGACACTATACGTGGGTTGAATAAATGCAATCGAATCTTGGGCATCCGCTTCATCGGCTTGAGTAGAATAAGGTAAACGCACCGCGATAAATTGGTAATCGCTGGAATCCGTTGAACTATTTAACCCATCAACAGCCAATTGCGCAATACGACCCAAGGTACAAGAATCAATGCCACCGCTTATGCCCAATACTAAAGCTTTGCAGCCAGAAGCTTGCATCTGGGCTTGAATAAAGCCTACACGACGTTGCACTTCGAATTCTGGATCGATGCTCGCAAGCACCTTCATTTCAGCTAAAATTGTGGCGATCATGACACACCCTTTGAATTAATTAATCATTATGAAACTATTGTGAGAAATTCGTAATTAACATGGATAGTTAAATCCACAACTAACGGACAGTTTCCCAATGGCTTCATTTATATGAAAATGCCGCTACTATATTGCTAAACACGAATGAAATGCAATTTAGGTATACAAAACAAGGTCTTTAATGTTTTTAGGATACCTAAAAACACTGCTTAATGCATTATTATTATACTGTTAATACACAATTTAAGGTCATTACGGTGCTAAATTATCAAACTTTCATCACCCAGCAAGCGACAGCTTCTAGCCAGCGTGGCTTAACCTTATTAGAAATGATGATGGGAGTGAGTATTATTGGGTTAACGATGACATTTGTTGTGCCAAGCGCACATAGTATTTTCACTCAAAATCGCATTATCAGTGAAATTAATCGCACCAGTAGCCTGTTACAGTATGCACGGTTACATGCGTTAGAAAGCAAGCAAACTATTTCTGTTTGCCCTGCCAGTAATTTCAGTACCTGCTCCAATGATTGGAGTGCAAGTAAAATCGTCTTCGCAGATATCAATGACAACAATATCAGAGAATCCAATGAGCCCTTATTATTGAGCAGTGAAGTGAGTGAGTTACAAAATGTTGTCTCTGGGCCTGAAAATGCGATTCGATTTTTCTTTAACGGAAGCAGTGCAACACCAAGCACGATCCAAATTTGTGATGCCAACGAAGCTGCTCAGTTTTCTAGAGCGCTGTTTGTCAGTTTACAAGGGCGTGTAACGATGAGTAAAGACAGTAATGGTGACGGGATTTATGAGACTAATTCAGGAACAGCGTTAACTTGTGAATAAACCTCTAGTTTCTCTTGGTACACAGCATGAAATGCTAAAATACATTAGCACTGCCAACAATATTCATCCGCACTGATACTGCCATTATTGTTTTTATCCCATGCTTTGCGTCCGTCACTAAAATACACTAACACCCCAGTATTAGCCATTGCCCCACCCGTTACAGGTGTTGCGGTGATGGTATACGCTGTGCCATTGGTGTTCACACTACTGATAGTCAAATCAAAACGCTTATTGCTCGCACTTTCTTGTGAGGGCGAATATGTCGCAAACACAGTTGGCATCCCCGTATTTGCTCCACTAGCTGCTGCACCTTGATAGCTATAATTAGCTAACTTGTGGCGCTCCATCGCGCCTGCAAATGCCATCAAATCACTTTGTCCCGCAGTGCGATAAGTAGATTGACTGACATTAATAAAGCTGGGGTAGCCTACCGTTGCAATGATACCGACTATCGCAATAACAATCATCAATTCGACTAAGGTGAAACCATTTTGATTAGGTGTATTCATAATTGAGCTATCTATCAATGGGATATTTTTGATTGCACTATTCATGGCTGTCTCTCTATTTCAGTTGTCCAGGATTGCGGTTGGACGCGTTCAAAACGCCCATAGATATTTTGAGCTAAGCAGGCAAAATCGCTAAGACAAGCAATCTCTTGTCCACTGCTGTCAAACTCAATGACTGCTGAGGTGCATTCCGCCCCCAAGCACACTACCGGCTTCACAATATTTTCAATCAAAATTTTGGTATCTGGGGCAATCCCTGTCTGATTTAATAATGCAAAGCGATCGGTATGCGTGTCTAGGGTATCTTGGTTTAAATCTACCACCGCATTGCCAGTAAACAGATTTACTAAATACGCTCGCGCATTGCCCGCTGGAGGGGCACAAGCACTGGTGCTAGCACTAGCAGGTAAGTAAGTGGTAAAAAATACTTGGTAATCTAAGATCAGCGGGGAAGCTAAGACTTTTTCGCCACCAGTTTGTAAATCAATCCGCCAGCCTTGTTTGGCACGAAAACTGGCTTGGGCGACTTCTTTGACAACCGTATCACTAGAGGTCAACTGATGACTGGTTGCATCGTATAAGCTATCGGGCGTATATGGCGAAGACGGCAGGGTAAAGTATCCGTACTCATCTTTAATATATACACCTTCATCTTTGAGCATATAAAAGCTATCTTGAATATCAGTATTTAATGGACCAGCACGAAACCCCGAACCTAGCGCAACAGCAAAATATTGTTCATCTCCTGTCGCCACTTCGGTGACATCTGGGCCATAATAAAAGCGACGATTAGTGTTTGCTGAGTTACCGTTAAAATCGGCGAGCAATCCTCCTTTAACTAAGTTAACGCCAGTTGCACCATTGTAAATATCAAAGCGAAACACTTGCCCACCGAGATCAGCTGCGTATAAGTGATCAGCTAATCCGTCCGCATCGCGATCAATGGTTGAAATGCGTCCAGCAATCGCATATTGCATGCTTGAGACATTCACATCAGCATTATCAGAGGCGATTTCAAATAGTTTAGCCCCGGTATTTGCATCAATAATATAAATGACATTACCGACACTATCCGGTGAGCGTACCGTTTTGCCGTCTTGACTATCATCATATCCACCACCGACAATCATCACATCTTTAACCGTCGTGCCAATTCTAATTTTGGTCAACGTAGGGCGTGACCACGTTTGTCCTAACCGAGCATACTCCCCTTCTCCACCTTTTATGCTAAACACTAATTTAGGGTCGAGTTTACTCGTCACATCAAAGACATAATAATGGTTACCGCCACGTCGCATGCCCACGTACAAATACGTTTTCTCACCATAACTGCGTAATACTAAATCACCATCCATTCCATATATATGATTAAACGTCGAAGTATCTTGGTAAAACGGATACAAATTACCTAACAATGCTTGCGGGATAATCGCAAAGTTTTCGGTTCCCGTTTGTGCATCGATTGAGTGAATAAAGCCATGATTCGTTGCCACAAACACCGCTGAATCGGTTTCACTATAATTAACAATGACTGGTTGCGAATGAATCGGATCGCCCATTTGTAAGCGCACATCAGTTGTACTGCCGTCGTCATCATCATCCCTAACATCAACCCCGCGTGCCCATTTTAAAACGAGTGAACGTAACCCGTTCGGATCTGGTAAGTGAGTTAACGCTAAATCAGTGGTATCGATTAGTGTATTACTTTCATGTAATTTATTTGCTGATTGTAAAATACTGCCAGTATCATTAAATGTATACACATTGCGCGCTAACGATAGCCGACTTGCAGCTCCTCCCTCACGCACATCATTACCGTCAGTTAATACAGACCATAAGCTGTGTGCATACTCAGAAAAAAAGCCAGTAGCACTATCTACCGCATGCACGCCATTCTTGTCCAACACGTCATTGCCATTGATCTTATATTTTTTTAAATTCCCTGGCCATAACGCGCCCTCTGAAGGCTTGAACAGCGCAAAGTACAACTCATCTTTATGGGTCAAACGATTAAGTTGATTGACCGCAACCCCTGGGGAAACAAATGTCGCATTAACATCTTTGACTGAGCGCAGTATTTGTTGAAACGCGTCGACGAGCTCTTGTGAATCATCAGCTTGATAAAAGCCACCACCACCATGCAGTGCTAACTGATTTAAGAAATTATTAGCGTTGGTGTTCGCAGCAAAACCTATGGTATGCGTGATCACTCTAGCATCAATCACCGATGTATTTGATTGCGATAAATTATCCACTAAATCAAGGCCGCATTTTTCACCACCGCTGCCGCTACAGGATTGATTCAGTAAGGTTTGGATTTTGCTGACACTATGATTATTGTTGGCTTGCCCATCTGATAACAAGACAATATGATTATTCGTTTGGCATTGTAAATCCGACACTGGAGAAATATAGGTCGCCGGACTCGGGATAGTTTCATTAATACAATCACTATCACTTAAATTATCCTCATCACAGCCGTTTGGGCGGATCGGATCGGCGCCTGTATAAGATTGACGATGACTCACTCTGGTACTTTTACGCACAGAGCTACTGGCACTATTTGTGCCTCGCTGCAAACCATAATCAACTTGCCGACCACCAAAGTACTGCGCGGCCTCATATAAGGTATCAACAATTGGGGTATAACCCGTGTGAGTTAAACTATCCACTTTGGATTGCAGTAGTTCTCGAACAGTAGAAGAACTGCCAGGTATTGCATTAGCTTGATATTTTATGATGAGTTTGGCTGCACCAGACGGCTTCCCCTGATAAGTATATCCACCACGCTTTGAAGAACCAAAATCAGATAAAATAAACATCATCTCATTGTTCGGTTGCCAACCAGAGCGGTTCACGATTTGTTGAACGATACTGGTGACGGCAGGACTTTGATACACTCCTTTATAATACCAAGGCTCGATTGAGTTCCATTGCACACTCACTGTTTTGGGTTTATCCCTTTGCATATATCGGGTGTAAGGTGAAAAATCATTGGGGTCGTTTTGGTTGACGCCTTGGATAAGCATTTTAGCTTGGCTGCCAGTGCCATTTTGATATGCGGTAAATTCCAGATGCGCATCCAATATCACCGCACCTTGCGGTAAATTAATATTACTAAAGCGCAAGCCCACATAATCGTTCGACGAATCTTTAAATGTCAGCTCGCTCCCCGTATTTTGATATCCATTAGCGCGCTCCTCAGCATTATTACCTTGCTTGGAGACTTGATACACTAGCTCGCCAGCAACACAACCGGTTGCAGTTGTATCATCATATTCGATTACCAGTTGCGGTACTTGCCCCGTGCCTGATTCAAAACTGAATGTCTGTCTGGCAGAGCTGCCCGATGACGATTGTGTTTCTAATAACAAGGCTAAATCATTGCCCCCGCACCAACTAGTTTGATCGACAATAGCTTGTATTACTGCACTTAAATCAGGTGAATTATGTACCTCATCAGTAAAACCGAACTCATTACCCGTTTCCCATGCAGTAAATTCTGTAGTGCGTGAGCGAGTTGAAATTGGATTACTGGCGTTAAAGGCAACGGCATTAGGCTCAAGCTGTCCATAGATGTTAATAGTGGTATCACTTGAGTTAACAGCAGCAGAGGTTAGGCGTAAAAATGCGCGAGTAATAGTCGCACCTTGTGGAATAGCAATATCTTGATAGCGCAATCCTGTATGCACCACAGCAGTACCTTGAGAAATAGGCAAGACTGTATTGGTGACACTAAGTATACCGCCACTTTCTATCGCATCATCAGTCCCTTCAGTGATCGGTAGTACCAGTTCAGGTTTAACAAACTCGTCAATATCTTTGACTGGAAATAACACCGGGCCGCCACTATCAGAAAAGCGCATTAGACCCGCATTAATATTAGTCGCGTTAGCTAACGCATCATTGAGGGCATTTTGTACCCGTAATAAACGAGTTTGACTCGTGCCGTCTTTATTACTCATGCTCCCCGATGTATCCATAATAAACAGTACATTGGGATTGTAAGTAACGGCTTGATTGCCGGTACCTAAGTAGATCTCTAAATCATCCGCAAACGCTGACCAGCTTATACCTATACTTATTAAGGCACTGCAAAGAACGTAACAAATATGTCGAAGAGACATGCCGCTTACTCCTTATATTATTGTGATGCAGGCGCAAACACAGTCGCAGACAGCGAATTGGCTACCGCATAAGGACTGTTTTGTACTTGACCACAACCACGAATGATAAATACATGACAATTAATATTACTGCCCCCGATAACACTAGACGACCCTCTGCATGCTTGTTCTTGAACAAAGGCACTACGCGACCAACTGGCCAACCGTGCTTGGCTATCATAACTACCCGTCGTGATATGCCTAGTGCCGGTTTGTAAACCGCTTTGAGTTAATGTGCGTTGCACATACCCTTGCTGTGCAAAACAACTTAACGACGTCGTTGTTAGATCTATCGCATTGATTTGGCGCGCCTCTGATAAGGGGTCCGTTAGTGTATTATCGACCAAAACACTTTCATCTTCAGATTCAAATACCGCGCCAGCTAGCGCCGACTCAGCCGCATCAAACGCTAAGGATTGCTGCTCCATCGCACTGGCCATTTTGGTTTGAATTAAGCCGCTTGATACCGAGGCAATTCCAAGTAAGGTTAATGATAGTAAAACCAATAATGCAAATATCATCACCACACCCTGTTGTTTTTTCAAACCTGTAGACAACATCATACTCGACTCCGCTTAATCATATTTTGCATGTTGCGTAACATAATAGTCGCTTCAAATTGGCGATATAAATGCGAGGTTGCAGGTGTAACTGATGCTTCATTTAACAATGTAAATCCTCGGGTATTATTGATATTGATCGCATCATCACTGCGGATCAATAAAGCGATACGCACCGCAACGACTCTCTCAGGGGCGCTAATATTATCTGCTGTCACATATTGATTGGGTGTGGCAAGTGCTGAACCATTGGCATGATTGGCCACGCCGTAAAGCACCTGAAAACCCTCGACATTATCAAGCAAAGTAAACGCGTTGTGATTATTATGGCCAGTCGCGACCTGCATGCCTCGCAATACTCGTAGATCAAACCCTCGGCATTTTAATTTACGGTCTTCAACAAAGTATTCGTTCACCACTGGAAATTCAACACCAGTAGCATAACCTAATGAGTAACCTCGGCAATCACGGCTATCAACTTTACTGATCACCAAACTATCATTACCTCCACTGCTACCTTGAGACACGCCTAACTCTGCTCTGTTGGCAAACGTATTGGGTAACACCAAGGCATTGTTTTGTAAGAATACCGCTTCTTCAGTGATGTCTTGGCCACGGTCTAATTGCACAGAGAGCATATCGTAGCGACCAGTTAACATAATATCTTGTTGTAACTTCACCACGGCATAGCGACCATTTTCTTGAACACTTGCCAATGCCCGATTTAATTTATCGGTGACGGATTGACTGACCATAACTTGGATCACTGTCACACTTAAGATTGCACCTAATGCCAGACTGATCATGATTTCAACTAAACTAAACCCTGCTTGCTTCATAAAAATACCTCAACAATGATGCAATCATTATCATCATTGGTATTGGGGTTACAGGATGGATTGCTGATGACCGAGCTATTGGTGTTGACGCCCCAATGTGCCGCTGGCCAGCTCAGCATAATGGTGTGTCGAGAACCGGCGCTACAGGCTGTGGAGTCTGTGGTATTAGCATCTGCACAAGTCACCGACACGCGCATATTGGGGTTATGCTGAATGCTGGCACAAGATAATTGATACGCATCAAATGCCGCAACTTGTGAGCTGTCACACTGTGTCGTATGACAGTTGGCTAAAGTTGCTGGGAATTGTTGGCAAAAGCACTCGTATTGATTCGCTGAACTGGTACAACTGAGATTGGCAAAATTATAAAAGTTACTATTTACATAACCATCATCAATAATTTTACCATCGGCATCTGGCGCACTAAACGCGGAGACTCGCATACGTTCTGAGACTTGCTCGGCAACCAATACCGCTTGAGAGCGCGATAGTGCATCAGCATTATTAAAAGAGGCGACTAATTGTAAGGTGGCAACGCCAAGTAAACCGATAGCCAAGATGACTAATGTAACTAATATTTCAATCATGCCTAACCCTCGCTGGCTAAAGCGAGTTTTACGGGCAATGACGGAAACAAAAAGTAGATTCACAATACGGCTCAACAAAATTAATAGGTAATTAATATGTATAACCATATGCGAAGAAGATCCAGTTAAGCGTATGCAGAACCGATCTTAGGTATAGGATTTAAGTGGAAAACAGATCTGATGATCAGGGTGTATTTGTCGAGTTAAAGCTGTTTAAGTTGCAACTCTTTCGGTACTGCAAACTCAATATTTTCTTCACGCCCGGTAATTTCAGTAACTGAACCTGCACCATGAGCTTTTAGGGCATCTATCACACCTTGCACCAACACTTCTGGCGCTGATGCACCTGCGGTTACACCCACCGCGTTTTTACCGACTAACCATTGCGGATCAATCATTGCAGCGTCATCGATCAAGTACGATGGCGTACCCAATTTCACTGCTAACTCACTTAAACGATTAGAATTAGAGCTGTTGGTCGCACCAACAACTAATAACAAATCACAACTTACGGCTAGCTCACGTACAGCATCTTGACGGTTTTGAGTGGCGTAACAAATGTCATCCTTACGCGGTCCATCGATATTCGGGAATGTTTCACGTAATGCATCAATCACATCAGCTGTGTCATCTACCGACAATGTGGTTTGTGAGCAGTAATATAAAGCATCGGGATTTTTGACTGTTAAATGGCGGGCATCTTCAGCTGTTTCAACCAGATAAATGCCACCTTGGGGATTATCGTATTGCCCCATTGTCCCTTCAACTTCAGGATGGCCTTTGTGTCCAATCAAGATACATTCAATACCTTTTTTACTGGCACGCATTACTTCCATATGAACTTTAGTCACGAGTGGACAGGTTGCATCAAATACTTTTAGACCGCGTTTATCTGCTTCATTGCGCACGGCTTGAGACACGCCATGAGCAGAAAAGATAACAATACAATCATCGGGCACTTGGTGTAACTCTTCGACAAATACCGCACCACGGGCTTTTAATCCATCGACCACAAATTTGTTATGCACGACTTCATGACGCACATAAATCGGATGTTCAAACAATTCTAATGCACGTTCAACAATAGTGATGGCACGGTCTACACCGGCACAAAAACCACGAGGATTGGCTAATTGAATTTGCATGTTTTGAATATCCTTAATAATTTATGCACAAGTGTCATTTTTCATGTTTAGGGTGTTAATACCAACAGGCATTAAGCATTTATAACGTCAATAATTTCCACATCAAATATGACAGTTTGACCCGCCAATGGATGGTTAAAATCTACCGTCACCGAATGCCCTGCAATACTGCGGATCACGCCGGGTAATTCACTACCATCAGGTTGTGCAAAAGCGATAATCATACCTTCGGCGACTTCTAATTCAGCTGCAAATTTAGTGCGGTCGACATGATAAATATTGTCTGGATTAGGCTGACCAAACGCATCATCAGCGTTCAGAGTGAATGAGGCTTTTTCACCTTGTGTTAATCCGCGTAAACACGCTTCAAAATTAGGTGTTAAGCTACCATCGCCCATTACCATTTTTGCAGGCTTATTGTTCACTCTGGTACTATCAGCGGCAGAGCCATCTTCTAGTTTCAAATCAAAGTGTAAGATAACTTCTGAGTTATCGGTAATCACGCTCGTATTTTCACTCATTACTTTCACTCTCTGTTAGTCTTTTGTTGTTTCAGGTGTTTGGGCTGGGTCATCGTCTTTGTTGATAAACATATCAATAATCAATAACGCCGCACCAATGAAGATCACACTATCGGCAATATTAAAGGCTGGCCAATCATAACTTTTATAATATAAATGAAGAAAATCAATGACGTAACCATGCACTAAGCGGTCATATAAATTACCAATTGCCCCACCTAAAATGAATGCAAAGGCGACAGGTAAAAGGCGTTGTGAACGTGGCGAATGATATAACCACCAGACGATCACACAACTCACCACTGCAGCAATAGCAGTAAAGAAATAGCGCTGCCAACCACCTGCATCACTTAAAAAGCTAAATGCTGCGCCATAGTTATGCACATAGGTAAAGTTAAAAAATGGCAAGACCTGCACCGATTCATACAAGGTAAAACTATCCATCACAGCGTATTTGGTATATTGATCGAGGATAAACCCAATAATCGCAATCCAAATAAACCGTAGGCCGGTTTGGCTAATATGCCCCCAGCCAGATAGTGATTGGGTGTCTTTTACTTCTTGCTTTTCCATGACGCTAGTTACCCTTTAATGCACTCTTACTGCATAAGCTACACAGCAAGAACGCAAATTAACTGTTATGCAAATGCGCGGGCTTCGCCTGCACCATCGATATTTTCTACGCAACGACCACATAACTCTGGATGCGCGGTAATCGTGCCAACCTCTTCACGGTGGTGCCAACACCGAACACATTTTTCACCACTGGATTTGCTGACTTTAACAAATACGTTTTCTATGCCTGTTGCACTGGCATCGGCAGGTTTATCGGCTAATTCAGATACGGTTGCCGTTGATGTAATCAATACAAAACGCAATTCATCGCTTAATTTAGCCAACTGTGATTGCATCGCTGCATCGGTGTAAATCACCACGTCAGCTTCTAATGAACCACCTAACACATCATCTTTACGTGCTTGCTCTAACGCGCCGTTAACCGCATCTTTTACTTGTAACACATCTGACCAAAACGCATCGTCATACCCGTCTTTTGCACTGACTTCTGGCCATGCATCATACCAAGTACCAGTAAATACGAATTCATCTGGATTTTGATCAGCTTGTGGTAATACTTCCCAAATCTCTTGTGCCGTAAAACTGGTCACAGGCGCCATCCAGCGCACCATTGCTTGTACAATATGATACAAAGCGGTCTGGCATGAGCGACGTGCTAAACCATTTGCTTTGGCCGTGTATTGGCGATCTTTAATGATATCCAAGTACAAGCTACCCATATCAACCGAACAAAACTGCATCAGCTTTTGGGTAACGCCTAACAAATCATACTTTTCATAGGCTGCTGTGATATCAGCTTGTGTTGCCTGTGCTTTAGCCATCGCCCAGCTGTCTAATGCGACCATATCTTCTGGTGCGACACAATCGGTTGCAGGGTTGAAACCATTGAGGTTAGCTAATAAGAAACGCGCAGTGTTACGAATACGACGGTACGCATCCGCTGAACGCTTGAGGATCTCATCGGAAACTGCGATTTCAGAACGATAATCAGTAGAAGCCACCCACAAACGTAAAATATCAGCACCGTACTTGTTGAATACTTCTTGTGGAGCAACCACATTACCTACGGACTTAGACATCTTACGACCATGTTGGTCGACGGTAAAACCATGCGTTAACACTTGTTTGTAAGGTGCATGCCCATGCATTGCGACACTGGTCATTAATGAAGACATGAACCAACCGCGATGCTGATCTGATCCTTCTAGATATAAATCTGCCGATGCCGGGATATCGTCGCGGCGATCGACTACAAACGAATGGGTTACACCTGAGTCAAACCAGACATCTAATGTATCGGTCACTTTTTCATACTCAGCGGCATCAGCGCCTAATAATTCTTCATCAGTCAGATCCCACCAAGCTTGTATGCCTTTTTGTTCAACAGCTAATGCGACGGTTTCCATGATCTCCGTTGAACGAGGGTGTAACTCACTGGTCACGCCATTAACGAATAACGGGATCGGTACACCCCACGTACGTTGACGTGAAATACACCAGTCTGGACGACCTTCAACCATCGTTGAGATGCGCGCTTCGCCCCACTCAGGGATCCACTGAGTATTTTTAATTTCTTCTAATGAGGAACTGCGTAGCCCATTTTTATCCATCGAGATAAACCACTGTGGCGTAGCACGGAAAATAATCGGCGTTTTATGACGCCAGCAATGTGGATAACTGTGCTCATATTTGGTTGCTAACATCAACGCATCAACACTGCGTAAATGCTCAACAATCACATCATTGGCTTTAAATACATGTTGTCCAGCAAATAACGGCGTATCTTCGATATACACACCATTTGCTGCTACAGGGTTATACACTTCAATGCCGTATTGTTTACCGACATTAAAATCGTCAACACCATGTGCAGGTGCAGTATGTACACAACCCGTACCTGATTCTGTCGTAACATGTTCACCTAAAATAAGCGGCACTTTAATCTCTAAGTAAGGATGAGCGACTAATGCATTTTCTAAATCTTGACCTAAACATGTCGCAACAACTTGATAGTCGCCTTCAGCTACACCATAACGCACCATACAAGCTTCGACTAAATCTTGAGCAATAATAATCTGTTGGCCAGCCAACGCCACCAACGCATACTCTAAAGTCGGGTGAATTGAAATTGCACGGTTAGCAGGGATAGTCCAAGGTGTGGTTGTCCAGATAACTACCGAGGTATTACTGACTTGTTCAGCAGTGACACCGAACGCAGCGGTAAACACACCTGCATCATCACTGGTGTTATCAATAGCAAATTTAACATCGATGGCAGGTGAAACTTTATCTTGATATTCAACTTCCGCTTCAGCTAACGCAGAGCCACAATCGGTACACCAGTGAACCGGCTTAAAGCCTTTTTCTAAATGCCCTGAATTAACAATACCCGCTAAGGCACGAATAATATCGGCTTCAGATTGAAAGTTCATGGTCTTATAAGGGTTGTCCCAGTTACCAAATACGCCTAGACGGATAAAGTCTTTCTTTTGACCTTCGATTTGACGCTCGGCATACGCACGACACTTTTCACGAAACTCAGCCGCGGTGACTTTTTTACCTGGCTTGCCGACTTTCTTTTCAACCATTAATTCAATAGGCAGACCATGACAATCCCAACCGGGTACATAAGGCGCGTCAAAATCAGCAAGTGTCTTTGATTTAACAATCACATCTTTTAGGATCTTGTTCACAGCATGCCCAATGTGGATATCTCCATTGGCATACGGAGGTCCGTCGTGCAAAATAAACGGCGTTTTACCTGCTTTGGCGTCACGGATCTGCTGATATAGTTTTTTCTCAGTCCATGTTTTTAGCATTTTCGGCTCGCGTTGGGCAAGATTGCCACGCATTGGAAAAGCGGTTTCAGGTAAATTCAGGGTGGCTTTGTAATCACTCATATTGACGTCTATCCTGGATGCTTATTGCAAGGGTTGGGTTGCAAAGGGTTGGTTGTTGCAAAAGATGGAGTTGCAAAAGGGTCGCTAAGTAATGCACGGGCTTGCTGTGCATCATGCGCAATTTGTGTTTTTAGTTGTGCAAAGGTATCAAATTTTTTGATCCCGCGCAGTTTATGTTGCACAGCAACATGTAGATATTGACCATATATATCTTGGTCAAAATCAAAAATATGGACTTCTAATAAGCCTTGATGGCCATCCGCTGTTGGACGCGTACCAATATTGGCAACACCATTATAGCGTTGACCTTGGCATAGTACTTGTACTGCAAACACACCCACTATTGGTGCTTTGGCACGTTGTAGATTGACATTTGCAGTCGGAAAACCAATGGTACGCCCACGAGCTTGCCCATGAACGACGCGACCATTGATGGTGAATTCACGTCCTAACATATCGTTGGCTAATGTAAACTTATCTGCCGCTAGTGCTTCACGGATCGCAGTTGAACTAATCCGATTATTATCTAAGCGGTAACTAGCCGTATTGACGACAGCAAAATTATGCTGCTGACCTGCGGCTTGTAACATCGCAAAATCACCTAGTCGGGCTTGGCCAAACCGAAAATCATCACCTACCACCAAAAACTCAACGCCTAAGGCATCGACCAATGTGTGCTGAATAAAATGTTGTGGTGATTGACTAGCAAACTTTTGTGTAAAATGAACACAGATTAACCGATCGATACCAATCGTTTTGAGCGCATCATACTTATCGCGCCAGCGAGATAATCTAGCAGGGGCATGTTCTGGGGTAAATACTTCTTCAGGTTGTGGTTCAAAGACCATCACGGTTGAAGGTAAGCCTAACGCTTTAGCTTGCTTAATTAACGAGGTCAGAACAGCCTTGTGCCCTAAATGCACACCGTCAAACTTACCAATAGTCATCACACAACCTTTGTGTTGTGTACGAATATTATGTAATCCTCGAATTAATTCCACAAACCGTCCTAACTGAAGTTAAAGCATTCATTTTAGGCGCGTGATTATAAACGACTCAGCAATGATAATCTAATGAAAATCCAAGCAATATTACTTGGATTTTAATCCCTACTCGATTTCATCATCAAAAATAGTTTCTATCGGCTGTGCAAATAATCTTGCCGTTTTAAATGCCAGTGACAAACTTGGGTCATATTTGCCTTTCTCAATTGCCACTATGGTTTGCCTTGAAACGTCCAAGCGAGAGGCTAAATCAGCCTGCGTCCAATCGCGCTCAGCGCGTAATACTTTTAATCTATTTTTCATATTACAAATACTTTCTATGTGCGATTAGCATGCCGATGCCATAAGTGATCCCCGTGACAAATAAAACAGAGGATGGATTGGGTGAACTTTGCATGATTTTCACCCCTTCCAATAACCCGAAGACCGCCCCGAAGACGACACTGCAACCTAATGACAAGGCCATTGCTTCAAGATGAATGCGTTGTTGCAATTCATCCAGTCCTTCTAAGTGCTCTTTGTTGGCA
Organism: Glaciecola sp.; assembly: GCA_029246415.1. Lineage (GTDB taxonomy): Bacteria > Pseudomonadota > Gammaproteobacteria > Enterobacterales > Alteromonadaceae > Opacimonas. The sequence continues at coordinate 20,562 of JAQWNF010000036.1, forward strand.
ATAATCATTTTGTAGCCCATGAAAATGTTGGTCACAATTAACGTGGTAGTGACAACAGTATGAAAGTCCCACAAAAATTTAGGACCAAAAGCGACTAATGCTAAGGAAGCTAGCCATAGTCCTGTCCACAAAGCGAGCTTTTTGGTATTGGTTGCGGTGCGTTTATCTATGGTATTCGATTTTTTTGCTGTGTTAGCTCCTTGCTGTGGCTTAGGCTGGTTCTGAGGTGACGATGTTGGCGTATTCATTAGTATGATCCTTTTGACATTAAGTAAAACAAACTTTACTTTTAATCACTATATATAGCGCTTTACATTATGTCAAGCAAACTTTACTTATTGTTAATACTTAATCCTTAGGCGTACAATCTAAGATTTAAAATCACTAGGTCGAACACCCAATACCAACAATGCACTCACATACGTTAGCAGTGCAGCAGATAACCATGCGCAAACATAGCCAATACGGGCAGTAAAATCTAATACGCTCCAATCAATTTGCTCACGCAAGAACCAAACACACAACGCCATAACAGCAGCCGCAAGCAACATTTTAAGCAAACGCCACACGACTAAAGACTCACAGCGATACACACCTGCTTTGACTAATCCGCGATACAACAAAAACGCATTGAGTGTGGCAGATAAACTTGTTGCTATCGCTAGTCCGACATAGCCAAACGGTACCGCAAATATGATGTTAAACCCCATATTCGCAATCATCGCAATGATCCCAAATTTTACGGGAGTTTTAGTATCTTGACGGGCGTAGTAACCTGGAGCAAAGATTTTAATCAACATAAAACTGACTAAACCGGCAGCATAAGCAAGTAAACTCATTCCTGCCATCGACACATCATTAGCGGTAAATGCACCGCGTTCAAAAATCACTGATAATATCGGCTGAGCAAGTACCATTAACCCAAGACAAGATGGGATCCCTAAGGCACAGACCATGGTCAATGCCCAATTCATATTGCGCTGAAACTTGTCCTTATCTTGGCTGACGTGATCACGCGATAACGCTGGCAATATAACGGTCGCAATCGCAATACCAAACAAACCTAAAGGAAACTCCAATAAACGGTCAGAGTAATACAACCAGCTCACAGAGCCCGTCATTAAGAAACTGGCAATCAACGTATCAAACAACAAATTAATTTGACTGACTGATACACCAAATAAAGCAGGTATCATCAAGGTCCGTACTTTTTTGACATTCGGATCAGACCAGCCCCAGCGTGGTCTAACTAAGACACCAGCGCGATATAAAAATGGTAATTGAAACGCTAATTGAATTAACCCACCAAAAAATACGCCCCAAGCAAGCGCAAAAGCTGGCGTTGAAAACTGATCATGGAGCAACCATGCACAGGTAATAATCGAGATATTGAGTAACACCGGTGTAAACGCGGCCACCGCAAACCGATTTAACGTGTTTAAAATAGCACCAGACAAACCAGTCAACGTAATGAAAAATAAATAAGGAAACGTAATTTTGAGCATAGTGCTGGCCAATTCAAATTTTTGACCATCAGGCTCATCATTAACAAAGGCAATAAACCATCCCGTTCCAAATAATGCGGCAATCACTGGAGAAGCTATCACACCAAATACGGCGGTGAAAAACACAATCATACCTAACGTACCAGAGATCTTTGCAATAAAATCAAGACTCAGTTTACGATCATCTTGTGCATGCACTTGTGATAACACAGGGACAAATGCTTGGGCAAAGGCCCCTTCAGCAAACAATCGACGTAAAAAGTTAGGAATTTTGTTGGCAAAGAAAAAGACATCTGCACTTGCCCCTGCCCCCATTAGATTTGCTACAACCACATCCCTAACAAGGCCTAGAACGCGGGAAAGAAGTGTCATGACACTGACAATAATGCCTGATTTTAACAGCATAGATGATAGAGATCTGGTGATAAAGTGCACATAGATTAGCACTAAGTTCATGGCTTGTGTACAGTCCTGATAAAAAAGCACACAAAGGCATTGACAATAAAGCATTAAAAATAGATAATCTGCGCCCTAAATTTTACATGAATTTTTTTCGGAGTTCACAGTGGCTAACATTAAGTCTGCTAAAAAACGTGCAATTCAGGCCGAGAACCGTCGTCAGCATAATGCGAGCCGTCGCTCTTTCACCCGTACCTGCATAAAGAAAGTTCTTGCTGCGATTGCAGCAGGTGATAAAGATGGCGCGCAAGCGGCACTTGCAACTGCAACACCAATCCTTGATCGCATGGCGACTAAAGGTTTGATCCACAAAAACAAAGCTGCTCGTCATAAGAGCCGTTTGTCTGCACAGATCAAAGCGCTTTAATTAACGCCTTATATCTTACGTAGTCACGTTTTTGATGAAAAGCACCTTAGGGTGCTTTTTTTGTGCTTGAAATTCAACAAACCAACATAGCATAATACGCCTGTGGTACCTTACATCTATTAAAATATGCCTAATTACTTCTCAACCATATTTTAGATACACACAAAAATAACAACACAGGGACATTCATGAACACATCTAATTTATTAGCCGTAGTTACCGTGTGCGCGAGTACACTCCTTATGGGCTGTAATGCCTCACAAAATAGTGTATTTTATTCAGCTGACAGTAATCCTGTCGCTATGCAAGATGCTGCAACATCAACAGCAGAGCAACTATCTAATAATGCAACACTGCCAGAATTAGAAGCACTCATCGCTCACTCCCAACAAAGCGATCTGGCATTTGACATTGTTAAATCTCTTACCGTTGAAGTGGGTCCCCGTATCGCAGGTTCAAAAGGCGATAAGCGAGCTGTTGCTTGGGCAGAAGCTAAGTTTGCAGAGTTAGGCTTTGATAAAATATACAAACAACCTGTGCGAGTTCGCAACTGGGAACGTGGTTTTGCCGATGCGAAAGTCCTTGCCCCTTATCCTCAAGATTTAGTCATCACCGCTTTAGGTGGTTCGATTGCAACCCCTGCTGGTGGACTAGAAGCACAAGTTGTCATGTTCGACTCATTAGAGACATTAGCCAAAGCCGATGCCGCATCTATTGCAGGCAAGATTGTATTTTTAAATACCCGTATGCAACGCGATAAAGCGGGTCGATTTTACGGCAAAGTCGTCCCTAACCGCGTCAATGGTGCAGTCGAAGCAGCCAAGCTGGGTGCGCAAGCGGTGATTATTCGCTCGGTAGGTACTGACAATTCACGTTTCGCTCACACGGGCGTCATGCGCTATGACGATACAGTTAGTAAAATTCCAGCAGGCGCAATTTCAACAGCTGATGCCGATGTCTTGGAAGCTATGTTTGAACATGACAAGCCAGTAAGGATATCAGTCAACATGCAAGCCAAAGATGCTGGCTGGCAGACGTCTTACAATGTCATCGGTGAAATTACTGGCACAGATCGCCCTGAAGAAGTGATTTTAATTAGTGCACACTTAGATTCATGGGATGAGGGAACGGGAGCTTTGGATGATGGCGCAGGTGTTGGAATTGTGATGGCCGCAGCTAAGCATATCCAATCCATCGTGGGTCAACCTAAGCGTACTATTCGAGTTGTGTTATTCGCTGCAGAAGAAATCGGTTTGATTGGTGCGTATGAGTACGTTCGAACCAACAAAGCTGATTTATCTAACATTATTATGGCTGCTGAGTCTGATTTTGGCGCTGGAAGTATTTATCGCATGGATACGCGTTTTGCTGATGCTGTCCGTTCACAACCTAACGCCCTATACCAACGTTTAGCATCGTTAGGCGTTGAGTTAGGTAGTAACGATACTAACGGTGGTCCTGATGTCTCTATGATGCCTAAATATGGTGTACCTGTGATAGCGCTCAAACAAGATGGATATTATTACTTTGATTATCATCACACACCTAACGATACGTTAGATAAAATCAATCCAGATGAGATCCGTCAAAACCAAACTATTTGGGCATTAGTCACCGCTTATATGGCAATGAGTGATTTCGACCCACGCCCTGCTCCACAGTAACTAGCCCTAGATAACAAATCAGACGCAGGATTGTCATTTAACCGTCAAACCTGCGTCACCTCTTTGTCATATTATTGCGCTAATTTGGATACATCAACACCAAATTGAGCTATCTATGACGACTCATTACAATGCCATTTTTTTATCCGATATCCACCTTGGTAATCCAGATTGTAAAGCTGAACTATTATTAGAATTTTTAGCACTTCATACCTGTAATTCTCTGTACCTGGTGGGCGATATTGTCGACTTGTGGCAAATGCAAAAACAATTTACTTGGCCAGAAAAACATAATGAAGTTTTACATAAAATAATCGCGCTAAGCCACACAAATTGCCAAGTAAAATACTTACCCGGAAATCATGATGCACCATTACAAAAATACAATGATTTGCACATAGGTGATATTGAAGTCAAACGTAAAATGGTTCACACCACTATACTTAAACAACAATTTTTGGTGTTACACGGTGACCAGTTTGATGAATACGTCACCTTAGGTAAATTCCAAAATTGGTTAGGAAATACCGGATACGATTTAGTACTCTTACTGAATCGTCAGTACAATCTTTTTCGTTCGTGGAAAAAAGCACCTTATCGTTCATTAGCTGGTTATATTAAAAGTCGAATTAAAGGAGCTCAGGCGGCGATACACCGCTACAAAGTAGCCTGTATTGATGAAGCTAAATTTTTAAATCTAGACGGGGTGATATGTGGTCATATCCATCATCCAGAACAAGACGAGATTGATGGAATTTTATATTTTAATGATGGTGATTGGATCGAAAATTGTAGTGCCCTGTGCGAAACACAGTCAGGAGATATGATTTTACTTGATTGGGTAGCAGAGCGCGAACGGCAAAAAAGTGAGCTCAGATCCATTAAAAATGATTCTTCTACTAATCTAAATGCAGCGTAAATTATGTTTTCAGTCGCCGATGTAATCCACAAACAATATCCTCAAATTGCTGAAAAGCCATACTTGGCCAAACCTCTGATCTATTTTTTGCGTCAGTTATTGCATGAATCGGATATCAAAGCGTTTGTCGAACAATACCCACATTTAACTGGTATTGATTTTGTTGAGCAAGTGTTGGATTACTTTAATGTGACCTACTCCGTTAGAGATGCTGAAAAACAGCGGATCCCGACAACGGGAAAAGTCGTCATTATCGCAAATCACCCAGTTGGTTCACTTGACGGCTTGGCGTTATTAAAAATGGTTCATGAAATCCGTCCTGATGTGAAAGTGATGGCCAATCAAATGTTGATGAGTGTGACCGCTTTAAATCAAGTCTTATTACCGGTCAATAATATGTCTGGTGCTACTGCACGCCACGATATGGACAAGATTAAGCATCATCTACAGCACGAAGGGGCGTTGTTAGTGTTTCCGGCTGGAGAGGTATCGCGTCTGCGCCCACAAGGAGTCCGAGATAGTAATTGGCGTAGCGGTTTCTATCGCATTGCAAAACAACACCAAGCGCCTATTTTACCGGTGTTTATTGATGCTAAAAATTCACCACTATTTTATAGTTTATCTATGTTGTACAAACCGCTGTCGACAGTATTGTTAGTGAAAGAAATGTTCAAACAGCGCAAAGCGCATTTTCCCATTCGGATCGGTGAAATAATCCCAGTATCATCGTATACATTGCCTAATCTTCCAATGAAAACGTTGATCAAGCTCTTTAAAAAGCACCTGTACGCAGTTGGATTTGACAAGCCTGTAGTGTTTCAAACTCAGACGCCCATTGCGATGCCAGAAAACCGTTCACAGGTATTACGTGAATTACAAGAACAGTGTGAATCACTAGGCCAAACCTCTGATAACAAAGCTATATATTTGTATCGCCATACTAATTCAAGTGCTTTAATGCGTGAAATAGAACGTTTACGCGAGGTGTCGTTTCGTGCCGTCGGTGAAGGAACGTATCACAAGCGTGACATTGATCAATACGATTCACATTATTTTCATTTGATTCTATGGGATCAAGACGCACTTGAAATCGTGGGTGCTTATCGGTTTGCCGATGCAGCCCAATTAAGCCAAGCACAGCATGAAACCGGATTATATAGCACGACATTATTTGACTATAATGAACACATGCAACCTTATTTCGAACAAGGCTTAGAATTAGGGCGCAGTTTCGTTCAGCCTCAATATTGGGGCAAACGTTCGTTAGATTATTTATGGTTTGGAATTGGCGCGTTCATCCGTAAATACCCAAAATACCGCTATTTATTCGGGCCGGTTAGCTTATCTGATACCTACCCCGACGAAGCAAAACAGTTGATCATTGCTTTTTACTCAACATACTTTGGGGCGACAAGACCTTGTGCGCAGGCAACCATACCTTTTGTTCGCAAAAACAATGAGACCACTCACTTCACTGGTACAGATTACAAAACAGAATTCACACATTTCAAACACGTGCTTTCTTCAATGGGCTACGCTGTACCAACATTGTACAAACAGTATTGTGATATAGCACAACGCGAAGGGGTCACATTTCATGGTTTTAATATTGATCCTGACTTTAATAACTGTGTTGATGGATTAGTTATGGTTGATGTTACACAGTTAAAACCCAAAAAATATCGGCGCTACATCGCTACAGATTAATTTAACCATTGACCTTTATGCCTTTGTCATGCGTAATAAGAAATATAAATCTGACACAGCTACAAAGGTGCTAACCCAGTGATTCGACTACTATTTCTTATTCCCCTTGTTTTAAGTATTATTTGGATACTTTACCTTCGTGCTAATGACTACACTCTCAAGCAAGGCAAACAAGGCTTTCTCTATATTTTTATCTTTAGTGGTGTGATTGCTATTTTTTATACCGTCATGATGTTTCTAACCCAACAACAATAAGCGTTAATTCACACACAAAAAAAGGCGTATACAGTTTCCTGTTACGCCTTTTTGCATAGGTAAATTGTGTATTAGTTATTTAATACCACGATTTCAGCATCTGCTTTTAATGCATCAACAAACGCTTCATAACCGGACTGTGCGCGTTGACCCGTTAAACGGTTACGCAAGTCAGCACCTAGTGCTGCGTCTTGTTCTACAGAGTTATTAACCGATACCAGCTCAACAATTGCGACATCACCAGTTGGTAATGTTACTGTTGCCTGTGCATTGGCTTGAGACAAAGTAAATAATACCTCTACCGCAGCTTGGTCAATATCGGTTGCACCAGTTCGGCCAACTGCAGCAAGCTCAGTTAAACTAACATTTTGTTCAGCTAAAATAGTCGCTCGATCTGCATCCGCAGCAGAAACATAACGCTGTGCATAAGCTAGCGCCGCTTCTTGGGCTAGTTGAGCGCGTAATGACGCTTCGACTTGATCTTGTACTTCAGCTAGCGCACGAGTACGTTGTGGCTCGTATGCAGCCACTCGCATTACAATCACATGCTCGTCATCTAGTTCAATCACATCTGAATTTAAACCCGCTTCGATGAACTCTTGAGAAAAAGCATTAGCCAGTACCGCACCGTTATTTAATAACGCAGGAACTGAGTTAGCAGTAAATAATTCAGTAGTCGTAACCGATTTATTTAGCGCTGCCGCGACTTCTTCCAAGGTATCAGGCACTTCAAATGCTAATTCAGCCATCTGTTGCTGTTGCATGAAGAACTCTTCTGCAGCAAGCTCTTGTTTAACCGCTGCTGTGACTTCATCAACAACATCATTAAAAGGCGTAATCTCTTCAGCTACTAGTTCAGTTAGTTTGATCAAATGTAAACCAAACTCAGTTTCAACAACATCAGTCACCTCACCAACTGTATCCAATGCTAAAACAGCAGCATCAAACGCAGCATCCATGTCACCAACAGCCACATATTCTAAGTCACCGCCATTTTCAGCACTGAACGTATCATTTGAATACTCTTTTGCAAGTTCAGCAAAGTCTTCACCGGCTGCTAGCTTAGCTTGAATTTCAGTCATCGTTGCTAACGCGGCAGAAGACTCATCACCCATTTCAATTAAAATGTGTGAAACGCGACGTTTTTCATCGGCACGGTAGTTACCAATATTAAACTGGTAATACTCTTGAAGTTGCGCATCAGTAACCGTCACTGTAGGCAATAAATCTGCAACATCTAATTCTACATAAGCAACACTGACTTGCTCTTGGGTATCATAGCTATCAATATTTGTTTGATAATAGTTATTGATTTGCTCATCTGATAACTCAATATCTGCTACAAACTGCTCAGTGGCAATGGTTGCATACTTAGCATCACGTGTTTGGCGACCAAGATTCAGTTGGGTAATCACTTCAGCAGGTACGACAAAATCAGTCGCTAAAAGCGCGCGAGAAAGCTGCTCTTTAGTCATCGTATTACGCATGTAATTTCTGAAGTCATCAACCTGGAAACCCGCTTGACGCAATACCGCTAAGTAACGGTCATTATTAAACGTACCACCAACTTGAAACTCAGGCATGCTCACAATCGTTTCTTTAATTTGTGCATCAGAAACACGTAAACCTAAAGATTGTGCTTTTTGTTCTACTAATTTGTCAGCTATTAAACGATCAAGTACACCTTGACGGAAGTTAGCTAAATAGTCAGGATTTGCAAATAAGCTGCTGATCCCTTCACCAAATTGTGATTCTAAACGACCACGTTCATTTTGATATGCTTGATCAAGTGCTCGAGCAGAAATATCTTCGCCATTAACTTTTGCTGCAGCGGTTTCAACCGGCGCAGTTAAGTAGCTACCAACACCAGCAAATACGAAACTCAATACGATAAGCGCTACGATAATCATAGCCCAAGGACCTTGTAGTCCTTCTCTCATTCTCTCTAACATAAGACTCTGCCAACTCCGTGAGGATTTTTATTGTTAAATTTTAGCGTTGCATAATAAACGAAAACACAAGCAATCGCTAGTAATTACGCGGTTTTTGGGCAATAAAAAAGGCTCTAAAAAGAGCCTTTTTTGAATAAGAGATACGGGTCTTAGTTACACGCGTCTTTTAATGCTTTACCAGCTTTGAAAGCAGGAACTTTAGCTGCTGCGATTTGGATTTCCGCACCTGTTTGTGGGTTACGGCCAGTGCGAGCAGCACGGTCACGAACTTGGAAAGTACCGAAACCAACTAGTTGTACAGAACCACCAGCTTTTAATTCAGCAGTAACCGCGTCGATGAATGCATCTAATGCACGACCAGCTTCAACTTTTTTGATATCAGCAGCTTCAGAAATTTTTTCGATTAGTTCAGATTTATTCACGTAAGATCCCCTACATTATTTTTATGAAAGTACACATTTATTATTATATTGATTATCTTAAATATTAAGATGGACAATTAATGCTTCAAGTTTTAATTGCTGAACTCAATAAAATAAAGGGCTGCAAGCAATTAATGAACTTAAGGTATCACAATTTGACTAAGTTGAAAGCCCTAATTTAAAAAAAATTAACATTTTAGTCGATTTTAAAAAAAAACTTCATAAAACTAGGGCTTAAAAACAATATGCGGTTATTTTTTAATCAAATCACGCGGGCTGTTTGATTGAAATTTGAGCGATCGGGTTTTCCAATGCTAACTCCAATACCTCATCAATCCACTGAACAGGATGAATATCTAGGTCAGCTTTGACATTTTCAGGGATATCCTCGAGATCTCTGGCATTATCTTTAGGAATAATAACCGTCTTAATTCCACCTCGATGAGCCGCTAGCAGCTTTTCTTTCAAACCGCCAATTGGTAACACTTCTCCGCGTAACGTAATTTCTCCAGTCATTGCAACATCACATTTCACCGGATTACCAGTAAGCGAAGATACTAAGGCAGTACACATACCAATACCCGCACTGGGACCATCTTTAGGTGTCGCACCTTCAGGAACGTGTACATGGATATCGCGTTTTTCATGAAAATCACTATTAATTCGCAATTTCTCTGCACGAGAGCGCACTACAGTCATCGCTGTTTTGATCGATTCCAACATGACATCACCCAAAGAGCCAGTACAAGTGGTTTTACCCTTACCAACTACCGAAGTACTTTCAATCGTTAATAAGTCACCACCGACTTGTGTCCACGCGAGGCCGTTAACTTGACCAATCTGATTATTTTTCTCAGCACGACCATAATCAAAACGTTGCACCCCCAAGAACACGTTTAAGTTTTCTTGATTAACAATCACTGGTGCTTTGGTTTCTTTTAGTAAGATCATCTTGACTGCTTTACGGCATATTTTTGAGATCTCACGCTCTAAACTACGCACGCCCGCTTCACGTGTATAGTAACGAATGATCCCAACGATTGCCGAATCTTCAATAGTCAGTTCTTTGGCTTTAAGACCGTTGCGCTCAACTTGCTTGCCAATCAAATGCTGTTTAGCAATGTTGAGTTTTTCATCTTCGGTATAACCCGATAAACGGATGACTTCCATTCGATCTAATAATGGACCTGGAATATCCATACTGTTCGACGTCGCCACAAACATCACATCAGACAAGTCATAATCGACTTCTAAATAGTGATCACTAAAGCTCGAGTTTTGTTCCGGATCTAATACTTCAAGCAATGCAGAAGAAGGATCGCCCCGCATATCCGATGACATTTTATCAATCTCATCAAGCAAGAATAATGGGTTCTTTACTTCTACCTTCGCCATTTTTTGAATGAGTTTACCCGGTAACGAACCAATGTAAGTACGACGATGCCCGCGGATCTCTGCTTCATCACGCACGCCACCTAGTGCCATACGCACATATTTACGCCCTGTCGCTTTTGCGATAGATTGACCCAGTGAGGTTTTACCAACACCAGGAGGGCCAACAAGACACAAAATAGGACCTTTGAGCTTACGCATGCGTTGTTGTACAGCTAAATACTCTAAAATCCGTTCTTTTACTTTATCCAAACCATAATGGTCAGAATCTAAAACCTGTTCAGCACGACCAAGATCTTTCTTAACCGGACTACGCTTATGCCATGGTACCTTTGTCAGCCATTCGATATAACTGCGCACTACCGTGGCTTCTGCGGACATAGGCGACATCATTTTAAGCTTTTGTAACTCAGCACGCGCTTTATCTAGCGCATCTTCTGGCATTTTAGCCTCTTTAATTTTTAGTGCTAATGCCTCAAACTCATCAGGCGTGTCATCTAACTCACCCAACTCTTTTTGAATCGCTTTCATTTGCTCATTGAGGTAATACTCTCGCTGAGACTTTTCCATTTGTTTCTTTACACGTGTACGGATTTTCTTTTCGACCTGCAATAAGTCAATTTCGCCTTCCATCAACGCCATTAAATATTCTAAGCGCTCTTCAACTTTTACCATCTCTAGCACTTTTTGCTTTTCAGATAGTTTAAGAGGCATGTGCGCAGCCATGGTATCAGCTAGGCGAGCAACTTCTTCAATCCCCGTTAACGAAGTTAATACCTCAGGTGGGATTTTTTTATTTAATTTAACATAGCCTTCAAACTGTGAAATAGCGGTACGAGAAAGCACTTCTTGATCACTTTCAGGAACCGGCTCATCGATCATTGACAAGATTCGGCCTTTAAAGAATGGCTCATGTTGATCGTATTCTAAAATTGAACCACGCACTGACCCTTCAACCAATACCTTGACAGTTCCGTCTGGCAAC
>JAQWNF010000032.1 GCA_029246415.1 Glaciecola sp.
TACTGATTCTATCAACTCAAGCATTAGATCCCGCCTAATTCATCCCACTCATCGTCATTGAGCATTCTATTTAAGTCGACTAATATTAGCAGCTCATCGTCTCGATTAGAAACACCTTGGATAAATTTAGTACTTTCTTCAGTTCCTACATTCGGTGCCGAATCAATTTCTGATGATTTTAGGTAGACTACTTCGGCAACACTATCCACCATAATTCCGACGACATGCTCATCGGCTTCGATGATGACAATCCGTGTATTATCGGTGATATCACCTTCCGGCAGACCAAATCTAGCGCGAGTATCAATCACCGTCACCACGTTTCCACGTAGATTGATAATCCCTATTACGTATTCAGGTGCGCCCGGCACCGGAGCGATTTCAGTATAACGCAGTACTTCTTGTACCTGCATGACATTGATACCATAAGTTTCATCGCCTAAACGATACGTTACCCACTGTAACACTTCATCGTCACCGCCGACGGTACTATCAATTTTGCGTTCTTCTTTCATTTTTTATCTCCTAAAATCGGCCTGATTCTGTACAGTTTGAGTACTTTGGTAATTTTGCCATATTCCGGTATCTGACCGTAAAGTCAAAACTACCTTGTTGCAGCATTGGCAGTACAATATTACCATCGTCAACTTCTTGAATATTAGAAAAACCTAAGTATTTTAATAATACGACGCATGGTAGAAAAATCGTCTACTACTAAAATTTTTATGTCTGTGTCCATTGAATAACCTTTTTATTACATTGGATGTTTACGCTTCTTCGGCATGCCAAGAGCGTAATTTTGATTTTAATTTTAACATGGCTTGACTGTGGATTTGACTCACACGAGACTCGCTTACGCTAAGCACTTCACCAATTTCTCGTAAATTAAGATCTTCATCATAATATAACGATAACACTATCGCTTCACGTTGAGGCAAAGTCGTAATCGCTTTGGCTAACGCTTTTTGAAACGAACCTTGGACAAGCTCATCATAGGGCGTATCGGCAGATTTGTTTTTATCTGTTGTAATAACATCTTCAGCGACACCCAAATCTTCAATACCAACTAATTTCCCAGCATTAACCTCATTTATCATTTGATGATATTGTTTGATATCTACCCCTAACTGTTCCGCCACATCAGTATCATGAGCATCTGCGCCGGTTTCTTTTTCCACTATCGAAATGGCTTCAGTGATTGCTCTTGAGTTTTTGTGTACTGAACGCGGAGTCCAATCCCCTTTGCGGATATCATCAAGCATGGAACCGCGTATACGGATCCCTGCAAAGGTTTCAAAACTCGCACCTTTACTACCGTCAAAATTTTTGGCTGCCTCTAAAAGCCCGATCATTCCGGCTTGAATCAAATCATCGACTAAGACACTTACCGGTAACCTCACCATCAAGTGATGTGCTATACGCTTAACTAATGAAGCATGCTTTTCTACTAATGCGGTGATATCTAACTGTTGACTATATGCTTTTGCTTTTGTGTTCACAGTACATCTCCTACTGCTTTTTTGGCTACTAACTGCTCAATGAAAAATTCTAGATGACCACCAGGTTGCATGAGAATAGGCCAATCCATCTCTTGTTGCGCAATATTATTTACAGCTGTTGAAGCTGGATATGCATCCCTTAGGGATGTAGGTTCATCACAAACTTCGCTTTCAAGTCGTTCTTCAGGAATTGCACCACAATTAACCGGAATAAAAGACTCCTCTTTACGTAGCAACATATATTGAATATTACGTGCAATGATTTCATTTCCTGTTCCGGACTCGCTTAATATAAATATGTTAGCCTCTTTGAGAGAAACTTGTTCAATGAGCTTACATACATGAGGAATTTGCTGACTTTCGCACAATAGCCAACGAAATAAGATTGGTTTATTGGATTTTTTAAGCTTTTTGGAGTTGTTAATTAAAAAGCTGCGACACTTTTCAATACTGGCGGTCAATGCAGAATAAGTAAAGAACCCATCAATCTCAGCACCGATTTTCAGTAACTCAATGGCTTTTGAAGATTCCACTAAGTGACAGTTTTCACCGAGAAAATTAACAATAGTTGACAAGTTTTGGCGACGACTGATGTCATCACTAATTAATAATGAATTTCTCATAGCTTCCATGCTTTTAGTTTGATCCGAAGATCCTTTATAATCGCTACCCAATTACATAAAACAGCTGTTGATATTAAAGGCTCTGATTTAACAGCAAGACAATCCTATATCTTAGTAAAAGAGCAACACTTGTTTGCCAACTATAACAATATTTTGACGTTTGTCATCATTTTGGCGCTAAGACAAATGCGACAATTCGTGTAGGAGATGTACCATTAAATACGCAAAGCATTGATTTTAAATGATTAATTATTTTATTATTTTATTATTTTATTATTTATGTAATCTTTTTCTTATTTTAGCGTAAAAAAGAAATACTAGTTATACACAGGCTAAGGTTTCAATAGTTCTAACATCCTGATATTTACAACCTTAAGGGGCGTTCATCTCGCGACCATAATGCATGAAATTAAGCCTATATGCTGTTAGTACCAGCGTCAAACGACAACAATTTTTGCTACACGAGCCTCAATATTTAGTGATTGCCGTAATGCAAGTTCGTCTATTGAAGTTTATATGTGTTAGGTTATGTGTATCAATCAGGAAAATTTGTCGCTAATGTCTGCCTATTTTGCTGAAATAGTGCCAAGTCAGTCGTTGATACGACCATCGTTAAAAATAGTCGTTCTAAAAAGAAATTACATCTAAAATAATAAACATACTACAATTCACTGTGGTTACTTAATAATCTCTTAAAGTAATTGGCAAGATGACCGATTAGAATCGTTAAGAAAAAAGGGTAGATTAGATATTATGTCAATTAACAATATTAATAATGGATTAGCTAACAACGCTAAGTTAGATAATCAACGCCCAGCTCAACAACATGTGGCTCCAACAGCAAGTAAAACCACATCCAAAGCAGTTGCTCAAAACTCAGTATCGTTGACACCATATGTACAAAATTCGCACAAATTACAAAATAAAGTACTCGAAGCGCCAGTGAATAAAGCTAAAGTTGATCAATTACGTACTTCTATTTCAAATGGTGAATACCATGTTGATCCAGAATACTTAGCGTCAAAAATTGCTAAAATAAAAACCCAAATATTTGGTTTTTAATGACATATAAATAATCAAATAGACTATCTATATGCATTGCTTGGATTAACAATTGGTGCAGCAAAAACAACACCTCAGAGGTGCAGGTAACAATATTGTATTAAGCCAACCAACTGAGACCTATTTTAATATTGTGTATATCCAACCCGATGTCAGTGTTATTCAAACTGAAGATACATTTTTATCTCACAATATTCAAACCAATGATTGGGTCATTGTAGTCGAATAAAGTTAACAATTATCGTGATCCAAATAATCATTGAGTAGTATAATTATTGAATAGTATAGTAGTAATTAAACTGTAAAAAGTGGGCTTAAAATGGAACACAACAGTCAATATATTTCACCAATCAAACAGTCTAAGTATGCTGATGACACTGATGACGTTACTGCATTTATGCAAGAAATGTCTGATGTTGTCCCCATCCAACATGATGACAAAGTGGCAATCAAATATAGTGATCCGCTAGATTTAGCTAAAAAACTCAAACGTGAAGCGGTTGAAAGAGAAGAGTATTACAATAAATATGGATTATCGCTGACACTCGATCGCCCACTTCACCCGTATGATAGGATTAGCTATAAGCAAGATGGGATACAATCTGGTGTATTTAAGAACTTGCGTTTAGGTAAATATCCAATAGAAAGTCGAGTCAATTTAACGCAAATGACGCTAGAAGAGGCAAAGAATACACTTGCTGAAGCTATTGAATTGAATTTTAAGCGGGGTATTAGAGTGATGCTAGTCCAGCATGGACTAGGCCTTAACAGCCAACCAATACCTAGTAAGCTTAAAAGTTATGTCAATATGTGGCTACCTACAATACCGCATGTTATCGCTTGCCATTCAGCACACCAAGCGCATGGAGGATTATCAGCCACCTATGTATTGATGAAGAAAAACCCTCATCAGAAAATGATTAATCGTGAAAAACACGCAAAACGGGCTTAGAAAAACACCGCGGCGTTGGCACTTGCGTTGATTGCCGCTGTCACTGTCATAATAATGACAGCCAAAAAGACACTCGTGAATCCAATTTTTTTATTACGTTTTAACATTTAACATACTCACCTGAACTTTTATTGTTATTTTTTTTCAGTAAAACTACGGAATATTCTTAATTTATAAACAAAAGTCGTAATAAACCCGACTAAATTATATAAAAAGAAGGTTAGCAACAACTAACCTTCTTTTATATTAAAACATAAATGAATATTTACAAGTGATTAATTAACATACTTACGTGCATTTCTAAATAACCTCATCCACGGACTATCTTCTTGCCACTGAGCAGGATGCCAAGAGTTAGCAACCGTTCTAAAGACGCGTTCAGGATGAGGCATCATTATAGTCACGCGGCCGTCGCTAGAAGTAAGACCCGTAATACCGTTTATCGAGCCATTAGGGTTAGCTGGATACTGTTCAGTCACTTTACCGTTGTTATCTACGTAACGCAGACTGACTTGTTGCTGTTGCTCAATATGTGTCAATGCTTGAGTTGTTGCAAACTCTGCATGCCCTTCCCCATGCGATACCGCGATTGGCATTCTAGAACCAGCCATACCTGCAAATAATACCGAAGGAGACTCTTGTACTTCAACCATAGCTACACGCGCTTCAAAGCGTGCCGATTGGTTTTGCACAAAATGCGGCCAGTTTTCAGTACCAGGAATAATGCTATGTAAGTTAGAAAGCATTTGGCAACCATTACATACACCTAATGCAAATGTACTATTGCGAGCAAAGAAAGCAGCAAACTCAGCTTTTGCTTGTTCGTTATATAAAATCGATTTAGCCCAACCCTCGCCCGCTCCTAATACATCACCGTATGAGAAACCGCCACAGGCTGCTAATCCTTCAAACTGATCTAGCGTCACATTACCAGATAAGATATCTGACATGTGTACATCGATGGCACTAAACCCTGCGCGATCAAACGCGGCTGCCATCTCATAATGAGAGTTAACACCTTGCTCGCGTAAAATTGCGATTTTAGGAAGTACCCCTTTTGCAATGTAAGGCGCGCTGATATCTTCATTTAAATCAAAGCTTAATTCTGCGTGTAAACCGGGATCAGCTTGCTCTTGTTTAGCAGCATGTTCTTGTTTAGCTGTTGCAGGGTTATCACGCATTGCTTGCATGTTATATGTAGTTTCAGCCCACATTGTGCGTAATTCAATACGCGACGCAGACACAATCGTTTCACCAGCAAGCGTCATAGTGATCGCATCGCCAACAATTGGGTTACCAATAATATGTGAACAATCCGCTAGTCCATGCTCAGCAAGGACAGTTTGAACTTGCTCCAGTTGCGCAGCGGAAACTTGAATGACACCGCCAAGTTCTTCATTAAACAAGATCGGTAGTGCCTGCTCACTAGTGCCCAATGCTGATAAATCGATTTGTAGACCACAATGACCGGCAAAGGCCATCTCAGTTAATGTTGTAAAAACACCACCATCAGAAACGTCATGATAAGCTAAACACTGTTGTTGGCTGACTAGCGTTTGTAGTGCATTAAAATAGCCTTTTAGTAATTCTGGCTCATCGACATCAGGCACGGTATCACCTAACTGGCCATAAACTTGCGCTAAACATGATCCGCCTAAACGCTGCTTACCTTGACCTAAATCGATGTAGATCAAGTGTGAATCACCTTGGTCAAGGTGTAATTGTGGTGTCAGTGTTTTACGAATATCTTGAACTGCACCAAATGCAGTAATCACTAAAGATAACGGTGATGTGACCGTTTTGGTCTCGCCATTTTCTTCCCACTGGGTTTTCATTGACATAGAGTCTTTGCCCACAGGGATAGCTAAATCTAGCGCCGGACATAACTCTTCACCAATCGCTTTAACGGCTTCATATAAACCCGCGTCTTCACCAGGGTGACCCGCTGGAGACATCCAGTTAGCTGATAATTTAATACGTTTTAACGAGCCAATATCTGCAGCTGCTATATTAGTTAACGCTTCGGCTACAGCTAACCGTGCTGACGCAGCATGATTAATCAGTGCAACCGGTGTGCGCTCGCCTAGTGCCATCGCTTCACCATGATAGGTATCAAATGAAGCAGCGGTAACGGCCACATCTGCGACTGGAATTTGCCACGGACCGACCATTTGATCACGCGCCACTAGACCGGTAACCGAACGGTCACCAATCGTAATTAAGAATGTTTTTTCGGCTACCGTTGGTAAGCGTAAGATTCGGCTGATTGCATCGGTAACAGTCACTCCATCTAACACGACAGGTGAACCAGTAAAGCTCGCACTTTCTACATCGCGATGCATTTTAGGTGGTTTACCCAACAACACATCCAAAGGCATGTCGATTGGATTGTTGTTATGGACTTTATCCGTTAATAACAAATGCGGAGCTTGTGTTGCTTCACCTACTACGGCAAATGGCGCGCGTTCACGTTCACATAAAGCAGTAAAAGTAGCTAAGTTTTCAGGTGCAACTGATAATACATAACGCTCTTGAGATTCATTACACCAGATTTCATGTGGTGACATTCCAGGCTCATCATTCGGCACATTGCGCAATTCAAAATTACCACCACGTCCAGCATCATTAACCAGCTCAGGGAAAGCGTTAGAAATACCACCAGCACCCACATCATGAATAAACTGAATTGGGTTGTCATCGCCCATCTGCCAGCAACGGTCAATCACTTCTTGGCAACGACGTTCCATTTCTGGGTTGTCACGCTGTACCGAGGCAAAATCCAGGTCTTCATTCGATTGCCCTGATGCCATTGATGAGGCAGCACCGCCACCAAGGCCAATGTTCATCGCCGGTCCACCTAATACAATCAGTTTCGCACCGACTGTAATGTCACCTTTAAGAGTATGAGATTTACGGATATTTCCTAGGCCACCAGCCAACATAATAGGCTTGTGATAGCCACGTACTTCTTGGCCATTAAAACTAGTGACTGACTGTTCATAAGTACGGAAATACCCAAGTAAGTTTGGACGACCAAATTCATTGTTAAATGCAGCGCCTCCTAATGGTCCTTCAAGCATAATATCTAATGCAGATACAATACGTGAAGGCTTGCCATAGGCAACTTCCCAAGGTTGACTCAAACCAGGAATATGTAAATTAGATACGCTGAAACCGACTAAGCCTGCTTTTGGTTTAGAGCCTCGACCCGTCGCGCCTTCATCGCGGATTTCACCACCTGAACCCGTCGCAGCACCAGCAAAAGGAGCTATCGCTGTAGGGTGATTATGCGTTTCAACTTTCATCAAAATATCGATGGCTTCTGCGTGATATTCATATTGATGACTAGTCGGTGAAGGGAAAAAACGTCCAGCCGTGTTGCCTTCCATTACAGCTGCATTATCTGAATAAGCAGAATGTACAAATTCAGGCGTATGCGCGAAGGTATTCTTGATCATTTTAAATAATGATTTAGGCTGCACTTCACCGTCTATAGTCCAATCCGCATTAAATATTTTGTGACGGCAATGTTCTGAGTTGGCTTGTGCAAACATATATAATTCGATGTCATTCGGATTACGCTTAAGTCGCGTAAAACTGGTAAATAAATAATCCACTTCATCATCAGCTAATGCTAGACCGTAGCTGATATTCGCATCCACTAATGCTTGTTTACCTTGACCTAAAATATCGACAGACGCAAAATGCCCCGGCGCTTCGGTAATAAATAGATTTTGTGCATCATCCATATCGTCCAAGACAACTTGTGTCATTCGGTCGTGAATCAATGCCTTGACTTGCTGGCGTTGTTCATCAGTTAAATAAGCACTCGTCGTCAAATAATACGCCTCACCACGTTCGACCTTGCTGACGTTGGTTAATCCACAATTGTGGGCAATATCTGTCGCTTTGGATGACCACGGAGAAATCGTACCGAATCGAGGGGTCACTAAAAATAACTCACCAGCATGATCAAAATCATTACGCTTTGGGCCATAGGTTAATAGCTTTTCTAAGACCGCATGCTGCGCATCAGTTAACTCAGTAGTCGCCGCAACAAAGTGCATATACTGGGCGTTTATCGCTGTAACAGGGAGTTCTTGAGATTGACAAGCGTCGAGTAACTTTTTGTTGGCAAATTCAGATAACGAGGTGCTGCCGGGTAGGATTAACATAACGTGGATTCCAGACTGATGAAGGACAAATTTCAATGAGTAATTATAGAATAAATAAGACAATTTGATAAGAAACATTTACCATAGCCAGCATATCGGTTAACTTTTAACCTAAGTGTTAGGTTAAAATATTTTGAGAAGGCAAAGTCATGAATTATTCTTGGAGTGTGACGCCACAAATCCCACATTGGGCGAAACTTCGTTTTGCTTTAGTAATGCTATTGCTAGGAGTATTTTCCGGCTGTTATGACTTTGCCAAACCGAGTAATGAACTCAAACGTATTCTGGTGGAAAATAAAATAGTGATCGCCACCGAATATGGTGCTAATTCTTATTATTTACAAAATGATCAACCTAGTGGGTTTGAATATGAATTAGCCCAAGGCTTTGCCGATTTTATCGGTGTGACTTTAGAAATAAAGCCCTATTATTCCGATGCGAATATGCTCAAAGACTTACACAACCAACGTGTTGATGTTATTGCATCCCAATTTGCTTTTTCTGCAGAAACACTGAACCAATTTAAACTCGGTCCCGCTTATCAATATTACACCCATCAAGTTGTCGTCCATCGAAATGCTCGGTCCTTATCGTCATTAGACCAACTCAACGGCAAGGTATATGTGCAGCGAAACAGTCAACAAGCAGCGTTCTTACAAGCACAGTTACCGCAAACAGATAATGATGCACTTAACTGGCAGCAAGTTGATCAATATGATGATGAAGAACTATTATTGATGGTCGCTGAGCAAAAAATTGACGCCACTATTGCTAATTCAGCCTTAGTTAATGTGATGCGTCGACGTTATCCAACCATTAAAATGGGACTCGATTTAGATGTCACTGCCGCACAGCAATGGCTGCTTCACCCTCATCAAGATGATTCCTTATTAGGCGCGTTATTAGAGTATTTTGGACAACTGCAACAAAGCGGTGAATTTAGTCGCTTGATAGACAAATATTTCGGCCACATTCGCGAATTTGATTATGTCGATACACGAGCATTTTTAGCAGCAGTAAAATCCGACTTACCGACTTATCAACCTTGGTTTGAACAATATTCAGGTGACTTTACCTGGCAATTATTAGCGGCAACCAGTTACCAAGAGAGCCATTGGCAGAAAAATGCTCGTTCACCCACCGGCGTTAGAGGGTTGATGATGTTGACTTTACCCACAGCCAAAGAAGTCGGTATCAAGTCTCGACTTGATCCAGAACAGAGTATTCGTGGCGGTGCAATTTATTTGCGTAGTTTATATAACCGCATCCCTGCTCGTATTAGTGATCCCGATAAATTGTATTTTGCATTAGCTGCGTATAATCTTGGTTTAGGGCATGTCGAAGATGCACGAATACTGACGCAACGAAAAGGATTTGATCCAGATTTGTGGGTTGACGTAAAACAACACTTACCATTACTTAGACAAAAACAACACTATCAAAAAACCAAATATGGATTTGCACGAGGGGATGTAGCGGTAAAGTATGTTGAAAATATCCGCAGATACCATGATAGTTTAATGTATATTAGTCAACAAGATAGCACTGAAAATCAGTTAGAAGAGGAAGATATTGATGAGAAAGAATAAATTTTACCGCTCTAATAGAGCACTTGCACCAAGCACATCGCGTCGTCGCTTAATGCTCAAACGCACCCATCAAAAAATGCTACAACGTCGTAAATTGTTCAATTTATTTAATTTTGACGCAGAAACTTCAGAAGCCTAACACTGTATCCTCTACAACTGACAATTCCTAACTCGCTTTATTACTCGTGTTTGGTGGTTTGTCTTAGCGCTTTAATTTGCGCGCGACGTCCCTTAAAAAACGCAGAAATTTTACCCGAGCACTCTGCTGACAAGACCCCACTCTGCACTTCGACTTGATGATTCAATTTATCGTGCTGCAGTAGATTTAAAATACTTCCAGCGCAGCCTGTTTTATAGTCTGATGCGCCAAACACAGCACGCTTGATCCGCGCATGCACAATTGCACCAGCACACATCGAACACGGCTCCAAAGTCACATAAACAGTCGCATTTAATACTCGATAATTGTCGATATACTTAGCCGCAGCTTGAATCGCCATAATTTCAGCATGACCACAGGGATCGTTATCAATGATTGATCGATTATAGCCTTCGCCAATAATTTTATTATCAAGTACTACCACAGCTCCGACTGGCACTTCCCCCATACTTTCAGCTTTATCCGCTAGAGTAAGTGCATGTGTCATCCATAATTCATCTTGCGCTATTTGGCTTAGGTCTGACATTGGTGATTTTACTCAATTATTAGTAATTTTGACAAAATCTAGTGTAGCACAAATAGTGTCAATAAAATTAAGCAGTTGAAAAGGTTAAGTTTTATATTTGGCACAGAACTTGTTACCTTGTCTATACTAATTAAAAAAAAGGAACCATTATGAATATGACTGCCATCGCTATTGTCGCGATTTGTTGCTGGGCATTAGTCGCGATTGTTGAAGCTGCTAAATCTAACAAAAAGCACAAAGTCTCGCAAATTGAGCGAGAAGAAATCGAAAAGGAATTACATAGTTTGAAGTCTCGTGTTGAGACGCTAGAGCGAATTGTGACTGATGAAAGTTACACGCTCAAAAAGGAATTTGATAATCTCAAATAAACATATGACACATTAATGGCCATCGAGAATATGCCGTTCAGCTCGCTCGACTCGCCGAGGTTTACCACTGATAACTAGGATATCGTTATCATGTAACACCTCGGTTAATGTTGGATTTTGGATTACGTCGTTACCTCGTTTTATTTTGCGCACATGGATCCCATATTTAACTAAATTACACGCTGCTATGGTGCGTCCAACAGCCCATGCAGAACGGTTAAGGTTAATCGCATGCATAAATTGTAATTTATCTGCACTTTCATAATTCAGCTCAGTCGTTTCACCCGGATAAAAACCATGAAGGTGATCGTATTTGCCTTTACGTTCATTGCGAATACGTTTTAATATTCGTGCCATAGGCACGCCACTATAGTGATAAACCTGTGACACCAACATCAACACTCCTTCTTGTAACTCAGGAACAACTTGTGTTGCGCCACTGTTATACAGCGCCTCTAATGCATAATCTTTGCGTGTGCGGACAATGATTGGAATATTAGGATTAAAGCTCCGTATACATTGAATACATTGGGTTACTTTTGGAATATGGTCAAAGGTAATGATCACCGACACTGCCGAATCAATATTAACGCTTTGCAAAATCGCTTTGTCAGAAACATCACCATAAATAACGGGTTCATTCGCCATTTGTGATTCTTGCACACGGATAGGATCAATATCTATCGCCACATAACTGATCTTTTCCATATCTAACATTCTTGCCGTTGACTGGCCTACTCGAGCAAAGCCCAAAATAACGACATGGCCTGAACGTTCGACTTCTAACACTTGGGCATTATTAATAATATTGGCGGTATCATCAGGTGCAAAATAATTGGCAAAACGCACACTATTTGCAACCAAATACGGCGTTATGGTCATACTAAGGATCCCAATACTGACCAAAATCGAAGCCGTTGTGGGATCTAAAATCGTGTGGGTGACTGCTAACGAAGCAAGAATAAAGCTAAACTCGCCCATTTGACAGACCTTAAACGCGGCTGCCCACGCATCATTCGCATCGGTTTTCACGACCATCGCAGAAACACGCACAATCAAGATTTTTAACACTAACATCGCGAGTAACCCGCACACAATAATCCCAGCGTATTCAGCAACCACTGATAGCTCCAAGCGCATGCCGACTGTCACAAAAAATAAGCCCATCAAAATATCTTGAAAGGGACGAATATCCGACTCTAATTGGTATTTATACTGACTTTCACCTAGCATCATGCCTGCGATAAATGCCCCTAATGCAAGAGATAACCCCATCGCATAAGTAAAGCCAGCAGCTATCAATACCACGGTTAAAGTCGTCAATACGAATAGTTCATCGGTACGCGTATTAGCAATCTCTCTAAATAACTTAGGTAATACCCACTTGCCAATTAGCATTAACGAAGTAATAACGACAACCCCTTTGATACACGCAATAGCAACTAGCACCGCAAAGGACGTGTCAGAAGGGCTATTAACCAACGGGATTAAAATAAGAAAAGGCACTACAGCGAGATCTTGAAACAACAAGATGGATACCGCAAGTTGCGAGCGCGGCGTATTGAGCGTGCCCATTTCGGTGGTTTGTTTAATCACGATTGCAGTCGAAGATAGACCGATAATGCCACCAATAACCAAAGCAGCAGAGATGGAAAAACCTAATAAATAAGCAATGCTCGCCGCCACTAATGTGGTCAGTAACATCTGCCCTAGACCAAGCCCAAATACCAAATGGCGCATCGCTTTAAGCTTGGGTAAAGAAAACTCTAGACCGAGGGTAAATAATAAAAATACAATGCCTATATCCGCTAAGACATGCATTTCTTCAATATGATCAAATAAATTAAAGACACTCGGTCCAACAACAATGCCCGCAAACAAGTACGCTAATATAGGAGGTAAATTGATCCGCTTAAAACACCATGTTGAAATCACAGCAACAACCAGTAAGCTCAGAACTGAAATAAATTCGGTTGGCATGTGTTAGTCCTTGCTCAGGTTATATTCGACACCATTACACCATAACAGTTCATCATGACTATTGTGTTGCAGTATTAATGTGAATGGGCGCCACCATGGCGGGATTGACCAAGCCTGATACCATTGCTTAATAGGTTTATGTTGTCCGGCATCATTCGGCTTAATTTTATAACTCAATGGCACAGCCTGATATGACATATTTTCACCCTGTGCAAATTGACGACTGGCTTGCTGGTTGAACCTTACTTGAGCGTCATCTAAAGTGGTTTGAAATACGCAATAAAGATGCGCTTGGTAACGGAAAAAATGTACCATTTGCCCAAGTTGATTAACCACGGTCAGCTGACCTTTGGCGTCTGACTTAGCATCAATTACTTGTTCCAAACTAACGAGTTGCGCTTGGGTGAGTAACGCTTGTGCATGACGCTGAGCGAATAAACGCAGTATTTGGGTTTGCCATGGCTGCGAAAAATGCACTAATTCATTTAATGATAGTTCATCCCCCCGCAAACAAGAGGTTAATTTTTCGTTAGTCGCATCAAGTAATAAGGCTTGTTCTTGCGATAACACTTGCATACTTTGCGCGACTTTATTGATCCATTGTGGCCAACGTTGACTTAATATCGGAAGGACTTCATGACGCAAAAAATTACGATCATAGTGGGTGTCTTGATTACTTGGATCTTCAACCCAATCACTTACTTTTAGCGTCTCTTGCGCGTAGCTATCAATTTGAGCTTGAGTGATCTCTAAAAGTGGACGGGATATCGTCATACTTGGCTGGGCACCAAAGCGACTAATCTGGGTTTGCCATGCAGGCATCCCTGTTAACCCTTGGCTACCCGCTCCACGTTTAAGGTTTAAGAACAAGGTTTCAACTTGATCATTGGCATGCTGCCCAAGGAGTAAAACGCCGTTGTCTGCCATGGCGGAAAATAACGCTCGATATCGGGCTTCACGTGCATTGGCTTCGATGTTACCTGTTGCTGCAACTGAGACGTCCAAAACAGAACAAGGTAAGCCATAGCGTGTAGCTAAAGCAACACAATGCTCTGCCCATGATGATGATAATGCCTGAAGATGATGATTGACGTGTAATAGTGTCAAAGGATAAGCTGCATTTGACGGCCATTGCTGCATTAAAACATCGAGTAACACAACGGAGTCTTTACCGCCACTCAACGCTAAATAAACTGGACGCTCAGCAATAAACGTCCAGTTAGGAGAGGTTAAATCAAGTAGCTGTTTAACAGTAGCCAAACGACATAAGTCTTTCGTAACGTTGGGCCTTAAGCTCATCTAGACTCAGAGATTTTAACTGTGCTAATTGCTGTTTAATCGTAGCTTTGTAATTTGCAGCCATTGCTTGATGATTGCGATGTGCACCACCTAATGGCTCTGCAATAATATCGTTAATCAAGCCAAGAGATTTAATTTGTTCAGCGCCAACGCCCATTGCTTCAGCGGCAAGTGGTGCTTTTTCAGCACTCTTCCACAAAATAGAAGCACAACCTTCCGGAGAGATTACGGAGTAAGTTGAGTATTGCAACATATTAACGCGATCGCCCACACCGATAGCTAAGGCTCCACCTGAGCCACCTTCACCAATCACGGTACAAATAACAGGCACATTCAGCTCAGCCATTTCTTTAAGGTTACGCGCAATCGCTTCAGATTGTCCACGCTCTTCTGCACCGACTCCAGGGTACGCTCCAGGAGTGTCAATAAGAGTAATGATAGGCAGATTAAAACGTTCCGCTAATTTCATTAAGCGCAAAGCTTTACGATAACCTTCGGGCTTTGGCATACCGAAGTTACGCTTGATTTTTTCATGCGTGTCACGGCCCTTTTGATGACCAATAATCATTACAGGCTCATTATCTAACATCGCTAGGCCACCAACGATGGCTTTGTCATCAGCATAAGCGCGGTCTCCCGCCAGCTCATTAAATTCACTAAACGCATGCGTAATATAATCTTGGGTGTATGGACGTAAAGGATGACGAGCTAACTGAGATACTTGCCACGCACCGAGATCTTTAAAAATCTTTTTGGTTAGATCCTCGCTCTTCTCTTGTAGACGATTAATTTCATCTTCAAGACCCACGTCAAGTTTACCTGTTTGATTAACTAATCGAAGTTCTTCTATTTTGGCTTCTAATTCAGCAACCGGTCGCTCAAAATCCAAAAAATGTACGCTCATGTACTATCCTAATAAAATGTGCTGTATCGGTTAAGAAAACATCAATTTGACGTTTTGCTCACCCATACATTGTCTTAATTCATGTAATAGTTGATCACTCGGAGTCACGTACCACTCGGCATTTGACGTAAGTGCAACTTCTAAATCTTCATGTTGAACATTAAACTCCAACGGGCATGTACCGCCGCGATAATGTTCTAAAATACGGGATGCCTCATCAATTGTACGATTTAATTGTTGGTTATATTCTATCGTAACTGATAACGCACGAACAAATTGTTCGCGTGCATCGGTAATATCTAACAATGATCTTACCGTCATTGTATTGCCACCAGAGAATTCATCAAAGCTGACCTCTCCTTTTACGTACAATATTTTATCTGATTGTAGCAGTGGTTCATAGGTATCATATAAATCTGGGAACAATCTAACATCAACCCGTCCGGATTTGTCGTCTAGTGTAACAATGCCCCAACGACGACCTTTTTTGTTGGTCATTACCCTCACAGCCAAGACTAACCCAGCCAGTGAGACTTGGTTTCCTTTTGCCGTAGGCTTGATATCTTTAATACGGCAATCCGTGTAATGTGTTAACTCACTAAGATATTGGTTAATCGGGTGACCGGTTAAATATAATCCCAAGGTTTCTTTTTCACCGTCAAGCCAGACTTTTTCTGACCATTTAGGAACATTGGCAAACGCCTGATGGGCATCTTCCGCTTCAGTCAACAAACCGAACATGTCACCTTGACCAAAGCTTTCTGCGCGCGCATGTTGTGTCGCGGCATCCAAGGCATCTTGTAATGTCGCCATTATCGCAGCACGATGCGGGCCTAAATTATCCATCGCACCAGCAAGCACTAGCTTTTCTAGGACGCGCTTATTGACTTTTTTAATGTCAATTTTGGCACAAAAATCAAATAAATCAGAATATGCACCTTGTTCATTGCGCGCTTGAATAATAGCTTCAATGGGACCTTCACCGACACCTTTAATGGCGCCGATACCATAGACAATTTCTTGTTGCTCATTCACCGTAAATTTATATTTACCGCTATTGAGGTCCGGTGGACAAATCGTAATTCCCATGCGTTGACATTCGTCGGCTAAGGTAACGATTTTATCAGTATTATCCATATCCGCAGACATTACTGCCGCCATGAAGTACGCGGGATAATGCGTCTTCAACCACAACGTCTGATACGATACGAGAGCATAAGCAGCTGAGTGCGATTTGTTAAACCCGTACCCGGCAAATTTCTCTACCAAGTCAAAGATCTTCATCGCTAAGTCAGGATCGATGTTGTTGTTTTTAGACCCTTCAGCAAACACCGAGCGTTGCTTTTGCATCTCTTCGGGTTTTTTCTTACCCATCGCACGACGTAATAAATCAGCGCCACCGAGTGAATATCCAGCCATTTCTTGAGCAATCTGCATGACTTGCTCTTGGTACAAGATAATCCCATACGTCGGCTCTAGAATGACTTGTAAACATTCATGTTGATAACTTGCGTCGGGATACGAAATCGCTTCACGGCCGTGTTTACGGTCGATAAAATTGTCTACCATGCCCGATTGCAGTGGCCCAGGTCTAAACAGTGCAACCAGTGCGATAATATCTTCAAAGCAATCTGGACGCAGACGCTTAATGAGATCTTTCATGCCACGGGATTCTAATTGGAATACCGCGGTTGACTCGGCGCGTTGTAGTAATTTAAAGCTATCGGGATCTTCTAATGGAATTTGGGTGATATCAACTTCTTCGCCCGTCATCTCTTTGATCATATCAATCGCCCATTGAATGATCGTCAACGTTCGCAGACCGAGGAAATCGAATTTAACTAAACCGGCGGTTTCTACGTCATTTTTATCAAACTGCGTAACCGGGTTGTTACCAGCATCATCACAATACAAAGGAGAAAAATCAGTGATCTGAGTCGGCGCGATAACTACTCCACCTGCGTGTTTACCCGCATTTCGAGTGACGCCTTCTAAGATACGCGCCATGGTTAACAGATCTTTGACATCGTCATCCATCGCTTCTAACTCACCAAGACGAGGTTCAACATCAAAAGCTTTAGCTAGCGTCATACCCGGATCGGACGGAATAAGCTTGCTAATCCGATCAACAAAACCATAAGGGTGGCCCAATACTCGGCCTACATCGCGTACTACGGCTTTTGCCGCCATCGTACCAAAAGTAATAATTTGTGATACCGCTTCACGACCGTACATCTGAGCGACGTGGTCGATTACTTCATCCCGTCTATCCATGCAAAAATCGATATCAAAATCGGGCATTGATACCCGTTCTGGATTCAAGAATCGCTCAAATAGCAAGTCAAACTCAAGTGGATCAAGGTCGGTAATATCTAGCGCATAAGCCACCAGTGAACCCGCACCTGAACCCCGGCCTGGACCAACAGGAATACCGTTATCTTTAGACCATTGAATGAACTCCATCACGATCAAAAAGTACCCAGGAAAGCCCATTTGGTTGATCACAACCAATTCAATTTCTAAGCGTTCATCGTATTCTTTGCGTTTTTCTTTGCGATCGTTTTCATCTGGAAAAAGACTTAGCAGTCTGCGCTCAAGGCCCTCTTCCGATACCTTAACTAGGAAGTCTTCAGTCGATAATTCCCCTGTTGGAAAATTAGGTAAGAAATACGTCCCAAGCTGAACAGTGACATTACAACGCTTTGCTATCTCAACAGTATTACTAATAGCTTCAGGGATATCATCAAATAACTCAAGCATCTCAGCACTTGAACGCATATATTGCTGAGGTGAATAATGCTTAGGACGACGTGAGTCCTCGAGTGTATAACCGTCATGGATACTGACTCGTATTTCGTGGGCAGCAAAGTTATCTGGGCTGATAAAGCACACTTCATTAGTCGCTACTACGGGTAAATCTTGCTCTTCGGCGAAATTCACCGCAGCGTTAATATACGCATTTTCGTTACTACGCCCAGTTCGGATTAGCTCTAAGTAATAGCGATCAGGGAAGTGAGTTTGGTAAAACGCAGCCATTTGCTGCGCACCTTTCAGGTTATTTTTGATCAGTGCTTGACCGACATCGCCACGAGTCGCACCAGACAATATCAGTACACCGGCTTGATGTTCAATTAACCAATCTTTATCAATAACAGGTAGATGACCAACATGTCCACGTTGATAGGCTTTAGAAATCAACACCGTGATGTTTTTGTAGCCGTCGTTGTTCATTGCCAATAAGGTAAGACGAAAAATCTCATCCGATTGTGATAAGTCTTGAACCCAAAAATCAGTTCCAATAATAGGTTTAATACCGCGATTATGCGCCTCAGAATAAAACTTTACCAAGCCACACATATTCATTTGATCGGTCAATGCCATCGCGGGCATCTCCTGCTTAACGCACTCGTCTAACAATGGTTTAACCTTGTTTAAGCCATCCATCATAGAGAAATCACTATGGACACGTAAGTGGATAAATTCTGAAGACATTTAAGCGAGCATTCCTAATCTAAAATGAGTATCAATATCGAGTTAGTGTATCAAAAAATATGCCTAAACAATGAGTTTATCAAACCCAAATGTCATTTATTTTTATTTTGCTTCGAGCAGCTTAGCAACAGGCTTAAATGAACGGCGGTAATGCGGCAATATCGGTAAGTTAACTAAGCATTCAAGGTGTGCTTTAGTTGGATAGCCTTTATGTTTCGCAAAGCCATATTCTGGGTATATTTTATCCAATTCGAACATTTCTCTATCACGCACAACTT
Source organism: Glaciecola sp. (assembly GCA_029246415.1). Lineage (GTDB taxonomy): Bacteria > Pseudomonadota > Gammaproteobacteria > Enterobacterales > Alteromonadaceae > Opacimonas. Next base: position 18,908 of record JAQWNF010000032.1, read on the forward strand.
TGGCAATAATCGAAGCAGCACTAATACAAGCAACACTGCCATCACCTTTGACAATAGCTTCAGACGCATAAGACCAAGCTGGCAAGCGATTACCATCGACTTGAACAAAATCAGGCACAATTGACAGTCCTTGCACCGCTCGGGTCATGGCAAGTAAGGTCGCTTGTAATATATTAATTTCGTCTATTTCTGCCGGTGTTGCTCGACCTACAGACCAAGCTAATGCACGCTCTTGAATGATAGGAAATAGTGCTTCACGTTTTATTTCTGTGAGTTTTTTAGAATCGTTTAGCTCCAAGATAGGCCGTGTAGGATCAAGAATAACCGCTGCAGTGACGACATCTCCCACTAAAGGACCGCGCCCTACTTCATCAACACCTGCAATAATCATTGGCGTAAATACCTAGTGACCACGTCGGCTGATTGCTCATCCGCGTTTTGTTGTAATGTCAGGTGTAACTGCGTAAAACGCAGCATGATGTACTCTAATCGCGCTTGATCAATCGCAAACAAACACGAGCCTTTACTGTGTACAGGCAAGCGTGTGATATTACTCTGTGTAACTAGCGGTGTAGAGCTCTCATCAGTCACGCGTTGTGTAGGTGTAAGATCCAATGCAAACAAATCATTTATGTACGCACTGATTGCTTCCGGTGTAACGTCATCTTGTAATAACTCAGGCACCAACGGTTCATTTGCTAATATATTTGGTAGCGAAAAATAATCAGGTTTATACAAGTATTGCATCATCTTGTAGGTCAAACCTGACATCTTATATACGGATAACATCGGGCGTTTACATAACATCGCCTCGAGTGTAGCTGTACCAGAAGACAAGAGTACTGCATCACTGGCGATCATAACATCTCGAGCAGGTCGTCGTGTCACCATAATTGCAGATTGCAATGCCGTGGGATAGGTCTCTAGTAACTGTTTGATTTGTTCTTCACGTGCAGCATTAACGGCAGGGACAACACCGACAAGATCGGGATGACTAGCTTGTAACAAGGCAAAACTGTCTAAAAAAATCGGCAGTAAATGCATTACTTCACTGCTTCTCGAGCCCGGTAACAAGGCCAATACATTCGCTGAAGCGTTCAAGCACAGACTTGTTCGTGCAAGATGTTGATCAGGCTGCAGTGCAATAGCATCAGCCATAGGATGACCAACAAACTGATAAGGGACATCGTATTTAGCAAAAACAGGCGCTTCAAAAGGGAAAAGCCCCATGACGCAATCCACTGCTCGTTTAATTTTGTGTACCCGAGATTCGCGCCATGCCCAAATAGTTGGGCTGACATAATGTACAGTCTTGATCTTATGTTTTTTTAAAAAGGTTTCAATGGGTAGATTAAAATCAGGCGCATCGACCCCGATATAAATATCAGGTTGAAAGGCGAGTAATTTAGCTTTGAGCTGTTTGCGAATAGATAATAAACGCGGTAAATGCTTGAGCACCTCAACCAGTCCCATGACGGAAAGCTCATTCATATCAAACCAAGATTCTAGCCCATTTGTTTGGGTTAAATCACCGCCGATACCTTTGATCTGTGCATTAGGAAAACGGGCTAAGAGGGTATGGACAAGTCCACTGGCCAACATGTCACCCGAAGGTTCAGCGCAGACCAGAGCTATCTTGTAAGGCAAATCAGACACCATGCTGGTGCTCATTTTAACGAATAATACCGCGGTTAGGCTGACTTAAAAAATCAACCATAATATCTAACTCAGGTGACTCTTGCGCTAAGGCTTTGATTGCCACTAAGGCTTCAGCTATTGTATTATTTTGACGATATAGCGCTTTGTAGGCACGTTTGATATTCATGATTGAGTCGGCACTAAAACCGCGACGTTTAAGCCCTTCAGAATTAATCGTCTGTGGAATATGCTTAAGGCCATTAACCATCACAAACGGAGGAACATCACGCAAAATAACGGCGCCGCCACCCGTGAAGCTATGCGAGCCTAGATGACAGAATTGATGCACTGCTGTCATGCCGCCTAATATAACAAAATCACCAATATGCACATGTCCTGCGACTGTCGCATTATTAGCAAAGATATTGTTATCACCCACCATGCAATCATGAGCAAGATGCGTGTTAACCATTAATAAATTGTTTGAACCAATTTTAGTAATACATTGATCTTGAGTGGTACCACGATGGATTGAACAAGACTCACGAAACACATTGTTATCACCAATGATCAGCGTAGTTTTTTCACCTGCATATTTCTTGTCTTGGCAATCTTCACCAATCGAACAAAACTGGTAAAAATGATTGCCTTTACCTATCGTGGTATCACGTTTAACTACAATATGTGATTCGAAAATACAGTCATCACCGATGACAACATTTTCACCAATATAACAAAATGGACCAATAGTAACGTTATTGCCAATGCTTGCACTGGCATCAATTATTGCAGTTGAATGGATCAAGGTTACATATCTCTCATCGCACACATGAAATCTGAGCTACATACTTCTACGCCATCGACGCGTGCAACCCCTTTGAATTTCCATATACCACGGCGTTCCTTAACAATCTCGACTTCCATCTCTAGCTTATCACCAGGGACGACCGGTTGTTTAAAACGCGCGTTATCCACACCGGCAAACAAATATAACTTGTCGGTTTTTTCCATACTCTTAAATCCTAAGACACCAGCTACTTGAGCTAGGGCTTCAAGAATTAAGACACCAGGGAAAATTGGTTGCCCTGGAAAATGCCCCGTAAAACACGGTTCATTAAATGTAATATTTTTATAGGCACAAATTGATTGGCCGAGTTCATAACTCGTCACTCGGTCAACTAATAAAAAAGGGTAACGATGCGGAAGTAAATCCATAATTTCACGAATTTCTATCGTGTTCAATTCATTTGACAAGGTCAAAGACTCCAATGGTTGATATTGCGCGCAACAATACCCGTAAATGCCTTAAAAACAAATCAGACCAACGTAATACTACAAAAGTATTTTGTCGGCCTGCATATATTGGTACTGATAAATTAGTTAGACTGGCTAACTTTTGCTAATACTTTTTCAGAAATATCAAACTCAGGTTTAGCAAATGTTGCTGCACCTGCATTCAATACTACATCGTAGTTTTCAGCTTTCGCTACTGCATCAATCGCTTGTTTAACTAAACCTAATAACTTGGTTTGTTCTTCGTTTTGGCGGCGTTGTACTTCTTGTTGTAATGGTGTTGCTTTTTCTTGTAACTCAGCTCGGATTGCCATAATCTTTTCTTGTGATGCTTTCTTTTGTGCTTCAGACATAGTCGCACCATCACGTTGAAGCTTCTCTACTTCGAACTCACCATCTTTTTGTAATTTTTGTACTTCAGCAAATTGCGCTTTAAACTCGTTATTAATACTCTGCACGATTTGCGCAGTTTGTGGTAATGCTTGAATCACACCTTGCACATCGATGATGGCAATTTTTTGTGCAGCCATTGCTGCTGTGCTCAATAACGTCGTTGCTAGTAATACGGTCGTTGCAATTGTCTTAGTGAATGTTTTCAAAGTTTACTCCTGAACATGTATCTTCTTGATACAAATTAATAATTAAAATGTTTGGCCAATATTAAAGGTGAAGAATTTCGCATCATCACCAGGACGTTGTTTCAACGCCTTAGAAAAACTAAATACCATAGGACCCATTGGTGAAATCCATTGTACCGACAAACCAGCTGAGCTTCTAAAGTTCTTCCAATCACCATAATCAAGCAATGGATCACTGCCAGCAGCCAATTGTAAGTCTTTATAGGCATCATAATCAAATTCTGTATCCCAGACATTACCCACATCAAAGAAAAGACTAGAACGGACTGATTTATCAAACTCAGTTTCAACAAACGGAGTCGGCACGATTAACTCTAATCCCGCTATAGCCATCGCGTTACCACCTAGACTACGCTGTGATGTAAATAAACTGTCGTTAGCAGGTAAACCTGGGTAAACAGTGCCATCAGGCGAAGTAATGGAGCCTTGTGAATAGCGTTGAATACCGCGAGGCCCGACGGTGTTGTTTTCAAACCCGCGTAAAGTATCAGAACCACCCGCAGTGAAGTTTTCAGTAAACGGTAAGATTTGCTCTACCCCATCAACATCGCCATAACCATTTCCGTAGCCTAAACGTGCTCGGGCTAATACCGTCCAGCGTTGATTACGTGACAATGGGAAATAAAACTTAGTATCAATGGTAGATTTGAAATACTGTACATCAGAATTAGGTGTGGTAATACTCACCGATGCACGTTGCGATGAACCCGCAGATGGGAACATACCACGGTTCAATGTATTTCTATACCATCCAACAGATGCTTGTAAGCTGTCATACTTAACTGCGCCATCTGGGTTAGTTGCATCTAAAAACTGACTATAAAAACGGTCTGTTTGTTCGTAAGAAGAACGGTTATAAAGCTCAACATTGCTGTAAGTTAGACCAAAGTTAATCCGGTTAACTGCATTAATTGGGTAGCCTAAGTTAGCCCCTACCGCAAACTGCTTAGAGTTATAGCTGACAACGTTAAAGTCACTGCCGTCGAATTCACTATAGCTCATCGTGCCGCCTAAACTAATACCATCGATGGTAAAGAATGGGTCAGTGTAACTGACTGAAATAGACTGCTGATAAGATACTGTGTTTAAACTTACACCAATACGTTTACCCGTGCCTAAGAAGTTATCCTGTTGGATACCCGCTTGCAGACTTAATTTGGTACGGTCACCGTAACCGATACCGGCATTAAATGAACCCGCTGGCTGCTCTTTGACTGAAAAATTTACATCTACTTGATCATCTTGACCAGGTAGGCGAATAGTATCAAACTCAACTTCTTCCATATAGGTAAGCCGTGATAACTGTATCTTAGACGTTTCCAGTGATTGATTAGATAACCATGCCCCTTCCATTTGCGTAACATTTTGACGCAAAACTTCATCAGCTGTCACATTGTTACCAGCAAAATTAATCCGACGTACATAAATACGTTTGCCTGGATCGACGGACAAGGTTAATTTAACCGTGTTATCTTCGTCGTTAATCTCAGGGATGGTAGTGACATTTGGATAAGCATATCCAAAACGCCCTAAATACTTACTAATAAACTCTTCGGCGTAAGTCACTTGAGCTTGGTTATATAACGTCTCCGCACGCAATGGTACCAATTGTTTAATTATCTCATCTTGACCGATTAAATCACCCACTACTTCAATTTCAGATACGTTGTATTTTTCGCCTTCTGACACATTCATAGTGACATAGATAGCGTCTTTCTCAGGTGTCATTGATACCTGAGTAGAATCAATAGCAAAGCGTAAATAACCGCGATCCATATAATAACTACTTATCGTTTCCATATCGCCAGAAAGGGTTTGTTGCTGATAGCGTGATTCAGACATGAAATCCCACCAAGGCTTATCAAACTTAAGCTCCATTTGCTCAAACAATTCTTGGTCAGAAAATAGTTCATTACCGACAATGTTAATTTGTTTAATTTCAGCAGCGTCGCCTTCTTCAAACAATACTTTTAGATCAACACGGTTACGAGGTAAAGGAGTAACAATAGCCGTTACATCTGCGGTGTATTTACCAATTGAGTAATAAAAATCTTTTAGTCCATTTTCGATTGAGTTGAGCACTGTTTTATCTAACGGTTCACCAACAATGATGTTGGAACCATTTAAACTATCTTGTAGCTGCTCATCTTTAATATCATCATTACCTTCAAAAATGATATTGGAAATGGTCGGACGTTCAGTCACATTGATCACCAAGGTATTGCCATCACGAGCAACACTGATACTTTCAAAGTGCGTAGAAGAATACAGTGAACGGATCACTTGTTTAACACGAAAATCGCTGAGCGAATCGCCAACTTGAACGGGCACATAGGTTAATGCAGCACCGAGTGCAACACGTTGCAAACCTTGAATTCGAATATCTTCAATGACAAAGTCACTGTTTGCGTGTGATACAAAAGCACATAACGTCAGTACGCTAGCGCAAAAAAACTGTCTTAACTTCATTAACTGTTATTCTTCCTAGACTAATTATCATTATTGTAAGGAATTGCACGACATTGAGCAAAATTAAGTGATGCGCATGATGTCATTAAAAATCGCAATGCTCATTAAACTAAACAAAATTACTGCTCCAATGCGAAAGCCAATTTCTTGTACCTCCTCTGAAACAGGCTTTCCAGTGACCCACTCGACCAAATAATACATTAAATGGCCGCCGTCGAGCATAGGTAATGGAAATAAATTAATAATCCCAAGGTTCACGCTGATCAAGTCTAAAAAGCTTAAAAAGTAAACAAGCCCAAAGCTTGCACTCATTCCGGCTCCCTGAGCGATTGATACAGGACCACTTAAACTTTTAACTGAGACATCACCGGTAAAGAGCTTACCAATCATATCTACACTTAAGGTCATCAAACGCCAAGTTTTATCTATGCCAAGTGCCACTGCGGACAAAGGGTTGTGGCGTTGCTCATAAACCAAGCCTGTCGGCCATTGCTCAAAAGCAGGGCTTACACCTAACACACCCATTCGACCAGTATCTGACTCTTGCACACCTAATGTAGCAAATAAGCGTTGTACTTGCCCGTCACGACCAATAGTAATTTCAATATCTTCACTGGGTCGTGCTTTTATATATGCAACTGTTTGTCCCCAATCAGGCAAAAGAGTTCCATCAATTTGTAAAATTTTATCGCCTTTGAGCAATCCAGCGTTAAAAGCTGCACTTTCTGGCGCGACATATGCAATGTCCATGGTCGGCTGTGGACGGTAAGTGGCAAACCCTAAACTGTCCATCGCACTTTGCGTATCTGGTGAAAATTCCCACTCATTCAACACAAGTGTAATTTTTTTAGGTGTGGCTGATAACTCTGGGGTCGCATGATCATAAAAGCGAACCACTGAGCTTGAACCAGAACCAGAGAAAGTCGGCGCCACTTGCAAGCCCGTATCAACGACTTGTAGTGTCACTTGTGCTTGACCTATAGCAGAAACTAACTCAAGGTTGACGGCCTCCCAGTCGCTCACTGAACGTTGGCCAACATGGGTTATTTGCATACCGGAGCTAAGACCTGCTCGCTGTGCTATGGAATTTTCGACAACCTCTCCAATCACCGGCTTAACCGTCGTCACACCAATCATATACATAATGGCCAATACGATAATCGCAAATAAAAAATTGACTATTGGGCCCGCAGCAACAATAGCGAAGCGTTGTTTGACGCTTTTTCGATTAAAACTTTGCTCTTGCAGTTCGCTAGGCACGTTTTCAACCCGCTCATCGAGCATCTTAACGTAACCACCTAATGGAATCGCTGCAATCGCAAACTCAGTGCCGTGCTTGTCCGTTCTACGCCATAACACTTTGCCAAAGCCAATTGAAAAACGCAGTACTTTTACCCCGCAACGACGTGCAACATAAAAATGCCCCCATTCGTGCACCGCAACTAATATACCTAATGCTACGATAAACGAGAATATATTCCATAGCACGGCTAACATAATGTGTCCTGTAAATACTGACGGGCTGCATCTCTGGCTTGTGCATCACATTCTAATACTGCGGGAATGTTCGCTAATGCGACATCGATATGCTTGGCTAATAGATAGCGATTTAGCTCAGCGATTTGTGTAAAGCCTATTTTCCCTGCTAAAAACGCCGCCACTGCAATTTCATTTGCAGCATTAAGCACCGTACATGCAGATTGACCGCGTTTTGCCGCAGCAAGCGCGAGATATAAATTAGGAAAACGGTCTGGGCATGGCGTAGAAAAAGTAAAATCACGTAATTGACTAAAATCTAGCGGCGCCACTCCACTGCTAATTCGTTGTGGATAAGCTAATGCATGCGCTATTGGAGTGCGCATATCGGGTTCCCCCATTTGCGCAATCACCGAACCGTCGACATACTGGACCATTGAATGAATAGTGGATTGTGGATGTAACACAATATCAATATCATCATTGTCCAAACCAAATAACCAACGCGCTTCAATAAATTCAAGCCCTTTGTTCATCATAGTCGCAGAGTCAACAGAGATTTTTTGCCCCATATCCCAATTAGGATGGGCACAAGCTTGCGCTGGGGTGATATCGGCAAATGCATTGATATCATACGTTAAAAATGGTCCACCAGAACCGGTTAATAGGACTTTACTAATCCCACTATCGGCCAACTTTCCATACGTAAAATTATGAGGTAAACACTGAAATATCGCATTGTGTTCACTATCAATAGGTAGGATGGTCGCCTTATTGCGATTGGCACTTTCGATAAATAGCTGTCCAGACATAACTAGCGCTTCTTTATTCGCCAATAATACTCGTTTACCGGCCTCTACTGCCGCTAATGTCGGCAATAAACCTGCAGCACCAACAATCGCAGCCATCACTGTCGTGACTGCCTCTGCTTGAGCAACTTGTTCAAGCGCCGCGGGGCCAAAATGCAGTTGCGCATTTAGTCCTAACGAGTGTGCATAGTCACTCGCTTCAATCCTCACAGAGTCATCACTTAAGACAGCGTGTGTAGCATTTACCGCTAGTGCTTGTTTAAATAATTTTTGATAATCGCGATGCGCAGTCAACGCATAGACTTGATACTGCTCAGGGTGACGTGCAATCACATCAATAGTGCTCGTTCCGATGGAGCCGGTTGAGCCTAATATGCTTAAGGTTTGCATTACGCCATACAAACCACATAACAAAAGGTGAAGACAGGGAAGGCAGCAGTCAAACTGTCAATACGGTCGAGTATGCCGCCATGACCAGGTAAGATACGGCCACTGTCTTTGATCCCGGCGCAACGTTTAAACATACTTTCGTTCAAATCACCCAGCGCAGAGACCGCTACAGTAACTACACCAATAGCAATATGTAAACTGATAGCTTTAGCCTCAACTTGGTAGTGCAATGCCGCAAAAGCGATAATCGCCAGTGATGCTGCAACCCCACCAGCAAAGCCTTCATAGGTTTTGCCAGGAGAAACATTCGGTCTTAATTTAGTGCGACCAAATTTTACACCAACAAAAAACGCACCAACATCTGCAGCCCACACAATCCCCAACACGTAAAAGATTAACGATGCACCGTAAAAGGTATCCACATCGAATAAACTAGATCGTAACGTAACAATAGCGACATAAGTAGGTACTAAGGTGAACACGCCGAATAAGTTACGAATCAAATGAGATTGTTGCCAGAAGGCACTCGCTTTAGGGTAAATGATAACCATCATAAGAGAGTAAGCCCACCATACTGAAGCGGCCGCTAAGATCCAAAAAAACACATCGTGCAATTGACCCTGCAGCCAAATTTGACTAGCCGGTACCCATAAACTTAACCCAACACAGATAGCTGAGATGATGATGGTAAACACTAATTTCATACGCCGCTGGATCAAACCAGACATGTTGCCCCATTCATAGGCACCAAGACCCATAACGACAGCAACGACTAGTTGAAACGCATCAACCGATAAGAATAAAATAGCTAGAATGGCAGCAGGTGCTAGGACCAGTGCCGTAATGATGCGTTGTTTTAACATAGAAAGTTAACTAACCTGTTCTGAAATTTTACCAAAGCGACGTTGGCGTTCACTAAAGTCAACCACCGCTTCCATAAATTTGTCTTCATTAAAATCAGGCCATAAGGTATCGGTAAAATAAAATTCAGAATACGCGCATTGCCATAATAAAAAGTTTGAGATGCGTTGCTCCCCGCCAGTGCGGATCATTAAATCAAGCGGTGGACAATCAGCATATGCGGTATACCCATCAAACGATGCTTCATTAATCGCGTCAACGGCTAACGTTCCATCAGCGACTTGTTGTGCTAGCGCTTTGGCGGCAGTCACAATATCCCAACGCCCACCATAGTTAGCTGCAATGTTCAGATGTAACTCTGTATTGTGCTCAGTGAGTGCTTCTGCTGCTTTAATTTTTTTAACTAACTTATCATCAAACGCGGATAAATCACCAATCACTCGTAAGCGTACGCCATTCTTATGGAGGCGTTTTACTTCGCTGGTTAATACCAACTTAAACAGTTCCATCAATACAGAGACTTCATCTTGCGGTCGTTTCCAGTTTTCTGAACTAAACGCAAAAAGAGTCAATGCTGTGATCTTGTGTTTCCTAGCAAAACGGACTGAAGCTCTTACCGCTTCAACGCCCGCTTTATGACCAAAGGTTCGCAATTTTCCTTTTTGCTTTGCCCAACGACCATTGCCATCCATAATGATGGCAACATGTTCAGGCAATTTGAGCGTCGTAACCGACACACTGTCTTCCTTGCTTAGGGTTTCCATAATCCTTTAGATTTCCATTAACTCTTTTTCTTTAACACTGACCATTTCATCCACTTTTTTGATGAATTCATTAGTCGTAGATTGAATATTTTCTTCACCCGCGCGTGCTTGATCTTCAGAAATATCTTTGTCTTTTAATAACTCTTTAATATCTGAATTAGCATCACGACGAATATTACGGATCGCTACACGACCATTTTCAGCTTCACCACGTGCCACTTTAATTAAGTCTTTACGACGTTCTTCTGTCAGAGGAGGTAATGGAATACGAATCGCACCACCGGCACTCATCGGGTTTAAGCCAAGGTCAGAAGACATGATCGCTTTTTCGACGGCTTGGATCGCTGATTTATCAAAAACCGATAACGCTAAGGTACGGCTATCTTCAGCAATAATATTAGCGAGTTGCTTTAGCGGTGTATCAGCACCGTAATAAGACACAACAATACTATCTAATAAGCTTGGGTGAGCACGACCAGTGCGGATTTTAGCTAGTTGTGATTTTAAGGCACCTAAGCTTTTTTCCATACGATCTTGTGCATCTAATTCAATTTCATCAATCATGTGTGTATTTCCTAATCTTGTAATTTTTCAGCATGGGTAATGAGTGTACCTACATCATCACCTAATACTACTTGCTTTAACGTCCCTGGTGTATTCATATTAAATACACGAATGGGTAATGAATGGTCACGGGCTAAGGTAAATGCCGATAAATCCATGACCTTTAATTCTTTTTCTAGCACTTCTTGATAAGTAATCTTTTTGATTAACTGTGCATCTGGGTCTTTGGCTGGGTCAGAAGTAAAGACTCCATCGACCTTTGTTGCTTTTAATACTGCGTCGGCTTCAATTTCAATACCACGTAAACACGCAGCAGAATCAGTCGTAAAGAATGGGTTGCCTGTACCTGCGGCAAAAATCACTACACGGCCAGTTTTCAATGAACTGATTGCTTCAGCCCAATTATAAGCATCACACACACCGTTAAGTGGAATAGCTGACATTAAACGGGCATTCACAAACGCACGATGTAATGCATCACGCATCGCTAAACCGTTCATTACCGTTGCTAACATACCCATGTGGTCGCCAACAACACGGTTCATTCCCGCATTAGCTAAACCTTCGCCACGAAATAAGTTGCCACCACCGATAACCAGGCCAACTTCAACGCCCATTTCAACTAACTCTTTGATTTCTTGAGCCATACGCTCAAGTACTTTAGGATCAATACCAAACTCGCCATCACCCATTAAGGCTTCTCCGCTGAGTTTAAGTAAAATACGACGATAAGCTGATTTAGGGGCGATACTCATTGCTGTTTTCCTATATGACGAATTAGTTGTTTGTAATAGTTGTTATGGTAAATCAAACAGATATAAAAAAGCACCTCCAGAGGAAGTGCTCTTAGTGTATCCGATGTTGCTCGGATGAAAAAGATGCAAGTGCAATTATTTCTTTGCAGCTTCCAATTGTGCAGCAACTTCTGCAGCAAAATCTTCAGTCTTTTTCTCAATACCTTCACCCACTTCAAAGCGGATAAAGTTAACTACATCAGCACCTTTACTTGCTAACAATTCACCAACAGTTTGACTTGGATCTTTGATGAAAGGTTGACCAGTTAAGCTGATTTCTCCAGTGAATTTCTTCATGCGGCCAGAAACCATTTTTTCTGCGATGTCTGCAGGCTTACCAGATTGGATTGCGATGTCGATTTGAATTTCTTTTTCTTTCGCAACAACTTCAGCTGGTACTTCTTCAGGCTTAACAAACTGTGGAGAAGCAGCTGCAACGTGCATAGCAACGTCTTTAGCAAGTTCTTCATCACCACCAGTAAGAATAGCAACAACACCGATACGGCCACCGTGTACATATGCGCCAAGGTTTTCACCCGATACATTGATAACACGACGTGGAGAAATATTTTCACCAATTTTAGTGACTAAGTTATCACGAACTGTTTGTACAGTTGAACCGTCTAGCTCAGCAGCGTTTAACGCGTCGATGTCATTGATTTGGCCAGCCGCAGCTACCGCAATCAATTTGTTACCGAACGCTAAGAAACCGTCATCACGTGCAACGAAATCAGTTTCACAGTTAACTTCCATCATTGTCGCTACACCAGCTTCAACGTGAGTTAAAATCACACCTTCAGCAGCGATACGACCGGCTTTTTTAGCGGCTTTCGCTTGGCCTGATTTACGCATATTTTCAATCGCTAGTTCGATGTCGCCATTGGCTTCAACTAACGCATTTTTACAATCTAACATACCGGCGGCTGTGCGCTCGCGTAGTTCTTTAACCAGGGCTGCAGTTACTGCCATGATATTTTCCTCGAATAATTTAATCTAAAAAATAATTGCGTTAGGCTGTTAACAACCTAACGCAAGACACTTATTCTGCCGCTTCAACAAACTCTTCTTCAGCTTGCGCTTCGATGTTTTGATTACGACCAGAAATAACAGCATCAGCAGCTGCATTTAGGTATAACTGTACCGCACGAATTGCATCGTCGTTACCTGGGATGATGAAATCAACACCATCAGGGTTAGAGTTAGTATCAACTACACCCACAACTGGGATACCCAAGTTACGAGCTTCAGTGACTGCAATGTGCTCATGATCTGCATCGATAACAAAAATTACGTCCGGTAAACCGCCCATATCCTTGATACCACCTAAGCTAGATTCTAACTTAGTCATTTCACGTTGTAACATTAGTACTTCTTTTTTGGTAAGTTTATCAAACGTACCATCTTGGCTTTGTTGTTCAAGGTCTTTAAGACGCTTGATTGATTGACGTACTGTTTTCCAGTTAGTCAACATACCACCTAACCAACGCTTGTTAACGTAGAACTGGTCACATTTGATTGCAGCATCTTTAACCGCGTCACTTGCAGCACGTTTAGTACCTACAAATAACACTTTTCCTTTTTTAGACGCAACGCCAGAAACGTAGTTTAACGCGTTGTTGAATAAAGGAACGGTTTTTTCAAGATTGATGATATGAACTTTGTTACGTGCACCGAAAATGAAAGGCTTCATTTTTGGGTTCCAGTAACGAGTTTGGTGACCGAAGTGTACGCCAGCTTGTAGCATGTCGCGCATAGAAACATTTGCCATGATATTTTTCCTCAAATTTGGGGTTAGGCCTCCATACATCCCTTCGCTCGATCCGCATAAACAGTGCCTTAGCATCTATTCAGTTGGACACCCCGAGGTCAGTGTCGATGTATGTGTGTTTTAATTAGATTATGCATCTAACATTACTGCTGTGCATAACCGATGGTATTTGCAAAGAAAGAGAATCGTTACCGAACATCTCAAATTGCGGCGCATTTTATACCATTTAGCCCCCCTCAAATCAAGGAAAAACTGGTTATTGGCTGGTTTTTATGTAAAATAATGGAATTAACTTTTTATACCGAGGATGTGCAGTGGGCGCAATCATCAAAACACCTGATGAAATTCAAAAAATGCGTGTGGCTGGCAAACTTGCCGCACAAGTATTAGATATGATTGGCGAGCATGTTGTTAAAGGCGTCACAACTGATGAGCTTAATACGATTTGCCATAATTACATAGTCGATGTGCAAGGCGGGATTCCTGCACCGCTAAACTATGGACACCCGCCATTTCCTAAATCAGTTTGTACTTCCGTCAATCATGTTATTTGTCATGGTATTCCTAGTGACAAAAAACTCAAAGATGGCGACAGTGTAAATATTGATGTAACCGTTATCAAAGATGGATATCACGGTGATTCATCCAAGATGTTTGTAGTCGGTAAGCCTTCTATTTTGACTGAACGATTAATTAAAGTGACCCAAGAGTGTCTGTATAAAGCGATCGAAATTGTTAAGCCCGGCACAACCTTAGGGGATATTGGGCACATCATTCAACAGCATGCCGAGGCGCATAACTATTCTATTGTACGTGAATTTTGTGGTCATGGCATTGGCGCTACTTTCCATGAAGAGCCGCAAGTTGTACATTATGGTCGCCCTGGTACAGGTGAAGTACTCGAAGCTGGTATGTGTTTTACTATTGAACCTATGATCAATGCTGGTAAACGCAATAGCAAAATCCTCCCTGACCAATGGACGGTAGTGACCAAAGATCGCAGTTTGTCTGCACAGTGGGAACATACTTTATTGGTGACTGAAAACGGTGTAGAAATTTTAACGCATCGCGATGATGAAACTATTCCCAAAATTATTGAACACGCATAAGTAATAACGATAAAGTGCAATGTTATTACTAGTGTAGCATTGCACCCTTCTATATTTATGTTTACCCTAGCACCACGCTAAATTTTATTCAGAACGTCCCCTATGACCTTTGCAGTTTTGATTGATCAAGTCCGTACAATTAATTCACTTCAAGATGTCGCTGCCTTTAAAACAGCAGTTACCGATTGTTACGCTTACATGGAAGAGAGTTTTCCAACCGCCCTTGTCGATGATCTAGTTATCGGTCGTGCCAACTTTGTCGATGCATTAGTCAGTCATGCTTGGCAGCTGGCTGGTTTAAATGAATTCAAAAAACTTTCTCTTGTTGCCGTAGGTGGTTACGGGAGAGGTCAATTACAGCCTCATTCAGATGTTGATCTTTTAATTTTAAGCAGTCGCGGCTTACCGCGTGGTGCGGCAGATAAAATATCGGCATTTTTAACTTTATTATGGGATGCCAAACTCGATGTCGGCTCTGCAGTGCGCAGCATCAAAGAATGCATCGAACAAGCCAAAAATGACATTACCATCGCAACCAACATTGTTGAAGCTCGCTGTCTAACAGGATGTAAAGCCACTTTTGATACAATGCTAACCAAGGTCAACCGCGATAAGACCTGGACCAGTAAAGCGTTTTTCATGGCTAAATATGAAGAACAGCAACAACGTCATAATAAATTTAATGGTACATCGTATAACCTAGAGCCAAATGTCAAAGAAAACCCAGGCTGTTTACGCGATATTCAGTCTATTGGCTGGGTGGCCAAGAAACACTTTCAAGAATTTGATGGCTATGAACTCGTTGGGCATGGTTATTTTACTCAGACCGAACATCAAGAGCTCCTCGACTGTCGTCGCCAATTGTGGCGTATCCGTTTTGCTTTGCATTTAGTTGCTGGACGCAGTGAAAACCGATTACTGTTTGATTATCAAGCTGATGTAGCACATAAGCTCGGCTACAACGATGATGATAAAAAAGCCGTTGAGCGTATGATGAAGTCCTTTTTCCGTGTTGTTCGACGAGTCACCGAACTCAACACTATGCTGCTACAACGCTTTAAGTTTGATATTTTACAACTCACTGTTGCTTCTGGTCGCATGTTAAATGACGATTTTTCAGTGAGTGATGGCAGCATATCCCCGCGCCATGATGGTGTATTTGCTAACCCGCTTGCCATCTTTGATTTTCTAACGTTATTAGCAGACAACCAAGATATTAAAGCGCTTGATTATGAATGCATCCGTCAAGTACGTAATGCTCGTCGTCAATTTTCGGATAAATATTGGGTCGAATTTCCAGAGTGTCGTAGTGCATTTATGCGTTTAATGCGTCGACCTGAGTTTTTTGATTTCGGCTGGAATGTGATGCATTTGCATGGGATCTTACAAGCGTATCTGCCGCAATGGGATAATATTGTAGGTATGATGCAGTTTGATTTATTTCACGCTTATACAGTCGATGAACACACCCATCGTTTAATCAAAAACCTACATGGCTATTTTAATAAAGAAAACAAAGCGTTTCCTCGCTGCAGTAATATAGTCCAAAATTTGGATAAGCCTGAATTAATATTTATCGCGGGCATCTTTCATGACATTGCCAAAGGACGCGGTGGTGACCATTCTAAACTAGGTGCTGCAGATGTCTTTGCGTTTGGTGCAGCACATGGCTTATCGACTGATGATACCGCGGTAATTAGCTGGTTAGTTGAATCTCATTTATTGATGTCAGTCGTCGCTCAACGCCGAGATATTTATGATCCTGAAGTGATTGCTGATTTTGCAGGCGCAGTAAAAAGCCATAATCATTTAAACTTGTTATACGCATTGACCCTTGCAGACATTCGCGCTACCAACGACAGTTTATGGAATGATTGGAAAGCCTCATTACTCAGAGAGTTGTATATTTTAACGCAAAAAGCCTTAGATAATGGCTTGCAATGCCAAGTTACATTTAACGAGCGCGCCGAACAACACAAAGCGGAAGCTAGAGAGAGCCTGTCTCCTCAATGGCAACCCAATGAAATTGACAGTGTTTGGAACCGTCTAGAACAATCTTATTTCACTCGCTTTAAACCGGTGCAAATCGCTTGGCACACACAGCAAATTTTAATCCACGAACCTTCAACAGAATGGCTGATTAAAATGGCAAATCACACCACTAAGGCAGGAACTGAGTTACTCGTCTACGGACTCGATAGGCCTGCAGTATTTGCTCAAATCGCTTCAGTATTAGACAGTGCTAATTTATCTATATTAGACGCAAATATTGCCATTACACCAGATGGCTATGTGTTCGATAGTATTACTGTAGTAGATGAAGATAACGAAAAAATTGCATCAACTGACAGATGCTATAAAATAGAACAGGCGATATTAACGCAATTACATAAGTCTGAGCGTACGCACCTGAATTCACGTAAGCTTTCACGCCAATTAAAACAGCTCAATGTACCGACTAAAGTGCGGTTTTTCTCAGCGAGTGATGATGCGACCTTAATAGAACTTGAGGCACTTGATACGCCTGGATTACTTGCGACTATCGGTCATTTATTTGTCGATTTTAACTTAACATTGCGTTTAGCTAAAATATCGACTATCGGCGAACGTGCTGAGGATGTATTCATCGTAAGTGATGAACACAACCATGCGCTAAGCTCTGAATTACAACTTGCCCTAAAAAAGCAAATTTCTTTAACTCTCGATCAACTGGAAACTGACACAGCATTATGAGTGATTTAAAAACCATTATTGAAAGTGCGTTTGACGCGCGCGACACCATTTCCCCAAGCACAGCATCTGCTGAAATTAAAGATGCGGTAAACCAAACAATTGATTTATTAAATAGCGGACAAGCAAGAGTCGCAGAAAAAATTGATGGTGAGTGGGTTGTACATCAGTGGCTCAAAAAAGCCGTGTTATTATTTTTCCGTTGTTACAACAATGATGTTATCGAAGGTGCAGAAAGCAAATTCTATGACAAAGTCCCATTAAAATTTACCGATTATAGTGCTGAACGTTTTGCTAAAGAAGGCATGCGTGTTGTGCCACCTGCTGCAGTTCGCACGGGTACGTTTATCGGTAAAAATGTGGTCTTAATGCCATCATACGTAAACATCGGCGCATTTGTTGATGAAGGAACTATGGTTGACACATGGGCAACGGTTGGTTCTTGCGCACAAATTGGTAAGAACGTACACTTATCTGGTGGTGTTGGCATCGGTGGCGTACTTGAGCCATTACAAGCTAACCCAACCATTATCGAAGATAACTGCTTTATCGGTGCTCGCTCTGAAATTGTTGAAGGCGTTGTAGTAGAAGAAGGCGCGGTTATCTCAATGGGTGTATATATTGGTCAAAGTACTCGTATCTATGATCGCGAAACAGGTGAAGTACATTACGGACGAGTTCCAGCCGGCTCAGTAGTCGTATCTGGTTCATTGCCAAGTAAGTGCGGAACATACAGCTTATATGCTGCGGTTATCGTTAAGAAAGTAGATGCAAAGACACGCGCAAAAGTCGGTATCAATGCCCTACTTCGTGAAGCTGAATAAGAGTTACGGTTAATACATCATAGCCGCATTAAAAGCGGTTATGATGTTCTTCTAACCAAGTCAATACATCCGCCTCTGGTTCGAATGTTTCCATTGCATCTATTTCAACTAAATCAGTAATCGCTGAGCCTTGTAATTCACTCATCAATTCAAACATTTGTTTCCCTGCGCCACAATATGACTCACCATATGAACTGTCTCCTAATGCGATAACGGCAAATTTCTTACCTGAAATTGATGGTAAGGTGTCCTTCGCATCAGCATAAAACAATTCTAAGTTTGGCGGTACATCGCCCACACCCGTTGTCGAAGTCACGACCAAAAAACCATCATGATCATTTAATAAACTAATATCAGGATCAACATGCACTTCCACTTCATGGCCTTGATTGGCTAAAAATGTTTGGGCTTCTTCGGCTGCATTTTGTGCATTACCATAGACTGAACCGACAATAATTCCGATATTTGCCATATTTTATTTTACTCGCATTGATAAGGTTTCAAGAGCGCTAACAACTGTGTTAAATCATCGGATAAGGGCGCTGATAATTCAAGCTGTTGCTGCGTGATAGGATGTTCAAAAATCATTTTACTATTAGTAAGGGCTAAATGATTATATTTAAAGGTCTGGCGCATGAATTTGTTTTGTTTGCCATCACCATGAGTCGTATCGCCCATGATCGGATGACGGATATGTGCCATGTGCCGACGTAGTTGATGTTTACGACCCGTAACAGGATTTAGTTCAACCCAAGATAATCTCGCTTGCGGATAACGCCCCACCGGCTCGGGATAAGTGTAGGTCTGCAACACTTTGATATCAGTTTGCGCCTCTTGCGCAGGCTTGTCTTGTTGCGCAAGTTTATCTGCAATTTTATCGAGCTTTTCTTTTAACGGGTAATCGATATGTTGATCATGTGTCCAACCACGCACCAATGCATGATAGGTTTTTTTAATGGTTTTGGCACTAAACTGTTCGTTTAATAAACGTGCAATTTCACTTGATAAAGCAAAGACGAGCACTCCACAAGTGGGTTTATCTAATCGATGTACGGTATACACATGTTGCCCAACCATATCGCGGACTATTTGCATTGCAAATTGGGTCTCATGACGGTCAATCATACTGCGGTGTACTAATAAACCACTGGGTTTGTTCACCGCTATTAAATATTCATCTTGATAAATAATCGGTAAGTTTGGAGCTACTTCGGTCATATCACACTAGGTCTTAAAATCGTCTTGCTGTATTATACGGACAAATTCGCCAGAGCTCAGGTTTTTATGTCAGCAAATACTATCAATTCAATCCAAGAGTTTTTAGATGCCTCCCAATCGCAATATAAATTTATTGATATGGGGCGAGGTTTTCGCGAACTCACACCCGAGCATTTTGCTGATATTGAACACCAGCGCGCCCCTGCTCCATACCCACGCCAACAACATATGTGGTTAGGTTGTATTTTTTGGGCTGAACAACGCTCAGCTCAACATTATATTTGGTTTATTAAATTGCCACTTGATGAACGCGGTTTACTCAACCAAGCTGCACGAAATATGTTCTTAGAAAAAGTTGTTGAAGCCTTAGGTGCTCAACTGGAACATACTGAAAAACAACAAGGCCAATTAGGCGATAATCCTTTTACGTTTGTTCCAACCCAACAGCAACTTGCAGATTTTAATGCGAAGGCAAAAGCGTTAGTTAAAGCTAAACCTGGACAAGGTTTTCAAGCGGTAGGTGAATACATTCACGCTCCAACTAGACATGATTGGCAGTTGTTATCAGTACAAGGTGTGGCGGATTATGTCGCGCGCTTATCAGATCCTATGCTGTTTGCCGCATTATCTAAGCAATGGCCTAATTTAGCCCCTTCATTCCAAGTAGCGGTATTAAACAGCCTGGAACATTATCCAATTAATAAACCGCTAGCAATGCTCGTCAAGCACCATTGTGAAGCTGCCATAGAACAAAACCACGATGCGCACCTCATTGCTTGCTTACGAGCACTAGCACAGGCACCAGAAGCAATAGTATTAAAAGTCCTTCAACCCATTTTACTGCGTGCTTATCTCAATGCAGACTTACTGATTCTAATTGCAGCTCGACACATGAACTTGTTTGCCGACATTGCTCGCGCTCAACTTTTCTTAGAACAATGTGCATTGCATGATGACGCCTTATTTCAAGGGCTGTTTGCCGATATGGTTCAAGTCCCTCTATGCCGTATTTACATTTTACAAGCCATACAGAGCGATACACTGTCACAGTTATGTCAAACTAAAATCGCTTCGTTACACCAAGCTCGTTAAGAGGACTACTGATGACATTATTCGATATTTTAACTACGGTTATAATTATTGCCGTAGCCGCTTCATTTTGGCGTGTCCGTGACTATGCTGAGCTTGCACGCAACAGTGCAGTACAATATTGCAACAAACACCAGTTAGTCTTTGTGAGTCTTGCTCGGCGCAAAATTCATTGGTCTGAAAGTCCACAACAACGGCGTTTTCAATTTGATTATACGATGGAATTTTCTACGGCAAATGATGTGTTGTATGAAGGTATTATTAGTATATACAAAGGCAAGCTTCGAGGTATTGACTTGCCTGTGTATCGAGTACCAGACTAACTGAAATTATTTACAGTTGAAAATACAGTCGAAAAAAAAGGGTAGCGCATTTGCACTACCCTTTTCTGATTGTTTTGAGCTTCCTTCTCAGCGATCCATTGCTACTATAATCATCCCGATTAACATCCGTATACGCCCCTTTCCTTTTTATCCAACTCATCCTAAGCTGGCCGCGAAATACTTGCGCGGGTCCCTTTCCTTTATTACTCCAATCGAAGCCGTACATCCATACTACGACCTACCTCCATCCTGGAGTTGTCCAATACCGAGCATCATGCTCGAAATCCTTATCCTTTCATCCTTTTTAAACTCACCATCCTTGCGCGAGCATTGGTCAAATGACCTTGTCCATTAAACCTTACTTATCATCCTGATATGTCGTGTTTCCCTGTGACGAGATAAATATTACTCTTTCTTCTGCTCCTTGCACCTATCAAAGTGAAAAAATTACATTTTAATTTCATGAAAACTAAAAGCTCTCTGAAAAAAACCTTTAAAAACAGATGCATGCATAAGCTGTGCGCAATCTGTGGATAAGTTATGTATAATTAACCTACGTCAAAGTAAGAGATCTCTTACAAGCCTTGTAGGTTATCAATTACTAACCCTGCTTCTTTTTGTACAGTATTTGACCTTTGATATTCACCGTCTCTAACTTTTCAATTAACTCAAAGCTGCAATCATCAAAGAAAGGTAGACATTTATTTAAGGTGACAAAAATACCTACGCCCTGAGAATCTTCAACCGCATCAACTAACTCATTAACTGCTGCAAGTAAAATATGACCGATCCCTTGATTTTGCATATTTGGCTGAACACCTATAAATGCGATCATATGACACTTTTGCGCAGGTAGATGCTCTCTGACCATTTTTTCTTTTTCGAGAAATTGTTGTGTTCCTACAAACCCTGCCGTTAGCAACATTTTTAAGCGCCAATGCCAATAGCGGCTATCACCGAATTCAGGTTCAGGATTAATTAAACAAGTCGCGGCGACTAATGAGCCATCTTTATAAACGCCTAAGAGAGGTTGCTTTGCCTCCCAATAAGTATTTAACTCTTCTCGAATTGCCCCGCGCAGACGAACGTCATACCCTTCATCTTCCCGTTTGAATATATGACAAAACAAGGGATCATCAAAGTAGGCGTTATATAAAATGGAAGCTGCAACCTTGAGATCAGATGCTGATAAGTATTTGACCTCAAAGTCGAGTTGTTCTTGCGTGTATTCTACGGTAGATTCTTGCATACTTAGTCCTTTTACTATTAACAAACAATTTACATATCAAGTGTAAACTATATACAACGTTTAGTAAGTAAAAAGATCACGGTAAATTTACGGTAAATTATCGAAAAAAAATAAATAGCTATAAACTTTGGACAAAACTCATGCCCCAGCCTATTAGTTCACCATTACTAAATACCAACGGCGTGCATTCGTCTTTCGTAGTGACGCCATCACTGTCTTGACGTTGTGTGCGATAATATAAGACTTGGTAATTACTCGCATTACCACTAATCACTTCATTAAAATCAGCAATACCCATTTTATTTGTGATATCTAAATAACTCGTACCAATAACCATGTTTTGAATGTGTGCACGGTTATTTTTTTCACGTGACTCCCAATTACTATGCTGGCCGTCATTATTATTATAGTCATCATCGCCAATCGCGATAACACAACCACTCAATGAGACCATTAATAAAGAAGCGAGTGAAATAACTTGAATTTTTTTTCTGAAAGGCATGTTGGTTTCCTTGTATATGTAACTGTTATATTTTTTGTAATACGGTTATTATTGGTATAACAAGTGCCGTGCCAATTTAACATTTTGCATAACTAATTGATTTTATTAAATAAAAAAAATATACATTTAACATTGGCATAGTAAGAAAACTCTATTTTTAGTCAAATTAACCAAATAATAGGCATTATGAAACATTCAACTCATCAACATATTTTACAGATTTGTGCTCAACTTGAGGCTAGCGCATTGCCGATTTCAGTTGGTTTAGTGAAAGCAAAATCAACCTCGACGTTACCTTTACCTGCCATCATTAAAAGTATTAATGCTTATAAAGGAGGAGAGCGTGCATCTGAACCAGCTAAGCACACGCTCAAGGAGCAAAGGAGCGCAACTGAAATATCCACAGTACCGACTGACTTGGATAGTCTGGTAAAGATGGTACTACAGCAACAGGAGAACATTACAGAACTACAGGAGCAAGTCATACAATTACAGAAGGCGCTACAAAACGCCTCAAAAACTAACTAATACTCTCAAGGCATAAGGTGATGAACTGATCCATATCCGAGGCAATCACTTCTTGCGGAGGTTTACCAACAGGCTCTAATACCACTTCTCCAGTACTTAATAACACACTAATTAAATAGTCATCATTAGACGGTAATCCGATGAATAACGTATCAGCTTGTTTTAAACGACGCTTCATCAAAACATGAGCGATTAAATTTTCTTGCCATCGAGCAAAATCATCAGCATTCCAAGCTTGCAACAGCGAAATCTCCCCTTGAGGTAATGTAACCGTTAAATGATCAGCGTAAAAAGCAGTATAAAATTCGTTGAGTGACGTCCCAAGCTTAATACCTAAGGCATCGGTAAACTCAGTCATCGTATTGAGTGGTCGCGCAACTGGATGCCATGCAGTGGTATCTCCATCATTCAAGACAGTGTCATCCTCGCAAAGACATGTTGAAGGCCAATCAGGATCGTACTGTGTGCTTAACTTGACAGATTGAGCATAGCGCTCTACAAATTTTTGCCAATGAGATTGCATATAGTTCAACACCTTGTAGTTCTTTTGGGTAGAATAAGCACATGTTTACTTATCCTGTTTATTCATGAGCCAAGATTACCATAATAAAGTTGAATTAGCCGAATTAGCCTTAGGAAAAACTGTTACTTATTCAGACCAGTATAACCCTAAACTACTCCAGCCAGTCCCACGAACTTTAAATCGAGATATGATCGGTTTAAGTGAAGTATTACCGTTTACGGGTAATGATATTTGGAACGGTTATGAATTATCCTGGCTAAACGCCAATGGTATGCCTCAAGTCGCTATTTTGCGCTGCTATGTGCCGTATGACTCCGTCAATATTGTCGAATCAAAATCATTTAAGCTGTATCTGAATAGTTTTAATAACACGCGGTTTGATTCACTGCAGGCGGTACAAAGTAGACTGTCACAAGATTTGAGTGAGTGTGCCCAAGGCACAGTGGATGTAGAAATTATTCCTCGGCAACAATTTGCGACTCAAACATTGCATGTATCCCAAGCGCAATCTCTAGATGAACAGGATTTAGTTTTTGCCGATTTTCAGGTAGATCCGACCATTTTAACGTCGGACCCAACTCAAACGACTAGTGAATTTATCTACTCAGATTTGCTCAAATCTAACTGTTTGATCACTAACCAACCGGATTGGGCGAGTATTTATATTAAATACCAAGGCCCACAAATCGATCATGAAGCATTACTACGCTACATTATTTCCTTTCGTAATCATAATGAATTTCATGAACAATGTGTCGAACGCATCTTTTGTGATTTATTAGCGCATTGCCAATGCGAAAAACTAACCGTACTGGCCCGCTATACTCGTAGAGGCGGTTTGGACATCAATCCATTTAGAAGTAATTTTGAAGCGCCTTATCCAGATTTACGCTTGATCCGCCAATAGCACGGAATACGCTTTTATCTGTGATTTAGGCTCAGTATTATCCTATCAGCGCCGATATAAACAAGACTATAGTTATGGATTGATATTATGTCAGTTAGCAATGGAATTGCACCAACAGCAAAGACGAGTTCACAATCAACAGTGATAACCTCTGATGATTTTAATCATATTTTGATTGAAACGCTGATTCATGTATGTCAGTTATCGCAGTGCACATCGTCGATAGCCAATGATCTGTTTGCCCAAATCTTACAGCTTGGTTACGCAAATCCGAACCAAGTTATCTTCAAGTTAAAATTAAAAAAAATCTTAGCGCAGTTAAAAACCCAGTGCCGAACTAATCAGTTTGACGAACAAACCCAAGTGGAATACCTAGACTCAATGCATGGTCGTATTGCCGAATTTGAATCTGAGTTCACCTATGCCAATGAACTAACCCAGCAAAGCTCCCAACATCGATCAGAGTTTTCACAACAATTATCCAGCTCTATTACCGAAATCAGCGACGATGTTGCAGAAGCTGAAAGCTTAGTTGATATCAAATCTCAAGTAAGTGCCTACCTAGAGCAAATCAAAGTAGATGTTAAAAATCAATCTGATAAAGAAGCCTTAGCTTCAAGTCAATTGGCTGGGCTATTAGCGACAATGCAGTCTCAACTCACAAATTTACAACAACAGACATTGGCGTATTCGGCTGCATTAAAACAAAAAGATAAATTAGCACAAACTGATTCATTAACAGGCCTACCTAATCGTCAAGGTTGTGATTATGCGTTACGAAAAATCCAACAAACCCAGCCACAACCAGTTTGTATCGGCATTTTAGACATAGATCATTTTAAGAAAATAAATGATAACTTTGGACATATCGCTGGAGATAAAGTATTGCAACTCGTTGCACGCTTTATCCAAAATAACATGGATGATAATTTTTTCATTGGGCGATGGGGTGGAGAAGAGTTTTTATTAATCATTCAGCACCAAACGGTAGAGGTAGCCTACACAAATTTAGCTAAACTATTGGTGAAAATATCCAAATTACCCATTCAATATAAAGAACAAAATATTCCCCTCACCGCCTCAATAGGCGTCACTGAACTACCTCTTGATACAGATGTAACGGATGCATTTGATAAAGCCGATGTCGCGTTATACTATGCTAAACAACACGGACGCAATCAAGTACAGATCGGTAAATAAGTAAAAGGGAAATAGGCACACAATGACAAATACTCGCACCATTCAATTAAACCCAGTTGGCTGGATGAGCCAACTTTCTCAAGCTGAAATAGAATTACTCGCACAACATAATGAATCTGAACGTTATCAATTATTTCGTGTTTGTTGTTTGGCAGTCCTTAATAGCGGTGTCGACCAAGATGATATGTATGCGTTATTAAATGCCAACAAAGAATTTGATGTACGTCTAATCAGACGTGAACGCGGTGTCAAAATTGAACTGATTAATCCACCGAGCCATGCATTTGTTGAAGGTAAATTAATCAAAGGTGTGCACGAGCATTTGTTCTCTGTTTTGCGTGATTTGTTATATATGGAAAACAAATATTTGTTGAGCTCCGAAGAATGCTTCGCCGAAGGTGGAGTATGCACAGATATGGTGTTCGATATGTTACGCCACGCCAATAGCTTAACCACTAATGAACAGCTCAATACCGTAGTGTGTTGGGGGGGACATTCGATACGTGAACACGAATATAAATACACTAAAGAAGTCGGTTACCAACTGGGTTTGCGCGAATTTAATATTTGTACAGGCTGTGGCCCTGGGGCGATGAAAGGCCCAATGAAAGGTGCTGCGATTGGGCATGCAAAGCAAAGAGTTAAAACTGGGCGCTACATCGGAATTACCGAACCCAGTATTATTGCAGCTGAGCCACCTAATGCTATCGTGAACGAATTAATTATCATGCCGGATATTGAAAAACGACTCGAAGCGTTTGTGCGTTTTGGTCATGCAATTGTTATTTTTCCTGGTGGTGTGGGTACAGCCGAAGAGCTCTTATATTTGCTTGGGATCATGTTACATGATAGCAACTTGCAGCAGCACATCCCTATCGTTTTAACAGGTCCGGCAGAAAGTGCTGAATACTTTAGCGTGATTGATGATTTTATCGGTCAAACTCTAGGTGCCAAGGCCCAAGATTTATATACTATTATTGTGGATGATGCCCCCGCTGTGGGTAGCTACCTGTATCAGCAAAAAGCGAAAGTCGGTGCGTATCGCAAAGCAATTGGGGATTCTTATGGGTTTAATTGGGCATTAAAAATCGACTCTGAATTTCAACATCCGTTTGTACCCAATCATGCAACAATGTCCGAGCTTTCATTATCATTTGAGCAACCAGCACATCAACTAGCAGCTAACTTACGTCGTGCATTTTCAGGTATTGTTGCGGGGAACATCAAAGCGCAAAGTGTTGCTGATATTCAAGCAAAAGGTCCTTATATTTTACACGGAGATGAACGCTTAGCACCGCTTTTAGATACCTTACTCACGTCATTTGTTGAGCAAGGGAGAATGAAGCTTCCCGGATCTGTTTACACCCCCTGTTTTCAAGTCACTGCGACATAATGAGTATATCCTAAGTGAATAGCCTATATGCTATAAACCTCTAGAGAAACCCTAATAGATGCGTTACCATAACAATGTCTTAACATATATATAAGTATTGCCTCTGATGGCAGTACTTTCCTCTCCAATTTAAGGAATTTCTGCATGACTCAACAACATATTACTGTTATTCGTGGTGATGGTATTGGTCCAGATATTATCGATTCAGCCATTCAAATTCTAGATAAAGTCGGCTGTAATTTCGCTTATGATTATGCCGATGCAGGCTTGATGGCATTAGAAAATCACGGTGAATTGTTACCTGAAGAAACGCTAGAATTAATCAAAAAAAATCGCGTAGCATTAAAAGGCCCATTGACGACTCCAGTAGGCGAAGGTTTCACATCAATCAATGTAAGCTTGCGTAAACAATTTAAATTGTATGCCAACGTCCGTCCGGTGTTGTCTTTTAAAGGCACTAAAGCACGCTACGAAGATATTGATATCATCACGGTACGTGAAAACACACAAGGTATGTACTCAGGCCTAGGACAAATCGTTTCCGCTGATGGCGAAGAAGCTGAAGCAAAAAGTATGATCACACGTGAAGGCGCAGAAAAAATCGTAGTATTCGCGTATGAATTGGCTCGCCGTGAAGGTCGTAAAAAAGTGACTGCGGTGCATAAAGCAAATATATTAAAGTCTACATCAGGTCTGTTTTTGAAGGTTGCACGTGAAGTTGCGGAACGTTATCCTGATATCGAATCGACAGAGATGATTGTCGATAACGCGTGCATGCAATTAGTCATGAATCCGCATCAGTTTGATGTGATTGTCACCACGAACTTATTTGGTGATATTTTATCTGATTTATGTGCTGGTTTAGTCGGTGGTCTGGGAATGGCTCCGGGCGCTAACATTGGTGGTGATTGTGCTATTTTTGAAGCTGTTCATGGTTCAGCACCGGACATTGCCGGCATGAACTTGGCTAACCCAACGTCTGTTATTTTAGCTTCAATCCAAATGCTGGAATATTTAGAAATGGGGGATAAAGCAGAGCGAATTCGCGCAGCTCTTAAAGACGTAATTGAAACCGGTGATCGCACGACCAAAGATCTAGGTGGCACACACGGTACGACAGAGTTTACTCAAGCGGTACTTGAGCGTCTATAACACTCACCGTCCATAAATCTCCAAACCAGTTTTTGAACAGTCACATGCAACTGCTTCATTAGCTGGTTTTTTTATGCCTGACGCCCATCTATTTTGTCCATTAGCTTCTTATACCCCTGCACTATAGATCGTTTTTAGCAGATTTGAGTCAAACCTATACCACGCTATTTTTGTGTTTTTTTATACTGTTAAGTGCATGGCAATATAGCCATCTAAATTTATAGGAGAACCATCAATGCAACATTTTAATCATAAGATACAACTATTACTGTGTGGAATTACGTTACTCATCGCATGCGCGGGATTTGCCCACGCTGATGAAACCATGACAAATGGCACAGTAACGACTCAACCTAGCAACTTACCAGAACAAACGACTGACAACATACCGGTGTGGGATCTTAATACAGCCAATGCCTTAGAGCTGTCTTCAATCAAAGGAATTGGTTTTAAAAAAGCCCAAGCAATTGTGACTTACCGTGAAACTTATGGTGATTTTACCAATATTGAACAAATTACATTGGTAAAAGGCATCGGTAAAAAAATGCTCGCCCGCATGCAATCGAGTATTACTGTCAATACCAAACCAGAGCGTAGCGAAAAATCATCGCTACAAGGGAAACCTTAAATCTGCACAATTCGGCACAATAAAAAAGGCTTAGTTTTTTCTCAACTAAGCCTTTTGTTATTATTCACATTCGGGCTCGCTCAAAGAGCGGGCAAAAATAGCAACTTAGCCATTCATCGAAGCAAGAAACTCTTTAAATTCTTCACCTAACTCAGGATGACGTAAAGCAAACTCAACATTTGCTTTCATATATCCAAGTTTAGAGCCACAGTCATGGCTTTTACCTTTCATGTAGTAAGCATCAACTTGTTCAATATTCATCAAGGATGAAATCGCATCCGTTAACTGAATTTCGCCACCTGCGCCTGGAGGAGTAAACTCTAGTAACTCCCAAATACGCTCTGATAAAACATAACGACCAACCACTGCTAGGTTTGATGGTGCATCTTCTACGTCTGGTTTCTCAACCATCCCATGAATTTTGGCTGATTCACCTTGGTCGATTTTAACGCCATCTAAATCCACCACACCAAATTTACTCACGTCTTCTTCTGGGACTTGTTCAACCAATACCTGTGATACACGAGAAGTATTAAATTTTGAGACCATCTCTGCTAAGTTGTCTTTTTTCAAGTTACTCGCAGCGTCATCCATAATGACATCCGGTAATACCACCGCAAATGGCGCATCACCGACAACAGGATGGGCACACATAATTGCATGACCTAAGCCATTCGCCACGCCTTGGCGTACCTGCATAATCGTTACACCTTTAGGCACAATCGATTGGACTTCTTCGAGTAACTGACGCTTAACTCGTTTTTCTAAGGTTGATTCTAATTCGTACGATGTATCAAAATGGTTTTCAATACTGTTTTTAGACGCATGCGTCACTAATACGATTTCTTTGATACCTGCAGCAACACATTCGTTTACTACGTATTGAATGAGTGGCTTATCTACCACTGGTAACATCTCTTTAGGTATAGCTTTAGTTGCTGGCAACATTCTCGTGCCTAGACCCGCAACTGGGATCACTGCTTTTGTAACTTGGCTCATTGGTGCTTACCCTTAATTGATAATCCACGACCTATACCGTAATACGCTAAGCCATACTCAGCGACTATGTTAGGTTCAAATAAGTTTCTTCCGTCAAATACTACTTTATCTTTTAAGATTGTTGCTAAAGCCGTAAAGTCTGGTGCTCTAAATGCTTGCCATTCTGTACAGATGGCTAACACGTCTGCGCCATTCAATGCTGCATCTTTCGTGCCCATTAGGCGTAAATCGTCTCGATGCCCATAAATACGCTGTGTTTCTTCCATCGCTTCGGGATCAAATGCTTGAACCGTTGCCCCTTGCTCCCATAATAATTCTAATAATACACGCGCAGAAGCTTCACGCATGTCATCAGTATTGGGCTTGAAAGACAAGCCCCATAATGCCACAACTTTACCCGATAAGTCACCGTTAAAATGGCGCATCATATAATCAAATAGTTTATGTTTTTGAGTATTGTTGACCGCTTCAACTGCTTGCAATACTTTAGCGTCATAGCCAATATGAGTTGCACTACGAATAAGCGCTTGCACATCTTTGGGGAAACATGAGCCGCCATAGCCACAGCCAGGGTAAATGAATTGATAGCCAATGCGTGGATCAGAACCAATACCTTTACGTACGTTTTCAATATCCGCCCCAAACTCTTCGGCTAGATTAGCCATTTCGTTCATAAAGCTAATTTTAGTTGCTAGCATACAATTCGCTGCATATTTAGTCAGCTCCGCACTGCGTATGTCCATTTTGATGACACGGTCGTTGTTGCGGTTAAATGGGTAATACAGTTCACGTAAACGTTTTTCGGCAAATTCAGAGTCTGTACCTAAAATGATGCGGTCTGGACGCATACAATCATGAACCGCTGCACCTTCTTTTAAAAATTCTGGATTAGAAACTACATCAAAGGCGACTTGCTTGTTGAGATCTCGCAAGCAAGTATTAACTTGTTCAATGACTTTATCCGCAGTTCCGACAGGTACTGTTGATTTATTTACAATAATCGTGCGCGATTGCATATGTGTCGCAATTGTTTCGGCTACTTTTAATACATATTTTAGATCCGCCGAACCATCTTCATCTGGAGGGGTGCCGACCGCAATAAACACGACATCGGCATGCTCAACACCGGCATTGGCATCAGTGGTAAAGTGCAAACGTTTGGCTTCATAATTAGCGGTTACTAATGGTGTTAAACCTGGTTCAAAAATTGGTATCTGTCCATTTTTTAGGTTTTCTACTTTTTGTTCATCGATATCGATACACACAACATCATGGCCCACATCAGCTAAAACAGCAGCTTGAACTAAACCAACATAACCAATTCCAAATACAGTAACTTTCATCAAATATCCTTATAATTCCGATTTAATTAAGTTATCGGCAAATTTATTCCTAATTAAATACTAGTAGCGAAATTGTTATTCGCCACATTTATTAGTAAATAATAGTCAAATTTATTACCCTGCCCTTGAAAGCCGCCATTTGTACTATGACATGGCTTAGGTTAAGATTACGCCCGTGCTAAAAACACTGTAAATTTAAATAATAATAACATTTCATTTCATGACGTTACGCTTGGCCATTCGAGGCTGAGATATCCTTCGTCCATGATGTTTATAGGTATACTAATGACAACAAATACTAACGATACTGGCTTTTTTGGCCATCCTCGCGGTTTATAAACACTCTTTATGACCGAGATGTGGGAACGCATGAGCTATTATGGGATGCGCGCATTATTAGTCTTATACATGACGCTCTCACTACAAGAAGGTGGACTTGGCATAACTGTCGCTTCAGCGGGTGCAATTTACGGCCTTTATACAGGTGCGGTGTACTTTATGGGCTTGCCAGGTGGTTGGATGGCTGACCGGTTAATCGGCGGACAGAAAGCCGTTTATTATGGTGGTGTTATCATCATGATTGGTCACATCATTTTAGCGATCCCTGCTCAATCAACTTTTTATATCGGTTTAATCTTTGTTGTCTTAGGCACAGGGCTATTAAAACCTAATATCGGTGCGATTGTTGGTCAATTATATGCACCAAGCGATCAACGCAGAGATAGTGGTTACACCTTATATTATATGGGGATTAACATCGGTGCAGTTATTGGTTACACCGTATGTGGTTATTTACAAGTCAACATGGGCTACCACTGGGCATTTGGTGCCGCTGCGGTCGGCATGGCAATCGGTTTAGTCCAATATCGTATGACATTAAGTAATTTAGGTACGGTTGCGGCAACGCCTACTCAGCCTCTCAGCCCTACAGCACAAAAGCGCTCTTGGAACATTATCAGTGCCTTTTTAGTCGTCGTTGCTGGCATGACTTTCGCGATTTATAACGGGTATATTACATTTGATCCTGTGCCAGTTGCTAAAGCAGTTGCGATTATCTTTTGCTTAATTTTTGTGGGTTATTTTGCGGCAATTTATTTCAAAGGTAATCTCAATGCTAAC
This sequence comes from Glaciecola sp., assembly GCA_029246415.1. Lineage (GTDB taxonomy): Bacteria > Pseudomonadota > Gammaproteobacteria > Enterobacterales > Alteromonadaceae > Opacimonas. The sequence continues at coordinate 51,208 of JAQWNF010000032.1, forward strand.
GAGAAAAAAGGCATGTGGGCATTATTATTAATTTGTATTGCTTCTGCGTGTTTCTGGGCTGGCTTTGAACAAGCAGGTTCATCACTGAATCTATTTGGTCGTGATTATACGGATCGTATGTTAGGTTCGTTTGAAATCCCAACTGCATGGTTCCAGTCAGCTAACTCATTCTTTATTGTGATCTTATCGCCGTTCTTTGCTGCATTGTGGATTAATTTAGCGAAGAAAATGATTACACCAAGCTACTCAGTAAAATGTGCATTTGGTTTAATTATCATGGCTACTGGCTTTATTGTGATGTTCTTTGCTTCACAATATGCTGCAGCAGGACTCAAAGTTGCACCATATTGGTTAATCGCAACTTACTTCTTACACACAGTGGGTGAATTATGTTTAAGCCCTGTTGCATTAAGTGCTGTATCTAAACTGTCGCCAAAACGTTTTGCAGGTCAAATGATGGGTGTATTTGTACTGACTTACTCTATCGGTAATGTCATTGCAGGTCTGTTAGCGGGTAACTTTGACCCAGAAAACTTAGACCAAATGCCAAACTTGTATTTGCAAATTAGTTTATTCGGTATTTCAGTGGGTATTATCCTTGTATTACTTAGCTTTAAAACTAAGTATTGGGAACAATCAGCTGAATCTGCTGCACATGAAGCAGAGCATAAGACTGCTTAAACAAGTTATTACTTTAACAATTAAGGCTGGTTGGTCGCGTATGCTTTACGCCCTAACCGGCCTTTTTTATGTTTACAGGCATATCAACATTCCGAGAAGCTAGGCAATATCCGTGTTTTTAGTTATCATAGAAAAATATTAAATAGCACTTTGGCATCCATGAAGCTTTATTTTTCAACCAAACAGATACCACAACTTCAATCTCTCTCGCTGACTCAGCGGATAAAATTGCTTGAAACAGCAACAACGCAACTCACCATCCCTGAAAAAACACTACTGAATGTGTTGAAGTTATGTGTTATTGCGCCGTTTTTTATCCTGCTATTACGTGTGGTAAACGATTGGACATCCCTATTATGGGCCTGTCTCATTTTATTACTTTATCCGTTGGTAGTAAGGCCGATACAATTTTCAATGAGTGCAAAATACTTACCTGAAGTGAAACAATCGCAAGATTAAATTAAGATTAAGGAAAATAAATGTCCACTATTTTAGTCACTGGCGGAGCAGGCTATATTGGCTCCCACACTGTGTTACAGCTATTAGAGCAAGGTGATAACGTTATCGTCTTAGATAATTTTTGTAACTCCTCAGCTGAATCAATTAGCCGAGTACAACGACTGACTGACCGTCACGTTACCTTAGTACAAGGGGATATTCGCGATGCAAGTGCATTACGTGATGTATTCAGCCAATACCAGATCGACTCCGTCATTCATTTTGCTGGGCTAAAAGCAGTCGGTGAATCCGTTGCTTTACCTTTAAAGTATTATGAAAACAACGTATTTGGATCCGTACAACTTTGTAATGTGATGAGTGATTTTGGGGTTAAGAACATTGTCTTTTCTTCTTCTGCTACAGTATACGGCGACCCAGTTACCCTTCCACTGCAAGAGTCAATGCCTACCGGCACGCCGACGAACCCGTATGGCCAATCTAAATTAATGGTTGAACATGTGTTACGTGACTTATATGTATCCGACAATGAATGGAATATTGCGATATTACGTTACTTTAATCCTGTAGGTGCGCATATCTCTGGTGAGATTGGAGAAGATCCCAATGGCATACCCAACAATCTCATGCCTTTTATCAGCCAAACCGCAACCGGCAAGCGCGACTGTTTAGCCGTCTTTGGCGATGATTATGATACTCATGATGGCACTGGCGTGCGAGACTATATTCATGTGATTGACTTAGCTGATGGGCACTTAAAAGCACTTAATGCACTGACCAAAAAACCTGGCGTTCTGACCGTTAATTTAGGTACAGGTATCGGTTACAGTGTACTTGACATGGTAAACGCGTTCGAAGCTGCAAGTGGAGCAAAAGTTCCGTATAATATTGTAGATCGACGTCCTGGTGATGTCGCGGCATGTTATGCTGATCCAAGTCATGCCAAAGCGGTATTGGGATGGGAAGCAAAGCTAGATTTACAAGCGATGTGCGATGATACCTGGCGCTGGCAATCTGCTAACCCCAATGGCTATAAAGGCTAAGCCTAGTAAATAACACTTATAAAAAAAGCCAGATTAGATCCTGCCATTGGCAAAAAATCTTTTCTGGCTTTTTTGTGTCTTAATAAACTTTTATAATTCGTCTAACAAACCTTCAAACTCTTCAAAATCTTCCATTTGTTCGGCTTGTTCTTCTGGCGACTTTTCGACATTACCGTTTTTCACTTTGAAATCTAATCGTTGAAAATAAGCTGTTTTAACAAATGCATAAGGATCGAGCGAACTGTTTAAAGTACTCTCTTGAGATAATAACATCGCACGCCCTTCTAACGCCCCTACCACAGCACTAAACAGAGTAAAGTTACTATTCAGTATGTTAAACGGAAACATCATATTATCTACCACATCTCCAGTTGTGGAGCGAATATCCGTAGGACCCCGAGCTGGTACCATTAAGTAAGGACCCGTTTCAAGGCCCCATACACCTAATACTTCACCAAAAGATTCTTCTTCTTTTTTTAGATCCATCGAACCTGCCACGTCAAATACACCTACAACACCGACAGTTGTGTTTATCAAAAAACGGGCAAGACTCACCATAGAGCCATCGATTTCACCTTGTATAAGATTATTCAAGAAATTAGCTGGTTCAGATAAGTTATTGGAAAAATTGACCAAACCTGTGCGCACCGGTTGTGGCATCACGGCAACATAACCTTGTGTCACCGGTTTAAGTAGGTATTTATCTAGAATATCGTAGTTAAAGTCCCACATCGTGCGGTTAAAACCTTCCAAGGGGTCACGCGGATCGCTAGTACTTTCTGATTGGACTGCTGTTTGCGCTGGTGTTGAGGCTTGGGCATCGACTTGTTGTTGCGTTTTATTTGCCGCGCAACCGCTGGTTAATCCAACCAATAACACGACTACTAATAGGTGCTTCACTGCTTTATTTCCTTGTTAATTGTGATGGATACAGGAATAACCGCGTCAGTAACTTTACTTAAGGTAACACTGCCTTCCAATTCTCCAACACTAGTTTGTACATTTTCATCGAACGATAAACGCGCGGTTAATGTCACTTCGGTTAAATCTTTTAACGAATACGTCGCCATCATCGCATCGGCATGAGTTAATGTAACTGTGGTCGGTAATGCACCTAAATTCAGTTTTTTAACCGCCGCAGGTAATGGGTTGTCACTTGCTCCATCTTTTGCAAATACAAACAGGAATGTCGGCTGCAACCGATTGGATTGTGCCAAGCGAGTACTGATTTCATTATCGGCACTAATCGTCACACTAAACCCGGTCATTGCTTGGGATTGACCTTTGAGCTCATCTATCCGCGCCTGAATTTGTACTATTGCAGGATTATTGGGTGGTAATAAGTCTTTTATCTGAGCAAAGTACTGTTCAGATGTCGCTAGGTCGCCTAATTGCCCTGCCGTCATACTCAACATTAATGCAGCTTGATTGTTCCCCGGCTCTAACGCCAACAAACGTCGCAACACCACGACTGCTTGTTTTAAGTATTCAACTTGATTAGGCATCATTAGCGCTTGGGCGTAACTGTTTAAGGTTTCTGCATTATTAGGGGCAATCGCTAGCGATTTATCAAATGCTTGATAAGCTTGTTCAAATTGATTTAAAGCACCGTATAAACGCCCCAATAACATCCAACCCGTCGCATCTTCTTCATTATGTTCAATGCGAGAGCGAATAGCTAAGGTGAATGATTGCACGTCTTCCAATGTTACATCTTGTGAAGGGTTAACAATGATTTTATCGGTTAAGCTTTGCATATCCGCTTGAGCTTGATACAAACCTGAGATCCCTGAAACCTGATTAACATACCAATACATCACACCAGTAGAAAGTAACAACACTATAAGCAAGCCGCTTGCGAGCATTCCTGTGTGACGTTTAGTATCAGCACCATTCACAGCATCTAGCGTAGCTCCGTCTGGTTCAGGAGTCGTTTCCTCAAGTAACGCGATTTTTAAATCTTTTTGTGCTTGAGTACGATGCTTATCAGAGATTATCCCTTGTGCGAATTCCTCATCCAGCTCGACTAAACGTTGTTTAATCAAGCGGGTATTTGATAGCGTAAATGCTTGTGTATGAGCGGCATAATTACGTTTAAATAAAGGATAAAAAATAAAGCCAAGAGCTAAAATAATTAACCCAACAACGAGTACATAAAAGGTTATCATTTATCTTTCTCCAGCATTTCATCGGCTTTTGCCAGTAAGTCTGCCTCTGCTTGTGTATCGCTAGGCGTTATTTCAGGTCGACGTTTAAACAAGATCCAACCACCAATAAGCAGTACTGAAAACGGTAAAATCCATAACCAAATGGTCGAGTTGTTTACCGGAGGCTGATAATAAACAAAATCACCATAGCGCTGTTTCATAAAATCAATAACTTGATCATGGTCATTCCCTTCCGATACCAGCTGATATACTTTACGACGCATATCATGAGCAATCATGGCATCTGAATCAGCAATGTTTTGATTTTGACACATAGGACAACGTAGTTCTTTAGTCAGACGTTTGAAATCTTTGCGCTGTTGTTCTGTAGTAAATTGATAGTTTTCTTGAGTTGCTTGAGCATCATGACTAAACATTAATCCTGACAACATGAGGACAGCCCAGATACTTAATATAATGAATAATCGTTGTGTAAGGAGATTCATGGTTAATTCTCTGTTTGCTGCAATGATTGCTGTGCCATCAGTTCATTGTATATCGGCGCAAATTTACTGTCCCATACACGTGGATTGATATCACCAATATGGTGAACTCGAATAATGCCTTGTTGGTCAATCAACAACGTTTCTGGTGCACCTGTGACGCCCAAATCCAATGATGTATCACGGTAGACATCAAAAATATTAAACAAAAAAGGATTGCCGAGTTGGTTAGTAGTTTCAATGACTTCTTGTTGCACACGTGCCAATGTCTTAGTACCAAAATCAGGATCGAGATCTTGATCATAATACAAGCCAACAAACCTCACACCTTGCTCGCTGAGCTCAGTCAAATAAGGAAGTTCAACGGCACAAGTCACACACCACACGCCCCAAATATTCAATAGCGTGACTTCATCAGTAAACACATCATTGGTATAAATGACACTCGGTTCCATCAAATCCGGCAAACTAAATGTTGGCATTGGCTTAGCTAACGCTTGTGAGTCGCGCTGACGTGGATCAGAAAAAAGCCCTTGATATAAGAAAAACACCAAAGCAGTAAATGCAACTAACGGCACAACAAAACGGGTATTTATCATGCTGGTTGAATCCCTAATTTAGCGAGTTTTTTCATTCGGTAGCGCTTATCGAACATGGAGCAGACACCACCTAGCGCCATTATCCCTGCACCTAACCAAATCCATATAACAAAGGGTTTGTAGTACACTCTGACTGCCCACGCGCCATTATCTAATGGTTCGCCCAAGGCGATAAACAAATCACGGATCAAGGTGGTATGAATACCTGCTTCCGTCATCGACATTCCTTTAACGGAATAAAAGCGTTTTTCAGGCTCTAGGTGTACGACAAAATCGCCGTCTTTATAAACATCAAATATACCACGATCAGCACTGTAGTTAGGTCCTTGAATCGTTTTCACTTCTGAAAACTGGATGCTATAACCTGCAATCGTTACTTCATCACCGAAGTTCATTCTCACATCACGCTCTAACTCAAAGTTACTGACTAAGGTAATCCCGATGAGCGATACAGCAAAACCAACATGCCCCAGAATCATGCCCCAGTGGCTTGGTTTGAGCTTGCGTATTTTGGTAGCCATTGCTAACTCACCTGGCATCGCTTCTACACGTTGTGCGACTTCTTGAATGGTTGAAACCAAAATCCAAACGGCACACACCATACCTAGCGTAGCGACATAGGTAGCTGTGGTACTAAAGCTATTGACAATTAATAAGGCCGCACTGATACCAATACCTAATGCAATCAAGATTTGGTTGCTCAATGCACCCAGTGGTTGTTGTTTCCAGCGACTTAACGGTCCTATCGTCATAAATACAACGAAAGGCACGATTAACCACGTAAACATTTGATTAAAAAACGGGGCACCGATTGAAATACTACCTAAGCCTAGCTCTTTATGCACTAATGGAAATAAGGTGCCCAACAACACGACTACAGTAGCTGCGCACAATAATACATTATTGCCCATTAGCATGACTTCGCGAGAAGCTAGCGAATAATATGAACGGGTTTTTAACTGCGGCGCTCGGATGGCATATAACAATAATGAACCACCGATAACAATTACCAGTAAGCCTAAAATAAACAGTCCACGAGAAGGGTCAGAGGCAAATGAATGAACTGACACTAATACACCAGAGCGTACCAAAAATGTTCCTAGTAAACTTAACGAAAAAGCGGCAATGGCCAACAACACAGTCCAGGATTTAAAGACTTTGCGCTTTTCGGTTACCGCTAAACTATGCATTAACGCCGTGCCAACTAGCCATGGCATAAAGGAGGCATTTTCTACCGGATCCCAGAACCACCAACCGCCCCAGCCAAGTTCATAATAAGCCCACCAACTGCCTAATGCGATGCCAACGGTTAAAAAAGCCCAAGCCGCGATTGTCCATGGACGCGACCAACGAGCCCAGGTTGAATCAAGTTGCCCTGAGATCAGTGCAGCAATCGCAAACGCAAATGCAACAGCAAAACCAACATAGCCCATGTACAACATAGGAGGGTGAATAATCATGCCGAAATCTTGTAATAACGGGTTGAGATCGGCGCCATCGACGGGGTAAAACGGTAATAAACTATCAAATGGATTCGAGGTCAGTAACATAAACAAATAAAAGCCGATAGATACCATGCCCAGAACAGCAAGCACTCTTGCCACCATCACTTCAGGGATCCCTTTACTAAAAATAGCAACCGCGACTGTCCACACAGAAAAAATTAAAACCCATAATAAGAATGAGCCTTCGTGGCCCCCCCACACGGCTGTTATTTTGTAGTACCAAGGCAATAAACTATTTGAATGATTCGCGACATACGAGACTGAGAAATCATCTGCCAGAAAGCGATTAGTCAAACAAATATACGCAATTAAGGTAAACGTAAACAAGCCAATAGCCAATGGCTTGGCCGAGGAAATCATCATTTTGTGATTGGTTTGTGCTCCCCACATTGGGTATATCGCTAACAACACCGATAGTAGTAGCGCAATGACAATAGAAAAGTTACCAATTTCAGCGATCATGTTAATAAGGTCTCAATAAAATATATATGATTAATAGCTAGGTGTGGTTTTCGTCATTGCCGCATCTGCGGGTTTGACATGCTTAATGCCCTTTAATTTTTCAGCCAATTCAGGCGGCATATATTCTTCGTCATGTTTAGCCAATACTTCTTCCGCCATAATGAGATTGCCATCTTGCAATACGCCTGTAGCGACAATCCCCTGACCTTCGCGAAACAAGTCAGGCAAAATGCCTGTGTAAGATACTGTCACAATGGGACCGGTATCCACTAAATCAAATTCGACAGCTAGGGTATCTTGGTTCCGTTGAACCGAGCCTTCGACAACCATTCCACCAATTCGTAGGCGTTGGCCGACCTGAGGTTTGACAGCCGCTTTGCCTTTACCCTCGATAATTTCGCTTGGGGTATAAAACAAATCAATATTGTCATTCAGGGCAAACAACATCAAAGAAAGTGCGCCAGCTACCATACCGCCAATCACCCCAACGGTGATTAAACGCTGTTTACGTCTAGGATTCATGCTTATGATTGCTCCTTAGCTTGTTTTATCCGAGCTTTACGCGCTGCTTCGGCACGTACTTCGGCAATTAATTTACGCTTGTCGAGTTTGACATAGATAATAAATGCAACGACAACTAACAGCGATACGCCATAAGATAACCAGACAAAAAAGCCATAGCCACCCATCTCTAAAAATGCTGCAAACGAATCAAAATGCATTAGCGTTGCTCCGTTTTTTGTAACAGTGCAATTACCCAAGGACGATGTAACTCACGGCGTAAAATCTGATTTTTCAAATTCATCATAACCAAAGTCCCTATCAATCCCACCGTTCCGACTATTGAAATTAACAAAGGCCATAACATTGAAAGGGCAATCGAAGGTTTACCAAATTTAGTAATTGTCGCGCCTTGATGCAAAGTATTCCACCACTCAACTGAATAATGAATGATTGGAATATTAATAACACCGACTAAGGCCATAATAGCTGCTGATTTACCGGCTTGGGTTTTGTCGCTAAACGCGCCATACAAAGCCATAACACCCAAGTATAAGAAAAATAGAATGAGTTGAGCCGTTAAGCGTGCATCCCAAATCCACCACGTTCCCCACATTGGTTTACCCCATGCAGCGCCCGTAAATAACGAAATAAAGGTTAGCACTGCCCCCACTGGCGCAATTGCGATCATGCTCATGTAGGCGGTTTTCCATTGCCATACTAGCCCGACAAAACCAGCAATAGCCATTGCGACATACGTGCTCATGGACAAAATAGCGGAAGGCACATGAATATAAATAATACGAAATGAATCACCTTGTTGATAATCAGTTGGAGCAAATGCTAAGCCCCAAATAAATCCAACGAGTAAGCCCACCACTGCAGTGACGAAAAAATAAGGTAATAACGTGTTGCAAAGCGCATAAGCACGTTCAGTTTTAGCGTAAGGATGTAACCACTTCCACATCAGGTTTGACTCACTCTAAGTGCATAAGCAATGGCAAACGGAGCCAAAGCTAAAGAGAAAAGGAACATAGCGCCAATAATCGCCAGTTGTGCAGTGTATTGTAATTGCATTGAGGCAGATTCCACCGCTGAAGTAGCAAAAATTAACAATGGGATAAACACAGGCAACAGCAATAAAGCCAGCAGCACACCACCACGATTTAACCCAACAGTTAAGCCTACGGCAATCGCACC
>JAQWNF010000035.1 GCA_029246415.1 Glaciecola sp.
ACGGGTTTTGATCCCGTCATCCGTAGGTTCGAGTCCTGCTACCCCAGCCATTCTCTCTATTATAGTGTGTTCTTAACATCATTGTTAAGTAGATATGTTGCCAAACATATCATCCAGTGAATTAGTTTTCTACTGGGGTATAGCCAAGTTGGTAAGGCAACGGGTTTTGATCCCGTCATCCGTAGGTTCGAGTCCTGCTACCCCAGCCATTCTCTTATATATCATCCTTGAAATATTATATCCTTATCAAAAAATAACCACTATCCTATTCAAAATAGGTTTTGTAGGTGTTTTATCATACACTATCGTCCTAGCTAATAGTTTCATCATACTAACTTATCTTAAAAAGAGCCTACCATGATCACTGATATCATCGACGCAATAAATTCTGTTCTTTGGGGACGTGGCCAAGTTCTCATCTATATTCTGCTACTTGGTGGACTTTTTTTCACATGGAAGCTTGGCTTCATCCAAGTCAAACATTTCACACACATGTTTGGGATCATGCGCAATTCAACGGCTTCTGATAAAGCCGGTATCTCTTCTTTTCAAGCCTTGTGTACTTCCCTATCCGCTCGTGTTGGTACAGGAAACCTAGCAGGTGTTGCTGTTGCAATATCGCTCGGTGGTGCTGGTGCAATATTTTGGATGTGGGTTATCGCTTTTCTAGGCATGGCGACGGGGTTTGCTGAAAGTGTATTAGGACAATTATACAAGGTAAAAGATGCCAATGGTGAATACCGTGGTGGCCCTGCTTATTATATCCAACAAGGACTGAAAAAACGCTGGTTGGCGGTAGTATTTTCATTGTGTTTGTTTTTGGGATACGGCTTTATTTTTTCAGCTGTCCAAGCCAATACCATTACCGATGCATTAAATAATGCCTATGGCATCGATACCTTGTATTCAGGTTTAGTCATCATTGCGTTAGCTGCACTTATTGTTGTCGGTGGATTTCGTGCAATTGCTAATTTTGCGCAATGGATTGTCCCTTTTATGGGTGTCAGTTACGTCTTAGTAGCCTTAGCTATTATGCTAATTAACATTGATTTATTACCAGGTGTACTCAGTGATATCGTGTTGCAAGCCTTTGGCTTACAAGAAGCGGTAGCTGGTACATTTGGTGCAGCAATTGCCAATGGTGTACAACGCGGTTTGTATTCTAATGAAGCAGGATCAGGTAGTGTGCCTCATGCAGCAGCTGCCGCCACACCAAATCCAAACCACCCCGCTGCTCAAGGTTATGTGCAAATGCTAGGTGTATTTGTTGATACCATGATTTTGTGTACGGCAACGGCATTCATTATCCTGCTAGCAGGTGGTGGTGCAGGTGAACAAATGGAAGGGATCAGACTGACACAATCAGCGATGGAGTTTCATTTAGGTGATAGTGGTGCTGATTTTGTAGCTGCGGCTATTTCACTTTTTGCATTTACTTCTGTTGTGGCTAATTATGCGTACGGCGAAAGTAACTTACACATGTTTAAACTCGACAACAAAATCGGTCGTGGTTGTTATACCGCAGGTTATTTAGTAATGATCTTGTGGGGCTCGATGGCTGCAATGCCACAAGTTTGGGCTGCCGCAGATATGGCATTAGGATTAATGACGGTCATTAATATGATTGCCATCGTAATGATGACACCCACAATTGTGTCTATCACTAAAGATTACATTGGTAAGCTTGAACGCAAAGAAACAATCACATATAAAACTGGTGATTGTGAGATCCAAGGTGACACTGAGCAAGGGATTTGGGATAACGTTAAATAGGTAACCAATATTAAGTATGCTTTATAATTTGCCCAGATGATTAAGACAAGCTAAGCCGCTTAATTATCTGGGTAGAAGCTAGCTACTTATCTCAGCATGAACATAATCAACTGCACTATTAACGCCACGCCAACTAAGGGTAAGATCCAGCGACTAATTTTGCTCGTGTCCTCATCAGATATCCGCATCTTTGAATTTTCTATGACCTTAGTCACCACAAACAATGTCAAAAACAAAATCAATAATATATAAATAATAGTCATTGGTTAGATCCCCATGGCTTTTTTCATGACTGCATGCTTGAGTTTACCACCTTTATCAGCAGTAAATAATCCAATATTGCGCAATGCTTTTAAGATAGGATTGTGATTAGAAAACGCGACATAAAACCCATCCATCGTTGTCATCATCTGTAAATTGGCACGTTGGCGTGTTTTTTCAAATTCAGCAACAACATCACCATCGCGCGCAATAACCTCTAATAAGCATTTCACATCTTGAAAGCCAATATTGACTCCCTGCCCGGCTAACGGATTAATCGCATGTGCAGCATCGCCAATTAATATTACTTTGTCTTTGACATAACGTACTGCATGCATCCGAGTTAATGGAAATGCTGCACAATTTAATACACTAAACTCACCTAAATCATTGGGGAATTGCTTACGGATAGCAGCGTGTAATTCGGTTTTATCCGTTTGTTCTGCTAATTTTAATAATCTGTTAATTTGCTCAGGCGTGTCATACCAAACGAGTGATGCAAAATCTTCATGCATGGGTAAAAATGCAAGTGGCCCCGATGGCGTAAATTGTTGCCAAGTCACACTTTGCCCTCGCTCTGCACTAGCGCTATCAGGATAATGGTTTTGAATGGTGATCCCTAATGCTTGTTGTCCATATTGCCAACCTTGAGTTTTGATCCCAGCGGCTTCGCGCACGCCTGATTTAACACCATCGGCAGCAATAATCGTTTGCGCTTTGATATGGGTGCCATCAGCACAAATCACTACACCAGATTTCGCGTCACTACTGACTACTTTGGCATTCACTACACGACAATGTTTATTATCAGCCAAGGCATCAGCTAGGCCGAGTTGGGTAATGCGATTTTCAACAAACACACCCAAGCGCTCAGCACCGATATCAGGAGCGTGAAATTCAGTGCGCGCAAGAGGGTGTTCCCAAACGGCTAATCCTGTATACGGACGGGTACGCATTGTCTCGATATGTTGCCAAGCACCTAAATCGGTTAAAAATTCCACACTCGCTTGGGCTAATGCTGACATACGTAAATCTGGTTGCTGTTTAGCTGAAAATGCTTTCGCTGGAAAAGCTTCAATCAATATGACATCTTTACTTAAACGCGCTAAACCTAGCGCCATCGCAGTACCGACCATGCCGCCGCCGACGACCACATATTGTGTTTGCATTTGAGACATGGTGTTCCTTAGTGCAGGTAAATGATGATTAAAACGAATTAGCAATAGGGTTATTATGATGGAGGAGATGCTAAGGTGCAAGACTGTCCGCACAACACTAGTCATTCATGCAATTACAGGCTAAAATATGCAACAATAATAAACGACACAAAGTCCGATCATGAGCCAAAAATTATATATCAAAACCTGGGGCTGCCAAATGAACGAGTATGACTCGGAAAAGATGGCAGATTTGTTAGATGCAACGCATGGTTATACACTTGCGCAAGAGCCCGAAGAAGCAGATGTTATCTTACTTAACACCTGTTCTATTCGCGAAAAAGCGCAAGAAAAAGTATTTCACCAGTTAGGCCGTTGGAAAAACCTCAAACAAGCTAAACCAGAATTAATTATTGGTGTCGGCGGTTGTGTTGCGTCACAAGAAGGCGATCATATTCGTCAACGCGCTCCTTATGTCGATATAATTTTTGGTCCACAAACGTTACATCGCTTACCTGAAATGATTAAAGACATTAAAGGCGGCTCAAAAAGCGTAGTCGATGTTAGCTTCCCTGAAATTGAAAAATTTGACCGCTTGCCAGAGCCTCGTGCCGATGGTCCTAGTGCGTTTGTTTCGATTATGGAAGGTTGCTCTAAGTATTGTACTTTCTGCGTGGTTCCTTACACCCGCGGTGAAGAAGTCTCACGCCCAGTTGATGATGTATTATTAGAGATCGCACAACTTGCTGAGCAAGGTGTCCGTGAAGTGAACTTGCTAGGACAAAACGTTAATGCGTTTCGTGGCCCACATTATGATGGCAGCGTCTGTCGTTTTGCTGAACTATTAGAACTCATCGCTTCTATTGATGGGATTGACCGTATTCGTTATACCACCTCTCATCCTGTTGAATTTACAGATGATATTGTAGAAGCTTATGCCTCGATCCCAGAGCTAGTTGATCATTTACATTTACCTGTACAAAGTGGGTCAGATCGGATTTTAAATCTAATGAAACGCGGCCATACGGCTATCGAATACAAATCCAAAATTCGTGCATTACGCAAAATCCGCCCAAATTTATCGATGTCATCTGACTTTATTATTGGTTTTCCTGGCGAGTCTGAACAAGACTTTGCAGACACCATGAAATTGATTAATGATATTGACTATGATTTGAGCTTTAGTTTCATCTACTCGGCGCGTCCTGGTACACCAGCAGCTGATTTACCCGATGATGTCAGCGAAGAAGAAAAGAAACAACGTTTGTGGATCTTACAAGACCGTATCAACCAAAGTGCGTTACGCATTGCGCGTAATATGCTCAACACTGAACAACGCATTTTAGTCGAAGGTCCATCCAAGAAAAATCCAATGGAGTTAACTGGTCGTACTGAAAATAACCGTGTTGTTAACTTTGAAGGCACACCGGACATGATTGGCCAATTTATCGATGTCATGATCACTGATGTGTTTAGTAACTCGTTACGCGGTGATGTATTACGCCGTGAAAGTGAAATGGGCCTGCGTATTGCTGTTTCACCACAAAGCATATTACAAAAACAAGCAAGTAGCTTAGGCGTAAATGTTGTTACACCTTCAGCGCAAGTTTAGTTAATTTATTACCTATCGAGGCATTTTTGAGTAATTTAGACGTTAGAGAAATTTTATTAGTACCAGAAGATAACAAACGCTTATCCAGCTTATGTGGACCGTATGATAATAATATCAAACAACTTGAACGTCGCTTAGGGGTTGAAATCACCTATCGCAACAATGCGTTCAAATTCATCGGTAATGCGGTAATTAACGAAGTTGCGATTGAATTACTGAAACAACTCTATGTCGAAACGGCTCCAATGCACGGAGTAATTAAGGAAATAGACCCTGAGGATATTCATCTTGCTATCCAAGCTGAACGTGTTTTGGAGCAAACTCGCGACGATGATCATCCTTATGGTAAGCAAGTACAAATCAAAACTAAACGCGGTGTCGTCAAGCCTCGTAATCCCAACCAAGGCGAATATGTCGCTAATATCATGAATCATGATATTACATTTGGTATTGGGCCTGCGGGAACTGGTAAAACCTATTTAGCTGTTGCCTGCGCCGTTGATGCCTTAGAGCGCCAAGAAATACGTCGTATTCTATTAACTCGACCAGCAGTTGAAGCGGGCGAAAAGTTGGGTTTTTTACCTGGCGATTTGTCACAAAAAGTCGATCCGTATCTACGTCCATTATATGACGCCTTATTTGAAATGCTTGGATTTGAAAAGGTCGAGAAACTGATTGAACGCAATGTGATCGAAATTGCCCCACTTGCTTACATGCGTGGTCGCACATTAAATGATGCGTTTATCATATTAGATGAAAGTCAAAACACGACTAGCGAGCAGATGAAAATGTTCCTAACGCGTATTGGCTTTAACTCAAAAGCCGTTATCACTGGTGACATAACACAGATTGATTTACCTCGTGGAGTACGCTCAGGCTTACGTCACAGTATTGAGGTGTTACCGGATGTTGAAGAAATATCGTTTAACTTCTTTAATGCTCAAGATGTGGTTCGCCATCCTGTTGTTGCGCGCATTGTTCAAGCATATGAAAAATACGATGACCAACAAGCTAGAACCAAGGCGTTGCGCAAACAAGAAGAGCGTGAAAAAGCCGACGCATTATCTGCTGCTCAAATTAATGCAACCCAAACAAACCCAGCATCTAAACCATCATGAGTCATTCCATCGATGTTGATATTCAATGGGCGTTAGATGACATTGCAGACGCTAATGAGCAGCCGATTACCGATCAACTCATCCTACAAACGGTTGAGCAGGTATTAACTTCACATAATGATGGGCAAGGCGAACTGACTGTTCGCTTCGTTGACACAGAAGAATCACAAAGCTTAAATCTAGCTTATCGTGCCAAAGATAAACCGACTAATGTGTTATCTTTTCCCAGCGAACTCCCTGATTTTATTGAATCGCCATTACTGGGCGATTTAGTCATTTGCCACGCTGTGGTCTGCCAAGAAGCATCAGCACAAAACAAAGCAATCCATGCCCATTATCAACATCTTATCGTGCATGGAGTATTGCATTTACTAGGGTTTGACCATATTGAAGAACAAGATGCTAATGTCATGGAAGCACATGAAATTGCACTATTAGACAAATTAGGCATTGACGATCCGTATCAAGTTGATTAATTTACACTTATACACAACCATTTTTTATTATTTAATTGAGAAAAAACATACATAATGAGCGACGATAACCCCCACTCTACTAACGGTTCTGCACCCAAAGGTTGGATCGATAAAATCAAAGACACCTTTAGTCCAGAACCGACAAACCACGAAGAACTTGTGGACGTCATAAATGAAGCTGAACTTAACGACGTAATTAATCCACAAACCCGCGAGATGATCGAGGGTGTTATCGAAGTTAATAAAATGAAAGTGCGGGATATTATGATCCCTCGCGCGCAAATGATCACTATTGATGTCAACGCAACAGCAGAACAGCTTATTCCACAAGTAATAGAGTCTGCTCACTCCCGTTTCCCTGTTATCAGTGAAGACAAAGACCACATTGAGGGCATCTTGCTTGCTAAAGATTTGTTAGCGTACGTGTTTAACCAAGAAGCAGAACTGGTGCTTAAAGACATTTTACGTGATGCTGTCATCGTCCCAGAATCAAAACGAGTAGACGTCCTACTAAAAGACTTTCGCCAACAACGCTATCACATGGCCATTGTCGTAGATGAGTATGGCGGCGTATCTGGATTAGTCACTATCGAAGATATTTTAGAACTGATTGTTGGTGAAATCGAAGATGAACATGACGCTGACGATCAAGAGACAGATGGTATTAGACCACTTAACAAGCTCACTTATTCAGTTAAAGCACTCACTCAGGTAAGTGAATTTAATACGTTTTTTTCGACTAAATTTAGTGAAGACGAGGCCGACACGATTGCTGGCATCGTGCTAAAAGGCTTTGGCCACATGCCAGAAACGGGTGATAAAATCACCCTTGAAGATATCGAGTTTAAAGTAACCAACTCAGATAAGCGACGCATTCAACAACTAAAAGTCACCTTGCCAGAGGAACGACCTTAAGTATGCGTTGGTTGGATAATGTCTGGGCACAAGCAGTATTAACGTTGTGCCTTGGCTTATCACTGACATTGGCATTTTCTCCTTATGATTATGCCTATATCCCCCTCTTTAGTATAACCGCTTTTCTTGTCTTAATATCTCGTACTCAACATCCTAAACTCATTGGCTTTCTATTTGGTTGTGGTTGGTTTGGTGCAGGTATCAGTTGGGTACATGTAAGCATAGCTGAATTTGGTGGCGTGCCTTTAATTGTCTCATTATTCTTAATGGGGTTATTAGTGAGCTATTTAGCGTTGTTTGTCATGCTTTTTAGCTTAATAATACACAAACTACAATTAAAATTTGGTTACGCGTTACCATTGGCAGCCTCGCCAGCTCTATGGTTCGCTATGGAAAGCTTACGCTCAGTATTATTCACAGGCTTTCCGTGGTTATCACTAGGCTACTCACAAACTAACACGGTAATCGGTCAATTAGCACCGGTAATTGGTGAAACAGGTATCACTACAATCTTGGTTATTCTTGCCAGTTGCGCTGCATATCTTATTTTACTTATACGTTCCAACAAGATTCAACAGCAATCATCTAGCATCAAATTATCAGCATACGGCGCTATGCTTTTAAGCTTACACAGTGCCTGGTTCATGCCTCATTTCACGCACAATAACAAAAATACCAATGCACAAAATCAATCTTTCACTGTAGGTGTCGTTCAAGGAAATATAGAGCAATCTATGCGTTGGGTGCCAGAGCTAGACCAGCCCATTATGGATAAGTATCTCCAGCTCAGTGAAATCTTATGGCAAAATGATGTCGTGATTTGGCCTGAAGCTGCAGTCCCTAAATTAGAATCTGAAGCCCAGCTATTTTTACATGAGGTAGATGCACAAGCCTACGCTTCCAATACCGGTCTGATTACTGGGATCGTTAATTATGATTTTGGGCGTGACATGATCCTCAATCAACTGATTAGCTTGGGTCGAAAAAATACCAACCTTGACCAGCCTCAATATTACTATGGACATAACAACCGTTTTGCCAAGCATCATTTGTTACCTATCGGTGAATTTATTCCATTTGAAAATTGGCTGCGTGGTTTAGCACCCATTTTTGATTTACCTATGTCATCATTTACTCGTGGTGCATACGTGCAAGAAAACTTACAAGCTAATGGGGTGTGGTTTGTCCCTGCTATTTGTTTCGAAATTGTATTCCCACGCCAAATACGCGCCAATATTACCCCTGAATCTAATGCCATTATTACCGTTTCTAATGATGCATGGTTTGGTGATTCGCATGGGCCACACCAACATATGCAGATCGCACAAATGCGCGCGTTGGAATTTGGTTTACCGGTAATCCGCGCCACCAATAACGGCATTACAGGAATAATTGACCATCACGGCCAGATCCAATCTCGCTTACCCCAATTTACTGAAGGTGTTTTAGTTGATACTGTTATGACACCCTCTAATACAACGTTATACCGTCAATATGGTGATATTATTCCACTAGCTTTAGCTAGTTTGTGGATGCTATTTATCCTAGGGCTTTATTTTATATCATTACGATCAACTAAGAGACTATCATGATGCAGCGATTTTTTTCCATTAATACGGCTAAGCCCGTGTTACCCCGCAAATTACTCAAAACGAAAGTATGCACTTTGTTACTAGCTCTGTTTGCTGGCTCGCATGTGGTAGCTGATACATTAGTGATCACCGCCGATTCATTAGTCGATGTAGACAACAATACTGTCCTGACATCCCCCTTAGTCATTGTTCAAAACAATATAATCCAATACGTTGGTAAGCAAGGCTCTCACACTATTCCAGATGATGCCCAAGTGCTAGATTTATCCGGCCATACGTTATTGCCTGGTTTAATGGATATGCATGTGCATTTAACCTCCGATGCAAATTTACATGGTTACCGCCGTTTAAAAGTATCGACTCCGCGTAGTGCGATCACAGGTGTCAAAAACGCACAATCAACGCTTATGGCGGGCTTTACCACAGTACGTAATGTCGGCGCACCAGGCTATGCTGATGTTGCCTTGCGCGATGCAATTAATGAAGGTGATGTTATCGGTCCACGTATGTATGTTTCGGGACCATCTATCGGAGTGACCGGTGGGCATTGTGATAACAACTTATTGCCGTTCGAATACGACGCACAATCAGAAGGTGTGGCAGATGGTCCTTGGGCAGTGCGTACCAAGGTACGTCAAAATATTAAATATGGCGCAGATGTGATTAAATTCTGTGCCACAGGTGGTGTACTATCTAAAGGAACAAAAGTGGGCGCACAGCAATTTTCGTTAGAAGAAATGCAAGCGCTCATCACCGAAGCACACTTGCGCGGTTTAACCGTAGCAGCTCATGCTCACGGCACCAATGGGATCAAAGATGCAATCCGTGCTGGTGTTGATTCTATCGAACACGGTAGTTTTTTAGACGATGAGGCGATTGCGTTAGCGAAAAAAATGGGTACTTACTTATCAATGGATATTTACGTTACCGAATACATTTTAGGCGAAGGTGAAAAAGCAGGTATTTTAGAAGAATCTCTGGCCAAAGAACGCACAGTCGGTAAACGTCAACGTGATAACTTTACCAAAGCGCTTAATGCGGGTGTGAAAATGGTATTTGGATCAGACGCGGGTGTCTACCCTCATGGTGATAATGCTCGTCAATTATCGCGCATGGTGCGCTTTGGTATGACACCGATGCAAGCTATTCAAGCTGCGACGATTCACTCTGCTGATTTATTGGGCAAAGCCAAACTCATCGGCAGTGTAAGTGAAGGTAAACTAGCCGATATTATCGCAGTTAAAGGTGATGTGATTGCGGACATGACGTTATTAGAAAATGTTCAAGTAGTAATCAAAGATGGTGTGGTAGTAAAAGGACTAAACTAGCGTAAATTTAAGTCTAAACTTTTGATTTGATGACAGGTTTGTTAAGTGGTCGGGCTTGCTATTGTGAGCTCGACTTGAAACAATAGACATAGCAGAAATAAGAGTAAAATAAACAAGATGTTATCACTCAACCGACTCTCTTTTGATAATTTAAAAGGCGACATGCTTGGTGGCTTAACCGCTGCTATTGTCTCCCTTCCCCTAGCCTTAACATTTGGTGTCGCTTCAGGTGCTGGCGCTGAAGCAGGTTTGTATGGTGCCATCATTATTGGTTTGTTTGCGTCCTTATTCGGTGGCACCGCGACCCTGATATCTGAGCCAACTGGCCCCATGACTGTAGTCATGACTGCTGTTGTGACATCTTTAATTGCAGCAAACCCCGAAAATGGCATGGCAATGGCATTTACTGTCGTCATGCTCGCCGGTTTATTCCAGATATTATTTGGGTTACTGAAACTGGGTAAATACATCACATTGATGCCTTACTCTGTCGTTTCAGGATTTATGTCAGGGATCGGGTTAATCCTCATCATCTTACAACTCGCTCCTGCTTTGGGTCAAAGCTCTCCTGGCGGTGGTGTTATTGGTACCTTAATCGCTTTACCAACGTTACTAAGCAATACAGTGACGGTTGAAATGGCTTTATTTGCCATGACATTATTTATCTTATTTTTCACCCCAGCCAAACTTAAAAAGAACATCCCCCCCCAACTCATTGCATTAGTCCTGATCAGTATAGTGTCGGTCATTGCCATAGGTGGAGCGCCAATTCAGCGTATCGGTGAGATTGATGTATCCTTGCCCAACATGGTCCTACCTTCGTTCACTCAAGACCAAGTGCGTGTAATGCTACTAGACGCATTAGTGCTTGGCATGTTGGGATGTATTGATTCAATGTTAACATCGGTTATCGCTGATAACTTGACCCGTACTGAACACAAATCTAACAAAGAGTTAATTGGCCAAGGCCTAGGTAACATTATGTCGGGTTTGTTTGGTGGCCTTCCTGGTGCTGGTGCGACTATGGGCACCGTAGTGAATATCCAATCAGGTGGCCGCACAGCTTTATCTGGTGTGTTTCGTGTACTGGTGTTAATTGTAGCGGTATTTGGCGCTGCATCCTTAATTGAAATGATCCCTTTAGCGGTACTAGCGGGCATCGCAGTAAAAGTAGGTGTCGACATCCTCGATTGGAGCTTCATCAAACGCGCTCACCGCGTCTCTCGTCACTCAACAGTAATTATGTATGCCGTATTACTGTTAACTGTGTTTGTTGACCTTATCGTGGCTGTAGGGATTGGTGTATTTATCGCCAATGTCATTACCATTGAAAAACTTTCTGCGAGTCAGTCCAAAAACATCAAAGCCATGTCAGATGTTGATGACCGTAATCCCCTTGATCCTGCTCAGCGCAAACTCTTAAACCAAGCTCAAGGTAAAGTACTTTTCTTTTACTTATCAGGTGCAATGATTTTTGGGGTGTCAAAAGCCCTCGCCCGTGAACGCAAGAATATTCAAAACCATGAGGTTGTGATCATTGATTTAAGCGATGTATCTATGTTGGATGATACCATCACCTTGTCGTTAGAAAATGTTATCGAAGAAGCATTAGACTTAAATAAAACGGTTTACGTAGTCGTCAAAACGGCCAAAGCAAAAGAGAAGCTTCAAAACTTAGGTTTGCATACACGCTTACGTGAGGAAGATTTCACACAATCCAGAACAGCAGCGTTAGAGATGGCTCTGTTAACTGTAAAAGGTTCTAAAGATTAAATAAATAAGCTCAAATACGTCAAAGTCAGCTCAATGTCTAGAAAACACATTAAGCTGGCTCAGTTTTAATTACGTAATTACTTATAAATCTTTAAAGGCATCATCAAAATCACGCGCCGCTGCATCTGTGAATTCAAAGTTTCCGCGAATATATTCAAGTGTACTTTTTTCAGTGTCTGTTACGGTTTGACCGTCAGCAGCAGATTGAAATAATTCAGCCACTTCAGCTTTAGATAATTTACCGTTCTGAACATTACCAGATGTGTGGTGTTTAGCTAGTTCAATGAGCTCTTTTTCATATCGAACGCCATTAATACTTACGTATGCCATGATTTTTAGTCCTTTTAA
Source organism: Glaciecola sp. (assembly GCA_029246415.1). Classification (GTDB taxonomy): domain Bacteria; phylum Pseudomonadota; class Gammaproteobacteria; order Enterobacterales; family Alteromonadaceae; genus Opacimonas. The sequence goes on from JAQWNF010000035.1 coordinate 12,354, forward strand.
AAGTAAAAAAGTGTGAACACACATTGTGCACACACTTTTAACATTAGACTAGGATCTGGAAACTGCCAACAATGATGAATTAAATGTATTTCACTTCGAGAATTTCAAATTCAACCATGCCTTTTGGCGTCGATATATTAGCCACATCATCAACCATTTTCCCAATTAACCCACGAGCAATAGGTGAGCCAACAGAAATAAGGTTATTTTTGATATCAGCTTCATCATCACCCACAATTCTATAGGTAATTTCTTCATCAGTATCACAATTTAATAGTGTCACTGTAGTACCAAAGATTACTTTGCCGGTGTTTTCTAATTTCGTGACATCAATCACTTGCGCATTAGATAACTTACCTTCAATATCTTGAATACGCCCTTCGCAGAAGCTTTGTTGCTCTCGCGCGGCATGATATTCAGCGTTTTCTTTTAAATCGCCGTGCTCACGTGCTGTTGCGATAGAAGCAATGATTTCTGGACGAGTTACTGATTTTAATTCTTTTAATTCAGCACGTAGCATTTCAGCCCCATGTGCAGTCATTGGATATTGTGTCATAGTCCTTACTCCATTTTCTTGTTTTTACTAATATGTTTACTATGAAAATAACAGCTTAAATACATCAGATAAAAAATGCGCCTTAAAAGGCGCACTTTGGATTAACACTGTTAGGGTTAATGGGCGTATGATAATCGTTTACGCCCATAAAGTCACCTGTGTTTATTTGATACGTTGATGTAACTCTTGTACAGATGTAACACGAGCACGATCATCCGCTTCTTTGGCTTGGATCGTCGCAAATGCTGCATTCAACGTGGTGGTATAGGTTGCTTTATTGAGCAGTGCTTCTTTACGAATATACACAGAATCAGTAATCGCTTGACGTCCTTCAGTCGTATTGACTACATAGACGTACTCGCCATTTTTAAGCGCATCAACAATGTTAGGACGCCCTTCTGATACTTTATTTACCACATTCACATCCTGTACACCGGCATCATATAATGCTGTTGCCGTGCCGCGAGTCGCTTCAATTTGAAAGCCCTTTTCTTGCATTAATTTAGCAAGCTCTACTATGCGTGTTTTATCATTATTTCGTACTGACAACAACGCTTTACCTGAACGCGGTAAAGGAGCAGAGGCGCCAAGATTAGCTTTCGCATAGGCTTCTTCAAATGTATCGCCAACTCCCATTACTTCACCGGTTGAGCGCATTTCAGGGCCCAATAACGGGTCGACACCTTGGAACTTAGCAAACGGTAACACGACTTCTTTAACCGAATAAAATGGTGGAATAATCTCATCCACTACACCCTGGTCTGCTAACGATTGACCAGCCATTGCACGTGCAGCAATCTTGGCACATGCACGCCCTGTTGCTTTAGATACAAATGGAATAGTTCGCGCAGCACGAGGATTCACTTCGATTAAATAAACTTCGCCATCTTTAACTGCAAACTGCGTATTCATCAAACCAACGACACCTAACTCTAACGCCATAGCTTTGACTTGAGCGCGCATTACGTCTTGGATTTCAGTACTAAGTGAATGTGGCGGTAATGAACATGCCGAATCACCAGAGTGAACTCCTGCTTGTTCAATGTGTTCCATAATACCCCCGATAACTACGTCGGTACCGTCACAAATTGCATCCAAATCGACTTCAATCGCATCATCTAAGAAACGGTCAAGTAGTACTGGTGAGTCATTAGATACTTTTACCGCTTCGTTTAAGTAGCGTTTTAGATCTTTTAAGTCATAAACGATTTCCATTGCGCGACCACCCAATACATAAGATGGACGAACAACTAATGGGAAACCAATCTTAACGGCTTCTTCTAAAGCTTGTTCCATATTTGAAACGGTCGCATTAGCCGGTTGCTTAAGATTAAGTTTTTCGACCATGTGTTGGAAACGTTCACGATCTTCGGCACGGTCTATCGCATCTGGCGATGTACCAATAATCGGAACACCATTGGCTTCAAGTGCACGTGCTAGCTTAAGTGGTGTTTGTCCACCGTATTGTACGATAACCCCGACAGGTTTCTCGACACGGACAATTTCAAGCACATCTTCAAGCGTGACTGGCTCAAAATACAGACGATCTGACGTATCATAATCGGTAGAAACCGTTTCAGGGTTACAGTTAACCATGATAGTTTCATAGCCATCTTCACGCATTGCTAACGCGGCATGCACACAACAATAATCAAACTCAATGCCTTGACCAATACGGTTAGGACCGCCACCTAGTACCATGATTTTGTCACGGTCAGTCGGTTGTGCTTCACACTCTTCGTCATACGTCGAATACATATAAGCAGTAGAAGTCGAAAACTCAGCCGCACATGTATCTACGCGCTTGTATACTGGTTTGATATCGAAAGCTAAACGCGCATTACGCACTTCACCTTCAGACGAGTTAGTTAATGCAGCTAAACGTGCATCGGCAAAACCCTTACGCTTAAGCGAACGCATCAAATCTGCATCGATACCAGCTAAGCCCAATTCTGCTACTTGTTTTTCAAGTAAAATAATATCTTCTAACTGAACTAAGTACCAACGGTCGATATTGGTGAGGTTGAATACTTCATCAACACTCCAGCCCATTCTAAATGCATCACCGATATACCAAATACGCTCAGCACCAGGTTCACGTAATTCATAAACGAGTTTGTTTTTGGCTTCTGGATCGTCCAAATCTAAAATTGGATCTAAACCATTTACGCCTACTTCAAGTCCACGCAAGGCTTTTTGTAATGATTCTTGTTGGTTACGACCAATCGCCATTACTTCACCTACTGACTTCATTTGTGTCGTCAGACGGTCATTCGCACCTGCGAATTTTTCAAAGTTAAAACGTGGGATCTTAGTCACAACATAATCGATGGCAGGCTCAAATGATGCAGGCGTTAAACCACCTGTAATATCATTAGCCAACTCATCTAAGGTATAACCTATGGCTAGTTTAGCCGCCACTTTCGCAATCGGGAAGCCCGTTGCTTTAGACGCTAATGCCGATGAACGCGATACACGCGGGTTCATTTCGATAATAACCATACGGCCAGTATTTGGACAAATACCAAATTGTACGTTTGAACCACCGGTTTCAACGCCGATTTCACGCAATACAGCCATAGCTGCATTTCGCATTAACTGGAATTCTTTGTCCGTCAAGGTTTGAGCTGGTGCAACAGTAATTGAATCACCTGTGTGTACGCCCATTGGATCAAAGTTTTCAATGGTACATACAATAATACAGTTATCTGCTTTATCGCGTACCACTTCCATTTCGTATTCTTTCCAACCGATTAATGATTCATCGATTAACAGTTCTGACGTCGGTGATAAATCTAAACCACGAGTACAGATTTCATTGAATTCATCAATGTTGTACGCGATACCACCACCCGTTCCACCCATAGTAAAAGATGGACGAATAATACATGGAAAACCAATACGCGTAATCACGTCTTGGGCTTCTGCTAACGTATGGGCTATTTCGGCTCTTGGACACTCTAGACCAATTGACTTCATCGCTTTATCAAAGCGATTGCGATCTTCCGCTTTGTCTATGGCATCTGCCGTTGCACCAATCAATTCACAGTCGTACTTAGCTAGCACGCCATGCTTATCCAGATCTAATGCACAGTTCAAGGCAGTTTGTCCGCCCATAGTCGGCAAAATAACGTCTGGACGTTCTTTTTCAATAATTTTTTCGACAACTTCCCAGTGAATTGGCTCGATGTATGTTGCATCAGCCATTTCTGGATCAGTCATAATAGTTGCCGGATTGGAGTTAACCAAGATGACGCGATACCCTTCTTCACGAAGGGCTTTACAGGCTTGGGCACCTGAATAGTCAAACTCACACGCTTGACCTATTACAATAGGGCCTGCCCCGATAATGAGAATACTTTTTATGTCAGTACGCTTTGGCATTGTTCTTCCTATTGCTTATGTTGCTTGATTAAATCAATAAAATGATCAAATAAACCGGCGGCATCTTGAGGACCTGGACTTGCCTCTGGATGACCCTGAAAACTAAACGCAGGTTTATCCGTTAATTCAATCCCTTGGAGTGATTGATCGAATAATGAAACATGGGTCACGGCAATGTTATCTGGCAAACTGTCTTGATTTACTGCAAAACCGTGGTTTTGTGACGTGATCATAACAACATTATTGTGCAAATCTTTCACTGGATGGTTTGCACCGTGGTGACCAAATTTCATTTTTTCAGTTTTCGCGCCACTTGCTAATGCTAATAACTGATGACCTAAACAAATACCGAACATAGGTATAGATTGTTCTAAAAAGGTTTTGATGGCAGCAATCGCATAAGTACACGGCTCAGGATCACCAGGACCATTAGATAAGAAAATCCCATCGGGGTTCATTGCTAGCACATCGGCAGCGGGTGTTTGTGCAGGGACAACCGTTAAACGGCATCCGCGTTCTACCAACATGCGTAAGATATTATGTTTAGCACCGAAATCATAAGCAACCACATGAAATGGTAAATCTTGTTGATCGATGCGGTAACCTTGACCTAATGCCCAAGTGCTATCATTCCACTCGTGTATTTCAGAACAGGTGACTTCTTTAGCTAAATCAAGCCCTTTTAACCCGCCAAACTCTTTGGCTTTGGCTAACGCTTGTGCTTCAGTTAACGCATCACCTGCAACAATACAGCCATTTTGTGCGCCTTTTTCACGCAGTACACGCGTTAAACGACGGGTATCAATATCCGCAATACCTAAAATATTATGTGCTTTTAAGTAATCAGATAAGGTTTGTTCGTTTCTAAAATTACTGGCAACGAGGGGTAAATCGCGGATCACTAAACCTTTTGCAGAGATTTGATTTGATTCAACATCTTCAGAGTTTGTGCCGGTGTTGCCAATGTGTGGGTATGTTAGGGTAATAATTTGTTCAGCGTAGGATGGATCAGTAAGGATCTCTTGATAGCCAGTCATTGAAGTATTAAATACTACTTCACCAACAGCGAAACCTTCGGTACCAAATGCAGTACCATTAAAGACAGAACCATCTTCTAACACCAATAGGGCAGAATGAGCCAAGTCAACCTCCAGGTAGGAAAACTAGGTGTAATTATAAATTACACGTACAAAA
>JAQWNF010000042.1 GCA_029246415.1 Glaciecola sp.
ACTTCTTGATCACTTTCAGGAACCGGCTCATCGATCATTGACAAGATTCGGCCTTTAAAGAATGGCTCATGTTGATCGTATTCTAAAATTGAACCACGCACTGACCCTTCAACCAATACCTTGACAGTTCCGTCTGGCAACTTTAACAACTGTAAAATTGTGGCAATGGTACCGGTCGTGTAGATGTCATCAGCACTCGGTTCGTCGATACCAGCATCTTTTTGTGCGACCAGAAAAATTTGCTTGTTGTTTTCCATTGCAAATTCAAGACACTGAATTGATTTATTACGTCCAACAAATAATGGAATTACCATATGCGGATATACCACTACATCCCGCAAGGCAAGGATCGGCATATTCATTTCATCATGCTCATCTGTCATGTTGTTCTCTTTATTTAAAAGTCTATCCTATTAATATGTGGTAAAGATTAGAAAGTTCAATCATAAAATTAAAATAAGTCGAATTTCTTATAAAAAAAAGGCCTGTTACCAGGCCTTTTATCAGTCTAATTGTTAATCTAACTCAGCGCCAACCACTTGGTCGGTTCGGTCATAGATTAAAATAGGTTGAGATTCACCTTGTATAACAGATTCATCTACTACTACTTTACTCACGTTATCCGTGGATGGTAATTGATACATAGTTTCTAGTAACACGGCTTCAACAATAGAACGCAAGCCCCTTGCACCCGTTTTACGCTCCATCGCCTTTTTAGCAATAGCCGTTAATGCATCTTCACGGAATTCTAACTGCGTATTTTCTAGAGCAAACAACGCACCGTATTGTTTAGTAATCGCATTCTTAGGTTCAGTTAATATCTGAATGAGCGCTTCTTCATTTAACTCTTCTAAACTAGTCACTACAGGTAAACGACCGATAAATTCAGGAATCAAACCATAACGCACTAAATCTTCAGGCTCGACATCTTTAAGCAACTCGCCTTCAGCTTTACTACCTGTAGAGTTTTTAACTTGAGCGCCAAAACCAATACCAGCACCTTTTTGTGAGCGCTGTTCAATGACTTTATCTAAACCTGCAAATGCTCCACCACAAATAAACAAAATCTTTGACGTGTCTACTTGTAAAAACTCTTGTTGCGGATGCTTACGCCCACCTTGTGGTGGTACCGACGCAACAGTACCTTCAATCAGTTTCAACAACGCTTGTTGCACACCTTCACCCGATACATCTCGCGTGATAGATGGGTTATCAGATTTACGTGAAATCTTATCAATTTCATCGATGTAAACAATACCACGTTGGGCTTTTTCTACATCGTAATCACATTTTTGTAATAATTTTTGAATGATATTTTCAACATCTTCACCGACATAACCCGCTTCGGTTAATGTCGTTGCATCAGCCATAGTAAATGGCACATCCAACAATCTCGCCAAAGTCTCTGCCAATAATGTTTTACCACTACCTGTAGGACCGATTAACAAGATATTACTCTTACCTAATTCTACACCGTCATGCATATCACCATTTTTTAGTCGTTTATAATGGTTATAAACAGCTACTGATAATACTTTTTTAGCATGCTCTTGCCCAATGACGTAGTCATCTAAGTGAGCGTGGATCTCTTGAGGCTTAGGTAACGAATCATGCTTTTGCTTCGGAGAGATCTCTTTGATTTCTTCACGAATAATATCATTACATAAATCAACGCATTCATCGCAAATAAATACGGAAGGTCCAGCTATAAGCTTACGAACTTCGTGTTGGCTTTTGCCGCAAAAAGAACAGTATAGAAGCTTGTTATCGCTATCACTTTTTGGTTTGTCACTCATTTATTTACCGCCCTGCTATTTTTATGATGCCTAAACTTACGCTTCAAAGTGTAAATATAGCTCATTTTGATTTATTTGCCCGAAATTGTATCAAGCCTACTAGTCATAATATGGTCAATCAAGCCATAATCAAGTGATTCTTGTGCACTTAAGAAGTTATCTCGGTCAGTATCTTGCGATAACTGTTCGTAATCACGTCCTGTGTGCTCAGCCATCAAGCGATTAAGCTTTTCTTTAATTGATAAAATTTCTTTTGCATGTATTTCAAAATCAGATGCTTGCCCCTGGAAACCACCTAGAGGTTGGTGAATCATGACACGCGAATTAGGCAAACAATAACGCTTACCTTTAGCACCACCTGAAAGTAAAAATGCACCCATGCTTGCTGCCTGACCAATACATACAGTGCTCACATCTGGCTTGATAAATTTCATCGTATCGTAAATTGCCATCCCAGCAGTAACAGAACCACCTGGAGAGTTGATGTATAGGAAAATGTCTTTTTCCGGATTTTCAGCTTCTAAAAATAACATCTGTGCCACAATTAGATTGGCCATATGGTCTTCAACTTGACCTACTAAAAAAATGACATTTTCTTTTAATAAACGGGAATAGATGTCAAATGAACGCTCGCCCTTTGAGGTTTGTTCGATAACCATAGGTACCAAAGCGTTTTGTGTCTCGTCAAATGTGTTCAATTGCATATCCTTATTGGTATAAAAAAGCCCAGTGAATACTGGGCATTTAATCAGTTGATGACTATGAAAGTCAAACGTAATTTAAGTATTACGCTTGTTTGTTCATAATCTCGTCAAATTTAGTTTTCACTTCTTTGACTTTAGCTTGTGCAAGAACCCAATCAATTGCTTGTTCTTCTAATGCAACATTTTGCATTTGGCTCATAAGCTCTTGATTTGATTTGTAATATTCAATTACTTCAGTTGGGTCTTCGTATGCAGAAGCCGTTGTTTCGATTAACGCATTCACTTTATCTTCATCGGCTTTAAGTTCGTTTGCTTTAATCACTTCACCTAAAATCAGACCAATTGATACACGACGCTTGGCATTGTCAGTAAACAATTCAGCTGGTAATTCAGGTAAAGTACTTGGATCTGCTTGACCTTGTTGTGCAAAACGCTGTTTTGCTTGGTCGCGTAATGCATTTACTTCTTGGTCGATAAGCGCCGCAGGCACTTCAACTTCTTGTGATGCAATTAACGCTTCAATTACGTTTTCTTTGACCTTAGCTTTCACAGTTTGGTCTAGTTCACGCTGCATATTCTTTTTAACTTCAGCTTCTAGTGCTTCAACGCCACCTTCTTCAACACCGAACAGCTTAGCAAATTCTTCGTCAACTTTAGGTAAGTTAAGACCTTCGACTTTTTTCACAGTAATTGCGAACGTTGCCGCTTTACCTTTTAATGCTTCAGCATGGTAATCTTCTGGGAATGTTACTTCAGCAACACACTCTTCACCTGGCTTAAGACCTACGATGTTTGTTTCAAAACCAGGGATCATGCGATCTTTACCTAGTTCTAATGGGAAATCTTCAGCTTTGCCGCCTTCGAACTCTTCACCATCAATAGAACCAACAAAATCAATCGTTACACGATCATCTTTCTTAGCTTTGCGTTTGCCTTCTTTCCAATCAGCGTGTTGCTTTTGCAACGTCACCATCATTTCTTTAAGATCTTTATCTTTGATTTCAACTACCGGCGTTTCAACTTCTAACTTATCTAAGTCTTTTAGTTCTAACTCTGGGTAAACTTCAAATACAGCTGTGAACTCTAAATCTTCACCAGCTACATCTTTAGTCAAATCAAATGCAGGCATGCCCGCAGGAGTAATTTTTTCTTGAATAATGGCTTCATAAAAATGACGCTGCATTAAGTCACCGGCTACTTCTTGACGAACCGACGCACCAAAACGCTTTTGTAATACTTTTACTGGTACTTTACCAGGACGGAAGCCGTTAATACGTTGTGTTTTAGCTAATTGTTGTAAACGTGCTTTAACTGCATCATCGACTGAAGCTGCTGGAACTGCGACCGTTACACGGCGCTCTAAACCTTGAGTCGTTTCGATTGAAACTTGCATTATTCTACCTCAACTGTGCGCATTCATGCGCGGTTAACTGAACTGTTTACTTATATGCGAGCATATAGGTGTTCAGACCCATTATAAAAGACGGCGCATTATACAGTTTAGAGATGATTTAGTACAGAGAAGATTTAACACAGAATTAATATTGTATGATTTTTTGTATAGCAGAGATTTAAGATGGTCGGTGAGATAGGATTCGAACCTACGACCCCTTGGACCCAAACCAAGTGCGCTACCAAGCTGCGCCACTCACCGATCTTAAAACTGCTTAAACATATATTTTGGATTATATGTTGAACATATGCTTTTTAACATATGGTGCGGAAGGAGAGACTTGAACTCTCACGCCGTGAAGCACTGGAACCTAAATCCAGCGTGTCTACCAATTCCACCACTCCCGCATTACCTTAGAGAAGAGAATCTCTGGTACACATTCAGCGTACTTAGAAGATTGGGGTGGACGATGGGGTTTGAACCCACGACCGCCGGAATCACAATCCGGAGCTCTACCAGCTGAGCTACGCCCACCACAGTGTTCTTCTTCGCCGTTGAAAGCGGTGCGCATAGTAAGACGACTAGGCAAAAGTGTCAAGCGCTATTTGCAACAAATATTAGGTTTTATTCATTAAGCGTAATCCACCCACTGAAATTTCATAATGTATCTGTGCATGAGCGATGGTTTCTTGTCGGTGCGCGATATGAATTTTAGTGATACTGAGATCTGCGAGAGATTGCACTATAAGCGCCTCGTTTACTTGATCTAATGCACTTGTCGCTTCATCTAAAAATAATATTTGTGGTTTGTGATACAGTGCCCTTGCCAACAAAACCCGCTGAATTTGCCCACCAGATAATTGTGCGCCTAATTCCCCGACTAAACTTTGTAAGCCCATAGGCAGTTGCTCGACTACTGATTCTAACTGACATTGCCTGATCGCGTTTTGTACACGTTCAAAATTAATATTTTCATCAAAAAATGTAATATTATCTAATACAGTTCCTGCTAGCAGTACGTCATTTTGCATGACAGTTGCAATCTGTTTGCGATAATTAATCAGTCCGATATCGGTAATATCCATGCCATTATATTTAATTTGACCAGCAGTAGGTGTTAACAAACCCAACATAATTTTCAATAATGTGGTTTTACCACCACCAGATGGCCCAGATAATACAAGGCTATCACCGGCATTAATGTGTAAATTAACCTTTTCAAGAATATTGTAGCTTGAGCCGGGGTAATGAAACGTGACATTTTCTAGCGTTAATGTCGCACCATGCACTTGTTGTCGAGATGACTGAATAGGTCGCTTAGCTTCTAAGTGTGGTTGAATGGGCGTATGAGTAATATCGCTTAAGCGTTGCAAATGCATTCCTAGCATTTTAAATAAGATGGCATGTTCGATTAAGCTCGCTATACGTTGTGTGAACATATTTTTGTAGGCTATAAATGCAATTAACATACCCAACGATATCGTTTGCGCCATGACCATATGTGTCGCCAGCAATATGACAATGATATTTTCAACACCAAACAATAGTTTGTTGATTGCATCAAAACTAATATTCCACCGGCTTAATACAATACCTGAGTTTAATGAATCAACGTATTTGTGCTGCCATTTTTGGTGTCTTGCATCCGTTTGATTAAATAATGTTAAGGTTTGATTAGTGCGGATACTCTCCAAAAATACGCTATCGGCTTTTGCTTTGGTTTCTATCTGTTCATGTGTTGCTGATTGCAGTGGTTGATAAAACACCCAACGCATGACCCCATAAAAGCACATAAACCCAACAACGGTTAACGTTAACTCCCAACCGTACAAACACATCACCACCAAAATGCTGATTGCCATCACACCATCAATCACAGTTTCAGTGATCCCTGAACTAATACGTTCATTTATTGCGTGCACCGAACCAAATCGGGACGCGATATCTCCCAAATGTCGCTGAACAAAATAATCATGTGGCAGTCGTAATAAATGGCGCAGTACGCCACTACCTAAACTTAACGCTAAGAAGTTAGCGCACCTTACCACCAACCAACTGCGTAGCATTCCTATTAAAGTAGAGAACAACAGAACACCACTAAAACCAATCGCTAATACCAATAAGAGCTGCACATCATAAGTGAGTAAAACTTCATCCATGATCCATTGCATGTAATAGGGAGTAGTTAACGCTAAAAACTGCAGGATAAGGCTCAAGATACCAAGTTGCCATAAGGCCTTTATTAATCCAGGTGCGCGCTGCCATAGCTGCCTTAACCTAACTGGCTGTGTCGAATTATCTTTGACAAAATCAACACTAGGAGCCAATGTCAAAGCGATCCCTGTAAAATGCTTCGACATCTGCGCGAGTGATAACTGCTTTGTCCCCGCTGCGGGATCATTGATTTCAAATCTCTGCTTATTGCCACGACCTGATAGTCTAGTTAATACAACAAAATGCTGCATATCCCAATGTAATATGCATGGCAATGAGAGTTGAGCCAATTCGTCAACATCACACTGTAACGCTCTGGGTGTCAGTTTATTTAATGCGGCTAATTGATTAAGCTGCATTAAATTCATCCCCTGCAAACTCAAATTATGCAATAAACATTGCTGTCTAATACTTACCATATCCAGCTGCAAACCATGATATGAACACACCATAGCAATACAAGCAGGACCGCACTCAGTATTTTGTTGTTGACGAATCAGTGGGGTCTTTTTACCCCATGCAAACAGTAAACGATCAACCATGATATTCACCAACATCGCCAGTAATTCCCATCCATAATTTTTGCCATAACGGCATCGTCTGCGTGACTATATGTGCAGTAAATGTCATGCCACTGCGCAACTCGATACTGGATCTTGTGGATTGCTGTTGCCAGTGTTTAGGCACGCTAACTTGGGCACTTATGGTGTTTTGCAAATAATTAGATTCCTTAACTGAAAGGATACTTGCGGTATCTATATGCGTTATATGCGTCCCAACCATTCCATATAGCTTGTATGGGTAAGCGTTAAGTTGTAGCTGCACAGTTTGCCCAAGATATAACTTTCCCGATGCTACATTCGGTATATGCAGCGTCCCTATTAATTGTCCTGATTCAGGTACCAACATTGCGACTTGTTCTTGCGCGGTAAGGGTTTGACCTATCTGTAAAGTAAAGCGTGTAATAATACCGGCATTGGGAGCATAAATAGTTGAGGAGCGTTGGTGTGCTAGCGCTTGTAACTGGGCGTTATTCTGAGTGAGCTGAGCTTGCAGTGAATCTTGCTGTGCAGCATACTTCACACGTATCAACGCTAGCTGTTGGGTATGCAAAGCAAGTTGCGACAACTGTTCAATCTTTTCCTGTTCAAATCGCAGCATATTGGCTTTAGCAGCGCTTAACTGACTCCCCGCTTGGATCCACTGCGGGTTGGTTACCACTTTATGTTTCATAAGGTGCGTCATTTTTTCGTATTGCGTTTGTAGATGGGCTAACTCTGGCGTAAAAATTTGCGCTTGTTTAGTCAGGTTATCAATTAATTGCTGAGTATTAATGCTACTAGTTTGGATAAAATGGGCTTCGGCAGCAAACGCATGGCTCAACTCTTGTTGCTGACTTTCTAGTTGCTGCTGCAATGTTTGATATTGCAATACCTGAGCATCTAAGTCAGCTTTAGAAAATCGAGCACTAGCAATATGACTTAAACTAAATAAAGCTTGTCCTTGGGTGACTAATTCATTTGGTTTAACAAAAATATCGGTCACCTCACCTAAGTGGCGGTTAACAATCGCATATTCACCTTGTGTGTATTGCGTTACCCCTCGTAACGCATGGGTTTGTTGATAATCTCTAGTTAACGTCCACACACTAACCAAAATAAAACTTAATAATGCTCCTGTAATCGTTCTCCCAATCCACTGACTGGGTGGAATGATTAATTCGCCAATTACACTAGGTCGTTGTGCATTAATAGCTTGTTGTCTAAATAGCCCCATACCGCACTCGTTGATTAATAATGAATGCATTAGGTTTATAAGTATTCAACAGTTTAGGCTATTTTTTCTAGCCCAAAGCTCAGGCATAACTGATCTTTGAGATTAAAATTTGAGATGTATTGCCTAGGATTTAAGGTAACTAAAACTATTGCGTGTGGTGAGATGCTAAGGTGTGGTTTGAAACTAATAGTTGATAAGTTTGAGAAAAACCTTCAAGAGAAACAGGATAGGTAATTTGTTGGTTTTTAATGAAAAATGCAAATTGCAGCATCTTGCCTTGCTGCATCTGTTCGAGCAATACGTTAGGAATAAATGAGCGTACTTCACAAATCTGTTTATCACAATTAGTGATAGGAATGCTGACATGAGCTTGTTGATCGATTTTAACCGCTGCACCTTTATGTGTATTAGCGCCAGGGCTAACTCGAAAAATAATATGAGGCATCGAGTGTTGCGCTTCATATCCAACCGTCACACCAATAACAACTTGGCGTGCATCATTACCCTTTGAGACCAGTTGAGTGGCAACACAAGCAGGCGTTGGGTTGCCATTTTCAGGTTGACATTGGACCGTCCACGCACCATAAACAGATGTTTCAGTAGACGCTGCATGAGTGACGTTTAATGCAGCGCCTAATAATAGTGCGATTAACAGCAAAAAGGGCAAGCTAAAAATGAATAACCTATTTGCATAAAACTGTAATTGATTGCATATAGACATATTTTCCTCAGTGTTATTCATTCATGGACTACAGATATACTTTTATTACAAAGTTCCATTGCGCCGGCGACGTAGATATATCAAGCTTAAGAAACCAATCCCAACTAAAGAGACGACACTTGGTGCAGAAACATTAGTCACTACACTATCGGTATCGAAAGTAACAGGTATTTGACTCATCGCAACGGCACCAGCTGATACAAAAGTTAACCCCGTGACAAATGCAGTATCATCGAGTGGATCTAACATTGCGGAAGTTTCAATGCCCAAGACGCGAAATTGATCGACGCCTAATGGACCAAAATCGAATGCAATTCCAGCGAATGCATCTCCTAAAAACGTGGTAAAATCAGAACCATCCCAACCAAAAATATTGTATTCCCCATCACCAATATTTGGAAGGATAACGCTCGCCATATTTGGACCACTACTAACAATGTAGTCGTACCCTATTGCAATGATAGGATCGATAAAAATAGGCGTTGATGGCTCAGTAACGACAAACGAAAAATCGAAAGAGTCAGGTGTGTCGTCATCTACTGGTAATAATGGATTTTCTGGAGAGCCTAAATCGTTACATGATGGATTACATTCACCCGCTCCATCATCAATAAACAAGGTCGCATTTAAAATCGTATCACCAGAATTGGTGACGGCGAAACCTATCGTATATTCACCTGATTGTGTAAGCTGTTCAGCAAAAGTAAACACGCCTGAAATACCATCAGAACCAGTTACTAAGCCAGGACCTGTGGTACTCGCTAACACATCAACCATAGCAGTGCCATCAGGGGCTATCAATACAGAAAAAGCAGGATCGGTAAATGGAATATAATCACGCGCCGCGTAATTCCATGACATATTCACTGTATCACCGGCTAAGCCCATAAAGCTTTGTGATATCGCTGAGCCATTGGTTAATTCAATATCGTCCATTTGCGGCTCATCATCGGGTCCGTCATCTACTTCTTCTTCAATCGCACCAATGATACCGTCTATATTTACCGCTGAAGGAGCACCACCATCTTCCCCGTCTAAATCAGAGAAGTCAGGAACTTGACCAACGGCAGAAACGAAAGTGCCGCTGGATAAACCGAAAAATGATTCAATTTCATCAATACTCGCACCTAACGAATCCAAAAAAGCCATGGTTGTGTCATTAGGTGAAATTAAATAATTAGTGCCATTATTGGTCGTAACATTGGTTTGCCCAGCAGCAACAACTGTTCCAATAGTAGACCAGCCAGTTAAATCGCCGGTTTCAAAGCCTTGATTAACTAGAGAAATTGGTGCTGCGGTTGCAACATTCATGCAAGCGGCGAGCGCGGTAAATGTGAAAGAATATTTGAAAAGTTGCTTTGTTTGACGAAAGTGTGTCATAAGTGCGTTCCTCTTATTGATACTAGTATGTATAGTCACCTCGAGATACGACTTAATTCCCATTCCATAAGGCATTCGTACATACAAAGCATATAACGAGCCATAATATTATTGGTCAACAATATCCTTATAAAACAATTGGTTAATTGATGCTGTTGATTAACCATTTTATTAATGATGAATAGTTGTAAATTTTTTTGACATAAAGGATACGAGGAAATGAGTAGCTAGAGATGGAGAGACGAACAAAAAAATCACATAAAAACCCTAAAAAAATCATGCAGTTACATGTAATGGAACGAAGAATGTATAGCTTTGTGATTACGCAAACTATTTTGCTACTATTACAATTTTGATTGGTAATATGTTAAATAAGCAGACATGCTAATAATGAATGTAATGATGAGGAGAATATGCGGTCCCTGAAGGATTCGAACCTTCGACCCACGCCTTAGAAGGGCGTTGCTCTATCCAGCTGAGCTAAGGAACCTTAGAAATTCTCTTAATGTGACGTACTTAGATTTGATAAATCAATATAAAGTATACACGATTAAAATATTTTTAAAAATATCCTGACTAGGCCTGCTTACAATATAAGTTCAACAAAACCTTTTCCAGTTGTTCAATTACCTCGCAATGGACATGAAGGAAATTGACTGGGAATTAATGGTCGGTGAGATAGGATTCGAACCTACGACCCCTTGGACCCAAACCAAGTGCGCTACCAAGCTGCGCCACTCACCGACTAAGGACGCGCATATTACCGATTAGACTCATTAAGGTCAATTTATTTTTTGGCAATTTATTCTACATGTGAAACAATGTACATACTAAATGCTTAATTCACTCAAGGTTTTTCATGCAAGCTCACCTAATTGATGGCAAACTCATCGCAAAAAATGTCCGTAAAGATGTCGCAGAATACGTTACTGGCGCCGTCGCAGCTAAGAAACGCGCCCCAGGGTTAGCAGTGGTTTTGGTAGGCAGCGATCCTGCATCACAAGTCTATGTAAATAATAAACGCAAGGCCTGTGATGAAGTTGGTTTTGTATCAAAAAGCTACGATTTACCTGCAACAACAGGTCAAGACGAATTACTTGAACTGATTGATACGCTCAATGCAGATGACACCATTGATGGTATTTTGGTGCAATTACCCTTACCTGCAGGTTTAAACTCTGAGTTGATTTTAGAACGCATCAACCCACATAAAGATGTCGATGGCTTTCATCCTTACAATATAGGTAGATTAGCACAGCGCATTCCAGCCATTCGTCCTTGTACCCCTAAAGGCATTATGACCATGATTGAATCTACCAAGCGCAACGTCAAGGGCTTGGATGCGGTTATCGTTGGCGCATCTAATATTGTGGGACGCCCAATGGGCTTGGAACTGTTACTTGCAGGTTGTACCGTAACAACTTGTCATAAATTTACCAAAGACTTAAAAAGCCACGTTGAACGCGCGGATTTGTTAGTAGTTGCAGTCGGTAAAGCGAATTTTATTCCTGGTGAATGGATCAAACACAATGCCATTGTCATCGATGTCGGTATTAACCGTTTGGGTGATGGCTCGTTAGTGGGTGATGTTGAGTTTGATAAAGCCGCCGAAAGAGCGGGCTGGATCACACCTGTTCCAGGTGGTGTAGGTCCAATGACCGTTGCAAGTCTGATTGAGAATACGTTAGAAGCATATGTTAAGGCGCATTCTTAATTTATGTCTGATGCGATTATCAAAGCCACACAACATTGGTTAAGTGAAATGGTGATTGGGCAGAATTTTTGCCCTTTCGCACAAAAACCCTTTACCCAAGATACCATTCGCTATCATGTCAATACCTCTCAAGATTGGGCTGATATACAGCAAGACTTCACACAACAGCTGCATTATCTAGACACACACAATAATGTGGATACGACCCTATTTATTGTCGATTGGTCGAATTTAGATTTTTATGACTATCTCGATGGATTGATGTTACTTGAACAGTCAGTTGAAAATGAAGGGTTTGAGGGTGTGTTTCAAATCGCCAGTTTTCACCCTGATTATCAATTTGATGGTGAAGCAGCCTCATCACCGAGCCACTTTACCAATCGTTCACCGTTACCCATCTATCATATTTTGCGCGAAGATAGGTTAAGCCAGGTGCTCGATAATATGCCTAACGCACATACTATCCCTGAAGATAATGTGGCGCGAGCACATCTATTAGGTAAAGCTTTTTTTGAACAGATCCTAATCCAAGCACGCGCGATGCTGCCTGATGAGCGTTGAGTTAACGCCGATTGGGTTACTCCACTCGCCCTTTTCACAAAAATTTGGGATCCCTCGCCAATCAGCAGGCCTCACTGATATTCCTGGCTATATCACGCTGCATACTCCCTATGATGATATCAATGGCTTTCGCGGGATCGAGGCATTTTCACACCTTTGGATCGTGTTTCAATTTCATCAAAGTGTTGCGCAAACGCAAACCTTCAGCCCCTTGATCCGCCCACCGCGTTTAGGCGGCAATGACAAAATGGGTGTATTTGCATCACGCAGTAGTTTTCGCCCAAATAATATTGGCTTATCACTCGTAAAGTTTGTCGACATCGAACGCAGTAATGGACAAACCCGTTTACATATCAGCGGAGTGGATTGCCTTTCAGGCACACCAGTGCTGGATATTAAACCCTATGTCGCTTACGCCGATAGTCAACCTGACGCGGTCAGTGGCTATGCCAGCTCTGAGCCTGAGGCTTCATTGACTGTCACATTTTCTCCGGACCTTCCTAGGCAAACCCCAGAGTTACTAGCCCTTATCACACAAGTGATCAGCCTTGATCCCCGTCCCGCTTATCACCAATCTCCAGAGTATCAAGTTCAACATCCAGATAAGGTATATCACCTGCGCTTATATGATTTTGAGATCGGATTTATCGTTGATAATGACAGTCAAGCTAAGGTCATAACAATTAATCAATAATTGCAGCGGCTTAGGGCTTCTGTCCACAGGATCTTATGGTAGAATACGCGCAACATTTTTAAGGAATTAGCCGCTATGCGCACCAGCCAATATTTATTATCGACGCAAAAAGAAACGCCAGCCGAAGCTGAAGTCGCTTCACATCAACTTATGCTCCGTTCAGGCATGATCCGTAAAGTTGCAGCAGGAATGTATAATTACTTGCCAACCGGTTTACGAGTACTGAATAAAGTGGCCAATATCGTTCGCGAAGAAATGAATAAAGCCGGTGCCATTGAAATTCAAATGCCGGTTGTTCAACCTGCTGATTTATGGGAAGAATCCGGTCGTTGGGAAGAGTATGGTCCAGAGTTGTTACGTATCAAAGACCGTCACAATCGAGACTTCGTCTTAGGTCCAACCCATGAAGAAGTCGTTACGGCATTAGTGCGGAACGAAGTATCAAGCTACAAGCAATTGCCACTTAATTTATATCAAATTCAAACTAAGTTTCGTGATGAAGTCCGCCCTCGTTTTGGGATCATGCGTGGTCGCGAATTTTTAATGAAAGACGCGTACTCGTTTCATCTAGACCAAGATTGCTTACAAACAACCTATGACAAAATGTTCCAAGCGTACTGTAACGTGTTTGAACGTATTGGCTTAGAATACCGCCCAGTAATTGCCGATAACGGCTCAATTGGTGGTAGTGGTTCACATGAGTTTCATGTTCTGGCTGACTCTGGAGAAGACGATATTGCCTTTTCTAATGGCTCTGATTATGCCGCCAACGTCGAAATGGCCGAAGCAATTGCACCTGAGTCACAAGGTACTGGTAGCCAACCATTGACCAAAATCGATACCCCAAATGCGAAAACAATTGCTCAAGTAAGTGAGTTTTTGCAAGTCCCAGAAAATACATCAGTCAAAACATTAATAGTTTTAGGAACGGTTGCTGATGATGGTTCACAAGGTCTAGTTGCCGTTGTATTACGTGGTGATCACGAACTCAATGAACTTAAAGCAGAAAAACACCCTTTGATTGCTATGCCATTTGCGATGGCAACTGAAGAACAAGTCGAAGCCGCCGTAGGTTGTGGTGTGGGTTCTATCGGACCTGTTGGTTTGAGCTTACCGATTGTGGTGGATCGCAGCGCCGCTGCTATGGCTGATTTTGTCTGTGGTGCAAATACTGATGATGTGCACTACACTGGTACTAACTGGGAGCGTGACGTGCCTGAATATGATGTGTTTGATTTGCGTAACGTCGAAGCTGGCGACCCATCACCATGCGGTCAAGGGACACTAGAAATTAAACGCGGCATCGAAGTCGGTCACATTTTCCAATTGGGTAACAAATACTCTAAAGCGATGAACTGTGGTGTGTTGACTGAAACCGGTAAACACCAAACGTTAACCATGGGTTGTTATGGTATTGGTGTGTCTCGTATTATGGCTGCGGCGATCGAACAAAATCACGATAAATATGGGATCAAATGGCCAGACGCCATTGCACCGTTCAGCATTGCAATTATTCCAATGAATATGCATAAGTCGCATCGCATTAAAGAAGTCGCGGAAAAGCTATATGACGAATGTTTAGCCTTAGGCGTTGAAGTATTATTTGATGATCGTAAAGAACGTCCAGGTGTGATGTTTGCCGATATGGAGCTGATGGGTATGCCTCATAGCATCGTTATCGGAGAGCGTAATTTGGATAATCAACAAGTTGAATACAAAAACCGTCACACAGGCGAAAAACGCTTGTTAAATATTAGCGAGCTAAGTGAGTTTATTGGGAGTTTATAACACTCCCATTGCTCCACATCACCTCAGTATTAATTATCCAAGGAAGGTAAGTGATGCAGCATCTATTTACAAGTACGCTAAAAGCCATACTCAGCAGTGGCATACTGCTTAGTGTGAGCCTTGTAACTCTCGCACAAGATAGCAACGCTCAAGACAGCAGTGCTGACGATACTGATGCAACCTCGTTAACCATCGAACAACGGATCGAGCAAGCCAAGCTTCAGCTTACTGAATTGACGGCAGAGCTCAAAGCCAACAAAAAAAGCAAGCAAGCGGTCTCGATACTGGATAAACGCTCCCTAGCCGACCAACAAATCAACCTCAATCCTTTTAGTCTGGCCCAGCACAATACCAATTATTTGCTGCCTGTTTCCTATGTATCAAACCCCAATCCAACCTCACAACAAGATTTAACCAACGATAATATAGATAATGTTGAGGCTGTGTTTCAAATCAGTACCAAGATCCCTATTTATCTAGAAATAGATGAAGAGCAAGAAGCGTTATCAGGGCTATATTTTGGTTTTACTGCCCGTTCATTTTGGCAAGTGTATAATGACGAAGTATCCAAGCCGTTTCGTGAAACCAATTACGAACCTGAAGTATTTTATCAATGGCAAGCAGATTTAAGTTTACTAAAATACCGGTTTAATGCCCTACAAATCGGGATCAATCATCAGTCCAATGGACAAAGTGGATTGCGCTCTAGAAGTTGGAACCGCGTTATTTTTACCGCGCTTTTTAGTGACGCAGACTCGGCTTACTATGTTAGGTCTTGGTGGCGCTTTCCCGAAGATACCAAGACGTCTATCGACGACCCCACCGGCGACGATAACCCTGATATCAACGATTTTATAGGTCGTATTGAGCTAGGTTATGCATTTCAAGTCAACGATATGGAAATCTTTACTCGGATCCGTAACAACCTGAGCAGCTCAAACAACCGAGGCAGTGTGCAAGTTAACCTCACTTATCCACTGACTCAGCGCTATGATTTGTTATTACAATACTTTAATGGATATGGCGATTCGTTAATTGACTATAACAGCCATCAGTCGCGCTTTAGTATTGGTGTACAATTACGCTTTTTGTAATCATTTCCTCAGAATAATTACAAATTAGGAATTGCACCGTCTAACCAGGTCATACGATCAGTAAACCAGGTTTTAAGATGATTCACTTCTTGCTGATGTGTATCAAATACCACAGGATTAGGCCACACATATTCGCCCAACGTTTGCCACTTAGCATCGTTTTCTGCTTGGGCGAATTGTAGATAAGATGCGTAATCATCAATCTGATTCAATAAGTTAGTTTGTTGAGATTTAAAATAAGCATAACGTGTTTTCACTCGTGCGACAAACGCAGGATCATCTAACAAACGATCTATCCAAACATTTTCTCTGACCCACCAACCTTGCGCATATTGGCTATCGGCGTAGTCGACATTGCCAAATGACAAATCAAAATCCCACAACGGCCCCATGTTGATTTTTTCACCGGGGATCACGTGAAAGAAAATACTCGACCACCACTGCGCATCGACATTTTTGGTAATTTCATTGATCAAAAACCAATCTACAAAACTATCAACATTAATATAAGCGGCATAGCCAGCCGTTGGATCGGCAAAATTAGCGCCGAACAACGTATCTTCAAACTCATTAACATAAGTAGAAATATACTGATACTGCGCATCATCTTTGACTAACTCTGGCTCTTTAATGTTGACTAAATATCTATCGGTATTAAATGACACATCATCTGCATCCAAGCGCTCAGGTTGGTCTATTTCTAGTAAAAACCCCGTATCACCTAAATCAACTCTATCACCATCTTCTTCCACTTTTTGCGTAATATGATAGGTCCCATTGTATAGACCATTTAAATACACCTCAGCAAACTCAGAGTCAGGTGTCCATGCTAAAGAGCTCAAATCACCAAGCTCAAATGCCATGCGGTTACGCAACATGGTTTTGTCAGAATATTCAGCAAGGAATAACCATTTTTTATCCTCAGCCATTCCTAAAAATGCTTCTTTATCCGCAAGCTTCATTTGATATGGTTTTTTGGGGTGCTCCCAAGTTGAATTGCCCCGCCCACGGATCTCCATATCCATTTGTTCAATAGAAGGGAAACTACGTCCACCTTCGACACGGATATTGCCATCCATATAATCATCTTTGGAAGTGATGCTGACATTGCCTGCAGTATTTAAATAGATAATTGGCAAGCCCGTAAAACGCATCAAATCGACGGTATAATTGACTTCAGTACCATCGCTGCCGACAACTTTATAAGCAACAGGAGCAGTAAAATCATTTACTGTCACACCTGATTCTTGCAGTGTATCACCCACATAGACTTGGCCATGTTCAACACTAAAGGTAGCAACCAATTCAGTGACACTAGCATCATTCTTCGAGCGCCCAGTGATTTGCTCACCGCTTACTTGCATTACCACATCATCTGCTAGAC
Source organism: Glaciecola sp. (assembly GCA_029246415.1). Taxonomy (GTDB): domain Bacteria; phylum Pseudomonadota; class Gammaproteobacteria; order Enterobacterales; family Alteromonadaceae; genus Opacimonas. The sequence goes on from JAQWNF010000042.1 coordinate 17,220, forward strand.
GGGAATTGTGTGTAGTGGTAAACGTAAACGTCCCCAAACTAGGCGGCGCGGGCGCTGTAGTGTTCGTTGTGGGCGTTGTGCTTGCATCACTAGGAGTAGAAGTAACCGGTGCGCTATTGCCACCACAACCTAAGAGTGTAATGACTAAAGCTGAAATAATGAGATGCTGTAAAGACATAATGTTACTTTTTTATAATATTTATTTAACAACATTGTAATGTAACTTAACGCTAAATGAAAGCGCTTACAAAATAAATACCACTTTATAATGATAATTCGATTCGAGAAAGGTGAACTTGAAAAAGGCAAAAAAAATGCTGAACAAATACAAGATTTATTCAGCATATGGATAGACTAAGAGAGCGTTATTCCCACTCGATCGTCGCTGGTGGTTTTCCGCTAATATCGTATACTACGCGGCTGATACCATCGATTTCATTGATGATGCGATTAGAGACTTTACCTAAGAAATCATACGGTAAGTGTGCCCAATGTGCAGTCATAAAATCAATCGTTTCGACTGCTCGTAATGAGACAACCCAATCATATTTGCGCGCATCACCCATCACGCCAACAGAGCGAACAGGTAAGAACACGGTAAATGCTTGGCTGACTTTGTGATACAAATCCGCAGCATGTAATTCTTCGATAAAAATCGCATCGGCACGACGTAATAAATCACAATATTCTTTTTTGATTTCACCCAAGACACGTACGCCTAAACCTGGACCTGGGAAAGGATGGCGATATAACATATCGTAAGGTAAACCTAGCTCTAGACCAATTTTACGCACTTCATCTTTGAACAACTCACGTAATGGCTCAACCAAGCCCATTTCCATATCATCTGGCAAGCCGCCCACGTTATGGTGAGATTTAATCACATGTGCTTTACCCGTTGCCGAGCCTGCCGATTCAATCACGTCTGGGTAGATGGTGCCTTGCGCTAACCATTTGGCATTTTCAAGTAACTTAGATTGCTCATCAAAGACATTCACAAATTCATGACCAATAATTTTACGCTTAGCTTCTGGATCAGACTCGCCACCTAGTGCAGCTAAGAAGCGCTCTTCAGCATCGACCTTAATAATATTTAAGCCAAAATGATCACCAAACATATCCATTACTTGTTGGCCTTCATTTAAACGCAACAAGCCGTTATCCACAAATACACAAGTTAGTTTTGGACCAATGGCACGATGGATTAACATTGCAACAACCGATGAATCTACACCACCTGATAGCCCCAAAATAACTTCATCATCACCGACTTTTTCTTTAATGCGGGCAATGGCATCTTCAATAATGGCATCCGGTGTCCATAACTTTTGCAAGCCACAGATGTTAAAAGCGAAGTTACTCAACAAACGTTCACCTTGACGGGTATGTGTGACTTCTGGGTGAAATTGTACGCCGTAAAATTGTTTCGCTTCATTCACCATACCCGCAAATGGGCAGCTGTCAGTTTGCGCGACGGTAACAAAGCCATCAGGGATAGCGGATACTTTATCACCATGACTCATCCACACATCTAACAACGCATTGCCATTGCTACCAATGTGATCTTCAATTTTATCAAATAAGGCATTCGGGGCAATAGACTCAACTTGTGCATAACCAAACTCACGCTTATCTGAACCTTGTACTGCACCACCAAGCTGTTGTGCCATTGTTTGCATACCGTAGCAGATCCCCAGTACTGGCACGCCAGCATTAAAGACATATTGAGGTGCACGTGGTGAACCGGCTTCGGTCACAGACTCAGGGCCGCCTGATAAGATAATGCCGTCAGGGCAGAAGTCACGAATTTGTTGTTCTGTCACATCCCATGCCCATAACTCACAATAGACACCGATCTCACGAATACGACGAGCAATAAGCTGAGTGTATTGTGAACCGAAATCAAGAATTAGGATCTTTTGAGAATGAATGTTTGCAGTCATGGATAAATCTCTATGAATTGGGTATTGAATTAAGTGTATGAATAAACAAAACAGGCTAGCACCAAGCTAGCCTGAATCAAATAACGCAGATGATTAACCTAAACGGTAATTCGGCGCTTCTTTAGTAATACTCACATCGTGTACGTGCGACTCGCCCATCCCTGCTGCCGTTACTTTCACAAACTGTGGTTTAGTATTTAATTCTAAAATAGTTTCACAACCGGTTAACCCCATTGCAGAACGTAATCCACCCATTTGTTGATGAATAATATTGGTGATCGGTCCTTTGTAAGCAACGCGCCCTTCAATGCCTTCGGGCACTAATTTTTCAGCGCTTTTGCTGTCTTGGAAATAACGGTCCGATGAACCATTGCTTTGATCCATCGCGCCTAAAGAACCCATACCACGGTAAGACTTGTAATACCGACCTTGATATAGCTCGACTTCACCTGGTGCTTCTTCAGTACCAGCTAACATTGACCCCACCATGACGCAACTTGCGCCAGCCACTAATGCTTTAACAATATCACCTGAGAAACGGATACCGCCATCGGCAATAACAGGAATATCAGTTCCCGCCAATGCATCGACCGCATCAGAGATAGCCGTGATTTGTGGTACACCACAACCTGTTACAATTCGTGTAGTACAAATTGAGCCTGGGCCAATCCCGACTTTAACCGCGTCAACACCAGCGTCAGCTAATGCTTTCGCTCCCGCACCCGTGGCAACATTACCAGCGATAAGCTGCAGTTCAGGATAATCAGCGCGTACTTTAGCAACGCGGTCGATAACACCTTGAGAGTGACCGTGAGACGTATCAATCAATAACACATCAACACCCGCTTCAACTAATGCAGCAATACGCTCATCAGTGCCAGCGCCAACACTTACCGCAGCACCCACACGCAAACGACCTAATTCGTCTTTACAAGCGTTTGGTTTGTTTTCTGCTTTTTGAAAATCTTTTACTGTAATAAGACCATTGAGTTTAAACGCATCATCCACCACTAGGATTTTTTCTATGCGATGTTCATGCATCAACTCGAGAACGATCTCAGAAGGTGCGCCTGATTTAACCGTCACCAAACGCTCTTTTGGCGTCATGACGGTTTCAATCGGTGCATTAAGGTGTGTTTCAAAACGTAAATCACGACCGGTGACAATACCAATCAAATTATTGTCTTCATCCGTTACTGGGAAACCAGAATAACCTAAGCGCTGGCTTAACTCGTTCACTTGCCCTATAGTAGCGTTAGAGCGAACAGTAACAGGGTCTGACACAACGCCTGATTCGTATTTTTTAACTTGTAATACATGCTCTGCTTGCTGCTCTGCTGACATATTTTTATGAATAAAACCTATGCCGCCTTCCTGTGCAAGTGCAATAGCTAGGCGAGCTTCTGATACCGTATCCATAGCGGCAGAAATAAGAGGGATATTAAGATTCACTTTGCGAGTTAAACGTGTGTTTAATTTTGCGGTGTGAGGGAGCACATGAGAGTGCCCAGGAACGATTAAAACATCGTCAAATGTGAGTGCTTCTTGAGCAATTCGTAACATGCAAGTAACCTTCTGTATCAGTTTGGTATCAGGTATTAATTGCGGTGTGATTGTAGTGGTTTTTGGGTTTAAGGTAAACTAAATTTTAGTAAAGTAGGAAATTCTTTTTTAATGTATTCAACTTCTTC
>JAQWNF010000045.1 GCA_029246415.1 Glaciecola sp.
TTGCTTCTACACCAAAACCCGTAATGGCGTTAAAGGCTTCAATTTTTAGTAACTCAATATCCTGATCTAACGCACTTTCAACAATCGCTTGCGCTAAAGGATGCTCTGAGCCGCTTTCTAAACTTGCTGCAAGCTGTAGTACGTCTTTTTCGTCAGTAGCTTTTGCTAAAATAATATCGGTTACCTTAGGTGCCCCTTCAGTAATAGTGCCCGTTTTATCTAAAATCATGGCAGTGATTTTAGAGGCGGTTTGCAGTGCCTCACCGTTGCGAATAAGCACTCCGGCTTCTGCTGCTTTTCCTACTCCCACCATGACAGACATGGGTGTTGCCAAGCCTAAAGCACACGGGCAGGCAATAATAAGCACAGTAGTTGCTGAAACGATGGCAAAAGCAATGGCTGGCTCAGGTCCAAAGTTAAGCCATGCTAGCGCACTTAACACAGAGGTGATCATCACGACAGGTACGAAAAAAGCTGAAATAACATCGGCCAAACGGCCAATCGGCGGTTTTGAATTTTGTGCTCGTTTCACCATATTGATGATTTGTGCAAGCGCCGTGTCTTTACCAACGCGTGTGGCTCTAAATAAAATCATGCCTGATTTGTTCAAAGTACCTGCGACAACCTCATCTTCTTCAGCTTTTTCAGCAGGCATAGGTTCGCCTGTCAGCATGGACTCATCAATAGAGGTGTGTCCTTCCAATACCACGCCATCGACGGGAATTTTTTCACCCGGTTTTACCTTCACAATATCGTTAAATAAAACCTGCTCAATACCTATCTGAACTTCTTTGTTGTCACGAACCACGGTTGCTGTTTTGGCTTGCAAGCCGATAAGACGTTTAATGGCCTCAGAGGTTTTACCTCTGGCTTTGATTTCTAATGCTAAACCTAAATCAATTAAGCCAATGATCATGGCGGTAGCTTCAAAATAAACATGCCGTGCCATCAATGGAACAGCGTCAGGTGCAAACACGACAACCATCGAATACAACCAAGCCGTGCCTGTTCCTAAAGCAATTAGGGTGTCCATATTGGCTGAATGATTTTTGAAGCTCTTCCATGCTCCTACATAGAAATGCTTGCCTGAAAAATACATAACACCAAAAGTTAAAATGCCTACAACCAACCAAGAAATTCGTTCAAGGTTTGTTTCAACCGTCATTTCTCCAACTACAATGCTGTAGATCATCAAAGGAACGCCGAGTGAAAGGGCAATAAACGTATCGCGCATTAGCTTCTTATAATATGCCCAATCAGCCGCCTCTTTCTCATCAAGCGCATCTGTTGCTGAGCTATCATCAATTGGCTTCGCGTTATACCCCACTGACTCAACAGCTTTGATCAATTCTTTTGTTTTAGCTGTCCCATAAACTGTTACTGTCCTATCAGCAAAATTCATTTCCGCACTGACGACTCCAAGAGTTGCCTTCAACGCCCCTTCAATTTTGCCTACACAGCTAGCACACCCAGCACCTTCAATGATAAGCTGTTGGTTATGTGATACTTTCTCCAACGTATTCTCCTTACTTTTACACGAAGAGGATTGAGCTTTTGCCTGACAGCAACAGCCTGATTCAGTTTTTATATTTGTGTTAGTAGCCACCCTTTTTCCTCCTATGCTTTTTTAATTTGCTCAAAGTTTTCGATGAGATGACAAACCATGTTTGCAGTCGGTGCTTTGTCTTCCATTTCTTCCCATCGAGAAAGCGCAGAAGACATTTTTCCTCGAAGTGCCAACATTGCTTGAAACTGCTTTTCTGTTTCTTCAAGCCGCTCTTTGATCAGGCTTCTGACTAATGGGCACGCACTTTTACCATCTTCAGATTCATTAATAATTTCCTTGATATCTGCAACGGAAAAACCAAGGTTTCTGGCACTTAAAATGAATTTAAGTCTCGATACTTCTTTATTCGAGTATGACTTGTAGCCGTTCACTGACTTAGCAGGTTTTAACAATCCTAATCTGGTGTAATAGCGCACCGTATCAGCAGTCGTTCCAAGGCTTTTTGCCAGCTCCGCAACTTTCATATTCACTCCTCAGTTTTTTAGCTAAGTTTGTACTCTCATCTTCAGCTTAGACCTGTGTCTAAGACACAGGTCAAGTACTAATTCTAGTGAATAAGCTAAAAACTAATTTTTTGGTAAAAGAGAAATCTCGGTCAAAATCGACAGCATTAAGTACTGTAAATAGCAATAGTTTGAGCAT
>JAQWNF010000015.1 GCA_029246415.1 Glaciecola sp.
GTGATAGATGAGTCACCCGTAAACTTCACAGGTGTTGTAAGAATGGCTACAACAATCAATGGCTCAATACCAGCTCCTACCTTGCGCCTCAGAGAAGGTGATGACGTTACTATCAGGGTAACTAATAAATTATCAGTGCCGAGTTCAATTCATTGGCATGGGATCATTCTTCCGTATCAAATGGATGGCGTACCGGGTATTAGCTTTAAAGGTATAATGCCGGGTGAAACCTTTGTTTATAAATTTAAGCTGCAACAAAGCGGCACATATTGGTATCACTCACACAGTGGCTTTCAAGAAATGACAGGTATGTACGGCGCATTAATTATTGAGCCAAGAGAAAAGGATATTATTAGTGCTGACAATGAGCATGTTATCCAATTGTCTGATTGGACTGATGATGACCCAATGGATTTGTTCCGCAAGTTAAAAGTACAGAGCGATGTATTTAACTTTAATCAACCTACTGTTCCAGAGTTTTTTGATGACATTTCAAATAGCAGCGTTTCAAATGCACTACAACGCCGGGAAATGTGGAATAAAATGAGAATGAACCCTACAGATCTTGCAGACTTATCAGCATCTGCAATGACTTTTTTAATGAATGGTTGTGCGCCTTTGACAAACTGGCGTGGAATGTTTAAAGCTGGCGAAAAGGTTAGGCTTAGATTTATTAACGGTTCTAGCAATACGTTTTTTGATGTAAGAATACCTGAGCTGAAGTTAACAGTTGTACAAGCTGATGGACAAAATGTTGAACCTGTGACAGTAGATGAATTTAGATTTGGTCCCGGTGAAACTTATGATGTACTTGTCGAGCCAAAAAATGATGCATATACGATTTTTGCACAAAGCATGGATCGCTCAGGTTATGCTAAAGGTACTTTATCAATGGCACCTAACGTTGATGCACCAGTACCTTCTTTAGACCCCGTTGAATGGTTAACGATGACAGATATGATGGGCAATATGACCCATGATAGTGTGCATTCTACAATGGCTGATACGGCAGGTATGTCGGGCATGAATTCTAATAAAATGGATCATAGTGCAATGGGTCATGGAGCGATGGCAATGGATCATAGTAAACATGGAATGACTAAAAACCCATTAGCTGTTGCTAGCACTAAAGTGCGTCATGCAAAAACAGAGTATGGAGCTTCTGTTGATATGCGTGTTGATATGCCTAGAACAAACCTTGATGATCCCGGTATAGGTTTACGTAAAAATGGACGCCGTGTTTTAACACTTGCAGATTTACATTCTCTTGAGGGAATTACAAACCAGCAAGAGCCAGAGGCTGAAATTGAATTACATTTAACTGGAAACATGGAGCGTTATAGCTGGTCATTTGATGGCTTGGAATTTGGAAAAAGCACGCCAGTTCACATGAAGCATAATCAACGTTTAAGAGTTATTTTACAAAACGATACAATGATGACACATCCCATGCACCTGCATGGTATGTGGAGCGATTTGGAGAATGAAAAAGGTGATGTACAGGTTCGTCGCCATACTATCCCTGTACAACCAGCGCAAAGAATTAGTTTTTTAACAACACCTCATGACGTAGGTCGCTGGGCATGGCATTGCCATTTATTATTCCACATGGATGCAGGTATGTTTAGAGAGGTAGTTGTATCATGAAAAAATTAATACTAACCAATACGTTAAGACTATTATTAATAGGTTTGCCCCTTATAAGTGTATCTGTATCTGCAAAAGATGAGATGACTGAGATGGGTGATTCTAAAATGCAAGCACAAGGTGGAGATGCACCTAAAGATGCTAGAGACCCCCATGCTTATGCAGCAGGTACAACTTTGACTGAAGGCCCTTATGCACTCAGTAGCGACAAACGACTGACTTTGGCAGATGAGCATTCATTTTACGCGCTACTAGGGGATCGTCTTGAATATAATGAGCAAACAAACGCAGGTGTTTTTGACTTTCAGGCATGGTATGGCACTACTTTTGATAGATTAGTCATCAAAACTGAAGGAGATTTTAGCGAAGGTAATTTAGAGGAGAACCAAACAGATTTTCTATGGGGCCACGCAATATCTGCTTATTGGGATACACAAGTCGGTATTCGACTTGATTACAATAACGAAGGTGAAAACCGCAAATGGCTAGCTTTTGGTTTACAAGGTCTAGCCCCCTACTGGTTTGAAATTGATATGACTGCGTATTTAGGAGAGCAAGGTAATAGTGCATTTTCGATCGAAGCTGAGTATGAGCTATTACTTACTCAAAAGTTAATTGTTCAACCACGAGCAGAGTTGACGCTTTACGGTAAGGATGACGTCCAAAATAACCTTGGTAGTGGCTTGTCTAGCAGTGCTATTGGTTTTCGGGTTCGTTATGAGTTTACCCGCCAGTTTGCTCCCTATGTTGGCGTTGAGTGGACAAATAAATTTGGTAATACAGCCGACTTTGCGAAGTTAAATGGGCAAAGTACTCGTGATACTGCTTTTGTTGCAGGTATCAAGTTCTGGCTCTGATATGAAGAAATACTATATTGACTTGATGAGAGCTACCGCAACTATATTGATGGTAGCTTTCGTTTTTTGGGATTTAAACCATTTTAGTTATGTTAGGAAAGGCCTAGCTAATAGTTTTTTTGGAAAGAACTAAGAGCAGTAATAGTAAGCTACTTCTTGTTTTCAGTCGGTGCCAGTCTGGTGTATACCTATCAAGGTGGAATATCAGCTAAGAAGTAAAGTTGGCGAATGGTTAAGGTTAAAGAGTCAAGGCAAAAAACATCGCCATTGAAAGACGTACAATAGGCCATTTTATCACTTTTGATGAACGGGAATTGGATGTGCCCGGGATAGAACCGATTGTTGCAAAGTACTGTGCTTAAAGCTGAACAATTGGAAAAATGATCCATTACTCAATACCTAGTTATGAGCGTAGGGTTTTTATTTCTTTTAATGGTGCTCATGCTTGGCTTCAATCTCATGAGTATAAATTAGACACCCCTTTTATACTTGTGAAGTTTAAGCTGTTTAAAAAAGTAAAAAGTAAAAAGTAAAAAGTAAAAAGTAAAAAGTAAAAAGTAAAAAGTAAAAAGTAAAAAGTAAAAAGTAAAAAGTTTAGGTTTTAGTTCAAAGGTTGATCAAGATCATAAAATTATTTTTATAAAGTGGCTAATATTGTAGGTGCTAAAGAAGGAATGATAATGTTTGGACTTTTCAGGTGGTTTAAAATAGTAATAATAACTGTGTTGCTTACGCAGCATAGTTTTGCTACAGCTAAGCCAATGAATTGTGAAGAACATCAAAATGGATCTTCCGACACGCATATTATGCAACGAAGCAAAAATATTCACCATCAATCAATGAATGACAATAGTCACTATCACACTGTAAACTCGCAAGATTCTAAACACCGTCATGGTGATGAAGTCTGTGAAAAATGCAAAGCTAGTGATTGTGTTTGTTGTGAAGGCGGTTTTTGTACAAGCTTTCATTTAAATGCCTATCTTGTGGAAGCGCAAGACGAAGGTATTTGCAATATTCATTCTGAGCTAATTCTACAGCGTACACCCCTACCAAAATCTGGTATCCATCTCTTACTTTATCGTCCACCAATTATTGGCTAATCACAGGATCAGTGCGTCTTTTTTTCGCCACTCCCATCAAAAATAGAATGACTTATTCATTGATTTAAATAATCAATTGTTTTGAACGATTAGTACGATATTTGGAAAGGCATTATGGAAATGCTCAAACTATTGCTATTTACAGTACTTAATGCTGTCGATTTTGACCGAGATTTCTCTTTTACCAAAAAATTAGTTTTTAGCTTATTCACTAGAATTAGTACTTGACCTGTGTCTTAGACACAGGTCTAAGCTGAAGAT
>JAQWNF010000046.1 GCA_029246415.1 Glaciecola sp.
TGATTATCAATTTCTACTAATTCAATATCTCTAGGAAGTGTCATTGCACTACGATAACTTGAACTAGGTGTTTCGTTAGCGTAATGCCAATTACTCATCCAAGCTATTACACGACGTTTTTTATTTGCTAAGTCTATGTTGTCAAAGCTAATTGCAGCATAAAAATCAGTACCGTAATCTAGCCATCTAGTTTGTTTGTCTTCGCAGCTAAATACTCCATCGACAAAATCGCCGATAAAATATTGCATAGCTGATCCACCATTAAAGCCACCGGGGTTAATACTAATCAGCAATACCCATTTTGTTTCCCCAGTATCAGCACAAATAAGCGGAAATAAATCAGGGCATTCCCATACACCATCATGACATCCAAAACCCTCACCAAATTTAGAAAGGTAATTCCATTCTTTTAAATCAGAAGAACTATAAAACTGTGCACATTGGCCAGCTACAACCGTCATTACCCATTGGTTTAAATTATCTACCCAAATAATTTTAGGGTCTCTAAAATCCTTCAAACCAGGATTGTCGATTATTGGATTCCCTTCATATTTATGAAATGTTTTTAATCCATCTGAGCTGTAAGCCAAGCTTTGACGTTGCACAGCATCTTTATCGTGATGAGTAAAACTTAAAACGACAGGTGTAATATCTCCTTCTTGAAAACCAGAGGTATTTCTTTGGTCTACAACACCACCACCCGAAAATATATACCCTAATCCATCAGGCTCTGCAAACAAAGCGATTGGACAATGTGTCCAATGTAGACCATCAGATGATACCGCGTGGCCCCAGTGCATATTACCCCAAACTATGTCATCTGGATTCATTTGGTAAAATAAGTGGTATTCGTTTTGATAATAAACTAATCCATTTGGATCGTTTATCCAATGTCCTTCTTTAAAGAAATGAAGGTTGGGCTTCCAGTTCTTGTTGTTTTCAATTTTCATAAGTATTTTCAAATTTTTAGGGAATATTTTCGATAAATGTCTACCGATAGCTATTTTATTCTGCTACAATGAACTTATAATGTCAAGAGTTTACAAAATTAGGATTATCATATGGCTTCTATTACAGATGTTGCAAAAAAAGCGGGTGTATCGGTTAAGACGGTGTCTCGTATTTTAAGTGGTCAAGATAATGTTGCTGATAAAACTAAAGATAAAGTTAAACGTGTAATGGCTGAACTTGAATATTACCCTTCAGCAGCCGCTCAATCATTGCGTGGTCAACAAAAAGGTATTGTATGTCTTATAGCTGAGGGATTGACTACAACACCAGATGCATTTGAAATTGTCGCAGGTATTCAGGCTGAATGTGAAAAGCATAATAAATTACTGATGATTGGTGAATCGGGCGGCAATCCTAAAAATTTTGAACGATTAGTTACCGACTTTCGCCAGCAACGAGCGCAAGCTATAATTTACGCCACGATGTACCACCGTGAGGTACATATAGAACAAGCGTTTAATAAGTGCCCACTTATATTAGTCAATTGTTTTGAAGCAAAACTTCGCCATCCCACTATTGTCCCAAATGACAAGTTAGGCGCATTTGAAATAACAAATACGTTATTAAATACAGGTCATCAACGTATAGCTTATTTAACATTATTTAATGACATGCAAGCAACTTTATTAAGGGTTACTGGTTATAAAGAAGCACATCAACAACATAATCTAAAAGCAGATAAACAACTGATTATAGAAGGGGTTTGTCATCACCCTGAAGATGAGTTCGACCAATTACCTAACATTATGGAAAACTTATTTAACATGCCATCTCCCCCGACAGCAATAATGTGTGGTAATGATAAAATGGCGATGCGGGTATTTATGTTGGTTCGACGAATGGGATACTCAATCCCGGAGGATATTAGTATCGTCGGGTACGATGATTATAAAATGATTGCTACTAATTTATTACCTAATTTAACCACCGTCTCATTACCCTATTATGAAATGGGAAAAAAAGCAGCAGAACTTGCGATTAACGAATCTGTACATGAAGAAGTTTATCAAGTTAGTGGCTCATTAATTAAACGTCAATCACACTCAGTCAAGTAATCAAAGGCTCTATATAATGTCTACTTCAGTATCAACTCGAAATTATTGGTTATTAAGTATTTGTTTATTTAGCTTCTTTTTAACTTGGTCATTTTGTTTTTCTATCTTTCCCATTTGGTTGAATCAATCTATTAATTTAAGTGGTCAACAAACGGGTTTAATATTTTCGATAAATGCAATCGCAGCACTTTTTATTGGACCCGCCTATGGCTATTTCCAAGATAAATTAGGAGTGAAAAAGTGGCTATTATTTATTGTTAGTTTGTTATTATTGTCAAGTGGTCCATTTATGATATATATCTATGGACCTTTGTTAAAAAATGCATTCATAGTAGGAGCAATTTTAGGTGGATTGTTTTCTGCAATAACTTTTGGTTGCGCTATAGGTTTGTTGGAATCTTATATAGATCGTATTGCAAGGCTTTCTAACTTTGAATTTGGAAAAGCTCGCATGTGGGGATCGTTAGGCTGGGCTCTAGCTACATTTTTTGCAGGTAAATTGTTTAATATAGACCCTAATTTAAATTTCATTTTAGCAAGTGCATGCGCACTTATTTTCTTAGTAGCACTTGCTTTTGTCAAAATAACAGAATTGCAATCTCAACATGATCAAGAAAAGTTATTAACTCAAGCTGTTACAATTAAAGATGCATTTGGATTACTTAAATTAAAAGAATTTTGGTCTCTTTCTGTATTTGTTATTGGGGTAACTTGTATCTACGCAGTGTTTGACCAACAATTTCCGATCTATTTTTCTTCATTATTTGAATCTTTAGCTAAAGGTAACGAAATGTTTGGTTATTTAAATTCATTTCAAGTTTTCTTAGAGGCAGGAGGTATGTTTTTAGCCCCATTATTAGTCAACAAAATTGGAGCTAAAAACGGCTTGATTTTAAGTGGGATCATTATGGCTATACGCGTTTTAGGATCTGGTATTGTTGAAGATCCAATCAGTATTTCTGCACTTAAACTATTACATGCTATAGAATTACCCATCATGTTAATTTCGATATTTAAGTACATTGCCTATTCGTTTGATCCGCGATTATCTGCAACCGTTTACTTAGTTGGGTTCCAATTCATGACTCAAGTAGCAGCATCTGGTTTGTCTGTAGTAGCTGGTAAAATGTATGACCACATGGGTTTTTCACAATCATATATATTTATGGGTATAATAGTTAGTGTATTTGTAGTTATCTCATATTTTTTACTTAAACCCCCACCAGCAGAATTAAATACTCCTTCAACTTAAAGAATAGATGTTTACGTTTCAAGAAAATTACTTTTATCGCAGCCGAAATAACATGATTAGCAAAAATAAACGCATCATCATTTAAATATGTTATAAATTAATAATAAATATCTCCACTAACCGTTATTTCAATGTTTTGACTTTATTTAATTAAATAGGGGTTTCTCTCAAATGAATATGATCAAAGCTTACAAAGCCACAACCTTTAGTATGTTGGTCAATAATTCTAATTTGTAATTGTCTTCCAATATACTCACTAAGATCAAAATTTACCCAGTCATCGTTACCATCTATAAATGAAGGAGTACAGTTGTTTGGAGAGTATTTCAACAGTATTTTATTACTAACATTATCGACCAGCTCTAATCTAATATCGTCAGTGCCATCACCACCACTCATTAATAAACTTAGAAATGGATTTTTCTCGTTGACTTTAAATAATGGCGAAACAAACATTCCCGTTGGACTATCACATCCTTTTTCATTATTGTTGATTTCGCAGGTGCTTACTGCATTGATTCCAATTTTGGTAACCGCGCTTGTACCTGCCCAACTATTACTATTTGTGGGTTGTCTAAAATCTCCAGTAGTGAACCACCCTTCTTGCAACATAGACAAAGCATCGTCAAAATCACCAATCACTTGATCAAAGCTTCCTAATGGTAGCTTTACACCTTGAGCTATTTGATTAATAGAAATAGGTTCTGAATATTTAGTTGGCGTTTGTTCCGAGCTCATTAACTCCCAAACCGACAAAGCTATAACCTTAGTTGGATCAGAAACAAAAAATCTTGTTTGATCGCTATCTATTAAACTAGGATACATTCGAAACGAAAACGCTAATGAATTATTTATAAAAACATCTACATTTGAGTGATCTATAAATAAACGAAAATGATATGGTTTACCATAAGTGAGTAAATCGATTGTTCCTGTTCGCTTTTGTTTAAAAACATTAGTATTTAATGAACTACGACGAGTATCAACATGGAATTCATTATTAACATTATCATATGTGAGTAATGTCTCTTCATTTTTCTCATCGTTAGTACCTAGTATAAACCCAAAGTATTTCGGTAAATTACTAGGATCAATTTCAAGTTCAATTTCTAGTTGTCGTCCAGCGCCTATGAAAATTTCATTATTTACCATCACAGCCATACATAAAATTAATCAAATTTTGTTTGAGACCATTACTTGCTAATGCGTACAACACTAGTTCGTATACCCCCCGTAAGGATCGTATTTGGCTGTAAAGGGAACTAGGTAATAAGTACACTATCATCACCTAAAAACGTCTTACAATGCCATACAGTTCTATACAGCTATCGCGCTTCGCTTGCTGGACCCCTTGCACTAGCGCAATGTTAAATTGCACTAGTGAAAGGATCTACTTTTACATTATAAAACATGGAGTGGCGTTAGTGACGGCAATAAATAAACTTAAGTTTTTTATGCAAAATACAAAAATAAATAAGTTATATATCTGCCGTCACCGGTGTCACTTTTGCCTATTTCAAATAAACACCTTTATAACCACGGCTTTTATTGGTTTTGTATGGCTCTACATTTGGATGAAGCTTGAAGTATTGGCCACATTTTCGACTAAAGCTAGCTCTTTGCTCTGGCGTGAGTAAATTTTCGTCGCACCAACTAAGGTAACTCTCAAACAAAGCCTTCGATGTGATTACGTGGTTTGGCTGATATTGTATATTTTCATCAAAATACTCAGTGATACTATCCAGCTCCTTTTTGTACTCCGCGCTATCGTTGACGACCTTTTCTGGGGCGTTTAAACCTTGTCGCTTCCATTCAGCAAGTCCATGTAGTGCCCAGTTAAAAATACCAGGCATTTCTGCTTTTAATGTACTGAGTAAATTAGGGTCACGCTGCTCTTGGGGAACGACATAGCCAAAATGGATAAATCGCATTCGTCGCCAAAACCCTTCGTCATTGATATTGCCATAGGGTTTATCATTACCATACATCACAATCTTAGCGGTTGATTTAAACGTGACAGGGTTACAATAAAGATGTCTTCCCGTCACTTCCTCATCACCGGATAGAGATTTAAGTGTTTGTGTATCAAATGCAGCACTGTTGTCATCCATCTCGTCGGTTATCGCTAACCTAACCCCTGCTAAGTTTGCAATGCCAGCCATGACAGCATTTGAGCGGCTTCCCGAATTCCCTTTCATGATGACGTCTGAGCTAATTTTTACAGCGTAATCACCTAGCAAAGCTTTTACCAAGTCTAAGAAGGTTGATTTACCATTAGCTCCACTTCCGTAGAAGAAAAAAATCTGTTGCTCACTAATGCTTGCCGTCAAAAAATACCCAACTAATCGCTGGAGATAATCGACCATCTTTTTATCGTTTTGCATGGCGACAAGAATAAACTCTTCCCACCTAGGGCAAGTGGCGTGTTTATCGTGACAGGCTCCTAATGACTTTATGACTAAGTCTTCACCCGTCGCCGGCCTTATTGAATCAGTGGATATGTCGTAAACATCCGTCTTTAATCCAATTAAGTTTGGGTTAGCATCTAATTTATCGACACCTATGGACAGTTGTGTTTCCATAATTTTAAGAACTGAACGAATACTTGCATTGTTCATTGCTTTATTCAGCCAAGTCAAAGACATCGGTACATACAACCCAGATAGTAGCTGTTGCTTAAGCAGATTGACCATTTGCTTATAGCGTTCAAACACTAATCTATCGGCATCTTCAGCGTTTACCCATGCACCATCAGCAAACACAAACCATTGCTTCAACGTGCTATGATACACAATCGTGGATTGATACTGATTAATCAGAAATTCCGCTAATGTCGTATCGTTTTCACCATAAATATTTTGAAACTCCACGCATCCATTTTTGGACTTTTGATAATCAGGGGCATAATAAAACAGCGTTGCGATTGTAATACCTTTATCATCATCAAAACCATCCCAATGCTTCTCACACTCACTGAGCTGATATTTTTTACCTTCACTGGACCAGTTATCCCACAACTCAAGCCCTTGTATATCTGGATATTCACTGTGAATAGCCATCCCGATGTTAATCCATTGTTCATAATCTGAATCAGGGTCAATGTAAGTTAATGCCTCTGCTATATTATCTAATGGTGTTTTAGCGTCAGTATTACTCATTACATGGAGTTTAGGCTTCGCAGAAACAGAACGCTTCTTTGTTGCCGCTTGTAAGACCCAATCCGGGGCTATAGCTAAATCAAAAGTATCGCTAGTCGTCGAATAATTCACACCATTGATACTACTGCCAATACCAATACTGTAACCGTTGCCACCAGCACGAATATCTAAGCCGGGCTCAAACCCCTGACAGATTGTTAGTGTAGATGCATCATCAGTATCAAAATAATAATGCTTCCCACCACTGGGTGTATTCACCGTAAAAGTCATAGGTAGCTCAGGATGCTGCCGCAAACTAGTAAAGCCATCAAGGGCATCTTCAGGCTTAATATCAACATCCAGTACAATATGTCTATCTGCAACCACACCGATGTTGTATTCAGGGTTCTGTGTCCACCAAGCTTGAATTGTATCAAGGTCACAAGTTGCTGCCTCCTTCCATCCTGAAACAGCAGGGATTTTAGTGTTTGGTTTACATGGAAATATGTTAAAATTGTAATTAGCGTACATTAAAGCAAACGTTAGTTTGTTCTTCATGTTAGCTGAGTTAATAGGAACGACCTGTGTTTGCTTGCCGGCTTGCAGGTCGTTTTTTTTGTTTAAAACGTTATTCATAAGTAATTTTCTCTAATAATGCTTCAGCATCGATGCGGAATGTTAAAGGGGTGAGGTAGTTTTTTTTACCATAAGCGCCGATAGTAAAAGTGGGCGGAACAGTAATAATTTCTAAACCCATTTGCCGTAAACTTTTAATTAACGCTGAAGGGCCTTTGATACCTAAATCAATCATCTCCCTATCAGTTATTTCTCCTTTTACAATTAGCTTTTCAACTACTAAGCTCTGTTGTTCAGTGAGTCGACTATTGACGTAGTGCGTTACTGCTTGTTCTAAATAGATGGTCATTACGCTGCCTCCTCATCACGCTGCTGGATTTTTGATTCAATCCAGTCTTGCACTTCAGAAACTACCCAAGCGCTTGAGCGTTCAGATAATTTGATAGGTTTAGGGAATCGGCCATCTTTAGCCTCAGCATACACACTCGAGCGAGATTTCTTTGTTATAGCCATTACTTCGGCCAACTTAATTAATGGTGTCATTTTTGGACGCCTCTTTTATGCGCAACGGAACCAATGCCGTGCGCTTCAAGGGGCAGATTAGCGAAGTCTTATAGGGAAATTGTCATCAAGATGACGAAGATGATGATTTTAATTTCTTTTTAACTTTAGATACTTGATTATTAAAGTTCCACCTTTCCACGGGTTTGGAATTATTATATTTGAGCACAATGTTGTGATTGTATGTTTGACTGTATGGCGAGAGCTCGCTATCGTAACCTTTATCGTTTGGTTTTTTAGTGGGGTCGTAGGCGCTAATTCCATCTAAAAAAGTCTTAAATTCACTATTGTTTGATTTAAGCTCGCTTGATATCCATTCATGCACATGTTTAGCGTTGGTTGATTTGTTTGCTTTACTTAGCTCTTTTATAGCAATCTCAATTAAATGTATATACGAGGCTTGCCATTCACTATCGGGCTCTTCAGTATAAACATCCCTGAATGTGATTGGCTTAATACCTTTTATAGAACTAAGTTCATAGGAATCATCTAACTGAAAAACGAGAGCAAGATGCTCATTAGATAATCCTCCATATGTATTGAGGGCTTCAATTGCTTCAAAGCCTAGCTCAATAGTTTCACCAGATATATGATGCTGATATGGTATATTTTTCTCCAGAATAATTTTTCTTGATGCCCCTCCATTCATTGGTAGATGCTTTATTCTGTTAATTGATAATTGTACATCTGCTTTAAGTTTGGTGTACAGTTTAATTTTACCTGCTAGCCCATCTTCAAGTATCTTATCTATCGCACCAAATTCGGTGATACGTTTTAATTTTTTAGTTAGCATTTTTCAATTCATCTAAGTAGTCGGCCCAAGCCTGCATCATTTTAATGCGTTCAGGCATCAGTTCTGCTTTATTGTAAACGGCTCTCACTCTATCACGAGGAGCGTGTGCTAATTGTAATTCAATTGCATCTGCATTAAACCCTAATTCATTAAGTTGCGTACTCGCAGTATGCCTAATTCCATGTGAGGTTAAAAATCCACGTCCGAAATGTTCATTAGTATCAGGGTTAACTAACCGGGTAATTGCTACATTTAAGGTGTTTTCTGTCATGGGCTTTTTGCTTGCGTTAATACTAATAGATGTTAAGAATACATATTCGTATTTACCAGTTAGAGGTTGCATTTGACGAAGAATTTGCAAGGCTTGAGCTGATAATGGAACTTTATGATTTCTATTCATCTTCATATCTTCAGCCGGGAAGGTTATAAGCTTATTTGTAAAATCAATATAAGACCATTTCAAAAATCTGACGTTAAATGGCCTTAAAAAAACTAAAGTTTGAAAGCGAAGTGCCATTTTTACAGCAAAGTCACCTTTTTGTTGTTCCATCGCCTTTAAAAAAAGTTTTATATCTTTGACGTCTGTTAAATGTGCAAAGTTCTGTGGTTTTGTTACTTTTGGAAGTAAACGCTGAAGTCCTTCTGCTGGGTTACTTGTGATAAGTTGAAGGGTAAGCAAATAATCGAATGTTTGTTTGCAATAATATGATAAACGCTTGGCAGTATCGTCTTTGCCAGCCTCTGCTATGGGCTTTATAAGCTTTAAAAGATCTAAAGTTGTCACAGTTAACACATCTGTTTTGTCGAGTTTGGGGAATAAATACATTTGCATTCGCCCAAGACGTTTTTCATATGTTCCACTAGCTAATTGTAAAGTTTTCATTTGTTCAACGGCGTAATAGCTAAATGATTTTGTTTTTGAAGATGCCGCTCTTGGGTCAACTCCTTTTTTGATCAGCACTCTATCATCCTCGTGCTTTTTTCTAGCATCAGCTAGTGTGATAGAGGGATAAGTACCAATTGTGACAGTAAACCTTTTCCCATTTAATGCAGTGTCATACCTAAATGATTTAGTGCCAGCTTTACTAATGAATAAATATAATCCACCACCATCAGCTATTTTATAAGATTTGTCCTTAGGTTTTAGATTTTTAACTTTAGCGTCTGTAAGTGAACGTTTCATTGGTAACTCTAATAATGACTGATACCGTTAAAAATACCGCATAATTGACGGTATTTCAACAAGCTTAACAAGACATAACAAGACTAAAAAGTCACTATATATCAGTATTAATGGGCGTTTTGGGACTTTTATGGACTTTTGTTCGATCCCGGGTCGAGGCACCATTATTCTAAGAGCCCTGAGCAGAAATGTTCGGGGCTTTTTGCTTTCTAAGCCTTACTGAGCAGGCTCTGCAGACCTTTCT